>CAUPXZ010000121.1:0-2902 GCA_963515135.1 uncultured Duganella sp. | reverse complement strand
CGCCGGCGCCACCGGCGGCGCCCGCCGCACCGGCGCTGGCCGCCGACGACGCCAGCCTGACCTGGATCTGGCCGGCCGAAGGCAAGGTGATCGCCACCTTCGACGAAGGCAAGAACAAGGGCGTGGACATCGCCGGCAAGGCCGGCCAGCAGGTCGTGGCTGCCGGCGCCGGAAAAGTGATGTATGCCGGTAGCGGCATCCGGGGATATGGTAATCTCGTTATTGTGAAGCACAGTAATAATTTGTTGTCCGCGTACGCGCACAACCGGACCATCCTGGTGAAGGAAGGGCAGAGCGTGAACAAGGGACAAATGATTGCGGAAATGGGCGATTCCGACACCGACTCCGTCAAGCTGCATTTTGAGATACGGCAGCAGGGCAAACCGGTGGACCCGTCCCGCTTCCTACCCAACCGCTAGCTGAGCCATGTAAGCCATGACCTCGACGCCGCACGATCAGATGGATGACGACGCGCTCCCGGACGATTTCCGGGACGATGCGAGCGATGAGGTCGAAACCGATGGCGCCGACGACGCCGATCTGCCGGCGTCCGGCGCGGTGCTGGAAACCGTCGACGAGCTGAAGAAGGTGCTGGCCGCCGAGCTGTCGACCGACACCACCCAGCACTATCTGAACCAGATCGGTACCCGTCCGCTGCTGACGGCGCCGCAGGAAGTCCACTACGCCACCTTGGCCAAGGCCGGCGATTTCAGCGCCCGCCAGACCATGATCGAGCACAACCTGCGACTGGTGGTGTCGATCGCCAAGCACTACATCAATCGCGGCGTGGTGCTGCTGGACATGATCGAAGAGGGCAACATCGGCCTGATGCGCGCCATCGACAAGTTCGAGCCCGAGCGCGGTTTCCGTTTTTCGACCTACGCCACCTGGTGGATACGCCAGAGCATCGAGCGCGCCATCATGAACCAGGCGCGCACGGTGCGGCTGCCGGTGCACATGGTGCGCGAGCTGAACCAGATCCTGCGCGGCAAATACCATCTGGAAGCCCAGCACCACAACGGCAAGGACGCCAGCGCCGAGGACATCGCCGCGCTGGTCGGGCGGCCGGTGGACGAGGTGCAGGACATCCTGGCCCTGTCCGAGCACGCCACCTCGCTCGATGCGCCGCTGGACAACGATCCGCAGTCGTCGCTGATGGACATGCTGCCCGGCGACAGCGACGACAGTCCCGACGCCCGCGCCGAGCACCACGAAATGACGCTGCTGGTGCGCGACTGGCTGACCAAGCTGCCGGACAAGCAGCGCATCGTCATCATGCGCCGTTTCGGCCTGGACAACGACGACCCGGCCACGCTGGAAACGCTGGCCGAGGAGATGGGCGTGACGCGCGAGCGGGTGCGCCAGATCCAGCAGGAAGCGCTGGTCAAGCTCAAACGGGCGATGGCGGCGCGCGGCGTGGTCCGCGATTCCCTGCTGTAGTTGCTGCCTGTTCTGGTATCATGTCGCCCCTGCACGCGGGCGGCCGCGCCATTTCCAATATTGAACGTTATGCAAGAAAATACCCTCGACATCAAATCGCTCGACATGGACGCCCGTGGCGTCGGCCACATTGAAAACGAAGACGGCACGCCGGGGAAAGTGGTGTTCGTGGAAGGCGCGCTGCCGGGCGAGCGCGTCGGCTTTGAAACGTTCAAGAAGAAGAAAAACTGGGAGGCCGCGCGCATGACCGCGCTGCACCGCGAATCGTCGATGCGCGTCAAGCCGAAGTGCGAGCACTTCGACTACTGCGGCGGCTGCTCGATGCAGCACCTGGAGCCGAGCGCGCAGGTGGCGATCAAGCAGCGCGTGCTGGAAGATAACCTGTGGCACATCGGCAAGGTTCACGCCGACAACATCATGCGCCCGATGTACGGGCCGACCTGGGGCTACCGCTACCGCGCGCGCCTGTCGGTGCGCTGGGTCGAGAAGAAGGGCACGGTGCTGGTCGGCTTCAAGGAAAAGCGTTCGGTGTTCGTGGCCGACATCAAGAGCTGCCAGATCCTGCCGCCGCACGTGTCGGACCTGCTGATGCCGCTGCGCACGCTGATCGGTTCGCTGACCCTGTTCAATCAGGTGCCGCAGATCGAACTGGCGATCGGCGAAGACCTCACCGTGCTGGTGCTGCGCATCATGGACGCGCTGACGGCCGACGACGAAACCAAGCTGAAGGCCTTTGCCGACCAATACAAAGTGCAGTTCTGGCTGCAGACCAAGGGGCCGGAAACCGCCGCGCCGTTCTACCCGCTGGAGCCGGAGCTGCACTATCTGCTGCCGGAATTCGGCGTGCGCATGCCGTTCAAGCCGGTCGACTTCACGCAGGTTAACCACCACATCAACCGCGTGCTGGTGCACAAGGCGCTGCGCCTGCTGGAGGTGCAACCGGAGGACCGCGTGGCCGACCTGTTCTGCGGCCTGGGCAACTTCACGCTGCCGCTGGCGACGCTGGCGCGCGAAGTGGTCGGCATCGAAGGCAGCCAGGCGCTGACCGACCGCTCGCTGAGCAACGCCAAGGCCAACGGCCTGGATGGCAAGACCACCTTCTACAACCGCAACCTGTTCGAAGTGACGCCGGAAGACCTGATCGCGCTGGGCGAGTTCGACCGCATGCTGATCGATCCGCCGCGCGACGGCGCCATGACCTTGTGCGAAGCGCTGGGCAAGCTGCGCGAGACCAATCCCGAGTTCCTGCCGAAGCGCATCGTCTACGTCTCGTGCAGCCCGTCGACGCTGGCGCGCGACGCCAACCTGCTGGTCAATCTGGCCGGCTACAAGCTGGACAAAGCCGGCGTGGTCAACATGTTCCCGCACACCTCCCACGTCGAATCGATGGCCGTCTTCGACCTGCTGTAAAACTTCGGGGTCAGTGCCGACATTCGGACATTTCGCGCGCGAAATGTCCGAA
>CAUPXZ010000120.1:0-3048 GCA_963515135.1 uncultured Duganella sp. | reverse complement strand
AGAGGCCTAGGACATCACCCTTTCACGGTGAGTACCGGGGTTCGAATCCCCGTGGAGACGCCAGATCATGCAAAAAGCCGCCTTGTGCGGCTTTTTGCATTTTCATACCTACCACAGCATCGGGTTATACGGCTTGGGCAGCGGGAACTGGCCCATCTGCATCGCCTGCCAGTGCGGGTCATACAGCATCTGCGCGCGCGCCAGGTCGAAACCCAGCGGGGCGTACGCCAGCGGATTGCCGACCACTAGCCCGTTCGCCAGCGGACCCATGACCGGTGCCGCCATCATCGGCGCGATGCCGCCGGCCTGTTGCGGCGCGACCGGTCGCGCCACCGGCTGCTGCGCCGGCTGCGTTTGCAGGCCCACCGCCACCAGCACGTCCGGCAGGCCGAAGCCGGTGTGGCTCTGGTCGCCCTGGCTGACGCGGTGCGCGCTGGCGCGGATGATCTGGAACAGCCGCTCCACCCGCTCCGGCCCGCGCGTCTTGTATTGCGCCTGGAAGTCCGGATGGTGCGCCAGCGTCAGCGCCGCCAGCCCGGTCACATGCGGCGTCGCCATCGAAGTGCCATCCCACGCGGCGAAATTGTTCGGCGGCACGCAGGAGGTGATCGCCACGCCCGGCGCACACACCGCCACCTGCGGCCCGAAACAGCTGAACTTGGCCGTGAAGTAGCCGTAGGCGTCGACGTTGCTGTCGAGCGTCTGCGCGTGGTAGCTGTCGGCCGGGAATTCGCCCAGCTTGCCGATTGCGGCCACCGCCAGCACGTTCGGCGACGAGGCCGGATACTGAACGGCGCCGCCCGAATTGCCGGCTGCCACCACGCACGCCACGCCGGCGCGCTTGGCGCGGATGATCTGTTGCTCCAGCGCTTCCGACACCTCGGCCCCGCCCAGCGACAGGTTGACTACGTCGATCTGCTTGTCGATGCAGTATTCCAGCGCGTCGATCAGCTGGCTGACCTGGCCGCCGGGGAATAGCTTGCAGGCGTGCACCTCGGCCTCCGGCGCGAAGCCGCGGATGCCCGAGGCGATGTCGGCCGCCGCGATGACGCCGGCGCAATGGCTGCCGTGGCCCAGCGTGTCCTGGTTCCAGCCGTCCGGGTTGGTCTTCTTGTTGAGGACGTCGAAGCCGGCATGGATGTCGTGCAGGTTGTCGTGGGTGGTGGCGGCACCGGAGTCGATGATGGCGATCTTGATGCCCTGGCCGCGATAGTTGCCGGGCAACTGGTCGAGCCGCATCGCCTTCTGGCCCCAGCCGTAGCAGCGCTGGCGCGGGAAGCCGGACAGCGCCGGCCAGTCGGACAGCGCGCGCAGCGCCACCACGTTCGGCTCGTCATTGCTGATGTCGGGATCGCTCTGGTAGAAGCTCCAGTAGTCGGCCTTCGGCTTGACGTACAGCGCGCGCACGGTGTCGGCGGTCTCGCCGAACAGCGACAGCGTCACCCGGCCGTTGGCGTCGGTGATGCCGCTGGCCGGCAGCAGGCTGCCGAACAGCGACACCTCGGCGTCGGCCAGCGGCGCGCCATCCTTGCCGACCACGCTGATGACGGCGCTGAGCACCGGTCCGCCGCCGTTGGTCGGAGTGACGCCGGTGACCATCGCCGGCAGCCGCAGCGACGGCTCCATCAGCGCCAGATGCTGGTCGCGCTCGACCAGCAGCCGGCCCTGGCCCTGCTGGTGCAGCGCGACCGCCTTCTGTTCGGTCATGCGCGCCACCAGCACGCCTTGCGCGGCGGCGCCGCCGTCGGCCAGCGCGCTCAGTACCGAGCGCGGGCCGACCTTGTCGACCACGTCGATGTCGCTGCTGTTACGCAGCGCCTGTTCCAGCGCGTCGAACGCGGCCGGCTGCAGGCCGAGTGCCTGCAGGCCGTCCGGCGTATGGCGCGGGGCGATCACGAATTGTTTTTTGCGCGCGCCGATGCTGCGGCCGGCGCCACCGGTGCTGCCGGCGTGGCCGTTGGTGTGCGGCGCGGTGTCGCCGCCGTCGGCGACGGGATCGGCCGCGCGCATCTCGCTGCCGCTGCTGCCGGTGCCGGTTGAGGCGGAGCGACGGCTGCTGCTTTCAGCCGGCGCGGCCGCTTCGCCGTCGGCGGCGGAGGTGGTGGCGGAGGTGGGCTCTGGCGGCGTGCTGCTGCCGCCATTGGGATTCTTGGGCATGATGGTCCTTTCAAAAGGGATCGAAGCGGGCGCCGTCGAACATCGACAGCGGCCGGTCCGGTTCGATGGTGAGTTGGTGCGCCGGCGTACCGGTGCGGCGGAAGTGCTGGTCCAGCACGCGCGCCTTGTCGTGGCTCAGTTCCACCACCGCCGTGTGCGGCAGGTCGCGCGGACCGATGACGTCGACCACGGCGATCTCGGGATCGCTGGCGGCCAGCGCCAGGAAGTCGTTCAGCGGCGCGCCGAGGGCGGCGTGGACCAGGAAGCGGGCCTTGTCCGGCAAGGGCTGCGTGGCGCTTGAGGTTTCAGGCATGAGGCATTCTCCTTAAAGCACAGCGCCCTCCGGCGGCTGCGCCGCCGGAGGGCAAACGGGGGCGGCGTCAGCGGACGCCGCCGCGATCAATGCAGCGTGGGCTGGCCGTACAGTGCGCTGTTGCCCTGTTGCGCGGCCAGCTGGGCCTGTTGGGCATAGGCCGCCGTCAGCGGATCGACGCCGAACGGCAGCATGCCGCCCAGTTGGCCGGCGATGCCGCCGATGGTGTTGCCCAGGCCGGCGTTACCGAAGGCGCCGCCGATGGCGCCGCCCAGCGGCTGCGCCACGTTCCTGATCAGGTTGCCGAACCAGCCCTGCGGTGCCAGGCCTTGCTGCGCCATCACATCCTGCTGGCCCTGGGCGTAGGCCTGGCTCACCGGGTCGGCGCCGAACGGCAGGATATTCGGGTTGAAGGGGGACGGCACGGTGGGGCTGATGATGCTGGTGTATGGCCGCTGTTTGCGCATGATGTCGGCCAGCCAGCCCTGCGGCGCCAGGCCTTGCTGCTGCATCAGGGCTTCCTGCTGCGCATAGGCTTGCGCCACCGGGTCGGCGGCGAACGGCAGCATGCCGCCCAG
>CAUPXZ010000119.1:0-3073 GCA_963515135.1 uncultured Duganella sp. | reverse complement strand
GCCACCGGCTTCACCTGGCGCGACGCCAGTTGCCAGGCCAGCGCGCTGACGACCACGCCGCCCAGCACGCCCGCCGCCACCAGCGGCCAGCGCGCCGCCGTCACTCTCGCGCCGCGCCCTGCCGCCCCCGCATCCTGCCCGGCAAACACCTCGCTGGCGGCGCGTTTCAAAATGGTCCGCGTCACCTGCGGCTGATTCTCGACATAGGCGCCCAGCAGCGCCCGGTCGCACAGCAGATTGATGCGCCTTGGCACACCCTTGGTCAGGCCATGCACCAGTCCCATCAGCTTGCGCGGAAACGGCGCCAGCGCCGTCGCCCCCGCCACCGCCAGCCGGTGCTCGATATAGGTGCCGGTTTCCGCCTCCGACAGCGAACCCAGGTGATAGCGCGCGATCACCCGCTGCGCCAGCTGCTCCAGCTCCGGCCGCGCCAGCATGTCGCGCAACTCCGGCTGGCCGATCAGAATGATCTGCAACAGCTTGCGCTCGCTGGTCTCCAGATTGGTCAGCAGGCGCAGCTGTTCCAGCACCTCGGCCGACAAGTTCTGCGCCTCGTCGATGATCAGCACATTGTTGCGCCCCTGCGCGTGGCTGGCCAGCAGATAGGCGTTGATCGCGTCGACATAGGCCTTGACGCTGACCGCGCCGGCGCCGGCCGGCGCCAGCGCGATGCCGAACTCATCGCAGATGGACAGCAGCAGCTCCTCCACCGACAGCTTCGGATTGAAGATATAGCCCAGCTTGCAATTGGCGGGAATCTGCTCCATGAAGCAGCGGCACACGGTAGTCTTGCCGGCGCCGATCTCGCCGGTCAGCAGCACGAAGCCGCCGCCCGAGCCGATGCCGTACAACAGGTGCGCCAGCGCCTCGCGATGGCGCTCGCTCATGAACAGATAGCGGGGATCGGGCGCGATCGAAAACGGCGCTTGCTTCAGATTGAAAAATTGCGTGTACATGAAAGCCCAGGGAGTGCGCGGTCGCCTATTTTAGCGCTGTCGGCCGACCGGCGGCGGCTGCACCGGCGGCAGCGGCTTGTACTTGGCGCAATAAATCTTCGCTTTGGTATCGAAATACACGATGCGGCTGGCCGGCTTGGCCTCGCGCACCGGATAGGCGGAAGTGTCGATCACCGTGTAATGCGTGCCCACCTGGCGGATGATCGCCTGCTCCAGCACCTGCGGCGTGGCCTCGGCCACCGCGCCGACAAAGATAAAGGGGCTGGTATCGTCGCTGACCATCACCTCGGAGATCTCGGTGCTCCACAGCGACGCGCCGGCGGTGCGGAACCAGTAGGCACCGCCCTCGTGTTTGTACCAGTTGCCGAAGTGCTTGACGAAATAATTGTAGAAAAAAATATTATCGGTATGGTCGCGGCACAACAGGCCGTTGCCGACCACGGTGCCGAAGTGGGTCGGCACCGCCTGCGCGCCGGCCCAGCCGCAGGCCAGCGCCAGCACGGCGCCGCCAGCGGCGCGCGCCCGGCGCCTCACGTCTTCGACAGCCACGCGCGGTTGGCGCTGATGCGCGCCTTGGCCGATGCCGGCAATGCTTCGTAACACCCTGGATACTGTTTCAAGGCATGCTCCTTGATTTCCTTCTGCAAGCCGTTAATCAGAAAAACATACAGCACACCACCATCGCTGGTACTCTTGGACCCCAAGTATTTGATCATGTGCACTCCTTTTCAACTGCGCGTGCCATTGCCGGCGGCATATTGATGCACCCATTATGACATCCCGGCCGGGCGGCGGCCACACAATCGGTAACGGCGTCGGCCCGCAAAGCTGAAGCGCGGCTCAGCCCCGGTTTTCCGCAGCTGATCCCCGCCAAACGCGCGTCCGTCCCAAGCCGCGCGACGGCGGCGCCGCGATCGCCTATCGTGCAAGCCTCGCCACTTCCCCTATCGAGAGACCAACATGAAGCAGACGATCAACCATGCCGCGCTGGCTAGCGCCCTGCTACTGGCTGCCGGCGCGCACGCCGCCGACAAACCCAACGATTACAGCACCGAGACGCGCACCGTCGCCGCCTTCAGCAGCATCAACCTGATGGGACCGTTCGACGTGATCATCACGCCGGACGCCGGCAACACCATCGAACTGTCCGGCCCGCGGCAGCGGCTGGTCGACATCGAAACCAGCGTCAGCGACGGCACGCTGACGGTGCGCCAGCCGAACAAGCAAAAGAAAGGCTGGAGCATCAATTTCAACTGGAGCGGCAAGGCGCAACAGACGCTGACCGTGCGCATCAGCGCCGCCAACCTGAAAAGCCTGCGCAATGCCGGCAGCGGCGACGTCGACCTGCGCAGCTACCAGGGCCAGCAACTGACGCTGATCTCGGACGGCCCCGGCGACGTGCGCGCCAGCGGCCAGGTGGGCGCGCTGAGCGTGACCGCCAACGGCAGCGGCGACCTCGACCTGCGCGGCCTGCAAATGGGCGGCCTCAGCCTGCAAATGAACGGCCCCGGCGATGTCGAGGCCGGCAGCGTCACGCAAGACCTGAACCTGGTGGTCAACGGCTCGGGCGACCTCGACATCGGCGACCTGCGTGCCGGCCGCGTCAGCGCCTCGCTGCACGGTCCCGGCTCGGTCGCGCTGCGCGGCAGCGCCAAGGAAGTGCGTGCCGAAGTCAGCGGCTCCGGCGACCTCGACGCCTGTGCGCTGAGCACCGAAGCGGCCAGTGCCGTGTTGCGCGGCCCGGGCGAAGCCTGCCTGGCCGGCCACATCAAAAAACTGGATGCCGAAGTGCACGGCTCGGGCGACCTGACCGTGCGCGGCCTGGAAGCGCAGAGCGTGCGCGCCCGCCTGAGCGGCCCCGGCAACGTGAGCCTGTCCGGCAGCGCCGCCGTGCTGAGCGCGCAAGTCAGCGGCTCGGGCGACCTCGACGCGCGCGACCTGCATACGCGGCAAAGCGACGTCACAGTGCGCGGTCCCGGCAATGCCATCGTCGCGGTAGCCGACAAAACCGACGCCAGCCGCACCCACCTGGTCACCTACCACCGCTAAAACCCCCGGGGTCAGGTCCCCCATTTCTACACGGCCTCAACCGCAACGCGGTTGAGGCCGTGTAGAAA
>CAUPXZ010000118.1:0-3244 GCA_963515135.1 uncultured Duganella sp. | reverse complement strand
GCCTTGCGGCGCGACCGCCGCCGCCAAGCCGACCGGCGCCGCGCCGCCCAGCGCGCCCTGCAACGCCTTCATCTTGCCCTCCAGCTCAGTCAACTTGCTGGACAACTCGGCGTTATGCGCATCCAGCGCCTTGCATTCCTTGGCGCTGCTGCCGGTCGGCGCACACGATGCCGCCGGCCGCTTGACGCCTTTCGGCAATGGCAGCGGCGCCAGCGGCAACAAGGCCTGCGCCACCCCCACCGGCACCGCCGGCGTGTCCGCGCTGGTCGGCGCCCGGGTCGGCTTGCCATCGGCCGACACCCACACGCCGGCGATGCGCCGCGCCGCCGCAGCCGCCTTCACCTCGCCCGGCACGCCGGTTTCCGCCTCATGCATCGAAGGCAGCGGCGCCGGCTTGCTGCGATCACGCACCGCCGCCGCAGACGCCTGCCTGGCCGCCTCTTCAGCCGCCTGTTTGGCTGCCGCCTCCTTCACCGCAGACTCGCGCGCCACCGCATCCTTGGCTGCGGCATCCCTGGCCGCCTCCACCCGCGCCGCGCGCGCCTGCGCGGCGATTTGTTCCGCCGGCACCGGCGTCATCGCGCTGGCCGGCAGCACCGCCGGCGCCGGTGGCGGCGCCGGATTCGGGTCCGGCTGCAGCCACACCGTGGCTAGCCGCACATCCTGCTTGCCCGGCACACCCAGCCGCACATACACATGCACATACTCCGCCGCCACCGGCTGCGTGGTCGTCACATGCAGCACCGGCTTCTGCCCGCGTCTTTCAACCTGCAAGCGCACCGTCGCCAAGGCCGGATTCATCGCCACATTGGCGCCCCGATACACATTGGCGTCGGCCAGCCGCACCTGCAGATTGGCCAGCTCGTCCGGCGTCAGCGCCAGCAGGTCGATATCAGCCGCCAGCGGCTGGCCGATATACGAACGGGGCGCGACATCGCCCAGCTCGGCCGCCTGAACGGCGCCGAGACTGGAGCAAATTAGCAAGGTCAGGAGCTTGTGCTGCATCATCATTCCAAAAAGTCTAACAGCTATAACGGCGCCAAATCCCGTTTTTGTAGCCCTCGGTCAATTTTTCCAAACTGCGCTACACTCGATAGCCTTAATTCTCTACCAAGGATTCAATATGAGCACCCGTAGTGAACGCGACAGTTTCGGCCCGATCGACGTCCCCGAGCACCAGCTGTGGGGCGCGCAAACCCAGCGCTCGCTGGAACATTTCCGCATCTCCAGCGAAAAAATGCCGGTCGAGCTGATCCACGCGCTGGCCAGCGTCAAGCGCGCCGCCGCCCGCGTCAACCTCGACCTCGGCCTGCTGGACGGCCCGAAAGCCATCGCCATCACCCAGGCCGCCGACGAAGTGCTGCACAACCAGCACCCGTCCGAATTCCCGCTGGCCGTGTGGCAGACCGGCTCCGGCACCCAGTCCAACATGAATATGAACGAAGTGCTGGCCAACCGCGGCTCCGAGCTGATGGGCGGCGTGCGCGGCGAAGCGCGCCTGCTGCACCCGAACGACGACGTCAACAAAGGCCAGTCGTCGAACGACATCTTCCCCACCGCGATCCACGTCGCCGCCGCCCAGGCGCTGGCCAACAACGTGCTGCCGGCCTTGAAACAGCTGCGCGCCAGCCTGCAAGCCAAGACCGACGCCTTCGCCGACATCGTCAAGATCGGCCGCACCCACCTGCAGGACGCCACGCCGCTGACCCTGGGCCAGGAATTCTCCGGCTATGTCGCCCACCTGGATTTCGCCGAGCGGGCGATCCAGGCCGCGCTGCCCGGCGTGCTGCAACTGGCGGCCGGCGGCACCGCCGTCGGCACCGGCCTCAACGCGCATCCCGAATACGCCACCCGCATCGCCGCCGAACTGGCGCACGCGCTGCACCTGCCGTTCCAGACCGCCGACAACAAATTCGCCGCGCTGGCCGGCCACGACGCCCTGCTGAGCGCGCACGGCGCACTGAAAACCCTGGCCGCCGCGCTGATGAAAATCGCCAACGACGTGCGCTGGATGGCCTCCGGTCCGCGCTCCGGCCTGGGCGAAATCAGCATCCCCGAGAACGAACCGGGCAGCTCCATCATGCCGGGCAAGGTCAACCCGACCCAGTGCGAGGCGCTGACCATGCTGGCCTGCCAGGTGTTCGGCAACGACGTCGCCATCACCATGGGCGGCGCCTCCGGCAACTTCGAACTGAACGTCTACAAGCCGCTGATCGCCCACAACTTCCTGCAAAGCGCGCGCCTGCTGGCCGACGGCATGCGCAGCTTCGACCAGCATTGCGTGCACGGCATCGAAGCCAACACCGGCCGCATCGCCGAACTGATGGAGCGCTCGCTGATGCTGGTGACCGCGCTGGCGCCGCACATCGGCTACGACAAGGCGGCGTCGATCGCCAAGCAGGCGCAGCACGAAGGCACGACGCTGAAACAAGCCGCGCTGGCGCTGGGCTACGTCACCGCCGAGCAGTTCGAGCAGTGGATTGTGCCGCTGGACATGACCCGTCCCGGCGCCAGGGGCTAAAAGCCGTAGGAATAGCGCACGCCCATCAACAGGTCGGGGGCGGCGCTGGCGTCATGACCCGGATGCAGACGCCACATCACGGCGCCGGTCAGCCGCCCCCGGCTGGCGTCGCGGCCGTAGGCGCGGGAGTAGCTGAATTCTAGGTCATGCTCGGTGGCGGTCGGCCGCAGATTGAGCCGCGCCGCGCCGATGCCGGCCGGACTCAGGCCCGCTGCCGCAGCCGTTAGCGGCGCCGCCCCGCTGTCCGCCAGCGAACCGCTGCGCACCTTGGCCGGCATCGACCACGTCAGCGCCAGCCGGTCGTTATCTGCCCACAGCTGGCGCCGCACATAGCCGGCACTGTAGGCCAGCGTGCGCACCGACGACACCTGCGCCAGCAGGCTGTCCGGGCTGCCGATGCCCTCGGTCTTGCCATAGGACGCCATCGCCATCAACGAACTCTGCGGCGACAGCGCATACCCGAGCGACAAGGATGTGAAGCGCGTGGTCGGCCGCGTGGTCAGCAGCATCGACATGCTTTGCTGCATGCCCGGCACGCCGCCGTTCTCGCGCAGCAGGCCGACGCTGACGATGCCGGTGCCGCGCCCCATCTTCTGCTCGAACTCGGCGCTGCTCAGTGTGCGCCGGGCGCGCCCGTCCGTCCACAGCGGCGCCAGCGGATCGGGTGCCGGCGTCGCCAGGCCGAAGCGCAGCCGTGGCGCGCCGCCGCGCACGGCCTCGGCC
>CAUPXZ010000117.1:0-3880 GCA_963515135.1 uncultured Duganella sp. | reverse complement strand
GCCGTGTTCAGGCCGGCGATGGCCGAGGTCTTCAGCGCGCCGATGTCGGCGGTTTCAATCGCGCCCAACGTGTCGCTGGTCAGCGCGGCCATCTGCACGCTGTTCAGCGCGCCGACTTGCTGGCTGCTCAGGGCAACGATCTGGTCGGTGGTCAGCGCCGCGATCTGGGCCGATTTCAGGCCGGCGATGGCGGCGGTTTTCAACGCGCCGATGTCGGCGGTTTCAATCGCGGCGATCTCGGCGCTGGTGAAGGCGGACACCTGCGCGCTGCTCAAGGTAGCGAACTGGGTGGTGGTCAGCGCCACCACTTGGCTGGTGGTCAATTGCGACAGATTGGCGGTGGTCAGCGCGGCGATCTGGCCCGAGGTCAGGTTCGACAGCTGGCCGGTGGTCAGCGCCGCCAGTTGCTCGGTTTTCAGTCCAGCGATGATACCGGTCTTCAGGCCGATAATGTCAGCGGTTTCGATGGCGGCGATCGAGCTGGTGCTCAGCGCGCCAAACTTCGCGGTGCTCAGCGCATTCAGCTGGTTCGACGACAGCGCGACGATCTGGTTGGTGCTCAGGCCACTCAGCGCGGCGGTACTCAACGCCCCCACCTGGCCGGTACCCAGCGCGGTCACCTGCGCGGTGCTCAGGCCGGTGAGCTGCGACGTGTTCAGGCCGGCGATGGCGGCGGTTTTCAGCGCGCCGATGTCGGCGGTTTCAATCGCGCCGAGGCTATTGCTGCTCAGGCCAGCGATTTGCTTGCTGTTCAGTGCGCCCACTTGCTGGCTGCTCAGGCCGACGATCTGGTTGGTGGTCAGCGCCGCCAATTGTGCGGAAGCCAGTCCGGCAATGGTACTGGTTTTCAATGCGGCCATGTCCTGGGTGTCGATGGCAACCACCGACTCCGAGGTCAGGGCATTGAACTGCGCCGAGCTCAGCACGCCTATTTGCTGCGAGTTCAAAGCGACGATCTGCGCGGTGCTCAGACCATCGACCAATTGTTTGGTGGTCAGCACGGCGATGTGGCTGGTGTTCAGCGCGCCGATCTGATTGGTGGTCAGCGCCCGCGTTTGAGCGGAATTGAGGGCAACGAGATCAGCTGTCGCGAGCGCCGCAATGCTTTCGGTGGACATAGCTGCGATCTGATCGGTACTAAAGCTTGTTACGATGCTCATTTCCATTCTCCTAGGGGCACTACACAGTTCTATACGGACGAGTGATGGAGCCGACAAGCATTACTCGCGGCTCCAGCGAAATTAGGTGTTGCAGAGTAGTTCTTCATAACTGCGTGGAACAGCACTCGCACGCATAGTTCTTAACGTCAATCTTTTGGGCAACTTTAGGACACCGTCGCCACCATTTCAGTCACACAGGACCTTCCTGTTGCAAAAACAGGGGGAGGCGTCTGCGCTACCAATGTGTAAAGCGACCTTTTTCCTATCTGCATTAAGTTTTTTCGTTTACTCACTGCAACTTATTTGAGCAGGCCGCAGTCCCGGTAAAACCTTGTGCAAACGCTCAGAACCAGCCTGGGCAACGAAAAAACAGCCTCCATTATAGCTCAGTCGAATTGCCCAAAAGAATTTTTTTTCGTTCTGTGGCTGCTTCGCCACCCAAAAACGCACAATTTTTAAGCAATTAAAATTGTCTAAAACAAATTCTTATACGGTAATTCACTAAGTAAACTGGCAACACACATACGGAACAATGTATCCGTACGGAACATTTTGAGGTTTTTTTGTGACCGGACGATGACGTCCTCAGGGATGTCGGGCGCGCCAGACCAGCGTGCACAGCGTCACGCCAAACAAGGCCAGCGCCACCAGGTTCAGCACCAGCACGCCGGAGCGGAAATGCATCACCAGGCCGACGCTGACGCCGGCCTTGACCGCGAACTGCCAGTCGGCATGGAAGGGGAAATAGCTGAAGAGTTGCAAACAATAATACAAACCGGCGCCATACAAGCCGATCGCGTGGCGTCTGAGGCAAGCCATGGCCGACAAAAAACCCAGCAACGCGGCGCCGAACACGATCCAGCGCGCGCCGCCATCGAGATTCTCTCCCAGCAGGCCGAGGCTGACGGCCAGCGCCAGCCCGCTATTTAAGAGCAGCACCCGCGCCAGCCATTTTTCCAGTTCCTGCATCGGCCTCATCCAAAGCGTGATTGATAGTCGCTGGGCGCCACGCCCAGCTGCGCGGCAAACGCGCGCCGCAGATTGTACTCGCTGCCGAAGCCGCTCTGGCGGGCGGCGCCCTTGACCGTCATGCCGGGCCGCTCCAGCAACGCGCAGGCCGCCTCCATGCGTAGCCGCAACAGCAGCTGTGCCGGCGACATGCCGGCCTCCTGCCGCAGCCGGCGGTGCAGCGTGCGCACCGAGGTCGCCAGCGCGGCAGCCATCTGCTCGACATCGAGCTGCCGTTGCAGGCGCGGACGCAGCCAAGCGGTCAGTTGCCCCGGCACGCCCTGCGGATCGGCCTGGGCCAGCAACGCTGCGCTGAACTGGCGCTGTCCGCCTGGCCGTTTGAAAAACACCACCAGCCGCTTGGCCACTGCCAGGCCGGCGGCGCGACCACGGTCCTCCTCCACCAGCGCCAGCGCCAGATCCATGCCGGCGGCGATGCCGGCCGAGGTGTACAGCGCGCCGTCTCTAATATAGATGGCGTCTTCCTGCACCGTGACGGCCGGATGCTGGGCTTGCAGCGCGGCGGCATCCTGCCAGTGGGTGACGGCGCGGCGGCCGTCGAGCAGGCCGGCGCGCGCCAGCACGAAGGCGCCGGTACAGACCGAACAGCAGCGGCCGGCATGGGCGGCGGCCTGGCGCACCCACTCGACCACCGCCGGCGCCAGGACCGGACTGGCGCCGCTCTCCAGGCCGCGGCCGCCGGAGACGATCAGCGTAGCGCCGGCCAGCGCGGGCGGCGGCGGCAACCGCGCGCTGTACACGGTGACGCCGGCGCTGGACGCGACCGGGCCGCCGTCGGCGGAAATCATGTGGATACGATACGGTTCCGGCAAGCCGGCGTCGCGCGCCTCATCGTTGGCGGAAGAAAACACCTGGGCGGGGCCGGTGGCGTCCAGCAGCAAAAAGCCCGGATACACCAGCAGCCAGAGATCGATAACGTGCATATGGCAGATATTCCACCATGGATGTCATTTGTGTCAATCACCGCCGTGGCACGATGGCTGCCATCACCATCGGGAGGAACAGCATGACACGCACAGTCGGCATCTATGTATACGACCAGGTAGAGGTTCTGGACTTTGCCGGGCCATATGAAGTCTTCACCTGCGCCGCGCGGGTGGCAGGCGACGCGCCGTTCGCGGTGCGCACCATTGGCGCCAGCCGCGCGCCGGTCCGCGCCCGCGCCGGGCTGGCAGTGCATCCCGAAACCACATTCGCCGACAGCGGCGCCGTCGACGTGCTGATCATTCCCGGCGGCGTGGTGACGGCCGAGCTGGCGCGTCCCGAAGTCATCCGCTGGATCGCCGGCATGGCGCGCGCGAGCGAGCTGGTAGCGTCGGTCTGCACCGGCGCCCTGCTGCTGGCCGAAGCCGGCCTGCTGGACGGGCTGGACGCCACCACCCACTGGGACGACCTGGAAGAACTGCGCAGCGGCTGGCCGCAAGTGAAAGTACAAGCCGGCCGTCGCTGGATCGACAACGGCAAGATCGTAACCTCAGCCGGCATCTCGGCCGGCATCGACATGTCGCTGCACCTGGTAGAGCGCCTGGCCGGCCGCCCCCTCGCCGAGCGCACCGCGCGCCAGATGGACTACGACTGGAACTCCAGGGTCAGGTCCTCCATTTCTACACGGGCTCAACCGCTTTGCGGTTGAGCCCGTGTAGAAATGGAGGACCTCGTATCTTGAACATACCGCGAGACCACTGGATAAT
>CAUPXZ010000116.1:0-4170 GCA_963515135.1 uncultured Duganella sp. | reverse complement strand
CGGCGTGGCCTGGGCAGTCAACGTGAGCGTAGTGACGGCCGGCGGTTTCGTACTCGACGTGCGCGGTGTTGATGGTGATGCCGCGTGCTTTTTCTTCTGGTGCTGCATCGATCTGGTCGTAAGCTTTAGCTTCGCCGCCGAATTTTTTCGACAGGACGGTTGCGATCGCAGCGGTCAGGGTGGTCTTGCCGTGGTCGACGTGGCCGATGGTGCCGACGTTAACGTGCGGCTTGGTCCGCTCGAATTTCTCTTTTGCCATTTTAGACTCCTAACGATTTGGTGTGATTGGCAGGGAACCCTGCCCAACTGTCTTGATAGTGCTACCGTACTGCCGTGCTGCGTATTCTGGTGCCCTTTACGTGGATTGAACACGTGGCCTCTCCCTTACCAAGGGAGTGCTCTACCACTGAGCTAAAAGGGCTATGGGGTACTACGCTTTACAACTGCGATACTTGCGTATCTGATTGCAACAACACTGGAGCGGGTGAAGGGAATCGAACCCTCGTCATAAGCTTGGAAGGCTTCAGCTCTACCATTGAGCTACACCCGCGAGGTATTGGTTCAATTCATTTCATTTACTGCGCCACTCAGTCTTTTGCAAAACTTGGTGGAGGGGACTGGATTCGAACCAGTGTACTCTGAGAGAACGGATTTACAGTCCGTCGCCTTTAACCACTCGGCCACCCCTCCGCGAGGAACCGCAGAGTATGAAGCAATTTTCTCGAACCGTCAACTCTTTTTATCACCTAGTCGGTGCAGCGTTCACAGTTCGTCTGCTTCGGGGCGAGATTTTATACGCACACACTGCGAAAGTGCAAGTGTTGTTTTTATGTTGCATGTTTTCCTATACAATCGATTCACGAGCGATGTCCCCTGGAGCCCCGGATTTTGAAGAATCGTAGTGGTCGTTGGCCTGCCCTGCTGTTAGCTAACCTGGCCTTGTGGGCCGTGTATTTCGCCGCCGGCCGTCTCGGCCTGCTGCTGGCCCTGCCTCCCGGATATGCTTCCCCCATCTTCCTGCCCGCCGGTCTCGCGCTGGCCGCCTGCGTGGTCGGCGGTGGCCGCCTGCTGCCGGCAGTGGCGCTCGGCTCGCTGTCGGTCAATCTGGTCTACCCATGGCTCAGCGCGGAAGGCATCACGCGGCACGCCTTCCTTGGCGCCAGCGCGCCGGCCATCGGCGCCGCGCTGCAAGCCTGGGCCGGCAGCACCCTGTTCCGCCGCTATATCGACCAGGCGCTCGGCTCCGGCCGCGACGTGGTGCGCTTCATCCTGCTGGCAGTCACCATCACCGTGGTCTCCAGCACCGTTTCGCTGTCCGGCATGATGGCGCTGGGCATCCTGCAACGCGACACGCTGGCCGCCGACTGGATCGCCTGGTGGATGGGCGACACCATCGGCATCCTGCTGGCGGCGCCGCTGACCTGGATCGTCATCGGCCGTCCGCGCGCACTGTGGGCACGCCGCCGCACGCTGGTCGGCCTGCCGCTGCTGCTGTCGGCCGGCGCCTTCATCGCCATCTACCTGCAGGCCGACCGCTGGGAAAGCAACCAGCAACTGCAAACCTTCCGCCTCAAGGCGCAGCAGACCGGCGACCTGCTGCAGGCGCAGTTCAGCGAGCACGAACGTTTCATTTACGCCATGGCCAAGGCGCTCAACACGCCGCGCCGCTCGCTCGACGCCGACGACTTCAGCAACCTGGCGCACGGCTACCTGGACCAGCGCCCGGAACTGCTGTCGATGGCCTGGCTGACGCCGGTGGCCGGCAACGAGCGCGACAGTTTCGAAGCGTGGGCACGCCAGCACGCCACGCCCGACTACCGCATCCGCGAGCGCACGCCGGCGGGCAGCTTCGTGGTCGCCGGCCAGCGCGAGCGCTACTTTGCCGCCACCTTCGCCGAGCCGGCTACCAGCCGCGACTACCTCGGCCTGGACTACCTGCACGACCCGCAGCGGCGCGCGGCGCTGGAACGGGCGCTGCAATCCGGCCAGCCGACCGCCACCGCGCCGCTGCAAATCCTGCCCGGCAACGCCAAGCCCGGTCTGCTGCTATTGCAGACGGTCTATCCGGCCCACAATCCGCGCCAGGCGGTCGGCTCGCTGATGATTTCGATGCAGTTCGACGCCTGCCTGAGCCTGGCGTTGAAGCGTTCCGAGTTCCCGCACTTCATGGTGCGCTTCGAAGACACCGACGACGACGGTCCGCGCCGCGTGGTCCAGGACACGCTGGGGCGCGCGGTCGAGGAAGGCGATTTCCAGCGCCAGCTGCACTTCGGCGGCCGCATCTACGAGCTGACGCTGGCGCCGACGCCGGCCTACCTGCTGCAGCAACGCGGCTGGCAGAGCTGGACCGTGCTGACCTGCGGCCTGCTGCTGACCGGCCTGCTGGGCACGCTGATGATGCTGATCAGCGGCGAGCGCGCGCATTCAGGCCGAAGTCAAGGATTCCACCTCGCGCCTGCGCCAGCGCGAGGCGCGCCTGCAGGCGATTCTCAACAAGGCGGCCGACGCCATCCTCACTATCGACAATAATGGCGTGCTGATGTCGGCCAACGCCGCCGCCGGCCGCCTGTTCGGCTACGCGCCGGAGAAGATGGTGACGCTGCCGCTGGCCAGCCTGATCCCGGTCGGCGTCGGCGAGGCGGCCGGCCTCGACGCCACCGGCCTGCTGCGCATGATTGCCTGCGGCGTCACCCACGAATACGAACTGCCCGGCTGGCGCAGCGACGGCAGCGAATTTCCGCTGGCGATGTCGGTGTCGGAAGTGGAACTGCCGGACGAGCACCTGTTCGTCGCCATCCTGCACGACCTGACCGAGCAGCACCAGGCGCAGGAACGCATCCACCGCCTGGCGCACCACGACACGCTAACCGGCCTGGCCAACCGCCTGTCGCTGAATCTGCGGCTGGAGCAGCTGCTGGCGCAGACGCGCCGCAACGGCGGCATGGCGGCGGTGCTGTTCATCGACCTCGACCACTTCAAGAAAATCAACGACACCCACGGCCACGAGACCGGCGACCTGCTGCTGGTGGCGGTCTCGCAGCGCTTGCAGGAACTGCTGCGCGAAGTCGACACCATCGCCCGCCTTGGCGGCGACGAATTCATCGTTGTCACCGACGGCGCCATCTCGCCGGACGACGCCTCCAACATCGCGGTGCGCATCGTCGACGCGCTGACCGCGCCTTACCACCTGAACGGCAAGACCGTGCACAGCGGCGCCAGCGTCGGCGTCGCCATGTTCCCGTCCGACGGCGAAGACGGCGGCGCGCTGATGCGCCACGCCGACACCGCCATGTACGCCGCCAAGAGCCAGGGTCGCGGCAACTTCCAGTTCTTCTCGGCGGCGATGAACACCGCCACCCACGAACGGCTGCTGCTGGAAAGCCGCTTGTGGCAGGCGCTGGAGCAGAACGAATTCGAACTGTACCTGCAACCGCAGGTGGAGCTGGCGACCCAGCGCATCATCGGCGCCGAGGCGCTGCTGCGCTGGCACCATCCGGAGCTGGGCATGGTGGGGCCGGACCGCTTCATCCCGATCGCCGAAGAGTCGGGCCTGATCCTGCCGCTGGGCGACTGGGTGTTGCAGCGCGCCTGCACGCTGCTGCATGGCTGGCGGGTGCCGGAATTGGCGCACCTGCGGCTGGCAGTGAACCTGTCGGCGCGCCAGTGCCACGGCCCTGGCCTGCTGCCGCACCTGGACCGCATGCTGCACAGCCACGGCATCGATCCGGCACTGCTGGAACTGGAAATCACCGAATCGGCGGCGATGCAGGACCCGGAACGCAGCCGCGCGCTGCTGGTGGAATTGCGCTCGCGCGGCATCAAGGTGGCGATCGACGACTTCGGCACCGGCTACTCGTCGCTGAGCTACCTGAAGCTGTTTGAAATTGACCGCATCAAGATCGACCGCGGCTTCGTCAAAGACATCGAGAGCGATCCGGACGACGCCGTGATCGTCGCCGCCACCATCGCACTGGCGCACTCGCTGGGGCTGGAAGTGATCGCCGAAGGGGTGGAAACCGAAGCGCAGCGCGACTTCCTGCGCGCCAAACAATGCGACGAAGCGCAAGGCTACCTGTTCGCCCGCCCGATGCCGGTGGCGCAATTCGAAGCGATGGTACGCGCCGTCGCATAGCAAAACCGGGGTCAGTGCCGGCATTCGGACATTTCGCT
>CAUPXZ010000115.1:0-4341 GCA_963515135.1 uncultured Duganella sp. | reverse complement strand
TGTTGCAGCATCAAACGCCCACATTTATCGACTGTAAATTTTTAAAGATCTTGTACTGCTTGCTGAAGAAGCGTTTTGTTCGTCAGCGAAGAGACAAGATTATGCCGTGCGGCATTCATCTCGTCAACCCTCTTTTTTCAACTGCTACAATCTCGTCCTCAAAAAACCTCAGCAGAATGCTATGAATAACAAGATCACAGGCCGCAGCGGCTTCAGTTCCAGCTTCGGCGTATTGGCCGCCACACTCGGTTCCGCCGTGGGTCTCGGTAATATCTGGAAGTTCCCTTCCCTCACCGGCGCCAATGGCGGCGCCGGCTTCCTGCTGATCTACCTGCTGGCCACGCTGCTGATCGGCCTGCCGGTGATGATCGCCGAAATCACCATGGGGCGCGCCGCCAAGGCCAACCCGATCACTACGCTGCAAACCCTGTCGCCGAAGAAGAGCCTGCCATGGTGGCTGGTCGGCGCGGCCGGCATGCTGGCCGCCTTCCTGATCTTGTCCTTCTATTCGGAAGTGGTGGCATGGGTATTCGCCTATGTGTTCAAGGCCATCGGCGGCAGCATTCTCAGCAGCGACCGCCAGGTGACCGAGGCCGCCTTCGGCGCGCTGATCAGCGATCCGCTGCAATCGCTGCTGTGGCAGTGGGGCGTGCTGGTGCTGATCGGTGGCATTCTGCTGATGGGCGTAACCAAGGGCATCGAAGGCATCACCAAGAAACTGATGCCGGTGCTGTTCCTGCTGCTGCTGCTACTGTGCGCGGTCAGCCTGACCTTGCCCAAGGTGGCGGACGGCATCGCCTTCCTGTTCAAGCCGGACTTCAGCAAGATCACTGCGGGCGTGATCCTGACCGCCATGGGCCTGGCTTTCTTCAAGCTATCGCTGGGCATGGGCACGATGATGACCTACGGTTCCTACTTCCGCGACGACCAGAACATTCCCGCCACCACGCTGCGCGTGATGCTGGCCGACCTGTTTGTCTCCATGTTGGCCGGCATCGCCATCTTCCCGGCGGTGTTCAGCTTCGGCTTTGAGCCGTCGGCCGGCCCGTCGCTGGTGTTCATCACGATTCCGGCGGTGTTCTCGCAAATCCCCGGCGGCCATCTGCTGATGATCGCCTTCTTTGCGCTGGCCGCCGTGGCCGCCACCGGCGCCATGCTGTCGATGATGGAGGTGCCGGTGGTAATCCTGCACGAACGCTTCGGCCTGAGCCGCACCAAGGCCACCGTGCTGACCATTGCGATCCTGATCGTGCTGGGTTCCAGCTGCGCGCTGACCAACAATGTGCTGGCCGACTTCAAGCTGTTCGGCATGAATATGTTCGACCTGTTCGACTTCGCCTCGTCCAACGTGCTGCTGCCGCTGGGTGGCATTTCGCTAGCCTTGTTTGTCGGTTGGGTGTGGGGCCGCGACAACTTCCAGCGCGCGCTGTCCAACCACGGCGCGCTGCACAACGCCACTGTGACGGGCGTGGTGTTTTTCCTGCTGCGCTATGTGTCGCCGCTGCTGATCCTGGTGGTGATGCTGAAAGGCCTCGGCTTGTTCTAGAGCCCGTTATATACTGAGCGCACCGTGAATGAATCAGGGTGCGCGATGAACCAGAGCGAGGTCCCGGTGGTGCCGATGCCGACGATATTGATCGTCGACGACTCCCCTTCGTACCTCGCCGCGCTGCTGGACCGGCTGGAACGGCACGGCTTTCTGATCGTGCTGGCGCAGACGGCGGCGGAAGGCCTGATGCGCGCCGAGTTCGCCGAGCCGGACCTGATCCTGCTAGATGTGGTGATGCCCGACATCGACGGCTTCGAAGCCTGCCGGCGCCTCAAGGCCGGCAAGAAAACCAAGGATGTGCCGGTGATCTTCATGACCGGCCTCACCGATCCCAAACAGAAAGTCACCGGCTTCGACGCCGGCGGCGTCGACTACATCACCAAGCCCTTCCAGATCGAGGAAGTGCTGGCCCGCATCAACACCCACCTGGCGCTGCGCCGCGCCAACCGCGAATTGCAGGACATGATCGCCACGCTGGCGCGGGCGCGCGAAGACCTGGTACGCAATGAAAAGCTGGCGGGACTGGGCGCGCTGGTGGCCGGCATCGCGCACGAACTGAATACGCCGATCGGCAACAGCCTGATGGCGTCCACCACATTCGAGATGCAGACCGATGAGATCCATCGCCACATGACCGGCGAAGGCGGCGTTACGCGCAAGGAATTTGAACAGTACATCGAGAACGCGCGGCTGTCGGTCGACATACTCAGCCGCAACCTGCAACGCGCGGCCGACATCGTCACCAACTTCAAGCAGGTGGCGGTGGATCAGACCAGCTCGCAGCGGCGCAGCTTCCTGCTGGACGAAGTCATCGCCGGCAACCTGCTGACCTTGCAGCCCACCATCAAGCGCACGCCCTTCATGGTGGAACGGCAGGTGCCGGCGGACCTGATGATGGAAAGCTATCCCGGCCCGCTGGGGCAGGTGGTGACCAACTTGGTCAACAACGCCATCCTGCACGGTTACGAGGGTCGCAGCAAGGGATTGATTGCCGTCAGCGCGCAGCTGTCGGCGCAGGGCTGGGTGACGTTGAGCGTGGAAGACCATGGCGTCGGCATTCCGCGCGCAGATCTGCAGCGCATCTTCGATCCCTTCTTCACCACCAAGATGGGGGTGGGCGGCTCGGGCCTGGGCCTGAACATCGTGCACAACATCGTCACCGAGATTCTGGGCGGCCGCATCGACGTCAGCAGCGAAGTGGGTGGCGGCACCCGTTTCACGCTGACCTTGCCGGTATCGGCGCCACTCAGATAAGTGCTTACTCCTGCGACCAGACCGCCAGCGCGCCGTCGTCGATACTCGTCTTGTGATTACCCAAGTGCTGCACCATAAAAAATCCGATGGTGCCATTGGTACGCGCGTAGGTATAGACCGAGAAAGACAAATATTTGCCGCTCGATGGATCAAACAAAACCTTGCCGTTCAGGATATCCGTGATCGTAGACGCGTCGATGGCCATGCTGCCGCTGCCCAGAGGGAAAGTGACGGCGCCGTTGGCGTCAAACTGAAATGACGCCAGCTTGTTGCCGCCGATCGCACAATTTTCGCGGTACACCGTGAAGCGCTGGTTGGCCAGGTCTATCGCCTTGAGCACGCGCCCGATCTCCCGCGCCACCAGCACATCGGTTGACTTGCTGACCGCGCCGTTGGCCGTGGCAACCGGGCTGCAGAACATACTCACGACCGGCATCTTGTGCAGTCCGATCAACTGCGTGCTGGCAGCAATGGGCGCGGCATACGCCCAGTTGTCGCGTGCGGCGCGCGTCCAGCCAACCGTCTGCGGCTCGACGCCATAGGTGACGCTGCCGCTGACCGGGAACTCGAAGTAAGGCTGCGGCTGGAAACGGTAGCTGGCGGCATACAGCGGCTCATTGCCCATGTCCTGCAGATAGTGATAACCGGTATAGCGCCAGACCTGCGGCAAGTAGTAGTCGGAAACAAACAACGACTCCACCGCCTTCTCAATCTGCGCCCGGAAGACAGTCATGTCAGTGGTGGCAGTGATACGGCCAAGCAAATCACGCGCAACGACACTAAAACCGCCAGCGCCGTAGCCGTTGCCGCCTGTGATGTCCCTCAGCAGCGATGTGAACGTCACTG
The DNA here is from genome assembly GCA_963515135.1 of uncultured Duganella sp. Taxonomy (GTDB): domain Bacteria; phylum Pseudomonadota; class Gammaproteobacteria; order Burkholderiales; family Burkholderiaceae_D; genus Rugamonas. The sequence continues at coordinate 692 of CAUPXZ010000115.1, read as the reverse complement.
CCGCCTGGGTTTTTCTGCTCAGGATAGCGGCATCGTCATACTGCGCCGCACTGAGTATATTCAGCACGGCCTGGGCACGGGTAATCACACCGCTGTCGATCAGGCCCGCCCAATATGCGCGTCCGCCGGCTTCGGAATAGCGATTGAAGCCGTTGTCGTACACTGCATTGATAAACGAGGCGTTATTGCTGACGTACAGATCCCGCGACTCAACACTGCCAGCGAACGCGTCAAGAATGGTTTTGATATCGGCATTACTTGTGTAACCCGCCACCCATTCCGCAAAGGTCAGCGGCAGCTGATTGTCGCTAAACGTCTTGCTCCAGTAATCCAGGCCCGCCACGTCCGCAGGCCGGCCAAAGAAACCAAGATAAAGGTTTTGCACCAGTTGGGCATAATCGGCAGGGATGGGCGCAACCGTTGATGCGACACTCGTACCGAGCAGCATTTTCGGCGCGACTTGATTGGATGGAGATTCAGTGCCGCCACCGCAAGCGGCCAGCAATACAGCGAGGGATGCGGCAGGAAGCCAGGGTTTCATCAGCGCTCTCCGTTAGAAAGAAGCCAATGGTACCTTTTTTATAACTCAACGGAAATAAAAAAAGCCCGCACAGGATGCTGAGCGGGCTTTTTTCTTTATAACTAGCTTGACGATAACCTACTTTCACACTGGTTGCAGCACTATCATCGGC
>CAUPXZ010000114.1:0-4603 GCA_963515135.1 uncultured Duganella sp. | reverse complement strand
TCGGACATTTCGCGCGCGAAATGTCCGAATGTCGGCACTGACCCCGAAGTTTTAGCGGTGCGTGGCCAGCGTGCCCGGCAGGCTGTGCAGATAGGCCGCCAGGTCCTTGATGTCCTGGTTGCTCAAGGGCTTGACCTGGCCGGTCATGATGGCGTTGCTGCGGCCGTTGGCGGCGTCGCCGCGCTTGTAGGTCTTCAGCGCGTGCTCCAGGTAGTCCTTGTGCTGGCCGGCCAGCTTCGGATAGCTGGGGTCGATCGGCGTGTTGAAGTCCTGGCCGTGGCAGCTGAAGCAGGCGTATTTTTCCGCCAGCGCCTTGCCGGCGGTGACGTTGCCGGCAGCTTGCGCGCTTGTCGCGGCCAGCAGGCAGGCGGCGGCGATCCAGTGTTGCATCTTCATTTCGCACCTCCGCTGCGGGTTTGTTGCGAGTAGAACGCCGCCACGTCGGCAATGTCCTGGTCACTCAGGCTGCTGGCGATGCCCTTCATCGATGGATGCTTGCGCTCGCCCTTCTTGTAGGCCTGCAGCGCGTTTTCTATGTACTTGGCCGACTGGCCGCCGATCATCGGCACCTGGAATACTTCGGGAAAGGTGGCTTTGTAGCCGGGGATGCCATGGCATCCGATACACATTTCAATCTTGGCTTTGGCGTTCTGGGCATTGCCCACCACTTCCGCAGCGACGGCGACGTGGGCCAGGCCTGCGAGCACGAGGAGTGCGGGGAGTTTTTTCATGGTGTCTCTAAGTAAGTAATCGGATACTGCGATCTCGGATACTTCTACCACGGTGTCACTAGATTGACTTTTGTACTATTTATGCTGCGATTCTAACCTAAGTGTTTTTTATAAACAACACGCGTCCAGCGGTGCTCCCGAGCCCCTGCTCTAACGTTTCCTTCTATACTGTTTGTTCTTTTTCTTCCCGGACAAATCCATGCAAGCACGCTTCGAAGGCTCCGACCAGTATGTCGCCACCGCCGACCTGAAACTGGCTGTCAACGCCGCCCTCACCCTGCAACGTCCGCTGCTGATCAAGGGCGAACCCGGCACCGGCAAGACCATGCTGGCCGAGGAGGTCGCCGCCGCGCTGAACATGCCGCTGCTGCAGTGGCACGTCAAGTCAACCACCAAGGCCCAGCAGGGCCTGTACGAGTACGACGCCGTCTCGCGCCTGCGCGATTCGCAACTGGGCGACGAGCGCGTGCGCGACATCCACAACTACATCGTCAAGGGCGTGCTGTGGCAGGCCTTCACCGCGCCGGCACCGGTGGTGCTGCTGATCGATGAAATCGACAAGGCCGACATCGAGTTCCCCAACGACCTGCTGCGCGAACTGGACCGCATGGAGTTCTACGTCTACGAGACGCGCGAGATGGTGCGGGCGCTGCACCGGCCGCTGGTGATCATCACCTCCAACAACGAGAAGGAACTGCCGGATGCCTTCCTGCGCCGCTGCTTCTTCCACTACATCAAATTCCCCGACCGCGACACCATGGCGCAGATCGTCCAGGTCCACTACCCGCACCTGAAGCAGGAACTGCTGGCGCAGGCGCTGCAGACTTTCTACGAGCTGCGCGAGGTCCAGGGCCTGAAGAAGAAGCCGTCCACCTCCGAATTCCTCGACTGGCTCAAGCTGCTGATGGCGGAAGACATCCCGCCCGAGGCGCTGCGCAGCCAGGACCAGAAAGCCATCGTGCCGCCGCTGCACGGCGCGCTGCTGAAGAACGAGCAGGACGTCCACCTGTTCGAGCGCCTGATCCAGATGGTGCGGAGCAATCGATGAACACCTTGCTGCCGGTCACGCTGGAACTGCACGGGGTGCGCCTGGAGCCGCTCGGCCCGCACCACGCCGACGGCCTGCGCGCAGCCGCCGAGGATGGCCAGCTGTGGCAGCTGCGCGTGACCTCGGTGCCGGAGCCGCATGAGGTCGACGCCTATATCTACAAGGCGATCGAACAGCGCCCTACCCGGCTGGCGTTCGCGGTGATCGACAGCGCCAGCGGCGCGCTGCTCGGCACCACCAGCTATCACGACATCGTGCCGGCCATCGACCGGCACGATGTCGTGATAGCTGGTACGCCAAACGCTGGCAGCGCACCCACGTCAACACCACCTGCAAGCTGCTGTTGATGACCTACGCCTTCGAGACGCTGGGCGCGCAACTGGTCGGCCTGCGCACCGACAATTTCAACCACGCCTCGCAAGCCGCCATCGAGCGCCTCGGCGCGAAGAAGGACGGCGTGCTGCGCCACCACGCGCAACGCCGCGACGGCAGCGTGCGCGACACGGTGATGTACAGCATCGCCGCCGGCGAATGGCCGGAGATCAAGGCCCATCTGCGCCACCAGCTGGCGCGGTACGGAGTGCAATAAGATGCTGATCGATTTCTTCTTCACGCTGAAGGACGCCAAAATCCCGGTGTCGATCAAGGAGTTCCTGACGTTGCTGGAAGCCATGCAGAAACAGGTGATTCCGCATTCGCTCGACGAGTTCTACTACCTGGCGCGCCTGACGCTGATCAAGGACGAGGCCCACTTCGACAAGTTCGACCGCGCCTTCGGCCTGTACTTCAAGGGCATCGCCGCCGCCTTCGAGCAGCAGGGCGGCGTGCCGCTCGACTGGCTGGTGCAGCGCATGAAGCGCGAGCTGACGCCGGAGCAGCTGGCCGCGCTGGAGAAGTTCGGCTATGACAAGCTGATGGATCGCCTGCAGCAGTTGCTGAAGGAGCAGAAGGAACGTCATGAGGGCGGCAACAAGTGGATCGGCACCGGTGGCACTTCGCCGTTCGGCCACGGCGGCACCAATCCGGAAGGCATCCGCATCGGCGGCAAGGGCGGCAACCGCACTGCGGTGAAAGTGTGGGAAGCGCGCAGCTACCGGGACTACGACGGCGAGCGCGAAATCGGCACGCGCAATATCAAGGTGGCGCTGCGCCGCCTGCGCCGCTTCGCCCGCCTGGGCGCGGCCGAGGAACTGGCGCTGGACGCCACCATCCGCGCCACCGCCAGCAACGCCGGCTACCTCGATATCAGGATGCAGCCTGAGCGCAAAAACAACATCAAGGTGCTGATGCTGTTCGACGTCGGCGGCAGCATGGACGACCATATCGAACGCACCGAGCAGCTGTTCTCGGCCGCCAGCAGCGAGTTCAAGCACATGGAGTTCTTCTATTTCCACAACTGCGTCTACGACTATCTGTGGAAGAACAACCGGCGCCGTCACTCGGAACGCTTCCCGACCTGGGACATCCTGCGCAAATACCCGCCCGACACCAAACTGATCTTCGTCGGCGACGCCACCATGAGCCCGTACGAGATCCTGGCGCCGGGCGGCTCGGTCGAGTACAACAACGAAGAGCCCGGCAGCGCCTGGGTGGCACGCTTCACGGCGGCGTTTCCGAAGTTCGCCTGGCTCAATCCGGAGCCGGAACATCTGTGGCAATACCGGCAGTCGATCGGCATCCTGCGCCAGCTGATGAACAACCGCATGTACCCGCTGACCATGAACGGCCTGGAGCAGGCGATGCGCACGCTAAGCAAATGAGCCTGCGACAACATCCATTGCCAAAGGGCTAAAAGGCTTGATTTTTATTCCATTACTGAAACATTTTAATACAAATCATAAGTTGATCGCGGGGGTCGGCGGGCTTAATCTTATGGCATGTTCGCTCATTTCTCCCGGCGCCTGCGCGGCGCCAGCACGGGTCAGGTGGTGGCCGCTCTGCTGCTGGCCCAGGCACTGATCTTCCTCGTCGACGCCAGCACGCGCGCGACGATTTCGTTCGCCCCTTTCTACAGCCTGCCGGTGGCGCTGGCGGCATGGCGTCTGCGCCTGGCGCTGGTGGTGCTGTTTGTCGCCATCGCCACCGTGGCGCGCGTCTACGATTATCAAAATCTGCACCATGACACGCCGCTGTTGTTGCTGTACGACCTGCTGCAGAGCGCGGCCTTCTACAGCCTGATCGCGCTGCTGGCGCGCAAGGTAAGGCAGACCTTCGACCGGCTGGCGCGGCACGCCCGCAGCTTCCAGCGCCAGGCGCGCCGGGCGCGTCACGACCGCCATCTGGACACCGCCATCCGCCTCGCGGTGCAGGCCGACGTGCCGGCCATCGTGCGCCTGATCGTCGGCAGCAACGAGGCCGGCGCCTTCGACAGCAATGTGGCCGACGCCGAACGCCAGGCGCAGCTGAGCGCGCATTTCGCCCAGGGCATCGCCAACGGCACGGTGCGGCGCGATATGTGGGGCGGCGGCCAGTCGATGGTGCCGGTGGAATTCTGGGTGGCCGAGCTGGAAGGCCGGCTGGCCGGCTACATCATGGTGCTCGGTCTCAACGGCGACCACGGCCCGGAACGCGAGATGCATGTGCTGGCGGTCGATCCGGCCTGTCGCGGCCGCGGCGTCGGCCGCGCGCTGGTGGACTTCTTCTGCACCCGCTACCAGCAGCGCCGCCTGGTGGTCGGCTGCAAGACCAATTCGCAGATGATGCAGATGCTGCGCCGTCGCCACTTCCAGTACCACAGCACCAGCAGCGACTACGACCTGATGATACGCGGCTAACTTCGGGGTCAGTGCCGACATTCGGACATTTCGCGCGCGAAATGTCCGAA
>CAUPXZ010000113.1:0-4777 GCA_963515135.1 uncultured Duganella sp. | reverse complement strand
GCCACGCGTGGCGGGTTGCCGGAACTGACCCCGGCTACGTAGTATCCCTTAGCCGATAGAGATATCACTGGCGCGAATTTGCGGGTTTCCACAATAGTGATATCTGCCTGCTTGCGAGATGATGCACTCCTCAAACGAACCACAACACGAGGAGACCCCGTGAAAAAACCATTCTATAAAGTCCTGTACATTCAGGTACTGTTCGCCATTGTCTGCGGCGTGCTGCTGGGTGTATACCTGCCAACCGACGCGGTCGCCATGAAACCACTGGGTGACGGCTTCATCAAACTGATCAAAATGATCATTGCGCCGGTTATCTTCTGCACCGTCGTGTCCGGTATCGCCGGCATGCAGGACGTGAAGAAAATCGGCCGCGTCGGCGGCAAGGCGCTGATCTACTTCGAAGTGGTGTCGACCTTCGCGCTGGCCATCGGCTTGATCGTCGCCAACGTGCTGAAACCGGGCGCCGGCTTCAACGCCGATCCAGCCCACCTGGACGCCAAGTCGATCGCGCAATACACCCACGCCGAAGGCCTGACCACCACCGACTTCCTGATGAATATCATCCCGAAGACCTTCGTGGATGCGTTCGCCAAGGGTGACATTCTGCAAGTGCTGCTGATCGCCATCCTGTTCGGCTTCTCGCTGTCGCTGCTGGGTGAGCGCGGCCGTTCGATCACCAACTTCATCGACGATATCTCGCATGTGATCTTCGGCGTAGTCAACATCATCATGAAAGCCGCTCCGATCGGCGCGTTCGGCGCGATGGCCTTCACCATCGGCAAATACGGTCTGGCATCGCTGATCCCGCTGGCCAAGCTGATGGGTTCGTTCTACCTGACCTGCTTCCTGTTCGTCTTCGTCGTGCTGGGCATTATCGCCAAGTACACCGGCTTCTCGATCTTCAAGTTCATCAAGTACATCAAGGAAGAACTGCTGATCGTGCTGGGCACCAGCTCGTCGGAATCGGCACTGCCTTCGCTGATGACCAAGCTGGAACGCCTGGGCTGCTCGAAGCCTGTGGTCGGCCTGGTGGTCCCAACCGGCTACTCGTTCAATCTGGACGGCACCAATATCTACATGACCATGGCCGCGCTGTTCGTTGCCCAGGCAACCAACACCGAGCTGACGCTGATGCAAGAGCTGACCATCCTGGGCGTGGCAATGCTGACCTCGAAAGGCGCATCGGGCATCACCGGCGCCGGCTTCATCACCCTGGCGGCAACGCTGGCCGTGGTGCCGACGATTCCGGTGGCCGGCATGGCGCTGATCCTGGGCATCGACCGCTTCATGAGCGAATGCCGTGCGCTGACCAACTTCGTCGGCAACGGCGTGGCCACCGTGGTAGTTTCCAGCTGGGAAAAAGAACTGGACCGCGAAAAGCTGAACGCCGAACTGCACAACCCAGGCTCGACCGTGACCGCCGCAGCACTGGAGCCGATGGACCCGGCCGCAGCAGCAGCCCGCTAAGCCTTAGCCCTACCAACAAAAAGCCCCGCGCAGCAATGCCGGGGCTTTTTGTTCATTAGCGGACAGCGCCGGCGTTCATTTCCGCACACTTTTCCATCATTCCGGCCCACAATCACAGTGGCACGGGAGTTGCAGTTCTTCTTGTATTTCATCTGAGGAGACAGCATGGCGGATCTGACATTGGGAGCGCGCGGCGAGGAAGAAAGCATCGCCGTCGACATCAACGCGCGCGGCCAGATGGCCGGCATCATCCTGGAAGACAGCGGCCGCCAGCGCGCGGTGCTGTACGACCGGCGGCCGCAGGAACTGGGCACGCTGGGCGGCAGCGACAGCTTCACCAAGGACATCAACAACCACGGCGACGTCACCGGCACGGCCCAGAACGCCGCCGGCCACTGGCGCGCCTTCGTCGTGCCGCACGGCGGCCGCATGCGCGACATCGGCACGCTCGGCGGCAACAGCAGCTATGGCGCCGCCATCAACGACCACGGCCAACTGGCCGGCTACGCCGACACCAGCGACGGCTATTACCGCGCCTTCCGCAGCGACGGCCACGGCGAGCCGCAGGATCTGGGCACGCTGGGCGGCAAGATCAGCTATGCGGCCGGTCTCAACAACCACGGCCAGATCGTCGGCACCGCCGCCCTGCCCGACGGCTATCGGCACGCCTTCCTGTATCAGGACGGCGGCATGCGCGATCTGGGTACGCTGGGCGGCCGGTTGAGCAGCGCCAGCGCCATCAACGACCACGGCGTGGTGGTCGGCGCTTCGGAAACCGCCGACCGGCGTTGGCACGCGTTCGTGTGGGAGCGCGGCCGCATGACCGACCTCGGCGCGCTGATCGGCTATGGCGATAGCTTCGCCACCGCCGTCAACAACGCCGGTCATGTGGTCGGCAGCCTCCGCGTCGGCGACGAGCGGCGCTCGTTCGTCTACCGCGACCGCAAGATGACCGTGCATCCGGGCGGCTACGGCCTGTACCTGGTGAACGCCATCAATAATGAGGAATTGGTGATCGGCGCGCGCTACGCCGGCAAGAAATTTGCCGCATCGACCATGATTTCCAGCCAGCCGGCGGTAGTCACGCATGGCGGCCAGGATTTGCTGACCATCATCGCGCTAGTGATCGTGGCCGCCGCCGGCACCGTGGTGTACAAGCGCCGCTATCGCGGCATCTCGCTTACAGGCTTGAGAAGTCGAGCTTGACGCCGGTGGCGTCCTGAATCTGCTCCCTGGTCACGCCGGGCGCCAGTTCGGTCACCTTCAGGCCCGCCTCGGTCACTTCCAGCACGCCGAGGTCGGTGATCACCAGATCCACCACGCCGACGCCGGTCAGCGGCAGGTCGCATTTTGGCAGCAGCTTGTGCGAGGTGCTGCCGTCCTTGGCGGTGGCCACGTGCTCCATCAGCACCACCACTTTCTTGACGCCGGCCACCAGGTCCATCGCGCCGCCCATGCCCTTGACCATTTTGCCGGGGATCATCCAATTGGCCAGGTCGCCCTGTTCCGAGACCTGCATTGCGCCCAGGATGGCCAGGTTGATCTTGCCACCGCGGATCATGCCGAACGAATCGGCCGAGCTGAAGTAGGCGGCGCCTGGGAGCGCCGTCACGGTCTGCTTGCCGGCGTTGATCAGGTCGGCGTCAATCTCTTCCTCGGTCGGGAACGGGCCGATGCCCAGCAGGCCGTTTTCCGATTGCAGGAAGACCTCGATGCCGGTCGGCACATAGTTGGCCACCAGCGTCGGCAGGCCGATGCCGAGATTGACGTAATAACCGTCCTGCAGTTCCTTTGCCGCGCGCGCGGCCATTTCATCACGAGTCCATGCCATGATTTGTCTCTCCGTTATTCTTGGGTGGCGGCGCGGATGGTGCGCTGCTCGATGCGTTTTTCCGGCGTGGCGTTGACCACGATGCGATGCACGAAGATGCTCGGCAGGTGCACCTGGTCCGGATCGATCTCGCCGGTCTCGACCAGTTGCTCGACTTCGACGATGCAGACCTTGCCGGCCATGGCGGCATTCGGGTTGAAGTTACGGGCTGTTTTGCGGAACACCAGGTTGCCGGCCTTGTCGGCCTTCCATGCCTTGACCAGCGCCACATCGGCCACCAGCGCGCGTTCCATCACATACTGCTCGCCGTCAAACTCGCGGATCTCCTTGCCATCGGCAACGATGGTGCCGACACCGGTCTTGGTGAAGAAGGCTGGAATGCCGGCGCCGCCGGCCCGCAGCTTCTCGGCCAGCGTGCCCTGCGGCGTGAATTCCAGTTCCAGTTCGCCGGCCAGGTACTGGCGCGCGAATTCCTTGTTTTCACCGACGTAAGAGGCGATCATCTTTTTGATCTGGCGGGTTTCCAGCAACTGACCAAGGCCGAAGCCGTCGACGCCGGCGTTGTTGGAAATGGCGGTCAGGCCAGTGACGCCGGAATCGCGCAAGGCGCCGATCAGCGCTTCGGGAATGCCGCACAGGCCGAAGCCGCCGACGGCGATGATTTGGCCGTTTTGCACGACGCCGGCCAGGGCGGCGGCGGCGTCCGGATAGAGCTTGTTCATAGTTGTCCCTTATGTTTATGTTGCGTGTGCCTTGCCAACGTTGTTAAATACGTTAGCGATGGGCGATCCAGCATAGAATACGCCCAACAAAAGTTCAATACCGTAGAAATACCTGTCCCCTACCTATGCGCGCTCAGCCGATCATTGATTACGAATCGATTTTCCTTCATGCGCCAGTCGGCATGTGCATCTCGGAAAACCGCACCATCCAGACCTGCAACGAGGCGCTGGCGGCGATGTTCGGCTACAGCCGCGCGCAACTAGAAGGCCTGTCGTTCCTGGAACTGTATCCGACCATGGACGAGTTCCTGCGCACCGGCGACCGCATCATTCCGATCATGAACGCCAGGGGCCGCTATTCCGACGAGCGCATCATGCGCCGCGCCGATGGCGAACTGTTCTGGTGCCACGTGACCGGTCACGCGATGCAATCCGGCGCCCCGCTCGGCCCCGGCATCTGGACCTTCGAGGACGTCAGCGAAAAACGTCCGGTCACCGCCGAACTGACCCCGCGCGAGCGCGAAATCGCCGCGCTGCTGGTCGAAGGCAAGACCAGCAAAACCATCGCCCGCCAGGTCGACCTCAGTCCGCGCACGGTGGAAATGCACCGCGCCAAGCTGATGCGCAAATTCGCCGCTTCCACTTCCTCAGAGCTGGTGCACAAGCTGGTCGGCGTGCAACTCTGACGTCATTCCCGCGTGCGCGCACTGGTGTCCGGAATAATTTGCTTGATTAACGTAGGGAGGGTTGCAGG
>CAUPXZ010000112.1:0-4857 GCA_963515135.1 uncultured Duganella sp. | reverse complement strand
CAAAAAAATGCGGGGCCCGTGCCTCCATCCGCACTTTTCGCGCGCGAAATGTCCGAATGTCGGCACTGACCCCGAAGTTTTAGCGCATGCAGAGATGCAGCGCTTCTTTCCAGTCTGGCAGATGGCAGAAGCGCGTCATCAGGCGTTCCGACGACATCACCGAATAGGTCGGGCGTCGGGCGGGCGTTGGATACTCGGCGGTGGTGATCGGCAGCACTTTGCAGCTCAGGCCGGCCTCTTCGACGATGGCCTGGGTGAATTCATGCCAGGTGGTCTGGCCCTGCGCGCTCAGGTGGTAGATGCCGCTGTTCTGCACCCACCATTCGCGGCCGCCGGCGTGCGCCTGCGACAGCACCTGCGCGGTGGTGTCGGCGATGGTGCGGCTCCAGGTCGGCGCACCGTGCTGGTCGGCCACCACTTTCAGTTCGTCGCGTTCCTTGGCCAGGCGCAGCATGGTCAGCAGGAAGTTCTTGCCGCGCATGCCGTACACCCAGCTGGTGCGGAAGATCAGGTACGGAATGCCGGCCGCTGCAATCGCCTGCTCGCCGGCCAGCTTGCTGGCGCCGTAGACGTTCAGCGGGCCGACCACATCGTCTTCCACGCGCGGTGCCGGCTGTGCGCCGTCAAACACGTAATCGGTGGAGTAGTGCACCAGCGCCGCGCCCAGCGCCCTGGCTTCTTCGGCCATGACGGCCGGCGCCTCGGCGTTGATGCGGTAGGCCAGCGCCAGCTCGCTTTCGGCCTTGTCCACCGCCGTGTAGGCGGCCGGATTGACGATCAGCTGCGGCTTGACGCTGCGGATCACGTCGCGCACCTGGTCCAGATCGGACAGGTCCATGACGTTGCGGTCCACCGCTACCACTTCACCCACGCCTTGCAGGCTGCGCGCCAGTTCATAGCCGACTTGGCCGGTGCTGCCGGTCAACAGCACCTTCATGCGAACACCTCGGCCTCGGCCAGCAACAGCGCGGCCTGGTCTTTGCCGGACAGCAGCGGCGCCGCGTCCAGTTGCGGCCAGTCGATGCCGATAGCCGGATCGTTCCACAGAATCGCGCGTTCATGCTCGGGCGCCCAGTAGTCGGTGGTCTTGTACAGGAACTCGGCGGTGTCGGAGGTGACCACGAAGCCGTGCGCGAAACCGGGCGGTATCCACATCTGGCGCTTGTTCTCGGCCGACAGCTCAATGCCGTACCATTGGCCGAAGGTCGGCGAACTCTTGCGGATATCGACGGCAACGTCGAACACCGCGCCGGCGGTGGCGCGCACCAGCTTGCCTTGCGCCTGCTGGATCTGGTAATGCAGGCCGCGCAGCACGCCTTTCGACGAGCGCGAGTGGTTGTCTTGCACGAAGTCGGCGGTGACGCCGGTCAGTTCGGCAAAACGGCGAGCGTTGTAGCTCTCAAAGAAAAAACCGCGGTCGTCGCCGAACACGCGCGGCTCCAGTACCATCAAGCCTGCCAGCGGCGTAGTAATGACATTCATTATTGAACTACCTTATCTTCCAGAATTGGCTAGATTGTAGCAACGAACCGACAGGCTTCGAGCAAAGATTCGTCATCGCCGCCATTTGCGAACCGGCTGAGAACGCTGCGAATTTGCAACAATCGAAAAGCTGCGGACGAAAAAAAACCCCGCAGCGCGAGGTTTTTTACATCGGGCAGCTTAGCAATTAAGCCGACTGGATGTTGGAAGCTTGCTTGCCTTTAGGGCCTTGCGTGACTTCGAACTGAACTTTTTGACCTTCTTTCAGGGTCTTAAAACCGTTCATGTTGATTGCGGAGAAGTGAGCGAACAAATCTTCACCGCCGTCATCTGGAGTGATGAAGCCAAAACCTTTGGAATCATTGAACCACTTAACAGTACCAGTTGCCATAAAAAGAACTTTCTAAATTAAACCTATCACACGAGCCATAAAAGCAAGAAGCTTCTTGCCCCTCTCCTCACGCCCACTTCTTATCACCTTGTACATTTCTGCACGCAGCCGATAACGCATTGTTAGCGGACCAAATTTGAAAGTCAAGCAGATTTGTGGGCATTTTGCTACTTTTGATTTAATTAGCTGAAATGCAACTCTTGATTTTGCGGAATGGATCGCCATCTGCGACAAGTTCAGAAAGCGCGTAAGATGGAAAACAATTGGATATGTGCAGCGAAATGCACATTGCATCAACCTCGAAAGCATTAGAATATAAGCGTATGGCAACCAAGCATGACAATGAAACCCTCTTGGAGCGGCAAACGCTGAAGCCGCCACCGTTGTACCAGGTGGCGTTGCTAAATGACGACTACACGCCGATGGAATTTGTGGTCGCCGTCATCCAGGAGTATTTCAATAAAGACCGTGAAACCGCCACGCAGATAATGCTCAGTGTTCACCGCTACGGCAAAGGAGTGTGTGGAGTGTTCTCTAAAGATATAGCCTGTACCAAGGTGGAATTTGTGTTAACGCATGCGCGCAAGGCGGGGCATCCCCTGCAGTGCGTGATGGAGGAAGTATGATTGCGCAGGAATTGGAAGTCAGTTTGCACATGGCGTTTGTCGAGGCCCGACAGGCGCGCCACGAATTCATCACGGTGGAGCACTTGCTGCTGGCCTTGCTGGACAACCCTTCGGCTGCCGAAGTGTTGCGTGCATGCGCCGTCAACATTGAAGATCTGCGCAAAACGCTCACCAATTTTATTGGTGACAACACCCCGACCGTGCCCGGCACGGGCGAGGTCGATACCCAGCCGACGCTCGGCTTCCAGCGCGTGATTCAGCGCGCCATCATGCACGTCCAGTCGGCTTCCAACGGCAAGAAGGAAGTCACCGGCGCCAATGTGCTGGTGGCCATCTTCGGCGAGAAGGATTCGCACGCGGTGTACTACCTGCACCAGCAGGGCGTGACCCGTCTCGACGTGGTGAACTTCATCTCGCACGGCGTGCGCAAGGACCAGCAGACCGACACCGCCAAGGCGTCGGAAGGCGTGGAGGAGGGCGCGCCGGCCGGCGAAGGCCAGAGCAAGGAAAGCCCGCTCGACCAGTTCACCCAGAATCTCAACAAGTCGGCCGCCGACGGCAAGATCGATCCGCTGATCGGCCGCGAAGAGGAAGTGGATCGGGTGATCCAGATCTTGTGCCGCCGTCGCAAGAACAACCCGCTGCTGGTGGGCGAAGCCGGCGTCGGCAAGACCGCCATCGCCGAAGGCCTGGCCTACCGCATCACCCAGGGCGACGTGCCGGAAATCCTGTCGAATGCCGTGGTGTATTCGCTGGACATGGGCGCGCTGCTGGCCGGCACCAAGTACCGCGGCGACTTCGAACAGCGCCTGAAGGCGGTCCTCAAGCAATTGAAGGAAAACCCGAACGGCATCCTGTTCATCGACGAGATCCACACCATCATCGGCGCCGGTTCGGCCTCGGGTGGTACGCTGGACGCCTCCAACCTGCTGAAGCCGGCCCTGGCCAATGGCCAGCTGAAGTGCGTCGGCGCCACCACCTACACCGAGTTCCGCGGCGTGTTCGAGAAGGACCACGCGTTGAGCCGCCGCTTCCAGAAGGTCGACGTCAACGAGCCGACCGTCGAGCAGACGGTGCAGATCCTGCGCGGCCTGAAGTCGCGCTTCGAAGAGCACCACGGCGTCAAGTATTCGTCGTCGGCGCTGTCGACCGCAGCCGAGCTGGCAGCGCGCTTCATCAACGACCGTCACCTGCCGGACAAGGCGATCGACGTCATCGACGAGGCTGGCGCGGCACAACGCATCCTGCCGAAGTCGAAGCAGAAGAAAACCATCGGCAAGACCGAGATCGAGGACATCATCTCGAAGATCGCGCGCATCCCGCCGCAGACCGTCAACCAGGACGACCGCAGCAAGCTGCAGACCATCGACCGCGACCTGCGCAACGTGGTGTTCGGCCAGGACCCGGCGATCGAAGCACTGGCGTCGGCGATCAAGATGGCGCGTGCCGGCCTGGGCAAGACCGACAAGCCGATCGGCTCCTTCCTGTTCTCCGGTCCGACCGGGGTCGGCAAGACCGAGGTGGCGAAACAGCTGGCCTTCATCCTCGGCATCGAGCTGGTGCGCTTCGACATGTCGGAATACATGGAGCGTCACGCCGTGTCGCGCCTGATCGGCGCGCCACCGGGCTACGTCGGTTTCGACCAGGGCGGGTTGCTGACCGAAGCCATCACCAAGAAGCCGCACACGGTGCTGCTGCTGGATGAGATCGAGAAAGCGCATCCGGACATCTTCAACATCCTGCTGCAGGTGATGGACCACGGCACGCTGACCGACAACAACGGCCGCAAGGCCGACTTCCGCAACGTGATCATCATCATGACCACCAATGCCGGCGCCGAGTCGCTGCAGAAGTCATCGATCGGTTTCACCACCACCAAGCAGGCCGGCGACGAAATGGGCGACATCAAGCGCATGTTCACGCCGGAGTTCCGCAACCGCCTGGATTCGATCATCAGCTTCCGCGCGCTGGACGAGGAAATCATCCTGCGCGTGGTCGACAAGTTCCTGATGCAGCTGGAAGAACAGCTGCACGAGAAAAAAGTCGAAGCGATCTTCACCGAGAAACTGCGCAAGTTCCTCGGCAAGAAAGGCTTCGATCCGCTGATGGGCGCGCGTCCGATGTCGCGCCTGATCCAGGACATGATCCGCAAGGCGCTGGCCGACGAGCTGCTGTTCGGTCGCCTGGTCAGCGGCGGCAAGGTCACGGTGGATCTGGACGAAAACGACAACGTCAAGCTGGAGTTCCCGGAACCGCCGGATGCGGCCCCGGCACCGCCGCCGGAAACGGTCGAAGTCGAGTAATCGGTACTCCCCAAAGCCCGCGCAAGCGGGCTTTTTTTCGGGGTCAGTTCCGGCA
>CAUPXZ010000111.1:0-4888 GCA_963515135.1 uncultured Duganella sp. | reverse complement strand
ACATTCGGACATTTCGCTTGCGAAATGTCCGAATGTCGGCACTGACCCCGAAGGTGGGGCTTACTTGCGCTTGATTTTTGGGAAACGCAGCTTGTAGTGCAGGCCCATGCCCGGTGCGCTGACCACTTTCACGGTGCCGCCCAGCGCGCCCGTCACCAGGTTGTACAGGATGTGCGCACCCAGGCCGCTGCCGCCGGAGCCGCGCTTGGTGGTGAAGAAGGGATCGAACAACTGCCCCAGCGTGGCGCTGTCCATGCCGACACCGTCGTCGCTGTAGTCGAACTCGACAAAGTCGCCTTCCACCTTGCCGCTGATCTTGATCTTGCCCGGCTGCCCTTCCTCAAAGCCGTGCACCAGCGAGTTGACCACCATATTGGTGACGATCTGCGAAATGGCGCCGGGGAAGCTGGCCATGTTGATATGTTCATCACAATTAATCTCGACCTGGATCGGCTTGCCCTTGAGCTTGGGCTGCAGGGACAGCAGCACCTCGTCCAGGTATTTGCGCAGGTTGAAGCTGCGGATGTCGTCCGACGATTGATCGACCGCCACCTGCTTGAAGCTGCGCACCAGCGCGGCGGCGCGCTGGGTGTTGGTGGTCATGATCTTCAGCGACTGGTCGATGATCTCGAAGAACTGGTTCAGGCCGTCCTCATCCAGCGTGCCGTTGGTCAGGTCTTCGCGGGTCAGCTTCAGCTCCTCCACCAGATGGCTGGTGGCGGTGACGCAGATGCCCAGCGGAGTGTTGATTTCATGCGCCACCCCCGCCACCAGGCGACCGAGCGAAGCCAGTTTCTCTTGCCGCACCAGTTCGCCCTGCGCATCTTTCAGCGAGGTCAGCGCGCTTTCCAGCGCGGCGTTCTGCTGCTCCAGCGTGTCCTTGGCCTGGCGGATCTGGCGGTCGGCCTGCATGCGCGCGATCGCCACCGCGACGTGGCTGGCCATGAAGGCCAGGATATCCAGGTCGGCCTGGGTGTATTGCACCTGATCGTCATAACTTTGCACAATGATCACGCCGTAGGCCTGATCGCCGAGCAGCATCGGCGCCCCCATCCAGCTGGAGATTTCAACATTGCCCAGCGGATGTTCCATCTCGCCGGTATCGACCAGCGCCTGAAAACCGGTGCGGTCGAGCAGCATCGCCTGCTTGCGCTGGAGGATGTACGAGGACATGCCGACGCCGTAGTCAAAGCGCTTGACCGGCGCATGCTCGTCCTTTTCGTCGACAAAATACGGAATGCTGATTTCCTGCGTGTCCGGGTGGTACAGCGCCATCAGGAAGTTCTTGGCCGGCACCAGCTCGCTGATGATCTGGTGCAGACGCATGTTCAAACGGCTGCCGCCGGTGGCGGTGGCCGACAGGTTGGCCAGCTCGTACAGTCCGCGCTGGATGTTTTCCGCGCGGCGGCGCTCGGCCACCTCATGCTGCATCTGGGCGGTACGTTCCTGCACCGCGCGTTCCAGCCGGTCCATGCTCTGCAAGCCCTGCAGCGCGCTGGAGACGTGGTGCGAAATCAACGCGAACAGCGCCTGGTCTTCCTCGCTGAAGGTGTGTTGCTTGTCATAGCTCTGGATCACCACGGCACCGAGCACTTGGTGATTCTGATCCAGCAGCGGACAGCCCATCCAGTGTTCGGCGATGGTGCCAATGCCGAAGCCGGCGTTGTCCTCGCGTTTGGAAACGTGCTCGGCCGCAGTCATGACGATGCTTTCCCGCGCGCGTATCACTGCCTCGGTCGGCGACTCGCCCGGCACCAGTTCGAACAACTCGTCGCGGCGGGGCGGCTCATCGACTTCATCGACAAAATAAACAAAGCGCACCAGGTTGGGCGGCCCGTCCTCATTGCTGAGCGCGACAAAGAAGTTGGCCGCATACATGATACGGCCCAGCGCCGCATGCACCGCCTGCAGGAACTCACTGATATCGGTACAGCTGCTGGACTTCTGCCCGATTTCGAGCAGCACGGTTTGAACGGCTTCCAGCCGGGAGAGACGACTTTCCATCAATTTTCCTATGTTGTTGGCCCGCAGGACGTGCGCATAGGAAATACTACAGGTGAAGCTTGAGCCAGGCAACGATGGCAAGCGCCGCCGTTGCCTGGCTTGCGCGATGCGCGTTAAGACTTACTTACGCCGCGTCCTTCGATTTGCGACGACGCGCGGCCATGGCACCCACCAGCGCCAGACCACCCAGCATCATGCCGTAGGTGGCTGGCTCCGGCACTGCCGTTACCGCAGCGCCACCGCTGTAGACGGCTGCACCTTGCGACAGTGCCACACCGGTCACCTGCAGGAAGTAGCTGCCTGCCGACAAGGTGCCCGAGCTCAGTTGCCACTGGTCGGTTTGTCCGCTCAACAATTGACTACCTTTCAGCACCAGGCCACTGGAGTTGAACAGGCTCAGATCCAAGATGTCCAGGCCGTTGAAGGCGGTGCTGGACGACGAGAACGCGCTGGCGAAAATCGAGCTGGCGCCGGTCAGGGTGAAAGTGTAACGATCAGAAAAGACATTGGCGACGTTGTCGTAGCTGATGGCGTGACCGAAGTAATCACTGCCGCCGGTCAGGTCCAGAGCGGTGACTGGCTGGCTGATGTCAGCCGCCATCGCGCCCTGGGCCGCCAAGGCCGCCCCTGCAAATGCAACTGCGCTTACGATACGTTTTGCTATTTTCATGTTACCTCCTAGAAGTTTAAAAAATGGTGTTGAAACGACACCATTCGCGAGGAGGTCTTAATTTAGCAGTCGAGCTGTTTTCAACCGGGGGCGCACGGTTGAAAGTTACATCTGTTTACAAGTTTATTTAATGAAATCTTAAGTCTTACCGACCCCGATCACGGCTTTTTAAAGCCGTTTTCTATCCATGTGGAAGCAGATGTTGCGCTCAGCTTGAAGGTGGGCGCGACCCGCACCTTGGCCAGCTGTTCGCCGTACTGATCGAAGGCGGCCAGGGTCGCGTAGGGATCGTCCTCGTCCGGCGTAATGTCGAGACACACTTTGACCGGGCCGTCGTCGGTGCCGACCGTCAGGTTCTTGTGCAGTTGGGCGTGCAGCTGCTGCTCGTGGCGGCGGATCACCTCGTTGGCAGTCTTGACCAGGGTGTTGAAGGCGTTGACATCGAGCGGCTTGGGATTTTTCTTGTCGCGACCCATGGTCCACGGACCGACCAGCGCCGGTTCCGGCTCGCCATCCTTGATCATCGCCACCGCCCAGCCGTCGTCGTCCTCGTTCTTGATGACGCGGGCAGTCCAGCCGTTGCCTTGCCACAGGCGGTCTTCTTGCACCAGCGCATCGCCGTCTGCATCGGGGTAGTCATTACTCATACTTATGATCGTGTCGAAAGAAAGATGGGGATGAAATAATAAGCGGCTCGTCCCGTAACAACAATAGGAACCCGGCAACCATGCGCAAGATTTTCCCCGTCCTCCTCGCCGTCGCCTGCTGCGGCGCCCACGCCCAAAGCAATGTGCAGATTTACGGCCGCCTGAATGTCGGCCTGGAAAGCCTGCAAAACGACGGCACGCGCGTCTCGCGTCTCAGCAACAACCGTTCGGTGCTGGGCTTCAACGGCAGCGAAGACCTGGGCGGCGGCACCCGTATCATCTTCCAGATCGAAGGCACGCTATCGCCCGACACCGGTGCCGGCAGCCCGGCCGCGCGCGACACCCGCCTCGGCATCCAGGGCGCTGCCGGCACCCTGTTCGCCGGCAACTGGGTCACACCGTACAACGGCGCCACCGCCGGCCTCGACCCGTACTACCCGACCACCGCCGGCTACATGAGCATCATGGGCAACGGCGCCGGCGCCACCGTCAGCAACACCAGCGACACCGCGTCGTTCGATCGCCGCCAGCAAAACAGCGTGCACTACTGGACGCCGCTGTGGCACGGCCTGCAACTGCGCGTGGCGCAAGGCCTGAGCGAGGAGCGTCCGGCCAACGGCGCCAAGCCGTCGCTGACCTCGGCCGCCGTGGTCTACGAGCAGGGCGCCTGGTATGCCACCGCCGCCTGGGAGCGCCACCACGCATACCAGGGAGCCGGCCTGAGCGACCACGCCGCCAAGCTGGGCGCCGGCTACCGCTTCGGCGACACCCGCGTCGCGCTGGTGGCCGAGCAGCTGCGCTACGAGACCGGCGCTGGCACGCTGCGGCGCAACGACACCTATGTGTCGGTCACGCACCAGATCGGCCGTGGCGTCTTCAAGCTGGGCGTCGGCCGCGCCGGCGACGGCAGCGGCAGCGCGCCGGCCGGCACCACCATCGGCTACGTCCGCAAAGGCAGCGACACCGGTGCCACCCACATCACCGCCGGCTACGACTACAACCTGTCCAAGCGCAGCACCGTGTACGCCTACTACAGCCACCTGAACAACGAGCGCAACGGCGTGGTCGACTTCGCCATCAACAGCCTCGGCGCGCAGCCGGGCGCCACGCTCAAAGGCCTGGTGCTGGGACTGCGTCACAACTTCTGAGAGATCTCCGCCTAAGCAAAAGCCCGCAACGCATGCGGGCTTTTTTTATCGTTTCAGCAACCTAGCACGTCACGCACGGCGCGCGCTCGGTGATCGGCGGTTTCGGTGGCGCGATGCGCGGATCGATGGCCGGATCCGGCTTATGGTAGCTGAAGGGCGTGATGATGATAGGCGGGATCGCCGGTGGCGCCGACGGCGGGCCTTTCGGGCCTCCGCCGGAAAGACGCCCGGCGCTGCGCTGGCGCCTTGTGCATTTGCGTACCGAAGGGATCGATTGCCCCTCGCTCATTGCAAGCCAAGCCATGTCCAAGCCCTCCAAGAGGAAGTGAGATTATTAGTTTAGACCACAATATCTTTAAATCAAGGTGCAACTTCGGGGTCAGTGCCGACATTCGGACATTTCGCGCGCGAAATGTCCG
>CAUPXZ010000110.1:0-4926 GCA_963515135.1 uncultured Duganella sp. | reverse complement strand
AATCCAGCCTTTTTTGATCATGACGTCAATAAAATTATTCCGGACACCAGTGCGCTTGCGCGGGAATAACATTACATCGCGGTCATGCCGTCGTCGGCCGAGATGACGGCGCCGTTGATGAAATTCGAGTCCTCGCCGGCCAGCAGCAGCAACAGGCCATCCAAATCCTCCGGCTTGCCGGCGCGCTTGCGCGGCAACATGTCGATCAGCTTCTTCCCCTGCTCGGTGGAAAAATACTCCTCGTTGATCTCGGTGGAGATATAGCCGGGGCAAATCGCATTGGTATTGATGCCGTACTTGCCCCACTCCACCGCCATTGCCTTGGTCATCTGCACCACGCCGGCCTTGCTCATGCAGTACACGCCGATCTGCGGCAAGACGCGCAAGCCGGCCACCGAGGCGATATTGATGATGCGGTGCTTCTTGTTCGGGTCGCCCTTGACGCGCGCGATCATGCGCTTGGCGGTTTCCTGCGCCACGAAGAACGCGCCGCGCAGATTGGTGTCCATGACGAAGTTATAGTCTTCCGGCGTCACGTCCACCAGCCGCTGCGTGGTCGACACACCCGAGTTGTTGACCAGGATGTCGATCGGCCCGGCTTCGGTCTCGGCATGCGCGATGGCCGACTTGATGCTGGCGTAGTCGGTCACGTCCAGGCTGACCACATGGGCGGCGCCGCCGTCGGCCTCGATCTCGGCGCGCAGCTCCTTGAGCCGCTCGGTGCGGCGCGAGGCCAGCACCACCTGCGCGCCGGCCTGCGCCAGCACCTTGGCGAAACGCGCGCCGAGGCCGCTGGAGGCGCCGGTAATCAGCGCGATCTTTCCTTCAAAATTGACTTCTATGCCCACGGACTGCTCCCTTGTGACGGATTGAGGTGTCTAAACATAATGATTACACAAATCTCCAGTATTAGATTGCGGTGTCTAATAATGTCGAAGACAATGGCGCCACAATTGCATTCCCGACGAAAAAGAAGCACACTCGTGCTAAAATTTTCTCATTCACCAAAACCACTATAACAACAGACCATGACTCAGCCCCAAACCTTAGTAGAACAGTACGGCCCGCGCGATGCGATGGAATATGACGTCGTGATCGTTGGCGGCGGCCCGGCGGGCTTGTCGGCGGCGATCAAGATCAAGCAGCTGGCCGCCGCAAAAGGCCAGGAAGTCTCCGTCGTCGTGCTGGAAAAAGGCGGCGAACTGGGTGCCCACATCCTGTCCGGCGCCGTGATGGACCCACAAGCCCTGACCGAGCTGATTCCCGACTGGAAAGAAAAAGGCGCGCCGCTGAACACCCCGGTGACCGAAGACCGGGTGCTGTTCCTGACCGAAACCGGCGCCCTGAAAACCCCGAATATGCTGCTGCCGAAGTGCTTCGAGAACCACGGCAACTACGTGATCTCGCTCGGCAATGTGGTGCGCTGGCTGGGCCAGCAGGCCGAGGCACTGGGCGTGGAAATCTTCCCCGGCTTCGCCGCCGCCGAAGTGCTGTACCACGATGACGGTTCGGTCAAGGGCATCGCCACCGGCAATATGGGCGTCAAGCGCGACGGCGAAGCCGGCCCGGAATTCCAGCTGGGCATGGAACTGCACGGCAAATACACGCTGTTCGCTGAAGGCGCGCGCGGCCACCTCGGCAAGCAGCTGATGGCCAAGTTCGACCTGAACAAGGGCAAAGACCCGCAATCCTACGGCATCGGCATCAAGGAACTGTGGGAAATCGATCCGGCCAAGCATCAGCCCGGCCTTGTGATCCACACCACCGGCTGGCCGCTGGACAGCAAGACCTACGGCGGCTCCTTCCTGTACCACCTGGAAAACAACCAGGTGATGGTCGGCTATGTGGTCGGTCTGAACTATGCCAACCCTTATTTGTCGCCGTACGAGGAATTCCAGCGCTACAAGACCCACCCTGAAATCCGCCAGTTCCTCGAAGGCGGCAAGCGCATTTCCTACGGCGCACGGGCGATCACCGCCGGCGGCCTGCAATCGCTGCCGAAACTGGTGTTCCCGGGCGGCGCGCTGATCGGCTGCGACGCCGGCTTCCTGAATATGAGCCGCATCAAGGGTTCGCACGCGGCGATCAAGTCTGGCATGCTGGCCGCCGAGTCCGTCTTCGAAGCGCTGGGCGCCGGCCGCCAGGCCGATGAACTGGCGTCCTACCCGGTCGCCTTTGAACAGTCCTGGCTGCACGAAGAGCTGCATGTGGCGCGCAATGTCAAACCATGGCTGAACAAGGGCTTATACCTGGGTTCGCTGATGGTCGGCATCGACCAGATCGTGTTCCGTGGCAAGGCGCCGTGGACGCTGCGCCACTCGCACGCCGATCACGAATGCCTGAAACCGGCTTCGCAGTTCGCGCCGATCAATTATCCCAAGCCGGATGGCAAGCTGACCTTCGACCGCCTGTCGTCGGTGTTCATTTCCAACACCAACCACGCGGAAGACCAGCCGATTCACCTGACGCTGAAGAATCCGAGCGTGCCGGTGGACGTCAACCTGAAGCAATACGCCGGGCCGGAGGCGCGCTACTGTCCGGCGGGCGTGTACGAATTCGTCAAGAACGACGACGGCGGTGACCGTTTGCAGATCAACGCCCAGAACTGCGTGCACTGCAAGACCTGCGACATCAAGGATCCGACCCAGAATATCGTCTGGGTGACGCCAGAAGGCGGCGGCGGACCAAACTATCCAAATATGTAAACAGCAATACCTGAAAAACAGCGCGGCCGCCACCGCGCTGTTTTTATTTGGCGGGAATCGCGGTAAACTGAGGCTTCCAGCCCGGTTACAAATTATTTTCAATAAATTTCCGCGCAGCATTTAATGTCCTCCTAGATACGGTCGTCTTGTACTTGGGAGAGCGAAAAAGATTCGTTGCTCCGAACTGAATCCACCTACCAGGAGTTATTCCATGCTGAGCCTTCACACCAATTCCGCGGCCCTTTCCGCACAGAATTCGATCTCGCGCACCCAATCGTCGCTGTCGACTTCGCAAACCCGTCTGAGCACCGGCTTCCGCGTCAACTCGGCAATGGACGACGCTGCAGGCCTGCAGATTGCAACCCGCCTGAAAGCCCAGACCAGCGGCATGGCCATGGCTATGCGCAACACCCAGAATTCGATTTCGATGCTGCAAACCGCTGAAGGTTCGCTGGACGAAGTCACCACCATGCTGACCCGCATGAAAGCCCTGGCAACTCTGGCAGCGGATGCTTCGGCAACCGCAAAAGACCAGGCTGCACACCAGTCGGAATACGACGCGCTGGGTAGCGAGCTGAACAACATCATGAAAAACACCACCTTCGGCGGCACCAAGCTGATGTCGGGCGGTACCATTGCTGCCTCGATGCAGTTCCAGATCGGCGCGACCACCGACGAAACCATGACGCTCAACCTGACGGACGCGATGACCGCGCTGGACACCTCACTGGGTCTGGTAACCGCACGTTACGACGCTGGCGGCGATGCCGTTGGCAGTGAAATCTCTGACGGTTCGGACGGCACAGCTGACGGCGCCACCAACACCGCTGGCCAAACCGCCGCCAACGCCACCATCGACACCATCGCCGCCGCGATTGACTCGGTCGGCGCGATCCGTTCGTCGCTGGGTGCAGCCGCCAACCGTCTGGACCACGTGTACAACAACTTGTCGAACATCTCGACCAACACCCAGGCTGCTACCGGCCGTATCATGGACACCGACTTCGCTGCTGAATCGTCGAACATGACCCAATCGCAGATGCTGCTGCAAGCCGGCACCGCGATGCTGAAACAGTCGAACAGCACCTCGTCGCTGGTTATGTCCCTGCTGCAGTAATCGTAGTACTATCCGGATATCCCAGATATCCGGATGCTACCAAGGGCCAACCGGAAGACTTCGGTTGGCTTTTTTTATACCCGTGATTTCAGAAAGCGAGCTTGATGGCAGTCGATCGTATCGGAGCAGCGACGCGCCCCTTGGGCGTCCCGGACCGGCCGCTGGCGCAGCCAGGCCAGGTCACGCGCGTGCCCGGCAGCGAAGGCCCACTCGATCTCGACTTTCCGCTCGGCCCGCTCGCTCCCGGTGGCCCCAATAGCACCAACGGCCCGAACTCCGTCGGCGTCATCCTCGACGCGCCCGAAGGCCGGCAGCTGCCGCCCGGCGCTGCCGAAGCGCTGGCCGGCGCCCTGGCCGAAGTGGCCGATGGCGGCGAAGCAGCCGCAATGCGCCCCAATCAAGTCTTCCTGTCGCGCCAGATGGTGTGGCAGCCGCCCGATACCAGCATGATGGCCGCCTCCTGGCAGGTCATGGTGCGCACCTACGCCGAGCAGCGCGCCGCCTGGCTGGAACAAGCCAGCGGCCAGCACCTGCCGGCCAGCCTGTTCATGGCCGACCAATCGCCGCGCGACGCCCGTCCCGGCATGCCGCTGGTGACCGAAATGGAGCCGTGGCGGTTTGCCGTGTTTGCCTGGGGCGCCGAGCGCCTGGTGCTGAAAGTGGTGGTCAAGGACGACGACGAGTACGACCGCAACCGCCGCCGCCGTTCGCGCGTGGCCTTGCGGCTGGAACTGATGCTGCCCGGCGTCGGCCGGGTGGTGATCCAGCTCGAACCGGCCACCGGCAACGGCGTGGTGATGGAAATTGGCGCCGCACAAACCTCGGCCATGCAGCACATGCGCGACATCCTGCCGCAGCTGGCGGCGGTGATCGGCCGCTCCGGCCTGACCATCCTGCGCTGCCGCCTGCGGCGCGAGCTTCCTTCGCCGTCTGGCGAACATACCCACCCTACCCGTTTGCACACAGCTGCACTGACGCAAGCGCTGTTCAAAGCCATGGCCGAAGTGGCGACGCTGCTATCGCAGCCCGCCCTGGCCGACGAACTCCAATAAACATCGGGGTCAGTGCCGACATTCGGACATTTCGCGCGCGAAATGTCCGAAT
>CAUPXZ010000109.1:0-5354 GCA_963515135.1 uncultured Duganella sp. | reverse complement strand
GGCCTGGCGCCGGCTCGGGTGCCGGCGGGTTTTCCGTCATTTCGGCGACGGCGGCAGGGCCGCCAGCCAGGTCAGCAGGTCGGCCGCCACCGCATCGCTGGCGTCGGCCAGCGCGCGCGCGCCGCCGGCGGCATCCGCGCTCGGCGCCGGTTTGCTGCTGCTAAACGTCTTCTGATCAACCAGCCGGTGATTGCGGAACACCGACGCCCGCAAGCGCAGCACGCCCTGGCTGCTGGTGGCGGTATCGAAGTTCTGCGCGAAATCCTCCACCTCCATGCGCAGCACGGTGGCGCTGGCTGCGGCGTCGGTGGTCGACAGCACCTTCACGCCGCCATGCGACAGGCTGGTCTTGATGCGCTGGGTCAGCAGCTGCAACGGCGTCACCGTCCACTGGTTGTACGCAAACGGCCGCGACTGTCGCGCATCCGCATACAGCAAACGGTAATGCATGCGCTCCGAATCCAGCGCCGCCGGGCCGCTGACATCGGCCACGATAATCGCGCCGAGGTTGCTGGCGCTGGCCGGCGCTGAAATCGCCGAAGCCGCCGGCAGCGGCCCGAAGTCATACTGCACGGTCGGCTGCCCCTTGCTGGCGCAAGCCCCCAATGCCAGCGCGGCGGCGGCCATCATGATCCGGTTGCGGAGGGTGGTGGTCATCATCGCGTTATCCTTATTTGGTCGGCGCCGCAAAACCTTCTTCACCCGGCCCTGGCGGCGTGCCAGGCGCGCCGAAGATCAGGCTTTGCGGGCGGTCGTTAATCTTGTTCATGGTCCGGCGCAGGGCGCGCATCGACGCGCGCGTATCGTCCGACAGCGAATTCACCTGCGGCAGCGTATCCAGCTCCAGGCCGCCGGCCACCGCATCGACCGAAGCACCGATGCGCTCCACCTGCGTGGTGATGCGGTCGATCGGCCCGCCCGGCGCTTGCAGTCCGGTGGTCAGGTGGTTGACGTCGGTGGCCAGGGCGTTGACCGAATTCAGCGTTTTCTGCGCTTCGTTCGCCAGCGCCGGCAGCTTGTCGATGGTTGGCTGCAGCTTCTCCGGAATGTCGCGGTATTTCTGCGCCGTCTCGCTGACATCGGCAAAGGCGCCGATGATGGTCTTGCGGTTGTCGTCGCTGAGCAGATCGTTCAGGCGGCGCGTCACTTCCTCGGTCTGCGTCAGGATCTCCTTGCCGCGCTTTTCCAGCTGATCGAACAGGCCCTGGCGCAGCGGAATACGCGCCGGATGGGCTTCGCTGGACGGCAGCAGCGGCGAGCCGACCTTCTCGTCGTCCAGCGCGATGAAGGCGATGCCGGTCACGCCCTGATAGCCCAGTGAAGCGAAGGTGGTGGTGGTGATCGGCGCATCGGTGTTGATGTTCAGCGTTACCAGGATCTGCCCGGCCACCTTCGGATCGAAGGCGATGCCGCCGACGCGGCCCACTTCCAGCCCGCGATAGCGGATCGGCGCCTGCGGATTCAGGCCCGGAACCGATTGCGCGGTGGCGATTACGTACGGGATGCGCTCTTCGCGGTCGCGGTTGAACCACAGGCCGTACAGGATGGCCGCGATCAGCAGCGTGATCGTGAAAAAACCGGTGGTCAGGGCATGCGAACGATTTTCCATCATTTCTCCGTTGATGTTTTTTCTTCAAGCGCTTCCAGCGCGCGGCGGCCGCGATCGCCGAGGAAGAACTCCTTGATGAACGGGTGATCGACTTTCAGCAGGTCTTGCAGCGGGCCGAGCGCGATCACATGTTTTTCCGCCAGTACCGCGATGCGGGTCGACAGCGCGAACAGCGTGTCCAGGTCGTGCGTGACCATCACCACCGTCAGCCCCAGCTCGCGGTGCAGCGACTTGATCAGCCGCACAAATGCCTCCGACAGATCGGGATCGAGACCTGCGGTCGGTTCGTCGAGGAACAGCAGCTTCGGTTCCAGCGCCAGCGCGCGCGCCAGCGCCACCCGCTTGACCATGCCGCCGGACAGGTCGGACGGCATCTTGTTCGCATGCTCCGGCCCCAGGCCGACCATATTCATTTTCAGCAGCACGGCGTCGCGGATCAGGTCTTCCGGCAGCACTTGCAGCTCGCGCATCGGCTGCGCGATGTTCTCAAACACCGTCAGCGCTGAATACAGCGCGCCCTGCTGGAACAGCATGCCCCAGTGGTTGCGCAACTGCTGCAACTGGTCGGAGCCGATTTCGCTGATATCCTCGCCGAACACCCGCACGCAGCCGCGCGCCGGATGTTCAAGGCCGAGCATCTGGCGCACCAGCGTGGTCTTGCCGGTGCCGGAGCCGCCGACGATGGACAGGATCTCGCCCTGTTCGATCTCCAGATTCAAGTCCTGATGCACCACCGTGCGGCCGTACTTGGTCCACAGGCCGGTGATCTCGACCACCGGCACGCTGCCGTCCAGCGTCAGTTCGCCGGTGCCGGGGCCGCAGGTGCTGATTTGCTCGCTCATGTCAGAACCCCACGCCGCTGAAGACAATCGCGAACACCGCGTCGGCCAGGATCACGGCGGTAATCGCCGTCACCACCGAGGTGGTGGTGCCGCGTCCCAGGCTCTCGGTATTCGGCTTGATGCGCAGGCCGAAATGGCAGGACACCAGTGCGATCAGCATGCCGAACACCACGCCCTTGCCGATGCCGATCATGTAGTTCGCCAGCGGCACCGCTTCCGGCAGTTTCATCAGGAAGTATTGCGGCGACAGGTTCAGCTCCACCTGTGCCGACAGCATGCCGCCCAGCAGCGCGATGGTGTCGGTCCAGATCACCAGCAGCGGCATGGCGATCGCCAGGGCCAGCACCTTGGGCATGATCAGGCGGAAGCCGTGCGAGATGCCCATCACCAGCATGGCGTCCAGCTCCTCGGTGACGCGCATCACGCCCAATTGCGCGGTGATCGATGAACCGGAACGGCCGGCCACCAGGATCGCCGCCAGCAGCGGGCCCAGTTCACGGATGATGCTCATGCCGAGCAGATTGACCAGGAAGATGTCGCCGCCGAAGTTGCGCAACTGCTGCGCTGACAGGAAGGAGAACACCACGCCGATCAGGAAGCCGACCAGCGCGGTGATGCCCAGCGCCTGGAAGCCGGCGTGATAGATGTTGGCGGAGATTTCCTTCCACGGCCCGCGCATCGGGTTGCGCAGGAAGCGGCCCATGTCCAATATTAGCTGGCCGATCAGGCGCAGCAGCCCGGTCATGTGTTCGAAGAACAGCAACACGGCGAAACCCAGTTTCATTACCAGTGTCAGGCGGTGCTGGCGCGTGCGCGGCAGTTCCAGAGTGCCAGTGGATTCCAGGCGGTTGAAGAATTCTTCCAGCTCCGGCGCCAGTTGCAGCTTGGCCGGGCGTTTCTTGCCCCAGGCGTTCCAGAATAGCTGAGCGCCGATGTGGTCCATGCTGTCGATAGCCGACAGATCCCATTGAACGTTGCTGTCCTTGAGGCCCTTGATGAAGGTGGTGATGGTGGCCATCGCCTTGCCCTGCGCCAGCGCGTGAACCTGCCAAGTGCCGGTCGCGGCGACGGCGCCGGCATTCAGGGTCAGGGTAGGCTCTTGGGCAGTAGGCATAACCTCCAGTTTAAGGGAGATTGGCCCGGGCCGCTACCAGAGCCTAAGTCAGGTGTGCGCCGCCTCGCTCTAAAGACAGACCCCGTCGTTCCGGCGCAAGCCGGAACCCATGCTGAGCCAGCCCTCAGGCGGCCAGCCTCCTGGCCTGCCGCTTGGGGGCCGGCGTCTCGGCCGCCTTGGGCTTGGCCGGCGCATAATCGGACGCCAGCAGCGCATCGGCGTCGGCCTTGTCCATGCCTTGCGTCTGCAGATAGCGCGAGACCATGGCCACCAGCCGTTCCAGCGCGATGCGGTGGGTGGCATCGGTATTGGCGTACAGCCAATCGGCAAAGGCCATGAAGCGCTGGAACGGCAGCTCGCCCAGCAGCACCGGCAGCGTATGTGTGAAGCGGCCGGAGTTGGCCACCAGGTCCCAGTAGCGCGCAAAGCGCACCAGCCGCTGCATGGTTGTAAAATCAATATCGCGGTTGGCCAGGATGGTGTACGGCGCATACGGGTCGTACACCATGCCGAATTCCTGCGTATGGCGGATGATCGGCGTGCCGCGCAGGCGCTTGAGGATGCCGAACTGGATCTCGTGCGGCTCCAGCGCCCACAGCTTGTTGAAGCCTTCGGCGAAGCTCTCCACCGTCTCGCCGGGCAGGCCGGCGATCAGGTCGACATGCATGTGCGCGTGCGACTGCGTGGTCAGCCAACGGATATTGTCGGCGGCCTTCTGGTTGTCCTGGCGGCGGCTGACCAGCGTCTGCACCGCCGGGTTGAAGCTCTGGATGCCGATCTCGAATTGCAGCGCGCCGGGTGGGAACTTGCTGATGCCTTCTTTTAGTGCATCCGGCAGGTGATCCGGTACCAGCTCGAAGTGGGCGTAGACCGGATCGTCCGGGTTGGCTTCCAGCTTATCCAGGAAGAACTGCATGATCTTCAGGCTGGTCTTGATATTCAGGTTGAAGGTGCGGTCGACAAACTTGAACAGGCGGGCGCCGCGCTGGTACAGCGATTCCATCTCCGCCAGGAAGCTGTCCAGCGCGAACGGCCAGGCGGTCTTGTCCAGCGCAGACAGGCAGAACTCGCACTTGAACGGACAGCCGCGCGAGGCTTCCACATACAAGGTGCGGTTCTTGATGTCATCGTCGCTATACAGGGAGTAGGGCAGCTTGATCTCGGCCATCGGCGGCTGTACGCCGGCGTGCACCTTCATCAGCGGCTTCGGCCCGTTGAGGATTTCGCCGCACAGTTTGGGAAAGGTGACGTCGCCCCAGCCGGTGATCACATAATCGGCCAGCTTGACCACATCCTGTTCATTGGTCTCGTGCGACACTTCCGGGCCGCCGAGCACCACCACCACCTGCGGCGCCACGCGCTTGAGCATGGCGATGACCTTGGTGGTTTCCTCGACGTTCCATATATAGATGCCGAAGCCGACGATCTTCGGCGAGTACGACAGGATGCGTTCAACAATCTCGGTCGCCTTGGCGCCGATGACAAATTCCTGCAGCTGCGTTTGCTCCTGCAGCGCGCCCATATTGGCGAGCAAATAACGCAATCCCAGCGAGGCGTGGGTATAGCGCGCGTTCAGCGTGGTAAGTAAGATAGACATCCGCGTATTTTACCCTTGCCAGACGCGCCCGGCCTTGCTATAGTTCGCCCCCTCGCAAAACGACGCATGCAAATGCGAGTGAAGCGAGGGAAAAAGAAGAGCTTGACGAGATGTGCGAAACGCCTCATAATCTTGCCTCTTCGCTGATGAACAAAACGCTTCTTCAGCAACGCAATACAAGATCTTTAAAAA
>CAUPXZ010000108.1:0-5517 GCA_963515135.1 uncultured Duganella sp. | reverse complement strand
GGTGAAGCCGGTGGCCGCTGCGCAGGCGGCAGTCGCGGCGCCGGCGGCGGTGCGCCACACCACAGCGGGCGTGCCGACAGCTGCGCTGGTCACCGCGTCCGTCGCGCCGGCGGTGCTGCCGCAGCCGGGCAGCGATGGCGCGGCGGCCTTGCGCCAGCTGGCTGGCTTGTGGGGCCTGGCGCTGACCGACGGCGATCCTTGTCCGGCGGCGGCGCGCGCCAATCTGCGCTGCCTGCAGACCAGGGGCGGCATCGAGGAGGTGCGGCTGCTCGACCGCCCGGCTGTGCTGAAGCTGCATGACGACCCGGTGGCGCCCAATTATGTGCTGCTGAGCGCGCTGGACGGCGATCAGGCCACCATCACGCTGGCCGGCGGCCAGCCGCAGAAGCTGAGCGTGGCCGCGCTGGCGGCGCGCTTTGACGGCGAGTTCACCACGTTCTGGCGCGCGCCGCGCGCGTGGCGCGATGAGGTGCGCGGCGGCGATCAGGGGCCGGATGTCGACTGGCTGGCCAGGCGGCTGTCGCAGATCTATGATCTGCCCAGGCCGCAGGAGAATCAGCCGCTGAACGCGGCCTTGCGCACGCGGCTGGTGGAGTTCCAGGCGGCGCAGAAGCTGAAGGCCGACGGCGTGGCCGGGCCGAAGACGTTCATCCGCCTGTATCAGCTGGGCGGCGTGCAGGAACCGCGCTTGCGCTAACAGAACTTGATCGGATTCATTTAAAACCATGTCTTATATTCTGGAAGCCTTGAAGAAGGCACAGGCAGAACGTCAACTGGGCAACGCGCCCACCCTTCATGCGCCGACCTTGCAGGGCGCGCAGCAGCGGCCGGCGGCGCGCTTCAGCGTGCCGATGCTGGCGGCGGTGGTGGGCATGGCGGCGGTGATCGGCGTGCTGCTGGTGCTGGTGTGGCGGCCGGCGGAGCCGGTCGCGCCCGCCGCAGCCGTTGCGCCGGCCAGCGCGCCGCAGCGGACAGTCCAGCGGCCGAGCGCGCCGCAAGCCGCTGCGGCGGCAGCCGAGCCGAAACCATTGCCGGCGCCAGTGGCGGACCTGCCGCCGTCGGTGGCCAATCTGGCGCGCGCGACGGCGTCTGTGCCGGCCGCAGCGCCAGCCGCCACCACCTCAACGCCGCTGGCGGCACCGTCGCGGCCAGCAGTCGCCGCCGAAGAAGCGGTCGCCAATCTGCGCGAGCTGCCGGAGCCGATCCAGCGCGCGATCCCAGCGGTCACGGTCGGCGGCTATATCTATTCCAGGAACGCCGCCGACCGCCTGTTGTTGGTCGACAAGGTGCTGCGCCGCGAAGGCGAGGAGGTGGCGCCCGGCCTGATCCTGGAGAAGCTGCAGCCGAAGGAAGCCGTGTTCAATTTCAAGGGTTACCGCTACCGCGTGCCTTATTGAGCACGTAATTGGCCTGTCATAAATTCATGATATTTTTCTATCATTGTGAACTCAGCAAGGGAAATATCGTGAAACATGTAAAGTATTTGCCATTCCTGATCGGCGCCGCGTCCTATGTGCCGCGCGCGCACGCGGCGGAAGTGCTGCAGGCCGCCGAGCCAAGTTCGCTAAGCCTGCTGCTGATCTGCCTGGGCCTGATCGTGCTGGCCGGCGCCGGCCACCGCTCGCCCGCCATCAAGCTGGAAAGCTGAAGCGCGTCGTATAATGCCTGCCATCAACAAGTAGCGAGGGGCGGGCGATGCAACAGGGAAGTGTGCTGGGTGTGATCGGGACTTCCGGCAGCGGCAAGACGACGCTGCTGGAACACTTGCTGGCGCAGCTGGCGGCGCAGGGCGTGAAGGTGAATGTCATCAAGCACAGTCACCACGATCTGCAGTTCGAGCCGCCGCACAAGGACAGCGCCCGCCTGCGGCTGGCCGGCGCGGCCGAGGTGATGGTCGGCTCGCCGTTCCGCTACGCCATCATCCACGAGCTGCGCGGCGCCGCCGAACCAACCCTGGACGAGCAGCTGGCGCGCATGTCGCCGGCCGATCTGACCTTGCTGGAAGGCTTCAAGACTTACCCGATCGATAAGCTGGAGGTGTACCGGGTGGAAGCCGGCCGGGCGCCGCTGTATCCGCACGATGAGCGGGTGGTGGCGGTGGCGGCCGATCATCCGCGTCCCGACGGTTTGCGCGACAGCCTGGTGTGGCTGGACCTGAATCAACCGCAGCAGGTACTTGCCTGGTTGCTCACGCATCTGAAAAAAACTTCAGCGCCGGCCTAAAGTTGCCGGCGCGGCGTCCGTAAATATGGGTGATAGCTCTTTCTGGAGGTTCCCATGGACGTGACTGGCATTGCACAAACCGCTACATCGATCGCCGAGACCGGCACCAGGCAGGCTGTCGGCATTGCCGTGCTGAAGAAGGCGCAGGATATCGCCGCGTCCAGCGCCACCGCGCTGATCGAGGCGATCCCGCCGAATCTGCCGGCGCATCTGGGCAACAATATCAATACCAAGGCCTGAGCGGCCCGGTTATCGTTTCTTGCGCGCACCGCCCGGTGCGCGGCGCATTCGCGCATTCCTACATCATCTGACAGGTGCGTACCGGCGTGATTGCTGGTACGCTGCGCTTGCTTTCAACCTTTTGGAGACTCCCGATATGAATAAACGTCAAGCTTTGATCGCCGCCGCGCTGGCGACGGTGTGCGCGGCCCAGGTGGGCACGGCGGCTGCGGCCGAGGACAAGGAAAAATGCTATGGCGTGGCCAAGACCGGCCAGAATGATTGCGCCACCGCCGCGCATTCCTGCGCCGGCCAGGCCAAGGCCGATAACGCGGCCGATGAGTGGAAGTATGTGGCCAAGGGCACGTGCGAGAAGACGGGCGGCAAGACCACGCCACCGGCCAAGTAATTGCCGGCGGTGACGGGCGACCTGGGCGTCGGTGTCGGCCTGCGGGCGCCGCATTACCGCCAGTGGCTTGAGCAGCGGCCGCGCGCCGGCTGGCTGGAGGTGCACAGCGAGAATTATCTCGACATCGGCGGCTGGGACTGGCATGTGCTGGAGCGGCTGCGGCGCGATTATCCGGTCAGCCTGCATGGCGTCGGACTCGGCCTGGGTTCGGTGCACGGGTTTTCCGACGAGCATTTGCGGCGCGTGGGCGAACTGGTGGCGCGGGTGCAGCCGGCGCTGGTGTCCGAGCATCTGTGCTGGGGCGCGGTGGCGGGCCGGCAGTTGCACGATTTGCTGCCGCTGGTGCTGGACGAGGCGGCGCTGGCGCTGATGGCGGCGCGCGTGGCGCGGGTACAGGATGTGCTGGGACGGCGCCTGTTGCTGGAGAATGTGTCGACCTATGTGCGCTTCGATGCGGACGCGATGGGCGAGACGGAGTTTCTGGCGGCGCTGGCGGCGCGCACCGGCTGCGGTGTGCTGCTGGATGTGAATAATCTGTATGTGAACCAGTGCAACCATGGCGAGGATGCGCTGGCGGCCATGGCGGCGATCGCGCCCGGCATGGTGGGCGAGCTGCACCTGGGCGGGCATCTGGTGACGCCGCAGGCGGTCATCGATCACCATGGCGACCAGGTGGCGGCGCCGGTGTGGCGGCTGTATGAGGCGGCTTTGCAGCGCTTCGGCGCGGTGCCGACCTTGATCGAGTGGGATACCGATCTGCCGCCGCTGGCGCTGCTGCTGGCGGAGGCCGGCAAGGCGGAGGCGCTGCATGCCCGCGCGCCCCCGCCGGTGGCAGCGCGGGCCGGCGCCGGGATGCATCAGCGGTCGGCAGGCGGTGGCGCCGTCACGCCGCCCGGCGAGGCCGGTGCGGTGGCGCTGGCGGCGCGGCAGCAGTTGTTCGCCGGCGCGCTGCTGGATGCCGGTTTGAGCGGGCAGGCGCTGACGCAGTTCAGGTCGGAGCAGGCGGCGCACCGCTTTGCGCTGTATCGCGGCAATCAGTCCGAGACCTGGCGCAAGACGCTGGCCGCCGCGTATCCGGTGCTGCTGGCGCTGGTGGGCGACGAGTTCTTCGGCGGCCTGGCGCGCGCGTATGGCCGCGCGCGACCGTCCGACAATCCCGATCTGAATCAGTTCGGCGCCGGGCTGGCCGCGTTCCTGCGCGGCTTCCCGCACGCGGCGCAGCTGCCGTATCTGCCGGACATGGCTGCGCTGGAGTGGGCGCTGCACCGCGCCCATTACGCGCCGGCGGCCGACCCGGTGGACGCCGCCCAACTGGCGGCACTGTCGCCGCAGCAGGTTGAGGCGGCGACTTTTGGCTTGCATCCGGCGGCGCAGTTGTTGACGGCCGACTATGCGGTGGCCGCGCTCTGGCAGGCGCATCAGCCGGACAGCGGCGTGGCATTCCCTGAAGACATGGCGGCGCCCAGCTATGCGCTGGTGGCGCGGCCGCAGTGGACGCCGCTGCTGGTGCCGCTCGGCGTGGCCGCTCACGCGGCGCTGGACGCGATGGCGCACGGCGCGACGTTTGGCGCGGCGCTGGATGCGGCGTTGGAACGGGATGACGATTTCGATGTGGCGGCCAGCCTGCAGCAATGGCTGGCGCTGGGCGTGCTGGTGGCGTCAGGCGTCGCGCCGGAACGCGCGTAACAGTTTGGCTTCGCCGGTCAGGTCGCGGTGCAGCCGGCTGGCGATGGCGGTCAGCTCGATCATGCGGTCGATCTGCACGTCTTCGAAGCGCGCCAGTTCGGCGGTGGCGCTCTGCAGCGCCTCGGCCAGCTTGTTGCGCGCCGCCTGGTACAGCGCGCCGTGGTAGTCGTTGGTGTTCTTCAGCAGCTCTTCGGCGTTTTCGATGACCTGCCGCAAGTCATCCAGTAGGCTTTCCTGGCTGGGAAGGCCGGGTTCCTGCGCGTCCATGACGTCCCCCTGTCGGCATACTGGTTGAAAAGACAAGCCCCGCCAGCCCACTATAGCGGGGCGGGCAGGTAGCGGTTTGCGCCGGCTCAAGTCGGGCGCTTCCCTTGCATCTTACTTTATTATTTCCACAAAGCAAGATAAATTACGCTGCGACCACGGAAATCCGCACGTCGCCAAGGCTGACCTGCTGGCCGGCGCGGATCTTGGCGGTCTTGCGCAGCTCTTGCTTGCCGTCGACCTTGACGTCGCCGCTGGCGACGATCTGTTTGCCGGCGCCGCCGCTGTCGCACAGGCCCGCCAGCTTTAACAGCTGGTTCAGTTCGACAAATTCCCCGTTCAATTCGAAACTTACTTTTTGCATTTTATCCTCTGCTGCCATGATGTGAAGCCGGCTCTGCCGCGGCCATGACCCTAGTGTAGCGGCATTCCGACAGGCGCGCAGTGTACCTTATCGCTTGAGATTGCTAGGCAGAAAAGAAGTTGCTATTCTGGGATGACTGCCGCGTTTCCGGGCAGGCGCAACGACCCTTTGAGCGAGTTGCATCATGAATAAGCTGTGTTTGTCTCTGATAACGGCGGGTTGCTACGGCGGCGCGCTGGCCGCCGACCCGCTGGCGCCCACCGCGCCGTCGCCGCCGTTTGAGCCGCGCGCCGATGCGGCGGTGTTGTTTGCCGCCAGCGACCGGCAGGCGGCGCTGGCCGAGGCCGTGCGC
>CAUPXZ010000107.1:0-6012 GCA_963515135.1 uncultured Duganella sp. | reverse complement strand
GCGCCGGCGGGCGCGAGGCGGCGGCCGCCGCGGCCGGGGTGGGCGCCGGCGAAGCCGCCCCATCCTTGCCATTGTCGGCGCGCTGCAACTC
The DNA here is from genome assembly GCA_963515135.1 of uncultured Duganella sp. Taxonomy (GTDB): domain Bacteria; phylum Pseudomonadota; class Gammaproteobacteria; order Burkholderiales; family Burkholderiaceae_D; genus Rugamonas. The sequence goes on along the minus strand of CAUPXZ010000107.1, from coordinate 5,921 downwards.
GGCCAGATTGGCGTCGGTGTACGGTTTCTTGTCGCCCTTCGGTCCGGTTTTCTTGACCACCGGGGCCGGCGGCGGCGTCTTGTCGGACGGCGGCATGACGATGGCGGCGGTTTCCACGCCGGCGCTGCCCGGCGCGCTGTCCGGCGGCAGCACGCGCAGCACCTGGTCGACCTTGATGTCGTTCGGGTTGGTCAGATTGTTCCACGCCACCAGGTCGCGGTAGTTCTGGCCGAATTCCAGCGCGATGCGGATCAGGGTGTCGCCTTTTTTAACGGTGTACAGGCCGCGCTCTTCACGGGCGATCTGCGCCGTTTCACTCGGCGTGGCGGGTTTGACTGCTGGCGTGATCGGACGGTCGATGACCGGCGCCTTGTTCGGGGGGGATTGGCAGGCGCTCAGTACAGCGAGCGCCAGACCCATGGCGAGTATCTTGCTTTTATTCGTCATTCTCATCTTCGTCTAGTGGTGCGGGCGCTATCTAGATAACGCCCGGACGCAAGGGCACAAAGTGGCAGCCTTCCAGTGTTTCGCTGGTCCACTCCTGCTTGCCGATGCGCGTGATCAGTTCCAAATGCTGCGTGTGGACGCCTACCGGCGCGACCAGGCGGCCGCCGATGGCCAGCTGGTCCAGCAGCGCTTGCGGCACCTCCATTCCGGCCGCGGCCAGAATGATACCGTCAAACGGCGCCGCTTGCGGCAGCCCAAGCATACCATCTCCATACTGCAGACGCAGGTTCGGCACGCGCAACGGGCGTAAATTGGCCTTCGCCAGCTCGTGCAGCGGCTTGATGCGCTCGATCGAATACACCTCCTGCGCCACGCACGCCAGCACCGCCGCCTGGTAGCCGCAGCCGGTGCCGATCTCCAGCACGCGCTTCAGCTGGCCGCCGTTGCGCATCACCTCGATCATGCGGGCGACGATGTAGGGCTGGGAAATGGTCTGATGGTGACCGATCGGCAACGAGGCATCGACATAGGCCTGCGGCGCCAGTCCCTCGTCCATGAACAGGTGACGCGGCACGCTGTCCATCGCGGCCAGCACCACCTGGTCCTGGACGCCCTGCCTGGCGATCCGCTGCACCATGGCGCGGCGCACGCCGTCCGACACCAGCGCACTCTGGCGCGGCGCCTGCTGCGGCGCGACCTGGGCGCGTTCCAGCGCCGAACTGTGCGACTTGGACGGCGCCGCCACCGGCCGCGCGGCGGGATATTGCGGCGGCGCGTAGCGTGCGGCGTTCTGGGTGGCGGTTTGCGGTGTCGCCACCGGTTTCAATACCGTTGCCTTCCTGGCCCCCTGATCGACTACCGAGGACAGCGGCAAAGGAAAGGTACGGTTTTTTTCGTTCATGCCAAGGCCTTTGCCAATGCATTCAGTTGGGTGGTGTGGGTCAGGTCGATCTGCAGCGGCGTGATCGAGGTCTTGCCCTGCGAACAGGCGTTGAAATCGGTGCCCTCGCCGGCATCCTTGCAGGCGCCCGGCGGGCCGATCCAGTATATATCCCGGCCGCGCGGATCCTTGGCGCGGATCACCGGCTCGGACTGGTGGCGCCGCCCCAGGCGGGTGGCCACCACCTGATTCAGCTCCTCATAAGGGCGGTTGGGGATGTTCACGTTCAACAGGTATGGGCTGGGCAACGTTGCATAATAACGCTGCACGATGTCGCGCGCATGACGCGCGGCGTCATCGATGTGCTCCCAGCCGTAGGTTCCCTGCGAGAAGGCGATGGCCGGAATGCCGAACAGATAACCTTCGGTCGCGGCCGCCACCGTGCCGGAGTACAGCGTGTCGTCGCCCATATTCGGGCCGTTGTTGATGCCGGACACCACCAGGTCGGGCCGGTAATCGAGCAGCGCGGTCAGCGCCACGTGCACGCAATCGCTGGGCGTGCCGTTGACAAAATAAAAACCGTTGCTGGCCTGCTGCACCGACAAGGGCCGGTCCAGCGACAGGGAGTTGGACGCGCCCGAGCGGTTGCTGTCCGGCGCCACCACCACGATCTCGGCGATCGTGGCCAGCGCGTTGGCCAGCGCATTGATACCAGGCGCCAGGTAGCCGTCGTCATTGCTTATCAGGATTTTCATTCAGAGGATTTTACCTGAAGCAATGGCCGGACTGCGCATGCCGGCCGCCCCGATTTCGACTAAATTTTTGTCAACGGGGCGTAGTGCGGTTGCCGGACAACTGACCGTCCAGCGCCAGCAAATCGTCGTGCCGGCGCGGCCAGGGACTGTTGGCCGGCGCGCCGTGGCGGCGGGACGGCCGCAGCAGCGCGTCGCCATAGTCGTCCATAGAGGCGTCCTGATGCAGTTCCGGCACCAGCGGCGCCTCGTCGGCCGGCACGCCCAGTTGCAGCTGGACGTCGATCAGTTGTTCGCGCGCATCGCGGGTTTGCGCGTGATCCGGCCCCAGCCGGCGCAAATTGGCTTTCAACACCGCGTCCAGCAGATTGCGGGCCGTGTTCAAATCTTGCATTTGCAGCAAGGTATGCGCCAGCGCCGTCTTGGCGCGCAGCGTTTCCGCGTGTTCCTTGCCCAATAGTCGCTTGCGCGCCGCCAGCACCTGTTCCTGCGCGCTCCGGGCTAGCTCGATCTCGCCCCGCTGCAACAGCAGGTGGGCGCGCGCCGCCTTGGCGGACAGCGTCAGCAAGTGATCCGGCCCCAGCAGGCGCATATAGGTATCCAGCACGCCGTCCTGCAGCGGCAGTGCCTCGGACAACCTGCCCTGCAAGCCCAGCGTGGCGGCCAGATTGGCGCGCGCGCTCAGCGTGTCGAAATGCTCGTCGCCCAGCAGCCGCTGGCGCGCATCGACGATGCATTCGTCGAGGAACAGCGCCTCCTCCAGCCGGCCGTGCTGGCGCAGCGTATTGGCCAGATTGATCTTGCTGATCAAGGTATCCGGGTGATCCTCGCCCAGGCCGCGCTGGCGCAGCGACAGGCTTTCCTCGAAACTGGCCAGCGCCTGGCGCAGCCGCCCCTCGCGCCGGTACAACTGGCCCAGCAAGTTGAGGTCGCGCGCCAGCGGCTGCGATACCCCGCGCGCGCCGGCGCCGCCCTGCTCCAGCGCGCAGCGCCCCTCGGCGATCGCCGCCTGCAACTTGATCTCCCCCAGCGATTGCCAGGGGAAATAGCCGGGCGCCAACCACGCCAGCAGCGCCTCGAAGGTGCGGGTCAGCGAAAACCGGTCGCCATCGCCATGGTCCTGGCGCACCGCCACCTGCTCGCCGTAGGCCAGCGCGCGGGTCTGCTGCAGCTGCACCTCGTCGAAATAGCTTTCCAGCGACACCTGCTGCATGCCGTAGCTTTCGCGCATCACCTCCTCGAAGCCGGACTGGTAGCCGGCGATCTGCTGCGAGGCGTCGCCGCGCCGCCACTGGGCGCGCTGGGCGCTGTCATCCATCTCCATCCGCGACGGCAAGGGATACACCATCAGCGGCCGCTGTTCATCCTCGTGGCTGCGGCGGTAGGTGGTGGCGCGCTGGACCACCGCCTGCACGCCGTCCAGGCTTTGCCGGTTGGGCGTAAACACCAGCACCAGCTTGCGCGGCAGCAAAGTGGTGCAGATGCCGGCCACGTCGGTGCGGCCGGTACGGGAATCCACCAGCACATAGCGGAAATGGCGCGACATGCGCTCGGCAAAGCAGCGGAACAGCGCCGGGCAGCGATGGAACAGCGCTTCCCACTCCATGGCCGCCAGCCGCTCGGGGAAGGTTTCGTCCAGCCGGCCGGCGCGCATCAGATACAGCTGGCTGGCCTCGTCCACACGGCTGACGTATTGTTCCCAGCCGACCGCCGTCAGCACCTCGTGCGCCAGCGCTTCGTGGTCCGGTGCGCCGGCGCCGTCGCGGCGGCGCTGCAATTGCTCGTGGCAGGCCTCGAAAAATTCCAGCACGCCCGGCTTGTGCTCGTGCGGGTGCTCGAAGTAATGATGCAGCCCCGGCGCCTCCAGATCCCAGTCGATCATCAGCACCGGCGTGGTGGCGCCCTGCTGGCGCGCCAGCAGCACCGCCACATTCGATAGCGCCATGGTGCGACCGGTGCCGCCCTTGTAAGAATAGAAAGTAATGACTTCGCCGCCGCTGGTCAGCGGCGGAAGTGGCAGCGAGGTGAGTTCCATGGCAAACCCTTAGCGTGGAAAATGTGGAGGAGGAATGGCGCGCCATTCGGGCGGGATATCCGGCAGCACGAAGCGGCTGCAGTCATGCTCCGGTGGCGTGCTCTGTTTTAGACAGTGGTAATGCTCGGCGATGCGGTGGACGATTTTTTCGATGTCCGGGATGAAATCGGGATTGGCTTTCAGGTCGCCGCTGGCCAGCGTGTAGCGGGAGAAATCGACGTACATGCCCGGTCCGGCGATTTGCGGCGGCAGGCTGACCGGATGGCGCGTCATAATGACCGGGATAATCAGGTGGCTGGGCAGCGTGTACCATTGTTTGCGTTCCGCTTCGATAAGTTGCATTGCTGCAAACTCGCGCCGGGTGTAGCCATGCGCCTCGTACTTGGGTGTATAAATGACAATCATGCAGACGCTTTCACACAGCGCGCGCGCGATTTTGCTGTCGAGGTCGTCGCCGCCCCCGAGTTGCTCACTATCAACAAAGAGTTCGTTCTCGTCGTCGAAGTGAGGTTCCAGATAGCATTTCAAGGCATCGACCAGGTCGTTCTTGAACTTGCTCATATAAGCATGCTGGCCATGTGCATAGCTGAAAAAGCAGCCGTGACGGATAGTCATGATATCCCCCTTCGTTTAACCAACTCTAACAATCCTTTCTGCCTACACTTTGCGCAAGCACAAACGCGCGGCAGTCCGAATTTTGCGCAAACCGCTGGCGTTTTCCGGTAAGATAAAAATATAACGAGCGTTCTTTTTTATAACCAGGAGACCAGAATGAAAGCTGTCGTATGTGAAGCATGGGGCCAGCCGGACACGCTGCAAGTGAAAGAATTGCCAGACCTCGAACCCGGTCCGGGCCAGGTCGTGATCGACGTCCAGGCCGCCGGGGTCAACTTTCCGGACGTGCTTATCGTGCAAGGAAAATATCAATTCAAGCCGGAATTGCCATTCATTCCAGGCAGTGAAGTCTCCGGCGTGATCCGCTCAACCGCTGCCGATGTGACAACTTTCAAGCCAGGCGACAAGGTCATCGCCTTCGTTACGACAGGTGGTTTTGGGCAACAACTACTGGCGTCCGCGCAAGCCCTGATCCCGATGCCGCCGGACATGGATTTCGACACGGCGGCCGCCATCACCCTCACCTACGGCACCTCCTATCACGCGATAGTCGACCGCTCCAAGCTAGAAGTTGGCGAGAGCATGCTTATTCTTGGCGCGGCAGGCGGGGTTGGCCTGGCGGCGATCGAGATAGGAAAAGCCCGTGGAGCCCGCATCATTGCTTGCGCGTCGACCGATGAGAAGCTGGAAATCTGCCGCCAGCACGGCGCGGACGTGCTCATCAACTACAGCACGGTGGATTTGCGCGAAGCAGTCAAGGCGGCGACTGGCGGCAAGGGGCCGGACGTGGTTTATGACCCGGTGGGCGGCGTTTATGCGGAGCCGGCGTTCCGCTCGATCGCGTGGGGAGGCCGCTACCTGGTGGTAGGATTTGCCAACGGCGAGATTCCCAAATTGCCGCTCAACCTGACGCTACTGAAAGGCGCCTCGCTGGTCGGCGTGTTCTGGGGCGAATTCACCAAGCGCGATCCAAAAGGCAATATGGCCAATATGCGCCAGTTGCTGCAATGGTTACAGGAAGGCAAAATCAAGCCCCGGATTTCAGGTCGCTACAAGCTGGAAGAAGCCGCACAAGCGCTGAACGACATGGCCGCCCGCAAGGTCACCGGCAAAGTGGTGGTGCTGCCACAATAAACCCCGGGGTCAGGTCCTGCATTTGTACACGGCCTCAGCCGCTAGCGGCTGAGGCCGT
>CAUPXZ010000106.1:0-6238 GCA_963515135.1 uncultured Duganella sp. | reverse complement strand
GCTTGCTGAAGAAGCGTTTTGTTCATCAGCGAAGAAGGAAGAGTATGAAGCGTTTTCAGCATTTCGTCAACCTTCTTTTTTCTCGCTTGACTCAGCATTTACATACTGTGTTTCGCGAGGGACAGAATCATACCAAGGCGCCCGCAGGTTTGGCAAGGGCTTTTTTCACGCCGTCCGCCACTAATGCGATCACCAGCGCGCCGGCGCCGATGGCCATCAACAGGCGGTGATTGCCGCCGCTCTGCGCGAACACATAGGAATACGTATAGCCGGCCAGCGCCTGAAACAAGGCAAACACCGTGGTCGCCTTGCTCCACACCATATTCTGCGCATGCGCATCGCCCGCCAGGATGCGTTGCACCCGGCCCAGCGTAATCGGCACGATGCCCGGCGGGAAGGAGCCGATCACCAGCGTGGCCGCCAGCAGCAGCGGGTGACTGGTCGAGAACATCATCAGCGCTATCGCACCGAGCTGCAGCCAGATCGTCAGGTGGCTGGTGAGCGCCGGTCCGACACGGTCGGACAGCGCGCCATACACCATCGGTCCGACGATCGCGCCCATGCCGTACACTATCCAGAACAGCGCGGCGGTATGCGTGCCCCAGCCGAGGCCGCGTGCCACATAGTCGACCAGGAACACCATCATCGGCACCAGCCCCACGGCCATCAACGCATATTGCATATACAGCAGATTCAACTCGGCACGCACCGATGCCCGCACCGACGCTGTCGGCTCACCGACCGGCACATGCGTGTGCGCCGCCTGCGGCCAGCACCACCAGCTCACCACACTAAGCAGCAGCGACAGCACGCCCAGCCCGAGCCAGGTCGCGCGCATGCCCATATCCAGCAGCAGCGGCACCAGCGTGCCCGAGGCCGCAATCCCCACGCCGATGCCGAGGAAGATTGCGCCGCTGGCCATGCCCTTGCGATGCACCGGCACATGCGGCAGCACCGTCGTAGCGGCCAGCACCATGATGATGCCGCCGGAAATGCCCGACATCAGCCGCCAGCCGAAGAACCAGCTGACCGACAGCGGATACGCACAGGCAAAGAACGCCGCCGAGGTGAGCAGCATCATGGCGCGCAATGTCGGGCGGGCGCCGTAGCGGCGTGCTGCCGGCCGTCCCACCAGCGCGCCGACCAGATAGCCGACCAGGTTGGCAGCGCCCAGATAAATCACATCCTTGGCGGCAAACCAGTGCGCCTCGATCATCGGCGGAATCAGTGGCGTGTACGCAAAGCGCGCCAGGCCGATGCCCACCAGACTGGCACACAGCCCGGCAAATATGGCGCGCGCGGTCACGCCACGGTCTTCTGCGGTATCCATGGGATTTCCTTCAAATTGTCATCATGTTTGACAGCATAGTCAAACTTGACACCAATGTCAAACATGTTGATAATTCCCGTCATGGCAGGCATAAAACAATTCAACGAAGACCAGGCACTGGAGCAGGCATTGCAGGTGTTCTGGCGCAAGGGCTATGGCGCCACCTCCATGCCGGACCTGGCGAAAGCCACCGGCGTGCAGCGCGGCTCGCTTTATCACGCCTATGGCGACAAGCAGAACATCTTCCTGCTGGCGTTCGCGCGCTACCAGCGCAACTATCTGGACATGGTGCGCCAGCACATGCAGCTGGACGACCCGGTGGCCGCCCTGCGCGCCTACTTCGCCTATGTGCTCAGTTCGATGTCCATCCCCGTGCCACAGGAAGACGGCGCGCCGTCGTCGCGCACGCGCGGCTGCCTGACCACCAAGATCGCCACCGACGAAACCGCCATGGACGAAGCGGTGCGCGCCGCGCTACGCGACATGCTGGATGGGCTAGGTGTGGTGCTGGAGGAGCGGCTGTCGCAGCCCGACGCCAAAAACCGCCTGGTGCTGCCGCCGAAAGACACCGCGCGCTTGCTGGTTGCTTTCACGCGCGGCAATGTGGTGATGGAGCGTATCTACAATGGCCCACAAGATTTGCAGGCCACGATAGACAGCATGATCGAGGTCTTGTTCAAACGTTGATCAGCACGTCCACGCGTTTGTGGACATCCTCGGCGAAGGCCAGAAATTCGCGCATCTGCTCGGGCTGGTTGACGTCCAGCGCAAACCATTCGGCCGAGCCGCCGGCCTGGCGGATTTCCGTCACCAGCGCATGCAGCTTGCTGGAGCGGCGCGCGCCCAGCACCACATGATGGCCCTCGCCGGCCAGTTGACGGGCTGTCGCCGGACCGCATCCCCGGCTGGCGCCGGCAATCAGAATTACTTTGCGATGAGCTTGAGTCATGATGCAGTCCTTTCCTGGCCATTAACAACAGGCTGCATCTTACGGACCAAACGCCATGCTGCGAATGCACATGTCTATGTAGTTCTTGCCTAATCCTATGCATCGCAGCGGCAACCGTAGCGATCCGCGCGGGAATCATGGATCATTCCTATTCCTCACCGATATCAAGGAGTGCAGCGTGGACCGCATGATTGCCCTGCATATGCAGCTGGCGCGCAACGAAGGCTATACCGAAACCCTGGTGGACGACGTGCGCCTGACGCGCGCCAACCAGAGCGCCACCAAGTCGCCGGCCATGTACGATCCGTGCATCGCGATTGCGCTGCAGGGGCGCAAGCGCACCTATTTCGGCAACGACATCCTGCAGTTCGACGCCGACCACTATCTGGTGGTGGCGGTGCCGATGCCGTTCACCGCCGCCACCGAAGCGTCGGAGGAAAATCCCTTCCTCGGTATCTCGATCCGAATCGACCGCACCACGCTGGCCGACCTGATGTTCACCATCGACCAGACCGACAACGAAGTGTCCGCCATGCCCAAGGGCATGATGACCACCCGCATGGACGAGCGCCTGCGCGAAACCGTATTGCGGCTGCTGGAAGCGCTCAATTCGCCATTGGAGGCGCGCGTGCTGGGGCCGGGCATCGTGCGCGAAATCTGCTACCGCGTGCTGATGGGCGAACAAGGCGCGGCGATGCGCGCGGCGCTGACCAGCCAGGGCCAGTTCGGCCGTATCGCCAAGGCGCTGCGCCGCATCCACGCCGACTACGCGGCCAGCATCGATGTCGGCATGCTGGCTGCGGAGGCCAGCATGAGCGTGCCGGCCTTCCATGTGCACTTCAAGTCGGTCACGCACTGCTCGCCGATCCAGTATCTGAAGTCGGCCCGCCTGCACCAGGCGCGGCTGCTGATGGCGCGCAACGACATGACCGCGCAAGCAGCATGCGCCCAGGTCGGCTACGAAAGCCCGTCGCAATTCAGCCGCGAATTCAAGCGCTACTTCGGCCGCAGCCCGAGCGAAGAGGCCAACGCCATGCGCCGCTTCCTGACGGTGCAGCCGGCCGAGCCATCACGCCTGGTGTAAGCCCGGATACAGCTGCGCCAACACGGCTGAGACGATCTGCCTGATCAGCGGCTGCAACGGCGCGGCGCCATCCCGCCGCGCCTGCTTCCACAGGGCGGCCAGCGCGGCCGCGTGCTGCGCCACCACCTGCTCCACCGCGCTTTGCCAGAAGGCCGGCGCTTCGCTATCGACAAAGCTGCCGCGCCCGCGGCCGAAATGCGCCACCGTCAGGTAGCGCAAAATACCGGCAACCACCAGCGTGTGCATGAAGGCATCGGTGAATTGCAGGGTGGTCTGATTACGCTCGGCGCCGGCATTGAAGCCCCAGGCGGCGCCGGCGAACGTCAGCGCGCCGGCCAGGCCGCCCAGTAATGCACCACCGCCGAGCGTCAGGCCGCCCGCCATCAGATCGGCGGACAGACCGGTGGCGGCGCCGGAAATCATCGCACCCAGCAAGCCGGCTTGTGCCTTGTCGATCGGCGCGCGCACGGCAAAATGTTCGCGCACCTGGGCGTTGATTTCAGCAGCGCCGGCCGGGTCCAGCTGGTGCAGCACCAATAAATCGTGCGTCATCTCTCCAGTGCGCAGATTCAGGCGCGCGACCAATTCCCCCATCGCCTGATCGTGTCGTTGCTGCTCGGCGTTCTTGCCGATGCCAACCACTTTCAGCGCCGACTTCAAGAGGCTCTTGCCCTCTTCCGGCAGTGCCTCGCTATCGCGCGCGGCGGCCAGCAGTTGTTCCGACAGTAGTTGCACCGATTCCGTATAGCGTGCCTCATTACGCGTCTGCCAGGCGGCCAGCAGACGTGCGTAGGCTGGCTGCTGTTCCGCGTTGAGCAATCCGGACAGCGCCTGGTAAAACACGCGCTCATGAACCCAGCTGCGCGCGAACGCATCCAGGGCGAACACTTCACGCACCGCCGGATATTGGCGCAGATGATCGCGCCAGCGCGCCTGGTCGGCCTGCTCTTCTGCCAGCGGGCGGGGCCGGCCGGTCTGGTTGAGGATTACCACTACCGGCTTGCCCAGCCATTCGAGAATTTTCATCTCCCCCGGCACGTAACCGGCGTCTTGCGGATCTTCCGCCGAGTTCACCAGATACAGCACGATGTCGGCGCTGTCGCGCGCGGCGCGCAAGGCCTGCTGGCTCAGCCAGAACGGGCGGTCGCGGTAGCGGTCCAGCACCTCGCGCAGGAACCAGCCGATCGGATTGCCCGACTGTGCCAGACGTTTCTGCAAGCGCACCGAGTCGCCAAAGCCGGGCGTATCCCACAGCTGCAGTACATCGCCCTCCGGCGTACTTAGCAGCGTGTGCGGCTCCGAGTGAATGGTGACGTGAGCAGCGTCGCGCACCTCGCCGACATCGACGCCCATCAGCGTGCGCGCCAGCGTGGTCTTGCCGTTGTTAGTGTGCGAAATCAGCGCCAGTTGGATCGTCGTACTCATGCGGGCGCCTGCAAGTTGATGACGGTGGCGGTGCTGCGATGGAAGCGGCAAAACTCCTGCCACAAGGCGACACGTTCCGCCAGGCGTTCCGCTCCCATGCGCTCCAGATAGGCTGACTCGTCCAGCAGCACGGTCACGCCGCGCGGCAGCGCTTTCGACAGCGTGTCGAGGAAGGCGCCGTGATTTTCCTGCTCCGGCGTGGCGCTCAGGTTGAACAGCGCGGCGGTCGTGGTAACGTCGGCGTCGTCGCTGACTTGCGGCGCCTCGCCGTAAGCTGTGGAAGGCCGCAGCATCAGGCGACCCTGCTCGCCAAACAGTGAGATGGCCACTTGCTGCAGGCCGCGATGGCGCTGTTCATCGATCGTAAAGCTGTACGGTAATACGCGCAGCGTGCCGCCTTGCGACAAACCCATCGTATCGTTCAGTTTGCGGAAGTATGGCTGCTCCAGATCGAGCGGGAAGTGGCGCGCCAGCCGGGCTGCCCGCCATTGCGAGAACGCCGCCAGCAGCAGGCGCGGCACGATCACCAGCAGCAGGATGGTGGCCGCATATAGATGCACCCAGCGCGCGCCGCCTTGCGCAGCCGTGGTTTGCGGGAAACGCAGCGCTTCAATTTCCGCCAGCGTGAAGCCTTGCAGATGGAATAGCGCGGTAGCCGGCGCGAACAATGTGGAAAGCAGGCCATGCACCTGGGTGGCATCGAGGAAGGTGCTTTCCCAGCCGGCCGCGTATTGCGACAGCAGGCCGCGTGCATATAACGACGCCAGCGCGCCGGCGGCGAACGCGGCGGCGCTCAGATGCACGGCGCGGCTCAGGCGCGCGGCGTTCAGCCTGGCGCTGAGCTGCGACCACTCGCGCAGGAAATCCACCACCGCAGTCGACAGCACCGAAGGCAGCTTGCGCGGCGCCTTCAGCCGGTGCGGCACGCGCGGACGCGATGGCACGAACAGCCAGATCAGCAGGCCGGCATACACCAGCAGATTCCAGCCAATAATCAATAGCAGCGGCGCCGACAGCAAATCAACCCGATGCGGATCGGTAATGCGGTCGAGACCCGCGCCCAGCAGCAGGCCGATCAGCGGCAAGGCCCAGCCCAGCGGCTGCAAGGGACTACGTTGTTTAAGGAAACTGGCGAAAGCGGCATGGCGTTCGGCCAGGCGCTTGAGGATTTGTTCGGCGCGTTGTTGGAGGAAATCGTCGCCGGTGGCTTCGGCCTTGCGGTCGGCGGCGCGCCACTGGGCCAGCTCGCGCGCACTGCGGCTGGCGTACATGCGATCGTCGTCGCTGAGGATTTCCTTGTTTTGATCGGCGGTCTCGATAACACGGACCAGCACGACATCTCTCGCAATGTGTTCTCTCATGCGCAGAGTATAAATGCAAAAAGGCCCACTCATATGAGCGGGCCTCTTTGGCGAATAACTAGCTTGACGATAACCTACTTTCACACTGG
>CAUPXZ010000105.1:0-8716 GCA_963515135.1 uncultured Duganella sp. | reverse complement strand
CGAAATGGCGGGTTGCCGGAACTGACCCCGGCGGGGTGGGCTGTCTTACGCTTTGCGCTGGGCGACCGCGTCCACCACGCACAGCGCGGTCATGTTGACGATGCGGCGCACGGTGGCCGAAGGCGTCAGGATATGCACCGGTTTGGCGCAACCGAGCAGGATAGGACCGACCGCGATGCCGTTGCCGGACGAGGTTTTCACCAGGTTGTAGGCGATGTTGGCCGATTCAATGTTCGGCATCACCAGCAGGTTGGCGTCGCCCGTCAGGGTCGAATTCGGCATGATCTGGTTGCGCAGCTTCGAGTCCAGCGCGGTATCGCCGTGCATTTCGCCATCCACTTCCAGCGACGGGTCGCGTTGCTTGACCAGCTCCAGCGCCGCGCGCATCTTGCGCGCCGAAGGGCTGTCGGACGAACCGAAGTTGGAGTGCGACAGCAGCGCGGCGCGCGGCGACAGGCCGAAGCGGCGCATCTCTTCGGCCGCCATGACGGTGATCGCGGCCAGTTCGTTGGCATCCGGATCCTCGTTGACGTGGGTGTCGACCATCACCAGCTGGCGCTGCGGCAGCACCAGCACATTCATGGCGGCGTACACGCAGGCGCCGTCGCGGCGGCCCAGCACCTGGTCGATATAGTGCAGGTGCAGCTGGGTGGTGCCGAAGGTGCCGCAGATCATGCCGTCGGCGTCGCCCTTCTTGATCATCATGGCGCCGATCAGCGAGTGGCGGCGGCGCATTTCCAGCTTGGCGTATTCCTGGGTCACGCCTTTGCGGGCGGTCAGTTCGTAGTAGGTGGTCCAGTAATCGCGGTAACGGTCGTCGTGGTCCGGGTTGATGACGTCGAAGTCGACGCCCAGCTTCAGACGCAGGCCGAACTTGGCGATGCGGGTCTCCAGCACAGCCGGACGGCCGACCAGGATAGGACGCGCCAGTTTCTCGTCAACCACCACTTGCACCGCGCGCAGCACGCGTTCCTCTTCACCTTCGGCGTAGACGATGCGCTTGGCATCCAGCGGCGCCTTCTTGGCCACCGCGAACAGCGGCTTCATGAAGGTGCCCGAGCGGTAGACGAACTGCTGCAGGCTCTCTTCGTAGGCTTGCAGATCTTTAATTGGACGAGTGGCGACGCCGGAATCCTCGGCCGCCTTGGCCACCGCCGGCGCGATCTTGGTCAGCAGGCGCGGATCGAACGGCATCGGGATCAGGTATTCAGGGCCGAACGACAGGTTGGTGAAGCCGTAGGTGGTGGCGACGATGTCCGACTGCTCGGCGTGCGCCAGCTCGGCGATCGCGTGCACCACGGCGATTTCCATTTCGCGGGTGATGGTGGTGGCGCCGCAATCCAGCGCGCCACGGAAGATGTACGGGAAGCACAGCACGTTGTTGACCTGGTTCGGGTAGTCCGAACGGCCGGTGCAGATGACGGCGTCGCCGCGCACCGCCTTGACGTCTTCCGGCAGGATTTCCGGATTCGGGTTGGCCAGCGCCAGGATCAGCGGGTTCGGCGCCATGGCTTTGACCATGTCCTGCTTCAGCACGCCGCCGGCGGAGACGCCGAGGAAGATATCCGCATCCGGAATGACTTCGGCCAGCGTGCGGGCGTCGGTTTCGCGGGCGAAACGTTCTTTATCCGGGTCCATCAGCTCGGTGCGGCCCTTGTAGACCACGCCGGCCAGGTCGGTCACGTAGATGTTTTCCAGCGGGAAGCCGAGGTCGACGATCAGGTCCAGGCAGGCCAGCGCGGCGGCGCCGGCGCCGGACACCACCAGCTTGCATTTTTTGATATCTTTGCCGACCAGCGAAATGCCGTTCAGGATGGCGGCGCCGACAATGATGGCGGTGCCGTGCTGGTCATCGTGGAAGACCGGAATCTTCATGCGTTCGCGCAGCTTGCGCTCGATGGTGAAGCACTCCGGCGCCTTGATGTCTTCCAGGTTGATGCCGCCGAAAGTCGGTTCCAGCGCGGCGATCACTTCCACCAGCTTGTCCGGGTCTTGCTCGTTGATTTCGATGTCGAACACATCGATGCCGGCGAATTTCTTGAACAGTACGCCCTTGCCTTCCATCACCGGCTTGGCGGCCAGCGGGCCGATATTACCGAGGCCCAGCACGGCGGTGCCGTTGGTGATGACGGCCACCAGGTTGCCGCGCGCAGTGTATTTATAAGCGTTGGCCGGATCGATGACGATCTCTTCGCAAGGCGCGGCCACGCCCGGGGAGTAGGCCAGCGCCAGGTCGCGCTGGTTGGTCAGTTGCTTGGTCGGCGTTACGCTGATTTTGCCCGGTGTCGGAAACTCGTGGTATTCCAGCGCGGCGACGCGCAGTTGTTGACGAATTGCTTCTTTTTTCTCAGGTGACGAATCCATGCTGTACAGCCTTCCCATATATGCGATCGAAGGCCTGTGATTTTAGCAGACCCATACTTTCGCATAAGTAGGTATTTTCACGCAGAGCAATAAGGGTTATCAGCATTTTTTATGATCAACCTGGCGGTTAGCCGAATTTTTAAGCTGATCAACCCTAAATAGAGCCAATATAATCAATTTTTCGAACTAATTGCGATTGACTATCGATTTATCAAACTTAATTGAAATTATAAATATTTCACCATGCGAAGCGGGCGCGTGCCGATTTGGACTAAGCTGTAGCCACCACCGCTCACCGGAGAACGCCATGTCCGACCTGATCGTTTCTGCCCGCCTGCCCGAACCCGCCGGTGCCTCGACCCAGGGGGCGGCGTGGCAGCAATTGTTGCGATGGCATGAAAACGGCCAGCCCCTGGCATTCGTCTACACCCGCTCGCTGGGCGGGCTGATACATACCGGCCAGGGCCGGCTGGAGCAACTGAGCCTGGACGCCACCACCGTCGCTGCCGGCACCAGCAAGCTGTACATCGTGCTGGCCGGCGCCTCGTACGAGGCCGGGCCGCAGCTGTTCTTTACCCCCAATCTGCTGAGCCGCTTCCACGTCAACGGCGTGGCGGTGCGGCTGGCCAACCATGACTGGCTGTTCCTGTCGGACGAATCGCTGCCGGCGATCGGCATGGAAAGTCTGCAAAAAAGGATCGCATAGCGGCGGTACAATACCGCCATGCTCTCCGAATTCGACCTTATCAAGGAATACTTCCAGCGTCCCCATCATGCTACGCGCGCTGCGCTGGGCATCGGCGACGATTGCGCGCTGATCGCGCCCACCCCCGGCATGCAGACCGCCATCTCGTCCGACATGCTGGTCGAAGGCCGGCACTTCTTCGCCGGCGAAGACCCGCTGCGGCTGGGCCACAAGGCGCTGGCGGTCAATCTGTCCGACTTGGCGGCGATGGGCGCGCGCCCGGTCGGCTTCACGCTGGCGCTGGCGCTGCCCGAGGCCAACCGCGCATGGCTGCAAGGCTTCTCGCAGGGCCTGTTCGCGCTGGCCGACGCCTTCAATATCGAACTGATCGGCGGCGACACCACCAAGGGGCCGCTGAATATCTGTATCACCGTGTTCGGCGAAATCAAGC
This sequence comes from uncultured Duganella sp., assembly GCA_963515135.1. Taxonomy (GTDB): domain Bacteria; phylum Pseudomonadota; class Gammaproteobacteria; order Burkholderiales; family Burkholderiaceae_D; genus Rugamonas. The sequence continues at coordinate 5,216 of CAUPXZ010000105.1, read as the reverse complement.
CGGGCCAGGCGCTGCGCCGCAACGCCGCCAAAGCGGGCGACGATATCTGGATTTCCGGCACGCTGGGCGACGCCCGCCTGGCGCTGGCCGGCTACCGTTCCGAGCTGGCGCAGCCGCTGGACGCCGCCGGCCAGCGCGCCGCCGCCGTGCGCATGCACACGCCGGTGCCGCGCGTGGAACTGGGCGTGCTGCTGGCCGAGCAAGGCATCGCCCATGCGGCGATCGATATTTCGGACGGCCTGATCGGCGACCTCGGCCACATCCTCAAGCTGTCGCAAGTGGGCGCCACGCTGGACGTCGACGCGCTGCCGGCCGGCGCCATCCTGGCCACGCGCGAGACCGCGCTACGCCGCGCCTACACCGCCGCCGGCGGCGACGATTACGAGCTATGCTTCACCGCGCCGGTGTCGGCGCGCGCCGCCGTCATCGCGGCGGCCGGCAGCGTTGCCACGCCGGTCACGCGAGTCGGCAGCATCACCGCCGATGGCGGCCTGAAGCTGGTGGACGCCGGCGGCGCGCCGCTCGATCTCCAGCTGGCCGGCTTCGATCACTTCACTTCCTGAATCGCCGTGACGTCCTCGCCCGGCTGCCCCACCCGCCTGCCGCTGCCATTCATCAGCCAGTAGTGGTGAAACGCCAGACGGATGTTGTCGCGCAGCTGGGTGTCGTCCCACGGCTTGGTGTAGAAGCGGTAGATGGCGCCGCGGTTGATCGCGTCCAGCACCGCCTCCAGCCCGGTGTAGCCGGACAGGATGATGCGGATGGTGTCCGGATACATCTCCTTGACCTTGCTGAGGAACTCGGTGCCGCTCATGGCCGGCATGCGCTGGTCGCAGACGATCACCTGCACCGCGTGCAGCGCCAGCATCTCGAAGGCCTCGGTCGGCGAGGCGGCGGCCAGGATCTGGTAACCGTCGCGGCGGAACAGCCGGTGCAGCGACGACAGCACATTCACATCGTCATCGACGATCAGCAGCGTCTGCGCCTGCTGCGTGACCGTGCCCGGCGCCGGCGGCAGGCTGCGGCCCGACTGCACCAGCGCGCCCAGTTCGTCCGGCGGCAGCGGCCGGCTGAAGAAATAGCCCTGGATCTCATCGCAGCGGCTGCGCCGCAGGTACTCCAGCTGCGCGCGCGTCTCAACGCCTTCGGCGATCACTTGCAGCTTGAGGCTGTGCGCCATGCTGATGATGGCCAGTGCGATCGCCGCGTCATTCGGATTGGTGGTGATGTCGCGCACGAAGGCGATGTCGATCTTCAGCTTGTCGATCGGGAAGCGCTGCAGGTAGGACAGCGATGAATAGCCGGTGCCGAAGTCGTCGATGGCGACCTTGATGCCGAGGGTCTTCAGATTCTTCAGCACGGTGATGGTGCGCTCGGCGTTGACCATCAAGGCGGTTTCGGTCAGTTCCAGCTCCAGCAGTTCCGGCGGCGTCTTGTTGCGTTCCAGCGCCTCGCGCACCACGCCCTCCAGGTCCCCTTCGACAAATTGGCGGCTGGCGACATTCACTGCCACCCGCACCGGGCCGGTACCGTCGCCGAGCCAGCTGACGATCTGCTTGCAGGCGGCGTCGATGATCCAGGCGCCGACCCGCACCACCAGCCCGCTGTCCTCCAGCACCGGCACGAACTCGGCCGGATACACCAGGCCGTAGCCGGGCCGCTGCCAGCGCAGCAGCGACTCGACGCCGGCGAACTTGCCGGTGTTGAGGTTGACCTTGGGCTGGAAGTGCAGCAGCAGCTCATCGTTGTCGAAGGCGCGGCGCAGCGCCAGCTCCATGTCCAGCCGCGCCAGCACCTGCACATTCATGCCGGCGGTGAAGAAACGGTAGCCGTCGCGGCCGGCCTGCTTGGCGCGCTCCATCGCGGTGTCGGCGTACTTGACCAGGGTTTCCGGATCGGTGGCGTCGTCCGGGTAGATCGAGATGCCGATGCTGGCGCTGAGGATGGCCTGGTGGCCGTCCAGCTCGAACGGCTGGCGCAGCGCCTCGCGCACGTCGTGCGCGGCCTGCACCGCGTCCTGCTGGTCGCGGCTCTTGGTCAGGATCAGCGCAAACTCGTCGCCGCCGACGCGACCGACCGTGTCGCGGATGCGCGCGGTCTGCACCAGCCGGTTGCTGAACTGGCGCAGCAGGTCGTCGCCCAGCGCGGTGCCGAGCGAATCGTTGATGTTCTTGAAGCGGTCGAGGCCGATCATCAGCACCACGATGCGCCATGACTTGTCCTGCGCCACGGCGATGGCGTCGCCGACGATCTTGAAGAACAGCGTGCGGTTCGGCAGGCCGGTCAGCGCGTCGTAGTGGGCCATGTGCTGCAGCAGCTCCTCGGCCTGGCGGCGCTCGCTGATATCGCGCGCCACGCCCAGCATCACCTCCGGCTGGCCCGGACGCTTCAGCAGCTGCCAGTACAGCTCCACCGGCACGGTGATCAGATCGCTGCGCATCAGTTCCAGTTCGTTCAGCTCCGGCGAGCGGGCCGGGCCAATGGCGGCGGCGTAGTCGGCCAGCCGTTCGGCCTGCGCGCGCAGCGTTGCCGGCGTGCCGAGGCCGAGGCGGCTGGCAGACTGGCCCAGCAGTTCGCCGCGCGCATAGGCCAGCATGCGGCAGGCGCCCTCGTTGACATCAACCAGCTCGCCGCTGGCGGCGTCGAACAGGAAGATGGCGTCGGCGGTGGCGTCCATCGCGCTGCGGAAGCGCTGCAGTTCGGCGGTGCGCTCGCGCACGCACTGCTCCAGGCGGGCGTTGTAGCCGCGTTCGCGCTCGTGCAGCAAGCGCATCTCCAGCATATTGCGGATGCGCGTCAGCGTCTCGACCGGATCGAACGGCTTGCTGATGAAATCGCGCGCGCCGCATTCGAAGGCGCGCATTTTATGATCGGGCTGGGCGGTGACCACCAGCACCGGCAGCCAGCCGTCCGGCTCCAGCGGCTTCAGCGCCTCCATCACGTCGAAGCCGCTCATGCCCGGCATTTGCAGGTCGAGGATGATCAGGTCGTAACGGTGCTCGGCGTGCCAGCCGGCCACCACGCGCGGGTCGGTGGTGGCGCGCACATCTTTATAGCCGGTGGAGGTCAGCAGGTATTCCAGCAGTTCGACATTGACCGGCTGATCGTCGACGATCAGGATGCGGGCATGGTGGATGTCGTTCTGGCTGATCATTGCGTCTCCGGTGGGCACGTACTCTTCAGTAAGCTTACCAGCCTCAACAAAGCGTGGCGCACAACAGCGTGATTTTTTGCAGGATTGCGACGATGGCAAAACGCATGGTACAGTGAGGGCAAGCCCGCGCAGTCCCGTATCCGAGAAGGAGAAGCCAATGAGCAACAGCGACACCATCCTCGACCTCGCCGCCAAAGTCGGCAAAGCGTTACAAGACAAAGGGCTGATCCTGGCCACGGCCGAATCGTGCACCGGCGGCGGCGTGGCCCAGGCCATCACCGAAATCGCCGGCTCCACCGGCTGGTTCGACTGCGGCTTTGTCACCTACTCGAACGCCTCCAAGACCGAAATGCTGGACGTGCCGGCGGCGCTGATCGCGCAGCTGGGCAGCGTCTCGGAAGAAGTGGCCGGCGTCATGGCCAGCGGTGCGCTGGGTGCCAGCAATGCCCACATCGCCGTCTCGACCACCGGCATCGCCGGCCCGACCGGCGCCGTGCCGGGCAAGCCGGTGGGCACCGTCTGCTTCGGCTGGGCCAACGCCGACACCGTGCACACCGAGCGCCTGGTGTTTACCGGCGACCGCCGCGCGGTGCGCGAGCAGACCGTGATTCACGCGCTGCAAGGCCTGCTCCGCTTCATCAACTAGGTTGCCTTCGAGCCACAAAACAATTACTCTCGACGCATTCACTATGCGTTTGGGAGTCGTTAGATGCAAAACACGGTACATTTTATTCTCCAGGGCAAAGGCGGCATCGGCAAGACGCTGGTCTCGACCATGCTTGCGCAATGGATCGCCAGCAAGGACGTGGCCGAAGGCCAGCAGCCGCTGCGCTGCTACGACACCGACCAGGAGAATCCGACCTTCTCGCGCTACAAGGCGATGAACGTCAAGCATGTGCCGGTGATGACCGACAGCCGCACCATCGATCCCAAGCGTTTCGACGCGCTGATGATCGACCTGCTGGAACAGGAAGGCAACTGCGTGATCGACAACGGCGCCAACACCTTCTCGCCGCTGATGGGCTATCTGATCGAGAACGACTGCTTCGCGCTGCTGCAGGAATCCGGCCGCAAGGTCTACATCCACACCATCGTCGGCGGCGGCGACACGCTGCACGACACCGCTACCGGATTCGTCTCCACCGCCAAGGCCACCAACGTGCCGCTGGTGCTGTGGGAAAACGAGCATTTCGGCCTGCTGCAATCGGCGGCCGGCAAGCAATTCACCGAATCGCAGACCTACGCCGACAATTCCGCGCGGGTGGTCGGCCGCGTGGTGCTGACCGCGCGCAACGCCGACACCTTCGGCGCCGACCTGAAAAAAATGAACACCGCGCGCCTGACCATGAACGAAGTCCGCGAAAGCGAGCGCTTCAACGTCATGGAAAAGCAGCGCATCAAGGTCGTGTTCCGCGACCTGTTCGAGCAGCTCGACAAAGTGCAGTGGTAAGCGGCCATGGATCAGCAAAAGCTGCGTGCCCTGGTATTTGAAAAAACCGGCGTCAAGCTCGACCTCGACGACCCGGTCTTTGCGCTGGTGGCGCTGAACGAAGCGGTGCTGGAAGAAGCGGTGGAACGCCACATCGCCCGCATCGACGCCGCCTCGCAGGCGCTGGCGGCCCAGGTCCAGGCCCACGCCGCCGGCCAGGCGCCCGCACACGACCACCACGCCGCAGCCCCCGCCGACCATCCGGCCGGCTACGTGCCGACGCCTCCGTCCGGCCCGGTGCGTCCGATCTCCACCCAGTCGCCGCTGATCACACCGCGCGAACTGCGCCTGCTGGGCGCCGCCGCCGCGATCGCCATCGTCAGCGCCCTGATCGTGCTGGGCGGCCAGGCCGCCTTCCACAAGTCCGGCCTGAGTGCCGAACAAGAGCAAGCACTACAGCGCGCCGCCCGGCTCGAACAAGCCATCCAGAAACTCGACCCAGCTGTCCGCGCCCAACTGAAATAACCCGGGGTCAGGTCCTCCATTTCTACACGAGCCCAGCCGCGCGCGGCTGGGCTCGTGTAGAAATGGAGGACCTCGTATCTTGAACATACCGCGAGACCACTGGATAAT
>CAUPXZ010000104.1:0-8787 GCA_963515135.1 uncultured Duganella sp. | reverse complement strand
GACCTCTGCCGCGCTGCGGCAGAGGTCGTGTAGAAATGGGGGACCTGACCCCGGATTTATTCTTTATCCGGCGATGGCGGCGCTTCGGCTGCTTCGATCGCGGTGATCCATTGGTGACGGGCGTGCTGGGCGTTGCTGTAGACGCGCTCCAGCGCGGCGCCGTCATTGGCGGCCAGTTGCGCGCGCAGCGTGACCAATTGTGCCATGTAGGCGTCCAGCTCCGCCAGCAGGGCTGGCTGGTTGGCCAGGCTGATGTCGCGCCACATTTCCGGCGACGAGCCGGCGATCCTCGTGAAATCGCGGAAGCCGCTGGCAGCGTACTGGAACAGCAAATCGGCATGCGGCTTGCGGGCGATGTCGTCCACCAGCGCGTAGGCCAGCAGGTGCGGCAGGTGGCTCACCGCCGCGAACACTTTGTCGTGCTCCTCCGGCGTCAGGCGGTGGATGATGGCGCCACAGATGCGCCAGGCGGCGGCCACGCGTTCGATGTCGGAATCGCTGTTTTCTCGCAGCGCGGTCAGCACCACTTTTTTGCCGATGTACAGATGATCGATGGCGGCGTCCGGGCCGTTGGTTTCGCGGCCGGCGATCGGGTGGCCGGGCACGAACTGCGCGACCTTATCGCCCAGCGCGCGGCACGCGGCAGCCACCACGTCGGACTTGGTGCTGCCGGCATCGGTGACGATGGTGCCGGCCTGCAGGTGTGGCGCGATCGCCACCAGGATAGCCTCGGTCTGCGCCACAGGCGCGGCCAGCAGCACCAGGTCGGCGCCGGACAGCGCGTCTGCAAGGGACAGCGGCGCGACGGCGGGCGCCGGGGCAGCTGCGGCCGGGACGCTCACGCCGACGGCGTCGATGATGCCCAGCTCCAGCGCGCGCGCCATCGAGGCGGCCGAGCGGCCGACACCGACGATCTCGCGCACCGCGCCGGCCTTCTTCAGCGCCCGCGCAAACGAGCCGCCGATCAGGCCTACGCCAAAAATAACGACTTTGTTCAGCATTTACTCCGCCAGTGCGTGGGTCAGCGCTTCGATGAAGGCTTCGTTCTCTTCCGGCAGGCCGATCGAGATGCGCAGCCATTCCGGCAAGCCGTAGTTGCCGACCGGGCGCACGATCACGCCCTGCTTCAGCAACGCCAGGTTGATGCGCGCGCCGGCGCCGCTGTCCTCGCCAACTTTCACCAGCACGAAGTTGCCGAACGATGGCACGTATTCGAGACCCAGCTTGTCGAACGCCGTCACGAACTGCTGGTAGCCGGCGTTGTTGTTCTCCGCGCTCTGTTGCAGGAACGCCTGGTCGTTCAGCGCCGCGATGGCCGCCGCCTGCGCCAGCGAATTGACGTTGAACGGCTGGCGAATACGGTTCATCAAATCCGTCAGCGCCGGCTGCGCGATGGCGAAGCCCACGCGCAGACCCGCCAGGCCGTAAGCTTTCGAGAAGGTGCGCGACACCAGCAGGTTCGGGTACTTCTTCACCCATGCCGCCGATTCGAACTGATTCTCGGCCGCCAGGAATTCGTTATACGCCTCGTCCAGCACCACCACCACATTGGCCGGCACCTTGCCCAGGAAGGCTTCGATGTCGGCGGCGGGAATGAAGGTGCCGGTCGGGTTGTTCGGATTGGCGATGAACACCAGGCGCGTATCTTCGCGGATCGCCGCCAGCATCGCCGGCAGATCGTGGCCGTGCGCCTTGGCCGGCACCACGATGTGCTGCGCGCCGACACCCTGCGTCGCCAGCGCGTACACCGCGAACGAATACTGCGAATAGACGATCGACTGGCCGCGCTCCACAAACGCATGCGCGGCAATTTCCAGAATATCGTTGGAGCCGTTGCCCAGCGTGATCCACTCCGCCGGCACATCGTAGCGCTTCGACAGCGCGCCTTTCAGATCGAAGCCGTTGGCGTCCGGGTAGCGCCCCAGGTCCGCAACAGCGGCCGCCATGGCCTGCTGCGCCGATGCCGGCACGCCGAACGGATTCTCGTTGGACGCCAGCTTGACGATGCTGGCTTCATCCAGGCCAAACTCGCGTGCCACTTCCGCGATCGGTTTGCCGGCTTGGTAAGGTGCGATAGCGCGGACGTATTCCGGGCCGTAGTTGTTGCTCATGTTCTGTCTCTCTTTATAAGTCAGGTCAGGCTCACCGGGTAGGAACCCAGCACCTTGAAGAATGCCGCATTGCCTTGCAGCTCGGCCAGCGCCCTGGCCACCGCTTCGTCCTGCACATGGCCCTGGACGTCGACGTAGAAGTAATACTCCCAGGTGCCGGTGCGCGCCGGACGCGATTCAAAGCGCGTCATCGACACGCCATGCTGCGCCAGCGAGCCAAGCAGGCGATAGATGGAACCCGCCTTATGCGGCGCCGCCAGCGCCAGCGAAGTGCGGTCCTCGCCCGACGGGCCGGCCTGCAAGGAACCGATCACCGCGAAGCGCGTGCGATTGTGCGGGTCGTCCTGGATGTTGGCCTTGACCGTGCCCAGACTGTAACGCACGCCGGCACGCTCGCCGGCAATCGCCGCCAGCGTGTGATTGTCGCGCGCCATGCGCGCCGCCTCAGCGTTCGACGATACAGCGATGCGTTCCAGGTCCGGGTAATTGTTGTTCAACCAGATCTGGCACTGCGCCAGCGCCTGCGCATGGGCACAGATCGCGGTCACGCCGTCCATATTGCCGGTGCCGGTCAACAGGCTATGACGCACGGCGATCGACACTTCGCCGCTGATGGTCAGCGGCGTATGCAGCAGCAGGTCCAGCGTGCGGCCGATCGCGCCTTCGGTCGAATTCTCGACCGGCACCACACCGAATTCCGCCGTCCCCGCCTCGGTGGCGCGGAACACCTCGTCGATCGAGGAGCACGACAGCACATCGACCGCCGTGCCGAATTGTTCGTACACCGCCTGTTCGCTGTAGGTGCCGGCCGGGCCGAGGAAGGCCACGGTGACGCGCTTCTCCAGCGAGCGGCAGGCGGACATGATTTCGCGCCAGATGGTTTGCAGTTCGGCGTTGCCCATCGGGCCAGGATTGCGTTCGGCCACGCCGCGCAGCACCTGCGCCTCGCGCTCCGGACGGAACACCGGCGCGCCGGTTTCGGCCTTTACGTGGCCGACGGCCTGCGCCACGCGCGCGCGCTGGTTCAGCAGGTCGAGTATCTGCGCGTCGATCGAATCGATCTGCTCGCGCAAGGGTTTGAGTTTGTCGTTCATGGATTATTAGCTGCGAATTCGTTCAAGTAGTCTACGAGCGCTTGCACGCCCTCGATAGGCATCGCGTTATAGATCGATGCGCGCATACCGCCGACGGACTTGTGGCCCTTCAGTTGCAGCAGGCCGCGCGCTTTGGCGCCGGCCAGGAATGCTTCGTTCTTGCTCTCGTCCTTCAGGTAGAAAGGCACGTTCATGCGCGAGCGGTTGTGTGGCGCTACGCGGGTTTGGTAAAAGTCGCTGGCGTCCAGCGCGTGGTACAGCAGTTCGGCCTTGGCTTGCGCGCGGCGCTCCATCTCGGCCACACCGCCCTGGCGCTTCAGCCACTGGAACACCAGGCCAGCGATATAGATGCCGTAGGTCGGCGGCGTGTTGTACATGGATTCGTTATCCGCCACCAGCTTGAAGTCGAACGCTGACGGACATACCGGAAGCGCCTTGCCCAGCAAGTCGTCGCGGATGATGACGATGGTGACGCCGGCCGGGCCGATGTTCTTCTGCGCGCCGGCGAAGATCACGCCGTACTTCGAAACGTCGACCTGGCGCGACAAAATGTGCGACGACATGTCGGCCACCAGCGTCACGTCCTGCAAACGCGGATCGCTGAAGTCCGGCTGGTACTCGACGCCGCCGATGGTCTCGTTGGTGCACATATGCAGATAGGCGGCGCCGGGCGTCAGTTGCCAGCCGGCCTGCGGCGGCACTTCGGTGTTCGACGAGGCGGCGACGTTGACGTTGGCGTACTTGCGGGCTTCCTTGACGGATTTGTCCGACCACGAACCGGTGTGGATAAAATCGATGGTTGCACCGGCGGGCTTGTGGCCCAGCAGGTTCAACGGAATCAGGGCGTTCTGCGACAAGCCGCCGCCCTGCATGAACAAAATCTTGTAATTGTCCGGCACTGCCAGCAGCTCGCGCAGATCGCGCTCCGCTGCCTTGTAGATCGATATGAATTCCGGTCCGCGGTGGCTCATCTCCATCACCGACATGCCGCTGCCATGCCAGTCCAGCATTTCGGCGGCGGCTTGCGCCAGCACCTCTTTCGGCAAGACGGCAGGGCCGGCGGAGAAGTTGTAGATCTGAGTCATTGCGTTCCTTCTATGTGGTTATTTCTGTTGCTGCTGCAGCTTCTGCATCATCGGGCCGATGCGGCGCGCGACGATCTGCTGGCCAACCTGCATACCCTCGCCCATCAGCTGCGGCATCTTCGCCAGCATCTTGGCGCCGACCGGCGTGCGGTAGAAAGCGGTGATCTGCTTCAGTTCATCGGCGCTGAAATTACGCGCGTAGATAGGCACCGTCTCGTTCAGGATGTCATCCACCAGCGCCGGATCGCCCAGCACCGACTGCATGGCGCCAACGGCGGCCGGCAGTTCGGCTTCCATCTTGGCCAAGGCCTTCTGCTTGTCGTCGGCGCTCAGCTTTGAATTATTGTTGATCGCCGCTTCGGCGCCGCCGCGCATTGAGGCAGCCATGCCCTGTGCCATCTGCTGCATCATGCCCTGCAGGATCGAGCGGTAGTTCATCGAGTCGAACAATTCCTTGGCGGCGGCGCTGGATGCGGCGTCGGCGGTTTGCGCGTAGGCGACCGGGGTGCCGATCAGCGCCAGCGAAGTGAACAAGCTTGCTACGATTTTTTTCATCTTGTCTCCTGTATAAATAAAAACGGGACCAGTTCTATTGTCGTGCAATAGTCGTGGCCCCGCTGGCTCCCGTTCAGGTGAGCTTTACTCGGTCGCTGAATCCGGGCCCGGTTCCAGCTCCACTTCGTCGATGTCCGTCTCGACCACGCGCTGCAGGCCGGACAGCTTGGTGCCGTCCTCCACCGCGATCAGGGTCACGCCCTGGGTCGCGCGGCCCATCTCGCGGATCTCCGACACGCGGGTGCGGATCAATACGCCGCCGGTGGTGATCAGCATGATCTCGTCCGACGAATCCACCAGCGTCGCCGCCACCACCTTGCCGTTGCGCTCCGAGGTCTGGATCGCGATCATGCCCTTAGTGCCACGGCCATGGCGGGTGTACTCAGTGATCGGGGTACGCTTGCCGAAGCCGTTCTCGGTGGCGGTCAGGACCGACTGCTGCTCGTTCTCGGCCACCAGCAGCGCGATCACGCGCTGGCCTTCGTCGAGGTTCATGCCGCGCACGCCACGGGCGTTACGGCCCATAGCACGCACATCCTCCTCGTCGAAGCGCACTGCCTTGCCGGCGTCGGAGAACAGCATGACATCGTGTTCGCCATCGGTCAGCGCGGCGCCGATCAGGAAGTCGCCCTCGTCCAGATCGACCGCGATGATGCCGGCCTTGCGTGGATTGCTGAAGTCTTTCAGCGGCGTTTTCTTCACGGTGCCCAGGCTGGTCGACATGAACACATAGTGGTCTTCAGGGAAGGTACGGTTGACGCCCGACAGCGGCAGAATCACCGTGATCTTCTCGTTGTCCGCCAGCGGGAACATGTTGACGATCGGCTTGCCGCGCGAGTTGCGCGAGCCTTGCGGCACTTCCCACACCTTCAGCCAGTACAGGCGGCCACGGTCGGAGAAGCACAGGATGTAATCGTGCGTGTTGGCGATGAACAGCTGGTCGATCCAGTCTTCTTCCTTGGTCGCCATGGCCTGCTTGCCGCGACCGCCGCGTTTCTGCGCGCGGTACTCGGAGATGGGCTGCGCCTTCATATAGCCGGTGTGCGACAGCGTCACGACCATGTCCTGCGGCGTGATCAGGTCTTCGGTATTCAGGTCGCTGGCGTTGTGCTCGATGTTGGAACGGCGTGGATCTTTGGCCGGGTCGCCGAACTCGGTCACTACCGACGTCATTTCTTCGGTAATGATGGTGGTCACGCGCGATGGCGTGGCCAGAATGTCCAGCAGGTCGGCGATTTCCGCCATCACGTCCTTGTACTCGTTGACGATCTTGTCCTGTTCCAGACCGGTCAGGCGTTGCAGACGCATTTGCAGAATCTCTTGCGCCTGATCGTCCGACAGCTTGTACATGCCGTCGGCCTGGATGCCGTAGTGCTTCGGCAGGTGCTCCGGACGGAAGGCGTCGATGCCGCCCACCGTGGTGCCTTCGCCGGTACGGGCCAGCATCTCGCGCACCAGCGACGAATCCCACGAACGGTCCATCAGCGCCGCTTTCGCCACCGGCGGCGTTGGCGCAGCCTTGATCAGGGCGATGAAGTCGTCGATATTTGCCAGCGCTACCGCCAGGCCTTCCAGCACGTGGCCGCGTTCGCGCGCCTTGCGCAGTTCGAACACGGTACGGCGCGTCACCACTTCGCGGCGGTGCGACAGGAAGCACGACAGCATTTCCTTCAGGTTCAGCAGCTTAGGCTGGCCGTCGACCAGCGCCACCATATTCATGCCGAAGGTGTCTTGCAGCTGGGTTTGCTTGTACAGATTGTTCAGCACCACTTCCGGCACTTCACCGCGCTTCAGCTCGATGACCACGCGCATGCCCGACTTGTCGGACTCGTCGCGGATGTCGCTGATGCCTTCCAGCTTCTTGTCGCGGACGTTTTCGGCGATGCGTTCCAGCAAGGATTTCTTGTTGACCTGGTACGGCAGCTCGTCGACGATGATGGCGGTACGGCCGCCATCCTTGCCGTATTCCTCGTAGTGGGTCTTGGCGCGCATCACCACTCGGCCACGGCCGGTGCGGTAACCGTCACGCACGCCGGAGACGCCGTAGATGGTGCCGCCGGTCGGGAAGTCTGGCGCCGGAATCAGTTCGATCAGTTCGTCGATCGAGCATTCCGGGTTTTGCAGCACATGCAGCGCGCCGGCAATCACTTCATGCAGATTGTGCGGCGGGATATTGGTGGCCATGCCCACCGCGATACCGGACGAACCGTTGATCAGCAGGTTGGGAATGCGGGTCGGCAGGACGGTCGGTTCTTTTTCCTTGCCGTCATAGTTGGGCTGGAAGTCGACCGTGTCCTTGTCGATGTCGGCCAGCAGTTCGCTGGAAATCTTGTCGAGGCGGCACTCGGTGTAACGCATTGCCGCCGCGCCGTCGCCGTCGACCGAGCCGAAGTTGCCCTGGCCGTCGACCAGCATGTAGCGCAGCGAGAAGTGCTGCGCCATGCGCACCAGCGTGTCGTAGATCGAGGCGTCGCCGTGCGGGTGGTATTTACCCATGGTGTCGCCGACCACGCGCGCGCACTTTACGTAAGCACGGTTCCACACGTAGTTCGATTCATGCATCGAGTACAAGACGCGGCGGTGTACAGGCTTCAGGCCGTCACGCACGTCCGGCAAGGCGCGGCCAACGATGACGCTCATGGCGTAATCGAGGTAGCTCTTGCGCATCTCTTCTTCGAGGGAAATAGGGATTGTTTCTTTTGCGAATTGATCCATTGGCCGGTCGTTTACTGTGGTTTATTAAGCCTCTCCCAAGAGACAGGCAAGCGTTCGATTTTAGCATGCGCGCAAGGCAACTAGCGGAAAACCGCGCCGCGCCCGTCGCTATGCGGTGTTGCGCACGATTGCGCACCGTAACAAGTTGTAATATTCATGACACATTACTCAATTATTATCGAGAATCACGTTGCAACAAAACAACATTTTGGTCGAACCCGAAACAGCGCCGTGTTGGAGCTTTTTAAACGACTTTAATCGCTTGTGGCAAAATGGACGAGAAGTCAATTGCTTGATTCGCAAGCGGGAAATGAGCCTGACGCCCCTGCGTGGTAGAATTCCTCCCACGCAAAGAACTACGTCGCGCAGTTTTCTGCAGATATCACCCCCGAAAGGAAGAAAATAATGAAAAAACTGATTTCCATGCTGGCCATCTCGGCTGCATTCGCCGGCTCGGCCATCGCCCAGACCGCACCGACCGCACCACCGTACGCCCCAGTGACCCAGGACATCAAGGCGGCAACGCCGAAGAGCGCCTACGTGCAAGATGCCCGCGGCATCATCGCGCGCGACCCGTTCGGTCTGTGCTGGCGCACCGGCTACTGGACCCCGGCTGACGCCGTGCCAGGCTGCGATCTGCCACTGTGCGTAGAGCCAGAGAAACTGGAAAACGGCAAATGCGTCGCACCGCCGCCACCACCAGTCGCCCCGGCGCCAGCACCAGCGCCAACCCCGGCGCCTACGCCAGTACCGGTACCAGTGCCAACCGCACAAAAAGTGAGCTTCGCTGCTGACGCCTTCTTCGACTTCGACAAGGCCGTGCTGAAACCGGAAGGCAAATCCAAGCTGGACGATCTGACCTCGAAACTGGGTTCGATCAACCTGGAAGTCATCATCGCCGTGGGTCACACCGACTCCGTCGGCACCGATGAGTACAACCAGAAGCTGTCGGTACGCCGCGCAGAAGCTGTCAAAGCCTACATCATCTCGAAAGGCGTTGAAGCCAACCGCGTGTACACCGAAGGCAAAGGCGAGAAACAACCTGTAGCGGACAACAAAACCGCCGAAGGCCGCGCCAAAAACCGTCGCGTAGAAATCGAAGTGGTCGGCACCAGCAAGTAATCCGCTGAGTCGAACACCGAAAGCCCCGCTCTGCGGGGCTTTTTTCATTCGGGGTCAGTGCCGACATTCGGACATTTCGCGCGCGAAAGGTCCGAATGTCGGCAC
>CAUPXZ010000103.1:0-8982 GCA_963515135.1 uncultured Duganella sp. | reverse complement strand
CCGACGCCAACGCCGACGCCGACGCCAACGCCAACGCCAACGCCAACGCCAACGCCAACGCCAACGCCGACGCCGACGCCAACGCCAACGCCGACGCCGACGCCGACGCCGACGCCGACGCCGACGCCGACGCCAACGCCGACGCCGACGCCGACGCCGACGCCAACCCCGACGCCAACCCCGACGCCGACGCCAACGCCAACGCCAACGCCAACCCCGACGCCAACCCCGACGCCAACCCCGACGCCGACGCCAACCCCTACGCCGGAGCCAACGCCGACGCCAACGCCGACGCCGACGCCAACGCCAACGCCGACGCCGACGCCGACGCCAACCCCGACGCCGACGCCAACGCCAACGCCAACGCCAACGCCAACGCCAACGCCGCCACCGTCGGCTGACATTTGCACCATCGCGCCTAACTCCGCGCTGTGTCAGGTGCTATCGCCGCCCACTGCGTCGGAACCGGTCAAGCCTACGCAGCAGGCCTCTAACCAAGTGGTAACCACTTTGGCCTCGGCAACCGGCGAAAGCTCGGGCAGTTCGTCTGGCAGCAGCAGTGGCGGCGGCTCAGGCAACAGCGCTACCTCGTCCACGCCGGACGACGATAAAAAGTCTGACAAATCCGCAGCCGCCACGGCCACCGAAAAGACCGGAACTAAAAATGATGCCATTCAAAAAACATACTGCAATTAAGGCGTGGCTGGCGCTGATGCTGTTCTGGATGGCCAGCATCAGCTGGGCCGCCCAAGTCGCCGGCACCGTGGTCCAGTTGAGCGGGCCGTTGATGGCCAAAAAGGCTGACGGCACCGTGCGCATCCTCTCCATGCGTTCCGAAGTGGAGAGCGGCGACACCCTGATGACCGAGAAGAACACCTACGCCATGGTGAAATTCATCGACAACAGCGAAATCACGCTCAAGCCGTCGACCACCTTCAAGGTTGAAAACTTTGCCTACGATGCCGACAAGCCTGACGGCGACAAAGCCTCATTCAATCTGGTCAAGGGCGGCCTGCGCTCGGTGACTGGCCTGTTGGGCAAGCGTAACAAGGAAAAGTTCGAGATGAAAACGCCGAGCGCCACCATCGGCATCCGCGGCACCACCTTCATTGCCGAATGGGTCGAGCCATCCGCCACTGCTACCGCCACCGCCATTGCCGCGCGCGAAGCATGGCTGATGGCCAGCACCGCGTCGCTCGACCCGCTGGCTGCGCCGGCGCAACCGCTGATGCTGGCGCAAGCATCGCCTCCGACTGTCAGTCCGGTGTCGACGTTTGGCTTGCCGCCGGGCCTATATCTGCAAGTGATCGATGGCATGATCAATGTGAGTAACTCCGGTGGTGCGCTGCAATTCAGCGCCGGACAATTCGGCTTTACCCCGAGTTTCCAGGTGCCGCCGGTGCTCGTCCCGCAGAATCCGGGGATGCAGTTCACGCCGCCGCCTGTCTTTAACCCCACCTCAACCCAGCCGGGCGCCAATACGGCCGCACCGCCCAAGTCCAACGCCGTGGACTGCGAAGTCCGCTAAAAAAACCTTGACCTTCCAATCGTGGGATACTTGATGCTGTAACTGTACAGACAGCATCGGGTGTCCCATGAATCAGCAAGCAATCAAAATTGACGGCATGAGCTGCGCCTCCTGCGTGGGCAGGGTGGAGCGGGTACTGGCCGCCGTGCCCGGCGTCGACAAAGTCAGCGTCAACCTGGCAACCGAAATGGCGCGGGTCGAATCGACCCAGCCGGTTGACTTTGCCGTGCTGGCGCAAGCGATCGATAAGGCTGGCTATCAGGCCTCGCTGCCGGCGCCCGAACCTGGCATGGCGCCGTCGTCGGCTGCGCAGACCGGCCACGCGGCAGCCGCTGGCGCTGCACCCTCACTGACGCCGACCGGCGGCCTCGCCGTGCTGCTGGCGGCTTTGTTCTCCCTGCCGCTGGTCCTCCCCATGTTGCTCGAACTGGCTGGCATTCACTGGATGCTGGATGGCCGGCTGCAATGGCTGTTGGCGACGCCGGTGCAATTCTGGCTGGGCGCGCGCTTTTACCGCGCCGGCTGGCTGGCGGCGCGCGCGCGCAGCGGCAATATGGACTTGCTGGTGGCGCTGGGCACCAGTGCCGCCTATGGCCTCAGCGTCTACCTGCTGCTGGCCGGCGACGCCATGCCGCACTTGTATTTTGAAGCGTCGTCGGTGGTCATTACGCTGGTCCTGCTGGGTAAATGGCTGGAGGCGCGCGCCAAGCGGCAGACCGCCGCCGCCATCCGTGCACTGCAAACGCTGCGGCCGGAATCGGCGCGCGTGCGGCGCGGCGGCCAGGATGTGGATCTGGCCATCGGCGAAGTGCGGCTGGACGACATCATCGTCGTGCGTCCCGGCGAGCGCATTGCCGCCGACGGCGTGATCGCCGAAGGCGCCAGTCATGTCGACGAAGCGCTGATCACCGGCGAAAGCCTGCCGGTTGCACGTCATGCCGGCGAACGCGTCACCGGCGGCGCCATCAACGGCGAAGGACTGCTGCTGGTGCGGGTGAGCGCGATCGGCGCGGAAAGCACACTGTCGCGCATCATCCGGCTGGTGGAAGACGCGCAAGCGGCCAAGGCGCCAGTGCAGCATCTGGTGGACCGCGTCAGCGCGGTGTTCGTGCCGGTGGTGCTGGTGCTGGCGCTGCTGACCTTTGGCGGCTGGTGGCTGTTCGGCGGTGATGCCGAGCAGGCGATCATCAACGCGGTGGCGGTGCTGGTGATTGCCTGTCCGTGCGCGCTGGGATTGGCGACGCCAGCCGCCATCATGGCCGGCACCGGCGTCGCCGCGCGCTACGGCATCCTGATCAAGGACGCCGAGGCGCTGGAGCTGGCGCACCGCATCACCACCGTGGCCTTCGATAAAACCGGCACGCTGACCGAAGGCCAGCCCTCGCTGGCGGCGCTGGCGCCGGCGCCGGGTGGGGACGAAGCGCGCCTGCTGCAACTGGCGGCCGCCGTACAGCGCGGCAGCGAACATGCGCTGGCGCGCGCCGTGCAGCAAGCCGCAGCAGCGCGCTCGCTTGCGGCGCTATCGCCGGCCGCCGAGATTAGCGCCTTGCCCGGTCGCGGTGTGGCGGCGACGGTGGACGGCATGCGCCTGCTGCTGGGCAGCACGCGGCTGATGCGGGAGCAGGGCGTGTCGGTGCAGGCGCTGACGGCGCGCGCCGAGGAACTGGAACGCGCCGGTCACACCATCTCCTGGTTGGCCGACGCCGACGCCCGTCAGCTGCTTGGCCTGCTGGCCTTCGGCGACCGCATCAAGCCGCAGGCACAGGCGGCGATCGCCGCGCTGCACGCGCTGCAGATCCAGACCATCCTGCTCACCGGCGACAACCAGGGCAGCGCCGACGCCGTTGGCCTGCAGCTAGGCGTGCAGCGCGTGATCGCCAATATGCTGCCGGCCGATAAGGCCAGCACGGTCGCCGCGCTGAAAGGCGGCGGCGCCACCATTGCGATGGTCGGCGACGGCATCAACGACGCGCCGGCGCTGGCGGCGGCCGACGTCGGCATCGCGATGGCGAGCGGCACCGACGTCGCCATGCACGCCGCCGGCATCACGCTGATGCGCGGCGACCCGGCGCTGGTGGCGGCGGCGATCTCGATCTCGCGCCGCAGCTACAGCAAGATCCGGCAGAATTTATTCTGGGCCTTCATCTACAACCTGATCGGCATCCCGCTGGCGGCCTTCGGCCTGCTCAACCCGATGGTGGCCGGCGGCGCGATGGCGCTCAGTTCGGTCAGCGTGATCAGCAACGCGCTGCTGTTGCGGCGCTGGAAACCGGAGGAATAATGAATATCGGCGAAGCGGCCAAGGCGTCCGGCGTGTCGGCCAAGATGATCCGCTACTACGAAAGCATCGCGCTGATCCCGGCGGGGCGGCGCAGCGAAGCCGGCTACCGCATTTACGGCGACAACGACCTGCACACACTGCGCTTCGTCAAGCGCGCGCGCCTGCTGGGCTTCTCGCTGGAGCAGATCCGCGAGCTGCTGTCGCTATGGCAAAACAAAGCGCGCGCCAGCGCCGACGTCAAAAGCATCGCCACGGGCCACGTGGCGCAACTGAACCAGCGCATCGCCGAACTGACCGAAATGCGCGACACGCTGCAAACGCTGGCCGGCTGCTGCCACGGCGACCACCGCCCCGACTGCCCCATCCTGCAAAGCCTGGCCAGCTAAACCATCGGGGTCAGTGCCGACATTCGGACATTTCGCGAGCGAAATGTCCGAATGTCGGCACTGACCCCGGTTATAATCTTGGCACGTTTTGGTGCTCGCGCGTCTGCCCTGATGCGTAGTTAAACGGGAAACAGGGAGCCCTCGCCGGTCATCCTGTGCTGCCCCCGCAACGGTCAACAAGCTTCGTCTCGCGACGACAATCCGCTTCGCTACACCACTGTGCCGCGTGCATGGGAAGGTCAGGTGGATACGCTTGCCAGCCCGGATACCGGCCAAACAGGTGGAGGCGCCGCTGGCGTCTCCGTTCAATTCGCTCACGGGGAGGTGAGGGGATTGCATCCTTAGTCAAATTTACTTTATGCGTTTAGCCATTTGTTCGATGGAGGCGCTGGCGTTGCTTGCGCTTCTGCCTGTGTCCTCCCACGCCGATAATCTTGATTCCACGATCGTGGTGCGCGGCCATTACGATAATGGCGTCGGCACGTCCAATGCCGCCAGCCAGGGCGCGGTGACGGCGGACTTGATCGCCAACCGTCCGGCCCTGCGTCCGGGCGAGCTGCTGGAGTTTGTGCCCGGCGTGATCGTCACGCAGCACAGCGGCGACGGCAAGGCCAATCAGTATTTCCTGCGCGGCTACAACCTGGATCACGGCACCGATTTCGCGACCTTTGTCGACGGCATGCCGGTCAATATGCGGACCCATGCGCATGGCCAGGGTTACACCGACCTGAACTTCCTGATTCCTGAACTGGTGGACCGCATCAACTACAAAAAAGGTCCGTATTACGCGGACGAAGGCGATTTCGCTTCGGCCGGCGCGGCGCATATGACGCTGGCCAACAAGCTGCGTGAAAACACCGCCAGCGTCAGCGTCGGCGAAAACCAGTATTACCGTTCGGTGCTCACCGGTTCGATGCCGCTCGGCGCCGGTAATCTGGTGTACGGCGCGGAGCTGGGTCACAACAACGGTCCGTGGCAGACGCCGGAGGCGTTCCACAAGAATATCGGCGTGCTGCGTTACGCGCAGGGCGCGAGCGACGATCAGTTTAGCGTAACCGGCATGTTCTACCGGGGCGCCTGGCACGCCAGCAATCAGATCCCGCTGCGCGCGGTGCAAAGCGGTGCGCTGAATGAATTTGGCGCGATCGATCCGAGCGATGGCGGCGACACCTCGCGTTACAGCCTGTCGGCCACACTGCGCAAGCGTTCCAGCGATCGCCTGCTGCAGGCGCATGCCTATCTGCTGCAATCGGATCTGACGCTGTTTAATAACTTCACGTACTTCCTCGACGATCCGCTCAACGGCGACCAGTCGCGCCAGCATGAGAGGCGCCGCATGGGCGGCTTCGATGTGGCGCAGACGTGGTTCAGCCACTGGGGCTGGCTGGATGTCAGCAACAAGGTCGGCGTGCAGGGGCGCTATGATTATCTGTCGCCGCTGTCGCTGCATATGACGCGCAATCAGCAGGTGATCAGCACTGTCTCGGAGTCGCGCGTGAAGGAGGGCAGCGTTGGCGCCTATCTGGAGAACACCGTGCAGTGGCGCGACTGGCTGCGTACCACGGCGGGCCTGCGCTATGACCGCTACCGCTTCGATGTGGACAGCAACATCGCCGAGAACTCGGGCAAAGTCAGCGCCGGTACCACGTCGCCGAAATTTTCGCTGGTGCTGGGGCCCTGGGCCAAGACCGAATTTTTCGTCAATTACGGCGAGGGCTTCCACAGCAACGATGCGCGCGGCACCACCGTGCACCTGACGCCGAAGGAACGTGAGCCGATCGATCCGGTGACGCCATTGGTGAAAACGCGCGGCGCGGAGGTCGGCGCGCGCACCGAGTTCCTGCCTGGCCTGCAAAGTTCGGTCGCGCTGTGGAAGCTGCGCTCCGATTCTGAGCTGGTGTTCTCCGGCGACGCCGGCGATACGTCGCCGAGCCGCGGCAGCTATCGCTCCGGCATCGAGTGGAACAACCATTACATCGCCAACGCCTGGCTGCTGTTCGACCTGGATCTGGCGTACTCGCGCGGCCACTACACCGAGCACGACGAGGCGGGCGATTACATTCCGGGCGCGATCGGCAAGGTGGCGTCGTTCGGCGCCACCCTCACCAACCTGGGGCCATGGTCGGCGGCGTTCCAGATGCGCTACTTCGGGCCGCGTCCGCTGATCGAGGATAACAGCCAGCGTTCGGCCACCACCGCGATCGCTTATGCGCGCATGGGCTATCAGTTCAATCGCCGCTGGTCGGTGCAGCTGGATGCCTTCAACCTGTTTGACCGCCGTGTCAGCGATGTGGATTACTACTACGCTTCGCGCCTGCCGGGCGAGCCTGCGGAGGGCGTGGAGGATGTTCACTATCATCCGGCCGAGCGGCGCACCTTCCGTCTGACGATGAGGGCGACGTTCTAACGCGCTCCTTCAGCGTAGCGGTGGTGCTACCATCGCTTCATGACGATTCCATACCAACTTTATTACTGGGACGGCTTGCAGGGCCGTGGCGAGTTTGTCCGGCTGGCGCTTGAAGAGGCGGGCGTGCCGTATGTCGACGTGGCGCGCCACAAGGGCGGCATGGCCAAGCTGAAGGCCAGCCTGGATGGCGACAAGGTCGATCATCCGTCGTTTGCGCCGCCGGCGCTGCAGGCCGGGGAGCTGCTGATCGGGCAGACCACCAATATCCTGATGTTCCTCGGAGCGCGCCATGGCCTGGCGCCGCGTTCGCAGCAGGGACGTTTGTGGGCCAATCAGCTGCAACTGACCATCGCCGACATGGTCGCCGAGGCGCACGACACGCATCATCCGATTTCCACCAACGCCTACTACGAAGAGCAGAAGAAGGAAGCGAAAGTGCGCGCCAAGGATTTTCGCGAACAGCGCATTCCGAAGTTCCTCGATTATTTCGAAGGTGTGGTACAGCGCAATCCGGGGCGGGGCGGTTATGCGGTAGGTTCGCGGCTGTCGTATGTGGACCTGTCGCTGTTCCAGCTGATCGAGGGCTTGCGCTACGCCTTTCCGCACACCATCGCGAGCCTGGAATACCCCTATCCGGGCCTGATGGCGTTACGCGACAAGGTGGCGGCGCGCCCCAACATCGCCGCCTACTTACGCTCCAGGCGGCGTATCCCGTTCAACCAAACCGGGATATTCCGCCGCTATCCGGAGCTGGATAAATAGTCAGGTGGCGCTGGTGACCGGGAACCCGGCATCGGCAATCGCGGATTTCAGCGGGGCCAGCGGCGTTGCGCTGGCTATCGTGACCGATTTGGCGGCCAGATCGACTTCTACTCTGGCGCCGGCGTCCACTGCCTGCACAGCCTTGGTGACCGCGCCGACACAATGGCCGCAGCTCATGTTTTCCACTTGAAGTTGGTACATCGCTTACTCCCGAAACAGTTGTGATACCGTGAACTGTAACCCTTCCAGCCATGGGAAGGTCAAGCGATTTCGGGATGCTGGGTGCCTTAGCCTTGCGGCGGATCGTCCAGGCGCGCCAGGTCGAGGCTGACCAGCGCCCAGATGCCGCCGACGTAGCCCGGCTCCTGCAGCAGCGCTTCGACGTCCGACGGCTTGATTTCAAACGGCCGGCCTTGCTCGACCAGTTGTCCGACATGGCCGTAGATTGCCTTGGCAGCGTTGGTCATGGCTTTGTCCACCGTTGCGCCGGACGTGATGCAGCCGGGAATATCCGGCACCGTGACGCCGTATTTTTCGGCGCCCCGGCCCCGCTGGATCAGAATCGGGATGTCCATGATGTCTACCTCAGATGGGACGAAACACGGGCAAAATCAATAACTTGGATGTCCTAGTGTCATACAGCTTGGCGGCATATTCAAGTACTTTCTCTGAAGCGTTTTTACCCTTCTGTTCGTGGCTTTTAGGTGATTGACATGCACCATTGCCTCAGATAATATTCCTAACATGCTTTAAAGTATCGTAAATTTCCACTGGGAAATATACGACGCCATGGTCCCCCAATCCCGCACCTGGTTCAGCGCCACGCTTTATTCACCAAACTATTACGGGGATCATCATGAAATTTGCCAAACTCGTTGCTATTGCCGTTGCTATGGCCTATGGCACATCGCAAGCTGCCGTCATCACTTTCCAGACCGGTTTTTCCGACGCTGGCGTTCAGTCGAGCGCTAATGCCTACCGCGATATCGTTGACGCGGCTGTTGCCAATTCGTCTCATTCGACCGTGCTGAGCAACTACGACATCGTGTCGAACCAATGGCTGTTCGGTGCCGGCAACAGCAATATCGCCTTCAAATCCACCATTAATTTTGGCCTGGCGGCCAGCGGCACGTATTCGTTCCGTGCTGGCGTTGATTTCGGCAATGGTGGCGCAGTGTTCCTCGACGGCCAGGCGGTGGACCTGAAGACCAATGATATGTGGTGGGCGCACAGCTATGACAACACTAATTCGGTGTTCTCTGTGAACAACCAGGCTCTGTCGGCCGGCAATCACACGCTGACCATCTACGGCCTGGAAGGCTGCTGCGACGGTGGGCAGCAGGTGCAATACTCGGCCAATGGCGGCGCCTTCCAGAGCTTCAGCGCCAACACGCTGCCGTTGACCGCAGCAGTTCCCGAGCCGGAAACTTATGCCATGATGCTGGCCGGCCTGGGCCTGGTGGGTCTGGTTTCGCGTCGTCGTCGCCGCAACTGAATCTTTCCATCATAAAAAAAAGCCCCGCCGGCATCGCTGCCGGCGGGGCTTTTTAGTTCGGGGTCAGTGCCGACATTCGGACATTTCGCGAGCGAAATGTCCGAATGTCGGCACTGACCCCGA
>CAUPXZ010000102.1:0-9225 GCA_963515135.1 uncultured Duganella sp. | reverse complement strand
AAACTTCGGGGTCAGTGCCGACATTCGGACATTTCGCACGCGAAATGTCCGAATGTCGGCACTGACCCCGAAGTGCTTGACCGTTTTGCGACATGTGTCGCATAATGGTGGCAACAGTCGCATGCGGAGTATTTCATGGCCCTATCCACTATCTTTACAGGCGTAGACCTGCTGGCGCTCCAGTTCCTGCTGGCCAGCGCCGGCTGCCTGGCCGCCGGTTTGGGCGTGTGGACCGTGATGACGCTGTGCCGCCGCTGGTTGCCGGGGATCGCTGCCCAGCGCTCGGCATGGTTGCTGGGCCAGTGCACCATCATCGTTGCTTTCATGCTGATTCTGATGCCGCAGAGCGAACGCCTGCGCCTGCTGCCACCGATTGATATCGAAGAATTTGCGGCGCAGCGCGCACCGGCTGCCGCCAGCGCGACCACGCTTGCCGCCGTCAGTCCCGCGCCGGCCGCCGCCGAGGTAGCCAGTCCACGCACCTATCTGAGCTATGCCGCCTATGGCTGGCTGCTGCTGTACGCTGCCGGTCTGGCTTATTCGCTGGTCCAGCAGCTGCGCATGCGACGCATGCTGAACGCCCTCGCCACCGCCGGCCACAAAACCAGCGCGCAGCCGATGGATACCTTTGAAGTCGACGCGCCCATCTCGCCGATGCTGTTTGGCCTGTTCCGCCCACGCCTGCTGCTGCCGCGCCACCTGCGCGGCTTCGACACCGATCAGCGCCAGATGATCCTTGAGCACGAGCTGGCCCACTGGCGCCGCCGCGACCTGCAGTGGGCCGGCGCCGGCCTGCTGCTGCAAACGCTGCTCTGGTTTAATCCCTTCATGCGCCTGCTGCGTAACCAGCTGTCGTGGGCGCAGGAGCTGGGCTGCGACCGCGAGGTGCTGCAAGGCCGGCCGCCCGCACAGCGCAAGGCCTATGCCGCCGCCCTGGTCGCGCAGCTGAAGCTGCAACAGGCGCCGCTCGCCAACGCGCTCGCTTTCGGCACCGCCACGCAGCAGACCGTGGCCCGCCGCATCGCCTTGATACGCGATCCGCGCGGCGCCAAGCAAAGCCGCTGGGCGCGCATCGCCACCGTGGCCGGCCTGGCCGGCGTGCTGGCGGCGAGCCTGGCGCTGCAACCTTCGGTGGCGTCGCAAAGTCCGGTCCAACTGGCATGCACCACGCTGATGGACGCCGCCACCGGCCAGCGCCTGCTGCGCGACGGCCAGTGCGATGCGCGCGCCACGCCGGCCTCCACCTTCAACATCGTGGTTAGCCTGATGGGCTTCGACAGCGGCATCCTGGTCGATGAACATACGCCCGTCATGCAGTACAAACCCGGCTACGCCGACTGGAACGACAGCTGGCGCACCGATACCGATCCCACCAGCTGGATCGTCAACTCCAACGTGTGGTTCGCGCAGAACGTCACCAGACAGCTAGGCGAGGCACGCTTCCAGCGCTACATCGACGGCTTCGGCTACGGCAACCGCGATGTCTCCGGCGACGCCGGCAAGCGCAATGGCCTGAGCATGTCGTGGATCGCTTCTTCGCTGCAGATTTCGCCCGACGAACAGCTCGATTTCCTGCGCAAGATCGTCAACCGCGAGCTGCCGGTATCGTCCAGAGCCTACGAGATGACCAACCGCATCATGCAACCGCGAACACTGGACAACGGCTGGACCATTCGCGGCAAGACCGGCACCTCGTCGTCGGTGCTGCCGGATGGCCGCGACGACAAACGACACCAGTACGGCTGGTACGTCGGCTGGGCCACCAAGGGCACGCGCACCATCGTGTTCGCCCGCATGATGCTCGACCAGCGGCAGGAAACCTACGCCGGCGCCCGCGCGCGGCAGGCCTTCCTCAGCGAAGTCGCGACACAGCTGGATACGCTTTAACCCCACCACCAAAAGGAGCTACCTTGTCTACTCTGAGCCGCATGGCATTTGCCATCGCAGCGTGCTGCTGCACGTCTATCACCGCCGCCGCCGACCTGCAATCCGTGGTCGATCAGGCCATCCAGCCGATCATGAAAGAGCACGACGTGCCGGGCATCGCCGTCGCCGTCATCGTCAACGGCAAGCCGTCCTACTTCAGCTACGGCGTGGCATCGAGGGAGGACAACACCCCGGTCAGCGAGAACACGCTGTTCGAACTGGGCTCGGTCAGCAAGACCTTCACCGCCACCGTGGCCGCGTATGCGCTGGTGCAGGGCAAGCTGTCGCTGGACGACCATCCGAGCCGCCATGTGCCCAAGCTGAAAGGCAGCGCGCTTGATCGGGCCACGGTGCTCAACTTCGGCACCTATACCGCCGGCGGCCTGCCGCTGCAATTTCCGGATGACGTGGCGGACAACGAGCAGGGCATGCTGGATTACTTCGGCCACTTCAAGCCGAAAGCCGCGCCGGGCGTGGTGCGTGAATATTCGAATCCGAGCCTGGGCATGTTTGGCCATCTGGCCAGCGTGGCGCTGAAGGCCGATCAGGCCGACGTGCTGGAACAGCAGATCCTGCCGAAGCTGGGCCTGACCAGTACCTATGTGCGCGTGCCGGCCAGCGCGGCGTCGCGTTACGCGTGGGGCTACAACGCCGCCAACAAGCCGGTGCGCATGAGTCCTCAGCTGTTTTCGACGCAGACCTATGGCGTGCGCTCCAGCAGCGCGGACCTGATCCGCTACGTGCAGGCGAACATCGATCCGAGCCGGCTGGACGCCACGCTGCGCCGCGCAATCGAGACTACCCACGTTGGCTACTACCAGATCGGCGGCATGGTGCAGGGACTGGGCTGGGAGCAGTACGCGTATCCGGTGTCGCTGGCGACGTTGCAGGCGGGGAACTCGAACAAGATGAGCCGCGAAGCCAATCCGGTCAAACTGCTGTCGCCGCCGAAGCCGGCCTCGGATGCGGTCTGGTACAACAAGACCGGCGCCACCGGCGGCTTCAGTTCCTATGTGGCCTTTGTGCCGGCGAAGAAGATCGGCATCGTGATTCTGGCGAACCGCAATTATCCGATTCCTGAACGCCTCAAGGCGGCCCACGCCATCCTGTCGTCGCTACAGAACTAATTGCCTTCCGGCGGCGCCACCGGCGCGGTTGGCAGCACGGGTACGGGCGTGGTCAGCACGTCCAGCTGTGCCGCCGTTTCCGCGTCCGGCGTGCCGTCGTACAGCGACGGTCGATACTTGGTCTGGAACACTGAAATCACATTGCGCGTGGCCTGATCCAGCTCCCCCGTTTGCGGCACGGCGTAGCCGATTTCCGCCAGCTTGCGCTGGAACCAGATCAGCTCCGGCAGCTGCTCCTGGTAGCCGGGAAGGCGCGACGCCACGCGGCTTGGTTCCGGCCATGGAATCAGGCCGGCATCCGCCAGCTGCTTCCACGGGAACGCCGGCCCCGGATCCTGCTTGCGCTGCGGCGCGATGTCGTTGTGGCCGAGGATATTCCCCAGCGGGATATTGTGGCGCTTGACGATATCCTTCAGCAGCAAGATCAGCTGATCGATCTGCGCCTGCTGGAACGGCGCATACACGCGGCCCTGCGGCGTCTCCTTGAAGCCGGGGTTGATGATCTCGATGCCGATCGACGCGGCGTTGAGCTGGTTGTAGATCTTCCAGTTGCTGTAGCCCGCGTGATTCGACTGGCGCGACTCGTCCACCAGCGTGTAGAAGAACGGCGGATTGGTATCCGTCAGCAGATAGTGCGCGCTGACCGTGGTGCCGTGCGCCAGCGTGTTGATGGAGCGCGGCAGATCGCTCACCGTGTAATGCAGGATCACATACTTGACGCGGTCACTCTGCGCGCGCGCGCTCAGCGAGTGATCGAATCGGATTTGCTCAGGCGGCGGCACGGTGGCGCAGCCGGCCAGCAGGGCGGTCATGGCGAGAAGCGGAACAATTTTCATAAGCGTGTCGGCGTCGGTTCAATCAGGAGAGTGTAGAGCAATCCGCGCCGCCGCGTGGTGCGCCAGCGTGTGCCGCTGCGTCAGCGACAATTCGCCAGGCAGCGCCGCGCGCATGCTCTGCGCGATCAGCGGATGCAGATGCGCGGCCCGTCCGCCCAGCACGATCGGACGCTCGCCGTAACGGCCGACCAGCGCCAGCGCAATCCGCGCCAGTTCAGTGCCGGCGCGTTCGAGGATGTTGCGTGCCACCGGATCGGCGTCCGCGCTGGACGCCACGGCCAGCGCCAGGCTGCCGATGGCGCCGCGATCCTGGCCGTAGATGAACTGGCGCGACAAGGACCAGTCGCTGCCGCCGATCTGCGCGAACACCGCGCGCGCCATGGCCGACTGCTGCCACACGCCCGGCTGCTCGTCCTCCAGCCGCCAGATATGCCGCATCGCCTCGCGCGCGATCCAGAACCCGCCGCCGCCGTCATCCAGCGTCACGCCGCGGCCACCGGCGCGGTGGAACTGGCCTCCCGCATCGATCCAGGCGGCGATCGAGCCGGTGCCGGCATACACAAGATAGCCCTCGCCCGGCCTGAAACTGTCCAGGTAGGCGATCTCCACATCGTTGCGCATGCTGATCGCGGACGGTGCGATCTTCAGCACCTCGGCCAACAGCTGCGCGGCCTGCGTGCCGGCGCCATCGAAGCCGGTCAGGCCGGCGCACGCGCGCACCGGCTGTGCGGCCGCCAGCACCTGCGACGCCAGCATGGCGAAGATGCCGCGCACCGCGTCGCGGCCGGCGGTGCTGCCCATCTGCGTGGCCGACATGCCGCCCACGCTGCCCTCGGCCACAATGGCGCCGGCGGTGTCGGCCAGCGCCCAGCGGGTTTGCGTGCCGCCGGCATCAATGCCCAGACCGAGATCATTCATCATCAGCTCCGTGGATAGACGTTGATACGTTCACTCTCATTGCCAAGCCGGTCGACCGCGCTGACCACCACCGCCTGCGCCGCACCGCCCGCCGCGTCATCGGCCAGCAGCAGCACCGGGCGCGAGGCGGGAGCGACGGCGAAGCGCCACTCATTGCCATAGCGCGACCAGATCGCGTAATGCGCCGGCGCCTTGCCCGCGCCGGCGGACAGCTTCAGCGCCACGCCGTTGCTCTCGCGCCGCGTGGACGCCTGCGGCG
Source organism: uncultured Duganella sp. (assembly GCA_963515135.1). Classification (GTDB taxonomy): domain Bacteria; phylum Pseudomonadota; class Gammaproteobacteria; order Burkholderiales; family Burkholderiaceae_D; genus Rugamonas. The sequence goes on along the minus strand of CAUPXZ010000102.1, from coordinate 4,159 downwards.
CCGGTGGCGCATCGGAACCCAGCCACGGCGTGGCCGGCGTCAACGCGGCGGTCTGATAGGCCTGCGCTTTCAGTTGATCGGCGATGCCTTTACGGTTCTGCATCAGCGGCGCGATCGAGAAGTGCAGGTGGCCGCGCACGCCGCTGCGGCTGCGCGTCACGCCGATCTGCTTGACGATTTCCTCCGGCCCGAACGCCTTGGCGCTGTTGTCGATGCGGCTGGTGTACAAGCCAGGCCACACATGGCGCGCGCGCGTGTTCTGCGCCAGCCAGTAGTCGAGCAGCACATCGAAGGCCTGCGGCGCCTGCGCCACCGGCCAATACAGCTGCGGCGCGAGATAATCCAGCCAGCCATTCTGCAGCCACAGCTCGGCGTCCGCATACAGCTTGTCGTACTGGCTGAAGCCGATGATGCCGGCCGGGCGGCGGTCCGGGCGGCCAATGCCGAACGGGCTGATGCCGAAGCGCACCCACGACTTCTCCTTGCGGATGCCCTTGTACATCGCCTCGATCAGCGCGTTGACGTTTTGGCGGCGCCAGTGCGGACGGTCCAGCGTGCCGCCTTCCAGCAGGTACTGCTGCCACGACGGCTGGTCCGGGAACTCCAGCTCCTGCCGCGCGCCGCCGACGCCGCCGTCCAGCGCCACGCCTTCCGGGCCGGCCGCATTCGGCGTATCGATCGGATACGGATAGAAGTAATCGTCGATATGCACGCCGTCGATGTCGTAACGGCGCACCACATCCAGCACCACGTTCAGTGTGTGCTGCGAAGCGGCGGCTTCGCCCGGATCCATCCACAGATAGCGGCCGTAGGATTTGATCACCTGCGGCTGCGTGCGGCCGATGTGGTTGGCGGCCAGCGGCGTCTTGGCGGTGGCATGGCGCGCGCGATAGGGATTGAACCAGGCATGCAACTCCATGCCGCGCGCATGCGCCTGTTCGATCCAGAACTGCAGCGGATCCCACGGCTGCGCCGGCGCGCGGCCCTGCTGGCCGGTGAGGAATTCCGACCACGGCTCCAGCGCCGACGGATAAATCGCATCGGCGCTCGGACGCACCTGCAGCACGATGGCGTTCAGGTTCAGCGCCCTGGCACGGTCGAGGATGGCGAGGGCTTCGGCCTGCTGCTTGGCCGTACTGAGGTTGCTGCGCGTGGGCCAGTCGATATTCGCCACGGTCGACACCCAGGCGGCGCGGAACTCGCGCGGCGCCGGCGGCGGCACCTGCGGATCGGACGTGGCGGTCGTCGGACCGCCCGACGCCGGGCGGGCCGCTGGCTCCGGCGGACGCGGCGATGGCGGCGTCGTGCCAGATTCCGGCACGGGCACGGTCGGCGTACTGGAACATCCCTCAAGCAGCGCCGCCAGGCCAGCCACCACGCCAGCCGACAAGGTCAGCCGCTTCTTCGCATTGAAAACCAAAACCACTCTCCGATTCAGTAGAGCACGTATTGTAATGGCTATTTCTGGCCAAATTCAGCAGGAATGCGCACCTTTGTCGCCATATAAAAAGCAGGCAACGTGGAAATGCAGGCCCAGGCGAAAAAGTGCTGGTAGCCGAGCTGCTGCTGTAGCCAGCCGCTGACCATTCCGGGCAACATCATGCCGAGCGCCATGAAGCCGGTGCAGATGGCGTAATGGGCGGTTTTATGTTCGCCGTCGGCCACCAATACCATGTACAGCATGAAGGCGGCAAAGCCGAAACCGTAGCCGAACTGCTCGACCGCCAGGCAGGCCGAGATCAGCGCCAGGTTGTCGGGCAGCGCCGTTGCCAGATAGACAAACACCAGATCCGGCACATGCATGATGACCACCATCGGCATCAGCGCGCGCTTCAGGCCGAAGCGCGACACCACCACGCCGCCGGCGATGCCGCCGATCACCAGCGCGCACACGCCGATGGTGCCGTAGACCAGGCCGAAGTCCGAGGTGCTGAGGCCGAGTCCGCCCTTGTCGCGCGGATCGAGCAGGAACGGCGCCGCCATTTTCAGCAGCTGCGCCTCGCCGAGGCGGTACAACAGCAGAAAGGCCAGCGTGGCGACGATGTCCTTCTTGCGGAAAAAGCTGGCGAAAGTCTGCACAAAATCCCGCCACAGCGCGCCGCCGGCGCCGTGGGCGCGGTCCTCGGCGGGACGCGGCAGGATGAACTGGTGCCACGCGCACAGCAGCAGGAACAGCGCGGCCATCAGCGCGAACACCAGCGACCAGGCGTGCGCCGGGTTGCCGGTAGACTTGATCAGCTCGCCGGCGATATAGACCAGGCCCCCTTGGCCGCCGATCATCGCCAGCTTGTAAAACGCGCTGCGCACGCCGACAAACGCCGCCTGCTGACGCTGTGTGGGCAAACCCAGCATGTAATAGCCATCCGAGGCGATATCGTGGGTGGCCGAGCTGAACGCCATCAGCCAGAAAATCACCAGCGTCCAGCGGAAGAAATCCGGCGCGTGCAGGGTGAGCGCCACCGCCGCCAGGCCGGCGCCGCCGACCAGCTGCATCAGCACCGTCCAGCGCCGCTTGGTACCGAACAGCTCCACGATGGGCGACCACAGCGGCTTGACCACCCACGGCAGGTACAGCCACGCGGTATAGAACGCCAGGTCGGCATTGGCAATACCGAGGTTCTTGTACATCACGGTGGACAGCATCATCACCGCCACATAGGGCACGCCCTGGCTGAAGGACACGCTGGGTACCCACGCCCAGGGATTACGTTGCTGCAACATACATCCTTTCGTTACACGGCAACCCCGGGGTCAGGTGGCGCGGCGCATCTCCGCGACGAAGTCGTAGTGGTCGCTATGGCAATACGAATGGGTCAGTTCCATTGCTTCGCCGGTGTCCAGGTAGGCAATCCGCGTGATGTACAGCAGCGCCTGCCCCTCCGGCACGCCCAGCTGCTGGGCCAGCTCGGCCGACGCATTCATCGCGCGGATGTGCTGCAATGCCCGCGCCGGCGCCTTGTTGATGCTTTCCAGATACTGGTACAGCGAATTGCCGACCGCGTTCGGATCGTTCAGCACCGTCTGCGGCAGCACTGACACCTCATACGCCATCACCACATCATCCGCCAGGCGCAAACGCTCCAGCCGCGCCACCTTGGAATACGGCGACAGGCCCAGGCTCAGCTGTTCCTCCGGCGTCGGCGTGACGATCGCACGCTTCAGCCAGCGCGAACCGGGAATGTGGCCACGCTGCTGCAACTGCTCCGAAAAACTGGTGAGGTTGGACAGCGGCTGCTCGATGCGCGGCGCAATATAATTGCCCGAACCGCGGCGGCGCACCACCAACCCCTGGTCCACCAACTGGTCGATGGCCTTGCGCGCGGTGACCCGCGAAACGTTTAACAGCTCCGACAGGGTCCGTTCGGACGGCAGCGCCTGATCCACCTGATAGCGGCCATTGAGCACATCGTCGCTCAATTTACGGGCAATTTGCATGTACAACGGCGAACTGTCGTTGGCATCCGCCTTGAATTCAAAACTGGTCTGGCTCATTCAATTCTCCTCACGCCTCTAGTGTAATAGCGATGCGGTAAACGGTGTACGCCTGTTGAGGGGTGAAGCAACAATATTTCTACAAGTAGCATAACTCCGGACGCGGCAAAACCCGCCTATTTGGCGGATAATGCGGAGTTCGCACCACCAGTTCAGACTGTTTCCGACCATGTCCAAGAAGTCCTCCGCGCCCGCCGGCTGCCCGTGCGGCGGCCCCGCGCTTGCCACCTGCTGCGGCCCGTACATCGCCGGCGTCGCCATCGCACCAAGCGCCGAAGCATTGATGCGTTCGCGCTATACCGCCTACGGTCAACGCAACGAACCCTACCTGCTGGCAACCTGGCATCCGAGCACCCGCCCCACCGAGCCCATCATGAGCGACGAGGAAAAGGTGCAATGGCTCGGACTTGAGGTAAAATCTGCTTTACGTTTACGTCAACGTAAAGCAGATGAAGCCGACCTGACCGATGACACGGTGGAGTTTGTCGCCCGCTTCAAGATCAACGGCCGGGCACAGCGCCTGCACGAGATCAGCAATTTTGTGCGCGAGCCGGGCGAAGGCGGCCTGCGCTGGTTTTACGTTGACGGTAGTTTTCCAGAATAATCATGAGACAACTTCGGGGTCAGTGCCGACATTCGGACATTGGGTCGCGCGCGACCCAATGTC
>CAUPXZ010000101.1:0-9367 GCA_963515135.1 uncultured Duganella sp. | reverse complement strand
GCGCTGGCCCTGATCGGCAACCGGGCGGCCGGCGCGCGGCTGGGCGTGGAAGCGCCTGCTGGCTGGCGCCGCCATCGGCGCCGAACCTGCCGCTGCGGCGCGCCGGGCGCTGGACCAAGCCGGGCTGTCGCTCCGTCAGATTGACCTGTTTGAAGTCAACGAATGCCACGCGGCCATGGTGCTGCGCTTCCTGCGCGACATGGCAATTGACGCCGACCAGGTCAACGTCAACGGCGGCGCCATCGCCTACGGCGATCCGATGGGCGCCGGCGGCTGCATGCTGCTCGGCATGTTGCTGGACGAACTGGAACTGCGGCGCGCGCGGCGTGGGCTGATCGCCATGAGCGCCGGCGCCGGCATGGCGGTCGCCACCATCATCGAGCGGCTGTAAGCATGATCACCACCCATCAAAACGGCAGCACCGCCACCGTCCTGCTGGCGGCGCGCGCCATCAATCCGCTGAGCCGGCTGTTCCAGCGCGAGCTGGCCACGCTGCTGGAGCAACTGGAACTGCGGCGCGGCAAGCTGTCCGCCATCATCATCGGGTTTGACGCCGAACCCAACGCCACCAGGCACGAACTGGCACACCTGCTGGCGCTCACCTCCGCCCAGGCCGCCGACTGCATGCACATGCTGGGCGCCTACAACACGCTGCTGCGGCGCATGGAAAACCTCGGACCGCCGGTGGTAGCCGCGCTCAGCGGCGACATCAGCGGCCATGCGCTGGGCCTGGCGCTGGCCTGCCATCGCCGCTTCAGCCTGCGCAACGGGCGCTTCAGCATGCCGCAAGTCCGGCACGGACTGACGCCGGTGGCCGGCGAGATCGCGCGCACGGTGCGCCTCGCCGGCCTGCAGCCGGCCGCGCCGCTGCTGCTGGACGGCGCCGTGCTCAGCGCCGAACAAGCGCAGCAAGCCGGCCTGCTGCACGGCATCGCGGCCGACCAAGCGGAGCTGACCCGCCTGATCGGCAACGACCAGGATCAATTACAATACAGTCCGCCTGAAATGACGCCGCCATCGCTGCGTCGCTTGCTGAACCAGCGGCTCCGCAACACCACGCCGGCGGCCGACGCCATTCTCTGTGCCATGGTCGAGGGCTTGCAGGTAAACTTTGAGCAAGCGCTGCTGATCGAAAGCCGGTATTTCTGTCAAACCGCCATCAATCGTGCGCCGCTTAGACCAAACTCAACAGAATTCGACAAAAGTCGCTGAAATGTTGTCATTTTTCATGTAATTTCACTGTCATCAGTGATACATTTCGTTCTGGTTTTGCAAGATTCAAGCCGCCACACAGTTATAGCCACAAATTGAAAGAATAGATCTTTGCGATGCCAACCAGCGTACCGCCCCAGCCCCGCCTAGACCTGGACCAACTCTTGGAAGAGGCTGGCGATGTTGTTTTCCGCCTCAATCAGCAAGGCCAGCTGCTGTTTGCCAGCCAGCGCGCCAGCGCCCGCATCGGCGGCGCGGCGTCGCTGGTGGGCGAGCCGCTGCTCAAGCTGCTGGCCGACCTCGACCAGGCGCAATTGCCGCCGGTGCTGGCGGCGGTGCTGGAAACCCGGGCGCCGCAGCTGCTGGTGGTGCGTCTGAAAACCGCCGACATTGAAATCTGGCACGAGCTGCGCATCTCCTGCTACCGGAACGCCGCCGGCGCGCCGGAACTGCTGGTAATCGGCCGCGACATGACGGTGCAGCACGCCACCGAGGAACGGCTGCGCCACATGGCCACCCATGACGCGCTGACCGAGCTGCCCAACCGCCTGCTGCTGTCCGACCGCATGCGCATGGTGATCGCCAACGCGCGCCGCTCCGGCCAGGGCTTTGCCGTCGCCACAATCGGCATCGACGGCTTCAAGAAAGTCAACGACGGCCTCGGCCATCCGATCGGCGACGCCATGCTGCGCCTGGCCGCTCAGCGGCTGCGCAAGACCCTGCGCGACAGCGACACCCTGGCGCGCGTCGGCGGCGACGAATTTGTCGCTGTCCTGCCCGGCACGTCGACCGAAGCGCAGATCAAGCTGGTTACCGGCCGCCTGATCGCCACGCTGCAGGCGCCGTTCGAAATCGACGGCCACACCATCTCTATGGGCGCCTCGGTCGGCGTGGCGGTTTACCCGCAGCACGCCGAGGACGAAATCCGCCTGCTGGCGCTGGCCGACGCCGCCATGTCGCGCGCCAAGGAGACCGGCAAGGCGCGCGCCGTGGTCTACAGCCCGGCCGACGCCGGCCCGCCGCAGCACGACATTTCGCTGGAAGCGGCGATGTTCCAGGCGGTGCGCGAGGGCGAGTTCCTGTTGTACTACCAGCCGATCGTCGACGCCCACACGCGCGAGATCCAGGGCTTTGAAACCTTGATGCGCTGGAAACATCCGACGCTGGGCATGGTGCCGCCGGCACGCTTCATCCCGATCGCCGAGACCAATGGCCTGATCAACCTGCTGGGCGCGTGGGCGCTGAAAGCGGCTTGTGTGCAACTGAAACAATTTGAAGAAGTTGCCAAGCGGAACCTATACATATCTGTTAATATCAGCCCAAGACAGTTTCGTAACGACAAATTTTTAGAGGTGCTGGATGACGCCATTGCTTTCTCCGGCCTACTGGGTGAGCAATTGGTTTTAGAGATCACTGAAGGCACGCTGATGATCGATCCGGTGCATGCCGAATCCATCCTGTCCAAGATGACCGAGCGCAAGGCGCGCATCGCCATTGACGACTTCGGCACTGGCTACTCGTCGCTCGCCTACCTCAAGCGCTTCCCGATTTCGGTGCTGAAGATCGACCGCGCCTTCATCCGCGACCTGCCCGGCTCGCAGAAGGACGGCGCCATCTGCAACGCCGTGCTCGATCTCGCCAAACACCTGGACCTGTCGGTGGTGGCCGAAGGCGTCGAGACCGAAGAACAACTGCATTATCTGGAGCAGCGCGGCTGCCAGTACATCCAGGGCTATCTGACCGGCAAGCCGATGGCGGCCAATGTCGCGCTGGCGGCGCTCAAGGAAAGCATCCACGCCAACGTGGTGCCGGCGGAACTGCGGCAGGTGCATCCATGATGGGTAGCTACAAGGCCGCCACGCCGCTCGGCAATAAAACCTTGAGCGAGCTGGGCGATTGCACCCGCCGCCGCGGCGACATGCCGGGTTTCGCCAAGGCCATCACCGCCATTCTCGGCGCCATGCGCGGCGAAGACGAGCAGGAATTCAATATGACCCGCACCGTGCTGTCCGACCCGGTGCTAACGCAGAAGGTGTTGCGGCTGGCCAACAGCGGCATGTATTCGGCCTTCGGCCAGCATGTCAACACGGTGTCCAAGGCGGTGCTGGTGCTGGGCACCGAAGCCATCGGCCACCTGGCGCTGGGCCTGAAGCTGATCGAGGAACTGGCCGCCACCTCGACCGATACCACCATCGCGCACATCGAAATGGAAAAGGCGGTGCTAGCCGGCATCGTGGCGCAGCAGATCGCCTACACCGCCGAAAGCCGCCACGGCGAGGAAGCCGTGGTGTGCTCGATGCTGCACACGCTGGGCCGCATGATGCTGACCTTTTACATGCCGGAGCGCTGGAACGAGCTGCAGCGCCTGGCCGACCAGAGCGAACGTACGGCGGAACAAGCGGCGCCGGAGTTTCTGGGACTTAGCCTGGAGGAAGTCGGCCACGCCGCCGCGCTGCACTGGGGCCTGCCGACAGCGCTGCTGAACGGCATGCGCACGCTGGCGCCGGCCGCGCCGGACGTCGAGATTTCGCCGGCCGACTGGATCGCCGGCCTGTCCACCATGGCCGCCAGCTGCGCGGAATTCCTGTGGCACGACGATCCCGCCGGCGCCGAAAAGGTCAAACAGCTGACCGAAAGCTACGCCGCCATGCTGGGGGTGGCGGCGCCCAAGCTGGTCCACGCGATCGAGCAGGCCAAGGAGATCGCCGCCAACGACCTGACCATCGCGCCGCTGTCGCGCCCGGCGGAACGGCGCGCCAAGGCCTTGGCCAAGACGCGCCAGCGCGCCGCCGGCAACAAGATCCTGCTCAGCGGCCTGGCCGATATGCGCGACATGCTCGACACGGCCAGTCCCGGCCAGATGGTGCAGATCGCGCTGGAAACCGTGTACAAGGGCCTGGACTTTTCGCGCGCCGTGGCCTTTGTGCGCAACCGCAAGGACAACCGCTACGCCGCCAAGATCTGCTTCGGCGAAGGCACGCGCGAACTGTTGCCGGCGATGGTGTTCGACGACATCTACGAGCCGAATGTCTTCCACGCCGCGCTCAACAGCGACCGCGTGATCTTCATCGAGAACGCGCGCGACGCCAAGTTCGCCGCCAAGCTGCCGCTGTGGTGGCGCAGCTCGCTGGCGGAGGCGCGCAGCTTCGTCATCCTGCCGCTGACGGCCAACGGCCAGCCGGCCGGCTTCCTGTATGGCGACTGGGACGAAACCTTCCCGCCGATCTCGCTGAGCCAGACCGAATTCTCGCTGCTGAACGACATGCGCGCAATGGTCATGCGCGCGGTCGACCGCCGTCACGGCGTGGCGCCGGAAGCGGTCGTGCGCTAGTGCCGGTCGTTGCGCTGCCAGCGGAACGACAGCGTCGCCGCCACCGCCGATAGCGCGCTCAGCAGCGCCGCCACATAATACACCGACTCGGCGCCCGCCCGCTCCCACCATTGCGCCAGCAACAACCCGCCCAGCGAGCCGCCGACGCCGTAGGAAATGCTCATGTACAGCGCCTGCCCGCGCGCCTGCAACGGCCCGGAAAACCAGCGCTGCAACGTCATCACCGACGACGAGTGGTGCAGCGCGAAGGTGGCCGCATGCATCAGCTGCGCCGCGATCAGCAGCCACAGCATGTGCGAGCCGAAGCCGATCAGCAGGAAGCGCAGCACCGCGATGCCCAGCGCCAGATACATCATGCGCATCGCGCCCCAGCGCTTGAACAGCGGCGCCTGGTGATAGAACAGCATCACCTCGGCCAACACGCCCAGCGACCACATGGCCCCGATCACCGTCTTGCTATAGCCGCTGCGCTCCAGGTACAGCGAATAGAAGGTGTACAGCGAGGCATGCGCCGCCACCATCAGCGCGGTGGAGGCGAAGAAGGCGATCACCTCGCGCCGGCGCAGCAGCGACAGCAACGGCGGCGGCGCCGCCTGGTGCGTGCGGCGCGGCACGTCGCGCAAGCGGAACGCGGCCAGTATGGTCGCCACCAGCAGCGCCGCCGCCACCCACGGCAGCGTGACGATGCCGTAGTGCTCCAGCGCCACCGAGGCCAGCGTCACCGAGACGATGAAGCCGATCGAGCCCCACATGCGGATGCGGCCGTAATAAGTGAGGTCGCCCTTCATCTCCGACAGCATCAGCGCTTCGCAGATCGGCGCCTGGCCGCTGGTAAACAGGTTGAGGATCACCATCGCCAGCATGAAGTGGCCGAAGGTGCTGCCGAAGAAAAAGCCCGAGAAGCCCAGCAGCGCGGCAAAGCCGGCCAGGCGCAGCACCAGCACGCGGCGGTCGTAGTGATCGGCGACGTAGCCCCACACATTCGGGCCGACGATGCGCAACACCTGGATCATCGACATCAGCACGCCGATCTGCGCCACCGTCATGCCCTGGTCGGCGAAAAACAGCGTCGCGTAGGTCGACCAGGTGCCCGCGTGGGCGTAGTAGCAGAACAGGAAAACGGCGAAGCTGAGCGCCTGTGCCGGCACCGCTTACAGTTCGATGTTCGGCGTGGAGACCTTGACGTCGCCGCATTGCGCGCGGTGCATCAGCGCGTGGTCGATCAGCACCAGCGCCAGCATCGCCTCGGCGATCGGCGTGGCGCGGATGCCGACGCAGGGATCGTGGCGGCCGAAGGTTTCCACCATCACCGGGTTGCCGTCCTTGTCAATCGACGGCCGCGGGGTGCGGATCGACGACGTCGGCTTGATGGCGATCGACAGCGTGATGTCCTGGCCGGTCGACAGGCCGCCCAGCACGCCGCCGGCGTTGTTGCCGACGAAGCCCTGCGGCGTCAGCGGGTCGCCGTGCTCGGTGCCCTTCTGCACCACCGACTTGAAGCCGGCGCCGATTTCCACGCCCTTGACGGCGTTAATGCCCATCATGGCGTAGGCAATATCGGCGTCCAGCTTGTCGTAAATCGGCTGGCCCAGGCCGACCGGGATATTCTGGGCGATCACGTCGATGCGCGCGCCGATCGAATCGCCGGCCTTGCGCAGCTCGTCCATATACGCTTCCATGCGGGCGATGACGGCGGCGTCGCCGGTGGCGGCAAAGAAAGGATTATCCGCCACATGCCGCCAGTCCTGGAACGGTACGGCGATCTCGCCCAGCTGGCTCATGCAGCCCTTGAACACCGTGCCGTACTGCTGATGCAGCCACTTCTTGGCGATCGCCGCCGCCCCCACCACCGGCGCCGTCAGGCGCGCCGACGAGCGGCCGCCGCCGCGCGGGTCGCGTACGCCGTATTTGTGCCAGTAGGTGTAGTCTGCATGACCAGGACGGAAGGACTCGGCGATATTGCCGTAGTCCTTGCTGCGCTGGTCCTCGTTGCGGATCAGCAAGGCGATCGGCGTGCCGGTGGTGACGCCCTGGTACACGCCCGACAGGATCTCCACCGTGTCCGACTCCTGGCGCTGCGTCACATGGCGCGAGGTGCCCGGCTTGCGGCGGTCCAGCTCCGGCTGAATGTCGGCTTCAGACAACGGTAATCCCGGTGGGCAGCCATCGATCACACAACCAATCGCGGGACCGTGCGACTCACCAAAAGTAGTTACTGAAAACAATTTGCCAAAAGTATTGCCGGACATAGGAGAAGAATCTTCGGAAAAATGAGGAAAGTCCCTCATTCTACCAGCCGGCGCCTTGTGGCGGGAAAGCTGCACAATAAGCCACACAATAATTTCCACAAAGCAAGTTTCGCTTGGTAAAATATCATTCTTTTGATACAAGTAAGGTGCAAGTTGCACATCGATGCGCAAAGCCGTGGAAAAGCGCATTCTTTTTGACAATTCGCTATATACTTGAACGCAGAGCACCGAGAAATCCTGGAGAAGCGACACATGCCCCCACCGGCCACAAACCTTGAGCAATCCAAGGATGATCAAGACGATTTGGTTTTCTTAGAAGAGCACCCGGGCACCCCTGCAAACACCACTGGCGCCCGCACTGTGTGGCGGGTGATGATTATCGACGACGACGAAGACGTCCATTCGACCACCACGTTTGCGCTCGGCAACCTCGACATGCAGCACCGTCCGCTTGAATTCGTGCACGCCTATTCGGCCGCCCAGGCGCGCGAGCTGCTGCAGCACGAGCCGGAAATCGCCGTCATCCTGCTGGACGTGGTGATGGAACAGGACGACGCCGGCCTGCACCTGGTGCGCTACATCCGCGAAACGCTGAAGCTGCATGACGTGCGCATCATCCTGCGCACCGGCCAGCCCGGCTACGCGCCGGAAATCGACGCCATCCGCGATTTCGACATCAACGATTACAAGACCAAGTCCGAGCTGACCCGCATCAAGCTGTTCACCACCGTGACGGCGGCGATCCGCTCCTACGAACAGATCCGCAAGATCAACGACAGCCGCCGCGGCCTGAACCAGATCGTCACCGCCAGTACCCAGCTGATGGCGCTGCACGGCGTGCAGAACTTCGCCGCCGGCGTGCTGGCGCAGATCGGCGAGCTGCTGGGCTGCGAGGCCAACGGCGTGCTGTGCGTGCAGGAATGCCCGGACGACGGCTGCCACGAGCTGATGGTGATGGCCACCGCCGGCACCTTCCGCCACCTCGACAACATCACGCTGACCGTGCGCGAGGACCAGCGCATTCACGCCGCGCTGGAGCAGGCGCTGGCGCAACGGCGCAATGTCTACGGACCGGACTACATCGTGCTGCATTTTGCCGGCAAGGCCAGCCGCGACTTCGTCGCCTTCCTGGAAGTGAAGCGGACCCCGACCGAAATCGACGAGCGGCTGCTGGAAGTATTTTGCAGCAATGTCGCGGTCGGGCTGGATAACGTCGAGCTGGTTTCGCACCTGCACAACGCGGCGTTCTACGATCAGCTGTCCAAGCTGCCCAACCGCACGCGGCTGGTGGAAATCCTGGACGCCGCGATGGCCGGCCCGGCGCGCGAGGACGCCACGCTGTCGCTGGTCGACCTCGACCACTTCGCCGAGACCAACGACGCGCTCGGCCACCAGTTCGGCGACATGCTGCTGATCGGCGTGGCCAACCGTTTGCAGACCGAGCTGGGTCAGCAGGTCACTGTGGCGCGCATCGGCGGCGACATCTTCTGCGTGCTGGGCGACGCGGCGCAAGTCAATCCGGGCAATATTCTGGCTCTGTTCCAGCGTGCCTTCAGCATCGACGGCCAGGATGTGCAGCTATCCGCCACGCTGGGCCTGGTGCGCCTGGGCGAACACGAAGGCAGCGGCGCCGATGCGCTGAAGGACGCCGACATCGCGCTGAAGCGCGCCAAGTCGCAGCAGCGCGCCGGCCACTTCTACTTCTCGCGCTCGATGGGCGTGGAGATCCGCGAACGGGTGCGCATGATGCATGCGCTACGCACCGCGTTCGGCCAGAACCAGCTGTTCGTGGTGTACCAGCCGCAGATCGACCTGTCCACGCGGCGCCCGGTGGGCGCCGAGGCGCTGCTGCGCTGGCAGACGCCGGACGGCAAATTCATCTCGCCGGACCGCTTCATTCCGATCGCCGAGTATTCCGGCCTGATCATCGACCTCGGCGAATGGGTGATGCGCACCGCCTGCCGCGAGCTGGTCGACCTGCGCCAGGCCGGGCACCATGATTTCATGATGTCGATTAACGTCTCGCAGGTGCAGTTCCGTCACCCGCACTTCCTCGATATGCTGAAGCGGGCGCTGGAAGACACCGGCGCGCCGCCGCAGAATATCGAACTGGAAATCACCGAATCGATGGCGATGGAAGAGCCGGACCTGCTGATCAAGATGCTGGCGCAGATCAAGCAAACCGGCGTCAGCATCGCGATCGACGACTTCGGCACCGGTTTCTCGTCGCTGTCCTACCTGCAGCGCCTGCAGGTCGACCGCCTGAAAATCGATCGCGCCTTCGTCACCGAAATCACCGGCTCGGCGCGCGGCAGCAGCATTGCCGAAATGGTGATCCAGCTGGGCCGCAATCTCGGCCTGGCGGTGATCGCCGAAGGCGTCGAGGACGAGCGCCAGGCGCAGATCCTGCAAGGACTGGGCTGCCCGCTGGCGCAAGGCTTCCTGTTCGCCCGCCCGATGACCGCCAGCGCCCTGAACAGCTGGCTCAGCACCGACGCCCTCGAAGGCGCCGCCTGATACAACATCGGGGTCAGTGCCGACATTCGGACATTTCGCGCGCGAAATGTCCGAATGT
>CAUPXZ010000100.1:0-10060 GCA_963515135.1 uncultured Duganella sp. | reverse complement strand
TTATCCAGTGGTCTCGCGGTATGTTCAAGATACGAGGTCCCCCATTTCTACACGAACGCTACCGTAGCCTCCGGCTACGGTAGCGTTCGTGTAGAAATGGGGGACCTGACCCCGGGGGTTACACTTGCATATTCATGATGTCGTGGTAGGCCGACACCAGTTTGTTGCGCACCTGGATCGCGGCCTGGAAGTTGATGCTGGATTTTTGCTGCGCAATCATCACGTCCGACAGGCTGACCGAGTCGTCGCCCGAGGCGAATTGCTTGCTCAGCCCTTCGGCCGTCCGCGCGCTGGCGTTGACCGAGTCCAGCGCCGTCTTTAACGCATCGGTGAATTCTACCTTCGGCTGCGCCGGCGCTTCGGTCTGGATCACCGGCGGCGTCAGGCTCGGCCGCGTGGCGTGGGCCTTCAGCTGCGCGATCATCGACTGGATCTGGCTGCTGTCTATTCCACCTGTTCTCATTGCTACTCCTCTTGTTACAATACAGCAAGGCTTTATCAGTGCTGACAGAATATCAAGGCCGGGTCCAGTCTTGCGCATCGAGCAGGACCGTAAAGGGCGCGCTGTTCGGGCTATTGGATTTCCTGATTACAAGTAATAATGGTCGTATTCCTTCAAGAACCCCCGGGACCTAACCATCATGGCCGTAGCGGAAGAAATCAATAACGCCACAGCAGCCGAGGCAGCAGACGATGCCGAGAAACTGCCGTTCCTCCAGACGCCGATGGGCAAGAACTTCGTGCGCGCCGCCGGTGCCGCCGCCATCGTCGCGGTGCTGATCGGCCTGTGGCTGTGGAACAAGCCGCCCGAGTACGCGGTGCTGTTCTCCAATTTCACCGACCGCGACGGCGGCGCCATCACCGCCGAACTCGATAAGCTGCAGGTCAAGCACAAGTTCTCCGACAACGGCAGCGCCATCCTGGTGCCGGCCGAACAGGTGCACGATATCCGCCTGAAACTGGCGGCCCAGGGCTTGCCGAAAGGCGGCAACGTCGGCTTCGAGCTGATGGAAAACCAGAAGCTGGGCGTATCCCAGTTCCTCGAACAGGTCAATTACCAGCGCGCGCTGGAAGGCGAACTGGCGCGCTCGGTGATGTCGCTGGCGCCGGTCGAGAACGCCCGCGTCCACCTGGCGCTGCCGAAGCCGTCGGTATTCGTGCGCGACCAGCAGAAACCGACCGCCTCGGTGATCGTCACGCTGCACCCCAACCGCATGCTGGACCGCGCCCAGACCGGCGCCATCGTCCACCTGGTCGCGTCCAGCGTGCCGGAACTGTTGCCGTCCAACGTCACCGTCGTGGATCAGGCCGGCAACCTGATTTCCGACCAGGAAAAGGCCGGCGCCAACAACGCCAAGCTCGACGAGCAGCAACTGAAGTACGTCAAGAACATGCAGACCCAGGTGATCAAGCAGGTCGAGTCGATCATCATCCCTATCGTCGGCGAGGGCAATGTGCGCGCCGAGGCGGTGGCCGACGTCGATTTCGCCCAGATCGAGCAGGCCACCGAAAACTACAAGCCAAACTCGCCGCCGGCGGCCTCCGCCATCCGCAGCCAGCAGACCAGCGAAACCAGCGGCAACGGCGCCAATGCCAACCCGGGCGGCATTCCGGGCGCGCTGTCGAACCAGCCGCCGGGCACCGCCACCGCACCGCTGAACCAGACCGCCGCCGCCAACGGCCCCAACGCCCCCGCCCCCGGCACGCCGCCGGGCGCGCTGCCGGCCACCGGCGCCGCCGCCGCGCCCAGCCACAAGGAATCGACCACCAATTATGAAGTCGACAAGACCGTGCGCTACGAGCAACGCGGCATGGGCGGCCTGCGCCGCATGACGGTGGCGGTGGTGGTCAATTACAAGCGCCTGGTCGATAAGGACGGCAAAGTCACGGTAAAGGCCTATACTGCTGAAGAGATGGCCAAGATCAACGATCTGGTCAAGCAGGCCATGGGCTATAACCAGGACCGCGGCGACGCCGTCAGCGTCGCCAACTCGCCGTTCGACGGCGTCGACAAGCCGTTCGAGGCGCCGCCGGATTGGTGGCGCGACCCTGCCAACTTGCCGATGGCCAAGGATCTGGCGAAGTTCCTGATTACCGCCCTGATCCTGCTGTACATTGTGATGCGCATCGTGCGGCCAATGATGCGGCCGGTGTTCAAGAAGATCGACGAGATCAACGCGCCGGAGCCGGAACCGGAAGTGCCGGAGGAAGAAATCGACGAGGGGCCGGACGAGGCGCTCATCGCCGAAGAAGAACTGCGCAAGATGGAAGAAAGCACCGCGCGCGGCTACCGCGAAAACCTGGCCATGGCCAAGAAACTGGCGGTCGAAGACCCACGCATTGTGGCCAACGTGATTAAGGAATGGATAGGCGCAAATGACTGAGAATACCGGACTGCAAAAGGCCGCCATCCTGATGCTGGCGATGGGCGAAACCGAGGCGGCCGAGGTGATGAAGTTCCTCGGTCCGCGCGAGGTGCTCAAGCTGGGCGCGGCGATGGCCACCATGAAGAACGTGCCGCACGAGGAAGTGGTCGGCACGCTGGACAATTTCCGCGACATGGTCGCCGCCGCCTCCACCGTCGGCCTCGACTCCGACGAGTACATCCGCCAGGTGCTGACCAAGGCGCTGGGCGACGACAAGGCCTCGGTGCTGCTGTCGCGCATCCTGGGCGGCAAGGACGCCTCCGGCATCGAATCGCTGAAGTGGATGGATTCGCAATCCGTTGCCGAGCTGATCCGCAACGAACACCCGCAGATCATCGCCACCATCCTGGTCCACCTGGAGCGCGACCAGGCCTGCGAAATCCTCGGCAACTTCACCGACCGCCTGCGCAACGACGTGGTGCTGCGCATCGCCACGCTGGACGGCGTGCAGCCGGCCGCGCTGCGCGAACTCAACGACGTGCTGACCAAGCTGCTGTCGGGTAACGAAAACATCAAGAAATCGACGCTGGGCGGCGTGCGCGCGGCGGCCGAGATCCTTAACTTCATGTCCGGCGAGCAGGAAAGCTCGGTCATGGACAATATCAAAAACTACGACAACGACATGGCGCAGAAGATCATGGACGAAATGTTCGTGTTCGACAATCTAATCGATATCGACGACCGCGGCATCCAGCTGCTGCTGCGCGAAGTGCAGTCGGAAATGCTGATCATCGCGCTGAAGGGCGCGTCGCAGGAGTTGCGCGACAAAATCTTCAAGAATATGTCGGCGCGTGCGTCGGAAATGATGCGCGAAGACCTGGAGTCGAAAGGCCCGGTACGCCTGTCGGAAGTGGAAACCCAGCAAAAGCAAATTCTGCAAATCGTGCGCCGCCTGGCCGACGAAGGTCAGATCGTGCTCGGTGGCAAAGGTGAGGATTCCTTCGTTTAATGGTTATTCATTCGAAAGATGTGCAGCCGGCCTTCAAGCGCTGGGAAATGACCTCGTTTGGCGACGAGCGCCCCAGCGTGCTGGCGCAGCGCGAAGCCGAGCAGCGCGAGATCGACGCCGCCAACGCCCGCATCGAGGCCGAGCAGCGCGTGCAGGCGGTACTGGAAGAGCAGCAGGAACAGATCGAAATGGGGCCGCCGCTGCCGCCGCCGATCGTCTACCCCACCGTCGAGGAACTGGAACAGATCCGCGAGGAAGCGCGTCAGGACGGCTATGACGAGGGCCATGCAGCCGGCCATGCCGACGCCACGGAAGAAGTCAAAAAGGCCGCCGACAAGGCATTGAAACAGGAATTGCAAAAAGTACAGCTGCTGGCCGACAACTTCAGCACCGCGCTGCAGGATGCCGACCAGCTGATCGCCAACGAGGTGCTGGACCTGGCGCTGCAACTGGCCAAGGGCATGCTGAAAAACGCGCTGCAGGTCAAGCCGGAGCTGATCCTGCCGATCGTGCGCGACGCCATCGAATACCTGCCGTCGCTGCAACAGCCGGCGCTGCTGGTGCTGCACCCGGACGACGCGCCCACCGTGCGCGCCGGCCTCGGCGAGGAGCTCGACAAGGGCGGCTGGCGCGTGGTGGAAGATCCGTCGGTCGGTCGCGGCGGTTGCAAGGTCGATACCGCCAGCAACACCATCGACGCCAGCGCCGCTGCCCGCTGGCAGCGCCTGAGCCACGCGCTCGGCAAGGAAGTCGACTGGCTCGACTGACGCCATGGATACCGTCGAACACCCCCATACCGCACCGGCCAACCCGCATGCCGGACGCTGGAAAGCCTACATCGGCGATTGCGCCGCGCTGGTTGGCATGGTCGAGCCGATGCAGATCTCGGGCCGTGTCACGCGGGTGGCGGGACTCGTGATGGAGGCGGTCGGCCTGCGCCTGGCGGTCGGCGCCGCGTGCACCGTGCCACTGCCGAGCGGCGGCAAGATCGAAGCGGAAGTTGTCGGTTTCGAAGGAGATAAGCTGTTTTTGATGCCGCAGTCGGACGTCGAAGGCGTGGTGCCGGGCACCCGCGTATTCCCGGTCGAGCCGGCGATCCCGAAACCGGGCAGCGTCAGCCATCCACGGCGCCGGCCGAGCGACCGCGCGCGCCACCTGCCGGTCGGCATCGAATTGCTGGGCCGCGTGGTGGACGCCGCCGGCCGGCCGCTGGACGGCCTGGGACCGATCAACGCCACCGATAGCGCGCCGATCAACACCCGTCCCGCCAACCCGCTGGGCCGCGCGCCGATCGTCGAGACGCTGGACGTCGGCGTGCGCTGCATCAACGCCATGCTGACTGTCGGCCGTGGACAACGCATGGGCCTGTTCGCCGGTTCCGGCGTCGGCAAGTCCGTGCTGCTGGGCATGATGGCGCGCTATACCGAGGCCGACATCATCATTGTCGGCCTGATCGGCGAACGGGGCCGCGAGGTCAAGGAATTCATCGAGCAGATCCTCGGCGAGGAAGGCCTGGCGCGCTCGGTGGTGGTGGCGGCACCGGCCGACACGCCGCCGCTGATGCGCCTGCAAGGCGCGGCGTATTGCACCGCGATTGCCGAGCACTTCCGCGACAAGGGCCAGAACGTGCTGCTGATCATGGATTCGCTGACCCGCTACGCCATGGCGCAACGCGAAATCGCGCTGGCGATCGGCGAACCGCCGGCCACCAAGGGTTATCCGCCGTCGGTGTTCGCCAAGCTGCCGGTGCTGGTCGAACGCGCCGGCAATGGCGAACTGGGCGGCGGCTCGATCACCGCCTTCTACACCGTGCTGACCGAGGGCGACGACCAGCAGGACCCGATCGCCGACTCGGCGCGGGCGATTCTCGACGGCCACATCGTGCTGAACCGCCGCCTGGCCGAAGCCGGCCACTACCCGGCCATCGACATCGAACAATCGATCAGCCGGGCGATGCACTCGATCACCTCGCACGAACACCAGAGCAAGGCGCGCCAGCTGAAGCAGCTGTTCTCGCGCTTCGAACGCAGCCGCGACCTGATCAGCGTCGGCGCTTACGCTGCCGGCACCGATCCGGTACTAGATCAGGCTATCCAATTGCATGATCAGATAGAAAATTTCTTGCAGCAACAAATCACGGAACGCGTCACCATGGGCGAGAGTTTGGGGCAATTGACCTCTCTGTTCGACTGATTGACCGCGCGGCACGCTCTTTATAATTGTCACCATGGCTTCCAAAGCGCAACTTGAAACCCTGATGGACCTGGCGCAGCGTGAAACGGACGACGCTGCCAAGCGCTTGGGCGCGTCCTTGAAACAGGTTGATGAAGCGAAACAAAAGCACGAGATGCTGGTGGGTTTCCAGGATGAATACATCAAGAAATTCGAAGCGGCCCAGGCCGCTGGCATCACGCCCATGGCGTACCGCAATTTCGTCGCCTTCATTGAAAAGCTGGACACGGCGGTCAAGGGCCAGCTGGACATGATCAAGCACGCCGAATACCGCAGCGCGCAGGAAAAAGTCGCCTGGCAGGCCAGCGAACGCAAACGCATGTCCTATTCCACCCTGAACGACCGCGCCGATGCGGCGGCGCTCAAGCTGGAAAACAAGCGCGATCAGAAAGCCATGGACGAACACGCGGCACGCGGGGCGTTCTACAAACGATGATGCATTAATTTATACACACGGCGCGTACCATGCAAAACACTCAAATTCCCAACATCAATGCCAATGCAGTGGCAGCGCCCAAAGTCAATCTGAACCTGAGCGCCGGCGGCGACAACGACGCCTTCAAGCAAGCCTTGTCGCGCGAGATGCAGCAGCATCAGTCCAGCGCCGCCAGTTCCAACCAGCCGGCCAAGGCCGCCGAACGCCCTGCCGCCCCGCGCGCGCCGGCGTCCCGGCCTGCGCCAGCGGCGCCAGCCAAACAGCCGCAGCACGAGCAAGCCGAAGCCAGGCCGGCCGTTACCAATGACAGCAGCACCGCGCAGCCGGCCACGCCTGCACCGACAAAAACCGCCGCCAGCGACAGTGACGACAGCAACGAGAAAGCCACCAGTGACGCCCAGGCCGCGCAAAGCACCGATCCGATGGCCGACATGCTGGCCCTGATGGCCGCTTTTAACCAGCCGGTCACCGCTGCCGCGCCAGCCGCCGCCAGTGCCGACACTGCCGGCGCTGCCATCAGCGCGGGCACCGCCAGCATCGCCACGCTGGCGGCCGACGCCGCCGCGCAGGCCGCCGCAGGCACAGTCAGCGACTTCGCCAACGGCGTGGCCGATCCGGCTGCCGCAGCGACAGCCGACCTGAGCGCCACAGCCGACGCCCTCCCCACTAACGGGCTTGCAGCCCAGATTGACGATGCCGCCGCCGCAGCAAGCAAGATGGCTGCCGCTACTGCGGCACCAGCGGACCCGGCGACGGCAGCAGCAGACCAGCTTGCCGACGCCGCTGCGGCAGCGGTCAGTCAAGTGCCGGCTGCCGTCACCACCGAAGTCAGCCAGGCTGCTGCTGCCGTTGTGGCGCAGGCGGCCGGTGCCGCCGACTTCAAGGATGCGCTGGCCAAGGCCGGCGCGAGCGCGCCAAGCCCTGCCGACGCGGCGGCGCTGGCCAGCGCCGCCGCCAGAAACGCCGACGGCACAGCGGGTGCCGCCACGGCCCCGCAAGCAGCCGACGCCGCCACACTGGCGCAGCGCGCTGCCGGCAGCCAGGTCGCCGACAATGCAACCGCCGCGAGCGGAACCGGCGCCGACGGCTTGCCCCAGTTCGAGGTCAAAACCGTGCCGGCCACCGATACCCAGCCGCAAGTGTCGCAGACACAGCAACAGCAGGCCGATACCGATCCAGGCCAGTTGGCCGCCGCGCCGAAGACCGGCGTCGCCAGCGCCGAGGCGGCAGCCACGCTGAAGGAACCAGCCAGCTTCACCATCGCGCCGACTGCCAGCCACGCGGCGCAGGACATCGCCAAGGCCGCCACCGCCGTGCCGACCGACAAGCTCAGCAGCCGGGTCGGCACCCAGGCCTGGGACCAGCAACTGGGCCAGAAAATCATCTTCATGGCGGCCGGCGGCGAGCACAGCGCCACCATGGAACTGAATCCGCCCGACCTCGGCCCACTGCAAGTGGTGCTGAGCGTGAACAAGGACCAGGCCACCGCCGCCTTCAGCTCGGCCGCGCCGGAAGTGCGCCAGGCGCTGGAGAACGCGCTGCCGAAACTGAAGGAAATGATGAGCGACGCCGGCATCCAGCTGGGTAGCGCCACCGTCTCGTCGGGCATGTCGGACCAGAGCAACAGCGCCTTCAACCAGCAGGCCGGCGCCGCCAATCGCGACAATGGCGGCCGCAGCGGCAGCGGCTATGGCCGCGACAGCGGCGCCGCCGAGACCGATGCCGCCCGCAGCGCGCCGCCGCCGCGCCGCCTGCCGGCCGGCGCGGTCGACACTTTCGCCTGAGCCGCGTGCCATCGCCCAGAAACCGGGAGCGGCGCCCTGCCCTCCCGGTTTTGTTGTCTGTTACACTAGGGAAAGGTCAAGCAACACCGGGAACGCCCTTCTTTTCGGCGCTTCTGTATGCCTTGCCGCAACCGATAATGACATAATGGCGGCGTGATCCATTCCGCAGCATGAAGGGCTACTTTGAAAGCGAATCCAAAAATGAAAGCCGATCAGAAAGTTGAAGCGCCATCCGGCGGTGGCAGCAAAAAACTGATCATCATCATCGTGGCACTGGTGCTGGTGCTGGGCGGCGGCGGCGCCGGTGCCGCCTGGTATTTCATGCACGGCAAGGCCGACGCCGAAGAACATGACGACGCGCCGAAGAAAAAGAAAGCCAAGAAGGCCGCCGTCAAGCCGGAATACGTGCCGGTCGAACCGTTCACGGTCAACCTGCAGCCGGGCGAGGACGGCGCCGACCAATACCTGCAGATCGCCTTCACGCTGCAAGTGGCCGGCGTCGAGGAGCAGACCAACGTCAAGGACAATATGGCCAAGGTGCGCAGCCGCATGCTGTTGCTGCTGTCGAGCAAGCGCGCGGCCGAAATCAACACGCCGGAAGGCAAGATCCAGCTGGCCAAGGACATTGTGACCCAGCTGCGCGAACCGTTCGAAGACCGCGGCTCGCAGCAGGAAATCGAAGACGTGCTGTTTACGTCGTTCATCATTCAGTAAGCGGACAGGCAGAGCAGTCATGGCGGATAATTTTCTCTCCCAGGAAGAAGTCGATGCCCTTCTGAAGGGCGTCAACGGCGACCAGGACGATGTCGCGGCGCAGGAAGACGTCGCTGGCGTTCGCACCTACAACCTGGCGACCCAGGAACGGATCGTGCGCGGCCGTATGCCGACGCTGGAAATTATCAACGAACGCTTCGCCCGCCTGCTGCGCGTCGGCCTGTTCAACTTCCTGCGCCGCAGCGCCGAGGTGTCGGTCGGCTCGGTGCGGGTCTCGAAATATTCCGAGTTCATCCGCAACCTGGTGGTGCCGACCAATCTGAACCTGGTGCACATGAAGCCGCTGCGCGGCACGGCGCTGATGGTGTTCGACCCGGGCCTGGTGTTCCTGCTGGTGGACAATCTGTTCGGCGGCGACGGTCGTTTCCACACCCGCGTCGAGGGCCGCGACTTTACCCAGACCGAGCAGCGCATCATCCTGCGCATCCTGGACATCGTGTTCGAGGCCTACACCAAGTCGTGGGAACCGGTCTACCCGGTCGAGTTCGAATACATCCGCTCCGAAATGAATACCCAGTTCGCCAATATCGCCACGCCCAACGAGGTGGTGGTGGCGTCCACCTTCACGGTGGAGCTGGGCTCGGTGTCGGGCCAGATCCACTTCTGCATGCCGTATTCGATGATCGAGCCGATCCGCGACTCGCTGACCTCCAGCCTGCAGGGCGAGGCGCTGGAAGTGGACAAGCGCTGGATCCGCCTGATGACCCAGCAGATTCAGATCGCCGAGGTCGAGCTGGTGGCCTCGCTGGGCACCGCCAAGGTCAATTTCGACGAGATCCTGAACATGCGCGTGGGCGACATCATCCCGCTGCAAATCCCGGAATTCATCGCCGCCACCGTGGACGGCGTGCCGGTCATGGATTGCACCTACGGCGTGATGAACGGACAATACGCGCTGAAGGTCGAGAAACTGCTGGCCAACGCCGATAACCTTAAATAACACCGGAGAGTTAACATGTCGGATAATCAAGACGATCAGCCACTGGACGAAGACGATCCATGGGGTGCGGCGATCGCCGAACAGGCCCAGGCCGAAGCCGCCGCGCTGGAAAAGCAGCAGGCGGCGCAAGCGGCCAGCGCCGCCGTGTTCAAGGACTTTTCCAGCACGCCCAGCAAGACCGAAACCCATAACGATATCGACTTCATCCTCGATATCCCGGTGCAGCTGACGGTGGAACTGGGGCGCACCAAGATCGCCATCAAGAACCTGCTGCAGTTGGCGCAGGGTTCAGTGGTCGAACTGGACGGCCTGGCCGGCGAGCCGATGGACGTGCTGGTCAACGGCTGCCTGATCGCCCAGGGCGAGGTGGTGGTGGTCAACGACAAGTTCGGTATCCGCCTGACCGACATCATCACGCCGTCCGAACGTATCCGAAAACTGAATAAATGAAGCACGGACTGACTTTTTCCCTTCTGCTCGCGGCGGCCTTGGCCGCCGCGCCTGCAATCGCCCAGCGCA
>CAUPXZ010000099.1:0-10479 GCA_963515135.1 uncultured Duganella sp. | reverse complement strand
GCCGACATTCGGACATTTCGCGAGCGAAATGTCCGAATGTCGGCACTGACCCCGATGTTTAGCGCTTGACGGTGGAGCCGCGCAGGATCAGTTGCGGCTCGATCATGGTGGTGCTGGGCGGCGCTTTGCCGTCCAGCGTGGCGAGCAGCTTTTCCATCGCGGCGGAACCCATGCGCTCGCTCTGCAGGTCGACCGTGGTCAGCGCCGGCGATGTGTACAAACCGTACTGGATGTTGTCGAAGCCGGCCACCGACATGTCTTCCGGCAGCTTGAAGCCCAAGGTCTGCGCGGCTTTCATGAAACCCAGCGCGATCAGGTCGTTGTAGCAGATCAGGGCGTCCGGATGCTCGGCGCCCAGCATGATCGAAGAGCACATGCGCTCCCCTTCGGCCGCCGTCGGCGCGCTGCCTTCGTGGACCATCAGCTCCAGCCCGTGCGCGGCCATGCATTCGCGGATGCCGCCCAGCCGTTCCTCGTCGCGGCGCGAGCGCGGGAAGCTCAGGTAGGCGATGCGCTGATGGCCCAGCGAGATCAGGTGGCGCGTCAGCATATAGGCGCCGCGGTGGTCGTCGCTGATCACCCACGGGATCGGCAGCCGGTCCAGCCGGCCGAAGAACACCAGCGGCTTGCCCAGCTCCGTCATCCAGTCCATTTCATCTTCCAGCATGCGCGAGAAGACGATCATGCCGTCAACCCGGCGGCTCAACGCTTCCAGCGACTGACGCTCGCGGTCGGGATTTTCTTCGGTGTCGACCAGCAGCAGCGTGTAGCCGTGCGCCTGCGCCACGCGGTTGGCGCCCTTGACGATGCTGGTGAAGTGGGGATTGCTGACGTCCAGCACCGACAGGCCGATGCTTTTGGTGCGGCCGGTGATCATCGAGGCGGCCAGCGGGTTGGATCGGTAGCCCAGTTTCGCAATCACTTCCGTGATGGTCGCCTCCACCGCCGGCGAGAAGCGCTGCGCGCCGTTCACGAACTTGGAGACAGTGGCGGTCGAGACGCCTGCGGCGGCGGCGACGTCACGGATGGTTGCTACGTTTTTTTTCATTTTGAGACTGTCGGAAAGCGTGGCGGCGGCTGCGCCGAAGCGACAATCTTATCATGACGCCATGATGCTTCAGTCGGCGCTAAAGCGGAAGCTGGTGCGGGACCGGAATACCTGCCCCGGATACAACGCCGTACTCGGAAAGGCGGCGTGATTCGGGCTGTCCGGCAGGTGCTGGGTTTCAAACGCAAACGCGCCGTAGCGCTGATAGCCAACCCCTTCGCTGCCGATCTCCGAGCCGTTAAAGCCGTTGACCGTGTACAGCTGCACCGACGGCTCGCTGGTGCTGACCGTCAGCCGCCGCCCGCCGCCGGTGATCACCGCCACCTGCGCATACTCGCCCACTGGCTTGGCAAACACCAGGCTGTGGTCGTAGCCGCCGGGCACCAATGGCAACCGCGCATGCACGCTGGCGGCGCTGCGGAAGTCGAACGGCGTGCCCTGCACGTCCAGCAGCGCGCCGGACGGGATGCGCACCGCGTCGGTTTCCAGATAGCGGTCGGCGGCGATCTGGAACTGGTGTCCTTCCAGCGTGTTGGCCGCCGCGCCGGCCAGGTTCAGGTACAGGTGATTGGTCAGGTTGTGCACCGTCGGCGCGCTGCTGGTTGCCTGGTACTCGATGCGGAATTCGTCGCTGTCGCGCAGCAGGCGATAGGTGACGCGGATCTCCATGGCGCCGGGGAAGTTCTGATCGCCGTCCGGGCTATGCAGGCTGTAGATCGAGCCGAGCGAATCGGCGTCGCTGAAGTCCTCGCGCTGCCACACGCGCTTGTCGTACGGCGCCGGATCGCCGTGGATGGCCATGCCCTTGCTATTGGCGACCAGCTGCACGCTCTTGCCGTCCAGCGTATAGCGCGCGTTGGCGATGCGGCCGGCGTAGCGGCCGATGATGGCGCCGTAGCGGCCGCGCGTGCGCTCGAACGCGGCCAGATCCGGCAGACTCAGAATCACGTTGCGGCGCTGGCCTTTACGATCGGCCGCATCGGCCTGAATCAGCGTGGCGCCGTAGTCGATATACGCCAGCTTCATGCCGCGCGCATTTTCCAGCGTCACCTTCTCGACCTTCCGGCCGGCCTGCGTGACGCCATACGCCTCCACCTGGATGCCGGGAGCAGCCAGCGCGGAGGCGGCGGCCGCGCACAACGCGGCCAGTGCGGACAGGCGCCTCACAGGTCGGTGATTTCCTTGTGGTGCGGCACCAGCGCCTTCATCACCGCCCATGCCGCCAGGTAGGCCACGGCGCAGATCGCGAACATGATCATGTAGCCGGTGTGGATGTCGTTGACGGCCTTGTAGTGGTCGAACACATAGCCACCCAGCTTGGTCAGCGTAACGCCGCCGATGCCGCCGGCCATGCCGCCGATACCGACCACCGAGGCTACCGATTTCTGCGGGAACATGTCGGACACGGTGGTGAAGATATTCGCCGACCACGCCTGGTGCGCCGAGGCGCCGATACCGATCAGCAGTACCGGAATCCAGTAGCTGATCGCGCCCAGCGGCTGCGCCAGCAGCACCACCAGCGGAATGAAGGCGATCAGCAGCATGGCTTTCATGCGGCCGTCGTACGGCGCATAACCGCGCGCCATGAAGTAGCTCGGGAACCAGCCGCCGCCGATCGAGCCGACCATGGTCATGCTGTACAGCACCGCCAATGGCAGCACGATGGCTTCGCCCTTCATGCCGTACTGCGCCGACAGATAGGTCGGCAGCCAGAACAGGAAGAACCACCACACGCCGTCGGTCATGAACTTGCCGAAGGCGAAGGCCCAGGTCTGGCGATACTTCAGCAGCTGGAACCAGGAGACTTTCTTGGCAGCGGCAATCGAGGCCGCTTCGCTGGTTTCCACCGGCGCCACCGAGTCGCTGCGGATGTAGGCCAGTTCACCGGCCGTCAGGCGCTTCTGCTGTTCCGGCTTGTCGTACAGCCACAGCCAGAAACCCATCCAGACAAAACCGATGCCGCCGATGACGATGAAGGCGGCCTGCCAGCCCCAGATCGCCGCCAGCAGCGGCACGGTGATCGGCGCCAGGATGGCGCCGACGTTGGCGCCGGAGTTGAAGATGCCGGTGGCGAAAGCGCGTTCCTTTTTCGGGAAGTATTCTGCGGTGGCCTTGATCGCGGCCGGGAAGTTGCCGGCCTCGCCGACCGCCAGCACCGCGCGCGAAATCATGAAGCCGACGATCGACGGCACCGCCGCCACGCCGAAGATGGCCAGGAAGGATACCGCCACCTCGCCCATCGGCACCGAGAAGGCGTGCAGCAGCGCGCCCAGCGACCAGATGACGATGGCCACCACGTAGGCGGCCTTGGTGCCGATCTTGTCGACCACGCGGCCGGCGAACAGCATCGAAATCGCGTAGACAAACTGGAAGGCGGCGGCGATGTTGGCGTAATCGGTATTGGTCCAACCAAATTCAGTCGATAAGGCGGGGGCCAGCAGGCTCAATACCTGGCGGTCCAGGTAATTGACGGTGGTAGCAAAAAACAACAGGGCGCAGATGGTCCAGCGGTATTTACCGACGGATAGTCCCACCGCTTGCGCATTGACAGGCTCGCTCAGGTTCATGGCATCACTTATATTGTGTTTATGGTGATGATCTCTCGGTCTCCACGAGATCATGCTTTTAGTCGTATGTCATCGTACAACCATCAAATAGCTTAAGCAAGCAGAATGTTGTATGACGACTCATTCCGTTTTTGCCAACAACAAAGCAATCAAGCTGATGAGCGCGGCGGCCGACAGGTAGTAGCCGACGTACTGTAAGCCGTAGTGGGTGGCCAACCAGGTGGCGGCGTACGGCGCCAGCGACGCGCCGAGGATGCCGGCCAGGTTGAAGGTCAGCGAGGCGCCGGTGTAGCGCACCTCGGCCGGGAACAGTTCGGACAGGATGGTGCCAAGAGGCCCGTAGGTCAGGCCCATCAGGCCCAGGCCCAGCGCCAGGAACACCGTCACCATGACGCTGCTGCCGGAGCCGAACATCGGACCCAGCACCAGACCGAATACGGCGATCGCAGCCGAGACCCAGATCAGCGTCGCGCGACGCCCCTTGCGGTCGGCCCAGATGGCGGAAAATGGAATCGTCAGCGCGAAGAACAGCACCGCGAACAGCTGCAGAATCAGGAAATTCTGGCGCGAGAATTTCAGCGCGGTGGTGCCCCAGCTCAGCGCGAACACCGTCATCAGATAGAACAGCACGAAGGTGGCCAGGGCGATCAGCGTGCCCAGCACCAGCACGCGGCGGTGCTCGCGCCACACCGTCAGCACCGGCACCTTGACCCGTTCGTTCTTGTCCAGCACCTTCTGGAAGTCCGGCGTCTCGTGGATTTTCAGGCGGATGTAGAGGCCGACGATCACTAGCAGCGAGCTGGCCAGGAACGGAATGCGCCAGCCGTAGCTGAAGAATTCGGCGTCGCTCAGGGTCTCGCTCAGCAGCAGGAAGATGCCGCCCGACAGGAAGAAGCCGATCGGCGCACCCAGCTGCGGGAACATGCCGTACCAGGCGCGCTTGCCCGGCGGCGCATTCTCGGTGGCCAGCAGCACCGCGCCGCCCCACTCGCCGCCCAGGCCCAGGCCCTGGCCGAAGCGGCACAGCGCCAGCAGCGCCGGCGCCAGCGTGCCGATGCTGGCGTAGGTCGGCAGCAGGCCGATGACGATGGTCGAGATGCCCATGGTCAGCAACGCCGCCACCAACGTCGCCTTGCGGCCGACGCGGTCGCCGAAGTGGCCGAATACGGCCGAGCCTACCGGCCGCGCAAAGAAGGCGATGGCAAACGTGGCCAGCGATTGCAAGGTGGCTGCGGCGGGGTCGCTGGCGGGGAAGAATAGCTTGGGGAACACCAGCACCGCCGCCGTGGCGTAGATGTAGAAATCGAAGAACTCAATCGTGGTGCCGATCAAACTGGCGAACAATACGGTACCGGGCGAATTGGTCTTGGGCTGACTCATGCTGGGCGCTCCTGCAGTGGGTGTGCGGGCCATCATACACACCACCTTGCAGGATTGCCAAGCTTGGCTATGGGTCTATTTGCGCAAAGCCGACCGATAAATCGTCGGCGCGTAGCGGCCTTACCACGCGCGCCTTTTCCTCGCCGTCCAGCAGGAAGATAAAGGTGGGCCACAGCTTGACGCGGAACGAGCGCCCCAGCGGCCGGCCGGGACCGTCTTCGACCTTGTAATGCGTCACGCCCTCGTTGCCGGCAAACGCTTGCTGCAACGGCGCCTGCGCGGCCATGCAATGGCCGCACCAGTTGGCGCCGAACTCCAGCAGCACGGGACCAGCCGTGCCATCGATGTCGGCGCGCTGCGGCGCCTCGGTAACGTAGCGTGTCTTCATTGGGCCTTTTACTTCCCTTTCTTCAGTTGTTTGCATGGGTCGTCGCGTTGCTGCGGCGCCAGCACCTGCAGGCTGTCGTAGCGGCCACCGTTGTCGCCGCTCTCGGCGAAGCCGACGCTGCGCACGCTCAGCGCCGGCGCCACCTGCTGCAGCCAGTAGCCGACGCCGATGTCCTTGCGCACATGGCCGTTGCCGGCGATCAGCACCACATCCTTCGGCTGCTGGTCGCGCACGATCTTGGCCATCCAGATATCGCGCGCCACTTGCGCATTCACCATGCCGCCGATCATCATCTCCGGCAGCATATTGCAATGGCCGACTTCCACTTCCCGCTGCTGCGCGCTGCGCACCGCTTCCGGCAACGGCTGCTCCAGCCGGTAGTCCTTGACGCTTTGCGGATCGAAACTCGACTTCACGCCGTCGCGCACCACGCGCGACGCATCCGCGCGCGACAGATTGCCGGCCACCAGCGGCAGATGGTAAGTCAGCGCCAGCTGGATCACAGGATAATACAATTGCCATTCCCAGCGCGCACCGCCCGCCACCTGGATCACGCACTGGGCGTCCAGGCAGTTTTTCTGCGCCTTGTCGAGCAGGTCCTGGTTCTCGCGGTCGAACTGCTCCATGACGATGGCCGGACGCCAGCCCGCCTCCACCCGCTGGCGCAGCAATTCGTAGCGCAGTTTGTGCCCCTGGGCGTTATCGTGCACCTCGCCCAGCAACAATATCTGCGGATTGGCCGGCCCCAGCAGGTCTGCCGCCGGTGTGGCCGCCGGCTTGCCGCCGCTGGCGCACCCCGCCAATACCGCCACTGTCGCCACCGACCATAGCCCTCTATATTTAAAAAACGTCTGAAGTGCGCGCATAAGCATCTAAATTAATGGTTGAAGAACGGAGATCCTTCTGCGCCACTGGCAAGCTGCCGGCGGGTGTTGTTGCGGCGCAAAAAATTGTTGTGACAATTGAAAAACTGATGGTTTAATGTTATTAAACATGCTTTAATAGCAGAACGGTAGCAACTGTTTCAGTTCTGCCCACAGCATTTTATAATTACAGCATTAGAACGTCCTTAACTTCCTGTTCATGCCGCTACGTCAGGAGTGAAATCGTGAAAGTATCGTCCTTGATCTCGACTGCTTTACTAGCTTTAAGCCTTGCCGGCGCCGTACAGGCTCAGCCTGCCGCACCGGAAAAACAAAATAGTGCACCTGCAACAATCGTGCTCGCTCAATGCGAGGCTAACGACACGGCCAAGTGCGGCATCAGTGCGCCCACCGCCAACGAAGCGGAAGCCGATGCTGACGTCATGCCTTCGGAAAACGCCCAACATGTGCAAAACGAGCCGGCTTCGCCGGTTCCGGAACCGGAAACCTTCATTATGCTGATGCTGGGACTGGTTGTACTGGGTATTGCTTCGCACCGCAACCACACCCGGGATATCTTCCGCAAGGATTAAAGCAGCCCACACCTCCTTCCCGCCTGCGCGGGAAGGCCGGGGCTGGGTTTTTCACCCTCATGCGTGCAAACGCGCATCCGCGTGCAAGGACGCGTCGTCCACCGGCGTCACGCACGGCATGCGCAGCACGAAACTGGCGCCCTGCCCCAGCACGCTCGACACGGCGATGCTGCCGCCAAACTGCTTGGCAATCAGGTTGAACACGATATTCAGGCCGAGACCGGTGCCGCCCTGGCCGCGCCGGGTGGTCACGAAAGGATCGAACACCTTGTCCAGCATGTCCGGCGGAATGCCTTTGCCGTTGTCGGTCACCTGCATTTCGATCCAGTCGCCCTGCTGCGCCACGCCGATAACGATGCGGCCCTCGTCGTCCGGCTCGAAGGCGTGCTCGACGCAATTGAGCGTCAGATTGGTGATGACCTGTGCCAGCGCGCCCGGATAGCTGTCCAGCATGATGTCCGGCGGGCAGGAGATGCTGACCGCGATATGCGTCTTTTTCAGCTTGGGCTGCAGGCTGGACACCACCTCGTTGATGTAATCGCGCAGCTCGAAACGGCGGCGCGCCTCGCTGACCTGGTCCACCGCGATCTGCTTGAAGCTGTGGATCAGGTGCGCCGCCCGGTAAGCATTGTTCATGATCAGGCGGGTGCTCTCGGCGGCGGTCTCCAGGTAGCGCGTGATGTCGGATTTCTTGATGTTGCCGCCGTCGACCGAGGCCTGCACCTTCTCGGTGGCCTCCATCAGCACCGAGGCGCTGGTCAGCGCGATGCCGACCGGCGTGTTGATCTCGTGCGCGACGCCGGCCACCAGCCCGCCCAGCGACGCCAGCCGCTCGGCCTGCAACAGCGATTCCTGCGTGCGGCGCAGATCGTCCAGCGCCTTGGCGGTAGCGGCGGCCGACTTGCGCGCCTCGTCCTCGGCCTCGCGGATGCGCTGGATATTCGATTTGATCTTGCGCTGGATGGCGTTGAAGCCGCGGATCACCTCGCCCAGCTCGTCCTGACGGTTGTCCGGCAGTTCCTCCACCTCGTCGCTGCCGCGCGTGGCCAGGTCGAACAAACCGTCGCGCAAGCGCTTCAGCGGATCGAACACGATGCGCAGCGACAATGCCAGCGCCGCCACCAGAATCAGGTCCAGCAGCAGCACCTCGGTGACCTTGCGCCGCACCTCGGCCGCCAGCGTGGCGTCGATCTGCGCGCGGCTGAAATTGACCACCACCCGGCCGACGATGACCGGCTTCAGCGCCGCCCCGGCGGCGCCGGAATCGCGGTAGGCCAGGTCGGCCACCACCGGCGTGCCGCCGACGGCGGCGTCGTTCTCAATCGAAGAAATGGTGCCGTTCTCGTTGCGCAGCTTGCCGGAAAACAGGCCGACCGACGTATCATAGACGCGGATCGACACCAGTTCCGGCGGCATCATCTCGGCGGCGACGATGTTGTCGACCTTGGCCTTGTCCAGATCCCACAGCGCGGAAGGCAGGCTGGTCTGCAAGCGCGTCAGCACGCCCTGGCGCAGGCGCTGGCTGCTGACCTCCAGTTCATGGCCGAGACTATATTGAGCGTAGGTGCCGGAGATGCCCAGCACCAGGGTGACAATGACCACAAAAAGCAGCGTCAAGCGGCCTTGAATACCAAACATCTAGCGATCTCCCGACAACACGGATTTGACGGCAACATCCCAATGTACGGTATGGGCTGCGTCTTGGCAAGACAATGGTAAGATCAGCAAATATAGATTAGAGGCAACCGGCGGAGGCGATATGACAGGCAATTATCATCAACTGACACTGGCGGAGGTGCGCCCGGGCATGGTCCTGTCCGACGTGCTGCTGGATGTGCAAGGCCATGTGCTGCTGCCGCAGGGCACGGTGCTGACCGAGGCCATGCTGACACTGATGCCGCGCCACGGCATTGCCGTGCTGCCGATCCTGAAGGACGAAGTGACGCCGGAAATGGCGGCCGCCACGCTGCAGCACCACGAAGCGCGCATCGCCTGCCTGTTCCGCAAGAACGATCCGGACAGCGACAGCGATTGGGCCACCGCCACCTTGCGCCGCTTCGTCACCGACTTCCGCCTGGGTGTAGAGGAGACGCCGGAACATGAGTAATACGCTGAGTTACGACGACGTGGTGCGCACGCTGGACGACCTGCCCTCGCTGCCGGCGGTGGTGATGGAGCTGCTGAACAGCATCGACCAGGAAGACGTCGACATTTCGGTGCTGGCCAAAAAGGTCAGCTACGACCAGGCGCTGACGGCCAAGACGCTGCGGCTGGCCAACTCGTCGCTGTATGGCTTGCAGGTCAAGGTGACCACCATCCAGCAGGCGATCACCTACCTGGGTTTCCAGACCACGCGCAACCTGATCACCGCCGCCGCCGTCACCGGCTGCTTCGCCGAAGGCCACTGCCCCGGCTTCGACCACAAGGCGTTCTGGCGCCACTCGATCGCCACCGCCGCCTGCGCCAAGGTACTGGCGCGGCAGATGCGCTTCAATCAGGATTACGCCTTCACGGCCGGGCTGCTGCACGATATCGGCCGGCTGGTGCTGGTATCGTGCTTCCCGAACCAGTATTCGGAAACCATCCACTACCGCGAGCAGCACGACTGCTACCTGCTGGATGCCGAGCGCGCGGTGCTGGGCGTGGACCATGTGGACGCCGGCCTGGCGCTGGCCGAGCACTGGAATTTCTCGGACACGATGCGGCTGGCCATCGGCGGCCATCACGACCCGGAGGCGCCGGGCGCGGGCTTCCTGGCGACCATCATTCACGTCGCCGACGCTATTGTGCATGCGCTCGATCTGGCGCAGGTACAGGACGACCTGGTGCCGCCTGTATCCACCGTGGCCTGGACTGCGCTGGGCCTCGATGAAGAAGTGTATCTGCAGCTGTTCCGCGAAACGGAGTTGCAGTATGAAGAGATTTCTATGGTGCTGCTGAGCTGAAGCGGGGCGCCTGCCGGAGCGGCTTCACGCTCGAACCGGCAGGACGGCGCGCGGCGCGCGCATTAATGATGTGCCGCGTTTCCGGCCTGGGCCTTGTCAGCTGCTGGACGATCTTCCGGCTTCGGACGGCCCTGGGCGTCGGACAGGCGGTACTTGGTGCGGCGGTCGCCCATCAGGTCGCGCAGGTCGCGGATACTCATGCCGGTCACCTCATGCATGCGGATCAGCAGCGAAGCGCCGACCGGCAAACGGTGGTGACGGATTTTGCTGATCACCGGCGGCGCCACTTCCAGCAAGCGCGACAGCGCGGCATCGTTCTTCAGCTGCATCTTGCCGAGCAAGATATCCAGCAGGTGATTAGGGTTGTAGCTTTCCTGAGAAGCGAGAGCATGATGTGCCATGATAATTTCCTCGTTGGTTGGGTGAACAGATAGTGCTGGTTCGAACTTAAGCAAAACTTAGATTCTTTCAACAAAGTTTTGCGGTGGCGTGATTGCCTTCCAAGCAAGATACCAGTGCACACCGCGCTAAGATTGTTCGACATCAAGCAGTGGCTAGAAACCTTAGCAACAATGCTATTTCATCACATGGGACCGGAGCGTGTCGCACGCAAGGACTTGTAGGAAACTGTTACACAAACCAACTTCGGGGTCAGTGCCGACATTCGGACATTGGGTCGCGCGCGACCCAATGTC
>CAUPXZ010000098.1:0-10511 GCA_963515135.1 uncultured Duganella sp. | reverse complement strand
CTCCCTTTGACAAGTTTATCAAATGGAAGTGTCCGAAAATGTCAGGCTACCTCAGGAAACCCCATGTCAATGGTAAGCAAGCGATCGATCCGGTACTGCAAAATTGCGTACGTCAGTTCCATGATCGCCTACTCCGGCTTCGTAGCCGCACAGTCTGATCCGCTGGTTGTATCACTGCCGCCGGCGGAAGCTCAGCAAGCGGTGTTGCGCATGGTTCGAGAGATCTCCCCACAGCGAGAGGAACGCCGACGTTATCGCCTGGCTTTTCCTTTCGGCGCACCGTTGTTTCCGCCGGATGAAGACATTGCGCAGTCGCCAGTGACAACCGCGCTGGCAACATGGCTGGCCCTGCCGGCTACTGTACGCCAGCACGATGTGCTCATTACACCCGACGTTGACTACTATTGGAATGCCGAGGGTCGTCAGTATAGCTGCCAGTTCGTCGTCCATATCGCGGCGCAAAGCAGTGGGTCGCGCGTGAAGGTAATACAGCTCCGTCCAGTCGAATATGCGGGCAGGCACTTTGAGCTGCTGGGCCGAACCGGACCGGGGCGTTATATCAGAATACTGTCGACCTCGCCGTCAGCGGAGACGGAGAAGCACCTGAAGCGTTTCCTCGCCGGCATGCAACATCCTCGCTGATCGGTCTCAGTCACGCGCCATGCTGTTCAGCGTGAGCAATCAAAACACATCGCAAAATGCAAAAAACCGGCCTAAGCCGGTTTCATGTTGGGTCGCTTAATCGCGCTGCCCCAAATTTGCCCCAGACAGCTCAAAAACTCATCTAAATCTTCGTAAGTCTTTGAATCTAAAGCGATATCTTGGTGGGAAGTGCAAGTTTCGAACTTGCGACCCCTGCAGTGTGAATGCAGTGCTCTACCCCTGAGCTAACCTCCCGTTGAGTGCACGCATTATAGAGCTTGCCCGCCAGAAGCGCAAGGGCCGGTTACACCGCTTCCGCCGCCGCGGGCGGATTCAGCGATGCGGTCCAGATGCACTGGCCCTTCACTGCCTTGTCCAGTCCGGCCAAGGTCTGCGCGTGCGCCGTCAGTTCATCATCGGTGGCCGGCAGGAAGATGATGTCGGCCATGGCGACCGGCTCCAGCGCCGCGCTCAGGTCGACCTTTTCCTCTTCCACGTCCATGCCCAGGCTGTTCTGGCCGCGCGTCATGGCCAGGTAGACATCGGCCAGCAGCTCGGCGTCCAGCAGCGCGCCGTGCAGCTTGCGGTGGGAGTTGGAGATGCCGTAGCGGTCACACAGCGCATCCAGCGAGTTGCGCTTGCCCGGATGCAGCTCTTTGGCCTGCGCCAGCGTGTCGATCACGCCACCAATGTGGTCGCTGAAGTCCGGCAGCTTGAGCAGCTTGAATTCGTGATTCAGAAAGCCCAGGTCAAACGGCGCGTTATGGATGATGACTTCCGCCCCCCGGATGTACTCGCGCAGCTGCTCGACGATCTCGTGAAACTTCGGTTTATCCCTCAGAAATTCGGTGGTCAGACCGTGGACGTTCAGCGCGCCCTCTTCCGACTCACGCTCCGGATTGATGTAGAAGTGGAGATTATTCCCCGTCAGCATACGATTGTTCAGCTCGACGCAGCCGATCTCCAGGATGCGGTTGCCCAGCTTGGGGTTGATACCGGTAGTTTCAGTATCGAGGACGATTTGGCGCATAATATTCCGAAATTAATTGCAGAGCGCAGTATATCAGCGGCCGCGCGCCACTTCCACGCCGCGATTGGCCAGCAGGTCGGCCCGTTCGTTGCCCGGATGACCATTGTGGCCGCGCACCCAGCGCCATTCGACGGTGTGCATTTGCTGCGCGGCGTCGAGCGCCTTCCACAGGTCTTCGTTCTTGACCGGTTCCTTGCTGGCGGTTTTCCAGCCGCGCGCCTTCCAGCCGTGGATCCATTCGCTTATGCCTTTCTGCACATACTGGCTGTCAGTGTGCAGCACCACGCTGCATGGGCGCTTCAGCACCGACAACGCCTCGATCACCGCCTGCAATTCCATGCGGTTGTTGGTGGTATCGCGCGCGCCGCCGCAGATTTCCTTCTCGGCGCTGCCGGCCACCAGCAACGCGCCCCAACCGCCCAGGCCAGGGTTGCCCTTGCATGCGCCATCGGTAAAAATTTCGACCTTATCGTCCATCCTGCTGTTCCCGTCTTTTGTTTGTGACTGGCACGCCCACCGGGGCTTTTGCCGTTTTTCTGGTCCATGCCGGACCGATCAAGCGCATGCCTTTGACGCGCTTGACTGCTTGTATGATGTAGACGCCGCCAAAGTACGGCCACCAGCGCGAGCCGGCATTATCCATGAAGGCGTAGCGCTTGAGCCATTTTTCTGTGCGGCAGGCCGGCGCGTAGCAGCCGAAATGGCTCTGGCTGGCGCCCATGTTCAGCAATTTTAACCAGTCCTTCATGCGCGGCATGGAAATCAGTTCCTCGGTACGCGGCAAAAACGAGGTGCCGCCGACGCGCCGCAGCACATGCCGCGCGCCCCACAGGCTGGCCGGATTGAAGCCGCAGATGATGACCTGCCCTTCCGGGATCAGCACCCGCTCGACTTCGCGTAGCACCTGGTGCGGATCGGGCGAAAACTCCAGCACATGCGGCAGCACCACCAGGTCGATGCTTTGCGAGGCGAACGGCAATTCGGTGTAGTCGAGCGTGACGTCGACCGTGCGCAGCGGCGGCTGCACCGGACGCGCCTTGCGGTCGGCCAGCAGCTTGTACGGCATGCGGCTGGCGGCCAGCGCGTCCAATTGTGGCATGCCGATCTGCACCGCGTTGTAGCCGAAGATATCGGCTGTTAAATTATCGAGACAGCTTTGTTCCCACGCACGCAAGTACACACCGGCCGGCGTTTGCAGCCAGCCTTCCAGCGCTATAATGGACTTCTCCGCCCCCGCCTTATCCATGCTTAGCCTTTTGCAATCCAATGACCATATCTTCTACTCAAGCTCTCAGTATTCTTACGCTGCCCGCATTCCGCGACAATTACCTGTGGTTGATACATGATGGCGTCAACGCGACGGTGGTCGATCCGGGCGATGCCAAACCGGTCCTGGCGGCCTTGAAAGCGCATCGACTCAAGCTCACCGCCATTCTACTCACCCATCACCACGCTGACCACATCGGCGGCGTTCCTGAATTATTACAGCATTATCAGGTTCCTGTTTTCGGCCCGCGCAACGAGACCATCGCTGCGGTCACCTTGCCGCTCGGCGAAGGCAAGAGCGTCGACGTGCCGGGCCTGGCGTTGAGGTTGAATGTGCTGGACGTGCCCGGCCACACCATGGGCCACATCGCCTATGTGCGCGAGGCGACCGGCGATGAGCCGGCCTGGCTGTTCTGCGGCGACACGCTGTTCGCCGGCGGCTGCGGACGTTTGTTCGAAGGCACGCCGGCGCAGATGATCAGCTCACTGGGCAAGCTGGCGGCGCTGCCGGACGACACCAAAGTGTATTGCGCGCACGAGTACACGCTGTCCAACCTGCGCTTTGCGCGCGTGGTCGAGCCGGACAATGTGGCGCTGCAGGAGCGGGTGAAGGTGGAAACGGACAAGCGCGAACACGATGTGCCGACGGTGCCCAGCACCATCGGCGTCGAGAAAGCCACCAATCCTTTCCTGCGCTACCGCGAGACGGCGATTGCGCAGCAACTGCTGCAGGCCGGGCGTCTCGACCGCATCGATACGCCGTTGGCGACCTTCACCGCGCTGCGCTTGTGGAAGAATGACTTCTAAAGCTTAGATTTCCTCGTACAGCGGCAGCGTCAGGAATTCCTCGAACGCGTCTGCGGTCGACATCTGTTCGAAGATCTGCGCCGCGCGCGGATAGGTCGGGCCGTCGCCGCCGGGCGCGGCCGCCTGCACTTTGGCCAGTTCTTCCGGTATCATCGCGCGCACCATCGCCGCCGTGACCTTGCGGCCGTCCTCCAGCACTCCCTTGTCGGAACGGATCCACTGCCACACCTGCGAACGGCTGATCTCGGCGGTGGCCGCGTCTTCCATCAGGTTGTGGATCGGCACGCAGCCATTGCCGGTCAGCCAGGCGCCCAGGTAATGGATGCCGACGTTGATGTTGTAGCGCAGGCCGGCCTCGGTGATCGGCGCTTCCGGCTTAAAGTCCAGCAACTGCGCGGCGCTGACATCGATATCCGGACGCTGCTTGTCGATCTGGTTCGGCTTATCGCCCAGCACTTTCTTGAACTCGGCCATCGCCAGATCCACCAGGCCGGGATGCGCCACCCAGCCGCCGTCGTAGCCGTCGGTGGCGTCGCGCGCCTTGTCGTTGCGCACGCCGCCCATGGCGATCTCGTTCTTCTCCGGATCGTTCTTGATCGGAATCAGCGCGGCCATGCCGCCGATGGCCGGCGCGTTGCGCTTGTGGCAGGTTTTCAGCAGCAGCAAGGCGTAGGCGCGCATGAACGGCGCGGTCATCGTCACCTTGGCGCGGTCGGCCAGGCAGAAGTCCTTGTCCAGCTTGAACTTCTTGATGCACGAGAAGATGTAATCCCAGCGGCCGGCATTCAGGCCCGAGCTGTGTTCGCGCAGTTCGTACAAAATCTCGTCCATCTCGAACGCCGCCAGAATGGTTTCAATCAGCACGGTAGCCTTGATGGTGCCCTGCGGCAGACCCAGCTCGTTTTGTGTCAGCACGAAAATATCGTTCCACAGGCGTGCTTCCAGGTGCGATTCCATCTTCGGCAGGTAGAAGTACGGGCCGGCGCCGCGCGCCAGCTGTTCCTTGGCGTTGTGGACCATGAACAGCGCGAAGTCGAAGATGCCGCCGGAAATGCGCTTGCCGTCGACCAGTACATGCTTCTCGTCCAGGTGCCAGCCGCGCGGACGCACCACCAGCGTGGCGACCTTGTCGTTCAGCTGGTAGGACTTGCCGTTCTGTTCCAGCCCAATGGTGCCGCGCACCGCGTCCTTCATGTTGATCTGGCCGGTCAGCTGGTTGTCCCAGTTGGGCGTGTTGGAGTCCTCGAAGTCGGTCATATAGCTGTCCGCGCCGGAATTGAGCGCGTTGATCACCATCTTGCGCTCGACCGGACCGGTGATTTCCACGCGGCGGCATTCCAGTGCCTTGGGAATCGGTGCGATTTTCCAGTCGCCGTCGCGGATGTGCGCGGTCTCCGGCAGAAAATCAGGACGCTCGCCGGCATCCAGGCGCTTGGCGCGCTCGACCCGCACGGCCAGCAGTTGTTGGCGGCGCACCTCGAATTCGCGGCTCAGCTTGGCAACCAGCGCCAGGGCGTCCGGAGTGAGGATGTGTTCGTAGCCGGGTTTGATGTCGCCGGTAATTTCCATGCCTGCTGGCAGCGTGATGGTGGTCATGAGGTGGTCTCCGTGGAAAAAGATTAACAATCGGTCTAATTATATGCTTGTTGCATTGCGGTGTTTTTATCAAGTATATTCACTCGATAGTTATGCAAACAAGACTAAAAATCACTTCATCTATGCGTTTTTGTAAAAAGTGACGGAGACCGGACTTTATGGGGCAGTTCAGACAGATTTCCACCTTTGTCGAGGTGGTTGCCAAAGGCAGCCTGTCGGCCGCCGCGCGCGCCGAAGGCATCGCGCCGGCGATGATAGGCCGCCGGCTCGATGCGCTGGAAGCCAGATTGGGGGTCAAGCTATTGCAGCGCACCACGCGCAAGCTGGCGCTGACCGACGAGGGCGCGGCCTTCCTGGAGGATTGCCAGCGCATCCTGGCCGAGCTGGAGGAGGCCGAATCCGCCGTGGCCGAACGCAGCTCGCACGCCACCGGGCATCTGATGATTTCAGCCCCGGCCGGCTTTGGCCGCCAGCATGTGGCGCCGCTGCTGCCCTCCTTCCTGGCCGAGCACCGCGACGTCACCATCACGCTGAACATGAGCGACCGCGTGGTCGACATCGTTGGCGAAGGCATTGACGTGGCGATCCGCATCGCCAGCCTGTCGGATTCGAACCTGGTCAGCGTCAAACTGGCCGACAACGAACGGGTGGTGGTCGGCGCGCCGGCTTATCTGAAGCGCCACGGCGAACCGAAGACCTTGGCCGACCTGAGCAAACACAACTGCCTGGCGATCAGCAGCGAAGGCAGCCAGCGCGGCTGGACCCTGCGCGAAGACGGCAAGAATGTGGTGCTGAAGGTCAACGGCAATATGGCCAGCAACGACGGCCAGGTGCTGCACGAATGGGCGCTGGCCGGCAAAGGCTTGGCTTGGCGGTCGATGTGGGAAGTGGGCAGCGCGATCGAGGCTGGCCGCCTGCAGACCGTGCTGGACGCCTACTCGGCGCCGGGCAACGATATCTACGCGGTATTTGCCCAGCGCCGCCATCTGCCATTGAGGATACGGGCGTTTGTGGATTTCCTGCGGCACAGCTATGCGCAGCCGGACTACTGGCGCAAGGCAAAGTAAACAGGCAAAAAAAAAAATCCTCGGGTACCGAGGATTTCTTGATCGTTAGATCCAGCGTATTACAGAGGCTGAATGTTCGAAGCTTGCTTGCCTTTAGGGCCAGCGGTTACTTCGAAAGAAACGCGTTGGTTCTCTTGCAGCGACTTGAAGCCAGCCGACTGAATCGCCGAGAAGTGAGCGAACAGATCTTCGCCGCCTTCGTCAGGGGTGATAAAGCCGAAACCCTTCGAGTCATTGAACCATTTTACGATACCAGTTGCCATTACAATTCCTATTTCAGTTAATTTGGGCTTGCGCCCGTGATATCGTTTTTGAGGCAAGAAAGACAAACTGTACTACTCTTGAATCTAAACGATGCCGCATTATACCCATTTACGAGAGAAAAGCACGTTTTCGCCAAAATAAATGCAGAACGACGCTTTTTTTGGTAGAAAACCTCTGTCCCGGGCCGTGAATGTCACTATAGACAACTATATCGTATAGGGTTTGAGTTAGATCAAGCGCACGATTAATCGTAGTGCGTCGCCTTGGCGTCGCGCGCCGCCCACGCCAGCAGTTTTTCCACCTCCGGCACCACCGGCGGCCAGCCGCTATCGGTAGCCAGCACCGCGCGCACCATCTGCTCGACGCGGCGCGCTTCCTGGCCGAACACGGCAAAGCCGAAAGTGCCCGCCGAGCCGGCCACCCCGTGCAACACCTCGTGCAACTGGTGCAGCGCGTCCTGCGGCGGTTGCTGGCCGCCGGCCTGGCAGGCGTCCAGCGCGGCGCGCAGCTTGACCAGCGTGGCCGGCACGGTGGCGGCGAACTTCTCGTTCAGCGCCGCCAGGCGGGCGCGGAAATCTGGATCGACAGGCGTGGCCATGATTATTTGGTCCCGAAGATGCGGTCGCCGGCATCGCCCAGGCCAGGCACGATGTAAGCGTGGTCGTTCAGATGCGAATCCAGCGACGCGCAGTAGATCTTGACGCCGGGATGCGCCTTCTGGAACACCGCAACACCTTCCGGCGCGGCCACCAGCGACAGGAAAATGATCTGCTCGTCGGTCACGCCGCGCTTCTTCAGCACATCCACCGCATGCGCCGCCGAATTGCCGGTCGCCACCATCGGGTCGCACAGGATGAAGGTGCGCTCGGCGGTGTCCGGCAGGCGCACCAGGTACTCCACCGGCTGATGGGTGGCAGGATCGCGGAACACGCCGATATGGCCGACGCGGGCCGACGGCACCAGATCCAGCAGGCCGTCGC
This sequence comes from uncultured Duganella sp., assembly GCA_963515135.1. Lineage (GTDB taxonomy): Bacteria > Pseudomonadota > Gammaproteobacteria > Burkholderiales > Burkholderiaceae_D > Rugamonas. The sequence goes on along the minus strand of CAUPXZ010000098.1, from coordinate 2,859 downwards.
TCATGCCGATGCCGGCGCGCAGGATTGGCACGATGGCCAGCTTGCGGCCGGCGATCACCGGCGCGTCGATGGTCATCAGCGGGGTTTCGATATTGCGGGTGGTCAGCGGCAGGTCGCGGGTGATCTCGTAACCCATCAGCAGCGTGATTTCCTTGAGCAGGTCGCGGAAGGTACGGGTCGACGTATCCTTGGCGCGCATGTGGCTCAGCTTGTGCTGGATCAGTGGATGGTCGGTGATGAACAGCTTGGGAAAGCGCGGATCTTGTTTCATTAGGTGGCTCGTGTTCAGATAGTTATAGCTGCATTATACTGGCCCGGCGCCCTATTCCACCAACGCCCGGGCCAGAATTGCCGCGCAATCGACGCCCGACGGCAGCCGCCCGTAGGCACCGCCCGGCTCACGCTTGAGGCGCGAGGCGATGAAGGCCGACGCCACATAATCCGGCGCGTGCCGCAGCAGCAGCGCCGCCTGCACCGCCAGCACCACCCGCTCGGCGCGCACGCGTGCGCCGAACTCGTCCGGCTGCTGCTGTTGCGCCAGGTCGGCCAGCAGGGTGCCGCGATAGGCGACAAAGAAGCTGTCGCCGTTGCCGGCCTCGGCCAGCTCGGCGGCCAGCGCCGCTAGCGCCTGCGGCGACTTGCCGAGCGCGCGCAGCAGGTCCAGGCACATCACATTGCCCGAACCTTCCCAGATCGAATTGACCGGCAGTTCGCGGTACAGCCGCGCCAGCGGGCTGTCCTCGACATAGCCGCTGCCGCCGATCACCTCCATCGCCTCGGCGCCGAAAGCCGGGCCGCGCTTGCAGATCCAGTATTTGCCGGCCGGCGTCAGCAGCCGCGCCAGCATCGCCTGCGCCGGATCGGCGGCCTCGTCGAAACAGCGCGCCAGCCGCATCGCAAACACGGTGGCGGCTTCGGACTCCAGCGCCAGGTCGGCCAGCACGTTCTGCATCAACGGCTGCTCGGCCAGCGGACGGCCGAACGCCAGGCGGCGGCGGGCATGATGCAGCGCATGCGTCAGCGCCGCACGCATCGCGCCGGCGCTGCCCAGCACGCAATCGAGCCGGGTATGACTGGCCATTTCCAGGATGGCCGGAATGCCGCGCCCCGGCTTGCCGATCAGCCAGCCATAGGCGCCGGTGAACTCCACCTCCGACGAAGCGTTCGAGCGGTTGCCGACCTTGTCCTTGAGCCGCTGCACGCGGATCGCATTGCGTGCGCCGTCAGGCAGGTAGCGCGGCAGCAGGAAGCACGACAGGCCGGCGCAGCCGTCGCCATCGGTCTGCGCCAGGATCAGGTGGGCGTCGCTCTGCGGCGCGGAAAAGAACCACTTGTGGCCGACGATGCGGAACACGTCTTCACCGTCGTCGCCAAACAAGGCGCGCGCCTGCGGCGCCGGCAGCGCTTCGGCGCGGGTGGTATTGCTGCGCACGTCCGAGCCGCCCTGCTTCTCGGTCATGCCCATGCCAATCAGCGCGCCATGCTTCTGCTCGATCGGCAGCGAACGCGGGTCATATTGACAGGACAGTATCTTCGGCAGCCATTTCAGCGCCAGCCGCGGCGACTGTTTCAGCGCCGGCACCGAGGCATAGGTCATGGTCACCGGGCACTGCGAGCCATTTTCCACCTGGCCAAACAGCAGATAACGGGCCGCCCGCGCCACCTGCGCGCCGCGACCGCCCTGCCACGGCGACGCGTGTGCGCCATGGCCGATCAGCAGCGCCATCAGGCTGTGCCAGGCAGGATGGAACTCCACCTCGTCGATGCGCCGACCCTGGCGGTCGAACTGATGCAAGCGGGGAGCATGCAGATTGGCCAGCCGCGCCAGGTCCAGCGTTTCCGCCTTGCCCAGCTCGGCGCCCAGCGCGTGCAGCGCGGCGGCGGCATCGCCGGCGCCTTCGCGGCGCAGCGCCTCCTGCAGGGCCGGATCGGCGGCAAACAGGTTGATGTTCTCAAACGGCGCAACAGTATTGCGCACTTCATGCGTATCGAAAGACTGCATTTTGTCTCCGTTCAAATCGCGCTGCGGTGTTTTCTTGAACAATGAGCAGACTAGCATAAGACCAAGCAAAGGAGTTCACATGAGCGACGCCTATATTTATGACGCCCTGCGCACCCCGCGCGGCCTGGGCCGCCCGGATGGCGCCCTGCACAGCGTCAAGCCGATCTCGCTGGTGACCGGGCTGATGCGCGAACTGCAGCAGCGCCACCAGCTCGACACCGCGCTGATCGACGACCTGCTGCTTGGCTGCATGACGCCGATCGGCGACCAGGGCGCCAACCTGGCCCGCATCGCCGTGCTGGCCGCCGGCTGGGATGGCAAGGCGGCCGGCATGCAGCTCAACCGCTTCGGCGCCTCCGGCCTGGAGGCGGTCAGCCTGGCCGCACAGAAGGTGCGCGCCGGCTGGGCGGACCTGATCCTGGCCGGCGGCGTCGAGTCGATGTCGCGCGTGCCGGCGGGCGCGGACCACGGCGCCTGGTCGCTCGACCCGGAAACCAGCCTGCACACCGGCTATGTGCCGCCGGTCACCAGCGCCGACCTGCTCGCCACGCTGGAAGGCCATCATCGCCAGCAACTGGACGCCTGGGCGCTGCGTTCGCAGCAGCAGGCGGCGGCGGCGCGCAGTGCCGGCCGCCTGCGCGCCATGGTGCCGGTGCGCGACCAGAACGGCGTACTGATCCTGGCCGCCGACGAAGGCATCGCGCCGGCCAGCATGGCGGCGCTGGCCAGCCGCACGCCGCTGGCCGACGCCGTCTACGACCAGGTGGCGCTGCGCCGCCATCCGCAGCTGCAACGCATCGCCCATCTGCACACCGCCGGCAACACCGCCCGGCCGGCCGACGGCGCGGCGCTGGCCC
>CAUPXZ010000097.1:0-10673 GCA_963515135.1 uncultured Duganella sp. | reverse complement strand
GACCTCAGCCGCGTAGCGGCTGAGGTCGTGTAGAAATGGGGGACCTGACCCCGTATTAAAACAGGTCGGCGCGGGGGTAGGCCCACGCCGGGACGTCTGCCGGGCAGGGGGACGGCGCGATGCGCAGCGTGGTGAAGTTGCCGCGCGGGGTGGCGGCGAAGCGGTAGTCGGACAGTGCGCCGTCTTGCAGCAGCGGCATGCGACCGAAGCGCAGCCAGGCGTCGACGTGGCAGTCGCGGGCCTTCAGTGCGCGCAGTTCTTGCAGGCTGCCGGTCAACGTCTGCTGTTCTACTGACAGGCCGGTAGGGCAAGTTACTTCGCCCAGGCGGGTGATGCCGCGTTGCAGCCGATACTGCGCGCCATCGGCCTGGATGCTGACGTAACTCCAGCACAGCGGCTGGGATGGGAAGGCCGTCATGGCCACGTCAAGCACGCGCTCCTCTGGATGCCGAGTTTCCAGGATGGCGGTGATCTGCACCCGCGCCGCCTGCGAGGTCACATGCTGCACGCAGAGGAAGACGCTGCTGACGCCCAGCGCCAGCAGCAGGCCGCCCCGCCCCTGCGGACCGGAACGCCATTGTGCAACGCCGCACATCAGCGCAATCAGCAACAGTGCCGCAAACGATGGCCATCCCAGGTAGCCGCGCGCGGCAAAGAACACCAGTGCGAAGAACAGTACCGCCAGCCCGGCCAAGCGCAGCATTCGCCAGCGCATGATCAGCGCCATTGGCACGCCTATCGCTACCCAGAACAGCGGTTCGATGATAAACACCATGTCGCCATACAACCATCGGCCGTCGAACGGATACCACGGATGCACGCCGTACGAATTGGTGAAGTCCATCCCCAAGTGCAGCACAAAGCCGAGCGCTATACTCAGCGCCAGGCCAAGCCGCGCTGGCCGACTGCCGCGCAGCAACGCGCGGGCCGATGGCCACAGCAGCCATAACAGGCCGGCCAGCAGCAAGGCTTGCGGTATGGCCCACAGCGCCGTATGCGTATGCCCGCGATGATGCAGCAGGTAGCCCAGCGGCGCCGGCAGCAGCCTAGTCAGGAACAGGTCGAGATCGGGGAAGTTGCTGGCCAGCGCGCAGGCCAGCAGCAACAGCCGGTGCCGAACGCGCTGTGCTGGCGCTTCCGGCTCGGGCGGCAGGCTGCGGTGTATCAGTTCGCCTGCGCCGAAGCCGATAATGCTGTGCGTGATGTTATCCATCCGGGTCTAGCAGCTGTTGCAGCCGCCTGGGGTAGTGGTTGAGAAAGTCGCGCGTGACCGCGTAGTGCTCGGTGTCCTGGTAGGCCACTTCGCTGATGCCGGTGCCGTCAAACAGCAGGATTTTGGCGTTCGGGTAGGCCTGTAAAATCGGCGAGTGGGTGGCGATGATGAATTGCGAATCCTGCTGCACCAGTTGATGCATGACGCTCAGCGCCGCCAGTTGCCGGTTGGGCGACAGCGCCGCCTCCGGCTCGTCCAGCAAATACAGCCCGTTGCCTTTGAATTTATCCACGAGTACGGACATGAACGCCTCACCGTGCGAGCGCGCATGCAGAGAGCGGCCGCCATAGCCGTCCAAGTAGCGCACCTCATCCATGTAGGTGGCAACGTTGTAGAAGCTTTCGGCGCGGAAGAAGTAGCCGTCACGCGGCCGTTTGTAGCTGCGCGAGAGACGCAGGTTCCGATGCAAGTCCGCCGAGGCCGCCGCCGTATTCAGTTGTACGCTTTTGGTGCCGCCTTCCATGCTGAAGCCCAGCGCCAGCGCGATCGCCTCCAGCAGGGTCGACTTGCCGGCGCCGTTCTCGCCGATGAAGAAGGTCACATCCGGATGAAACTCCAGTGTCGACAGTTCGCGCACCGCCGGCACGCGATAGGGATGGCGATCCCAATCGACGTCATCGCCAAACTGCGCCGTAATCCTTTGCAGGTACGGCTTGGCCAGCAATCCCATTAGCGCTGCACTTCAACGCCGCGCCAGAAGGCCACATGGTCCTTGATCTGCGCCGCCTTCTCCGACGGCTCCGGGTAGTACCAGGCGGCGTTCTCGTTGGTCTTGCCGTTGACGCTCAACGTGTAATAGCTGGCCAGCCCTTTCCACGGGCAGCGCGAGGTGTGGCTGCTCGGTTGCAGGTACTCGCGCTTCACGCTGGCCGGCGGGAAGTACACATTGTTCTCGACGATTTGCACTTCGTCGTCTCTCGCCTCGGCGATGACGACACCATTCCAGCTGGCGCTCGGCATGATCTGTCTCCTCTCAGGTTCCGCACTCGACGCGGTTACGGCCGCCGTGCTTGGCGCGGTACAGCGCGGCGTCGGCCTGCTGCAGCAGGGATTCGATATCGTTGATGTCCATGTGGTCGAAGGTGCCGACGCCGAAGCTGGCCGTCACATGCAACGGACGCGGCCCCACATAATGAATCTGCGCTTCGATCTTGGCGCGCAGCCCTTCGGCGAACTTGCAGGCGCCCTCCAGCGGCGTCGATGGCAGGATCACGCACAGTTCCTCGCCGCCGTAGCGGCCGGGAATATCGATCACCCGCACGTTCTCGCGCAGCAGCTTGCCCAGCGTGGTCAGCACCTGGTCGCCGACCGCGTGGCCGTAGTCATCGTTGACCTTCTTGAAGTGATCGAGGTCGATCATCACCGCCGACAGCGGCGAGCGAAAACGGCGCGCGCGCGCCACTTCAAACTTCAGCCGGTGCAGCAGCGAGCGGCGGTTGTGCAGCCCGGTCAGCTCGTCGGTGGTGGCCAGCATTTCCAGCTCGCGCACCGTGGCTTCCAGCGTTTTCTCGTTGGCGCGCAGCTCGATCAGCGCCATCACCTGGCGCGCCAGCTTGGCCAGCATGGCCCGCTTGTCATCGCTCAGCCGTCCCGGCTTGGTGTCCAGCACGCACAGCGTGCCGATGGCAAAACCGTCCGACGAGGTCAGCGCCACGCTGCTGTACATGCGCATGAAAGGTTCGCCCACCGTCAGCGGCATGCTGGCGGTGCGCGGGTCTTGGGTCAGGTCGGGAATTTCCGTGGCGGCATCGCCCAGTACCGCCAGCGAGCAATAGCTTTCGCCGCGCGGCAGCTCGCCCATGTGCATGCCGGCGCAGGATTTGACCCACACCCGGTCGGTATCCACCAGTGAAATAAAGGCGTAAGGCACCTCGCAGATTTTCGCCGCCAGCTCGGTCAGAAAGCTGAAGTCGGCGCAGGCGGGCGTGTCGAGAATGTGATAGCGGTGCAGTGCGGCCAGCCGGAAGTTATCGGCCTGCGAATTGGCGGTAATGAGTGCGTGTACTTTTTCTTCGGCCAGCATGGGCGTCCCTGAGTAATGACAACTTTTACTCAGAGAGTTTATAGCAAAACAAGATCGGCGGGAGCATCCCCTCCCGCCCTGCCAGCAATTTTTATGCCGCTTTGGCCATAATCTCGCGCAGCACTTTTTCGAACACCTCGGCCGGCTGGCCGCCGGACACCAGATGGCGCTCGTTGATGATCACTGCCGGCACCGAGTTGATGCCATGACGGTGGAAGAATTCCTCCGCCTGGCGCACCTCGCCGCCATATTCGCCGCTGTGCAGCACCTGGCGCGCGCGCTCCTTGTCCAGGCCCACTTCGCCGGCCACATAGATCAGCACCTCATGCGCGCTCGGGTCCAGGCCCTGCGTGAAGTAAGCCTTGAACAGCGCTTCCTTCAGCGCTTTCTGCTTGCCCTCCAGGCCGGCCCAGTGCAGCAGGCGGTGCGCGTCGAAGGTGTTGTAGATGCGGCCGCGCTTGTCCATCGCGAAATCGAAACCGACTGCGGCGCCGCGCGCGCGTATCATTTCGCGCGCCTGTTGCTGCTGCTCGGCGCTCGAACCGTATTTCTCGCTCAGATGCTCGCCGATGTCCTGGCCTTCCGGCGGCATGGCCGCGTTCAGCTCGAACGGCTGGAAGTGGATTTCAACCTCGGCTTCATCGCCGATGGCGGCCAGCGCCGTGTCCAGCGATTTCAGGCCGATGGCGCACCATGGGCACGAGACATCCGATACGAAATCAATTTTGAGAGGAGTTGCCATTTTTGCCTTTCGATTTGCTGCCGATGCGGCTTTCCTTGCCCGCGATCAGTTTGGAGATGTTGCCGCTGTGACGGAATACCAACAGCACGCTCATCAGGAACACCGCCGCCAGCTGCGGCTCCACGCCAAACAATAAACCATAATAGAACGGCGCGAACACCGCCGCCACCAGCGCCGCCAGCGACGAGTAGCGGAAGGCGAACGCCACCACCACCCAGGTCACCAAGGTGGCGACGCCCAGCCAGACATTCAAGCCCAGCAGCACGCCGGCCGCAGTCGCCACGCCCTTGCCGCCGACAAAGCGGAAGAAAACCGGCCACAGGTGCCCCAGAAAGACCGCGATCGCCACCAGCGCGATGGTGGTATCGCCGACCTGCAATTGTTGCTGGAAATGGATAGCCAGCCACACCGCCAGCCAGCCTTTGACAGCGTCGCCGATCAGCGTGGTGATGGCGGCGGCTTTATTTCCGCTGCGCAACACATTGGTCGCGCCCGGGTTTTTCGAGCCATAGGTGCGCGGGTCGGCCAGGCCGAACAACTTGCTGCTGACCACGGCAAACGAGATCGAGCCGATCAGGTAGGCGGCTACGGTCATCCAAACTGTATTCATCTTTTCCTCAAATTATTGTCATAAGCCCATCAGGGCAGCCGGAGAATATACAGCCTTACTCGGCCAGTGCGCAATGCACCGCCTTGGCGCCCAGCAGCTGGCTCAGTACCTGGGGCTGGATGCCGACCAGATATCCGCGCTTGCCACCATTGATATAAATCGTTTCCAGCGCAAGAATGCTATCCTCTACGTACACCGGCATGGTCTTTTTTGTGCCGAATGGCGAGGTGCCGCCGATCAGGTAGCCGCTGTGGCGCGACGCCACGTCCGGCTTGCACGGTTCGACGGATTTGCAGCCGATGTTGCGCGCCAGGTTCTTGGTCGAGACCTTGCAATCGCCATGCATCAGCACAATTAAAGGTTTAGCGGCCTCGTCCTGCATCACCAGGGTCTTGACGACGTGGTGCTCGTCGACGCCCAGTTCGCGCGAGGAGACGCCGGTGCCGCCGTGCTCCTCGTAGTTATACGGGTGCTCGGTGAACGCCACCTTGTGCTTGCGCAGCATCTGGGTGGCAGGGGTTTCGGAGATATGCTCTTTTTTAGCCATGGTGAGATCGGAGTTGTCCATTATGCAGCAGGAAATTCGCTTTGCCACTTTCAATGTTTGCAATCTTTCCCGGCCTGGGACGAAATTGTACGACAACTTGGCCCCGCTGACCGAGGCCGAGTATGAAGCGAAGGTCGCCTGGACCGCGCGCCAGCTGGACCAGCTGGACGCCGACGTCATCGGCCTGCAGGAAATTTTCTCGCTGGACGCGCTGCGCGATGTACTGGCCCACAGCGAGCGTTATCGCCATGCCAGCTTGGCCGGCTTCGAGCCGCCGGCCGATCCGCTGACCGGCCTGCCGCGCGTGACGCCGGAACTGGCGTTGATTTCGCGTTTGCCGCTGGCGGCGCCGGCCCAGGCCTACATCATGTTTCCCAACGGCGTGGCGCTGCCGGACGGCAGCCGCGACGCCGACCGCTTCGCCCGCGCGCCGCTGCATGCGCAGATTGTGCTGCCGGACGAACGGATTGTCGATGTCATCGTGGTGCATCTGAAGTCCAAGCGGCCGGACTACCAGCATGGCGACAGCGGCGACGCGCCCATGTTGCACGCCCAGGCCAACCTGCGCTCGCTGATCCGGCGCGGCACCGAGGCGGTGGCGCTGCGCGCGCTGTTGAGCGCGATGGACAAGGAAATCCGCCGGCCGCGCATCGTGCTGGGCGACTTCAACGATACGGTGGACGCGGTCACCACCCACATCGTCATGGGCGCCGGCGCGGCCTGCGAGCCGGGCGAGGAGCTGCACGGCCAGCTGTTCGACTGCCGCCAGATCCAGTCCGGCCGCGAGCGCCGGCGTGATGCCGGTTACACCATCGCCCACGACGGCCGCCACGCCACCATCGACCATGTGCTGGTGTCGGAGCAATTCAATCCGGCCTCGCGCCACGCCATCGGCGAAGTGGTCGATGTTACATACCTGAACCAACACCTGATTGACGCCATACCCGCCGCCTCCGACCATGGCCAAGTGCTAGCAACCCTGCGCTTGTACTAAGTTTTCTGCATTTCAGCGGCGGTTTTACACCGCTTATCGCATTTTTCTGGCTGTGGCGCTTGGAACTACCTAAAGTGTCACCATGCGCCCCTCCCTTCAGGCTAGAAAAACGATATGAAACTGGAAACTCTGCCCCCCATGTCACAACCCACCGTGCGTCCACGCAACTGGCGCCTGCCGGCTGCCGCATTGGTGGTGATCGCCATCGCCGGTGGCGGCTGGACCGTCCTGCGCGGCAACAGCGACGCCGCACCCGCGCCCGCCCCGGCCGCCACCGCCGAGAAAAAAGACATCTACGAATTATCGACCGGCGACATCGCCGCCGTCGACGCCCGTTCATTGGCGGTCAGCTTGCCCCTGTCGGGCTCGCTGGCGCCCCTGAGTTCCGCCACCATCAAGTCCAAAGTCTCGGGCGTGGTGGAAGCCACCACGCTGCAGGAAGGCATGGCGGTGCATGCAGGCCAGGTGCTGGCCCGCATCGACCAGGCCGACCTGCGCGCGCGCCTCCAACAACAGCAGGCGCAGCTGGACGAAGCCCAGGCCAAGCTGGCCATGGCGACCAAAAACGAAACCAACAGCCAGGCGCTGCTGTCGCAAAAATACATCTCGCAGAACGCCTACGACTCGACGCAAAACACGGTCGATCTGGCGCGCGCCAACGTCAAGTCGGCGTCCGCCATGGTGGAACTGGCGCGCATCGCGCTGAACGACGGCGTGATCAAGGCGCCGATCGACGGCGTGGTCAGCAAGCGCCATGTGCAGGCCGGCGAAAAGCTGGCGCTGGACATGCCGGTGTACAGCATCGTCAACCTGTCCGAGCTGATTCTGGAGGCGCAGGTGCCGGCCTCCGAAATTCCGCGCGTGAAGGTTGGGCAGGACGTCAAATTCCGCGTCGACGGTTTCGCCCAGCGCGACTTCCACGGCCAGGTGGCGCGCATCAATCCATCCACCGAAGCGGGTTCGCGCGCGATGCTGGTCTACATCAGCGTCAAGAACGACGACAGCGCGCTGCGCGCCGGCATGTTCGCCAAGGGCACCATCGTCACCGACCGTTCGGCCGTCGCGCCGGTGGTGCCGCTGGCAGCGATCCGCACCGACAAGGAAGGCAAGCAGATCGTCTACAAGGTTGAACAGGGCAAGCTGGTCGCGCAGCCGGTCAAGGTCGGCCTTCGCAATGAAGAGGAAGGCTACGCCGAAGTCAACGAAGGCCTGGCGCAAGGCGCGCACGTCATCGTCTCGCGGCTGGACAGCCTGAAGCCCGGCGCTTCGGTCAAGCTGCCGCCGTCGGCGCAGGCCAAGGCCGCTGAACCGTCGAAGGGCTGACCATGTGGATTACTAAAGTCAGCATCCAGAATCCGGTGTTTGCCACCATGGTGATGGTGGCGCTGATGGTGCTGGGCCTGTTCTCGTACCGCGGCCTGGGACTGGAGGCGATGCCGAATGTCGATATTCCCGGCGCCGCCATCGAGGTGCAGTATCCGGGCGCCTCGCCGGAAGCGGTGGAAAATGACATCACCCGCCCGATCGAGGAAGCGGTCAACACTGTCAGCGGCATCAAGACCATGCGCTCGAATTCGTGGGAAGGCCGTGCCGGCGTGTATGTCGATTTCGAGCTGTCGACCGATATGGACCGCGCCATGCAGGACTTGCGCGACAAGGTGGCGCAGGTGCGTCCGCGCTTCCCGCGCGAAGCCAAGGACCCGTTCATCGTCCGCTTCGAAGGCGAGAACGCGCGCCCGATCGCGCAGATCGGCCTGACCGCCAGCGAGCATTCGCTGCGCGAGCTGTCCACCATGGCCGACCAGATCATCGCCAAGCGCTTCCAGGGCGTGGCAGGCGTCGGCCAGGTGCGCGTCAACGGCATGACGGCGCGCCAGATCCTGATCCAGCTGCGTCCCAACGATTTGACCGCGCAGGCGGTTGGCGTCGATGAGGTACTGACCGCGATTCAGAACACTAACACCAATCTTCCTGCGGGCTTCATCAGCTATGGCGCCAGCGAGCGCCTGGTGCGCGTCGAAGGCAAGATGAAGGATCCGCGCGACTTCAACAAGATCATCGTCGCCCGCCGCGCCAACGGCCCGGTCTACCTGGAACAGGTGGCGACAGTGGAGGATGGCGCGCAGGAAGAACTGTCGATCTCACGCATCGACGGCCATCGCGCCGTCACGCTGGACATCACCAAGGTGCAGGACGCCAACGTGGTCGAAGTGGGCCGCCGTATCCAGCTAGTTGCCGCCGATCTCAAAAAGACGCTGCCAGCCGACATCAAGGTCGAAGTGCTGAACGACGAATCGCTGAAGGTGCAGGCGCAGCTGGATAACGTCAAGAAAACCATCATCGAGGGTGCGGTGCTGACCATGGTGATCGTATTCTTCTTCCTGCACTCGTGGCGCTCAACCATCATCACCGGCCTGACGCTGCCGATCTCGGTACTGGCCAGCTTTATCGCCATGAAAGCGTTCGGCTTCACGCTGAATTTCCTGACGCTGATGGCGCTGTCGCTGTGCATCGGCCTGCTGATCGACGACGCCATCGTGGTGCGCGAGAACATCGTGCGCCACCTCGGCATGGGCAAGAACCACCACAAGGCGGCAGCCGACGGCACCAACGAAATCGGCCTGGCCGTGATGGCCACCACCTTCGCGATTGTGGCCGTGTTCATTCCGGTGGCCTTCATGGACGGCATCATCGGCCGCTTCTTCCTGCAGTTCGGGATTACCGTGGCGGTGGCGGTGCTGGTGTCCTTGTTCGTCTCGTTCACGCTGGATCCGATGCTGTCCTCGGTATGGCCGGACCCGGTCAAGGACCGCTTCAAGTATCTGCCGTGGCTGGGCCGCCTGATGCACTGGCTGGAAGGCGGTGTCGAATGGCTGCATGTGGTCTACGGCAAAGTGCTGGCGCTGGCGCTGCGCTGGAAGAAAATGACGTTGCTGCTGGCGTTTGCGCTGTTCGCCGGCAGCATCCTGCTGGTACCGAAGATCGGCGGCGAGATGATGCCGGAGCAGGACAATGGCTGGGTCAACTTCCTGGTCAAAACGCCGGTAGGCTCCAGCCTGGACTACACCGACAACAAGGTGCATCAGGTGGAGGCAGCGTTGAAAGCCTTCCCTGAAATCGACAGCGTCATCGCCGTGGTCGGCACCTGGGATGGCCGCAACACCGCGCAGATCGACATCAAGCTGAAGGACCGTCACCTCCACAAGCGCCGCACGCAGCAGCAGATGGAAGCGGCGATCCGCGCCCGCCTGAACCAGATCGCCGGCATCACGCTGACGGCCGGCATGAAGCCGATCTTCATCGCGATTCTGGGCACCGATGAAGCCAAGCTGGACGACGTCGCCCACCGCCTGATGGACAAGATGCGCAAGATCAAAGGCCTGGTCGATCTGGAATACAGCCAGGAAGGCGCGAATCCGTCGACCAACATCAAGATCAACAACGAGCTGGCCAGCGACCTTGGTCTGACCACGCAGCAGATCGGCACCGCGTTGCGGCCGTTCGTCGCCGGCGATACGACCTCGCACTTCCTGGCCGCCGATGGCCAGAACTACGAAGTCAATGTGCAGCTGCCGAAATCCGGCCGCCAGAAAGTGACCGACCTGGCCGACCTGTCGCTGGCGTCGAGCAAGCTGGGACCGGATGGCCGGCCGCTCATGGTGCCGCTGCGCCAGGTGGTGGAGTTCGTGCCGGCATTCAGCCCGCAAGTGCTGAAGCGCCAGGCGCTGCAACGCCGGGTGGCGGTGTACGCCAGCACCGAAGGCCGTCCGGGCGGCGACGTCGACAGCGACGTCAAGAAGGCCATGAAGGAAATCGAACTGCCGGCCGGCGTGCGGTTCGACGTCGGCGGCAACGCGCAGGAAATGGAACAGTCGATGACCTCGGCCATGATCGCGCTAGGCATCGCGGTGATCTTCATCTACCTGGTGCTGGCCTCGCAGTTCGGCAGCTTCCTGCAACCGGTGGCGATCATGATGTCCCTGCCACTGTCGCTGATCGGCGTGCTGGTGGCGCTGCTGGTGACCGGCAGCACGCTGAACATCTTCTCGGTAATCGGCTTCATCATGCTGATGGGGCTGGTGACCAAGAACGCCATCCTGCTGGTGGACTTCACCAACCACGCGCAGAAGGAAGGCCAGGGCCAGCTGGAGGCCATCATGAATGCCGGCCAGGTGCGCCTGCGTCCGATCCTGATGACCACGCTGGCGATGGTATTCGGCATGCTGCCGATGGCGATCGGCATGGGCGAAGGCGGCGAAACGCAGGCGCCGATGGGCCGCGCGGTGATCGGCGGCGTGCTGACCTCCACGCTGCTGACGCTGGTGGTGGTGCCGGTCGCCTACACCTACCTCGACAACTGGGGCAAACGCGCCGCCCGCTGGTTCAAAGGCCAGCACGCCGAAGAAGAACACCCCCTGCGCGAGGTCGCCTGAAACTTCGGGGTCAGTGCCGACATTCGGACATTTCGCGCGCGAAATGTCCGA
>CAUPXZ010000096.1:0-10794 GCA_963515135.1 uncultured Duganella sp. | reverse complement strand
TTCGGACATTGGGTCGCGCGCGACCCAATGTCCGAATGTCGGCACTGACCCCGAATGAAAAGGAAAAGCCATGCCGCACATCGAAAGCAAACTCAACACTCGTAGCGAGGACTTCAAGGCCAACGTGGCCGCCATGCAGGCCGTGGTCGACGATTTGCGCGATCAGATCGCGAAGATCGCCCAGGGCGGTGGCGAAGCGGCCTCGGCCAAGCATGTGGCGCGCGGCAAGCTGCTGCCGCGCGACCGCGTGCAGATGCTGCTCGATCCCGGCACGCCTTTCCTTGAACTGTCGCAAATGGCAGCCTACGGCATGTACGATGACGCGGCGCCGGCCGCCGGCATCATCACCGGCATCGGCCGCGTGGCCGGGCAGGAGTGCGTGATCGTCTGCAACGACGCCACCGTCAAGGGCGGCACCTACTACCCGATGACGGTGAAAAAGCACCTGCGCGCACAGGAAATCGCCGACCAGAACCAGCTGCCGTGCATTTATCTGGTGGATTCGGGCGGCGCCAACCTGCCGAACCAGGACGATGTGTTCCCCGACCGCGACCACTTCGGCCGCATCTTCTACAACCAGGCCAACCTGTCGGCCAAGGGCATCCCGCAGATCGCAGTGGTGATGGGCTCTTGCACCGCCGGCGGCGCCTACGTGCCGGCGATGAGCGACGAGTCGATCATCGTCAAGGAACAGGGCACGATTTTCCTCGGCGGCCCGCCGCTGGTGAAGGCCGCCACCGGCGAAGTGGTGACGGCGGAAGACCTGGGCGGCGGCGATGTCCATACGCGCCTGTCCGGCGTCGCCGACCATCTGGCACAGAACGATTTGCACGCGCTGTCGCTGGCGCGCACCATCGTCTCCAATCTGAACCGCAGCAAGCCGCAGCAGGGCGCGTTGCGCGAGGCGGTGGAACCCACGTATCAGGCCTCTGAACTGTACGGTGTGATCCCGGTCGACACCCGCAAGCCGTTCGACGTGCGCGAGGTGATCGCCCGCATCGTCGACGGCAGCGAGTTCGATGAATTCAAGGCGCGCTACGGCACCACGCTGGTGTGCGGCTTCGCCCACATCTTCGGCATGAAGGTCGGCATCATCGCCAACAACGGCATCCTGTTTTCCGAGTCGGCGCTGAAAGGCGCGCACTTCATCGAGCTGTGCGCGCAGCGCAAGATCCCGCTGGTGTTCCTGCAGAATATCACCGGCTTCATGGTCGGCCGCAAATACGAAAACGAAGGCATCGCCCGCAACGGCGCCAAGATGGTGACGGCGGTCGCCACCGCCGCCGTGCCCAAGTTCACCGTCATCATCGGCGGCAGCTTCGGCGCCGGCAACTACGGCATGTGCGGCCGCGCCTTCTCGCCGCGCTTCATGTGGATGTGGCCTAACGCGCGCATCTCGGTGATGGGCGGCGACCAGGCTGCATCCGTGCTCGCCACCGTGAAGCGCGATGGCATCGAAGGCAAGGGCGGCTCCTGGTCTGCCGACGAGGAAGCCGCATTCAAGCAGCCGATCAAGGAGCAATACGAGCATCAGGGCCACCCCTACTACGCCACCGCGCGCCTGTGGGACGACGGCGTGATCGATCCGGCCGATACCCGCACGGTGCTGGGCCTGGGGCTGTCCGCCGCGCTGAATGCAGAAATAGAAGACACCAAATTCGGCGTCTTCCGCATGTAAGGGGCGATCAGATGAGCTACACCACACTCACCATCACGCGCGACAACCACAGCGCCACCGTCACGCTGAATCGTCCGGACCTGCGCAACGCCTTCAACGAAGCCGCCATCGCCGAAATTAAGCAGGCCTTCAGTGAACTCGGCGATGATGCCGGCCTGCGCGCAATCGTGCTGGCGGCGAACGGCCCGGCCTTCTGCGCCGGCGCGGACCTGAACTGGATGAAGAAAATGGCGGGCTACACGCACGCCGAAAACCATGCCGATGCGCTGCAACTGGCGGACATGCTGCGCACGATCTATCTGTGCCCCAAGCCGGTGGTGGCCAGGGTGCAGGGCGATTGCTACGCCGGCGGCATGGGCCTGGTGGCCGCGTGCGACATCGTCGTCGCGGCGGAGGAGGCCAATTTCTGCCTGAGCGAAGTGAAACTCGGCCTGATTCCGGCGACGATTTCGCCGTATGTGATCAAGGCCATGGGCGAGAATGCCGCCCGCCGCTATTTCCTGACCGCCGAACGTTTCGGCGCGCGGGAAGCGCTGCGCATCGGTTTCGCCCACGAAGTAGTCAGCACGGAGACGCTCGACGCCAAGGTGACGGAGATCGTCAAGGCGTTGGTCAACAATAGTCCGAACGCGGTGCGGCAAGCCAAAGTGCTGGTGCGCGACGTGGCCGGGCAACCCGTCAACGATGCGCTGCTGGCCGATACCGCCGAACGCATCGCGCAAATCCGCGCCTCCGACCAGGGGCGCGAAGGCGTGGCGTCGTTTCTGGAGAAGCGCAAGCCCGCCTGGTTGAATTAATGGAGCAGTTTTGGAATTGAATAAACAAAGCGACTGGGTCGCACGCAGCCTGCGCAGCGTATGGCATCCCTGCACCCAGATGCAGCACCACGAAACCATTCCCCTGATCCCGGTCAGCCGGGGCAAGGGCGCGTGGCTGTACGACCATGAAGGCCGCCGCTACCTGGACGCGATCAGCTCCTGGTGGGTGAACCTGTTCGGCCATGCCAACCCGCGCATCAACGCCGCGCTGAAAGACCAGCTGGACACGCTGGAACACGCCATGCTCGCCGGCTTCACGCACGAGCCGGTGATCGAGCTGTCCGAAAAACTGTCGGCGCTGACCGGCCATGTGCTGGGCCACAGCTTCTACGCCAGCGACGGCGCATCAGCCGTCGAAATCGCGCTGAAGATGAGCTTCCACTCGTGGCGCAACAACGGCCACGCCGACAAGCAGGAATTCGTCTGCCTCAAGGGCAGCTACCACGGCGAGACCATCGGCGCGCTGGCCGTCACCGACGTCGCGCTGTTCAAGGACGCCTACGGCCCGCTGCTACGCGCCTCGCAGACCGTGATGTCGCCGGACTGGCGCCTCGCCGGAGAAGATGGCACCGCCGAGGAGCGCGCGCAGGCACAAGCCCGCCGCGCCGCCGCCGACGTCGAACGCCTGTTCGTGGAACGCGCCGACAAGATCGCCGCCATCATCATCGAGCCGCTGGTGCAATGCGCCACCGGCATGGCGATGCACGACCCGCTGTACCTGCAACTGGTGCGCAAGCTGTGCGACCAGCACAACGTCCACCTGATCCTCGACGAAATCGCCGTCGGCTGCGGCCGCACCGGCACCTTCTTCGCCTGCGAGCAGGCCGGCGTGTGGCCGGACTTCCTGTGCCTGTCGAAAGGCATCAGCGGCGGCTACCTGCCACTGTCGCTGGTGATGACGCGTGACGAGATCTACCAGGCCTTCTACAGCAACGACGTCACGCGCGGCTTCCTGCACTCGCACTCCTACACCGGCAATCCGCTGGCCTGCCGCGCCGCGCTGGCGACGCTGCAAATCTTCGAAGAAGATGATGTGCTGAACACCAACCGCGTGAAAGCCGAACGCCTGACCAAGGCGCTGCAACCGCTGGCGCAGCACGCACAGGTGCGCAACTTCCGCCAGCGCGGCATGATCTGGGCCTTCGACGCCATCGACGCGCCGAAAGACTTCTCGCGCCGCTTCTTCGCCACCGCCACCGAACACGAACTGCTGATGCGTCCCATCGGCGCCACCGTCTACATGATGCCGCCGTACATCCTCAGCGACGAGGAAATCGACGGCCTGGCCGCCAATACGCTGGCCGTGTTCAACCAGGTCATGGCGGGCTGACGATGGAACTGCTCAAGCAACTCACGCAGCAGCTGCAAGCGCTGGACGACCAACAGCTGATCCGCAAGCGCCGCACCGTGGATACGCCGTGCGGCCCGCGCGTCAGCGTCAACGGCCGCGAACTGCTGGCCTTTTGCAGCAACGATTACCTCGGCCTGGCCAACCACCGCAAGATCAAGCTCGCGCTGCAGGAAGGCGCGGCAATCTACGGCGTCGGCAGCGGCGCCTCGCATCTGATCAGCGGCCATGGCCGCTCCCACGCAATGCTGGAAGAACGCCTGGCGCAATTCGTCGGCGCGCACCTGGAAGCGCCGCGCGCCATCAGCTTCTGCACCGGCTACATGGCCAACCTGGCCGTCATCACCGGCCTGACCGCGCACGACCGCGACGCCGAAATTTTCTCCGAAGAGCTGAACCATGCCTCGCTGATCGACGGCGTGCGCCTGGCGCGCGTCAAAGCCCATGTCTACCCGCACGCCGACCTGGATGCGCTGGAAGCCCTGCTCAAGGCCAGCAAGGCCGCTACCAAAGTCGTAGTCACGGACAGCGTGTTCAGCATGGACGGCAATCTGGCCCCGCTGCCGCAGCTGCTGGCATTGTGCGAACAGCACAAGGCCTGGCTGGTGGTGGACGATGCCCACGGCTTCGGTACGCTGGGCGAGAAAGGCCACGGCGCACTGGAGCATTTCAAGCTGCGCTCGCCGTATCTGGTCTACATGGGCACCCTCGGCAAAGCCGCCGGCGTCGGCGGCGCGTTCATCGCCGCGCATGAGGCGGTGATCGAGACCTTGATCCAGAAAGCACGTCCGTACATTTTTACCACCGCCACGCCGCCGGCGCTGGCACACGCCCTGCTGACCAGCCTCGATCTGCTGGAAGGCGACGAAGGCGCCACACGGCGCGCACAGTTGCAGGCATTGGTGGCACAATTGGATGATGGCCTGCGCCTCAAGCGCTGGCAGCGCCTGCCCTCGAAGACGGCGATCCAGCCCATCCTGATCGGCGATAATGCTGAAACCATGCGCGCCGGCGCCGCCCTGTACCAGCAGGGGCTGTGGGTCGGCGCAATCCGTCCGCCCACCGTGGCGCCGGGCACCGCGCGTCTGCGCGTCACGCTATCGGCGGGCCACACCAGCGCGGAAGTGGCAACTTTAATCGCAGCGCTCAACGCATTGGAAAGGACTTGAGATGAGCTTGGACGATCCCGTGTTGGCAGTCGCCCCACAAACCGAGCCGACGACTGCGGCCAGCGGCATGCCGCCGCGTTTCAACTGCTTCGTCACCGGCACTGATACAGAAATCGGCAAGACGCTGATTTCGTCCGCCATGCTGCACGCACTGGTGGAAAACGGCGTGCGCGCCTGCGGCATGAAGCCGGTGGCCGCCGGCGCTGAACTGGGCGCGGACGGCAACTGGCACAACGACGACTGCGACCAATTGGCCGCCGCCAGCAATGTGCACCTGCTGCCGTCGATCACCACGCCGTTCCTGCTGAGGGAACCGGCGGCGCCGCACATCGCCGCCGAGCTGGAAGGCGTGGTCATTTCGCCGGTGCCGATCCTGGCCGCCTATGTTGAAATCAACGCCGCCTCGGATGCGGTGGTGGTGGAAGGCGTGGGCGGCTTCCGCGTGCCACTGAACGACGAATTCGACACCGCCGACCTGGCCGAGCAACTGGCGCTGCCGGTGGTGCTGGTGGTCGGCCTGCGCCTCGGTTGCATCAGCCACGCGCTGCTGACGGTGGAAGCCATCCTGGCGCGCGGCCTGAAGCTGGCCGGCTGGGTGGCCAATGAAACCCAGGCCGACATGGCCTTCGCCGACGAAAACGTGCTGGCGCTGGAACAGCGCATCCCGGCGCCATTCCTCGGCCGCGTGCCGCATCTCGACCAGCCGACCGCCGCAGCGGCCGCTGAATACATCGACTTTACGCAGCTGCCCAACTGGCCGCTGCAAAACGCAATTTGAACGAAGAAGGAAAACAGATGTCTGAAACTACCCTCCAGGAACCGAAAGTCGTTTCCCTGCACCGCCCGACGGCCGCGATCACGCTGCCGCCTGCGGCCACCTGGCCGCGCGAAGAAGTGCTGGCATTGTTCGAACTGCCGTTCAATGACCTGATGTTCAAGGCGCAGCAAGTCCAGCGCGCCAACTTCCCGGACGGCGACGTCGAACTGGCAACGCTGCTGTCGATCAAAACCGGCGGTTGCGAAGAGGATTGCGGCTACTGCCCGCAAGCCGCGCGCTACGACACCGGCGTCGAAGCCAAGAAGATCCTGGACATCGACACCGTGCTGGATGCTGCCAAACAGGCCAAGGACAACGGCGCCACCCGCTTCTGCATGGGCGCAGCCTGGCGCAGCCCGAAAGACCGCGACATGGACAAGGTCGAAGAGATGGTGCGCTCGGTGAAAGCGCTGGGCCTGGAAACCTGCGCCACGCTGGGCATGCTGGAAGAGCACCAGGCGCAGCGCCTGAAGGATGCGGGCCTGGACTACTACAACCACAATCTGGACACCGCGCCCGAGTTCTACGACAACGTCATCTCCACCCGCGAATACCAGGACCGCCTGGACACGCTGGGCCATGTGCGCGAAGCCGGCCTGAAGGTGTGCTGCGGCGGCATCGTCGGCATGGGCGAGTCGCGCGACCAGCGCGCCGGCCTGATCGCGCAGCTGGCGAACCTGAATCCGTATCCGGAATCGGTGCCGATCAACCACCTGGTGCAGGTGGAAGGCACGCCGTTGTATGGCCAGGATCGCCTGGACCCGCTGGAATTCGTGCGCACCATCGCGGTGGCGCGCATCACCATGCCGAAGGCGCGCGTGCGTCTGTCGGCGGGCCGCCGCGAGCTGGGCGAAGCGGTGCAAGCCATGTGCTTCATGGCCGGCGCCAATTCGATATTCTACGGCGACAAGCTGCTGACCACAGATAATCCGGAAGCCAACGACGACCGCGCACTGTTGGAAAAGCTGGGCCTGCGCACGCGCGGCGCAGTGCTGGAGTCGGTGCAAAAGGAGAGTTGCGGCTGCTAACCAGCCCACTCCCACGATTATAAAAAAACTTCCGGCCATAAGCCGTAAAGAGAGAGACGATGTTTACCAAAATTCTGATCGCCAATCGTGGTGAAATTGCCTGCCGTGTGGCCGCTACCGCGCGCCGCCTGGGCATCAAAACCGTTGCCGTCTATTCGGAGGCGGACGCCAACGCCAAGCACGTCGCCGTGTGCGACGAAGCCGTGGCCATCGGTCCCGCCGCCGCCAAGGAAAGCTATCTTTGCGGCGACAAGATCATCGCTGCAGCCAAGGCTACCGGCGCGCAAGCCATCCATCCCGGATACGGCTTCCTGTCGGAGAATGCGGACTTCGCGGATGCCTGCGCGGAAGCAGGCCTGGTATTCATTGGACCGCCGGCATCTGCCATGCGCGCCATGGGTTCCAAGTCGGCCGCCAAGCAGCTGATGGAAAAGGCCAACGTACCGCTGGTGCCGGGCTATCACGGCGAGCAGCAGGATGCGGAATTCCTGCACGCGCAGGCGGACAGCATCGGCTACCCGGTGCTGCTGAAGGCTTCGGCCGGCGGTGGTGGCAAGGGCATGCGCGTGATCGAGAACTCGGCGCAGTTCAAGGATGCGCTGGCGTCCTGCAAGCGCGAGGCGATCAGTTCTTTCGGTGACGACAAGGTGCTGGCGGAGAAATACCTCCAGCGTCCGCGTCACATTGAAATTCAGGTGTTTGCCGATGCGCTCGGCAATTGCATCTATCTGTTCGAGCGCGATTGCTCGGTGCAGCGGCGTCACCAGAAGGTGCTGGAAGAAGCGCCGGCGCCGGGCATGACGGACGAACGCCGCGCGGCAATGGGTGAAGCGGCGGTGGCCGCCGCCCGCGCCGTCGGCTATGTCGGCGCCGGCACGGTGGAATTCATCGCCAATCAGGATGGCTCGTTCTACTTCATGGAGATGAACACCCGCCTGCAGGTGGAACATCCGGTGACCGAGATGATTACCGGGACCGATCTGGTCGAGTGGCAGTTGCGCGTGGCGGCGGGCGAGCCGCTGCCGAAGCAGCAGCACGAACTGGCCATCAGCGGCCACTCGATCGAAGCGCGCATCTACGCGGAGACTCCGGACAAAGGCTTCCTGCCGTCGATCGGCACGCTGCGCCATCTCGGCACGCCAGACGCGGTAACCTTTGAGCTGGGCGGCGCGGCGCCTGCGGCAGTACGCATCGACTCGGGCGTGCGCCAGGGCGACGCGATCTCGCCGTTTTACGACCCGATGATCGCCAAGCTAATCGTCTGGGGCGCCGACCGCAAACAGGCGCTGGCGCGCATGGCGCAGGCGCTGGAGCAGTACCACATCGTCGGCCTCAGCACCAACATCGCCTTCCTCAAACGCCTGGTTGAAGGCCAGGCCTTCGCCAGCGCGGAGCTGGATACCGGCCTGATCGAACGCAATCACGACACGCTGTTCCCCGCCGCGCAGCCGGCGCCTGCCGCCGCGCTCGCGCTGGCCGCCGGCGCGCTGCTCGCCGATGAGCGCACGCACGCCGCCGATCCATGGAGCCAGACGACCGGCTGGCGCATGAACCAATCCTATACCCGCAAACTCGTCTTCGCCGACGAGCATGCGGCCTACGACACCTGCGTCACCTATCGCCCCGACGGCTGGCTGTTCAGCGTCAGCGGCGTCAGCATCCCACTCGGCGACCAGGCCAATCGCGGCACGGTGCTGCGCGACGGCGACACCTTCCACGTCTTCACCAACGGCGCGCACTACCAGCTGGCGTGGAACGACCCGATGGCCCACGCCGGCGAAACCGAGACCGAAGGCGGTCGCCTGACCGCGCCGATGCCGGGCAAAGTGGTCGCCGTCCTCGCCAGCAAAGGCCAAGAGGTGAAGAAGGGCGAAGCGCTGGTCATCATGGAAGCCATGAAAATGGAACACACCATCGCCGCGCCGCACGACGGCACCGTCGACGACATCCTGTATAACGTCGGCGACCAGGTTGCGGACGGCGCGCCGCTGCTGGCTTTCAAGGCAGCGGCATAAAGGAGAAGCACCATGCGCATACTGCTGCACCGCGCCGATGGCAAGACGGAGCCGTGGATCAAGGACTTCGCCAAATTCCTGCCGGAAGCCGAGATCGAAATCTGGCATGCCGGCGAAAAATGCCAGGTCTGCGACTACGCCGTGGTGTGGTCGCCACCGGAGGCGATGCTGGCCGAACTGGCCACCGTCAAAGCCATCTTCGTCACCGGGGCCGGGGTTGACGCGCTGCTGAAATTCGGCGACGCGCTGCCCGCGCACATACCGATCATTCGCCTGGAAGATGCCGGCATGGCGGTGCAGATGGCCGAATACGTCACCCACTCGGTGCTGCGCTACTTCCGCCGCTTCGACGAATACGAAGCGCAGGCGCACGCCGGCAAGTGGGCGCCGCTGCCGCAGTATCACAAAGAAGATTTCGCCGTCGGCGTGTTGGGCATGGGCGTGCTGGGCACCCGCGTGCTGGAGGCGCTGGCGCCATTCGGCTTTCCGTTACGCGCCTGGAGCCGCACCGAAAAGAGCATGCAGGGCGTGCAGACCTTCACCGGCGCCGAGGGTCTGGACACCTTCCTGCGCGGCAGCCGGGTGCTGATCTGCATGCTGCCGCTGACGCCGGAAACCAGCAACATCATGGACCGCACCAATATGTGCAAGCTGCCGCAAGGCACGTACCTCATCAACGTCGCACGCGGCGCGCACATCGCGGAGCCGGACTTGATGACGTTGATTAAATCCGGCCACATCGCCGCCGCCACGCTGGACGTGTTCCGCAACGAGCCCCTGCCGGCGCAGCATCCGTTCTGGCAGGAGCCGCGCATCACCATCACGCCGCACATCTCCGCGCTGACCTTGCGGCGCGAGAGCGTGCAGCAGATCGCCGCCAACATCCGCAAGACCGAGTCGGGCGAACAAGTCGCCGGCATCGTCGACCGCACACTGGGATATTGAAATGAGCAGCTTACCGAAACAAGTCAAAATCGTCGAAGTCGGCCCGCGGGACGGCCTGCAGAACGAAAAGGAAAACGTCCCGGCCGAAATCAAGATCGAACTGGTGAACCGCCTCACCAGCGCCGGCTTCCGGAATATTGAAGCCGCCGCCTTCGTGTCGCCGAAATGGGTGCCGCAGATGGCCACCAGCGCCGAGGTGATGGGCGCGATCGCGCGCACGCCGGGCGTGATCTATTCCGCGCTGACGCCGAACATGCAGGGCTTCGAAGCGGCGCTGGCGGCGCGCGCCGACGAAGTGGTGATCTTCGGCTCGGCCTCGGAAGCCTTCTCGCAAAAAAACATCAACTGCTCGATCGCCGAATCGATCGCCCGCTTTGAGGGGGTGGCCAAAGCGGCGAAGGACAACGGCATCCGCCTGCGCGGCAGCATCAGCTGCGCCTTCGGCTGCCCGTACCAGGGTGAGGTGCCGCTGGAGGCGGTGGCCGACGTCGTCGGCCGCATGCGCGATCTGGGCTGCGATGAAATCGACATCGCCGACACCATCGGCGTCGCCACGCCGCGCAAGACGCAAGCGGTGATGGAGCGCGCCATTGGCGAATTCCGCGTCGATGGCCTGTCCGGCCACTTCCACGACACCTACGGCCAGGCGCTGGCCAACATCTACGCCAGCCTGGAGCTGGGCATCGCAATCTACCACTCGTCGGTAGCGGGGCTGGGCGGCTGCCCATACGCGAAAGGCGCGACCGGCAACGTCGCCACCGAAGACGTGCTGTACATGATGCAAGGCCTCGGCATCGCCACCGACATCGATCTCGACATCGTGGTGGACGCCGGCCAGTTCATCTCGCAATTCCTGGGCCGCAAGAGCGCCAGCCGCGCCGGCAACGCCATCGCCGCCAAACGTTAACCCGGGGTCAGGTCCTCCATTTCTACACGGCCTCAACCGCAATGCGGTTGAGGTCGTGTAGAAATGGAG
>CAUPXZ010000095.1:0-11032 GCA_963515135.1 uncultured Duganella sp. | reverse complement strand
AACCAGGGACCTGCGGATTAACAGTCCGTCGCTCTACCGACTGAGCTATCAGGGATTAGAGGCAACATTTTATACTGTTTCTTCCACACCATCAAGATGCGACTTACTGCGGTATTTCATGTTGCCTTTCGCACCAACTTTGCAGTTGAACGCGAAGAAACAAGAGTTTAGAGCACTTTGGCGATGGCGTCAATAACGATGTCGATATTGCGCGAGTTCAGCGCGGCCACGCAGATGCGACCGGTGTCCACCGCGTAGATCGACTCGGCGCGCAGCTGCTCCACCTGCGCCTTGTTCAGGCCCGAGTACGAGAACATGCCGATCTGGTCGCGCACGAAGGCGAAGTCATGGCCCTTGGCGGCCAGCTTCACCACAAACGCCTCGCGCATTTCCTTGATACGCACGCGCATCCCGGCCAGCTCGTCTTCCCACAGCTGACGCAGCTCTGGCGTGGTCAGCACGGTCGCCACCACTTTGCCGCCGTGTACTGGCGGGTTCGAGTAGTTGGTACGCACCACGCGCTTCAGTTGCGACATCAGGCGTGCGGCTTCCTCAGCGGTGGCAGCCACCACGCTCAGCGCACCCACGCGCTCGCCGTACAGCGAGAACGATTTCGAGAACGAGTTCGACACCAGCAGCGGGCCGCCGGCGTCGGCGAAGCGGCGCACCACGGCGCCGTCTTCTGCGATGCCAGAGCCGAAGCCCTGGTAAGCCATGTCCAGGAACGGCACCAGGCCGCCGGCGGTGATGGCGGCGATCACTTCGGTCCACTGCTCCGAAGTCAGGTCGGCGCCGGTCGGGTTGTGGCAGCAGGCGTGCAGCAGCACGATGGAGCCGGCTGGCATGGCCTTGATGTCGGCGATCATGCCGGCGAAATTGACGCCGTGGGTGGCCGCATCGAAGTAGGCGTAGTTGTTGACCTTGAAGCCGGCGCTTTCAAACAGCGCGCGGTGATTCTCCCAGCTCGGGTCGCTGATGTAGACCTCCGCATCCGGCGCGAAGCGCTTCAGGAAGTCGGCGCCAATCTTCAGTGCGCCGGTGCCGCCGATGGCTTGCACGGTGACCGCACGCTTCTCTTGAATTACCGCGCTGTCGGCACCAAATACCAGTTCCTGCACTGCCTTGTCGTAGGCCGCCAGACCTTCGATCGGCAGATAGGTGCGTGGCGCTGGCGCCGCGATCAGGATTTCTTCCGCTTTCTGTACGCACGATAGCAGCGGCACCTTACCGTTGTCGTCATAATAAACACCAACGCCCAGATTGATTTTGTTCTGGTTGATGTCGGCGTTAAAGGCTTCGGTAATACCCAGGATCGGGTCGCGTGGTGCCATGTCGATGGCGCTGAACAAGCTAGGATTCGTCATGATAAGATTGGATTCGAGTGGAAGCGTTTCGCAGCAGAGATGTATAGACAGCGCCCGTAAAATAACGACTTCAGGCCGCTGGCAGGCCATTATTCTAACAAAGGTCTGAGCAAGATGGCTGATTTACCTGTAGCAGAAATCCCCAAGGCAACCGTGGTGACGTTCCCCGATTCGCCGTTCAAATTACACCAGCCCTTCCCGCCCGCCGGCGATCAGCCGGCGGCGATCGACCAGCTGTGCGAAGGCATCGACGACGGCCTGTTTTTCCAGACGCTGCTGGGCGTGACCGGCTCCGGCAAAACCTACACCATGGCCAACGTCATCGCGCGCAAGGGTCGCCCGGCGATCGTGTTCGCGCCAAACAAAACGCTGGCCGCCCAGCTGTATTCGGAGTTCCGCGAATTCTTCCCGGAGAACGCGGTCGAGTACTTCGTCTCCTACTACGATTACTATCAGCCGGAAGCCTACGTGCCGCAGCGCGACCTGTTCATTGAAAAGGATTCGTCCATCAATGAGCACATCGAGCAGATGCGCCTGTCGTGCACCAAGTCGCTGATGGAGCGGCGCGACGTGGTGATTGTGGCGACCGTGTCGGCCATCTACGGTATCGGTAATCCGAACGAGTACCACCAGATGATTCTGACCCTGCGCCAGAAGGACCGCGTATCGCAACGCGACATCATCGCGCGCCTGATCCAGATGCAGTACACGCGCAATGAAGTGGACTTCAGCCGCGGCACCTTCCGCGTGCGCGGCGATACGCTGGACATTTTCCCGGCCGAGAATGCCGACCTGGCGGTACGCCTCGATCTGTTCGGCGACGAGCTGGAATCGATCCAGCTGTTCGATCCGCTGACTGGCCGCGTCAAGCAGAAGATCCCGCGCTTCACCGTGTATCCCGGCTCGCATTACGTGACGCCGCGCTCCACTGTGCTGCGCGCGGTCGAAACCATCAAGGCCGAGCTGCGCGACCGGCTGGAGTTCTTCCGCAAGGAGAACAAGCTGATTGAAGAGCAGCGCCTGGAACAGCGCACCCGCTTCGATCTGGAGATGATGGCGGAAATCGGCTTCACCAAGGGCATCGAGAACTACTCGCGCCACCTCAGCGGCGCCATGCCGGGCGAACCGCCGCCGACGCTGGTGGACTACCTGCCGAAGGACGCGCTGATGTTCATGGACGAATCTCACGTGCTGGTGGGCCAGCTCAGCGCGATGTACAACGGCGACCGTTCGCGCAAGACCAATCTGGTGGACTACGGCTTCCGCCTGCCGTCGGCGCTGGACAACCGGCCGCTGAAGTTCGAGGAATTCGAAGGCAAAATGCGGCAGACGATTTTCGTCTCGGCCACGCCGGCCGAGTATGAAAAGACGCACGCCGACCAAGTGGTCGAGCAGGTGGTGCGTCCGACCGGCCTGGTGGATCCGCTGGTGATCGTGCGCCCCGCCCTGTCGCAGGTGGACGACCTGATGTCCGAGATCACCGACCGCGTCGCCAAGAACGAGCGCGTGCTGGTGACCACGCTGACCAAGCGCATGTCCGAGCAGCTGACCGAATACCTGGCCGATCACGGCGTCAAGGTGCGCTATCTGCACAGCGACATTGAAACCGTGGAGCGCGTCGAGCTGCTGCGCGATCTGCGCATCGGCACCTTCGATGTGCTGGTCGGGATCAACTTGCTGCGCGAGGGCCTGGACTTGCCGGAGGTGTCACTGGTGGCGATTCTGGATGCGGACAAGGAAGGCTTCCTGCGCTCCGATCGCTCGCTGATCCAGACCATCGGCCGCGCCGCGCGCAATCTGAACGGCGTCGCCATCCTGTACGCCGACCGCATGACCGACTCGATGGAGCGCGCCATCGGCGAGACCGAGCGTCGGCGCGCCAAGCAGATCGCCTTCAATGAAGCCAACGGCATCGTGCCGCGCGGCGTGAAGAAGATCATCAAGGACATGATCGACGGCGTCTACAGCGAGAAGGAAGCGAAGGAAGTGCTGGAGGTGGCGCAGGAGACGGCCAAGTACGAATCGATGAGCGAAAAGCAGATCAGCAAGGAAATCAAGCGCCTCGAAAAAGCCATGCTGGATCACGCCAAGAATCTGGAGTTCGAAAAGGCCGCGCAGGTGCGCGACCAGTTGCATCATCTGAAGCAGCAGCTGTTCGGCGCACCGGGCGCCGACAACATCGCCTGATCGTCCGCCCTTACGGCGCCTTGACGAAACCGCTCACGGCGTCGATCAGTTGCGGCGCGACTGGCAGGTCGGGCGTGAAGTAGGACTTCTGCTGCAAGGCCTGGTCGTCGCCGACGATTTTCAGTACGTGGTTCATGCCGTCGACGATCAGCAGCCGGGCCTTGGGCGCGGCGGCGGACAGCGCTTTCGCATCCTCTTCCTTCACCTGAATATCCTTCGTGCCTTGCGCGATCAGCACCGGCATTTTCAGCGCGGCGACCGCTTTGCGCGGGTCGTGCCTCAGCATCGAGATCAGGTAGGGCTGTACGTCCGGGCGATACAGCGACATCAACAGCGGCGGTACTTTGTCGGTGGTATTGCCCTGCTTGAGGCCTTCCAGAATACGGTCGCTTTCGGCCATCAGCGGCGGCGGCAGCTTGTCTTTCAGTTGTTCACGCAGCAGTTCGTCGATTGGCCGGCCGCTGCCGGAGATCAGCACGCAGGCATCCGCCCCGCCCTGCGCGCAGGCTTCGGAAGCGATCAGCGCGCCTTCACTGTGGCCGGCCATGACCACACGCGAGAAGCGTGCATCGCCGCGCAGTTGCTTCAGCCATGCGGCGGCGTCGCCGATGTAGTCGTCGAGCCGCAGATTCTCTTCCTTCCACACCGGCAGCGCGCTGGCGCCGATGGCGCGCTTGTCGTAGCGGATCGAAGCGATGCCGTTTTTCGCCAGGCCTTCGGCCAGCAGCTTCAGCGAGTCGTTAGGGCCGGGCAGCATGGTGCTGTTGCCATCGCGGTCGGTGGGGCCGGAACCGGCGTGCAGCAGCACCACCGGCACTTTGCCCTGCACGCCGTCCGGCGTCAGCTCGGTGCCGTAGATCGTGCCGCCGCCGACATCCAGCGACACCGGACGCTGCGCCGCCGCAGCGGACAAGGACACCATCAACAACGACAGCATGAATTTGAAACGCATACTTTTCTCCAATCAGTGAGGAAGACGTTTGTACATCCACAGCGAGTAGCCGGCCGCCAGCGGCGCCCAGGCCAGCATCAGCGGCAGCAGCACCCAGGGCGAAGCATTCAGCCACAGCGCCAGCAGCGCCAACATGCCGCTGGCGACCATCAGTTTCGCCGCCATGCGGTGGGTGCGGTGCCAGACCGCTTCGCTGGCCAGCGTCCACGGCGTGCGGATGCCAAGGAAGAAATTGCGCCGCACCTTGCCCATCGGATTGCCGGTCAGGATCAGCAGCACCGCTATGCCGGCCGGCAGCGCGCGATCGATCGCCACACCGCCATGCACCGCTTCGGTCAGCACCAGCGCGTAAATGTAGCCCATTGTGGCCACAATCACCGTGCCGATATAAGAAAACGTGGCCGCGAACGAGTCGACTTCGTAACGGCGCGGCGACAGGCGGGGCGACATCCAGCAGGCCGCCATGATCAGCAACATCATGCCCGGCCCCAGCGCCCAATAGCTCGCGCGCGGACCATAGCCATTGGCCTCGCCGGCGGCATTCCAGTGCACCGGCACCACTGCCGGCAGCAGCGGCCAGTAGTAGGCGGTGGCTGCGCAGGCGACGGCGATCATCAGCAGGCATGCGATGAGATGCGACTTCTTCATTTCTTTCTCCCTTGAGTATCCGCACCGGCCAGGTCCATCATCCAGGCCAGCACGTCTTGCAGCACGGTGGTGTTCAAGCCATACCAGATGGTCTGCCCTTCGCGCCGGCGCGTGATCAGGTCCGCCTCCGCCAGCACCGCGAAATGGTGCGACATGGTCGGCTTGCTCATGTCGAAGTGCTGCGCCAGGTCACCGGCCGTCATCTCGCCGCTGCGGAGCAGGCGCAGAATTTCGCGCCGCGCGGGATCGGCGATGGCTTTGAAGGCGCTGTTGGTGGCATTCATTAGGCATTTATCTAATTAGATAGTTATCTAAATATAGAGTTAAAAGAGACGGGCGTCAAGCGCCCGCCGCCATTACACTGACCCCGAAGTTTTTACAGGGATTTGACGAACTCGCGGATCCCGCCGAGTAGCATTTCGATCGACATCGCGGTCAGGATCAGGCCCATCAGGCGCTCGAAGGCGGTCATCACTTGCGGGCCGAGCACTTTCTGCAGTTTCTCGGCGCTGAGGAATACCGCCAGCCATACCACGCCAACCGCCGCCAGCGCCGCTACGTGCACCAGCACTTCGCCGGTGCTGTCACTGGAGAACAGCAACACCGTGGCCAGCGCCGATGGCCCGGCCAGCGCCGGTATTGCCAGCGGCACGATGAAGGGCTCGGCGCCGTCGGTGCGGCCCAATACGCCGTCCGGATGGGGGAAGATCATGCGGATCGAAATCAGCAGCAGGATCACGGCGCCGCCGATGCGCAGCGCCACTTCGGACAGGTGCAACGCACTGAGGAAGTGGCGGCCGAAGAACATGAAGATCAGCAGCAGTAGGAAGGCGATGCCGCATTCACGGATCACGATGCGCGGACGGCGCGCCACCGGCACCGGGTTGAGCACGCTGGCAAACAGCGGCACGTTGCCGAACGGGTCGGTCACCAGCACCAGCAGGATAAAGGTCTGAAAGAAGTCTTGGGTCATGGAGTCTCGTGGCAAAAAGAAAAACGGGAGCCGAAGCTCCCGTTCAAGTTTACCATCAGAATCGGTTTAAGCCGATTTGCGGCGACGTGCAATGCCACCTACCAGTGCCAGACCGGCCAGCAGCATGGCATAGGTTTCCGGTTCCGGTACTGGCAACGCGGCGTAGGTGTAAGTAACCTTGGCGTAGGCGTCCATGCTGACGAAAGCATAGAAAGCGGTGTTACCGGTGCCCGCCAGGGACTGGTCGGAAGTGCCGCTGACGCCGGCCAGATAATTGCCGCTGCCGATGAAGCTACCCAGGTTGCCGCTGTACGTAGCGGAGTTGCTATTGACCACATCTTCAAACGTGTAGGTGTGGCCCGAGGCGCCGCCAAAATCCTGCACGCCGTCGTAGCCACCCAGATGGAACACATGGCTGGCGCTGTTTTCAGTCGCCAGCGAACCACCGGCAGTGACCAGCGTCAGGACGCCGCTACCGGAACCAGTGAAGGTGGCGGCGCTGGAGCCTTTGTTTTCCAGATTGATGTCGCCATAAATGGTGCTGAACAGCTCGATCTTCACCGATTGCAGATCACCCAGGCTGCTGTCGAACTTGGCGAACGACAGGCTGCCCGGATTTCCTTCCACATCCAGGATGGAGGTCGAGGTCACCACCTTCTCGCCAGCCACCGCATTGGCGCTCAGCGCCAGAGTCACCGCGCTGGCGGCGATCATCAGTTTGCTCATTTTTTTCATATTCGTATCCAATGTCATAGACGTCAGTGAACAGCCTTAAGCCGATTTGCGACGGCGCGCAATCGCACCGATCAAGGCCAGGCCACCCAGCAGCATGGCGTAGGTTTCCGGTTCAGGTACCGGTGCGGCGGTAAAGGTGTAAACCACTTTGCCGTAGCCATTGGCCTGGGTCGAGAAGTCGTTCAGCAGGCCGGAACCGCTGGTGCCCGAGCTGACAGCCTTGACCGAAAACGGCGAGCTGACATAACCGGTGCCAGTGAACAAGGCCAGATCGGAGGCGCCGGTCAGCGTGGCGTCGACGGTCAGCGTTTTCTCGCCCTCAACCAGTTTGCTGGCGCCACGGGCCAGGTTGAAAGTGCTGTTGTACAGGCTGCTGGACACGGCAGGCGCGACCAGGGTGCTGTCAGGACGGTAGAGGCTCAGCGTCGCATCCAGACCGACCGTGACATCAGTCGCGCGGCGGCCGTTGTTGGTGACAGTGACCGAGCTCTTCACATTGGACGAATAGATCAGCTCGATGCTGGTCAAGGTACCGAGGCTCGCGTCGAATTTCTGAATGCTCAGCTGGGCGGCCAGATCGGTCAGCGAGTAGCCAACCGGGGTGAAATCAAAAGTAACGGTGCCTGCAAAAGCTGGCGCCGAAAACACGGCGGTAGCGCACAGAGCTGCTGCGATTTTGTTCATTTTCATGGGAGATTCCTGAATGATTTGCTTTTAAGCGACTCTGGTGAAACTGGCTGCGCTTACCGGCCTTAATTGGGTGACTAACTTACTTAAAGCAATCTTAACATACAATATGGAAAAATCATTTGTTTTCGCATATTTTTCGATAAAAAAATGCAATCATAGTTTCCATAAAGTAACTACAAATGAAAAACGACCCAAAAGGGTCGCTTTTTGTCCAAAAGTAAGTAAGCCCCTTACGGAGCCTTACTGATGGGGCTGTTGTTTAATTGCTGCTCTCGCCTTTTTTGATCCAGGCCGCCAGCTGGTGCGGACGCAGCGCGTCGTAGTCTTCGAACGGCTGGTGGATCCATGGGTTGTGCGGCAGTTCTTCCATCTGGTAGTCCGGCTTGAAGGCCGAGCTGCCCTTGGTCCAGATCACCGCAGTCTTGACTTCGGTGACGCCGTCGAAGTTCTGTTTCAGGTGGTCGACCACCTTCATCAGCGTCACGCCGGAATCGGCCAGGTCGTCCAGCAGCAGGATCTTGCCGCTGAGCGGACCCTTGGTCATGGTCATGTACTTGGCGATGTCGAGGTCGCCCTGAACGGTGCCCTTTTCGGCGCGATACGAGCTGGTCGACAGTATCGCCAGCGGCACGTCGAAGATGCGCGAGAACACGTCGCCCGGACGCACGCCGCCGCGCGCCAGGCACAGCACCATGTCAAATTTCCAGCCGGATTCATGCACCTTGAGCGCCAGGCGCTCGATCAGGCGGTGGTACTCGTCCCAGGTGACCCAAAGGTGCTTGTCGTTCGATTGTGGAGTGGTGGTCATAAAATTCCTCGATTAGGCGAACGGGTGGCGCAGCACGATCGTCTCTTCACGATCCGGACCGGTGGATACCATGTCGACCGGCACGCCGACCAACTCTTCGATACGCTTGATGTAGTTACGGGCGGCGACCGGCAGCGCGTCCATCGACTTGGCGCCGACGGTGGTGTCGGTCCAGCCTGGCATTTCTTCGTACACCGGCACGCAGCGGGCGGCTTCTTCAGCGCCCGATGGGAAGATGTCCACGGCTTCGCCGTCGATGGTGTAGCCGGTGCACAGCTTCAGGGTTTCCAGGCCGTCCAGCACGTCCAGCTTGGTGATGCACATGCCGGTCACGCCGTTGATCTGAACCGAGCGGCGCAGCAGCGCGGCGTCGAACCAGCCGCAGCGACGGGCACGGCCGGTCACGGTGCCGAACTCGTGGCCGACTTGCGCCAGGTGGTGGCCCACGCCGGCGTCGGTTGGCAGTTCCGAAGGGAACGGACCGGAACCCACACGGGTGGTATAGGCCTTGGTGATGCCCATGACGTAGTGCAGCATGCTCGGACCGACGCCGGCGCCGGCGGCGGCATTGCCGGCCACGCAGTTCGACGAGGTAACGAACGGATAAGTGCCGTGGTCGACGTCCAGCAGCGAGCCTTGCGCGCCTTCGAACAGCAGGTTGGCGCCGGCCTTGTGCGCCTTGTACAGCGCGCTCGACACGTCAGTCACCATCGGGCGCAGGCGCGGCACGTAGGCCAGCGCGTCGTCCAGGGTCTTCTGGTAATCGACCTTCGGTGCTTTCAGATAGTTTTCCAGCACGAAGTTATGGTAGTCCAGATTGGCTTCCAGCTTTTCGGCCAGGCGCTTTTCGTTCAGCAGGTCGGCGATACGGATGGCGCGACGGGCCACCTTGTCTTCGTACGCAGGGCCGATGCCCTTGCCGGTGGTGCCGATCTTGGCATCGCCGCGAGCGGCTTCGCGGGCGTGGTCCAGTGCCGCGTGGTATGGCAGGATCACAGGGGCTGCGTCCGACACTTTCAGGCGCGAGGCGACTTCGACGCCGACCGCTTCCAGTTTGTCGATTTCGCGCAGCACGTCCGGCACCGACACCACCACACCGTTACCGATGTAGCAGGCCACGCCTGGACGCATAATGCCCGAAGGGATCAGCTGCAGCGCAGTTTTCACGCCGCCGATGACCAGCGTGTGGCCGGCGTTGTGGCCGCCCTGGAAGCGCACCACACCCTGGGCGTGGTCGGTCAGCCAGTCGACAATTTTGCCTTTACCTTCATCGCCCCATTGGGTACCGATGACGACGACGTTTTTTGCGTTTTTGTTTGACATCACATTAACCTAAGTTTTTAAGAATCCAGTTACTACCATTCTCGTCGAGGACCAGCGCGCGATCGCACTCGAACTCGTCCAGTTCGTGACTGTGACCCGGCATACTCTGGATCACCACTTCGCCGGACTTGCGCAGCTCGGCGATTTTTTCCTTCAATTCCGGCGCATTGCCCCACGGCGCACGGATCGAATGCTTGCGTTCCGCAGTAGGCAACAGGCGCGCCAGTTCGCGCAGGTCGAGCGAGAAGCCGGTGGCGGGACGCGCCCGGCCGAAGGCCTCGCCTACGTGATCGTATCGGCCGCCGCGCGCCACCGCGTTCGGCAAGCCTGGCACATACAGCGCGAACATCGCGCCGCTTTCGTATTGGTAGCCGCGCAGGTCGGCCAGGTCGATCGCCACTTGCGCGCGGCCGATGGCCGATGCCGCCAGCGCCGCCAGTTCGGCCAGCGCCTTGGCGATGCCCGGCAGCTCCGGCAGCACGGCGCGCGCCTTGGTCAGCACGTCGACGTCGCCATACAGCGCCGGCAGCGCCAGCAAGCCGTCGCGCACCAGCGGCGCGTAGTCCTGCGCCAGCGCCTGCAGATCCGGTACGTCCTTGGCGCGCAGCGCGGCGTGGATTTTCGCCTGGTCGCGCAGCGCGGCCGGGCAGTTTTCCAGCAGCGCCCGCAGCACGCCGACGTGCGTCAGATCCAGCCGCACTTCGGTGAAACCGGCCAGCGCCAGCGAGGCCAGCGCCAGCTCCTGAATCTCGGCGTCGGCTTCCAGGCCGGCGTGGCCATACATCTCGCAGCCGATCTGCAGCGGCTCGCGGGTGGCGTGCAGGCCCGACGGACGGGTATGCAGCACGCTGCCGGCGTAGCACAAACGCGTGACCGAGGCGCGGTTCAGCAGGTGGGCGTCAATGCGCGCCACTTGCGTGGTCATGTCGGGACGCAGGCCGAGCATGCGGCCGGACAGCTGGTCCACCAGCTTGAAGGTGCGCAGATCGGTGTCCTCACCGGCGCCGGTCAGCAGCGATTCCAGGTACTCCAGCAACGGCGGCA
This sequence comes from uncultured Duganella sp., assembly GCA_963515135.1. Taxonomy (GTDB): domain Bacteria; phylum Pseudomonadota; class Gammaproteobacteria; order Burkholderiales; family Burkholderiaceae_D; genus Rugamonas. Next base: position 308 of record CAUPXZ010000095.1, on the reverse strand, counting down.
TCACCAGCTCGTAGCCGTAGGTGCGGAAGTTATCCAGCATCAGGCGACGCAACTCTTCGATCTTGCGCGCTTCCGACGGCAATACGTCGGCGATATTCTCAGGCAGCAGCCAATTCGGCATGGGACTATTTAATTAAGAAATGAACAATGCGGCACGCAGGCCGAGGCCGCCCAAGCGGAGGGCCGAACCTGGCATTTTACGCGAAAATGCGTTGAAAGAGGGGAAAAAGTAGGCCACGTCGTTCCCGCGCAAGCGCACTGGTGTCCGGAATAATTTGCTTGATTAACGTAGGGAGGGTTGCAGGGAT
>CAUPXZ010000094.1:0-11457 GCA_963515135.1 uncultured Duganella sp. | reverse complement strand
TTTCGCGCGCGAAATGTCCGAATGTCGGCACTGACCCCGAATTTTTTAGGCCATTTGTTCGATCATCACGTCGCCGAAGCCTGAGCAGGAAACCTGCTCAGCGTTTTCCATCAGGCGCGCGAAGTCGTAGGTGACGTGCTTGGTGCTGATGGCCTGCGTCATCGACTTGATGATCAGGTCGGCCGCTTCGGTCCAGCCCAGGTGGCGCAGCATCATCTCGGCCGACAGGATCAGCGAGCCGGGATTGACGTAGTCCTTGCCGGCGTACTTCGGCGCGGTGCCGTGCGTGGCTTCGAACATCGCCACCGAGTCCGACATATTGGCGCCCGGCGCGATGCCGATGCCGCCCACTTGCGCCGCCAGCGCGTCCGAGATGTAGTCGCCGTTCAGATTCAGCGTGGCGATCACGCTGTATTCCACTGGACGCAACAGGATCTGCTGCAGGAAGGCGTCGGCGATCGAATCCTTGATGGTGATGTCGCGCCCGGTCTTCGGATTCTTGAATTTGCACCACGGGCCGCCGTCGATCAGCTCGGCGCCGAATTCTTTTTGCGCCAGCGCATACGCCCAGTCGCGGAAGCCGCCCTCGGTGTACTTCATGATGTTGCCCTTGTGGACAATCGTCACCGACGGCTTGTCGTGGTCGATGGCGTACTGGATGGCCTTGCGCATCAGCCGCTCGGTGCCCTCCACCGACACCGGCTTGATGCCCAGGCCGGAGGTCTCGGGGAAGCGGATCTTGTTGACGCCCAGTTCCTTCAGCAGGAAGTCCATCAGGCGCTTGGCGCCCTCCGAGCCCTGCGCAAACTCGATGCCGGCGTAGATGTCTTCCGAGTTTTCCCGGAAGATCGCCATATTGGTCTTTTCTGGCTCTTTCAACGGCGACGGCACGCCGGCGAAGTAACGCACCGGACGCAGGCAGACGTACAGGTCCAGCTGCTGGCGCAGCGCCACGTTCAGCGAACGGATGCCGCCGCCGACCGGCGTGGTCAGCGGGCCTTTGATCGAGACCAGGTAATCCTTGACCGCCTGCAGCGTTTCTTCCGGCAGCGTCACGTCCGGACCGTAGACCTGGGTCGATTTCTCGCCCGCATAGATTTCCATCCACTTGATCTGGCGCTGGCCGCCATAGGACCTGGCCACCGCCGCGTCGACCACTTTCAGCATCACCGGCGTGATGTCGGCCCCGACACCGTCACCGACAATATAGGGAATGATCGGGTTATCTGGTACATTCAGGGAAAAATCCGCGTTGACGGTGATTTTCTGGCCGTCCGCCGGTACTTTGATATGTTGATACATCGTGGTTCTCCGAAGGGATATATGCTTTAGTCTTCTATAAGATATAAGACGTTTATGCCATTATGTGTCGAGGCATCAAAGTTTTCAAGCCTACACCATTTTTAGTTTCCGATAATGCCCCTGATTTTATTTAACAAGCCTTTTCAAGTGCTGTGCCAGTTTTCGGCCCAGGACGGCAAGGCCACGCTGGCCGACCATCTGGCCATGCCCAACATCTACCCGGCCGGCCGGCTGGACTACGACAGCGAGGGACTGATGCTGCTGACCGACGACGGCAAGCTGCAGCACGCCATCGCCCATCCGGACCACAAGGAGGCCAAGGTGTATCTGGTGCAGGTGGAAGGCGTGGCGGATGCCGCCGCGCTGGACAAGCTGCAGGCGCCGCTCAATCTGGGCGATTTTGTCACGCAGCCGTGCCAGGCGGTGCGCATCGCCGCGCCGGAATGGCTGTGGCCGCGCAATCCGCCGATCCGCCAGCGCGCCGAGCAGCCGACCAGCTGGCTGGCGATCACGCTACAGGAAGGCAAGAACCGCCAGGTGCGGCGCATGACGGCCGCCGTCGGTCTGCCGACGCTGCGCCTGATCCGCAGCGCCATTGGCGGCATTTCGCTGGCCACGCATCCACTGATGCCGGGCGAGTGGATGGAGGTGTCGCCCAAGGATTTGACCACCTGAAACCGCCATAGCCCCCCAACGGGGCTGCCGACCGCACAAACGACAAAACCCGCGCCGGACGAACCGGAGCGGGCTTTTTGCTTGACTTCCCGGAGGGGAATTAAGCTGCCAGTGCTTTCAGAGCAGCGGCCAGACGGCTCTTGTGACGAGCTGCCTTGTTTTTGTGGATGATCTTCTTGTCAGCGATGCTGTCGATGGTCGACACCGAAGTCTGGAAGATGGTCGTCGCAGCTGCTTTATCGCCAGCTTGGATCGCCTTACGCACTGCTTTGATAGCGGTGCGCAGGGTCGAACGTTGCGACGAGTTGTGAGCGTTTTGCTTAACTGCTTGACGAGCGCGCTTGCGCGCTTGTGCGGTATTTGCCATGAAATTTCCTAAATCAGTAAATGATGCGTTTGCAAACATTATTGTTTGGCAAACAGGTGCGTCCAAGGTTGCAATCAGAGCGAACCGTGTGAGTCAAACTACTGCTTGCCAAACAATATTGTCTGCGCAACAGAATTTTGTACAGCCTATGATTATAGCGATACTTTCCGACAGGAGCAACTATAATCACGTCCCATGAACTTGCTTAAGACACTCTCCGCCATCTCCAGCATGACCATGCTGTCCCGCATCACCGGCTTGCTGCGTGAAACCTTGATCGCCCGCGCCTTTGGCGCCGGCGGCATGACCGACGCCTATATTGTCGCCTTCCGCATCCCCAACCTGCTGCGCCGGCTGTTTGCCGAGGGCGCGTTCTCGCAGGCCTTCGTGCCGATCCTGTCGGAATACAAGAATAAACAGGGCCACGAGGCCAGCAAGCAGTTGGTCGACCATGTCGCCAACACGCTGGTGTGGGCGACGCTGATGGTCTCGGTGATCGGCATTCTCGCCTCGCCGCTATTCATCTATCTGATCGCCAGCGGCCTGGAGGAGTTCGACGCCGCCGTCTGGATGACGCGGCTGATGTTCCCTTATATTAGCTTCATGGCCTTTGTGGCGCTGGCCGGCGGCGTGCTCAATACCTGGCGCGAGTTCAAGATACCGGCCTTCACGCCGGTGCTGCTGAATCTGTCCTCAATCGTCGCCTCGCTGTTTTTGCAGCAGTATCTGGCAACGCCGATCTATGCGATGGCGATCGCGGTGTTTGTCGGCGGCGTGCTGCAGGTGGCGATCCAGGTTCCGGCGCTGGTCAGGATCGGCATGCTGCCCAAGCTGTCATGGAACCCGGCCGCCGGCCTCGGCGACGCCGGCGTGCGGCGCGTGCTGAAGAAGATGGGGCCGGCGGTGTTTGCCGTCTCGGCCGCGCAGATCAGCCTGATGATCAACACCAGCATCGCCTCGCGGCTGGAAGAAGGCAGTATTTCCTGGCTGTCCTATGCCGACCGCCTGATGGAATTCCCCACTGCGCTGCTGGGCGTGGCGCTGGGCACGATCTTGCTGCCCAGCCTGTCCAAGGCGCAGGCGGAGGACGACAAGCTTGAATATTCCGGCCTGCTGGACTGGGGTCTGCGCCTGACCTTCCTGCTGGCGCTGCCGGCGGCGGTCGGCATGGCGGTGCTGGCCGAACCGTTGATCGCCGCGCTGTTCCATTATGGCGCCTTCACCGGCGCCGACGCCACCGCCTCGGCGCGCCCGCTGATCGCCTACTGCGCCGGCCTGCTCGGCATCATTCTGGTGAAGACGCTGGCGCCAGCCTTCTATGCGCAACAGGACATCCGTACGCCGGTACGGATTGCCATCGTGGTACTGATCGCGACGCAACTGATGAACCTGCTGTTTGTCCCCTACCTGCAGGTCGCCGGCCTGGCGCTGTCGATCGGCCTCGGCGCCTGCCTGAACGCGGCCTTCCTGTACACCGGCCTGCGCAAGCGCGACATCTATCGTCCGCAGCCGGGCTGGCCGCTATTCTGCCTCAAGCTGGTGATTGCCTGCGGCCTGATGGGCGGCGCGGCGTGGTTCGGCTCACAGCACATCGACTGGCTCGGTCTGCAACAGCACGCCTTCCTGCGCCTGGGCGCCCTGCTGCTGCTGATAGGCGTGTGCGCGGTGGTGTATTTTGCCGCACTGCTGGCCATGGGCTTCCGCCTGCGCGACTTCAAGCGCATCGCGCGCTGAGGGCAAGGGACGAAAAAAAAACCCGCCGAGGCGGGTTTTTTTTATGCGCGCCAGAAATCAGGCTGCTTTTTTGGCCTTGCGACGTGCCGCCATGGCGCCCACCAGACCCAGGCCGCCCAGCAGCATGCCGTAGGTTGCAGGTTCCGGTACGGCGGTCACGGTGTAGTTGGCACCCAGCACGGCCAGATTCGAATATTGACCGGTGGCGGTCAGCGTACCCGAGGCAAAGATGTCATAGTAGCCGGCAACCACATTGCTGAAGCTGAAGCCGGTGACCGAGGTATCGGTGTCCACCAGGTTACCGACGGTAGCGCTGCTGAAGGTTACCTGATCCAGCGTCAGCGAGAAGTTCGGCGTGAAGTGAATACTGTCCGAAGCAAACACGCTGCCGGTCAGGTCCGACAGGCTGGTTACCGAGATGGTACCAATTTTCACGTTGGTGAACGACGAACCCACGACTGGCGCGGAGAACACGGTTTCTGCAGACGCTGCGAACGACGCTGCAGCCAGCAAGCCTGCGACAAGTGCTTTCATTTTCATATTGAAATCCTTAAAAAAAATGGCCAAACAGCGAAGCCCCAGTTGGAAAAACGACCCTTGCGGGCTAGTCATAGCCGGAACAGCAACTGCCATCCCAGTATTTTTATATGAAATTGATGCAACTTGCGTTGAGCGCATCATGAATAACACCTGCGGACTGCAATTGGAACGACCTGTCACACAGATCGTTCCGGTGTAACTATTACTCTTACGCCGATTTTTTGGCCTTGCGACGCGCGGCAACGCCCAACAGACCCAGGCCACCCAGCAGCATGCCGTAGGTTGTTGGTTCTGGAACTGCCGTCACGGAGATCGAACCGTTGAAGAAGGCTTGCGAGTAGCTGCCATCGGTTTTGCCCCAGACTTCCAGCGTGACAGGGGTATTGCCGTCGAAGTACAGGCTACCCGAACGCAGTTTGCCGGCGGAGTTGGCGGCCAGTTCGAAAATATTGCCATCCAGCTTGACGCCCTTGACGTCGAAATTCAGACGGGTAGCGGAAATCGATGCATCAATATTGTAGAAACCAGCTGCCAGACCGGAGAAGGTCACGGTCTGGTAGAACGAGTCGCCCGAGTTCACGGTGCTGGCAAACGCGTCGCTGTGGAACGCGGCGAAACCATCGGCATCGAAGACAGCGGTGGCTGCGTTTGCAAAACCAGCGGCTGCGAACAGCGCTGCTGCCAGGAAAGTCTTGGTATTCAATTTCATAAATTCACCAAAAATAGTGTGCTGTTTTGCAGCACAGGAGTTAATAGGGAGATGTCAAAAAGAATAGTAACATAAGAACATGAATTCCGATTGTAAATTTTCTATTTTTAATTTCTTTTATGCAATTTTTTCATGTTGTGAAAAAATCCAAATGCACTGCACCATTTTTGGGAAATATTTAATTCTTCTGATTAATAAAAATCATTCCTGGTGCGTGCCCGGGGGTGGCGCCGGCAGGTCCGACGTTTCGTCGGCAGGCTGCGCGTCAGAGGGAGATGGCGGCGGCGCTGGTGAAACCGGCGCCGGCGGCGCTGTTTCCATGCTCTTTACCGGTGCATCGGCCGGGGGCCAAAGTGGTGCGCCTACCGGCTGTTGTGGCGGAGCTACATTTTGGGCCGGAGCCCCCGGCACGGGGCTGGAATCAACCGTGCGCGGCAATTCAGGGGCAATCGAAAATTTCCATTCAGAAATACGGCTTTTGTCGCCAAAGTCAGAATATCTTGGCGGGAAGTTGCCGACTTTGATGGGTTTTGTATTAGATAGACTGTAAATGGCAATGATACCGGTCTTTTCGCCCAAATAAGTGATTCCCCATTCGGCCTGGCCGGTCATAGGATCGACGAAAATCTTGCGCAGATGCCGCCTGGTGCCGGGGAAACGCGGATCTTTCAGCAATTCCTTCAACGACGGCGGCTGCGGCGGCTGTCCCGGCGGGGTCGCGTCTGCGTAACTGCGCAAGGCATCGCTGAACGCCGCGCCAATCTCGAGCAATTCCTGTTCAGCCTTGCTGCGTTGCAGAACGGCGCCCAGTTTGAGGGTCGATACTGTTAACAAAGAGATCACGGCAAGCAGGATAATCAAGCTCAGATAAGTAAACCCGGCACTGCCGGCCAAGCCGCGCCGGGAGCCGGATAAGCTTGTCACTTCAGCCACTTTACCACTCGGCATAGGGCTTGCCGCTGCGGTCGTTGCCGGGCGCCCCGCTATGCAAATTGTAGACGCCGCCCTTGGTGCTGTCTTCCGGCGGCACCAAAATCCAGCTGGCGTCGCTGTCGGTCAGCGGATCGTAGGGCAGCGCGCGCAAATATTTCTTTTCTACTAATTGCTCCAGCGAATCTGGATAACGGCCGGTATCGCCATAGTATTGGTCCAACACCTGACGCATCTTGTTCAGGTTTTCAGCCAGCACCACTTCTTTCGATTTGTCGATGCTGGGGAAATAACGCGGCACGGCCAGGGTCAGCAGCAATGCCACAATGCCAAGCACTACCAACAATTCAATCAGCGTAAAACCCTTGGTTTTCATGGTCACCATTTTTTATACGGGACACCGTTCAGGCCGGCTTTCTCACTGAGGCTGTAGACATCGTAGATATCGTCACCCTCTCTCGGCTGATCGGCTTCGCTGGCATAGCTGCGCTTGCCCCAGGTTTGGCCATCGCTCAGCGCGGCGTCGGCGCTGAACGGGTCGCGCGGAATGCGGCGCAGGAAGAACATTTTGGTGTGCCGCGGATTTTGCAGGTCCGGCACGCCCTCCACCAGCACCTCCAGGTTTTTCGGATAGCCGCTGGCCGCCAGCGTCCTGGCGATGCGCCCCTGCTCGTAGGCCAGCTTGTAGGCGTCCAGCGCGTGGCGGATTTCACGCAGCGACTCGCGCAAGTCCTGTTCCTGGCGGCGTTGCACCACCACTTGCGCGGTCGGGATGACCAAAGCGCTGAGCAGACCAAGGATGGCCAGCGTCACCAGCAGCTCGATCAGCGTGAACCCGCGCGCGCGCATCATCGTGGCCGCTTATTGCTGCACCGGCGGCTGCACCGGCGGCGCGCTCTCGGCCGCTGGCGACGGCTCGACGGTGGCCGGAATCACCGGCTGCGGCGTGGCGCCCTGCGTCGGCGGCAGCGGACCTGGCTGCGTCGGCGAGATGGTCGCCCCCTGGACGGCAGGCGGCAGCAGTGGCACTGGCGCGGTGGAGACCGGCGCAGGCAACGGTGGGTTCGCTGGGCGCGGCTGCGCGCCGGGCGGTGCCGGCATCACGGCCGGGGTGCGCGGCGTCAGGTCGGGACGGCGCCGGAAGCTGGCCTCGGTGCCTGCCGAGAACTCGGCCGTCGCCGCTTCCGGGCGCTGCACGTTGCGAATGATGTGCGGCGTGATCGACAGCACGATCTCGGTCTTCAGCTTGTCGTCGCGCTGGCTGCCGAACAGGCGGCTCAACAACGGCAGTTCGCTGAAGCCCGGAATCTTGTCGGACGAATTGCGCTCCTCGTTGTTGATCAGGCCCGCCAGCACCTGGTTCTCGCCGTCCTTCAGCTGCAGATAAGTCACGGCCTGGCGCGTGCCCAGCTGGTAGGCCGTGGTGCCGCTCTTGGTGGTGACGGTGCTCACCAGATTGCTGACCTCCATGTTCACATTGATCAGCACCTCATTATTCAGATAAATCGTCGGCTCCACGTTCAGCTTGATCCCGACGTCCACATAGTTGACCGATTCGCTGGCAAAGCCGCCGACGCCGGAGGAGACGGTGGATGTAATCACCGGCAGCTTGTCGCCGATATTAATCATGGCCTTCTGCTTGTTGCGCACGCGGATGCGCGGATTGGCCAGCAGGTTGGAATCGACCGCGTTCTTGTTGGCGTTGATGGTCAGCTGCGCGCCGGTGACGCCGATGGTGCGCTGATTCAGGTTATTCAGGTCGCGGATCGTGATGCCGGTGCCGCCGGAACTCGACAGCGGAGCAAAACCGAGCGATGCCGGCCACGCCACGCCCAGGTCCATCAGGCTGGAACGCTTGACCTCCAGGATCTCCACCTCCAGCATCACCTCCGCCTCCGGCACGTCCTGCAGCGTGATCAGGCGCTCGGCCATGCGGATCGCTTCCGGGCTGTCGCGCACGATAAGCAGATTGAGTTTTTCGTCCACCACGATATCGCGCGATTTGAGAATGGTCTTCAGCGTATTCGCCACCAGTTTGGCTTCGGCATTGGCCAGGAAGAAGGTCTTGACCGTCATTTCCTGGTATTCCTTCAGCTTGGCCGCCACGTTCGGGTAGATCAGGATGGTGTTGGCGTCCATCACCTGCTGTTCCAGCTGATTGGTCAGCAGCAGGAAGTAGATCGCCGATTCGACAGTGCTGTTCTTCAGCAGCACCGTGGTTTTCTGATCGGTCTTGACGTCCTTGTCGAACACGAAATTCAGGCCGGAGCGGCGCGAGATCACTTCAAACACCTGCTTCAGCGGCGCGTCGCGGAACTCGATCGAGATCGGCTGCTTGTAGGTTTTGGCCAGCCCGGACTCCACCACGGGCGGCGCGGTCTTCTCGTTCACTTCGCGCAGCATGGCGCGCGCCTGCTCGTGGGCGGGCGTCTCGGCCAGTACGGCATTGAGCTTCTGCCTGGCCAACTCGTATTCGTTTTTGCTCAGGTGCTGGGTGGCGGCGTCTAGCAGCCTGGCCTGGCGGATATCGCGCTCCAGCGCGCGCAGGCCGGCAATCGCGCGCTCGTTCTGCTGATCCAGACCCAGCGCGCGTCGAAAACCCGCCTCCGCCTGCGCGGCACGGCCTTCCGCCAGGTCGCGCTCCGCAGTCTCCAGCAGGCGTTGCACGGCGCTGTCGCGTACGCGCAGGTAAGCGGCGCGGTATTGCGCGTTGCCGGGATCGGCTTGCAATGCCTGCTGATATTTTGCCAGGCCGGCCTCGATCTGGTCTTTCGCGATCAGCTCATTGCCGTCGCGGTAAGCCGTCTGCGCCGCGCAGCCGCTCAACAGGATGACCAACGCCGCGCTGCGGCCGATATTCTTCAAAGAGCCAGTCATCACTCGAAAACTCCAATATTCATCTGTTGTTGCTGATTCAGAGGCAGGTAGGTCACGGTCATCAGCGGCGGTGCGATGCGCTCGACGCGGTAGGCGCCGTCGATCACCGTCTGCAGGCGCGCGCTATAGGTTTTGTCGCCGCGCGCCAGATACACTTCCCACGCGCCATCCGCCACCGCTTTGCCGATGTAAATGAACGGCAGCGGCGGCGCCACCGGCGTCGGCGGCGGCGCGTTCGATGGTGGCGGCGGCGGTGGCGGCGGCGGATTCCAGTTCTGCCCCCCGAACACGCCCTCCCCTTGCGCGAAGGTGGCGTCGCCGGCCTGGCCCACCAGTTCCGCGCGCGGCGTCAGGCGCAGGATAACGGTTTCGGCCAGGGGTTTGCCCGCAGCTTCACGGCCGGCGCTGCGCGCCGACGCTGCCGGCGCGGCCACCGGCCTGGCATCGGCCGCGCGCGTCACCGGCTCGGCGATGCCGGCCGAGGGCGCGTTATCGCCAAACAGCACCAGCCCGGCGGAGCCCAGCAACGCCAGCGCCATCACGCTCTGGTAAGGCTTCACGGCTGCGCCCCTTTCAGGTATAGCGTGAAGCGCAGGCGCGCCTCCACCGTCGGCTCGGCGATGGTGTCGCGGCGGAACGCCACTTCGTCCAGCGATGCAAACGGAATCTCGCGCAGTCCCTGCATGGCGAACTGCCAGATCGATTGATACGGCCCTTTCACCGGCAGGATGATCTGATAGGTGCTGACGCGGCTGGCCTGGTCGAAGCCGGCCTTGTATTCGCCCTGGCTGAGCACCAGGTTCGATTTGGCGGCCAGGTCGAACAACACCTTGACCTGCTGCTCGGCATGGCGCTTCTCACCCAGCACGTCGTAAAACGCGGCCAGGTTCTGATTCGCGGACGGCGGCGCCGGCGAGGTCACCAGCGTGGCCGGTGCCGGCAGCGGCCTGGCCATCACGCGGGCCTGCCCGGCGCGCTGCGGCAGCAGCCAGGCCCACGCGGCCACGCCGGCCACGCACAATGCCGCCGCCACACAGGCCGGTGCGCCGGCGCGCCGCAGTACCAGGCGGCCACGCAGCAGCAGCGTCGCCAGGTTCACCTTGTTCATCGTGCCAGCCATGTCGCCTCCAGCTGGAATCGCAACGGCCGGTTCGGGTCCTGCTCGTTGATTTCATGGCGGGTCAGCAGCACGCCGCTGAAGCTGTCCTGCTCCTTCAACGCTTCGACGTAGGCGACCATGTCGTCGCTGGTTTTGCTTTCGGCGGTGAGTTTCAATACCCGCTTGCGCGGATCGGGCTCCATCGCCAGCAGCGCGACGCTGCGCGGCGTGGCGGCCAGCACGGCGTCCTGCAGCTCGCGCCATGGCAGGTTCAGTTGCAGAATCGCGCCGTTGACAAACGCCGCCTGCGCTTCGGGAATGGCGACCCGCGCGACTTCCGCCGGACGCGCGCTGATGGCGGCGACGCGTTCGCGCAAGTGCTGCAACTGGCGCTCGCGTTCGCGCTTCTGCTCCATCAGTTGCCAGCCGCCGAAGGCGGCGCCAGCGCACAACAGCGCGCCTGCGCCTGCCAGCGCCAGCATGGCCGGGTGCAGCTGGAATAGCGCGCGGCGCGCGCTGGCTGGGGCGAAGTCGATTTTCATGCCGCATTCCCCAGCCATGCGCACGGAATGTGCGCGGCGTTGCTGGGCGGTGCGGTCCAGGCGGCGGGAGCGCTGCCGTTCACTTGCAGCAGCGCCGGCGCTTCGACGTCGAGCAGCAGCGCTTCGCGTTGCAGCGCTTGCGTCAGCCAGGCATGGCCGGCGCCTTGCGGAATCGGCAGCGGACGAATGGCGCGCAGCTCCGTGCTGCCGGCAGCCGTGGCGCCCAGCGTCAGCAGGTTGTCGTGTACATGACCGTACCAGGCGCCCTGCTTCAGGCCACGGTGGCTGTGGTTCCAGGCATGCACGAAGCGCGGTTCGATGGCGACGATGGCCAGTTTGGCGTCTTGCGCGACGGCGCTCAGCGCAGCCAGCAAGGCGCGCGGCACGGCGGCGGCGAAGAATGGCTGCGTGGCGTTCCAGTCGGCCGACAGTTGCCAGGCGGACGGCGCCTCGCCGTACAGCGACTGGAAGCGCAGGCCGGCGGCGGCCTCCAGGTCGGCCAAGCGCACCGCGCCCGGCGGCGGCGTCACGCGCCAGATGCGGGTCAACTCGTCGGCCAGCAAGAAGCTGACCGGCCAGCCGCCGGCCTCCAGTTCCCCCAGCACCGCGCGCAAGGCGTTGGCGATGGCGTCGAACGGGTGCGCGGCCGATGGCGCGATCGCCTGCGCGGCCAGCCTGGCGG
>CAUPXZ010000093.1:0-11825 GCA_963515135.1 uncultured Duganella sp. | reverse complement strand
GTGGCGCGCGAGGTGGGCACCGAAGGCAAGCTGGGTGGCCAGGCCTATGTGCCCGGCGTCGGCGGCACCTGGAAGGACTTGACCGACAACGTCAACTTCATGGCATCCAACCTGACCGGCCAGGTGCGCAACATCGCGGCGGTGACCACGGCGGTGGCGCGCGGCGACCTGTCTAAAAAAATCACGGTGGACGTCAAGGGCGAAATTCTGGAACTGAAAGACACCATCAACGTGATGGTGGACCAGTTGTCTTCCTTCGCTTCCGAGGTCACCCGCGTGGCGCGCGAGGTGGGCACCGAGGGTAAGCTGGGCGGCCAGGCTAACGTGTCCGGCGTGGCCGGCACCTGGAAAGACTTGACCGAGAACGTCAACCAGCTGGCGGCCAACCTGACCAACCAGGTGCGCGCGATTGCCGAGGTGGCGACTGCGGTGACACGCGGCGACTTGTCGCGCTCGATTCAGGTGGAGGCGCGCGGCGAGGTGTCCTACCTGAAGGACAACATCAACGAGATGATCCGCAACCTGAAGGACACCACGCTGAAAAACGCGCAGCAGGATTGGCTGAAGACCAATCTGGCGCGTTTCACCCGTCTGCTGCAGGGCCAGCGCGACTTGCAGGCCGTGACCAAGCTGATTCTGTCCGAGCTGGCGCCGCTGGTGTCGGCCCACCACGGCGTGTTCTACATGATGGATTCGCAGGAATCCGACGCGCGCCTGCGCATGATCGCCAGCTACGGCTACCGCTCCAGCCGCAAGCTGCCGACCTCCTTCCTGCCGGGCGAAGGCCTGGTGGGCCAGTGCGCGCTGGAGAAGGTGCGCATCTGGCTGACCGACGTGCCACGCGATTACATCGTGGTGTCGTCCGGCCTGGGGGCCGCGCCGCCGACCAATATCGTGGTGCTGCCGATCCTGTTCGAGCAGCAGGTCAAGGCGGTGATCGAGATCGCCTCGCTGGACCGTTTCACCGAGACCCACCTGTCCTTCCTCGACCAGTTGATGGAATCGATCGGCGTGGTGCTGAACACCATCGAGGCGAACAGCCGTACCGAATCGCTGCTGACGCAGTCGCAGTCGCTGGCCCAGGAACTGCAGCAGACCAACCAGGAGCTGGCCGAGAAGGCGCGCCTGCTGTCCGAGCAGAATATCGAGGTGGAGCGCAAGAACCGCGAGGTGGAACAGGCCAAGCTGGCGCTGGAGGAGAAAGCCACCCAGCTGGCACTGTCGTCCAAGTACAAGTCCGAGTTCCTGGCGAATATGTCGCACGAGCTGCGCACGCCTTTGAACTCGCTGCTGATTCTGGCGCAGCAGCTGGGAGACAACCCGGACGGCAATCTGTCCGGCAAGCAGGTGGAATTCGCCAAGACCATCCACGGTTCGGGCTCCGACCTGCTGACGCTGATTAACGATATTCTGGATCTGTCGAAGATCGAATCCGGCACCGTCACGCTGGATGTGTCGGAGTACCGCTTCCAGAATCTACGCAACTATGTGGACCGCACCTTCCGCCACATGGCGGAGGCCAAGCACCTGGGTTTCTCGGTGGAGCTGAAGGACAATCTGCCGACCGCGATGATGACCGACACCACGCGCCTGCAGCAGGTGCTGAAAAACCTGCTGTCGAACGCCTTCAAATTCACCACCCACGGCCAAGTGTCGCTGAGTATCAGCCTGGTGACCAGCGGCTTCACCAGCGATCACGCCAACCTGCTGCACGCGGATGCGGTACTGGCGTTTGCGGTGACCGATACCGGCGTCGGCATCGCCTCGGACAAGCTGCAGCTGATCTTCGAGGCGTTCCAGCAGGCCGATGGTTCGACCGCGCGCAAGTACGGCGGCACGGGCCTCGGCCTGTCGATCTCACGCGAGCTGGCGCGCCTGCTGGGCGGCGAGATCCGCGTCGAATCGGTGGTCGGCGGCGGTTCCACCTTCACGCTGTTCCTGCCGTATAACCGCGCGGGCTTCATCAACTACGACACGGTGCGCGCACCGCAGGTGCGCCTGCCGCTGCCGACGCCGCAGGTGGTGTACACGCCGCCGGCGCTGGCCGAAACCATGCCGGCAGATCACAGCGGCAGCGAACTGGATGCGGAACTGGACGAATACAGCGGCAGCGATGACCGCGGCCTGGTGGCGCCGGGCGATCCGTCGGTGCTGATCATCGAGGACGACGAGCGCTTCGCGCAGGTGGTGCTGGGCTTTGCGCGCGAGAAGAACTTCAAGGGCGTGGTCACCATGCATGGCGATTCGGCATTGAGCCTGGCCCGCGATTATCTGCCGTCGGCGATTCTGCTGGATCTGGATCTGCCGGATATCGATGGCTTTACAGTGCTGGACCGCCTGAAGCGCGATCCGAGCACGCGGCATATTCCGGTGCATGTGATGTCGTCGCTGCGCGAGCGTGAACGCGCGCTGCGGCTGGGGGCGATTTCGTATCTGAACAAACCGGTCAGCAAGGAGGCTTTGCAGGAGGAGTTCTCGCGCATTCAGAAGTTCCTGCTGGGAGGCAAGCGCAGCCTGCTGGTGGTGGACGACGAGCCGGCGCAGCGCGAGTCCATTATTGCGCTGATCGGCAATGTGGATATTCATATCGTGGCGGTGGATACCGGCCGGGCCGCGCTGGACGCCTTGCGCGAGCAGCATTTCGACTGCATGGTGCTGGACCTGACGCTGCCCGACATCAGCGGTTTCGATCTGCTGGACATCATCGGCAAAGATGGATCTTTGCGCGATCTGCCGGTGGTGATCAACACCGCCAAGGATCTGGACCGCAAGGAGGTGGCCAAGCTGAAACGCTACGCCAAGACGATTGTGATCAAGGATGCGCGTTCGCCGGAGCGCTTGCTGGATGAGACGGCGCTGTTCCTGCACCGCTCGCAGGCCAGCTTGCCGGAGGCGCAGCGCCGCATGCTGGAGGAGATCCACGCGGCCGAGGGCGGGCTGGCGGGACGCAAGGTGCTGATCGTCGACGATGACTTGCGCAACATCTTCGCCTTGTCGTCGCTGCTGGAGCGGCAGCAGATGCAGGTGTCGTTCGCCGAGAACGGCCGCGATGGCATTGAGGTACTGGAGCGCGATCCGACCATCGAGATCGTCCTGATGGACATCATGATGCCGGAGATGGACGGCTACGACACCATGCGGGCGATCCGTCGCATACCGAAATTCAAATCGCTGCCGATCATTACGCTGACGGCGAAGGCGATGAAGGGCGACCGCGACAAATGTATCGCGGCCGGCGCGTCGGACTACATCACCAAGCCGGTGGACGTGGCGCAGCTGCTGTCGCTGATGCGCGTCTGGTTGCACTGATGTCGTCCCTGTTCGCCTCCATCAAGGCGGCGCTGCGCGGCGTCGAGGAAGATGCGCCGCCGGTGCGCCGGGCCAGCGACGGCCGCGATGCGCCGGAGTTCAGCGACGGCGCGCCGAGGATCATGGCGCCGGCGGGCGGGCGGCGCCATTCGCCGTCGACGGTCGAAGAGCTGGAACTGGAGTTGCTGCTGGAAGCGCTGTTCCAGTGCCACGGCTACGATTTTCGCGGCTATGAACGCGCCGCCATGATGCGCAAGGTGCAGGCGCTGCGCACCGAACTGGGTGTGCAGACCATCTCCGCGCTGCAATCGCGCATCCTGCACGATGACGGCGCCTACAACACCCTGTTGCGCGCGCTGTACGTGACGCCGGCGCTGATGTTCGACGATGCGCTGGAAGCGTCGATGCTGCGCCTGTCGCTGGGCGTCTGCCTGCACGGCGCCGCCCTGCCGCGCGTGTGGATCGCCGATTGCGCCGGCGCCCAGCAAGCGTGGACGCTGGCCATTCTGCTCGAACAGGAGCAACTGGCGGCGCGCACCGAAATCTACGCCACCGTCAACAGTGACGCCATGCTGGATGGGATCCGGCAAGCCAGCCTGCCGATGGCGCAGCTGAGCGAACTGCAACTGAACTACGTGCGTGGCGGCGGCGTCGGCAAGCTGATTGATTACTTCGACGTCAGCGATAATGGCACGCGCGCCGTGCTCAAGCCGCATCTGGCCAGCCGCATCACCTGGGCGCAGTACAACCTGGTGACGGATGCCTCATTCAACGAATTCCATATGATACTGGGCCAACGCGCCCTGCCCGACTTCGGTCCGGCGCTGCGCAAGCGCGTGCTGCAACTGTTCGACGACAGCCTGGCCCCGTTCGGCGCCCTGGCGCTGGACCGCGACCTCGACCAGCACGACCCGCTGGCGCGCCACTACAAGCCGCTGCTGGCGCACCAGCCATGGTACAAACGCATCGCCTGACCCCGTCGCCGGACCGATGCCGCCCATCCGGAACGCAGCCGAACCATACTCCCATTGGGGATTTGACAGCGCCCACGGTTCGCCGTAGATTGCTCGCTTGCCCACGAGGCCAAAAATTCAAAGGAAGAACATGCAACGCAGTTTGATTTCGCTCGCCGTCACGGCGCTGCTGGGATTGTCCGCCGGCGCGCCTACCCTGACTACCGCCGCTCCTGCCGCCAAGGCCGCGCAGGTCACCACCCAGCTCCCGCGCACCGCTGTACCAACCCACTACGCCGTTTCGCTGACGCCCGATGCGGCCAACAGCACTTTCAGCGCCAGCGTAACCATCGCGCTCGACGTCAAGCAAGCCACCAGCAGCCTGACGCTGCAGGCGGCCGACCTGAAATTCAGCGCCGCCGCCATCAGCGCCGGTCCGGGCAAGGCGGTGCAGCAAGCCAGCAAAACCGAGGTCAATGCGGACCAGCAGACCGCCACCTTCCAATTTGCCCAGCAGCTCAAGCCGGGCAGCTATCAGCTCAAGCTGGCGTACACCGGCGTCATCGGCACCCAGGCCTCCGGCCTGTTCTCGCTGGACTACGACAACGGCGGCGTGAAGAAACGCGCGCTGTATACCCAGTTCGAAAATTCGGACGCGCGGCGCGTGATCCCATCGTGGGACGAGCCGTTCTACAAGGCCACCTTCGCGCTGGAAGCGACCATCCCGGCCGGCCAGATGGCGGTGTCCAACATGCCGGTTACGTCCACCAGCAAGCTGGCCGACGGCCGCGAGCTGGTGCGCTTCGCCACCTCGCCGAAGATGTCGACCTACCTGCTGTTCTTTGGCCTGGGCGAGTTTGAGCGCGCCACCTCGGTGGTGGACGGCGTGGAACTGGGCGTGATCACGCAAAAGGGCTCGCTGGGCCAGGCGCAGTTTGCGCTGGACTCGTCGCGCGATGTGCTGAAGGAGTACAACGACTACTTCGGCGTCAAGTATCCGCTGCCCAAGCTGGACAACATCGCCGCGCCGGGCCGCAGCCAGTTCTTCAGCGCGATGGAAAACTGGGGCGCGATCTTCACCTTTGAAAATTCGATCCTGCTCGATCCGCGCGTTGCTACCCAGTCGGACAAGGAAGTGTCGTTCCTGGTGGCCGCGCACGAAATGGCGCACCAGTGGTTCGGCGATCTGGTGACCATGGCCTGGTGGGACGACCTGTGGCTCAACGAAGGCTTTGCATCGTGGATGGAATCGCGCACCACCACCCGCCTGCATCCGGAGTGGAACTGGGAACTGCGCGCGGTCGGCACGCGCGAAGGCGCGATGGAACGCGACGCGCTGGCCACCACCCACCCTGTGGTGCAGCGCATCGCCACCGTCGAACAAGCCAGCCAGGCCTTCGACAGCATCACCTACAGCAAGGGCGAGGCGGTGATCCGCATGCTGGAGAGCTATGTGGGCGAAGACGCGTGGCGCGCCGGCGTGCGCAGCTACATGGCCAGGCATGCTTACGGCAACACCGTGTCCGACGATTTGTGGCGCGAGATCGAGAAGTCCGCGCGCAAGCCGATCACCGCGATCGCGCATGACTTCACGCTGCAACCGGGCGTTCCGCTGATCCGCGTATCGGACGCGGTGTGCAAGAACGGCCAGAGCATCATCCAGCTGACCCAGGGCGAATTCAGCAAGGACCAGGAAAACAAGAAGCCGCTGAGCTGGCGGGTGCCGGTGATCGCGCAGACGGTCGGCGGCACAACGGTGCGCGCGGTGGTCAGCGGCGGCAAGGCCAGCATGACCTTGCCGGGTTGCGGTGCGGTGCTGGTGAACGCGGGCCAGAGCGGCTATTACCGCACGCTGTACGCGCCGAAGGCGTTCAGCGCGCTGGCCGCCGACTTTGCCAGGATGCCGGCCATCGATCAACTGGGCCTGCTGGCCGACAGCTGGGCGCTGGGCCTGGCCGGTCACATGCCGGCATCTGGCTTCATGGACCTGGCCAGCAACGCGCCGCTGGACGCGGCGCCGCAAGTATGGCAGCGCATCGCCGGCGTGCTGTCCGGTCTGCACGGCAGCTATGAAGGCAAGCCGCACCAGCAGGCGGTGCTGGACCGCTTCACCCGCGCGCGTCTGGCGCCGGTATTCGCACGCGTAGGCTGGAGCGCCGCCAAAGACGAAGCGGCGCCGGTGGCGAATCTGCGCGAGGCGCTGATTCATGCGCTGGGCGAAGTCGGCGATCCGGCGGTGATTGCGGAAGCGCGCCGCCGTTATGCGGCCTCCGCGACCGACAAGGATGCGATGCCGGCCGCGCTGCGCCGCCCTATTCTGGGCGTGATCGCCTCGAACGCCGATGCGGCGACGTGGGAACAGCTGCGCGCCAGCGCCAAGGCCGAGCAGTCGAGCATGATCAAGGCCGAGCTGTATGATCTGCTGGGCGCCGCCAACGACAAGGCGCTGGCGCAGCGCGCGCTGGACCTGGCGCTGACCGAGGAGCCGGGAGCAACCGCCGGCGCCTCGATCATAAGCCATGTGGCGGCTAACCATCCGGACATGGCGTTCGACTTTGCGCTGGCCAAGCGCGCGCAGGTCGACAAGATTGTCGATGGCGCATCGCGTAGCCGTTACTTCCCTGGCCTGGGCGGACGCTCGGCGGATCCGGCCATGATCGGCAAGCTGCAGGCATACGCCAAGGAGTACCTGCCAGTCGAGGCGCAGGGCGATACGAAAACGGCGATTGCGTCGATCCAGTATCGCATTAAGGTGCGCGCGCAACGCCTGCCGCAGATTGACGCCTGGCTGAATCAGCACGGCGGCTAAGCAAAAAAAAACCAGCATCATCGTGAGATGGTGCTGGTTGCAAAACGCTCGAAAGCGTGGGGATGTCCTGGTGTCCGTCGACTATCGTGTCGTCTGAACGGTATTTGTGCCGGGCTTGAACGGTCCGGCAACCGGGCGCTTGGATTAGCCTTGCGCTATGGGTTCTACTTTGCCATCGTTCGGCAAGGACAGGCTTAGAACTTCATTAAAGTTAAGCTTAAGGATTCTTAAGCAAAGATGAGTGGTGCCGGTGTTTCAGGCCACCGGCCAGCCTGCTGAGCTATGCTCCGTGTACGTCCGCGCCATCCTGGGTGCGGAGCCAGTTGGAACATGCTGTCGCCAGCGGATGCAATAATATTTGGACAATATGACGGCTAAATGACGCACATGAACTTTACATTTGTCATATTTGCGGCGCTGCTGACGCTGAGCGCTTGCTCGCAGCTGCCGCCGCCCGCGCAGCCACCGGCGCCCGTTGCGCCGCCTGCTGCGCCTATCCCGCCCGCAGCGGCCGGACCGGTGCTGCAAATCGACAGCGCGCAATCGCTGATCGCGGTCACCGTGCGGCGCGGCGGCGTGCTGGCGCGACTGGGACACGATCACGTGGTCGCCAGCCATACCGTAACCGGCACGGTTTCGCCGGCGCGCAACGTCGCCGATTTCACCTTCCGTCTCGATGAGATGAAAATCGATGAAGCGGAACTGCGCCAGGTCGCCGGCCTGGCCAAGCAGCCATCGGCGGACGCCATTGAGGGCACCCGCTACAACATGCTGAACAAGGTGCTGGATGCGGAGCGCTATCCGCTGGTGCGCGTGCATGCGGAGCGCATCGCTGCGGACCAGCCGCTGCAAGTGTCGATCACGCTGCACGGCGTGACGCGCACGCTGGCAATCCCGGTCGAGCTGCGCGAGGAACAAGGCGTGGTCAACGTGAAAGGCTCGGTCGATCTGAAGCAGACCGATTTCGGCCTGACGCCCTTTTCCGTCATGGCCGGCGCCATGTCGGTGCAAGACCGGATGGAACTGCGCTTCGATCTGACGGCCCGATAAAAAAAAGCCCGCAACCAGGTGCGGGCCAAAGATTTCAAATCGGGAGAGACTTGAAAGAGCAAAGACAGTATCTCAGCCCTGCATGACGCCATGATGACATCGCGCGCTCCCGAGCAAACTTTTTTAGCGGGCGATGATCAGCCGCAGTCCAAGGCCGACAAAGATCGCGCCGGCCACGCGGTCCATCCATTTACCCGCGCTCGGCGTGCGATTGATCCAGGCGCCCACCGCGCCGGAGAAATAGCCCAGCAAACCAAACAGCACCACCGCCTGCACGGTAAACAGCACACCCAGTTGCGCGGTCTGCCAGGCGGCGTCGCCGCGCTCGGCCACCACAAACTGCGGCAGGAAGGACAGGAAGAACAGCACCACCTTGGGATTGATCATATTGGCGAACAGCCCTTTGCCGAACAATCTGCCCAGGCTTTCATCCGGCAAGCCCGCGCCCTCCACGCGCGCGCCGCCACGGCTGCGCAAGGCGCCGATGCCGAGCCAGATCAGGTAGGCGCCGCCCAGCAGCTTCAAACCGCCAAACGCCAGCGGCGACGCCTTGATCAGCGCCCCCACGCCAAACGCCGCCAGCAGCGTGTGACTCAGGCAGCCCAATGCACAGCCGAGGCCAAACGCTATGCCCTGGCGGCGCCCGCGCGACATGCCGACGCTGAGCACCATCAGGTTGTCCGGCCCCGGCGAAACGGTGATCAGCAGCGCCGCGCTGAGAAATCCAATGAACTGTTCTGGCGAAATGAGCAAGATGTTTTCCTGACGTGCAAAGGCACCATCATACCAAACAGCTAAGTTCTCGTTTAAAATGGCTTCTACCCATTCTACGGACAGCCGGCGCACGGAATACTGATGAGCAAAGCGAGCAAGACACACAGCCTGATCGCCCTGCTGCGGCACTGTGCCCTGCTCCTGCTGCTGGCCTGTTGCGCCCCTGCCAGCGCGGACCGCGCCATCGCGCTGACCACCACCAGCATCGACCTCGCCAAAGCCGGCCGGCTATATGCCGACAATGGCGAACCCTATCCGGTCACCGCCGCCGGCCTGCCAACCATGCTGTCCCGGCTCAAGCCTGCGTCCAAGGTCAACCTGCTGGGCGGCAGCTACTGGCTGTACGCCGAATTGCAGAATGACAGCCGCATGCCGAACTGGGTCATCGATCCCAACGACACGCTGATCGACATGGTCGACATCCAGATCTACGGCGAGGATGGCAGCATCCGCCAGGTGCTGACCGGCTACCGCCAGCCGCATTCCTACATGCTCCATTACGGAAAAGACGTCGATTTGCAGCCGGGCCAGCGCTATCAGGTGCTGATTCGCTTCTCCAGCCCCTACTACGCGCGCACGCCGGTGTTCTCGGTGCTGCCGCGCGGCGACTATCAACAGCTGGTGGCCAGCGAAAATGTGCTGATCATCGGTTCGGTGGGCGCGCTGCTGGCGCTCACCGTGTTCAACTTCTTCATCTACTCGATCACCCGCGACCGCTCGTCGCTGTACTACTCGCTGTACGTGCTGTGCTACGCGGTGGCGTGGGGCATGACCTTCCACATGTCGGCCGATTTGTTCGGCTGGCATAACCTGCACTGGCACTACGTGCCCTTCTTCCTGCTGCCGGTACTCAGCACGCTGTTCTACACCACCTTCCTGCGGCTGAAGGAGACCGCGCCGATGCTGTATCGGCTAAGCCGCATCAACATCGTGCTGCCGCTGGCGACGCTGCCCAGCTGCTTCCTGGCGCTGAGCTACGCGCACACCATCGCCACCATCGTCATCAGCATCTGGATGACGATGGCGCTCACCAGCGGCATCATCGTCTGGCGGCGCGGCTATTATCCGGCGCGCTTCTTCGTACTGGGTTTCGTGGCGCTGATGGTGCCGGGGCTGTTCATCCTGCCGGCCAACGTCGGCCTGATCCCGGCGCTGGTGACCAACGCCCAGCTGTTCACGCTATTGGGCGGCACGCTGGACGGCGTGCTGCTGGCGTTCGCGCTGGCCGACCAGATCCGCCTGCTGCGCAACAACCTGGAACTGCGCGTCAAGGAGCGCACCGCCGAGCTGACCGAAGCCAAGGAACACGCGGAAGTGGTCAGCCGTCACCGCATCGACTTCCTGTCGGCGATGAGCCACGACATCCGCACGCCGCTGGCCGGCGTGATCGGCATGATCAAGTTCGCCATGCGCGACCAGTCGGTACGCGGCAGGACCGAAGAGTACCTGCGCATCGGCCTGCAGAACAGCGAGTCGCTGCTGGCCATCCTCAACGACATCCTCGACTTCTCCAAGATCGACGCCGGCCGGCTGTCGATCGAAACGGTGGACTTCGACCTGATCGCGCTGATCGACGACGCCCTCGGCATCCTGCAAGGCCAGGCCGACGCCAAAAGCCTGCTGCTGCGCAGCGAGCTGGCGCTGGACCTGCCGCGCTATGTGCGCGGCGACCCGACCCGGTTGCGCCAGATCCTGCTCAACCTGCTGGGCAACGCCATCAAGTTCACGGATCGCGGCGAAGTGCGGCTGGACGTCTCTGCCTTGCAGGGCGCCGACGGCCGCACCGCCGTCAGCTTCGAAGTCAGCGACACCGGCCCCGGTATCCCGGCCGAGACGCTGCCACGGCTGTTCCAGAAATTCGAACAGGCCGACCACTCGACCACGCGCCGCTACGGCGGCACCGGCCTGGGACTGGCGATCTGCAAGGAGCTGGTGGAACTGATGGGCGGCTCGATCGCCGCTGAAAGCCGGGTCGGCGCCGGCTCCACCTTCAGCTTCACGCTGCCGCTGGCGCAAGGCGCGGCGCCGGCCATCGACGACCTGGCGCTGCCGCGCAAGGAGCACCACGCCTACCGCCTGCGGGTGCTGTGCGCGGAAGACGTGCGCACCAACCAGATCATCGTCAGCACGCTGCTGGAGGGCATGGGGCACGACATCCGCATCGTCGAAAACGGCCTGCAGGCGCTGCACGCGCTGAGCACCGCCGCCTACGACCTGGTGCTGATGGATGGCCGCATGCCGATGATGGATGGCGAACAGGCGGCGCGCCTGATCCGCAGCGGCGGCAGCGAGGACTACCGCGTGCTCGATCCCTCGATCCCGATCATCGCGCTGACCGCCAACGCCAGCGACCATGACCGCGCGCGCTACCTGGCGGTGGGCATGGACGGCTTCCTCAGCAAGCCGGTGGACGAGCGGCTGCTGTACGACCATGTGGAAAAAATCATCGCCCAGCACCTGAGCCGCGGCCGCCCGCTGCGGCCCACCGACGCCGCACAGCTGGCGGCCGACCGCGTGGAATCGCTGGACCAGCAATTCGGCGTGGCGCCCGAGGCGCGGCCGGACACGGTGCAGATCATGCCGCTGGCCGGGCTGTCGCACAAGCATATCCAGCGCATCACGCAAGCCTTCCTCGACGAAGCGCCGCGCCGGCTGGAGACCGCGCGCGCGGCGGTAGTCGCCGGCAACAGCCACGCGGCGGCGGCGGCCATCCACGCGCTGAAAGGCAGCGCCGGCTATCTGAACTCCACCCACCTGCACGCGCTGTGCCAGGAAATGGAAGCCGCCGCCAGCGCTGGCGACCTGGTCGAAGTGATCGACATGCTGCCCGACGTCGAAGCCGCCCTAGACAAAGCCTGCACCGACCTGCGCACCTGAACTTCGGGGTCAGTGCCGACATTCGGACATTTCGCGCGCGAAATGTCCGAATG
>CAUPXZ010000092.1:0-12791 GCA_963515135.1 uncultured Duganella sp. | reverse complement strand
GCCGATCCAGGGCAGGTTGGCGTGGCACCAGCCGTTGATGTTCTTGCGGTGGCCTTTTTCGTCCTTCTCGCCCTCGAAGCCTTCGAGGATGTCGTAGCAGTGCTGGTAGCCGTGCTCGGTCGCCAGCTTGGCTGCACCACGCGAGCGCACGCCGGAACGGCACAGGAACAAGATCACCTGGTCCTTGCGCGCCACACCGTTCAGTTGTTCGATAAATTCGTGGTTGGCGTTGCCGCCGGGGTAGGTGTTCCACTGGACCGCACCATGTTGGGCTTCCGGAATGGCCACCCGACCCACCCAGTCGCGCTCGGCATTGGTGCGCACGTCGATCAGCTTGATCGCGTTTTCCGCGCTCAGCAACTCATAGGCTTCCTGCGGCGTGACCGCGCCCGCATAGGGCCAGTCCTTGCTGCGGCTGCGCGCAAGGGCCAGGATCTCATCTATTTTGCTCATAAGGTGTTCCGGTTATAAGTTTGAGTTTATTATAGGCGTCCAGTGTTGGCCTGCGACTGAGATGCACCAAAACCATGCGCTTTTCAGAAAAAATCTTAAAATGCACTCATAAGGTGCAAAATGTGTAAAACGCACTGATGTAGTGCGTGATCGGTCTGCTGTAATTTTGAGCGCTTGAACCTGCTGGTGCATTTTAGAATGATTTTCCCGGCTAGTTCAAAGACGCTACCCACATATAGTTATACGTTTATGGCTGGCACGGATACTGCTTATTAGGTCTCACGAGTTCCACATATTCCCTTTAGGAGATACGCATGGCAATTACGGCCGCAGAAGTTTTGAAAATGGTCCAGGAAAACGAAGTGAAATTCGTTGATTTCCGTTTCGCTGATACCCGTGGTAAAGAACAGCACGTTACCGTGCCGGTGTCGGCTTTCGACATCGACAAGTTCGAATCGGGTCACGCTTTCGACGGTTCCTCGATCGCCGGCTGGAAAGGTATTGAAGCATCCGACATGATCCTGCTGCCGGATCCAAACACTGCGAACATCGATCCGTTCATGGAAGAGACCACGCTGTTCATGCAGTGCGACGTCATCGAACCAGCGGACGGCAAGGGCTATGACCGCGACCCACGCTCCATCGCCAAGCGCGCTGAAGCCTACCTGAAATCGTCGGGCATCGGCGACACCGCCTACTTCGGCCCGGAACCAGAATTCTTCATCTTCGACAGCGTGCGCTGGAAGATCGACATGTCCGGCTGCTTCGTTAAAGTGGACTCCGACGAAGCGTCGTGGTCGACCGACAAGGAAATCGAAGGCGGCAACAGCGGCCACCGTCCAACCGTCAAGGGCGGCTACTTCCCAGTGCCACCAGTCGACAGCTTCCAGGACATGCGTTCGGAAATGTGCCTGATCCTGGAATCGCTGGGCATCCCGGTTGAAGTGCACCACCACGAAGTGGCTGGCGCTGGCCAGAACGAAATCGGCACCAAGTTCTCGACCCTGGTTGAGCGCGCCGACTGGACCCAGAACCTGAAATATGTGGTGTGGAACGTGGCCCATAGCTATGGCAAAACCGCCACCTTCATGCCAAAACCTATCGTTGGCGACAACGGTTCGGGCATGCACGTGCACCAGTCGATCTGGAAAGACGGCGTCAACCTGTTCGCCGGCGACGGCTATGCCGGCCTGTCCGACACCGCGCTGTACTACATCGGCGGCATCATCAAGCACGCCAAAGCACTGAACGCGATCACCAACCCAGGCACCAACTCGTACAAACGCCTGGTGCCAGGCTTTGAAGCACCAGTGAAACTGGCGTACTCGGCGAAAAACCGTTCGGCTTCGATCCGTATTCCACACGTGGCCAATCCAAAAGGCCGCCGTATCGAAACCCGCTTCCCGGATCCACTGGCCAACGTCTACCTGTGCTTCGCTGCACTGCTGATGGCCGGCCTGGACGGTATCGCCAACAAGATCCACCCGGGCGAAGCAGCGTCGAAAGACCTGTACCACCTGCCGCCGGAAGAAGATGCACTGATCCCAACCGTGTGCGCATCGCTGGAAGAAGCGCTGGACAACCTGAACAAAGACCGCGAGTTCCTGACCCGTGGCGGCGTGTTCAGCGATTCCATGATCGATGCTTACATCGAACTGAAAATGCAGGACGTGCAGCGCATGCGCATGACGACTCACCCTGCTGAGTTCGACATGTACTACTCGCTGTAATCGCATCGCGCTACGGCGCGGGTGATGAAGCACAGAACGCGGGGCGAGCACGGCTTTCCCCGCGTTTTTATTTGGATGCTGTATATTCGTGACGGATGTTGCCACCACGGATTTATGAATGACCATGAGTTTGAAACTGAGTGTGTTGCTGGCGCTGCTGGCCTCGGCCACGATGGCGCACGGGCAGATTTACAAGTGCGTGACGCCCAGCGGCAGCAAGGAGCTGACCGATATTAAACGCGGTCCGCATTGCCAGCTGATGGACTTGCCGGGCACGGCGATTCCGGCGCCGCCGCGCCGCGTGGCGCCGTCGCCACGCAATGCCCAACCGGTGACGCCGACCGGCGATTTTCCGCGCGTCGACAGCGCCGAGCAGAAGGCGCGCGACGCCGACCGGCGCGGCATCCTGGAAGAGGAGCTGAAGACAGAGTCGCAAAAGCTGGCCGAGCTACGGCGCGAATTCAACGGCGGCGAGCCGGAACGCCGTGGCGACGAGCGCAACTACGCCAAGTACCAGGAGCGGGTAGCGGCGCTGCGCGACAGCGTCAGCCGCTCGGAAAAAAATGTCGATGCCTTGAAACGTGAAATTGCGAATATCCGATGACGAGTTTGCCATGAGTATAGTCAGTAATATCGCGGCCCGCGCGGCCGCCGCCATCCACCGTCCGCCCTCGCTGGCCGGCCTCGAACTGCTGGCCTCGGCCGTGGTGCTGGTCGATGCCGAGGGCAAGATCGCCTACGCCAACGCGGCCGCCGAGAACCTGCTGGAAAGCTCGCTGAAGGCGCTGTCGCGCCAGACGCTGAGCGCGCAGTTCATCAACCCGGACGAGCTGGACCACATCTGCGCGCAGGCGCGCGAACACAAGTTCTCCGACCTGCGGCAAGACCTGGCGCTGGAACGCGCCGGCCGCGAGCCACTGCATGTCCACAGCATCGTGTCGGCGGTGGAAGAGCCGGCCGGCGGCGTGCTGATCGAGCTGCGCGAGAACCAGCAGCACCTAAAGCTGGACCGCGAGGAGCGCATCCTCGACCAGAGTCAGGTCAACAAGGAACTGATCCGCAATCTGGCGCACGAGATCAAGAACCCGCTGGGCGGCATCCGTGGCGCCGCGCAGCTGCTGGAGATGGAGCTGCCGGGCGCGCATGCGGTGCAGCTGCGCGAATACACCCAGGTCATCATCAAGGAGGCCGACCGGCTGCAGACGCTGGTGGACCGCCTGCTGGCGCCGCACCGCCGTCCGCACATCGTTGGCGATGTCAACATCCACGAAGTGCTGGAGCGCGTGCGCAGCCTGATGCTGGCCGAGTTCCCGTCCGGCCTGACCATTTTGCGCGATTACGATGCCTCGATACCCGAGTTCCGCGGCGACAAGGAGCAGCTGATCCAGACCGTGCTGAACATCGCGCACAACGCCGCGCAGGCGCTGTCGGCGCAGATCGACGCCGGCGAAGCGCAGATCGTTTTCAAGACGCGCGTGGCGCGCCAGGTCACGCTGGCCAAGGTCCGTTACGGGCTGGCATTAGACTTGCATATCATCGACAATGGACCGGGTATCGCACCCCAGATCCGTGACCGCATCTTCTACCCGCTGGTATCGGGCAGGGAAGGCGGTAGCGGCCTGGGGCTGACCTTGGCGCAGACCTTTGTGCAGCAGCACATGGGCGTGATCGAGTGCGAGAGCCGGCCTGGATTTACGGATTTCCGCATTTTGCTGCCGTTGCCATAAGCCGTGGCGGGCAAGGCGGACCGTGTCCCTTGATTGACGATCCTCGCGGAATATACACAACACATGAAGCCAATCTGGATAGTAGACGACGACGAATCGATCCGCTGGGTACTGGAAAAAGCATTGGCCAGGGAGAATCTGGCCACCAAGAGTTTTGCCAATGCGCGCGACGCCATCGCCGCGCTGGAATATGAGACGCCGCAGGTGCTGGTGTCGGACATCCGCATGCCTGGCGATTCCGGCCTCGACCTGCTGCAACTGGTGAAGTCGCGCTTGCCCGGCCTGCCGGTTATTATCATCACCGCCTTTTCCGACCTGGATTCCGCTGTCGCGGCATTCCAGGGCGGCGCCTTTGAATACCTGGCCAAGCCATTCGACATCGACAAGGCGGTCGAGCTGATCCGCCGCGCGCTGGATGAAAGCCTGCGCGAGACCAGCGTTGAATCGGGCCCGACCGAAACTCCGGAAATCCTCGGCCAGGCGCCGGCCATGCAGGAGGTCTTTCGCGCGATCGGTCGCCTCTCTCAATCGAACGTGACGGTACTGATCACCGGCGAATCCGGTTCCGGCAAGGAACTGGTGGCGCGCGCGCTGCACAAGCACTCGCCACGGGCGGCGCAGCCTTTCATTGCGCTGAACACGGCGGCGATACCGAAGGACTTGCTGGAATCCGAACTGTTCGGCCATGAGCGCGGGGCCTTCACCGGTGCGCAGACCACGCGCCGGGGCCGCTTCGAGCAGGCCGAGAACGGCACGCT
Organism: uncultured Duganella sp.; assembly: GCA_963515135.1. Classification (GTDB taxonomy): domain Bacteria; phylum Pseudomonadota; class Gammaproteobacteria; order Burkholderiales; family Burkholderiaceae_D; genus Rugamonas. The sequence continues at coordinate 8,123 of CAUPXZ010000092.1, read as the reverse complement.
GTTCCTCGACGAAATCGGCGACATGCCGTTTGACTTGCAGACGCGCTTGCTGCGGGTGCTGTCGGATGGCCATTTCTACCGCGTCGGCGGCCATCAGCCGCTGAAGGCCAATGTGCGCGTGATTACCGCCACGCACCAGAATCTGGAGCAGCGCGTGCGCGACGGCCTGTTCCGCGAGGACTTGTTCCACCGCCTGAACGTGATTCGCCTGCGTCTGCCCAGTTTGAGGGAGCGCCGCGAGGACATCCCTCTTTTGGTGCGTCACTTCCTGGTGCAGAGCGCCAAACAGCTAGGCGTGGAGGCCAAGCGCATGAGCGATGCCGCCTTGCAGTTCCTGTGCGGCCTGGAATTGCCGGGCAATGTGCGGCAGCTGGAAAACCTGTGCAACTGGATCACGGTGATGGCGCCGGGGCAGACCGTGGAAATCAAGGATCTGCCGCTGGAGCTGTCGCAGGAGCAGGGCGGGGGCGCATCGTCGGCGGTGTTGTCGTCGGGCGCGGCGCCGGCCGAGAACTACAATGCGCTGCAGCACCACGGCACCGTTACGCCGGTGGCGCCGAGCGAAGCGCATGGCAGCGCCGCCGGCGCGCCGGACGCCTGGCTGGGGCTGCTGGAAATGCAGGCTGCCAGCATGCTCAGCGGCGGCCAGCAGGAAGTGATGGCGGTACTTGGCCGGCAGTTCGAATCGGCACTGATCCGCACCGCGCTGAAGCACACCCACGGCCGCAAGAACGACGCGGCGGTGCGGCTGGGCATCGGCCGCAACACTATCACCCGCAAGATCGCCGAACTGGGCATCGACGGCGCCAAGGACGACTGAGCCGTCATTCCCGCGCAGGCGGGAATCCATAGCACCTCCGTGCAGGGCGGGAGTCCATAGCACTCGCGCCCTGCACGGACCATCACATCAGCGCCAGTGCATCGGCGCCAGCCGCAATCCGCATCGGCGCGGCAGCATCGGTGGCTGCGCGCCACACCGCTTCCGCCACATCGCCGGCTTCTGTGACCGCCTCGGTCGATTGCGCCCAACCGGCAAACACGCTCTGCGTCAGTTCTGCATACGCCTCATGCGTTTGCAAGCGCTGTTGCGCGTTGGCGCCGAAACTGGTGGACGGCGCACGCCCGGGCAGCACCAGATGCGCGCGCACATCGAACGGCGCCAGTTCCAGCGCCAGCGATTCGGTGAAGGCGTTCACCGCCGCCTTGCTGCCGGTGTACACAGACAGCAGCGGCAGCGATTTCACCGTCACGCTGGAAGTGACGTTGATGATGACGCCCGCGCGGCGCTGACGGAACTGCGGCAGCAGCGCCTGCGTCATGGCGATAGTGCCGAGCGTATTGGTGTCGAACACTTCGCGCACGGTCGCCATGCTGAAGCCTTCCAGCGCCCCCAGCGCGCCGATGCCGGCGTTGTTGACCAGGACGTCGATCGGCCCGGCCGCCGCGATCAGTTGCGCGATGCTGTCGGTGTCGGTCACATCCAGCGGCAGCACGCGCAGGCGCGGCGACGCCGGCAGCAGGTCGCTGCGGGGCGTGCGCATGGTGGCGATAACGTTCCAGTCGCGCTCAAGGAAGTAGCGGGCCGTGGCCAGGCCGAAGCCGGACGAGCAGCCGGTGATGAGGATGGTTTTCATGGAAGCTCCTTAAGTTAAGTGCCTCCACTGTAATTTGACCAAGCCAGACTTGCTATAATCAGAAGTCCATAATGCATCAGCAGGAGTCCGGCGATGATCGATCCACTGGCAGAAGTCGTCGCGCTGCTGCGGCCGCGAGCCGACTTTTCCAAAGTCGTCAGCGGCGTCGGCGCCTGGCGCGTGCGGCGCTCGCACGCCGGCCAGCCGTTTTACTGCGTAGTGCTGGAGGGCGCCAGCCGGCTGGCCGTCAGCGGACGGCAGCCCTTGCCGCTGCGGCAAGGCGACTTTGTGCTGATCCCCGAGTCGCACGAGTTTGCGATGACCAGCCTGCAGCCGCCGCCGGACGACGCTCCCGACCTGCCGCCGCTGGCGCTGGCGGACGGCGCCTTCCGGCTGGGCGTCAGCGACGGGCCGGCCGAGACGGTATTGCTGGTCGGCCATTGCACATTCGATTCGCCGGACGCCGCCTTGCTGGTTGCACTGCTGCCGCAGCTGATCCACGTCAGCGGCGAGCAGCGGCTGGCGACGCTGGTGCAACTGGTCGGCGACGAGTCGCGCGCCGGGCGGCCGGGGCGCGACGTGGTGCTGGCCCATCTGCTGGAGGTGATGCTGATCGAAGCGCTGCGGTCGAGCGCCGGCACCGCCGCCTCGCCCGGCTTGCTGCGCGGCCTGGCCGACGAACGGCTGGCGGCGGCGCTACGCTGCATGCACCAGGAAACGGCGCGGCCGTGGACTGTGGCGCAGCTGGCCAAGGAAGCCGCGTTGTCGCGCTCCGCCTTCTTCGAGCGCTTCAGCCGCGCGCTTGGCGTGGCACCGATGGCCTACCTGCTGCGCTGGCGCATGGCGCGCGCCAAACAGCTGCTGCGGCAGAAGGGCAGCGTGGCCGAGGTGGCGGCGCAAATCGGCTATGGCTCGGCCAGCGCCTTCAGCGTCGCGTTCACCCGCCACGTCGGCGTACCACCCACGCGCTACTTAACCGCAGCGTAATCGAGTGCAACATCTGTTTGAGGTAAGCTCTTGGCTGTTAAAGCCTGGGGCTTTTCTTTTTTATGGATGACGTATGCTGATTAATTGTGTGGCCTACCAAGATGGTAAAAAAATGGCCGACATACCGGTGGAAGATATTAGCGACTATCTGGAAAAACCGGAGACGTTTGTTTGGGTGGCGCTGCGCGACGCCCAGCCCGACGAGCTGACCACGATGCAGCACGAGTTCGGCCTGCACGAACTGGCGGTCGAGGATGCCAGCCGCGGCCATCAGCGGCCGAAGATCGAGGAGTACGGCGATTCGCTGTTCGTGGTGGTGAAGACCATCGAGTGCCACGAGGGCGAGGTGGCGATCGGCGAGGTGGATATCTTTGTCGGACAGAATTATGTGCTGTCGTCGCGCGACGGCGAGAGCCAGCACGGCTTCCAGAGCGTGCGTGCGCGCGCTGAAAAGGAGCCGCACATGCTGCGCCTCGGCCCTGCCTTCGTGCTGTATGCGCTGATGGATGCGGTGGTCGACCGCTACTTCCCGGTGCTGGACATGCTGGAAACCGAGCTGGAAAAGATCGAGGAACTGATCTTCACGCAGGGCCGCCAGCGCGACAACATCCAGCGCCTGTATGAGCTGAAGGGCAAGGTGACCACGGTGCGGCATGTGGTGGCGCCGCTGATGGAGGCGGTGGGGCGCTTGCACGGCGGTCGCGTGCCGTCGATGTGCCAGGAAACGCAGGAATATTTCCGCGACGTGCACGACCATTTACACCGCATCAGCGCCTCGCTGGACGGCATCCGCGACACCATCGCCACGGCGATCCAGGTCAACCTGTCGATGACTGCGATCGAGGAAAGCGAAGTGAACAAGCGGCTGGCGGCATGGGCGGCGATCTTTGCGATCGTCACCGCGTTTGCCGGCCTGTGGGGCATGAACTTCAAATACATGCCGGAGCTGGACTGGAAGTTCGGTTATCCGATGGCGATCTGCATCATGGTCGGCGTTTGCCTGTACCTGCACCGGCGCTTCAAGAAGGCCGGCTGGCTGTAGGTAAAAAAAATCCCCGGCGCACTTAGTGCTGCCGGGGATTCTCAAGCTAACTTCTTAGAAGTCGTAGGTTGCGCGCACGTACATGGTACGGCCGAGTGGATCGGTGAAGCGCGGATCGTAGCCAGCCTGGAAGGTGGTGGTCTGGTACGACAGCGGCGGTTTGCGGTCGAACAGGTTGCGCACGCCGGCGGTCAGGGTCAGGCCTGGCAGCGCCTTCCACGAACCGTAGCCATCCCAGGTGGTGTACGACGGCACATGGTTGTCCGGATCCTGGTCCACATAGCCCGACTTGTAGTGACCGGTCATGCCGGCCGCCACATCGCCCTTGGACCAGCCCAGGTTCAGCGTGTGCTGCCAACGGAACACCGGCAGGTCGCCCGAGTACACGCCTACGCGCTGGTGCATCTCGTCGCCGATGAAGTTCTGGTACTCATACTTGTGCACCCAGGTGCTCGAGTAGTTCATCGTGAAGTTGCCGTAGTCCTTGGTGCGCATGCGGTAGCTGGCCGACAGGTCGACACCGTTGGTGTTCATGTCGCCCAGGTTCTGCGTGCGCAGATCCAGGTAGCCGCAGGTGATCGGGTTCGGGCACTGGGTGCCGTCGGTCGACAGGTTGCCGCCGACGTTGCGGTGGTAGTACTGGCCGAAGGTGACCGGATCAGCCAGCACGTCGGTATCGGTCAGGATGCCGATCTGGTTGGTCAGGCGGATGGTCCACCAGTCCGCGCTCAGCGACAGGTTGTTGATCGGTTCCCACATCACGCCGATGGTGCCGTTCTTCGACTTCTCAGGGCTCAGGTTCTTGTTACCGCCGTTCATCACCTGGAACTGCTGGTCGCAGTTCGACGACGATGGCTTGCCTGGGGCCGGGTTGCCGCCCGGGCAGTTGATCGGATCGTTGCCTTGCGACGAGTTGGTGTACGAGGTGGCCGAGTTGATCTCATACAGCGACGGCGCGCGGAAGCCTTTCGAGTACGAACCGCGGAACAGCAGCGAGTTCACCGGACGGAAGGTGAAGCCGAATTTCGGATTGGTGGTGTGGCCGAAGTCGTTGTAACGGTCATAACGCACGGCGGCGGTCACGTCCAGATTCGTCAGCAGCGGCACGTTCAGTTCCGAGTAGAACGCCGACACGCTGCGCGAGCCTTCGTTCAGGGTGTTCGGGTCGAGGCCGGTCGAGGAGGCGACCTTGGCGGCGAACTCGCTGTTGGCGGCGTCGTGGAACTTCTGGTGCTCGTATTGCGCGCCGACCGCGATGGCCGATTGGTGACCGGTGTTCAGCCAGTCGCCGATTTCGCGGCTCAGTTTCAGATCGGCGCCCTTGTTGGTGCCTTTCGAGTTGCGCTGATTGCCGGCCAGCGTAGCGCCTTGCAGCAGCGCGGCGCCGGCGGCGCTCTGTTCGCCGAACGGATTGATCACGCCATTCAGAATGCCTTGCGAGATGATGTTGTCATCGTCGTAGCCGGACAGGTTCTGGGTGACCTTGTTTTCGTTGTAGCTGACGGCGGCGTCGTAATCCCAGCCCCATACCACGCCTTTCAGCGATACCACGGCACGGTTCTGCTTGTTGATATTCTCGTCGCCGCGCGGGCCGGCCACCAGGTTACGCCATTTGGCGGTGACGAAGCCAGGCTGCACGCCCGGCACTGCGGCGGCGACTTCGTCCATGTAGGTCGGATTCAGGCCGGCGGCGGTCGGGAAGTACGGGTTGGCGGTGCCGTCCGGGCGCAGGCGGTTGATGTACAGGCCGCCGTGCGGGACTGGTGCGATCTGGGTTTCAACCTTGCTCTTGGTCGACAGCAGCTCGATGCCCAGTTCGTGGTTCTCGCTCAGCTTGAAGGTGCCCTTGACCAGGCCGGTGGTGCGTTCGCTCTTCGGCAGGTAATCGACGAAGGCCGAGGTGCTCATTTGGCACACACCGTTCTTGCCCGGCACCAGGTAGGCTGCTGTGCAGCTAGGGCCGTTCGGGTTGCCGGCCAGGTCGCCTTGCGCCCAGTTGGCAGGGTAGGTGGTCGGCGACAGGCCGCCAGGGTAGCGGGTGTTGTAGTCGCGCTGCTGGCCGCTCAGGCGGTTCTGCTGCTGGCGGTCCACCACGGCGAAGATGTTGAAGCCTTGCTTGTCCAGGTCGCCCCAGCCATAGCTGGCGTTGAAGTTGCTCGACTCGCCGCCTTGCTTCTCGGCGCTGTCGGCGCCCAGGGTCACGGAGCCGCCCTGGTAGTCTTTCTTGGTGATGAAGTTGATCACGCCGCCGACCGCGTCGGAGCCGTACAGCGCCGAGGCGCCGTCGCGCAGCACTTCCACGCGCTCCAGCGCGGCGAAGGGAATCATGTTCAGATCGGGCGCCGAACCGTCAATGGCGTTGTTGGCCAGGCGGCGGCCGTTCAGCAGCACCAGGGTCTTGTTGGCGCCGATGCCGCGCAGGTCGGCGAACGAAGCGCCGCCGGTGCCCAGGCCGACCGACTGGCTGGTGCCGGTCGAGGCTTGCGACACGCTCAGGTTAGCCATCACCTGTTCGACGGTGGTGATGCCTTCCTTTTTCAGGTCGGCCATCTTCACCACGGTCACCGGCACGGCGGTCTCGGCGTCGATACGCTTGATTGCCGAACCGGTAATTTCCACGCGCTGCATCGGCGCGGTTTCTTGCGCGAATGCCGGTTGTGCCAGCATCAGGGCGGCGCCGCTGGCGAACATCACGCGCAGCGAACGCGACAAAACTGTTTCCATCATCATTGATCAACTCCTTGGGTGTTGCTATTACCTTGTTATTCGAGGTGCGGACTACGAATAATCTCCTTACGTGATTATTTCGTGGCGGCCATCAGACCATTTGCGGCCTTAGCTGGTCAATTGAGGCTCTGTAACAACTTTGAAATAAACAACACTAAATGCGGTTTTTAGCAATATTTACGAGTTTTTTACACATAAATACAAATTTTGACCAAGATTATGGCTAAGGTGTGTTAGCTACTGACCGAATATTCATCTAGGATAAGCGCGATAAAAAACGTTACAATACAAACAGACTTAGCGACCTGGAGCCAGGCAATGAGCGAGCAACACGGGGGGGCGCCGCTGTTCGATGCGGCAGACGGACGGACATTGGCCGAGGCGGCCATGCGCTCGATCACCGCATCAACGGCGCGCGCGCGCGGCGACGATTTCCTGCGCATCCTGGTGCGCGACCTGGCGCAGGCGCTGGAGGTCACCCATGTCATCGCCGGGCGGGCGATCGTGCTGGCCGACGGTGGCGAGGGGATCCGCACGCTGGCGGTGTGGGGCGGCGGCGGTTACCTGCCGAATATGGAGTACAGCCTGCAGCACACCCCCTGCCAGAACGTCACCGATCAGTTCATGTGCTTCCACGCCTGCGGCATCCAGGCCGACTATCCGCAAGACACGCTGCTGGCCGAGATGGGCGCCGAGAGCTACATCGGCATGCCGATGATCGACACCGAGGGCGAGACGCTGGGCATCCTGTCGGCGATCGACGTCAAGCCGATGTCCGAGGACAAGCGGCTGCTGGCCTTGTCGCTGCTGTCGATCTTCGCCGCGCGCTGCGCTGCCGAGTTGCAGCACCAGGACCGCGAGCAGCAGCTGGAAGCCAAAGTCCAGCGCCGCACCGAAGCCTTGCTGGCGGCGCAGGCGACGCTGGTCGAGCAGGAAAAGATGGTGGCGCTGGGCACGCTGGTGGCCGGCGTGGCGCACGAGGTCAACACGCCGATCGGCGTCGCCGTCACCGCCGCCTCGACCATGGCCAGCTATGCGGACGAGCTGATCAAATGCGTCGGCGGCGAGCGCGTCAGCCGTTCCGAATTGCTGACGGTGGCGCGGCGCCTGGCCGAGGGCGCGCAGCTGATCGAGCGCAACCTGGCGCGTGCGGCCGACCTGATCGGCAACTTCAAGCAGCTGGCGGTGGACCAGGGCAGCACCCACGAATCGGACGTGGCGCTGCGCGAGCATGCGCTGAGCGTGGTGTCGGCGCACGGGCCGGAGTTGCGCAAGGTGGGGCTGGCGGTGGAGGTCGACATCGCCCCCGAGCTGCGCACGCGGCTGGACGCCGGGCGCTGGTCGCAGGTGTTGTCGAACCTGTTGATGAACGCGGCCAAGCATGGATATCCCGACGGCGGCCCCGGCCAGGTAACGCTGGCGGCGCGCGTGGCGCTGGACGGCGGCGCGCGCTGGCTGCTGCTGGAATTCGCCGACGACGGCGTCGGCCTGACGGGCGAGGTGCGCGAGCGGCTGTTCGAACCGTTCTTCACCACCAAGCGCGGGCAGGGCGGCTCGGGGCTGGGCATGCACATCGTCTACACCATCGTGCACCAGATGGGCGGGCAGGTGGCACTCGCCGCCGCCGAGCCCGGCAGCACCGGCTGCCGCATCAAGCTGCGCCTGCCGGTCCGCAACTAAAATCGGGGTCAGTGCCGACATTCGGACATTTCGCGCGCGAAATGTCCGAATGT
>CAUPXZ010000091.1:0-12849 GCA_963515135.1 uncultured Duganella sp. | reverse complement strand
GAGCGACGGACTGTTAATCCGCAGGTCCCTGGTTCGAGTCCAGGTCGGGGAGCCAAAATTCTAAAAGCCGCGTTGATCGCGGCTTTTTCTATTTCCAAAATGAAATTCTTGATGTTTGTCTGGTATTGCCTATATTGGTTGTGGGTAATGGCACTTTAATAATGACAACATGGAGATGGACATGGCCAACATCAAAGCCCTGGTTGTAACCGCCGCAGCACTTTCCGCGCTTGCCTCGACAGCGCAGTCTTCCGAACTGATCGACAATGGTGGTTTTGAAAGCGATTATCATCCTGGCAGCTTCATCGAGCTGTCATCCGGCCTGTCCGGGTGGACGATCACCGCCGGCTCGGTCGACCTTATCAACGGCTACTGGCAAGCCGCCGGCGGCAGCTACAGCATCGACCTGAATGGCGGTTCCGCTGCAACGCTCTCACAATCCTTTGCCACCAACATCGGGCAGCTGTACAACGTCAGTTTCAGCATGGCGGGCAATCCCGATGGCGGAGGCGCGGTCAAGAGCATCATGGCAGGCGTGACGGGCATGAGCACCTTCACCTTTGACGGCACCGGGGCGTCGCACGGCGCGATGAACTGGCAGGCCCGGAGCTTCAGCTTTGTGGCCAGCTCCAGCCTCAGCACGCTGACCTTCGCCGGCGACAGCAGCACCGGTCCTTACGGCGTCGCGCTGGACAATGTCTCTGTGACGGCCGCCGTGCCCGAGCCTGAAACTTATGGCATGCTGATAGCCGGACTCGGCGTGCTGGGCCTGCTGGCGCGCCGCCGCCGGGGCGCAGAAAAAAATTAGCCAAAATCGATTCGGCCCTATATAATTCCGGCCTCAATTCCCTGATAGCTCAGTCGGTAGAGCGACGGACTGTTAATCCGCAGGTCCCTGGTTCGAGTCCAGGTCGGGGAGCCAGAATAAAGAAAGCCCAATCGCTACGGTTGGGCTTTTTGCATTTCAGGCATTGTTTCGGGATTTACGATTTTTCAGGGCAGGGCTTGATGAACTTGCCCGCATCGGACGCCCGGTAGCCTGTCGCCAGGGTGAACATGCGGTCGACCAGTGGTTTTTCGATGCTCTGCCATGGCACCTGCATCATGGCATTTCTAGCGACCCAGGCACCCCATTCAATGGCCGGCTTGGTTTCGTCTTCTTTGGTTTGCGCCGGTTTGTTGAACAGCCAGTCGATGTTTTTATCCTCGTCGCTATGGCAGGCCGGATCCTGCTGGCGATAGTCCAGCCATGCCACCACGCGTGACTGACCGTCTTCGCTGATGCGCTCTACGTGGGAGGCGGAAAGGGAGTCCTGGATGGTATGCAGCAGCGCGCCCAAGGCGAGGGAGGCCACCTCTTCGTCATTGGCGGTAATGTCGTCGGCGCATTGGGATTTGCAAACGACGTCGCCGACGTTGGTAAACAGCTTGCGTACGGTCCAGTTGCTTTTGCTGGACTGCGTAAAGAAGCGGGCGAAAGTGTATTGCGGAGCCAGGTCCTTCATGGTCGCGGCGGGGGAAATCTGTGCGGCCGCCGCATCGTAGGCAAAGCGGGTCCATGCAATCACGTTGTCGCGCGTGCTGAACGGCGACGTGTGATGTCCGCCCATGCCGTGCAGAAATTGCAGGTCGCCGTAGTGGCTGCGGTACTCCAGGGGATCGATGTCGGTGATCGCATGCGCAGTCGCTGCGCGCCTGAGCCAATAGAACCAGTTGACCTCGTTACCGACGCGGAAGAAGTTGTTGGGATCGTCGTTCCAGCGGACGCCATGGATTACCGCTGCCGAAACGAAGCGGCGGCTTATCTGCAATGGCACCGCCCCGAGATTGCACCATTCGGCCTTTTCTCCCGACTCCGCGCATTGCAGCGAGAGGCGGGTCAGCTCCTCGTGCGAGGGCCTGGTGAGCCGGGCCAGGAATTGCCGGTATTCTGTCTTCAGCGAACGCTTGATGTTCTCCGGATGGTGGCTGTTGGGATTAATCTCGTACGCCGGCGTAAGGGTTGGCGTGGCGGCAAACAGCAGCGCGAGGATGAATCGGGGATGCGTGATCATGCTGGTCTCCTGGGCTATTTCGTGATGACTGGACATAGTGTTTCGATTTTTCCCAGCAGCGTGGAGCGGGTCGTCGCATCTACCGCCAGCGCTGCCGTCACCAGCCGGTCGACGCACTTGGCGTTGGCTTCGATTTTGACGGCCTCGGTGAGATTCTGTGATGCCAGCCCAGTCGAGAAAAGCTTGCCGACGAGTAGTTGCGCTGTCGGCTTCGGGTTTTTGTTCTCGCCAGTCACGGTGGCATTGCCGTCGGAGTCGAAACGGCCATACACGGAGAAGGCATCGGTTTTTGAGGTGGTCAGCAGATTGGCTGCCTTGGCCGCTTCTGCGAGCAACTGCTGTGCGGTGGTATTTTTTGTTTCCTTCGCCGAGGCGAGTTGTATCGCGGTGGTCTTTGCCAGCGCCAGCTTTTGGGAGTGGGATTTGTGCTGCGTGACCAGCCCCGCTTCAATCGCGCTGAAATTGTAGCGTCCATCACCCTCCTTCCCCACCGACTGAACGACGATGCCGATGGCTGCCAGATCGGCGATGAGCTGGCCGTTGATGGCGCCAACCTGTCCGTCCTGCTCGGCCGTGGTGGGTAGAATTTTTGTCGCCTGGACGAGGGTGAGGGCGGCATCTATTTTTTCCACCGTTCTCACCAGATCGTTGCGCGCCGCCTCCGCTTTCGCCGTCTCCGCCTCTGCCTGGGTCAGTTCCGCCCTGGCATTCAGGTACGCGCTGATTTTTTCCTTGTTTTCTGCGGTCAGCGTCTCCTGGTTTTTTTGATTGTTCCCCTGCCCGTATTGCGCTTCGAGTTTGGTGATTCCTATGGTGAGCTTGTCGGCCGAGTTTTTGTCGATCTCTTTCGATACCGCCACCGGTACATAGGCGGCATCGACGACTTTGACCCCGACATTGATGGACACGCCAGGGTTCTCGCTGGCATTGGTCGACACATCCAGCCCGACTGCGGTTTTCGATGAGTAAACCAGCGGCGCTTGTTGAAGAGGCGCGCAAGCCACGATAAAGGCAAGCGAGCTAATTTGAATCGTTCGAGAAACCCAAGCCATTTGGACGCTCCCTAGGGAAGATGCATATATTTGTGATTGGTCTTGCGTTTAAAGCGAGATATTTTTCAATTGCGACGCGCTCCTCCTTCGTCTGCACGAACATATAGACCCGGCAGTGGGATGTGTCCGGGGCGGTGATGACCACTTCGTTGACCCAGCCAAGTGTGGTGGCATGGCTGCCGATTGTCAGGCCGAGGCCGGTTGTTCTGACAATCAGCGGTTCCGTGTTGCTTGGAGAAATAGATACGCCACCGAGCGTGAAAACAGGCGCCCGGTTAATGACGCCGTTTTCCACATATACCGTGGTGCAGCCGCCCGACAGCAGCAGCGCAAGCGCTAGCAATCGCTTTGCGATGCTCAACATAGACAAACCGTGAAACGGTGTAGGTGCATAACTTTTTAATATAAAAATGACATTGGCATGGCAACTTTGTCATGTGCGCCGCCACACCGTAAATCATGCAATTGCACTATGGCTTGCGAAGCGATTGCTGCTGAAACGCAACATCAAACTTGTTTTGTCTTCATATTAATTGTGAATGTGATAATTATCGACTAATCTAGTGCTTCCTCCTTCCGCTTCCAAGGTTTAGACATGGACCCGCACGGCTCATTGCTGCTGGCGCTGTATCGTGGTGCGCGCGCCATGCCGGTGACGGAATTTCCGGAATACGCGCTGGCGCTGATGAAGACCGTGGTGCGGTTCGAAAAGGCGCGCACCACCGCCGTCGAACTGCAAGGCGACGACGCCGTGGTGCGCGGCGTGCACCTGCACAATGAGCCGGCCGGCATGTTGCTGGACTGGGCCGCGATCAAGCGTCAGGACAAGGTATTCCACAATGTGCGCGACCATCTGGGCAAGGTGTTCAACTACCACGCCGCCTCGCTGTTTGCCGGCCCGCAAACCGCGCTGATGCGCGATTACGCGGTCCGCTACGAGCACCGCAACGGCGTGGTGTTGATGCAGCGCGACGCCGTCACCGGCCTGCATGACAGCCTGGCGCTGTACCGCGTGGGCGAAGACGATCATTTCAGCGCGCAAGAGCAGGCCCTCATGCAGCAATTGGCGCCGCACATTCAAGAGGCGCTGCACATCAATGCACTGCATGCCGAAGGCGAAGCGCAGCATGGCGATCTGGCGATCGTCCAGTTCGACGGTGCGGTGCAGTTCTGCGGCCCGGCGTTCGACGCGCTGGCGCGGCAGGAGTGGCCGGACTGGCGCGCGCAACGCCTGCCGGCCAGGCTGATGACCGCGTTGGGACGGCCTGGCGGCGGTCGCTACGCCGGTCGCCATCTGACGCTGTCGTGCACGGTGCGTGAGCGCTGGCTGTATCTGCGCGCGCACAAGCAGCACAGGCTGAGCCAACTGTCGCCGCGCGAGCTGGAGGTGGCGCGCCGCTATGCCAGCGGCCTGTCTTCCAAGGAGGTGGCGCAGCAGCTGGAGTTGTCGCCGGCCACGGTGCGCAGCTTCCTGCAAAAAATCTACCAGAAGCTGGATATCGGCGACAAGGCGCAACTGGCCACCGCCATCAACGACGCCGCGCCGCGCTGGCCGCCGGAGCGCCGGTGAGCGGCGGCCTGTTCCTGCACGGCGGGCCGGCCATGGGCGCGGCCATGGAGCGCGAATGCACCGCGCAATTACCGGATTGCCACTGGTGGGATCAGCCGCGCCCGACGGCCGGGCAGGGCCGGCCGCACCAGATGCTGCAGGAGGCGGCCGAGGCCGAACTGCGGCGCGTGGCGGCGCTGCACGGCGCGCCGCTGGTGCTGATGGCCAATTCCTTCGGCGCGGTGCTGGCCACCCATCTGGCGCGGGTGGCGCCGCAGCTGATCGCGCGGCTGGTGCTGCTGGCGCCGGTTGCCGACCTGGAGCAGGGCCTGTTGCGGCTGGCGCGCCGGCTGGCGGCCTTGCCCGGGCCGCCGGCGTCACCGCTGCGGATGGCGCTGAACGGGTACGCCGGCGCGCCGGGCCGCGACCGCTACTGGCGCGTGTTTCATGCGATGCTGGAGCATCCGGAACTGGCCGCGCAGTACTGGCTGCCCGGTTCGCCGCGCGCCGCCTGGTTCGCGCAGATGCTGGGCCGTCCCGAGATGTTCGACCTGGCGGCCCATATGGCGATCGCCGATGACTACCAGCGCGCGCCACTGCAGCCCCAGCGGGTGCCGTTCGATGGCCCCGTCGAGCTGATCCTGGGCGCCGCCGATCCGCTATGCGATTACAGCGCCACTGCGCGCTGGTGGCGCCAGTGCTACCCGCAGGCGCGCAAGCATCTGCTGGCCGCCGCCCACTTCCCCCATCTGGAGCAGCCGCAGGCGGTGCTGCGCATTTTAGGCGCGTAAATATCACAGAATTGCGCGATTCCTATGGACGAGAATCTTGCCACTCGGTATTCTGAATCCAGTTTTTTAATATTCCTTAGTAAATAAAGTAAGCAGAGGTAGAAGATATGAGCGGCGAAAACGAAGCGATTGTCTACGGCACGGAGGACTTGCTGGTGAGTCTGTGCAACTCGGTCACCCGGGTGTTGAACGTGGCAACGCAAAGCAAGGTGCATTATTCCGGCATGGTGCAACGCATTACCAAGGTCGGCCTGAAGCCTGATATCGGCTGTTTCGTGCTGTTCGACGGCGGCTTTACCGGCCTGGTGGTGCTGAACTTCGCGGCCGACACGGCGATGGAAATCTACGAGCGCTACATGCTGCACATGGGCATGCCGAAGTCCGAACTGGCCGGTTCCCACACCTCGGATGAAGTGTCCAACATCCTGGGCGAGCTGATGAACCAGATCGTCGGCGATTTCACCGGCAAGATCCGCCGCGAGCTGCAGACCAACATCACGCAGAACCAGCCGAAGATGCTGGTGCTGAACAAGCAGATCGTGCTTAGCGTCGATACCCCGTTGGACCGTCCGGAAATGCGCCGGGTCAGCTTCTACACCGAGAAGAGCAATATCTTCTACCTGGAACTGGCGATTGACCGCACCGAATTCATCCGTATCAACGACTTCGATTCCAGCGAAATCGCCGACCCCGATGCGCTGCTGGAGCAGGAACGCGGCACGCAGCAAGCGGCTGGCGGGCCGGCCGCGTCGATGGTCGATGACGACGCCGACGAGTTGCTCAAGTCGCTAGGCATGTAACGTTTCCCCTTCCGCCACGGCCAGCTTCGCGCTGGCCGTGCTGTTTTTTCTGTGGCGTTTTTTCTACACCCGCCACGGCGTGCCGCTCCGACAACCTTCTCGAACTTGCAAGATTGTCGGATTGCCGATACAGCTAAACCACTGAATATTCAGTAATTGCATATGCTTAACCGAATTTCTAACAGTTAAATCGGTTTCAGATATATTCGGCTTGCAATACATGGTATCAATCCATGAAAATATCGCCTTTCAAAAAAGTCAGTGCACTATTGCTAGCTACCGCGACGGCGTAGAGGCCCTTGCGCTACCACGATCACGACAGATGACCGGGTGGTGACCTACAAAAAGAGAAAGCAGGAGACACTGGTTTCTAACTTTTGCACTACATTTAAATCGGGAAATTTGATGATCAAACTGTCGAAGATGCACAAGCGCGTACTGGCGCTGAGCGCCATTCTGCCTATCGGTACCGCGCTGGCCCAGACCGACGCAGCCGCCACCCAGCCGCAGCTGGAAACCGTCACCGTGACCGCCCAGCGCCGCGTGGAAAACATCAAGGACGTGCCGGTCTCCGTGACCATGCTGAGCAACGAAAAACTGGACGTGCTGCTGTCCGGCGGCCAGGACATCCGTTTCCTGGCAGGCAAAGTGCCGTCGCTGAACGTGGAATCGTCTAATGGCCGTACCTTCCCGCGTTTCTACATCCGCGGCTACGGCAATACCGACTTCTCGAACTTCGCCTCGCAGCCGGTATCGCTGATCTATGACGACGTGGTGCAAGAGAACGGCATCCTGAAAGGCTACCCGGTGTTCGACGTGGCCAACGTCGAAGTGCTGCGCGGCCCGCAGGGCACGCTGTTCGGCCGCAACACCCCGGCCGGCGTGGTCAAGTTTGAATCGGCCAAACCGAATCTGGACAAGGTCGAAGGCTACTACAGCCTGTCGTGGGCCACCCACAACACCACCAGCCTGGAAGCCGCCGCCAACATTCCGCTGTCGAATGAGTGGGCGATGCGCGTCTCCACGCTGCGCCAGCGCCGCGACGACTTCGTTGACAACACCTACACCAACGAAAAAGATTCGATGGAAGGCTACAACGAACACGCCGAGCGCGTGCAGTTCCTGTACAAGCCAAGCACCACCTTCAACGCGCTGTTCAACGTGCACTCGCGCAGCACCGAAGGCAGCGCGCGCCTGTTCCGCGCCAACGTCATCAAGAAGGGCACCAACGACCTTGCGGACGGCTACGACTTCACCAAGATCGCCACCAACGGCCTGAACTTCCAGAACCTGAAAACCAACGGCGCCAACGCCCGTCTGAGCTGGGACCTGGGTTCGGTCAAGCTGTTCTCGGTGACCGGCTACGAAGGCGTGGACAACTACCTGACCCACGGCGACATCGACGGCGGCACGCCGAACGCTGGCCCAGGCTTCATTCCATTCCAGGTAGAAACCGCCGGCGGCATCAACCAGCTGAAACAGTACAGCCAGGAATTCCGTGTTGAATCGAAGAACGCCGGTCCGCTGAACTGGCAGGCAGGTGTGTACTACTTCAAGGAAAGCACCGAAGCCTTCAACGACACCTTCAACACCACCAGCCACGCGCTGGCATCGCGCATCATCAGCCACCAGAACAACACCGCCTACGCGGCCTTCGGTTCGGTGACCTATGACGTGTCGAACGACTTCACCCTGCGTGGCGGCCTGCGCTACACGCACGACCAGAAGGACTTCCGCACCGTGACGGCCTGGAACGTGGCCCAGACCGGCGCCACCTCGGTTGACGAGAGCAAGAACAAGGCCAACTGGGACCTGAGCGGCACCTACAAGATCAACAAGGATGTCAGCACCTACGCCCGCGTAGCGACCGGCTTCCGCGCGCCATCGATCGCCGCCGCGTCGGCATCGGTGCCGATCACCGTGGCTGATGCAGAAACCATCACCTCGATCGAAGCCGGCATCAAGGCCGACCTGTTCAACCGCCGCGCCCGCGCGTCGCTGAGCGTGTTCAACTACGACGTCAAGAACCAGCAGCTGACCGTGGTTGGCGGCAACTCCAACGTGACCAAGCTGATCAATGCTGACAAGACCTCGGGCCGTGGTATCGAAGCCGAGATCGAAGGCTTCGTGACGCCGGACTTCAAGGTCAGCCTGAGCGGTTCGTACAACCACACCGAGATCAAGGATCCGAGCCTGTACGTGCAGAAATGCGGCCAGTGCACCATCACCGATCCGATCGGCGCGAATGGTCTGGTGTCGATCAACGGCAACCCGCTGCCGCAGGCTGCCAAGTACATCGTGAACGCTTCGGCACGCTACAACTGGCCGCTGGCGAACGGTAACCTGTTCGTGCTGACCGACTGGTCGTACCGCAGCAAGATCAACTACTTCCTGTACGAATCGACCGAATTCACTGGCAAGCCGCTGACCGAAGGTGGCGTGCGCGTGGGTTACAACTGGGCGGACGGCAAGTACGAGCTGGCTGGCTACGTGCGCAACGTGACCAACACCGAGCGCGTCATCGGCGGCATCGACTTCAACAACCTGACCGGCTTCGTCAACGAGCCACGTCAGTTTGGCGTGCAGTTCCGCGGCGGCTTCTAATTAGTTTCCGCTCAGCCTAGACAGCTGAAAAATGGCCGTATATAATGCGGCCTCAATTCCCTGATAGCTCAGTCGGTAGAGCGACGGACTGTTAATCCGCAGGTCCCTGGTTCGAGTCCAGGTCGGGGAGCCAGAATACAGTAGCATGCCAAGAACCCAGCCCTAACCCGGTTGGGTTTTTGCGTTTTAGGGGCCGTTTATTGCGCATGGTGGCCTTTAGGGGAGGTCGCTTGCGTTTGGGATGAGCTACCCCTTGGGTTGGCTCGCGTGGCGCAGACGGGCACTCTGCTGGCCGGTCGATGGGAAGGCGGACATGAGCGGCGTGCGACTGAACTTGGGAGGTGAACTCGGTAAGTCACCCTTTAAAACTGCGTCCTCGAATTCCTGCGAGTCTATAAACGAGGCTAATTTTGCCCTTGAGAGTTCCAATTCCTTGTTGAAGCCGATGTGCGTTGAGTGGCGAGCATCAATAATCTGGCTGCATTCGTCTAAGTAGGTGTTTGCAGCAGTACGGCCTTGTACGCTCTGCATATTAAAGCGCTGCAAGAAGTGGTGGACTAGGCGCAAGAAGCACAACGCGACATCAGCCACTACCTGATGCACCGGTATAACTGGATACGGCCCCATCAATTCAATCAGGGATTGGCACCGGCCGTCACCGAAGAAAAACTTAACGTAGCGTCCGGGGGGCGGTTGACCACTACACGATGCAGCGGCCGCCAAACTACCACTTGTAAACTTCGCATACCGGTCCACCATGCTCCGGGACTTCCAACCTGTAGAGAAATATTCTCGCTTTTATGGTGTTTAAGGGAAGAGCTTTTCAATCTGTTTCATCGGCAGAAACAGGCGTAATGGTGTCTGCTGGAATGGTAAGAAATCGAAGTGCTTGTAAAAGCGTTCGGCGTCCTCGTCTTTGGCATCCACCACGACTGCCATTGAGGCAATTTGTTGTGCCTGTTGCAGACTGCGATGCAAGGCATTGAGGAGGAGGAATTCTCCGAGGCCCTTGCCCTGAATAGTCTTGTCGCGAGCCAGACGGCCAAGCAGTGTGACAGGTAGGCTGTCGTAACGCGGGAGCTTCTTGGCCAAGTCTGCTGGCAACTCGTCCAGAGGGATCAGCGACGACGAGAGGGTATAGTAACCACGGACGACGGGGGTTTCTGGTTCCATCAGAACGAAAGGCGCAGCAGCGTACTTTTCAGCATCCTGCCGTGCCTGTTGTTTCAGATAACGGTTAAGCTCATCATTCCCGCAGTCAAAGGCACTACGGTCATGTCCTTTTTCGAGCGGAACGACGTATTCAGGGGCTAACACGAGAGGCAATTACAGCCCCGACTTCTGGCGATAGCTTTCGGCTGCTTGACGCAGACGGGCACCCGGCTCGGATGGGTTGAGTAATGCTGACACGAAGGCAATTTGTTCTTCTCGTGACAGGCGTATAAGGTCATGTTCCTGCACGACCTTGGCTGCTGCCTTTTGCGTACTCTCAATCACGAACTCGCTCAGGGTCTGGCCGACCAGCGTAGCGGCACGTTGGAAGAAATCCTTCTGATCGCTTGGCACGCGTGCTTCCAGTCGCGCATTGCGCGTTTTATCTAATGTTTTAACTGTATCCAGCATGGCTATACCTCATCTCAATAGATTTACTTGTACCTACTTTTAATGTACGGCATTTGTACGGACAAGTCAATCCAAAACCTTTCAGTTGGCATCTAGGCTCTGCTGCCCTACTGGACGTGTTGGTAGCCTGCCACTGTGTGCAAAGTGTTTTTGTTGACTGTTCTTGGGGCGTGAAAATTCTGGCGATTCTTGGCGATGCTCGACGGGTGAGGGCGGGCCAATTATCAGTGCAAATACGTTGTAAACTTGGCTGTTAATCCGTAGATTTCCAGTTCGAGTCCAGGTCGGGGAGCCAGAATTAAAAAAGCCCAGCCTTAACCGGTTGGGCTTTTTGCATTGCGGACCAGTGCTACAGGCCGTTCACCTGCAAGGTTTGCTCTGCCGTTTTAATGATGAGCAGACGGTCGATGTTGGGATGTTTGCCTGGATTAGCGAGGGCGTCCTGCGTATGTTCGGCATAGATCTTTAAGCCTAGTTCTGCCGCTTCGGGCGTGATCGCGCTGAACTGTGCAGCCAGCCAGCCATAAACTCGGAGCGACCCCGCCTGACCCGGTTTGTTTTCGATCCTGGCCACAGAAGTGCCGGCCTGGTCGATCAGTTCGATTACTCCAACGGCATCCATCAAGGGAAGCTGAGCCAAGTTGTCTGAGAATTTATCGCTGAAGTTTGGTAGTTGCATGGTTGCTCTTGTTTGCGTTGATGAGGTGAAAACGGTATTTTGTCATATGAGGCGCTCGGCTGGTGACGGGCAGACTAATTCATAGGCCAGCTCCCCGGGTTTGCGATTGATCAACCAACGTAGCGTGTCTCGTTGATGCGCTTGCTATCGTTGTGCGTACTAACAAATCAAAGCGGGGAGTTGGAAAGCGTGGTGGTGCGCGAGTAATTTATTTCACACGCCTTACTAGCGGCGAGCTGGTGCTGCTAATCGCCTATGCCAAAGCAAAGTTCGATAACTTGCGGCCAGCTTTTCTGCTGAGATTGAAGGAGAAATTTGATGAGCAAGCGAGCTAAAGCGCCAGGTGATCCTGAGATAGTCGAGTTCGAGGAAGCGCTGCTGCGGAGTGTAGATCAAGCCATGCGTGGCGAGGGACGCGTCAATTCGCCGGAGCAGATCGCTGCACGGCGAGGCCGACCGGCTGGCAGTCTGAAGTCGAAGCCCAAGGTGCCAACCACCATTCGCTTCGACCAGGACATTCTTGATGCGCTAAGGTCGAGTGGGCGCGGATGGCAAACACGCGTGAATGACATTGTACGAGAGTGGCTCACTCAACAATCAGAACGGCGCTAGGGAGCAGTGGCTTTCTATGCAAATAGTGAAGTAAATATCAGAGGAAATTTTGCTGATGACAGGAGCCCTATGCTCAGAATTAAGCAATTCCTGATCCGCCCATACGCTGACAGCGACGCCGCTGCCTTTGCTGCGGCTATTCGTGAGTCTCAAGCTGTAATGGGTAAATGGATGCCATGGGCACACGGAGAATATAGTGAGGCTGAAGCGTTATCTTGGTTCGCGCATTGCGTTGCAGAGAGGGAAAAAGGGGCAGCCTATGAGTTCGGCATCTTTCACGCGGAGTCACAGGAATTTGTTGGCGGCTGCGGTCTTAACCAGTTGAATCTGATGCACGGTTTCTGTAACCTGGGCTATTGGGTTCGCGCATCGGCGCAGAGGCAAGGTGCGGCGCTGTCGGCGATTGAAGCCTTGTCGCGACACGCGTTTGCGGACCTTGGACTAGGTCGTGTGGAAATTGTGGTCGCGGCAGGCAACGAGGCGAGTATGGCTGTAGCAGAGAAGGCCGGCGCCCGGCGTGAATGTCTGGCCCGTAACCGGTTAAAATTGCATGGCGAGTTCACTGACGCTTACGTCTACTCGCTCGTGCCAACGGATCTTAAGGAGCAGCATGGCTAAATACCTGATCTCTTTCCCCAGCGCGGCAATGGTGGTCCCTGACGGCGAATGGGATGCTGTGGTACGCGACTCGCATGCCATCATCGAGGAAACCAAAGTCGCCGGCGTCTACGTGTTTGGCGGCGGCATCGACGAAAGCGTGGCTCCGGCACTGGTTGCGGCTGACGGCACGGCGGTCGAAGGTGGCTACCCTTGGGCGCCACCGCTGAATGGCGGCTTCACCGTGCTGGAGCTGCCTACGCGCGACGATGCAGTCATGTGGGCCGCGCGGATCGCCAAGGCCTGCCGATGCGAGCAGGAGCTACGCGTGTTTCACTTCGATCCTCAGTCTTGAGCGCTACTTGCAGCTTATTTTGAGATCATTCTGCCCGGCCTTGGCGGCTTTGCGATAAGTCACCGTGCATTCCTGGATTGAGGTGTACTGTCAATAATGGACACGTCCGTTTCAAGCAGCCAACGCCTGTTTT
>CAUPXZ010000090.1:0-13726 GCA_963515135.1 uncultured Duganella sp. | reverse complement strand
TGCCAGCGCCGCCCGTCCGGCCGCCGCGCCGGCGCCGACGCCGGCGGTCGGCGCCAATCTGCTGGCCGAAGCGCGCCGCCTGGCCGACCTGGGCGATATCAAGGGCGCTGAAAAGCACTGCCGCGACCATCTGGCCCAGCACCCGGAATCGGCCGAGGCCTACTTCATCCTCGGCCTGCTGAACGAATTGACCGACAAGCCGAAGATGGCCGAAGACGACTGGAAGCGCTGCATCTACCTGCAGCCCGACCACTATGAGGCGCTGTGCCACCTGGCGCTGCTGGCGGAAGCCAACAACGACGCCAGCGGCGCGGCCGCGCTCAAGGCGCGCGCCGCCCGCATCTACAAACGCCAGCAAGCATCCTGAAGGCGCTAAACCATGAGCACAACCACCTCCCCCGCCGCAGTTGACGTCCAGGATTGCTGGAACGTCATCGGCGTCAACGGCGACCAGAGTTGCGAGAAGCTGGAACAGGCCGTCCACTGCCGCAACTGCGATGTCTACGCCAGCGCCGCGCAGCAAAACCTGCAGCGCCCGGTCGGCGACGACTACAAAAAGGATTGGGCCGCCCACTTCCGCCAGGCTGCGGTCGACACCCAACAACAGGACACCTCCTGCCTGGTGTTCCGCATCGGCCGCGAATGGCTGTCGCTGCCAACCCGGATGTTCGTCGCGGTGGCGCCGATCGCCACGCCGCACCGGCTGCCGCACCGCAGTTCGCGCGGGCTGAGCGGCATCGTCAATGTCGGCGGCACGCTGTATCCCTGCATGTCGCTGGCCGAGCTGCTGGGCATCGACGACAGCGAAGGCGAGGCGGCGACCCATCGCCACACCTTCGCGCGCCTGCTGCTGACGCAATGGGAAGACCAGGCCTACGCGCTGCCGGTGGCCGACCTGCACGGCATCCTGCGCTACGCCAGCGGCAAGGTGCAGGCGCCGGCCGCCACCATCAACAAGGGCTTGTCCCGCTTCCTCACCGGCGTCATCACGCATGACGACATGCGTATCGGCGTGCTGGATGAAGCGCTGATCGGCTACCAACTCGCGAGGACTCTGCGATGAGCGTCGATAACAACGGAGACCTGAGCCAGTTCTCCATGCTGGACCTGTTCCGCATGGAGGCCGACAGCCAGACGCAGATCCTGACCGACGGCCTGCTGGCCATGGAGCGCTTGAAGGACGACGCCAGCGCGGTTGAATCGATGATGCGCGCGGCGCACTCGATCAAGGGCGCGGCCGCCATCGTCGGGCTGGAGGTGGTGGTGCAGCTGGCGCACGGCATGGAGGACGCCTTCATCGCCGCGCAGAACGGCAAGCTGGCGCTGACGCCGAACCGCGTCGATGTACTGCTGGCCGGCGTGGATCTGATTTTGCAGCTATCACGTTTGCAGGATGCCGAAGTGGAGGCCTGGCTGGCCGCCAACGGCGAGCAGATCAAGCGCACCATGGATTCGATCGGCACCATCGCCTTCCTGCCGGAGCCGATCGACTTTTCGCCGCCCGCCGTCGTTCCTGCGAACGCAGGAAGCCATAGAACGCCTGACAGCATGCAAAGCATGGATTCCGGCGTGCGCCGGAATGACGCGGAGGCGCCCGCCGTGGAGGACGCCCACGAACGCCGCCAGCCGGCGCCGATGAAGCACGCGCAGAACTTCGACAAGCTGCTGTCGCTGGCCAGCGAATCGCGCATCAACGCGCACCAGATGCACCCCTTCGTGCAGAACCTGCAGCGCTTCAAGCGCAACCAGAGCAGCCTGTTCTCGCTGATCGAACAGCTGCACGAAGCCATCTCCAACAGCGACGACGCCGGCCTCAAGGAAAAGTCCCTGCTGGCCCTGCAGAAAACCCACCCGCTGAAGCAGTTCGTGCTGGAGCACATCGCCGACATCGAAGCCTACGAGCGCCGCTTGCTGGGCGTCTCGCAAAGCATGGTGGACGAAGTGCTGACCATGCGCATGCGCCCCTTCCGCGACGGCGTGCAGCACTTTCCGCGCATGGTGCGCGACCTGTCGCGCAGCCTCGGCAAGGACGTGCAGCTGCACATCGTCGGCGAAGACACGCTGGTCGACCGCGACATCCTGGCCAAGATCGAAAGCCCGCTCAACCACATGCTGCGCAACGCCATCGATCACGGCATGGACAGCGCCGCCGAGCGCCTCGGCGCCGGCAAGCCGGGCACCGGCACCATCGTGCTGGAGGCCAAACACCGCGCCGGCATGCTAAGCATCGAAATCAGCGACGACGGCAAAGGCGTCAACCTGGAGAAGATCCGCGCCCGCGTGATCGAGCGCAAAATGGCGCCGGCGCAGATGGCCGCCTTGATGTCGCAGGCGGAACTGCTGGAATTCCTGTTCCTGCCGGCGTTCAGCCTGAAAGAAAACATCACCGAAATCTCCGGCCGCGGTGTCGGCCTGGACATCGTGCACGAAACCATCCGCTCGCAAAACGGCACCGTGCGCATCGAGTCCGAGCTGGGCGTCGGCTTCCGCACCTACATCACGCTACCGCTGACGCAATCGATCGTGCGTGCGCTGGTGGTCGACGTGAAAAGCGAGGCGTACGCCGTGCCGATCGTGCAGGTCGAGCGCGTACTCAAGGTGCCGCAAACCGCCATCCACACGCTGGAGAACAAACAGTTCTTCGACTTCGGCGGCGAACATCTGGGCCTGGTCTCGGCCTCGCAAGTGCTTGAACTGGGCGACACCAACGCCGAAGGCGCCGAGCTGTCGGTGGTGGTGATCGGCGCCGGCACGCGCCGCTACGCGCTGGTGGTCGACGCCATCCTCGGCGAACAAAGCCTGGCGGTGCAAGCCATCGACCCGATCTTCGGCAAGATGCGCGACATCTCCGCCGCCGCCCTGCTCGACAACGGCGCGCCGGTGCTGATCCTCGACGTGCCGGATCTGCTGATCTCCATCGACAAGCTGCTGCATGAGGGCGGCCTGCACCAGCTGGCCAAGTCCGACGCCGCCGAGCGGCGCAAGACCAAGCGCATCCTGGTGGTGGACGACTCGCTCACCGTGCGCGAGATGGAGCGCAAGCTGCTGCTTGGCCGCGGCTTCCTGGTCGATATCGCCATCGACGGCATCGACGGCTGGAATGTGGTGCGCAGCGGCGACTACGACCTGGTGATCACCGACGTCGACATGCCGCGCATGGACGGCATCGAATTGGTAACCTTGATTAAGAAAGATATACACCTTCACAAGTTGCCAGTCATGATAGTCTCTTACAAAGATCGCCCCGAGGACCGCGCCCGCGGCCTGTCGGCAGGCGCCGACTACTATCTGACCAAGGGCAGCTTCCACGACGAGACGCTGCTCGACGCCGTCAGTGACCTGATTGGGGACGCCCGTAGATGAAAATCGCCATCGCCAACGATGTCGCCATGGCGGCCGAAGCGCTGCGGCGCGTGGTCGCCAGCACCGCCGAGCACCAGGTGCTGTGGATCGCCCGCACCGGCGCCGAGGCGGTGCGCATGGCGGCGGAGAGCCGCCCGGACCTGATCCTGATGGACCTCAACATGCCGGAGCTGGACGGCGTCGAAGCCACGCGCCAGATCATGGAGCACAGCCCGTGCGCCATCCTGGTGGTGACCGGCCGCCCGCAGGACAACGTCAACCAGGTGTTCCGCGCGCTGGGCGCCGGCGCGCTGGACGTCACCGCCACGCCGGTGCTGCAAGGCCAGCCGGGCGGCGACGCCGAGCTGCTGGCCAAGATCCGCACCATGGACAAGCTGATACGCCACAGCGGCGGCAGCCAGGCCATGCTGCCGCGGACCGCCGCCAACGCCGGCAACGGCCACGCCGCCCTGGTCCCCGTCCCGCTGCCGGAGGTGGAAAAAGTCACCGCGCTGCTGGCCATCGGCGCCTCCACCGGCGGTCCGGTGGCGGTCTCCAAGCTGCTGGCCGGCTGGAAGGCGCCGCGCGGCTGCGCCATCGTGGTGGTACAGCACATCGACCAGCACTTCGCCGACAACTTCGCCCGCTGGCTGGGCGAACAGCTGGACATGCCGGTGCGCGCCGCCGAAGAAGGCGACGAGCTGGTGGCCGGCACCATCCTTATCGCCAAGAGCAACGATCACCTGACGCTGGATCAAAACCTGCGCTTGCGTTACGATATCCACCCAAAGGAGTATGCCTACCGGCCGTCGGTGGACGTATTCTTCCACTGTGTGGCGCAGCACTGGAAAGGCGAAGCCATTGGCGTGCTGCTGACCGGCATGGGGCGCGATGGCGCCGAGGGCCTGCTGGCGATGCGCAAGGCCGGCCAGACCACCATCGCCCAGGACCAGGCCAGCAGCGCGGTGTACGGCATGCCGCGCGCGGCGGCGGAACTGGATGCCGCGCAGATGATTTTACCGCTGGCGAAGATCGGACCGGTCTTGCGCGGCACCCTTGGCGCCCGTGGCCAATAACTGAATGGAATCCTGATGTCCGAAGCACATGTAATCGCAGCAGATCAAGAACCGGTCCTCCCCACCTTCAAAGTGCGCGTGCTGCTGGTCGACGACCAGTTGATCATCGTCGAAGCGGTGCGGCGCATGCTGAGCGACCAGCCGGATATCGAATTCCACTACGTGACCGATTCCAGCAAGTCGCTGGAGACCGCGCTGCAATTGCAGCCGACCGTGATCCTGCAGGATCTGGTGATGCCGACCATCGACGGTTTCGGCCAGATCGCCCAGTACCGCGCCGAAGAAGGCCTGCGCCATGTGCCGGTGATCGTGCTGTCGGCGAAAGAGGATCCGAAACTGAAGGCGCACAGCTTCGCCACCGGCGCCAACGACTACATGGTCAAGCTGCCGGACAAGCTGGAGCTGCTGGCGCGCGTGCGCTATCACTCGAACGCCCACATCAGCCGCCTGCAGCGCGACCAGGCCTTCCGCTTCCTGCGCGAGAGCCAGAAGCAGCTGGCCGACGCCAACATCGAACTGCAAAAACTGGCGGCGCTGGACGGTCTGACCGGCATCGCCAACCGCCGCCGCTTCGACGACACCATGCAGATCGAATGGCAGCGCGGACAGCGCGACAAAAAGCCCCTGACGCTGCTGATGTGCGACGTCGACTTCTTTAAACTGTATAACGACAGCTTCGGCCACCTCGCCGGCGATTTGTGCCTGAAAAAGGTGGCGGCTGTTTTAACCGAACACCTGAAGCGTCCGGCCGACCTGGCCGCGCGCTACGGCGGCGAGGAATTCGCCATTATCCTGCCGGAGACACCGCTGACGGGGGCCATCATCGTGGCCGAGTCATGCCGCCGCCACCTGGAACAGCTCGCGATTGAAAATCCGCAGGCGACCACCGACCTCTCAAGCGTGACCATGTCGATCGGCGTGGCCAGCGTGGTGCCGTCGCCGGCATCGAGCGTCGAGGAGCTGATCCAGCAAGCCGACCGGGCCCTGTACGCCGCCAAGCACGCTGGCCGCAACCGCGTCGTCAGCGCGGAAGACCTGCCCGGTCCCACCTCATCGAACCAAGGAAAAACCGCAGCATGAGTGCTCAAATCGATCAAGTCAGCGTCGTCAAAAAATCCAATATCTACTTTGACGGCAAATGCGTGTCGCACACCGTCATCCTGGCCGATGGCGACAAGAAGACCGTCGGCGTCATCTTCCCGTCCAGCCTGACCTTCAACACCGGCGCGCCGGAAATCATGGAAATCGTCGGCGGCGTGTGCAAGGTGCGCCTTGACGGCGCCAGCGACTGGCACACCTACGGCGCCGGCCAGCAATTCAGTGTGGCCGGCAACAGCAAGTTCGACATCGAAACGGTTGAAACCCTCGATTACGTTTGCCACTTCGGCTAAACTCAAAAGCAGACCAAGGTCTGCTTTTTTTACGACCATGAACATACCATCACACAAGCTACTCGCGATTATCGCAGCGCAGGTCCAGCTGGTAAGCCTGGGCAATGACCTCAGCGCGGTGATGGACGCCGCCGCCGCCAAAGCGGTCGAACTGACCGGCGCCGACGGCGCCGTGGTCGAGCTGCTGGAGGACGACGCCATCGTCTACCGCTCCGCCAGCGGCCTGGCCGAAGCGCAGCTGGGGCTGCGCATGCCGGTGGCGAACAGCCTGTCGGGCCGGGTGCTGACCAGCCGCGTCGCCGCGCTGTGCACCGACAGCGAAACCGACGAACGCGTCAACCGCGAGGCCTGCCGCAAGGTCGGCCTGCGGGCGATGGTGATCGTGCCGCTGATCGCCGGCGGCGCAGCGATCGCCGTCATGAAGCTGGTGTGGCGGGAAGCGCGTCAATTCAACGACAGCGAAGAGCAGATCGCACAGTTGCTGGCCAATATGGCGGCGATGCTGATGCAGCGCGCCGCGCAGGAAGGTCCGAATGTGCTGAAGCAGCGCATGACCATGGACGAAGCCAGCGGCACCGCCAACCGTTCCTTCTTCTATGAGCAGCTGCAGGCCAAGCTGTCCGGCAGCGCCCACATCGGCGTGGCGGTGGTGCGCATCAACGGCATCGACACGCTGCCGGAAGCGCTGGCCGACATTTCGCGCCGCATCGAGCGCGAATGCCGCGCCGGCGACTTGGTAGCGCGCATCGGCCACGACGAATTCGGCGTGATACTGAACATGGCGTCGCGCCGCTCGATCGTCACCAGCCAGCTGCACCGCATCAGCCTGTCGGTGACCGGCGAATCGCTGCCCGGCATCAGCGACGCCGCGCTGCGCGCCGCCTGCCACACCGGCAGCTCGCTGTACCCGGAGGACGCCCACACCGCGATCGAACTCGTCCAGGCCGCCCGCCCCTGACCCCGCCGTCGTTCCGGCGCACGCCGGAACCCATGCTGAGTATCGCTGCAGGCGGCGCATGGATTCCTGCGTCCGCCGGAATGACGGCGGCTAGACGAAGACTGGCTCCGCTTCCAGCAGCACGCCATAGCGCGCCTGGACGTCGGCCTGGATGGCGCGCGCCAAGGCCACCACATCGGCGCCGGTGGCGTTGCCGTTGTTGACCAGGACCAGGGCTTGCTTGGGATAGACGCCGGCGGCGCCGAGGTTCCTGCCCTTCCAGCCGCACTGGTCGATCAGCCAGCCGGCGGCCAGCTTCTCGGTGCCATCCGGCTGCGCATGGTGCACCAGATTCGGAAAACGCTCCAGCAGCGCCGCGCATTGCGCCGCCGGCACCACCGGGTTCTTGAAAAAACTGCCGGCATTGCCGATCACAGCCGGATCAGGCAGCTTGCGGCTGCGGATCGCGATCACCGCGTCGGCCACCTGCTGCGGCGTCGGCGTGGCCGATAAACCCGGCTCGGCAGCCAGCTCGGCATAACGCAGGTTCGGCGCCCACTGCCTGGGCAGCGCAAAGGTCACATCGAGAATGATCAGGTCGCGCCCCTCGTGCTTGAACACGCTGTCGCGATAGCCGAAGCGGCATGCCGCCGCATCCAGCACGCGGGTTTCGCCACTGTGTGGATCCAACACCGTGACACCGTGCAACACGTCCTTGATTTCCAGTCCGTAGGCACCGATGTTCTGGATCGGCGCGGCGCCCACCGTGCCCGGTATCAGCGACAGATTTTCCAGGCCGCCCAGACCTTGCGCCATCGTCCACTGGACAAACGCATGCCAGTTCTCACCCGCCGCCGCGCGCACAAAATGATGCTGTTCGTTGCCGCCGATCAGCTCTTTCCCCTCCAGGCCGATGTGCAGCACCAGGCCGTCAAAATCCCCCGTCAACAGCACATTGCTGCCGCCGCCCAAAACCAGCTTCGGCAAAGTAGCCCAAGCGCTATCAGCATAAACGCCGAGCAGTTGCTCTTTTTTTGTTACGCGCAGGTAGGCGTGCGCGGTGGCGGCGATGCCGAAAGTATTCAGGGATTGCAGCGAAAATTGATATAGAACAGGAATCGGGGATGACATGAGGGAAATAAGCGAAAAATTTGATCGATTATAGAGGCAAACCAGCAAAAAACCACCGTCGATATGGCGGCGAACGGCGGGTTGTCCGTTAAAATATCAGTCTTTGATGCAGCCGCTTCACCCACGTTGCATGCCACACGAAAAAGGAAATAGTTATGCCGTCGTTTGATGTAGTTTTGGAAGCCGATATGACCGAAGTGAAGAATGCCGTCGAGCAATCTCAAAAGGAGATCGGCACGCGCTTTGACTTCAAGGGTACCGGCGCCGCCGTCGAACAGAAGGAACGCGAGCTGACCGTGACCGCCGATTCCGATTTCCAGCTGCAGCAAGTGCGCGAAGTCCTGATCGGCAAGCTGGGCAAGCGCAAGGTCGACGTGCGCTTCCTGGAAGACGGCGATATCAAGAAAATCGGCGGCGACAAGGTACGCCAGGTGATCAAGGTCAAAAACGGCATCGAATCGGATGACGCCAAGAAAATCGTCCGCATCATCAAGGACAGCAAGATGAAGGTGCAGGCTTCGATCCAGGGCGAGTCGGTGCGCATCACCGGCGCCAAACGCGACGACCTGCAAGCGGCCATGGCGCTGCTGCGCAAGGACGCCACCGACCTGCCGCTGGAATTCAACAACTTCCGCGACTGATACCCGTCCGCCCGCGCGCGCAGCCAGCCACCGCTGGCGCGCCGTCATATAGCTGTAGTACACATGGAGTAAAATAAATCGGTGCTCCGATTATGCGTACTGCCGCGCGACCGCAATTAACCTCGGTAGTCTAAGGATAGCAATGAAACGTGTTGATGATTTCCGCCTGCGATTTGGCAACGAAGAATATGTGCCCATCATGATCGGCGGAATGGGTGTCGATATCTCGACCTCGGAACTGGCGCTGGAAGCGGCCCGCCTGGGCGGTATCGGCCACATCTCGGACGCCATGGTGGAAGACGTATCGGACCGCAAGTTCGACACCAGCTTCGTCAAGGACAAGACCAAGCTCTACAAGCACAACATCAACAATATGGACAAGTCGATTGTCCAGTTCGACCTGGAGCGCCTGGCGGAAGCGCAGCGCCTGCACATCGGCGCCACCATGAAGGCGAAAAAGGGCCCGGGCCTGATCTTCGTCAACTGCATGGAAAAGCTGACCATGAACGGCCCGCGCGAAACCCTGCGCACCCGCCTGAACGCGGCGCTGGATGCCGGCATCGACGGCATCACCTTGTCGGCCGGCCTGCACTTCGGCTCGTTCGGCCTGATGGCCGACCATCCGCGCTTCCGCGAAGCCAAGCTGGGCATCATTGTGTCGTCGGTGCGCGCGCTGCAGATCTTCCTGCGCAAGAACGCCAAGCTGAACCGTCTGCCGGACTTCGTCATCGTCGAAGGCCCGCTGGCCGGCGGCCACCTCGGCTTCGGCCTGGAGGATTGGCAAGACTACGACCTGATGACCATCACCAAGGAATTGCTGGCGTACTTCAAGCAGGAGAACCTGGATATTCCGCTGATCGCCGCCGGCGGCATCTTCACCGGCTCGGACGCGGTCAGCTTCCTGGAAGCCGGCGCGGCTGGCGTGCAGGTTGCCACCCGTTTCACCGTCACCAATGAATGCGGCCTGCCGGCAAAGGTCAAGCAGGAGTATTTCAAGGCGTCGGAAGAAGATGTGATCGTCAATGGCGTGTCGCCGACCGGCTACCCAATGCGCATGCTGAAAAACACGCCGGCGATCGGTTCCGGCATTCGTCCGGGCTGCGAATCCTACGGCTACCTGCTGGACGCCAGCGGCAACTGCGCCTACATCAACTCGTACAACCGCGAAGTGGAAGCGCATCCGGAACAGAAAAACGTGGTGGTGATGGACAAGACCTGCCTGTGCACCCACATGCGCAACTTCAACTGCTGGACCTGCGGCCACTATACCTACAAGCTGAAGGACACCTCGTTCAAGAAACCGGACGGCGAGTACCAGATGCTGAGCGCGGAACACGTGTTCAAGGACTATCAGTTCAGCACCGACAACCAGATCGCGATGCCTGAAAAAGAGTTCTGAATGAAAAAAGCGCCCTCGGGCGCTTTTTTATTAGCCGTCGACGTTAATCCGATGGATTAGTGCTCCCAGCACGTCCTCCGCCCGCTCATTGTCCACCTGGCAGGTGCCGGCGTTCTCGTGCCCGCCGCCGCCGTATTCCAGCATCAGCGCGCCGATATTGGTTTTCGACGTACGGTTCAGAATCGACTTGCCGGTGGCGAACACCGTGTTCTGGTTCTTCAGGCCCCATAGCACGTGGATCGAGATATTCGTCTGCGGGAACACCGCATAGATGATGAAGCGGTTGCCGGCGAAGATCACCTCTTCATTACGCAAATCCAGCACCACCAGGTTCTTGTGCACGGTGGCGCAACGGCGGATCTGCTCCTTGCACTTCTCGGCGTGTTCGAAGTACAGCTCCTTACGCTCCTTCACATCCGGCAGTTCCATGATCTGGGCGATGCTGTGGTCCTTGCAGTAATTAATCAGGTCCATCATCAGGTTGTAGTTCGAGATGCGGAACTCGCGGAAGCGGCCTAGGCCGGTGCGCGCATCCATCAGGAAGTTCAGCAGATCCCAGCCTTCTGGATTCAGCACTTCCTGCTCGTTGAAGCGCGCGGCGTCGCCCTTGTCGACCGCCGCCATCATGTCGTCCCACGACGCCGGGAAAGCCTTCAGGCCGCCGTAATAGTCATACACAACGCGCGCAGCAGATGGCGCCTCGGGATGAATCACATGGTTGTTGCGCTCGCCCGTATTGCGGATAGTTTCCGACAAGTGGTGGTCGAACGCCAGATGCGCGCTGGCCACATACGGCAAATTGGTGGTGATGTCACGATCGGTAATCGTGATTTTCCCGTCCTGCATGTCCTTCGGATGCACAAACAGGATCTCGTCGATCATGTCCAGGTGCTTTAACAGCACTGCGCACACCAAACCATCAAAATCGCTACGCGTAACCAAGCGATATTTTTTTACATCTGCCATGGATCTCTACCTCGGGTGGATTGGACACCGGTAAATAATACAACTCAATTGGCGGCCTGCCCACAAATAGTGAGTGCGCGTTGCATTAAGCCAGCATGTTAAGCTATATGCAACACACTGATGAATGGGCCGCACATGAACCTACGTCTTGCCATCCTTGCCCTGACCGACAAGTATCAGCTGTCCGCCCGGCAGCATGCGGAACTCGGACAGCTGGCCGGTATCGGCCAGCAGCCGGCGTCGCTAAGCCAGCACCTGCAATCCGGCATCGCCGTGCTGGCCGCCGCGCTGGGTGGACTGGGCATGTTGTTCTGGATTGCCGCCAACTGGCAGTCGCTGTCCGGCGGCAGCCGCTTTGCGTTGCTGGAGACGGCATTGACCGTCGCCCTGCTCGGGGCGTGGCTGCGTCCCGCCGCGCGGGTGCCGTTATCGCTGCTGGGCTTTATCGCTTGCGGCGGCCTGCTCGCCCACTTCGGCCAGACCTATCAGACCGGCGCCGATCCATGGCAGTTGTTCGCGCTCTGGGCGGCGCTGACCTTGCCGCTGTGCCTGGGGGTGCGGCACGATGCGCTGTGGATGGCGTGGGCCATCGTCGCATTGACCGCCGCCTTGCTGTTTTCCAGCATCGTGCCTGGACGCACGCTGCTCCACAGCAGCCTCGGCTCATGGATGCCGGCGATTGCGCTGGCGGCGGCGTTCCGCTTTGCGCCCGGCACCGGCGCGTGGCCGATGCGTCTGTGCATGATTTACGCGACGATGGGCCTGTCGTGGGTGGCTTTCGTCAGCTTGTTCGAAGACGAGAACCACGGCTACTACCTGCTCACGCTGCTCAGCGTTGCGGCGCTGATGTATGCCTTCTGCCTGCGCAAGCTGTTTGACGTATTCATCATCAGCGCTCTGGGGCTGGGCGCCAATGTCTTGCTGGTCTCCGGGCTGATACGCCTGCTGGCCATCAACAACCGCGACATGAACACTACGGCAATGCTATTGATCGGCTGCGTGGCGGCCGCTCTGCTGGCCGGAACAGTGAAGCTCGTCATGTTCCTCACGCGCGCCTACACCGGGGAGCAGATGGCATGAAACAGCTGATCCAAGCCGCCGCCGGGTGCGGCATCCTGCCTGCAAACGCGACACCGCATACGCACACGCGGCCGTGGCCCGTCGTGCTGATGGCTGGCCTCGGCGCCTGGCTGGCCGCTCTACCGTTCATCGCGGTGATTTTCAGCCTGGTCGGGCGGGAGATCAACCAGGGGCCGCTGTGCTATCTCATCGGTGTCTTGTTTCTCGGCGGTGCGCTGGTGGTGCTGCGGCACGGTGGCCAGTCGGAATTCGTTGAGCAACTGGGTGTGCCGGCGTTGCTGGTGGCCGGCATGATGCTGGGCATCGGTCTATACCGTGACTTGCCTCCGACGCTGGCTGGCGGCGCGCTGATGCTGATCATTATCGGTGTGCTGTGCAGCGTGCCGCAAACCTGGCTGCGTACCTTGCTGGGAGCGGTGGCCTGCCTCATGTGTATCGCCACAGTCGCCAATCACCGGACGTTTAACGCGCTGCAAATTTGGGGCGGTATCCATTGCGCGCTGCTGGTGTGGGTAGCGGTTGTGGTGCGCTCGGACGTGATGAAGATCTCGGCCACCAACGCCCGCCGCATGATTGCCGTCGAAGCAGCCGCTACCGGTTGGGCGGCCACGCTGCTGACCGGACTGGCCTATGCATCGGGAAAAACTTTTCTGATCGGCGCACTGGTAGAGCCACTGGATGGCAGCAGGCTGGCAGCGGCCATGGTCGCGAATCCCTTGCCAAGAGCACTCTCCATCGCGCTCGCCGGCGGCGCGGCGATATGGCTTGCCCGCCACTGGCCGGCTTTTCGCGCACCGCACATCCTGGTCTCTGCCGCGCTGCTGGTCGGACTGAGCTGGCTGATGCCCTTGCTGGGCGGCACGCTGCTGATTTTGGCGGTGTGCGCGGTCGGCGGACGCTGGTTGTTGGCCGCCGCAGCCGGCGTGTCGGCGGCATGGGTTGTCGGCAGCTTTTACTACCAGCTCGATCTGCCGTTGGCGAACAAAGCCCTCATCATGATAGGCGTCGGCGCGGCGTTCGGCGTGGTTTCCTGGCTGTACTCGGCCCAGCGCGCGGCCAACGTGGTGGTGGCAGCATCGCCCTTCCCCAAGCTGATGGCGCTATCGCTGCTGGCCATCCTGCTGGTGATCAACGGCGGCATCTGGCAGAAAGAGAACCTGATCAGCAGTGGCCGCCCCGTCTACATCGCGCTGGCGCCGGTGGATCCACGCTCGCTGATGCAAGGCGATTACATGCGCCTGAATTTCCTCAGGCCGGAACTGCGCATCGACGCCCGGCGCGCCAAAGTTATCGCAAAAATTGATGCGCGCGGTATCGCCATGCTACAGCGCGAAGCCATGGACGCGCCGCTTGCGCCAGATGAAATCATCATCCAACTGCCGCTGAGCGACGCCTGGTATTTCAAGGAAGGCGAGGCCAAGCGCTGGGAAAACGCCAGGTATGGAGAATTCCGCATCGACAGCAATGGCCGCAGCCTGCTGGTCAATCTGCGCGACGAAAATCTGAGGGCAATGTAAACGCAAAAAGGCCCGTTCACTGAACGGGCCTTCCTGACTAATAACTAGCTTGACGATAACCTACTTTCACACTGGTTGCAGCACTATCATCGGCGTAGAGTCGTTTCACGGTCCTGTTCGGGATGGGAAGGGGTGGGACCGACTTACTATGGTCATCAAGCTTTGACTTGTATGCTCTGGCGCCGCCAATCGGGCGCCACAGCGAATCTGGGAGAAGTAAAGTTTTGGTTTTGGGGTAGCACTCAC
>CAUPXZ010000089.1:0-13827 GCA_963515135.1 uncultured Duganella sp. | reverse complement strand
TTTTTTTTCATTTTCGACTATATTTTGTTTTTTTCGACTTTATTTACGCGGAACAGTTTCGCACCCGGCACAACCAGGCTGATCACTAATTTATAAAAATCGCTTGCTATTGTGTAGCACACTATGTATAGTACGTACATGGGCGCTGCAAACGGCGCAAGTTGTAGTAGATTAGCAAGCTGTTGTCCCAACAGGTAAATAGCAAGCGATTGAATAGCCAACTAAATTTTAAAGTATTCACCCACTGAAAGGATTTATCATGTCGATCGAAAAAGTACTGTACACCGCACACGCTAAAACCACCGGCGGCCGCGAAGGCCAATCCGCTTCGACGGACGGCAAACTGAGCGTCAAGCTGAGCACCCCGAAAGAACTGGGCGGCGCCGGCGGCGACGGCACCAACCCTGAACAGCTGTTCGCTTCGGGCTACGCAGCCTGCTTCATCGGCGCGATGAAATTCGTCGGCGGCCGCGACAAGATCGCCGTGCCGGCTGACCTGTCGGTGGAAACCTCGGTCGGTATCGGCCCGGTCCCAACCGGCTTCGCCATCCAGGTTGAGCACAAAATCTCGCTGCCAGGCCTGGACCGCGAAACCGCGCAGAAACTGGTCGATGCGGCGCACATCGTGTGCCCATACTCGAACGCCACCCGCGGTAACATCGACGTGACCCTGACCATCGTTTAATCGATCCGGCACGCGGCCGGCGTCCGCCCTGGACGCCGGCCTGTTTTCACATACAATCATTGTTTTGATCCTCAACGAGACATGCAATGATTGAATGGCATTGGCTGGCATTTGACGACATCCCGCGCGCAGACTGGTATGAGGTGCTGCGCCAGCGTCAGGCGGTTTTCATCCTTGAGCAGATCTGCTTATATCCCGACATCGACGGTTGCGATCCCGTGTGCCATCACCTGATGGGCTGGCGCGAGATTGATGGCGTGCGCACGCTGGTGGCGTATCTGCGTTGCGTGCCGCCGGGCGTGAAGTTCGATGAGATGTCGCTGGGCCGCGTGCTGACCACGCAGGCCGGCCGTGGCAGCGGCGTAGGCCGCGAACTGCTGGCCAAGGCGATTCCGCTGGCGGAGCAGCTGCATCCGGGCCAGCGCTTCCGCATCGGCGCGCAGGCGCATCTGGAAAAATTCTACGGCGGCTTCGGCTTCGAAACCGTGACCGCGCCCTATGACGAAGACGGCATCATGCATGTGGACATGGTGCGCTAAAACGTCAGGATGAAGCGTGCGCCGGCACCGACCGGACGCGCATAGCGCACCGTGCCGCCGTTGGCGTGCACCAGGTGGCGCACCATCGCCAGGCCGATGCCCCGGCCCTGTTTCTTGGTCGAGAAGAACGGTGTGAAGATGTGCGCGGCCAGCGCTTCCGGCACGCCGGGACCGTTATCCGAGACTTCGATGCGCAGCCGGCCGCCCCGGCTCAGGCGCGCGCTGACTTGCGCCTGGGTGCCGGCTTCCGCCGCGTTCTTCAATAAATTGATCAGGGCTTGTTCCAGCTGCCCCGGATCGGTCATCACTTCCAGCGACGCCGGTTCGACCGAGAAGGCCAGCCTGCCCTGCCATTGCGGTTCCAGCAGCGCTTTCAGGCGCTCGAACAGTGCTTCCAGCGGCACCCGCTGCGGTTGCGCTTGCGGCACGGTCGACAGGCTGCGGTAACTGCCGACAAAGTCGACCAGGCTGGCGGCGCGGCGGGCGATGGCGTCCAGCGCGGTGTCAAGGTCGGCGTGGATGTCGGCCGGCAGGCCTTCGCGCGCCTCCTCCAGCAGCCCGCAGGCGGTGCGCGACAGCGAGGCCACCGGCGTCAGTGAATTCATGATTTCGTGGGTGAGGACTTGCACCAGCTCGCGCCAGGCGTTGAGGGCTTCGGCTTCCAGCTGGCTTTCCACCGGCATCAGCGCGGCCAGGCGTTGCGCTGCGCCTTGCACGGTGAGCGTGGAGATGGCAACCAGCGCGCGCTCGGCGCCGCGCTCGGTGTTGAAGCTGACCAGCTGGCGTTGGCCCGCCGCCTGCGCGGCCAGCAGCTGATGCAGCTCTTGTGGCGCGATCGCGCGGCCGGGGGCCAGCAGTCTGCGCGCGCTGGCGTTCAGCGGGGTGACCGCGCCGGCGCCGCTGGCGTGTTCGATGCGGAACAGCGCGATCGGTGCGTGTTCAAGCCGGGACTCCAGCGCAAGAATGGCGCTGGCCAGCTCGCGCGGCGCTCTGGGCGCGCTGGCCACGCTGTCCTCCATGTGCGGCGCGGGTAACGCGAGACGGCGCAGCGCTTGCCACAGCAGGCTGGCCGGCAAGAGCGCCAGCAGGCAGCACAGCACGATGCGGCGTGGCTCCGGCGACAGCACGTCCGCCGCGACGGCGAGCGCCATCAGGCCGGCCACGCCAGCCACCACGCCCAGCTTGAGCAAGCGCTCAGATGCCATGCTTGTCCAGTTTGCGATACAGGGCGGCACGGCTGATGCCCAGCGTCTTGGCCGCGTGGCTGATATTGCCGTTAAATTGCGCCAGCGTCGAGGCGATCGCCGCGCGCTCGATGGCGTCCAGCGTGGTGTCGCCGGTGGCCCGGATCGCCACCGGCGTGGCAATCGGCGTTGCTGCGGCGCTGACCGGCGCGTCGACACTGGCGGCCAGGCCGAAATCGGCCACCGCATATTCCGCACCCTGGCCGAGGATCACGGCACGCTCGCAGGCATGGCGCAAGGCGCGCACGTTGCCGGGCCAGTCGTGGCGCGGCAACGCATCCATCGCGCTGGCGGCGACGTTGCGCGCCGGCCGCTGATACTGCGCTTCGTACATCCTCAGATAGTGCTGCAGCAGCAGCGGCACATCGTCGCGCCGTTCGCGCAGCGGCGGCACGCGCAGCACGATGGTGTTCAGCCGGAACAGCAAGTCGGCGCGGAACACCGACGGGTCAAACAGCCGCGCCTCGTCCAGATTGGTGGCGCTGATGATGCGCACATCAATGCTCTCCGGTTTGTCGGCGCCGATCGGCGTCACCTCGCGCCGCTCCAGCGCAGTCAGCAACTTGGCCTGCGCGGCCAAGGGCATATTGCCTATCTCGTCGAGGAACAGCGAGCCGCCACGCGCCGCCTGGAAGCGCCCCGCCCGATCTGCCCTGGCATCGGTGAACGAGCCTTTGCGGTGACCGAATAACTCACTCTCAAACGTCGAGTCGGGCAGCGCCCCCATGTCCACCGCCAGCATGGTGCCGGCCGCGCGGCGCGACGCCGCATGAATCGCACGCGCCACCAACTCCTTGCCGACGCCGTTCTCGCCCAGCACCATCACGTTGGCTTCAGTCGGCGCCACGCTGGCGATCAAGGCTTTCAGTTCGCGCATGGCCCGCGACTCGCCCATCAGCTCCGGCGCGCCGGAGCCGCCACCACGCGCTGCCTCACGCCGCGCCAAAGCCTGATCCACAGCAGCGATCAGGCGTGCGTTATCCCATGGCTTGGTGATGAAATCGCCGGCGCCGCGCTTCAGCGCTGCCACCGCCAGCGGCACGTCGGCATACGCCGTCATGGCAATCACCGCCGGCGGGCGTGGTTGCGCGCGCAGCACATCCAGCAGCGCCAGGCCTTCGGCGCCATTGATGCGGCCCGGCGTGAAGTTCAGGTCCAGCAGCACCACGTCCGGCACGCCACGCGCCAGCAACGCCGGCAAGCCCGCCGGATCGGTCAGCGTGGCCACCTGTGCATAGCGCCGGCGCAGCAGCAGCTGTGCGGCGGTGGCGACATCGGCATCGTCATCAAGGATCAGGATATGGGCGGACATGCAAACATTCTAACAGCCGTTTTAGCGCTGCAAACGGCCGCTTGCGGCAGCTGTCCACTTGTGAACAGCTGCCACTGTCCGGAAATGAACACCCGCGTGCCGACCACGGCTGAAAACCGCGATTTCAGGCCTGGCACAGCGTTTGCAGTACGGCCGGTATGCACATCAAAAAAAATTTCGACGCCGCCTCGCCGCAGCTTCCCGCCAGCGGCGCCGCCATGGATACCGTGGTGCCGCGCCGGCGCGGCCAGCGCACCGCCATCATCGCCGGCGGTGCGCTGGCTAGCGCCGTAGCGGCCTACGCGCTGTGGGCCTGGATGCCGCGCGGGCTGCAAATCGACGGCGCCGACCTGCGCATCGGCCAGGCAGCGCGCGGCGTCTTCGTCGATGAGGTGATCGTGCGCGCCAGCGCCGAGCCGCTGAACTCCGTCATCCTCGACGCGGTGGAATCAGGCCGCGTGGAAGAAGTCTTCGCCGCCGACGGCGCGCTGGTGAAGAAAGGCCAGCTGCTGTTCCGCATCTCCAATCCGCAGCGCAACCTGGAACTGCTGGCGCGCCAGTACGAGCATTCGGTCAGCACCTTCAACCTGTCCAACCTGCGGGTAGCACAGCAGGCCAGCGCCGCCGATCACCAGCGCCGCCTGGATGACCTGCAGTTTGCACTGGACCAGGCGCGCAAGCAGCACGCGCGCAACCTCCGGCTGGCGGCGCAAGGCTTCATTTCCAGCGTGGCGCTGGAGGAATCGGAAGACCGGCTGGCGCAGCAGGAGCGTGCGCTGAAGCAGGAGCAGCAGGCCAACGGCGCCGACTTACGCGTGCGGCAGCACGCCGAACAGCAGATGGAAAGCTCCATTCGCGGCCTGGACTCCGGCCTCAGGCTGGTCGCCGCCACCGTGGACGCGCTGGCGGTGCGGGCGCCGGTGGCAGGCCGGCTGACCAACTTCCGCCTGCAGATCGGCGAGTCCATCGCCACCGGCAAGAACATCGGCCGCATCGACGATCCGTCGCGCTTCAAGCTCACCGCCAGCGTCGACGAGTATTACCTGAACCGCATGGCGGTCGGCCGCCACGGCAGCGTCAAGCAGGATGAGCGCAGCTACGGCGCCGACATCAGCACCATCTACCCGCAGATCAAGGATGGCCGCTTCACAGTCGAAATGGTGTTCACCAGGGGACAGCCGCCGGTGCTCAATCCCGGCCAGAGTCTGGACGCGCGCATCACGCTGGGCGAACCGTCGACAGCGCTGCTGCTGCCCAACGGCGCCTTCATCAACGACAGCGGCGGCGCCTGGGTGTATGTGCTGGAAGACGGTGGCGGCGGCGCCCAGCGGCGGCCGGTGCGCACCGGCCGCCGCAACAACAGCCAGATCGAAGTGCTGGACGGCCTGAAGGCCGGCGACAAGGTCATCCTGTCCAGCTATGCCGCCTACGGAAATTCACCACGGCTGCACATTACGCAGTAACCTCTTATCAAATCAACATAAGGCACACGCACATGCTCAAACTCGTCGGCGTCAGCAAAGTTCACCAAGCGGGAGAAATCCAGACCACGGCCCTGGACCGCATCGACCTGGAAATCGAGGCGGGCGAATATGTCGCCATCACCGGCCCTTCCGGCTGCGGCAAGTCGACCATGCTCGGCATCCTCGGCCTGCTGGATGTGCCGACGCGCGGCGAGTACTGGTTCGAAGGCCGGAACATCGCCGGCTGGAGCGAGGCGCAACTGAACAAGCTGCGGCGCGGCCGCATCGGCTTCATCTTCCAGAGCTTCAACCTGATCGAAGAACTGACGGTGTTCGAGAATGTCGAACTGGCGCTGGAATACAACGGCACGCCTGCGCGCGAACGGCGCGAGCGGGTGACGGCCATGCTCGACAAGCTGGGCGTCGGCCACCGCGCCAGCCACCGGCCATCGCAGCTGTCCGGCGGCCAGCAGCAGCGCGTGGCGATCGCGCGCGCGCTGGTGTCCGGCCCCGCCATGCTGCTGGCCGACGAGCCGACCGGTAATCTGGACAGCGCCCACGGCGACGAAGTCATGCGCCTGCTGCGCGACATCAACGCCGAAGGCACGACGGTAGTGATGGTCACCCACTCGCCCGACCACGCGGCGCAAGCCTCGCGCACGCTGAACCTGCTGGACGGCCGCATCATGGTCGACGCGCTGCAGGCCGCGTGATGCCGCGCGATTTCCGCATCGGCTGGCGGCTGTTATTGCAGCAGCCGGCTTACTCGCTGGTGGTGATCGGCGGACTGGCGATAGGCTTTGCCGCCTGCTTCCTGCTGTTCGGCTACGTGGCCTACTGCCTCAACTTCAACAGCAGCGTGCCTGACAGCGAGCGCGTGGTGGTGGTCAAGCAGCGCATCAACGTTTTCCCCCGGCCGGATTGGCAGTTGCGCAGCCTGGCGTCGCTGCTGCACGTCGCGCGCGACAGCGGCATGGTGGAGGAGTCCATCATGACCACTGACGTCGATGTGCGTTTGCGCGTCGGCGCCGGGCTGCGCGCGCTGGACTTGCGCGTCATCGATCCGGCCTTCGGCAAGATATTCGACGTTCGCGCGGCGGAAGGCGACTTGCAGGCGGCGCTGACGCAACCGGATGGCCTGGCGCTGACGCGCAGCGGCGCCGCCAGATTGTTTGGCATGCAAGCGGCGCTGGGCCGGAGCGTGCGGGCCGGCGACGCCTTGCTGCAGGTGCGCGCCGTGCTGCCCGATCCGGCGGCCAACAGCAGCCTGCAGTACGAGGCGCTGATCGGCACGGCCAGCAGCGCATGGCCGGAGCGCGATACGGCGTTGACCAGGCCGACCCGCGCCACACTGTTCATGAAACTCAAGCCGGGCGCCTCGATCGTTGCACTGACCGCGTTGCTCCAGCAAGCCAGCGAGCGCGATCCCTTCAACCAGCGCATGAAAAGCGGGTCGCTCGGCAAGCGCCTCAACGGCCGCAATGTCGCCGACATCCGCCTGCTGCCGTTGCGCGACGCCTACTTCGACCAAGACATGGCGGCCAGCCGCGCCGGCGACAGTTATGGGCGGCGTGGCAGCGTGTTC
The DNA here is from genome assembly GCA_963515135.1 of uncultured Duganella sp. Taxonomy (GTDB): domain Bacteria; phylum Pseudomonadota; class Gammaproteobacteria; order Burkholderiales; family Burkholderiaceae_D; genus Rugamonas. Next base: position 6,999 of record CAUPXZ010000089.1, on the reverse strand, counting down.
GGGCTGGCGGCAGGCGGCTTGCTGATCCTGCTGCTGGCGTCGATCAACTACGTCAACCTGGCCACCGTGCGCACGCTGCGCCGCCAGCGCGAGATCGGCCTGCGCAAGCTGCTTGGCGCCAGCGCCGGGCAGTTGATACGGCAGTTCCTCAGCGAGGCGGTGCTGACCGCCGTGCTGGCGGCGGTGGCCGGCCTGATGCTGGCGTGGCTGCTGCTGCCGGCCTTCTCCGACTTGGTGAACCGCCGCCTGGACGGCATGTTCACGCCGCTGCATTGCCTGGCCGCGCTGGGCTTCAGTATCGTGATCGGCGTGTGCGCCGGCGCCTATCCCGCCTGGCTGGCGCGCCATGCATTGCCGGCCAGCGCGCTGGCGGGACGCGGCAACAACGAAACCGTGGCCGGCCTGTGGCTGCGCCGCGTGCTGACGGTGCTGCAATTCGGCAGCGCCATGGCGCTCAGCGCCGCTACGCTGGCGGTGGCATGGCAGACCTGGTATGCCAGCCATGCCTCGCCGGGCCTTGACGTCAATCGGCTGCTGGTGCTGGACATGCCGTTCAACGCCAGCGGCACAGCGGCGGCGCAAGCCTTGCTCGACCAGCTACGCCAGTTACCCGGCATCGACAGCGTTGCCACCATCTCGGAAGCGATCGGCCGCGACGGCTTCAAGCTGACCAACATCACCGCCGCCCGAGATGGGGGCGAACTGCCGATGGAAGCAAAGCTCGTCAGCCCCAACTGGTTTGAAGCCAATGGCCTGCGCGCGCTGTATGGCCAGACCTTCAACCCGCGCCTCAACCCGCTCGACGAGCAGGACAGCGGCGGCGTCTTGCTGAACGCCGAAGCGGCGGCAACGCTGGGCTATGCCACACCGCAGGAAGCCATCGGCCAGGCGCTGCCGCCAGGCGGGGCGCGGATCATCGGCATCGCACCGGAGGTGCGCTTCCAGGGCCTGCATGCGGCGCCGAAAGCGCTGATCTATCGTGTGCGGCCCGCCAGCGTGGTGATGCTGCGCACTGCCGCCAGCGCCAGTGCGGTCTACGGCATGGTCGAACCCTTATGGCAGCGCAGCTTCCCCAACGACATCCTGGAAATCAAGACCCAGCAGGCGATACTGGCGGAACGCTATGCGGCCGATGCGCGGCTGATGCGCATCCTCGCCATCACCAGCATCACCGCGATTGCGCTGGCGGCGTTCGGCATCTATGTGCTGTCGGCTTACAGCGTGCAGCGCAGCCGGCGCGAGATCGTGCTGCGCAAGCTGCACGGCGCCGGCCGCAAGGACATCGCGCTGATGCTGGCGCGCGAGTTCTCGCTGCTGGTCGGCGCCGGCGCGGTGCTCGGCCTGCCGCTGGCCGCCGTCGCCACGCAGCGCTACCTGGCCGGCTACACCGAGCATGCGCCGGTCGGCGGCTGGACGCTGGCTGCGGCGCTGTTGCTGGCGGTGCTCGTCGCATTGATCGCCACCACCCGCCACACGCTGACGGCGATGCGCATGCCGCCGGTGCTGGCATTGAAGGACTGAGCCATGACGAACTTCCGCCTCGCCTGGCGCCTGCTGCTGCGCCATCCGCTGAACTCCGCAGTCGAACTGCTGGGCCTCGCCGCCGGCTTCGCGGTGTGCTTTCTGCTGCTCGGCTTTGTCAAATACTCGTTCAGCTACGACCGCGATGTGCCGCAGCGCGAGCAGGTGTTCATCATCAAGCACCGGCTGAACTTCATCCCGCAACCGCAATGGATGGAGTACACGCCGTTCGCGCTGCGCGGCGTCGCCTTGCAAAGCGGACTGCCGCTTGAAGCCAGCATCTGGTGGCCCAACCAGGCCAGCCTGAATCAGGACGGCGTGCAACGCATGGTCGACTACACCGCAGTCGATCCGGCGTTCGGGCAAATCGCCGGACTGCGCGCGCTGCAAGGCGATCTGCAACAGGCGCTGACGCAGCCTGACGGCCTGGCGATCACCCGCAAGGCTGCGCTGCAGCTGTTCGGCGCCACTGAGGTGCTGGGCCGCAGCATCGTGCTCGATGCGCAGACACTGCAGGTGCGCGCGGTACTGCCGGACCGGCCGTCCAACAGCACCCTGCAGTTCGGCATGCTGGTCGGATCCGGCACCGCGCTGTGGACCGAGCAGCGGCGCCGCGAGGCGCTATCCAACTGGATGGGCATCGCCGGCCGCATTTACGTGAAGACCAGCGCCAGCCCGGAGGCGCTGCGCAAGACGCTGCAGGACGTGATCGACCAGGCGCCGTGGGGAAACCTGGCCACGCCGGAGATGAAGACCGCGCTGAACGGCCGCAAGATGGTCGACATCGCGCTCGGTCCCTTGGCCGACGCCTATTTCGACCGCTCGGTGGCCAATACCATGGGCGTCGGTCAGCGCGGCGACCTGCGCATGGTGCTGGCGCTCGGCGCGGCTGGGCTGCTGATTTTGCTGCTGGCGGTCATCAACTACATCAACCTGGCCAGCATGCGCGCCTTGCGCCGCCAGCGCGAGATTGCCGTGCGCCGCGTGATGGGCGCCGGCACACGCCAGTTGCTGCTGCAGTTCATGAGCGAGGCGTTGCTGCTGTCCTGCGCCGCCGCCGCGCTGGGCGTGCTGCTGGCGTGGCTGCTGCTGCCGCTGGCGTCGGAACTGCTGCAACGGCAGCTGGACGGCGTGTTTACGCCGCTGTCGGTGCTGGCTTGCATCGTCTTTGGCGCGCTGGTGGGAGTGCTGGCCGGTGCCTATCCCGGCTGGCTGGCGCGCGGCGCCGACATGCGCGCCACGCTGGCGCAGCGCAGCGGCGAGACACTCGGCGGCGCATGGTTGCGGAGAGCGCTGACCACCGTGCAGTTCAGCGCCGCCATCGGCATGGGCAGCGTGGCACTGGCGATCCTGTGGCAGACGCAGTTTGCGGCATCCGCGCCGCCCGGCTTCGATCCGGCGCCGCTGCTGGCGTTGGACACGCCAGCGGTGGTCGATCCGGCGCAGGCCGAGGCGTTGCGCGACGCGGTAGCGCAATTGCCCGGCGTGGCTGGCGCCACCTGGAGCCGCAACGTGCCAGGTCGCGACGACCACACCGGCACGCGCGGCAGCATCACTGTGCAGCGCCTTGATGGCAGCAGTGCGGCGCTGTCGGTGCAGATGGTGGGCACGGAGTTCTTCAAGGTATACGGCGTGGCGGCGCTGGCCGGCAGAGTGTTCGACGCACGCGAGCGGCAGGCGGCCGAGGGCGAGCAGCATGTGATGCTGAACCAGGCGGCGGTGATGGCGCTGGGCTGGAGCTCGGCGCGGCAGGCGCTGGGTCAACGCATCAACGGCAGCCAGCTGCGCGTGGTGGGCGTGGTGCCGGACCTGCGTTGGGAAACGCTGCGCGATCCGGTGCGGCCGATGATGTACACCGTGCTGCGCGACAGTGGCCTGATGACGGTGCGCCTGAACGGCGGCACCGCGCGCGCCGAGGTGGAAGCGGCCATCGCCGCCACCTGGCTGCGCCGCTATCCGGCGCAGCCGGCGACACTGCGGCCGCTGGCCGGCTACTACGCGCAAGCCTACGCCGACGACCTGCGGCTGGCACGGCTGCTGGCCTGCGCCACGGCGGTGGTGCTGGCGTTGGCGGCGTTCGGCATCTATGTGCTGGCAGCGCACAGCGTACAGCGGCGCGCGCGCGAAGTCGTGCTGCGCAAGCTGCATGGCGCCGGCCGTGCGGCGATTGCCTTGCTGATCGGTCGCGAGTTCGCGCTGCTGGCCGGCGCCGCCGCCCTGATCGCGCTGCCGGCGGCCTGGCTGGCGATCGCGCGCTACCTGGCGCCGTTTGCCGAGCGTTCGCCGCTGGGCGCCTGGGCGCCGCTGGCGGCCCTGGCGGCGGCGCTACTGGTGGTGGTCGCCGCCTGCGCGCGCCACACCTGGGCGGCGATGCGGATCGCGCCGGCGCGCGCGCTGCGCGAATAAAAAAAGGCAGCCGAAGCTGCCTTTTCGATGCGCCGCGTGCTTACTTCACCGCAGTCAGCGCGATATCGAACACCAGCGTGGAGTTGGCCGGGATCTTGATATTGCCGGCGGTGTCCAGCTGCGGGGTCGCGCCATACGCCAGATCAGGCGGAATGGTCAGGGTGCGGATGCCGCCGACCTTCATGCCCACCAGACCCTGGTCCCAGCCCTTGATGACCGTGCCGGCGCCCAGCACAAAGGTGAAGGTATTGGTTTCCTTCAGCGCGCTGCGCAGCGTGACCGAACCGCCGTCGTACACGTACAGGCTGTAGGTGACGGTCAGCGACTTGCCGGCAGCCGCAGCGTCGCCGGTGCCGACCGTGGTGTCCTTGCTCACCAGCGTGGTTGGCGCAGGAATCGGGGTGATCACCACCGCCTTGGTGACGTTGACCAATTCCAGGTCGAACACTATCGGCGAATTGGCCGGAATGGCCGGATATTTGATGCCGTTGATTTCACCCGCATCGTACGCCACCGAGCCAAACGCCAGATTGGCCGGCAGGATCGCGGTACGGGTGCCGCCGGCACGCATGCCGATCAACGCCATGTCCAGGCCAGGGCCGATGCCGGCCAGGTAGGAGGCGGCGCCCACGCCCACGGTGTAGGTGAAGGTGATGTTGGAGTCATAGGTGCTGCGCACCTTAGCGCCGCGATAGCCGTTGGCGGCGTTGTTGGCGTCGTACAGGAAGCCGTTGTACTTGATGGTCACGGTGTCGCCGGCGGCAGCCGCCAGGTCACCGGTGCCGACCTTGGTCTCGGTCAGCTTGTAGTCCGGCTGCACCACCACCACTTCCTTCGGAGTTTTATCGCCGCCGCCACAGGCGACCAGAGTTACTGCGCAAGCCGCAGCAACGAGAAGTTGCAACATCGCTTTCATATTTACCTTTGATGAGTATTCGTATTCGGTGGTCCCGGCGCAGAAGTTTAGCAGACGTCACCGCTTCCGCTGCCGGCACAACATTCAGTTACATATTTTTGTCTTCAAATTTCCACTTGCGTGCCCAGTTCGATCACCCGGTTGGGCGGAATCTGATAGTAGTCGGCGGCGCCGCGCGCGTTGCGCGACATGGCCACGAACAGGTGCTCGCGCCAGGTCGCCATGCCCTGCCCCGGCGCCGAAATCACCGTCTGGCGGGCGATGAAGAACGAGGTCTCCATCATCTCGAACGGCAGGCCGAGACACTCGCATTGCTGCAGCGCGCGCGGGATGTCCGGTTCATCCTTGAAGCCGTAGTAGATGTTCAGCTGGTAGCACTGGTGACCGAGGTCGGTGACCTTGACCTGCTCTTCCTGCGCCACATACGGCTCCTCGACAATGTGCACGGTGACGAACACCACCCGTTCGTGCAGCACCTTGTTGTGCGACAGGTTGTGCAGCAGCGCGTGCGGCACGCCGTCGCTCTCGCCGCGCATGAAGATGGCGGTGCCGTAGACGCGCGTCGGCGGCGCCACGAACAGCGAGGACAGGAAATCTTCCAGCGGAATCGCGTGCTTTTGCAGATTCTCGAACACCAGCTGGCGGCCGCGCTTCCAGGTCAGCATGACGGTGAACAGCACCACGCCCAGCAGCAGCGGGAACCAGCCGCCGTGGAACAGCTTCAGCGTGCTGGCCGAGAACAGCGCGATGTCCAGCGTCAGGAACAGGCCGGTGGCGCCGATGCACAGCGCCAGCGGCAGGTGCCAGCGGTAGCGGATCACGAAGAAGGTCAGCACGGTGGTGGCCAGCATGGTGGCGGTGACCGCGATGCCGTAGGCGCCGGCCAGCTTGTCGGACGAGCCGAAGCCGATCACCGCCAGCAGCACGACGATCAGCTGCAGCCAGTTGACCGCCGGGATGTAGATCTGGCCGATTTCGGTGACCGAGGTGTGCAGGATGCGCATGCGTGGCAGCAGGCCCAGCGCGATGGCCTGCTTGGTCATCGAGAAGGTGCCGGAGATGGTGGCTTGCGAGGCGATCACCGCCGCCGCCGTCGACAGCACCACCAGCGGGTAGACCGCCCAGTCGCCCAGCTGGTGGAAGAACGGGTTGTCGACGGTATCCGGATGCATCAGCAGCAGCGCGCCCTGGCCCAGGTAGTTCAGCGCCAGCGCCGGGAACACGATCATGAACCAGGCGGCGCGGATCGGCTTCTTGCCGAAGTGGCCCATGTCGGCGTACAGCGCCTCGGCGCCGGTCAGCGCCAGCACCACCGCGCCCAGCGCGACGAAGGCGATCATGCGGTTTTCGTACATGAAGCGCAGCGCGTGGAAGGGGTTGAGCGCGGCCAGGATCTGCGGCGCCTCGACGATGTTAATCACGCCCATGATGGCCAGCGCGGCGAACCACAGCACCATGATCGGGCCGAAGAAACGGCCGATGCCGGCGGTGCCGTGGCGCTGCATCGCGTACAGCGAGATCAGCACGATGATGGTCAGCGGCACGATGTACTGTTCCAGGCCGGGCGCGGCCACTTCCAGGCCCTCGATCGCGCCCAGCACCGAGATGGCGGGGGTGATCACGCTGTCGCCATAGAACATGGTGGCGCCGAACACGCCCAGCAGCATCAGCGGGAAATGCCAGCGCGGCGCCGCCTTGGACACCGAATTCAGCGCCAGCGCCATCAGCGCCATGATGCCGCCCTCGCCGCGATTATCGGCGCGCAGCACCAGCGTCACGTACTTGAGGGAGACGATGATCGTCAGTCCCCAGAAAATCAGCGAAATAATGCCCAGCAGATTGGCTTCGCTGAGGGCCAGGCCGTGCTCGGGATCGAAGATGGTTTTGAGGGTGTAGAGGGGGCTGGTGCCGATGTCGCCATAGACGATGCCGATCGCGGCCAGCGTCAGCGCCGCCAGACTGCTTTTCTTGTGCTGCTCGGTCAAGATTGCACCTGTTGTTGTTTTGGTGCATTGCACAATAGGTGATGTTTATGCAAAAGGCAAGGATATTTTGGCATTGTGGAAAGCGGTCCAAACGGTCAATAACGAGAGTGTACGCTGCACTTCGGGGTCAGTGCCGACATTCGGACATTTCGCGCGCGAAATGTCCGAATG
>CAUPXZ010000088.1:0-14562 GCA_963515135.1 uncultured Duganella sp. | reverse complement strand
TTTCTACACGGGCTCAACCGCTACGCGGTTGAGCCCGTGTAGAAATGGGGGACCTGACCCCGGGGTTTTACGGCACCTCGGCGGAGCCCATGCGGCGTAAAATCACGCTGGTGCGACGGGCAAGGTAGTTGGAGTCGCGGTGTTTGTCGAAATAGCGCGGGTTGGGCAGCATCACCGCCAGCTTGGCCGCCTGCGCCGCGCCCAGGTTGGCCGCACTGACGCCGTAGTAGTGGCGCGCCGCCGCTTCGGCGCCGAAGGTGCCGGTGCCGAATTCCACCACGTTGAGGTAGATTTCGAAGATGCGCTCCTTGTCCATCAGCGCTTCCAGCATGTAGGTGATGATCAGCTCCTGCCCCTTGCGCAGATAGCTGCGCGAACCGGACAGGAACAGGTTCTTGGCCAGCTGCTGCGTGATGGTCGAGCCGCCCGACACGACCTTTTTCTTCTTGTTGTTTTTCTCGTAGGCCTTTTGCAGCGCGTCCCAGTCCACGCCTTCGTGCTCGGAGAAGTTGGCGTCTTCCGAGGCGATGATGGCGCGCTTCAGGTTATTCGAGATGCGCTTGTATGGCACCCACACTTGCTGGATGTTGGCCTTGGGGTTCTTCTCCTGGATCGCCGCCTGCTGCTGGCGCATGAAGCTGGTCATGCTCGGGTTGTGGTCGACCCACCACCAGATCTGCAGCAGGAAGTACAGCTGTACCGCCAGAAACAGCAGGATCGGCAGGATGAAGATCCACTTCACCCAGCGCCATTTGCCGGATGCTTTGCTCATAGCTTGGCGCGCAGGCTTTGCAACACGTCGCCGGTGGCCGGCTGCACGTCGCGCCACAGCTTGAAGGCTTCCGCAGCCTGCTCGACCAGCATGCCTAAACCATCGCGCAACTGTGCGCCGTGCTGGCTCGCAAACTGCAAGAATACTGTAGGGGACGCTCCGTACATCATGTCCAACGCCAAACAGCCAGGCGCGAAAACGGATGGTGCAATCGGCGGGACTTCGGCGCTCAGGCTGGCCGCAGTGCCGTTGATGACGATGTCGTACTCGCCTTCGATGCCGTCGAAGCCGCAGGCAGCAACCACGCCCGCGCCGCCCAGCGCGGCAAATTGTTCAACCAGTTCCTCAGCCCTGGATACGGTGCGGTTGGCAATCACCAGCTTGGCCGGACGATGTTCCAGCATCGGCAGCACCACGCCGCGCACCGCGCCGCCGGCGCCCAGCAGCAGCACGCGCTTGCCGGTGATGGCCACGCCGGCGTTCTGCACGATGTCGGCCACCAGCCCGGCGCCGTCGGTGTTGTCGCCGATGATGCCGTCGTCGCTGAACACCAGCGTGTTGACCGCGCCCGCCGCGCGCGCGCGTATGGTCAGCGCCTGCGCCAGCTTGACCGCCTCCAGCTTGAACGGCACCGTCACGTTGGCGCCCTTGCCGCCTGCGGCGATGAAGGCGCGCACAGCGTCGGCAAAGCCGTCCAGCGGCGCCAGGCGGCGCTCGTATTCCAGCTCCTGGCCGGTCTGCGCCGCGAAGGCGGCATGGATTTCAGGCGATTTGCTATGGGCAATCGGGTTGCCGAACACGCAGTAACGGTCCATTGGTTTATCGTCCTCCGCCGCTCATATCGGCTTGTAGTTTGTCTTCGCGGGTGAACTTGAAGGTGGTGATGATCACCCACAGGTCATCCCGGTCGCTCGACAGCATATTCGGCGGGAATTTGCCGAACGGCGCCGAGCGGCGCACGATGCGCATCGCGGCCTCGTCCAGCGCCGGGTTGCCGGAGCTGCGCTCGACCTTGATGCCGCCTTCCTTTTCATAGATGGTGCCATCCTGGAATACCGGGATCGACAGCATCAGCTGGCCATACAGCTTGCGCCCGTTGCTGTTCGGGAAGTTCAGCGTGCCGATGTCCTCGATGCGCTTCTGCATGGTCTTGTAATAGATCGCGTAGCCGGCTTCGCGCGTGCTCGGCGTGATCGTGGTTTTCTTCGGCCGCCGGTTCTGGTCCTCGATGGTTTCGCTGATTTCCGCCACGCGGCGGGCGATGGCCTTGCTCGATTCCAGCAGGTCGGCGCCGGTCGGCGTCGGGTCCGGCGTCAGTTTTTCGGTGACCGGCGGCACGCTCACTTTGGAGGACGAGTGCACCTGCGTCATCAGCTGCTTCTGGCGTTCTTCCAGTTCGGCGATGCGGCGCTTGTTGGCCTGCACGCTGTCGCCGTTTTCGGTCTTGCGCATGTCCGGCATCGGCGACTTGGCGCGGCCCTGGTCGACCGTGCCGCCGCCGTCCAGATTGGCCTGGGCCACCGCATCCGCCTTCAGCGGCGCCTTGTTGTGCTTGGCGTTCACCAGGATCACTTCCAGTCCCGGATCGGCCGCCTGCACCGGCGGCGGCAGCGGCGCCACAAAGCGCACCGCCAGCATGACGGCGTGCGCCACCAGCGAGACGCCGATGGCGAGGTACAGCAAGCGATTTTCTTTAAAAGACTTCACTCGGTGGCCGGTGGAAAAAACATGCTCAAATTCTACACGTCATTCTCGCGTACGCGAGAATCCATGCTGAGCCAGCGTTCTATGGGCTGCTGCTTGCGCAGCAGCGACGATTAGGCGGCCGGTGGCTGCTCGGCGGCCACTTCGACCGCGACTTCCGGCGCATCGACCGACTCTTCCGGCGCGTCTTCGACCTCGTCCTCGAAGTCGACCTCGCCTGGCGCCGCATCGGTCGGAATTTCCAGGATGCGCGCTTCGATGCTCAGATCCACCTCATCCCAGCGCAGGATATCCAGCTTGACCTGCGCGCCGCGCGCCACCGACGGCATGCCCGGCAGGCGGATAATCAGCGGAATATCGGTCAGGCGCAGCACCTCGTCCTTCAGCACCACGGCCTCGACCTGGCGCGCGTTCTCCTGGCCCAGCCAGCGCAGGCACCAGTAGCGTTCCATATTCGCCTGGTGATCCGCATAGGCGCCATAGGCCGCGTCAAACTGCGACACAATCGCGAACAGTCCCGCGTCCTTGTGCTTGAAGTGCGCCACCAGCGGCGCCATCACGCCCTTCTCGGCGCAGGCCAGGATCTGCCATTGGTTGACCAGGTCGGTATAACGACGCAGCGGCGAGGTGCTCCATGCGTACTGATCGACGCCCAGGCCTTCGTGCGGCGCCGCGTGCGTCAGCATGCGCACCTGCATCTTGGCATTCCAGCCCCCGACGCCACGACCCTGGCTGCGGTAAATGCCCGGCACGCCGTTGTCATGCATCAGCTTGCCCCAGGTGCTGTTGGCGAAGATCATCAGTTCGGCGACGATCTTGTCCAGCGGCGCGCCACGCTTGCGGCGCGACACGGTGACGACATCGTCTTCGACATAGAAGTTGAAGTCGACGCGGTTGTTCTGTTCCGGCTTCAGGCCGAAACCTTCGCGCTTGACCATGCGCGCCGCTTCCAGCACTTGCGCCCACTGCCAGATCAGACCCAGCTCTTCCTTGCGCGGATAGTCGCCCTCACCACTGGCCAGCGTTTCTTCATTGACCAGGTCGTCCAGATCGTTGTGGCGCAGGTTGTTGGCGATCGGCACCATCTCGGCGCGGGTTTCGGTGGCCAGCACCGACCAGTCGGCCGGGTTCAGCGTGGCGTACAGCGACAGCGCCGGGCAGGTCTTGCCCTCGGCCAGCGTGAACGCCTCGACGATGTTATCCGGCAGCATGGTGATCTTGTCGCCCGGCATGTAGACGGTGGACATGCGCGCGCGCGCCAGCTTGTCGACCACGTCGTCCGGCTTGATGGCCAGGCCCGGCGCGGCGATGTGGATGCCGATCTTGACGTTGCCGTCATCCAGCCTGGTGACCGAGAACGCATCGTCGATCTCGGTGGTGGTGACGTCGTCGATCGAAAAAGCTGCGACCTTGGCCAGCGGCAGATTGGCCGGCGCCGACGGCACCGGCACGTCCGGGAAGCCGGCGCCTTTCGGGAAATTCTCGAACAGGAACTTGGCCATGTGCAGCGCCTTCGGCGACGTCACGCCGCCCACCGCCAGCATCAGCCGCTGCGGATTGGTGTGCAGCTCGGCGCAGGCGGCGTCCAGCGCCTTGTATTCGATCGAGTTCTTGTCCGGCTTGAACAGCAGCTGCATGACGATGTTCTGCATCGACTCCGGCAGCTGGTTGGCTTTCAGTTCTTCCACATAGCCCTGCTGCACCAGCGCCTGCTGTTTCTTTTTCTCGATGCCGGCCAGCGCCGCGCGCAGCGACTGTTCAGGCGCAGCCTTGTAACGGCCACGGCCCTTTTTATAGAAATAGACCGGCGACGAATGCAGGCTCAGGATCAGGCCGGCCGCTTCGGCCGGCTGCGGTGCGTGGCCGAAGTATTCGGCGCCCAGCTCGGCGAAGCCGAACTCTTCCTCGCCGGCGACTTCCCACAGGAATTCCAGGTCGATCTCGGCGGAGATCGCCTTGGCCTGTTCCATCAGCTCGGCTGGCGACGGCTTTTCAAACTGCAGCAGCACGTCCTTGGCCTTGACCTTGGTGCGCTTGCCGCTGGCCATCTCGACTTGATAGGCCTCGCCGGCCTGGGTCATTACGCTGCCGACTTTGAAATCGCCGGATTCTTCAAAAAATACATTCATCGTTTATTGTCGTTCGTTTTAATCAGTTCCAGCACCGAAGGCAGGAAAACTTCCGTCACCAGCAGCGTACCTTGACGGCGCTGATATAAACAGCGCCGGGCATATAATATTTGATCCTGTGGCGCGTTCGCCCCGAGGGCGGCACGCGCGCGTTGCGCCAAGGGATGCCCTTCGCGCAATCTTGCAAATTCCAACACGCCGCGCTGAACCAGCGGATCGCCGAACAGCGTGGTGCCCAGCGAGCGTTCGCCCAGCGTACTGAACAGCGGCCAGTCGCTGGCGTTGGCCGACATCGGCACCACCGTGTGGCCGAACACTGCGGGCGTATTATCACATCTCAGCAGCACTTCCCGTTCCCACACACGGCCGGGACGATGCATGCCGATCGCCACCGCCTCGTCGCTGAGGCAACGTTCAACGCGTTGATGCAGGTATTGCACGCGAAAGCTGTCGCTGTGCGCTTTCAAGCGCGCGGTCAACGAGCCGCCTGCCGTCAGCCATGGTACGTAGGCGGACGGCGCGTTCAACGCCAGCACATGCGGCTGCCACTGCGCCTGCCGCAGCGAGGCACTTCTCGGCGGCGCGCTCAAGACCTTGCCTCGATGCCGCAGAAGGTCAGTACTTCATCCACATATTGCGGGAATTCGGAGATCGCGTGGTCGCTGCCCTGGATCACATGCTGGCGCGCGCCCTGATAGTGGGCCATCATGTCGCGGTAATCCAGCACTTCGTCGCCGGTGGCGGCCAGCAGGAAATAGCGTTCGGGCTGGCTGATCTTAGGCACTTCCAGCGCGTGCAGTTCGGCGATGTACTCGCGCTTGAACTCGAACGGCTCGTCAGAGTGGAATTGCGTGGTCACGCCGACGTGCTGATCAAGGTTCACGCGCGGCACGATGGCCGGGTTCACCAGCACCGCCTTGCAGCCGATGCGCTCGGCCAGCCAGGTGGCGTAATAGCCGCCCAGCGAGGAGCCGATGATGCTCAGTTGGTCGGCCGGCATATCTTTCACCAGGTCCAGCGCCAGTTCGATCGCCAGCTTGGGCGAGGCCGGCAACTGCGGCGACAATAATTGGTCGGCCAGCCCCAGCGCCGCCATGCGCTCGCCGACCACGCGGGCTTTCATGGAGAGCGGTGAGGAACGGAAGCCGTGCAGATACAGAATCATTACGCCAGCGCTTTCAGAATCTTGTCATGCACGCCGCCGAAGCCGCCGTTGCTCATCACAATAATCTGGTCGCCCGGCTGCGCGGCCTTGGCGACGGCGGCCACTAGTGCGTCGATGTCTTCGTAGGCGCTGGCGGTTTCGCCGATGGGCGACAGCGCCTGACCCAGGTTCCAGCCCAAGGCTTGCTCGCTGCCGAAGCCAAACACCAGGTCGGCGTCGGTCAGGCTGCCCGGCAGCGCGTCTTTCATCGTGCCCAGCTTCATGGTGTTGGAGCGCGGTTCCAGCACGGCCAGGATGCGAGTTTCTTTACCAATCTTCTGGCGCAGGCCGCCGACCGTGGTGGCGATGGCGGTCGGATGGTGGGCAAAGTCGTCGTAGACGGTGATGTTATTCACTACGCCGCGCACCTCCATCCGACGTTTGACGTTTTCGAAGGTCGCCAGCGACTTGGCCGCCTGCGCGATCGGCACGCCGACATGGCGGGCGGCGGCGATGGCGGCCAGCGCGTTGGCGCGGTTATGCTTGCCGGTCAGCGACCAGTCGACGCGGCCCTGCACTTCGCCCTGGAAAATCACATCGAACGTGCCGTCATCATATTCGTTCAGCGCCCAATCCGTGCTTTCGCTACGGCCGAAGCTTTCCTGCTCGCTCCAGCAACCGCGCTTGAGCACGCGTTGCAGCGGTTCTTCGTCGCCGTTGTAGATCACCCGGCCAATGCCCGGCACCGTGCGCACCAGGTGATGGAATTGGGTTTCGATCGCGTGCAGATCGGGGAAGATGTCAGCGTGATCGTATTCCAGGTTGTTCAGGATGGCGGTCTTGGCGTGGTAGTGCACGAACTTGCTGCGCTTGTCGAAGAAGGCGGTATCGTATTCGTCCGCTTCGATGACGAAGAAGATCGAGTCCTTGTCACCTTGCAGGCGCGCCGAGACACCGAAGTTCTTCGGCACGCCGCCGATCAGGAAGCCGGGCGCGTAGCCGGCGTCTTCCAGTATCCAGGTCAGCATGGCGGTGGTGGTGGTCTTGCCGTGCGTGCCGGCCACGGCCAGCACCCATTTATCTCTTAATATATGGTCGCCGATCCACTGCGGGCCGGAAACGAACGGCCGGCCGCGATTCATGATGGCCTCGATCAGCGGATTGCCGCGCGTGACCACGTTGCCGATGACGTACAGGTCCGGGTTCAGTTCGATCTGCTCCGGGCCGTAGCCGGTGATCAGTTCAATCCCCTGCGCTTCCAGCTGCGTACTCATCGGAGGATAAACGTTGGCGTCGCAGCCGGTGACGCGGTGGCCCGCTTCTTTCGCCAGGACAGCCAGGCCGCCCATAAAGGTGCCGCAAATACCGAGGATGTGAATGTGCATAATATTAAGGCAAAGTGTGAACCGCCGCCGCCGTCAACACACCGTCATTCCCGCGAGGGCGGGAATCCATAGAACGCTGGCCGAGTGGCTAAGTATGGATTCCCGCTTTCGCGGGAATGACGGGCGTGCGGGCGGAACTGAATACGCGATTTTACCTGAGCCGACGCGCTTTTCCCGGTTCAGAGTATTATCTCGTCCATGACTTCCAATGTGAACGAAGAACTGCAGCTCCTGCGTGCCGAGATCGCGGCGGCTGCCGCACGCCTGATCGCCGAGGACGGAGCCGACTACAACACCGCCAAGCGCAAGGCCGCCCGACAAATCCTGGGCGACACGCAACCGCCGCTGAACCTGCTGCCGGACAATGCGCAGATCGAGGCCGAGGTGCGCATCTACCAGCAGCTGTTCCACGCCGACACCCAGCCGGCCCGTGTGTTCCGCCTGCGCACACTGGCGGTCGACATCATGGAAGGCCTGGAAAAATTCCAGCCCTACCTGACCGGCGCCGTATTGAATGGCACGGCCGGCCCGCACGACGACATTCACCTGCAATTGTTCGCCGACAGCGCCAAGGAAGTGGAAATCTTCCTGCTCAACCGGAATGTACAAATCGACATCTCGGAAACTCCGCATTTCAAAGGCCCGCGCTATGGCATGGTCGAAACGGTCAGCTTCATGTGGCACAAGGAAGGCGTGCACGCCGCCTTATATGAACTGGACGATCTGCGCGGCGCGGTCAAGAACAAGGACGGCAAGGCGGCCCGCGCCGACATTGCCGCCGTGCGCGCCCTACTAGTTAACAGTACTCATCCAACTACACCATGAATCCAAAACACCTCAAAGCCTATGTGGTTGTCGGCCTGTTGTTTGCCGCGTCCGGCGCCTACGTCGGTTATCAAAAGCAGAACACGCCGCAACCGTCACCGCTGACCGCCACCCAACCACCCGGCGTGACCGGTCCGGTTGAGGCGCTGTATAAAGAGACGCTGCCGGACGCCAAGGGCGTGGCGACGCCGCTGGCGCAATATAAAGGCAAGGCCACGCTGGTGAATTTCTGGGCCACCTGGTGCGGCCCATGCGTGCAGGAGATGCCGGAGCTGTCCCAGCTGGCCGCCGGAGAAGAAGGCAAGAAGCTGCAAGTTATCGGCATTGGTATTGATTCGCCGTCAAATATCGCCGAATTTAGCGACAAATATAAAATCACCTATCCGGTCTTCGTGTCCGGCATGAACGGCACCGAGCTGTCGAGGCAGTTTGGCAACAGCCAGGGTGGCCTGCCATTCACCGTGCTGATCGGCGCCGACGGCCAAGTCAAGAAGACTTACCTCGGCAGACTGAAGTTTGACGAGCTGCGCAAAGATTTGGCAACTCTATAAGCAGTTTCATAAGTTTTTTTCTCTTGCCAAATATCAGCAGTTGGCGTCAAAATGCGGATCTTTCGCGGAGAAGGCTCAGGAATCATGGCAAAAAACCTCCTACTGCTCAACGGCCCCAACCTGAATTTGCTGGGGACACGCGAGCCTGAGGTCTACGGCGCCAGCACGTTGGCCGACATCGAACACGCTGCCCAGGCTCAAGTCTCAGCAGCGGGCGCGAGCTTGTCCTGCTTCCAAAGCAACCACGAAGGTGCACTGATCGACCGCATCCATGCCGCCAGGTCGGAAGGCGTGGACGCCATCGTCATCAATCCGGGCGGACTGACCCATACCAGCGTGGCCTTGCGCGACGCCCTGGCAGGGGTGGCCATCCCGTTTGTGGAAGTGCATATTTCGAATATTTACCAGCGCGAGTCGTTTCGCCACCATTCATTCCTGAGCGCGATCGCGATAGGGACAATCTGCGGACTGGGCATCGATGGATATCGGTTTGCCATCGACTTTGTTCTTAAAAAGCGATAACCTACGCGATCTGCGCTTATTTCAGACCGGTTCCGCCCACAAGGCGCCACCGCAATACACACAAACAAGACATTCCTGGGGGTTACATGGATCTACGCAAGCTGAAGACCTTGATTGATTTGGTCGCAGAATCGGACATCGCCGAACTCGAAGTGACCGAAGGCGAGAGCAAAGTTCGCATCGTCAAATCGTCGGCCCTGCCGCAAAATCAGATGGTCATGATGCAGCCGCAAGCCATCCCACAATACGCCGCACCTGCTGCTGCCGCTGCGCCAGTCGCTGCTGCAGCGCCGGCCGCCGCCGCCGAACCAACCGGCCACATCGTCAAATCGCCGATGGTCGGCACCTTCTACCGTTCGTCCGCTCCAGGCGCCTCGGCGTTTGTTGAAGTCGGCCAGTCGGTCAAAGAAGGCGACACCCTGTGCATCATCGAAGCGATGAAGCTGCTGAACGAAATCGACGCCGACAAGTCCGGCACCATCACCCAGATCCTGGTCGAAAACGGCCAGCCGGTCGAGTACGGACAACCGCTGTTTGTGATCGGCTAAGAAAGGCCGGCGCCCTGCCCCACCGGTACGGGCGCGCCTTTCCTGGTCCGCAATCCTTCCTCACCTGACGCAGCCATCACCGGCGCTCACAGACATAGCGACCCTATCATGTTTGAAAAAATCCTCATTGCCAACCGCGGCGAGATTGCCCTCCGTATTCAGCGCGCTTGCCGCGAACTGGGCATCAAGACGGTTGTCGTCCACTCGGAAGCAGACAAAGACGCCAAATACGTGAAGTTGGCGGACGAATCGGTCTGTATCGGTCCGGCGCCGTCGGCGCTGAGCTACCTGAACATGCCGGCCATCATCAGCGCTGCTGAAGTGACAGACGCCGAAGCGATCCACCCCGGCTACGGCTTCCTGTCGGAGAACGCCGACTTCGCCGAGCGCGTGGAGAAATCCGGCTTCGTCTTCATCGGCCCGCGTTCCGAATCGATCCGCCTGATGGGCGACAAAGTCACCGCCAAGCAAACCATGATCAAGGCCGGCGTGCCTTGCGTGCCGGGCTCGGAAGGCGCACTGCCGGACGATCCGAAAGTGATCGTGCAGACCGCCCGCAAGATCGGCTATCCGGTCATCATCAAGGCCGCCGGTGGCGGTGGCGGCCGCGGCATGCGCGTGGTGCATACCGAAGCTGCGCTGATCAACGCCGTGCAGATGACCAAATCGGAAGCTGGCGCCGCCTTCGGCAATCCTGAAGTTTACATGGAGAAGTTCCTGGAAAACCCACGCCACGTGGAAATCCAGGTTCTCGCCGACGAACACAAGAACGCCGTCTGGCTGGGCGAGCGCGACTGCTCGATGCAGCGCCGCCACCAGAAGGTGATCGAGGAAGCACCGGCGCCGGGCATCCCACGCAAGCTGATCGAAAAGGTCGGCGAGCGTTGCGCCGAAGCTTGCCGCAAGATCGGCTACCGTGGCGCCGGCACCTTCGAGTTCCTGTATGAAAACGGCGAGTTCTACTTCATCGAAATGAACACCCGCGTGCAGGTCGAACACCCGGTCACCGAAATGATCACCGGCATCGACATCGTGCAGGAACAGATCCGCATTGCCGCCGGCGAGAAGCTGCGCTTCCGTCAGCGCGACGTCATGCTGTCCGGCCACGCCATCGAGTGCCGCATTAACGCCGAAGACCCGTTCAAGTTCACGCCGTCGCCAGGCCGCATCACTGCCTGGCACGTGCCGGGCGGACCTGGCGTGCGCGTCGACTCGCATTCGTATGCGGGTTATTATGTGCCACCGCACTACGATTCGATGATCGGCAAAGTCATTTCCTATGGCGCCACCCGCGAGCAGGCGATTCGCCGCATGCAGATCGCGCTGTCGGAAATGGTGGTCGAAGGCATTTCCACCAACATCCCGCTGCACCGCGAGCTGATGGTCGATGCCCGCTTCATCGAAGGCGGCACCAATATTCACTACCTGGAGCACAAGCTGGCCGACATGCCGGACTTGAACAAACTGAGCCTGGCTAACAAAGCGTAATTCAAAGGTTGAAACAATGAGCTGGACTGAAATCGTCATCGAAATCGCCCGCGACCACGCGGAAGCACTGTCGGAAGCCCTGATGGACGTGGGCGCGCTGTCGGTGTCCGTGGAAGACGCGGACGAAGGCACCGACGCGGAAAAACCGCTGTTCGGCGAGCCGGGCATGGAGCCTACCGAAGCGGCCTGGGATCATAGCCGCGTGGTAGCCCTGACCAACGAAGAGGACGATCAAGCCGTCATCGTTGCCGCCGCCGCCGGCCAGATCGGCCTGACTACCCTGCCGAAGTTCACCACCCGCAAGGTGGAGGAGCAGGACTGGGTGCGCCTGACCCAATCGCAGTTCGCGCCGATTCACATCGGCAAGAACATCTGGGTGGTGCCGTCGTGGCACGAAGCGCCGAATCCGGACGCGCTGATCCTGGAACTGGACCCGGGCCTGGCCTTCGGCACCGGCAGCCATCCGACCACCCGCTTGTGCATGGAGTGGCTGGAAGCGAATCCGGCGCCGGGCAAGACGGTGCTCGACTACGGCTGCGGTTCCGGCATCCTGGCCATGGTGGCCAAGAAAACCGGCGCCGGCGAAGTGGTCGGCGTGGACATCGATCCGCAGGCGATCGAGTCGGCGGCCGACAATGCCCAGCGCAATAACTGCGAGATCGAATACTTCCTGCCGGACAGCTTCGCCGAGTCGAAGCACGCCACGCAGAAGTTTGATACCGTGGTCGCCAACATCCTGTCCAGCCCATTGAAGCTGATGGCGCCGATGCTGTCCGGCCGCGTGGCCGAAGGCGGTGCGCTGATTCTGTCGGGCGTGCTGGCGCGTCAGGCGGAAGAAGTGGCGGCGGCGTACGCGCCGTTCATCAAGCTGGGCGTATGGGCCGAGCAAGAAGGCTGGGTGGCGCTGCATGGCCGCCTGGGCAGCGACACCGTACCGGCTGCGCGTTAATCCCATTCAATGGCGCTCGCCACTAAATGCCCCCACTGCAACACGGTATTTCGGGTCGCTCATGACCAGCTGAAATTACGTGGGGGCATAGTCCGCTGTGGCTCCTGCAATGAAGTTTTTGATGGCAACGCGGCCCTGCTGGAGCCGCCGACGCCCCTCCCTGTAACACCGCTCCCGGAATCCCTCCCGCTCGACCAGAAAATGGCCGCGCTCGACACGCGCGCCGCTGAAGTGCTGGCCGTCGAAGAAGCCGAACCGGCGTTTGAACTGGATGCGCTGGATGATGAGGCTGCCGATATGCCGGCCCCGGTCACCGTACCGGAGCCGGAGCCTGAACCTGAGCCCGAGCCTGAGTTCGCGTCCGAGCCGGAACCCGCACCTGCGCCGACGCCCATCCCGCTGCCCGCCGCCCTGCAGATCGACCATGACGCCCTGTTCGATCTCGACCTCGATATGGAATCCGAGCCCGAGTTGGAAGCCAGCAGCGAGCCCGAAGTCGCCGCCGTGCCGGTCACCGACGCCGCGCTGGCCCCGGTGGACCGCCTGAGCGACGACGAACTGGAAGCCGCGCTGGAAGCCGAACTGGCCGTGATGGAACAATCGCTGGCCGACATCCAGCACAGCGACGACCCGCAGCCGGTCAACGACACCGGCCGCCGCGAACCGACCTGGGACGACATCCCGCTGGACGAACCACAAGCCGGCGGCGGCCCTGCCCTTGAGCGCGCCTTCGCCGCAGCCGACGACGCCATCTTCTCCACCGAACAGGAAGCCGCGCCGGCCGCCAGCGAAAGCATCGACGCCGACCTGGCCAGCTTCACCAGCGACGAGACACAGCCCGCAGCCGAACCGGAACCCTTCCCCCGCCCGCTGCGCGACGACGAACTCGACGAAGTGGACGAAGAAGCGCTGGTTCAGCTTTCCAGCAGCGCCATGTCGCGAGCCGAGGTGGCCAGCGCCCACACCTACCTGCTCGGCCCGAGCGCCGCAGAGGCGCCGGCCCACGAAGAGCACGCCGAGCCGGAGGAACCCGGCTTCGTCAAACGCGACCGCCTGCGCCGCAAGTACGGCAAGGCCGCCACCATCGGCATGAGCCTCGGCTCGCTGCTGCTGGTGCTGGCCCTGTTCGGCCAGGGCATCACCACCTTCCGCAACGCGCTGGCGGCATCCGTGCCGGCGCTGAAACCGGCGCTGACCGCCGCCTGCGATGCGCTCGGCTGCAAAGTCGAACTGCCGACCCAGATCGACCACCTGGTGATTGAACAAGGCGAGCTGCAAACCCTGAGCGACACCGCGTTCTCCTTCACCACGCTGCTGCGCAACCACAGCCGCGTCGCGCAAGCCTGGCCGTCGATCGAGCTGACGCTGGACGACGCCAACGACAAGCGCATCCTGCGCCGCGTGTTCACCCCGCGCGACTACCTGGGCGCCGACGTCGCGCCCGAGCAAGGATTTGCTCCCCGTTCGGAGCAAGCCGTTAAACTGTACTTTGAATTACGCGATCTGAAAGCATCCGGCTATCACATCGCAGTCTTCTATCCTTAAAGACCTATCATGACCCAGACTTCCCTGATTTGCGGTTCGATCGCCATCGACACCATCCTGCAATTCCCCAACCGTTTCGACAGCATCCTGCTGCCGGACCAGCTGCATAAGGTGAACGTGTCGTTCCTGGCGCCGACCATGCGCACCGAATTCGGCGGCTGCGCGCCGAACATCGCCTACAACCTGAAACTGCTGGGCGGCGAGCCGCGCATCGTCGGCGTCATGGGGCAGGACAACGCCGCCTACATGGAGCGCTTCCGCAAACTGGGTCTGGCCACCGACAACATCCTGATCAAGCCGGAGGCCTACAACGCCCAGTGCTTCGTCACCGCCGACCAGGACAACAACCAGATCAACGCCTTTCACCCGGGCGCGATGTCGTATGCGCACGAGAACGAAGTGGCCAAGGCTGGTCCTGCGCGGCTGGCCATCATCTCGCCGGACGGCCACCTGGGCATGAAGAAGCACGCCGACGACCTGTCCAAGCTGAACATCCCGTTCATCTTCGACCCGGGCCAGCAGCTGCCGATGTTCAATGGCGAAGAGCTGATCGAATTCATCGACAAAGCCACCTACGTCACCAGCAACGATTACGAAATCGAGCTGCTGATTGAGCGCACCGGCCTGACGCTGGCGGACATCGCCGGCCGCGTGGAAGCGCTGATCATCACCCGTGGCGAACAGGGTTCGGAGATCCACACCAAGGGCCAGCGCATCGACATCCCGGCGGTGCCGGTGGCGGCGGCGCTGGATCCGACCGGCTGCGGCGACGCCTACCGCGCCGGCCTGCTGTTCGGCATCACCAACGGCTGGAGCTGGGAAACCACCGGCCGCCTGGCCAGCCTGCTGGGCGCGATCAAGATCGCCCACAAAGGCGCGCAGAACCACCACTTCACCGCAGCGGCCATCGCCGACCAGTTCGAAGCAGCCTTCGGCTACCGCTTATAAAAAAATCGGGGTCAGTTCCGGCAACCCGCCACGCGTGGCGGATTGCCGGAAC
>CAUPXZ010000087.1:0-14621 GCA_963515135.1 uncultured Duganella sp. | reverse complement strand
CCACGACCCCTTGGTTCGTAGCCAAGTACTCTATCCAGCTGAGCTACAGCCGCAACGTGCAAGCATTATAAAGCATTAATTTCGTTTTGCAAAGCTCGACATTTTCTGTCTTTTAATTGGTTCAGTACACGATATACCGAACTAATCACCCCGCAAACTGCTTTACTGCAAGCCTTCCAAACAGCGTGCCGTTCGAAAGAAGCAGCATTATAGGGACACTCCCCTTGCTTGTCCAGCACTCTGTAAGCGGTGGCCGACTAAGTGCCAAATTCGGCGGCCGCCTTGGCCGACCATAATGCTTCATTATAGGAGGGATAGGGATCGCCATAACAATCGATCTGCCCATCGGCGCCGACAAACTTGATCCACCACCCCTCCTTATCGGAGAGGATGGCAATATCGCCCTCGCCGCAATGTGCGGCAATCTGCTCGTCCTGCGCCAGTACCACGATGTTTACCTTGCGATGCTTGATGACATTAACCACATCCACCTCCCTATATTCATGCTAGTTATTGCGCACATTACAAATCTGAATTTGCATTCATTTGCGCGTTGCAGCATCATTGCTCTGTCTCCTCTATTCTCCTCCAAGGAAATAGATTTAGCCCGCTCCTGTAGCGGGCTTTTTTTTTACCGTGTACGATGCACTCAGCTTTGCCTTTTCATAAGACAGTTAGAACAGAGATCACGCGCAACGAATGAATTCCCCAGCCGCCGTCACCCCGCCCGCTCCCGATTGGTCCGCCACCGCACTGGGCGAACGCGCCCGCTGGCCCGCCAGCCTGCAACTCACCGTCGACATCCTGCTCAACTCGCCGCAAGCCATGCTGCTGATGTGGGGGCCGGAGCAAATCATGGTCTACAACGAAGCCTACGCTACCCTGGCCGGCTTGCCCAGCCTTCGCGCTCCCGGCGGCAATGTGCCGTCGATGCAACCGGCGGCCTGGAGCTGGAACAGCGCCGCGCTGACACCGGCCCGCCATGGGCACAGCGTCAGCTACCGCGCCGTCAGCCTGCCGCTGTGGCGCGACGGCCGCATCGAGCAGCAACTGCTGGATCTGTATTACACGCCGGTGCCGGGCGAGCACGGCGTGCAGGGCATCCTGTGCACGCTCTGCATCGCCCGCCCGGCGCCGGTGGCCGACAGCGAGCAGCCGCTGCACCTGCTGGTGGTGGAAGACAACGCCGACGCCCGCTACCTGGTGTGCGAAACGCTGCGCGCGCTGGGCCACGAGGTGGAATCCGTCGCCAGCGCAGAAGAAGCATTGCCTCTTCTGCAACAACAGCGCTTCGACGTGCTGTTCACCGACGTCAGCCTGCCCGGCATCTCCGGCGTCGAACTGGCGCGCCAGGCCTTGCAACTCAGGCCGCGACTGGCGCTGCTGTTTGCCTCCGGCTACGGCGACGAGCTGACCAAGCACCTGGATTTTCCGTCGCTGTCGTTGCAAAAACCCTACGATATTGAACAACTTCAAGCGGTACTGGAACAAATAGCAGCCACTGTGCGAGGTAGCTAACACAAGCCTTCCGGCCACGGCCAAATGTGCGAAGGCGGGGACCGGGTTGGCGCTAGAATCGCTGTATGACAGTTCCAAACGCCCCCAGCGCCGCCGCGCCTCCTGTGCCGGACGCGCACGATGAGTTGCTCAGCGCTCGGGAAGCGTTGCGCCAAAGCCAGCTGGAGTTGCGCGCGCTCGCAGATTCGATTCCGCAACTCACCTGGATCGCCGAGCAAGACGGCGCGCTGGTCTGGTACAACCAGCGCTGGTACGACTACACCGGCACCACGCCCGCGCAGATGGCCGGCGATGGCTGGAAGCGCGCCTACGCGCCGGACTGCATCGATGCGCTCGAAGCCCACTGGGCGCAATCGCGCCATTACGGCGCCCCGTTCGAGCTGGAAGTGCCGATCCGCGGCGCCAACGGCGACTACCGCTGGTTCCTGATGCGCGCCAACCCGGTGCGCGGCGCCGACGGCCATGTGCTGCGCTGGTTCGGCACCAGCACCGACGTCGACCAGGTCAAGCGCGCGCAGGAGGCCTTGCGCGACGAAACCGCCATCCTGGAACTGCTTAATCACACCGGCATGATGCTGGCCTCGCAACGCGACCTGGGCCGGCTGCTGCAGGAAATCACCGACGCCGCCACCAGCATCGCCGGCGCGCGTTTCGGTGCCTTCTTCTATCACACCACCAACAGCGCCGGCGAGGCCATGGTGCTGCACACGCTGTCGAGCGGCGCCAGCGACGAATTCTCGCAATACGGCGAACCGCGCGCCACCGCGCTGTTCGGCCCCAGCATGCGCGGCGAAGGCACGATACGCTGCGACGATGTGCTGCTGGACCCACGCTACGGCCGCAACGCACCCCACCAGGGCGTGCCGGCCGGCCATCCGCCGGTGCGCAGCTACCTGGCGGTGCCGGTGGCCCTGCGCAGCGGCGTGGTGATCGGCTGCCTGATCTTCGGCCACCCGGAGCCGGGCATGTTCAGCGAACGCACTGAACGCATCATCGGCGGCGTTGCCGCCCAGGCTGCCGTCGCGATCGACAATGCGCGCTTGTACGAAGCCTCGCAACGGGCCGCCGAGGAGCGCAAAGTGCTGCTCGACTCGGAACGCCAGGCGCGCGCCGAAGCCGAACGCACCAGCCAGCTGAAGGATGAATTCCTGGCCACGCTATCGCACGAGCTGCGCACGCCGCTGACCGCCATCCTCGGCTGGGCGCAGGTTCTGCGCCGCGGCAACCGTGGCGAAGCCGATCTGCACCGCGGCCTGCACACCATCGAGCGCAACGCCCGCGCCCAGTCGCAGCTGATCGAAGACTTGCTGGACATGAGCAGCATCACCTCCGGCCGCGTCAAGCTGGAGATGCAGCCATTGGCGCCGGCCGTGATCGCCGCCGCCGCCATCGAATCGGTGCGCGCCGCCGCTGAAGCCAAACAGATCCACATCGAACAGGACTTCGCCGCCACGCCCGGCATGATCACCGGCGACGCACCCCGCCTGCAGCAGATCCTGTGGAACCTGCTGAGCAACGCGCTCAAATTCACGCCGCATGGCGGCACCGTCATGGTCGGCGTGCGGCGGGAGGGCGAGGACATTGCCATCAGCGTGCGCGACAGCGGCATCGGCATCACGCCCGACTTTCTCGGCCATGTCTTCGAGCGCTTCCGCCAGGCCGACGCCACCACCACCCGCCGGCATGGCGGCCTCGGGCTGGGGCTGGCGATCGCCAAGCATCTGACCGAGCAACATGGCGGCATCCTCAGCGTCGACAGCGCCGGCGAGGGTCTGGGCGCCTGCTTCACATTGCGCCTGCCACGCCAGCAAGTCCAGCAGTCGGACGCCGCCGCGCCCGGGCAGCCAGCCGGCACGCATGCTGCGGCGCATGATCTGAGCGGCCTGCAAATCCTGGTGGTGGACGACGAGGACGACGCGCGCGAACTGATCAAGCGCATCCTGGCCGACTGCAATGCCCATGTGCTGACCGCCGCCACCGCCACCGAAGCGCTGGATTTATTGCAACATGAACGGCCGGACCTGATGGTCAGCGATCTGGGCATGCCGGAGGTCGACGGCTACGGCTTGCTGGACCGCATCCGCGCGCTCGGACCTTCGCGCGGCGGCAACCTGCCGGCCATCGCGCTGACCGCGTTTGCCCGCTCGGAAGATCGCATCAAAGCCCTGTCCAGCGGCTTTCTGGCACACATCGCCAAGCCGATCGAGCCCAGCGAACTGATCGCCAAAGTGGCCGCCATGGGCGCTGCCCGGCGCCATGCATGATGGCATATCACAATGTTCACACCCATTATAAAGTTTCCATGTGGCAATTTCCCAACTCCTACTTTAAGGCGCGGCAATGTCCTACAAGCAAGCAGAAAAACTCTTGATACACTACAAAACTACTGGAATTAGCGTAGTATAATTTCCGTGTGGAAATAAATTTCCTTGGGTGCGTCGCAACACCAGCAGAATGCGCTATTATCTAAATACTATTTAAGTGTAAAAGAGACAGAGACCAATCATGCCGAGCCGAGAAGAAATCCTGAACGCCAAAATCCTGGTGGTGGATGACAGCGCAGACAACGTCGACCTGATGTTGGAGATCTTGCGTGAGGCCGGCTATACCGATGTTTCTTCCACCATGCTGCCGGAGCAGGTATGCCCGATGCACCGCCAGCACTGCTACGACCTGATCCTGCTGGACTTGCAGATGCCCGGCCTGAACGGCTTCCAGGTGATGAAAGGCCTGAAGGAAATCGAACAGGGCGGCTACCTGCCGGTGCTGGCGCTGACCGCGCAGCCGAGCTTCAAGATCGCCGCGCTGGAGGCCGGCGCGCGCGACTTCATCAGCAAGCCGTTCGATCTGCTGGAAGTGCATAAACGCATCCACAATATGCTGGAAGTGCGTCTGCTGTACAAGGAACTGGCGCAATACAGCCGCCAGCAGCAGGAACTGGCGCTGCACGATCCGCTGACCAGCCTGCCCAACCGCCGGCTGCTGGAAGACCGCATCGCCACCGTACTGCAGCACGCCACGCGCCAGCAGAACAAGGCGGCCGTCATGTACCTCGACCTGGACGGCTTCAAGTCCATCAACGACACCCACGGCCACGCCTACGGCGACGAAATCCTCAAGCAGGTGGCGCAGCGCCTGGTCGGCTGCTCGCGCAAGGAAGACACGGTGGCACGGGTCGGCGGCGACGAGTTTGTCATCGTCATGGGCGATATCGCCACCGTGGCCGATACCCAGGAACCCGCCAACAAGCTGATCGAGGCGGTCTCGCAACCGTACCAGGTCAACGGCCTGACGCTGAAGCTGTCGACCAGCATCGGTGTCGGCATCTTCCCCGACGACGCCACCGAGGTGGCCGCGCTGATCGCTGCCGCCGATGGCGCGCTGTACGAAGCCAAGCGCTCGGGCAAAAACCGCTGCTGCACCGCGCAGTCGATGCGCGAACGCCCGAGCCAGCCGCACACCCTGTCGGCCACGCCGGCCTGAAATAGGAAACGGGCCTCGCGGCCCGTTGTTCCGTGTGGCGCAGCGGCGCTTAATGTGCCGCCGCCTCTTCCTTCAGACCTTGCTTGGTGCACTCGTCCACCTTGGCGGCGTGCTGATGATCATCGTGCGCATTCACCACTTCCGGCGGTACTTCAATGCGGGTAATGCCGGCGTCGATCGACACCGGATCGCTGGCTGGGAACGTC
The DNA here is from genome assembly GCA_963515135.1 of uncultured Duganella sp. Lineage (GTDB taxonomy): Bacteria > Pseudomonadota > Gammaproteobacteria > Burkholderiales > Burkholderiaceae_D > Rugamonas. Next base: position 9,414 of record CAUPXZ010000087.1, on the reverse strand, counting down.
ATTTCGACGGCACTGTCCAGCAGCGTTTCGCGCGCCTGCTCGGCCGGGGTTTCCTGCTCCAGCTCGGCCAGCGTGCTGATCGCCACCGCCCACTTGACGAATTCCAGGTTGGCCAGGTCGCGCACGGTGTGCACATTGAACGCCTGCGCCAGTGCCTTGGCGTCCTTGGCGCTGAGGCCACGCAAGGCGCTGGTCGGCGCGTCGGCCAGCGCGCGGAAGCTGTGGCCCACATACTCTTTGTCCACGACAGTATCGATATTCATGATGACATCCTTTCAGTTGATCGTCCGCTTTTACTGTGCCAGCTGCCCTGCCGGCGGTCTGTGCGAAAGCGAACGCAGACCCGGTCACCCCGCTGTCGCGCCCGATTGAGTATGCCGTTTTGACATTCATTTAACCCCTTGCTATGATCAACCGACGCTCCAACGGCTGATATCCCGTGCCTAAACTAGACAAACCCAAGATCCTGGTCGTCAACGACGACGCCAACAGCCTGTTCGCGCTGACCAGCCTGCTCGCCCAATGGGCCGAGCAGGAGTCCTATGAGGTGCTGGCGGCGCGTTCCGGACAGGACGCCTTGCGCCAGGTGCTGATGCACGACTTCGCCGTGATTCTGCTGGACGTCAACATGCCCGGCATGGATGGCTTTGAAACCGCCGAAGCGATCCATGCCCGCGCGCGTTCGTCCGACATTCCCATCATTTTCATCACCGCCTTCCTCGCCGACGAACTGGACCGGCTGAAAGCCTACCAGCACGGCGCCGTCGACTTCCTGTTCACGCCAGTGATTCCGCAAGTCCTGTACGCCAAGATCGCGGTGTTCGTGGCGCTGGCGATGAAGAACGAGGAACTGAAGAAGCAGGCGCGCCAGCTCAGCCAGCGCACCACCGAGCTGACCGCCAGCAACCAGCGCCTGACCCGCGAAATCGAAGAACGCAAGTCGATGGAACGGCAGAACCATGCCAAGGACGAGTTCCTCGCCATGCTGGGCCATGAACTGCGCAACCCGCTCAGCGCCATCAGCAGCGCCGCCTCGCTGATCGGCTTGCCGGGCGTGTCGGTGGACGGCGTGCAGCGCGCCAAGAAAATCATCCAGCGCCAGAGCCAGCACCTGGGCCGCATCGTCGACGACCTGCTCGACCTGTCGCGCGCCATGTCCGGCAATATCCTGCTCAACCGCGTGCCGCTCGACCTGGCGGCGCTGGTCGGCCAGACGCTGGAAACCTGCCGCGCCACCGGCCGCAGCACCGATTACGAGCTGGTGCAGGATCTCGACGCCGGCTGGATCGACGGCGACAGCACCCGGCTGGAACAGATCACCAGCAATCTGCTGGATAACGCGCTCAAGTACACGCCGCAAGGCGGCCGCATCGAAGTGCGCACCTGGAGCGAAAACGAAGATGTGGTGCTGAGCGTGCGCGACAGCGGGGTCGGCATCACCGCCGAGCTGCTGCCGCATGTGTTCGACGTGTTCGTGCAAGGCAGCAGCACGCTGGACCGCTCGCAGGGCGGGCTGGGCATCGGCCTGTCGCTGGTGCGCCGCCTGACCGAACTGCATGGCGGCAGCATCGAGGCGGAAAGCGCCGGTCCGAACCGCGGCAGCACCTTTACGCTGCGCCTGCCGTTGATCGAGCACCAAGCGGTCGCGCCGCTGGCGCCGCCCGTCCACAGCCTGCACGGCAAGCCACGCATCCTGCTGATCGAAGACAACGACGACGGCCGCGAAATGATGGCCATGATGCTCGGCGGTTACGGTTACGACGTAGCGACCGCCGCCGACGGCCTGCTCGGCCTGGGCACAGCTCAGGAGTACCAGCCGGATCTGGCGCTGGTCGACATCGGCCTGCCCGGCATCGATGGCTACGAGGTGGCGCGCCGCCTGCGCGCCGATCCTTGCACCCGCGACATCAAGCTGATCGCCCTCACCGGCTATGGCCTGGCGGAGGACCTGCGGCGCGTGATGGAGGCCGGCTTCGACCGTCACCTGGTCAAGCCGGTCGACATCGACCAACTGATGGAAGTGATCGACAACTGCGCGCAAGTGCCGGTGAAACAGTAGTGCGCCATCTGCGGCAAAGCTCGGGTATGATCGGGTCAGACCGTCGTCCGTCCGATTACTAAGAGAAAATCCATGTCCGTACCGGCACAGCAAGACCAACCCACTGCGCAGCAGGACGCCCTGCGTAGCGCCGACCTGAGCGAACTGCTCGGCCACGTTCACAACTGCTGGGATAACGAGCGCCGCTCCTTGTCGCGCCAGCTGCACGACAGCCTCGGCTCCTCGCTGACCGCGCTGACCATGCACCTCGGACTGCTGATGCAGAAGCTGCCGCCCGACCCCGCGCTGCAGGAGCGTGCCGGCCACATGAAGAAACTGCTGTTCCAGATCGTCGAAACCAACCGCCAGATGCAGCTCAAGCTGTGGAACGACAAGCTGGAATTTCTCGGCGTGCGGGTCGCGCTGGATGAACTGGTGGCGCAGTTCGGCGAGCAACGCGGCATCAAGGCCCGCTGCAGCCTGCCGGAAGAAGAACTGGATTGTCCGCGCAGCCACGGCATCGTGCTGCTGCACACGCTGGAGGAAGCGCTGCGCAATATCGTCCAGCATGCGCAGGCGAGCGAGGTCGACGTCATCGTCGACGACAATGAAGACGAGGTGATGCTGACGGTGAAGGATAACGGCGTCGGCCTCAGCGGCCCGGTGCCGGCCAGCGACTCCGCCGGCAAATTCGGCCTGCGCATGGCGCGCGAGCGCGCCGCCTACCTGGGCGGCACGCTGACCTTGTCGGCCGGCGCCGACGGCGGCGTCACGCTGACCATGATCCTGCCGAAGCCGCCCAAGGCAGTCAGTGCAGCTTGACCAGCGGCGTGGTGCGCTTGATCAGGAAGCGCGCCACCGCCAGCACGCCGGTGCGCACCGTGCCCAGCACCGCCTGGTGATGCATCAGGTGCAGGCTGACATACATCAGGCGCGCGACAAAGCCGTCGACGAACCAGCTTAAGCCCTTCAGCGATCCCATCAGGCTGCCCACCGAGGTGGTCTGGCCGAACGACACCAGCGAGCCGTAATCGCGGTACAGATACGGCTTGCCCTGCGGCGCTTGGCCCTTGTGCTGGCGCATGAAGGTCTCGACCAGATAATCGGCCATCTGGTGCGCGGCCTGGGCGCGCGGCGGCACCAGCTTGCCGTCCGGGCCTACGCAGGCGGCACAATCGCCCAGCGCATAAATATAGTCGTAGCCTTTGACGGCCAGCGTGCCGTCCACATCCAGCTGGCCCGACTTGGTGGTGGGCAGCCCGAGATTTCTCAGGAAATCGGGCGCCTTGATGCCGGCCGCCCACACTACGATCTGCGCTGGATAGACAGTATCACCGGCGGTCACGCTGGCGCCGTCGATGGCCGTCACGCGCGTGTTGGTCACCACCGTCACGGCGCGCTGGCGCAGCAGCTCCAGCGCGGCGCTGGACACCTTTTCCGGCAGCGGCGCCAGGATGCGCGGCGCGCCCTCAAGCAAGGTGATGCTGACATCGCGCTCCGCCGCCAGCTGGCGGAAACCGTAGGTGGCGTAGACGCCGCTGGCTTCGCGCAGCTCGGCCGCCAGTTCGACCCCGGTGGCGCCGCCGCCGATGATCACCACATTCACGCCGGCGTCCGGCTGCACGCTTTTTTTCAGCTCCGCCATCGTCAGCAGCTTCAGCAGCGTCAGGCGGAAGCGTTCGGCGTCTTCGGTGGCGTTCAGCGAAATCGTGTGCTCGGCGGCACCCGGCACGCCGAAATAATTGGAGGTGCTGCCGACCGCCATTACCAGCTGCTCGAAGCGGATCTGACGTTCCGGCAGGATCTGCTCTGCGCCGCTCTCAATGGCGCCGACCGTCAGCACGCGCTGGGCGGCGTCCAGCGCCAGCATCGGGCCGTAGACAAAGGTGAAGCGGTTGTCGTGCGCCAGCATCTGATACGACAAGCCTTCCTGGTGCACATCCAGCGTGCCCGCCGCCACCTCGTGCAGCGATGGCTTCCAGATGTGGAACAGCCGGCTGTCCACCAGCATCACGGCCTGCGGCCCCAGTTTGCGGCCCAGTTTGCAGGCGAGCTCCAGCCCTCCCGCTCCGCCGCCAACAATCACGATTTTACTTTGCAATAGCTTCTCCTGTGGCGGCTGGCGCCGCCGGGTTATCAGTCGTGGCGGTCGTGGCCGCGACCATGTCCACGGTCGTCGCGCCGGTCATCACGATGATCGCCGCGATGGTCGCCACGGTGATCATCCCGGTGACCGTGGTGTTCGTTGCGGTGCGGCTCATGGCGCGGTCCGCCATGGCGTTGGTGATAGCGCGGCACGTACTCGTTGTTATACCAACGATCCTGCACGAAATACACTCTCTGATTGCATGCATGGTAAGCATGGCAATGTTTGCGCCAGTTCTTCGCATGGCCAGGCGGCACGCGCAGATAAATCGGCGCGCTCTCGACATACCGCACTGGCCGCTCGACGATCACCGGCTGGCGATACACCAGTTGCGGCGCCGGGTAGTCGCCGATGTCAATCCGGCCATAAAAACCGGGTTGGCCGACGCTGATCGACACGGCGGTATTGGAGGCCAAGGCAGAGGCGGACAGGGCCAGCAGGCTGGCGGCGAGTAATGTGGCTTTCATGATGAGTCTTTATGTGACCAGAGCGAACTTGCTCACCAGATAGCATAGTAAAGCTTTCAAGAACTTTCTGTGCGCTGACGAACATATCTTACCTGTGCTAAACTATTAGTTCGATCTCTAACGATTAGAACTGTAACGATATGCCCTCGATAGAAGAACGTTTTTCCGCCGCCCTGCACGGCAGCGCGCGCGCGTGGCGGCTGGCGATCGACCGCCGCCTCAAGCATCTCGGCCTGAGCCAGGCCAGCTGGATGGCCATTGCGCTGACCGCCAAGGAAGCCGAACCGCCGTCGCAAACCCGGCTGGCCGCGCGCGCCGGCGTCGAAGACCCGACCATGGTGGCCACCGTCGACCGCCTGGTCAAAGCCGGCTACATGGTACGCACGCCGTCCGCAACCGACCGCCGCGTCAAGCTGCTGAGCCTGACACCGGCCGGCCAGCAGATCTACCAGTCGGTCTGGCAGGAAGCCGAGGTGTTCCGCCGCGAACTGCTGGGCAAGGTCGATCCTGAGATGCTGCGCAACGTCACCCTCTTCCTTGAAGCGATTCAGCTCAACATCGAGTCGCTGCCATGAGTTCCGCTGTCGCCCCGGCCGCCGCCACGGACGACGGCCTGAACCGCCGCATGATCACCGTGTCGATCATGCTGGCCACCGTGATCCAGGCGCTGGACGGCACCATCGCCAACGTCGCGCTGCCGCACATGCAGGGCAGCCTGTCGGCCTCCCAGGACCAGATCACCTGGGTGCTGACCTCCTTCATCGTGGCCGCCGCCATCGCCACGCCACTGACCGGCTGGCTATGCGACCGCTTCGGCCAGAAAAACATCTTCCTGACCTCGGTGGCCGGCTTCACCGTTGCCTCGGTGCTGTGCGGCCTGGCCGGCTCGCTCAGCGAAATCGTCATTGCGCGCCTGCTGCAAGGGGTGTTCGGCGCGGCGCTGGTGCCGCTGTCGCAGGCGACACTGCTGGACATCAATCCCCGCGAAAAACATGGCTCGGCCATGGCGGTATGGGGCATGGGGGTGATGATCGGCCCGATTCTCGGCCCTACCCTCGGCGGCTGGCTGACCGACAGCTACAACTGGCGCTGGGTGTTCTTCATCAACGTGCCGATCGGCGCGGTCGCGTTCTACGGCATCTGGCGCTACATCCAACGGGTCGATGCGCCGCGCAAGATGAAGTTCGACGCCTTCGGCTTCGCCACGCTCAGCCTCGCCATCGGCGCGCTGCAGATGCTGCTCGACCGCGGCGAACAGAATGACTGGTTCAACGCCACCGAAACCTGGATCGAAGCCGGCATCCTAGCCTTGAGTTTCGCCTACTTTGTCGCGCACACGGCCACCCGCCCGGCCGGCAAATCCTTCTTCGATTACCGGCTGCTGCGCAATGCCAACTACGTCAGCGGCCTGTTGTTCATCTTCGTGGTGGGCGTGGTGCTGTTCGCCACGCGGGCGCTGACCCCGACCATGCTGCAAGGCCTGATGGGCTATCCGGCCAAGATCGCCGGCCTGGTGACGGCGCCCAGCGGCATCGGCACCATGATTGCGATGATGTTCGTCGGCCGCCTGGTCGGCAAGGTCGATCTGCGGCTGCTGCTGGGCACCGGCTTCCTGATCACCGCCTTCTCGCTGTGGCAGATGTCGCAGTACACGCTGGTGCTGTCGCAGAGCGACATCATCTGGCCGGGCGTGATCCAGGGCCTCGGGCTTGGACTGGTGTTCGTGCCGCTGAGCGCCGCCACCTTCGCCACGCTGACACCGGAGCTGCGCGCCGAAGGCACGGCGATCTATAGCCTGATCCGCAATATCGGCAGCTCGATCGGCATCGCGCTGGTGCAGACGCTGCTGGTGCGGAACACGCAGACCGTGCATGCGTCGCTGACGCAGCACATCACCAGCACCAATCCGGCGCTGCTGGACAACCTGGCCACGCCGGAAGCGGCGGCCGCGCTGAATAACGAGATCACGCGGCAGGCGTCGATGATCTCCTACGTGGACGACTTCTGGCTGATGTTTATTTTGACGCTGTGCGTGATACCGCTGCTGGTGCTGGTCAAGCCGCCGGCCAAAAGCGCGCCGGTGGACACGGCGCATGCCGCAATGGATTAAGGATAGACACATGAAATTACTTAGCAAGCCAGGCCTACTGACCCTGGCCCTGGCACTGGCCGGATGCGCCTCGATCACGCCGGACACGCACCCGCTGCCACAGCGCGAACTCGCCAGCGCCGAACTCTCGGCCGGCATCAAACTGGCGCAGGAGGGCTGGCCGGAAGCGCAATGGTGGACCGCCTATCACGACCAGCAACTGAATGCCATCATCCGGCAGGCGCTGGCCGCCGGCCCGTCGCTGGAGGTGGCGGCGGCGCATATCGGCACCGCGCGTTCGTCGCTGTCGCGCAGCCTGGCGGACCTGGGCCTGGAAAGCTCGCTGTACGCCAACGTCAACCGCCAGCGCTATTCGGGCACCGGGCTGTTCCCGGAGCCGATCGGCGGCGCCTGGTTCACCACCGAGACGTTGCGCCTCGACCTGCGTTACAACTTCGACTGGTGGGGCAAGAACCGCGCGCAAGTGGCCGCCGCCGTGGGCGAACTGAATGCCGGCCGCGCCGCCTATGCGCAGGCCGAACAGGCGCTGGCGGCGTCGATCGCGCAGAGCTACTTCCGGCTGCAGGGCGCGTGGTCGCGGCTGGGCAACGCCGAACAACTGGCCGCCACGCAAACCGCGCTGGTACAGGACAAGGCCAAACGCATCGCGCACGGCCTGGCGCAGGCCGACGAACAGCGCGTCGCCGAGGCGGACCTGAGCCTGATCCGCAAACAGCAGGCGCAGCTCCAGGCCGACATCGAGCACGAACGTGAAGCGCTGCGCGCGCTGGCCGGCGCCGACAACGCCGCCCTGGCCGACCTGAAACCGGCGACGCTGTCGCCGGCGCCGCACAAGCTGCCAGCCCGTCTCGGCCTGGAACTGCTGGCGCGCCGGCCGGATTTGCAGGCAGCGCGCTGGAAGCTGGAAGCCTCGCTGAGCAAGATCGACGCCGCCAAAGCCGCCTTTTACCCGGACCTCAACCTGACCGGCTCCATCGGCCTGGATACGGTGAAGATCGAAAACCTGCTGCAAGGCGCCAGCCGCACCGCCTACATTGGGCCGACGCTGACACTACCGCTGTTCGACAGCCGCCGGCTGGACGCGCAACTGGACGGCGCCCGTACCGACCGCAACCAACGCATCGCCGAATACAACCAGACCATCGTCGAAGCGGTGCGCGAGGTGGCGCAAGGCGGCGCGCAGCTGCAAGGCATCGAACAGCAGATCGCGCAGCAGACGGCGGCGACCGCGTCGGCGCGCGCGCAACTGGCCTCGGCGCAGGCGCGGCTTGAGCACGGCCTGGCCAGCCACAGCGCCTTGCTGAACGCGCGCCTGGCGCTGCTCAAGCAGCAGGACGCCGACCTGTATCTGCAACAAGTACAACTGCTGGCCGAAGTCGCGCTGACCAACGCGCTGGGCGGCGGCTATCACGAACAAGCGCCGCTGGCGACTGCATCCAAATAGGACCCCACTATGAGCACCACAGCCACCCAACCGAACGAGAAAAAACGCAAAACCCTGCTGGCCGGGATCACGCTGGCCTTCATCGCCGCCGGCATCGCCTATGCGGCCTACTACCAGATCGTGCTGTCCAAGGTACAGGAGACCGACAACGCCTATGTCGGCGGCAACCTGGTCAACCTGTCGTCGCAAGTGACCGGCAACGTCACCGAAATCCGCGCCGACGAAACGCAGATGGTGCAAGCCGGCGCGCCGCTGATCCAGCTCGATGCGGCCGATGCCGACATCGCCCTGCAGCAGGCCGACGCCAGGCTGGGCGCCGCCGTGCGCCAGCAACGCCAGCGCTACGCCGACGTGGCGCAGTACGACGCTGCCATTGCCCAGCGCAAGCTGCAACTGAAAAACGCCGAAGACGACCTGGCGCGGCGCAAGCCGCTGGCGGCCGACCACACCGTCTCCGGCGAGGAGGTCGAGCACGCGCGCCAGGCGGTGCAGGACGCGCGCGCCGCGATCGCCGTCGCCGTCAAGCAGGAAGAAGCGGCCAAGGCCGGCGTCAGCGGCGTCGGCGTGGCGCAGCACCCGGCGGTGCAGGCCGCCAAAGCCGACTACGTGCAGGCGTGGCTGGCCGCGCGCCGCAACACCATCCTGGCGCCGGTGTCGGGCTACGTGGCCAAGCGCAGCGTGCAGATCGGCGCCCGCGCCACGCCGGGCGCCTCGCTGATGGCGATCGTGCCGCTGGACCAGCTGTGGGTGGATGCCAACTTCAAGGAATCGGAACTGAAAAACATCCGCGTCGGCCAGCCGGCCAAGGTGGAGGCCGACATGTACGGCAGCAAAGTCGAATTCCACGGCCGCGTGGTGGGCCTGTCGGCTGGCACCGGCAGCGCCTTCTCGCTGCTGCCGGCGCAAAACGCCAGCGGCAACTGGATCAAAGTGGTGCAGCGCCTGCCGGTACGCATCGCGCTCGACCCGGCGGAGCTGAAAGCCCACCCGCTGCGCATCGGCCTGTCAACCACCGTGTCGGTCGACATCAGCAAAACCGACGGCCCGGTCCTGGGCGCGGCGATGCCGCAAGCGCCGGTCTACACCACGCAAGCGCTGGCGCAGCCACTACAACAGGCCGCCAGCGCCGCCGACGCCATCATCGCCCACAACCTCTAAAACTTCGGGGTCAGTGCCGACATTCGGACATTTCGCGCGCGAAATGTCCGA
>CAUPXZ010000086.1:0-15771 GCA_963515135.1 uncultured Duganella sp. | reverse complement strand
CATTCGGACATTTCGCGCGCGAAATGTCCGAATGTCGGCACTGACCCCGAAGTTTGTATCGATTGGTAAGCGTGTTCAACGGGGGAGGGGGCTGCTGGTATGATGCCGGCGGTTCGCAAAGAGCGGATTGGCATGCATTATCCTGTACAATCAGCTGTTGGCACGTTGATAATGCCGCGTGTTGCGATACAACGCAGATAATAAAATAATATGTTTTCCTTCCTCCTGAGCTTTATCGCTTCTGCGCTACTGACGTTGCTCGTCATTAAAGACGCGAAATTACACGGCCCGGCGTTGGACAAGAATTTCAACGGCGTGCAAAAAGTCCACCTGCATCAGGTGGCGCGCATTGGTGGCCTGCCGATTTTTTTGGCAGTCGCCCTCAGTTCGGCCATTTCTATTTGGCGCGTGCCGGTGCTCAGCGATCTGCTGATGGCGCTGCTCGCCTGCGCCGCTGTCGCCTTCGCTGGCGGCATCGTTGAGGACTATACCGGCCGCGTCAGCCCGGCGCGCCGCTTGCTGCTGACCATGGCCGCCGCCACGCTCGGCTATTTCCTGCTGGACGCCCGCATCGACCGCCTGGACTGGGCCTTTTCCGCCTGGGCCCTGCCGTATATGTGGTTCACCTTGCCGCTGACCGTGCTGGCGGTGGCCGGCATCGCCAACGCCGTCAATATCATCGACGGCTTCAATGGCCTGGCCAGCGTGGTCTGCATCTGCATGCTGCTGTCGCTCGGCTATGTGGCCTTGCAGGTCAATGATATGTTTGTGCTGATCGCCGCGCTGATGGTGGCCGGCGCCACCGCCGGCTTCCTGATCTGGAATTACCCGGTCGGGCTGATTTTCCTCGGCGACGGCGGCGCTTATTTCATCGGCTTCATGCTCGGCGAACTGGCTTTGTTGCTGGTAATGCGCAATCCGCAGGTGTCGACCTGGTATGCCGCCTTGCTGTTGATTTACCCGGCCTTTGAAACCCTGTTCTCGGTGTATCGCCGCATGTTTGTGCGCGGTAAGTCGCCGGCCATGCCGGACGGCATCCACCTGCACAGCCTGATTTTCCGCCGCATCGTGCAGTGGGCGGTCGGCCGTAAGGAGGCGCGCGCGCTGATCCGCCGGAATTCGCTGACGTCGCCGTATCTGTGGCTGTTCTCGCTGACGGCGGTGATACCGGCCACGGTATTCTGGCGCCATACCTGGGTATTAATGCTGTTTTGCCTGCTGTTTATGTTCAGTTATATCTGGATTTATGCGCGCATCGTGCGCTTTAAATCGCCGCGCTGGATGATACGGCACAAGAAACACTGATACTATATGAAAGCTTGTGCCTGCTACAACGCCGGCAAGCTTTATCTTATTAATCCTGCGCAATATCTTCTTGCGCATTCAAGCTCATTCCCATGGTCACTTTATCCAAAACTATCTTCAAAGCTTACGATATCCGCGGCATCATCGATAACACGCTGGACACCGGCGTGGCACACCAGATCGGAGCAGCGTTCGGCCGCGCCGCGCTGGCCAAGGGGGAGAAAAAAGTGGTCATCGGCCGTGACGGCCGTCTGTCCGGCCCGTCCCTGGCGAAGGCGCTGGCCGAAGGCCTGCAATCGGCCGGCGTGGATGTGATCGATCTGGGCGTGGTGGCGACGCCGATGGTGTACTTCGGCACCAATGTGCTGGGCGCCGCGTCGGGCATCATGGTCACCGGCAGCCACAATCCGCCGGACTACAACGGCTTCAAGATGGTGCTGGCCGGCGAGGCGATTCACGGCGAGGCGATCACCGGCCTGTACGACAGCATCCTGGCGCACGACGGTCAGCCGTCGGCCACGCCGGGTGCATACAGCACCCACGATATCCGCGCGCAGTACCTGCAGCGCATCATCGGCGACGTGAAAATTTCGCGTCCGATCAAAATCGCCGTCGACTGCGGTAACGGCGTGGCCGGCGCATTTGCCGGCGACCTGTATCGCGGCATGGGCTGCGAGGTGGTCGAGCTGTTCTGCGAAGTGGACGGCAACTTCCCGAACCACCACCCGGATCCCGCACACCCGGAAAACCTGCAAGACCTGATCCGCGCGCTGCAAGAGACCGATGCCGAGATCGGCCTGGCCTTCGACGGCGATGGCGACCGCCTGGGGCTGGTGACCAAGGATGGCCAGATCATCTATCCGGACCGCCAGATGATGCTGTTCGCCGCCGACGTGCTGTCGCGTAACGCCGGCGCTGAAATCCTGTACGACGTGAAGTGCACCCGCCACCTGGCGCCGTATATTGAAAAATCCGGCGGCAAGCCGCTGATGTACAAGACCGGCCATTCGCTGGTCAAGGCCAAGCTGAAGGAAACCGGTTCGCCGCTGGGCGGCGAGATGAGCGGCCACATCTTCTTCAAGGACCGCTGGTACGGCTTCGACGACGGCCTGTACGCCGGCGCCCGCATGCTGGAAATCCTGACCAAGGAACAAGACCCGTCGGCGCTGCTGAACGCGCTGCCGCAGTCGGACAGCACGCCGGAGCTGCACCTGCATCTGAAGGAAGGCGAGAATTTCGCGGTGATGGACAAGCTGCGCGCCGACGCCAAGTTCCCAGGCAACAAGCAGATCATCACCATCGACGGCCTGCGCGTGGAGTACGAGGACGGCTTCGGCTTGGCGCGTTCGTCCAACACCACGCCGGTGATCGTGATGCGCTTCGAGGCGGAGACGCCGGCCGCGCTGGAACGCATCCAGGGCCAGTTCAAGAGCGTGATTCTGGCTGCCAAGCCGGACGCGGAGCTGCCGTTCTAAGGGCGGACGGTGAAGCAAAAGCCGCTGAATATTCTGCTGGTGCGCGTGTCGTCCATGGGCGACGTGCTGCACAACATGCCGATGGTGGCGGACATCGCCCGCCACTACCCGGACGCGCAGATCGACTGGGTGGTGGAAGAGGGCTTTGTCAGCCTGGTGCGGATGAACGCCCGCGTGCGCAAGGTGATTCCGTTCGCGCTGCGGCGCTGGCGTAAGAGCCTCGGCAAGGCGGAGACGCGCGCCGAGATCAAGGCTTTCTTCCGCACCTTGCGCCAGCAGGAGTACGATTTTGTATTCGACACCCAGGGCTTGCTGAAGTCCGGCATCATCATGGGCGCCGCGCGGGTGGTCAAGGGCGGCCGCAAGGTTGGCCTGGCCAACGGCAGCGAGGGTTCGGGCTATGAGGGCATCTCGCGGATTTTCCATCACCTGAGCATTCCGACCGATCCGCGCACGCATGCAGTAGCACGCGGGCGCATCGTCGCTGGCGCGGCGCTGGGCTATGCGGTTGACACGCCGGCCGATTTCGGTCTGCCGGAAGTGGCGGACGATACGCCGCGTCCGGCGTGGATGCCGGCGTCGTATGCGGTCTACTTCCATGGCACCGCGCGCGACGCCAAGAAGTGGCCGATTGAAAACTGGATCGCGCTCGGGCGCGAACTGGCGCCGATGCCTATCTTGCTGCCATGGGGCTCGACGAAGGAAAAGGCAGAGGCGGAGCAGATCGCCGCCGGTCTGCCGAACGCGCATGTGCTGCCCAAGCTGTCGATGGCCGATGCGATCATGGTGGCGCGCCGCGCGTCGCTGGTGATTGGCGTCGATACGGGGCTGGTGCACATCGCCGCCGCCTTCGTGCGGCCGACGGTGGAGATTTATGCCGATTCGCCGCGCTGGAAGACCGAGGGCAACTGGTCGCCGCGCATCATCAATCTGGGCGATCAGGGCACGCCGCCGTCGGTGGCGGAAGTGCTGGCTGCGGCCCGGAGTCTGCAGGACTGATTTATGCGTTTGTTTTATTCCCTGATGTGGTGGATGGCGTTGCCGCTGGTGCTTGCGCGCCTGTGGCTGCGCGGCCGGCAGGAGCCGGGCTACCGCCTGCATTGGGCTGAGCGGCTGGGATTCTACGGCCGCGCCGCCGCAGCCGCCGCCGGTCCGGTGCTGTGGGTGCACGCGGTCTCCGTCGGCGAAACCCGCGCGGCCGAACCGCTGGTCGACGCCTTGCTGGCCGAGTACCCGCACAGCCGCATCATTCTGACCCATATGACGCCGACCGGGCGCGCCACCGGCAAGTCACTGTTCGCCAAGCATGGCGAGCGCCTGGTGCAATCCTATCTTCCTTACGACACCGGCAGCATGGTGTCGCGCTTCATCCGCCATTTCAAGCCCAGCGTCTGCATCCTGATGGAGACCGAAGTCTGGCCGAACCTGATCGCCGTCTGTGGCGCCAAGGGCGTGCCGGTGGTGCTGGCCAATGCCCGTCTGTCGGAACGCTCGCTGCGCAAGGCCGGCCGCTTCGGCTCGTTGATGACCGACGCCGCGCGCGGCATCTCGCTGGTGGCCGCGCAGACCGAGGCCGACGCGCAGCGCATCCGCTCGCTGGGCGTGCAACGCGTGGAAGTCACTGGCAGCATCAAATTTGACGTGGTGGTGCCGGAAGCCGCACTGCTGATCGGCGCTTCACTGCGCGCCGCCATTGGCGCACGTCCGGTGCTGCTGTGCGCTTCCACCCGCGAAGGCGAAGAAGAACTGATCCTGCAAGCGTATGTGAGCGCCCGCTCCGCGCTGCCGCAAGACGTGCTGCTGCTGATCGTCCCGCGCCACCCGCAACGTTTCGATGAAGTGGAAACCATGATCGCCGCGCACGGCCTCTCTGTAGAACGCCGCAGCCGGCTGGCGCTGGACGGCGGCGCCATGCCGCACAATATCGACGTGCTGCTGGGCGATTCGATGGGCGAAATGTTCGCCTATTACTCGGCGTGCGACATCGCCTTCGTTGGCGGCAGCCTGCAAGCGCTGGGCGGCCAGAACCTGATCGAACCGGCCGCGCTGGGCAAGCCGATCCTGATCGGCCTACACACCTTCAACTTCGAGCTGGTCACGGAAGACGCGCTTGCAGCCGGCGGCGCCCAACGCATCACCGATGCCGCCGACCTGATGTCCACCGCAGCGCGCCTGCTGAGCGACACCGCCGCCCGCACCACCATGGGCCAAAACGCCCAGGCCTTCGCCAACCAACACCGCGGTGCCACCCGGCGCACGCTGGCTCTGCTGCCGTCCCTGATCGCTACGCAGGCCGGTCGACGCTAGTATTTATAGAAGTAGGATTTTTTGTCGTGTTGACGACTTAGGGGAACAGGACTGGCAGTTCCTGGGAGCGTTTGCGCAGCAGGTTCTTGGCTTCTTCGTATTCGGGGTAGATCAGACCGACGGTATCCCAGAACTGCTGGCTGTGGTTCATTTCCAGGATGTGCGACAGTTCGTGCGCGACCACGTAGTCGATCAGCGGCAGCGAGAAGTGGATCAGTTTCCAGTTCAGGCGGATCTTGCGGTCGGCGGTGCACGAGCCCCAGCGCGTGCCGGCCGACGACAGGCCGAACGAGTGGTACTGCACGCCGAGGCGGCCGGCGTACATGTCCAGCCGCTGCTCGAACAACTCCTTGGCCTGCTGCTGATACCAGGTCTTGACCCGTTCTCTCAGCAGGTTCTCGCTGGCGCCCGGCATCAGCGTCATCCACAGCTCGCGCGTGTTTGGGTTGTAGATGCTGCGGTTGCGGCCACCCACCAGCAAACGCAAGGTGATGTCGGCACCCAGATACGGCAGCTGCGCGCCGTCGATCCATTCCACCGGCGGCTTTTGCAGCCGTGCCGCGCGCCGCTCGCGCCGCTCTTTCAATTTGCTCAATATCCAGTGCTGCTTGGTGCGGATCGCTTCGTCGATTTCGGCGATGTTGACGCGCTTGGGCGCGGTCACGCGCAGGCCGTCGTCGTCGATCATGAAACCGATCGAACGCCGCGTCGAACGCCGTAATTCGTATTCGAGGATGAATTCACCGACCTGCAATTGCCGGCGTGGCGGCTGATCGGATGGCGGGGCGACGAGGGGCCGTGTTTTGACCGGGACTGCCGTTTCCGGCGGGGAGACGTAAGGCGAGGCGGGAGGTGTTTTTTGCGAAGTTGGAATAGACCATACCGGTGCTGTGTACACCGGCTTCAGGCCCTCCCGACTAAACAGGTCCGGTTGATTCGGATCGGGCGACGCGGGTTTGACCGCAGTCGCCAGATCGTCTAACCAGCGCTGTAGGCGTGGGGCGAAATGACGCGCATTTCTGATTCGATCCAAGTTTCCACCTGTTGCATCATGCCGTCCGGCGTCTGGCCTTCGGGCGAAATTGGCTTACCTATCGATACTGTAACAAGACCGGGGCGCTTGATGAAAGAGTTTTTTGGCCAGCACTCGCCGGAGTTGTGGGCAATCGGCACCACCAGCGCGCCGGTGTCGATGGCCAGGCGGGTACCGCCGCTCTTGTACTTGCCGGCCTGGCCGACCGGAATCCGCGTCCCTTCCGGGAACATGATGATCCACAGGCCCTGCGCCAGGCGGCGCTTGCCGTGACGGACTACGTGCTTGAAGGCGTTCTTGCCCTGCTTGCGGTCGATCGGGATCATGCGCAGCAGCGCCATTGCCCAGCCAAAGAAAGGAATGTACAGGATTTCTTTTTTAAACACGAACACCAGTGGACGCGGCATGTTCGGCAGCAGGAAGATGGTCTCCCACGCCGACTGGTGCTTGGACAGCACGATGGCCGGCGCATCCGGCAGGTTTTCCTGGCCGCGGATTTCGTAGCGGATGCCGCAGATCACTTTCAGGCACCAGATCATGAAGACGTTCCAGCGTGAGGTGACGAAGAAGCGCTTGGCGTAAGGCAGCGGCGCCACCAGGAAGCACACCAGCGACCACAGAACGGTCGACACCACCATCACAATGGTGAAAATCAGCGAACGCAAAAATAAAACGGGATGACCCAAGAGCAGACTCCAAATACTGTTTAACCGACGACGTGCAGCGCCGGCGGGGTGCTGGTTTTCAGCAGGTGCGCAACCATCGCGGCCAGGTCGGGGAAGGTCATGGTCCCCGGCGGCAGGCCGCCGGTGGCCTGGGTCTTCTCGCCTTTGCCGGTGAGGACCAGGTACGGCACGCAGCCGCTGACATAGCCGGCCTGCAGGTCGCGCAGCGAATCGCCGACCACCGGCACACCTTTCAGGCTGATTTTATAGCGCTGCGAGATTTCTGTGAACATGCCCGGCTTGGGCTTGCGACAGTCGCAGTTGTCGGCGGCGGCGTGCGGGCAGAAGAACACCGCGTCGATGTCTGCGCCCACTTGCTGCGCCAGATTGTGCATCTTCTGGTGGATGGCATTGAGGATGGTCATGTCGAAGAATTCGCGGGCGATGCCCGACTGGTTCGACGCCACCACCACCCGGTAGCCGGCCTGGTTCAACTTGGCGATTGCCTCCATCGAGCCGGGGATGGGTATCCACTCGGCCGGCGATTTGATGAAGTCCGGCGAATCGTGGTTGATAACGCCGTCGCGATCAAGAATGATCAGTTTTATGGACGGCGTACCCATTTACACCGCCAGCTTGGAGATGTCGGCCACGCGGTTCATCATCCCGTGCAGGGACGACAGCAGCGCCAGACGGTTGTTGCGCAGGGCGACATCTTCCGCCATCACCATCACGTCGTTGAAGAAGGCGTCGACTTCATTTTTTAGCTGCGCCAGCGTTTTCAGCGTGCCGGCGAAGTCGCCGTTGTTGAAGGCCGCGTCGATTTCCGGCAGCACGCGCACCACGGCGGCGTTCAGGTTCACTTCCGCCACATCTTTCAGCAGCGCGACGTTGACGCCATGTTCGCCGACGGCGGCCAGGGCTTCTTCGTTCTTCTTCAGGATGTTGGTGATGCGTTTGTTGGCGGCGGCCAGCGAAGCCGATTCCGGCAGCGCGGCGAAGGCTTGCACGGCTTCCAGGCGCTGTACGATGTCGTCCAGGCGGTCCGGGTTCTGTGCTACCACGGCTTCGATTTCGTTGACCGAGAAGCCGCGCTCACGCAGGATGCCGCGCAGGCGGTCGAACATGAAGGTGGCAACGTCGGCGGTCGGGTCCTTGAAGCCGGCGACAGCGGTGAACTGTTTGGCGGCATCGGCCAGCAGGCCGGTGATCGACAGCGACAGGCGCTTTTCGATCAGCATGCGCAGCACGCCCAGCGCGTGGCGGCGCAGCGCGAACGGGTCTTTGTCACCGGTTGGCGCCAGGCCGATGGCCCAGATGCCGACCAGGGTTTCCAGCTTGTCGGCCAGTGCGACGGCGGTGCCGGTCACGGTCGATGGCAGGGCGTCGCCGGCGAAGCGTGGCTGGTAGTGTTCGGAGGCGGCCAATGCCACGTCTTCCGCTTCGCCGTCGTTGCGGGCGTAGTAGGTGCCCATGATGCCTTGCAGCTCAGGGAACTCGCCCACCATGTCGGTCAGCAGGTCGGCTTTCGACAGCTTGGCGGCGCGCTCGGTCAGCGCCACGTCGGCGCCCAGCTTGGCGGCGATGGCGCCGGCCAGTGCGGTCACGCGTTCGCTGCGTTCGGCCTGGGTGCCCAGCTTGTTGTGGTAGACCACGTTCTTCAGCAGCGGCAGGCGCGATTCCAGGGTTTTCTTCTTGTCCTGCTCGAAGAAGAACTTGGCGTCGGACAGGCGCGGACGCACCACGCGCTCGTTGCCGCCGATGATGGCGTCCGGCGTGTCGGTGGCGATGTTGGAGACGATCAGGAAGCGCGAGCGCAGCTTGCCGGCGGTGTCGGTCAGCGCGAAGTATTTCTGGTTGGTCTGCATGGTCAGGATCAGGCATTCCTGCGGCACGGCCAGGAATTCGTCCTCGAATTTGCATTCGTAGACCACTGGCCATTCGACCAGCGCGGAGACTTCGTCCAGCAGCGATTCAGGCATCAGCACCTGGTCGGCGCCAGCCTTGGCCAGCAGCTCGGCGCGGATCTGTTCCTTGCGCTCTTCGACCGAGGCCAATACCTTGCCTTGCTCTTTCAGCGTGGCGGCGTAGGCGTCTGCGTTGGCGATGGTGACGGCGCGTTGGCCCGGCGCGGTCAGGAAGCGGTGGCCTTCGGTGACGTTGGAGCCGGTCAGGCCCAGCAAGGTCAGTGGCAGCACGGCGTCGCCATGCAGCGCGACCAGCGCGTGGGCGGGGCGCACGAACTGCACGGTGGCGCCGTCCGGACGCTGGTAGCTCATCACTTTCGGAATTGGCAGCTTGGCGACCGATTCTTCCAGGGCCGCTTGCAGGCCGCCTTGCAGCGCGCTGCCGGCGGCGGTGTAGGTGTAGAAGAAGCTTTCGGCCTTGCCGTCCTGCGCGCGTTCCAGATCGGCCACGGTCAGGTCAGGGAAGCCCAGCGCGGCCAGTTTCTTGGCCAGCGGCGGGGTGCCGTTGCCGGCGGCGTCCAGCGCCACCGATACCGGCAGCACTTTTTCACGGATCGATTTGTCCGGCGACACGGCGCGCACTTTGGTGATGGAGACGGCCAGGCGGCGCGGCGTGGCGTAGGCGTTGGCGGTGCTGTCGGCTTCCAGGAAGTCGCGCGATTTCAGGCCGTTGACGATGCCGTCCGCGAAAGCCTTGCCCAGTTTGGCGAGCGCCTTCGGCGGCAGTTCTTCGGTCAGCAGTTCGATGAGCAGAGTTTGAGTCATATCGTTTATATCGTTTATTCAGCAGCTTTGGGTGCCATTGGGAAGCCAAGGCGCTCACGCGATTCGTAGTAGGCCTGCGCAACCAAGCGCGACAGGGCGCGCACACGGCCGATGTAGGCGGCGCGCTCGGTCACGGAGATGGCGCCGCGCGCGTCCAGCAGGTTGAAGCTGTGCGAGGCCTTCATGATCTGCTCATAGGCCGGCAGCGTCAGCTGCGCTTCGATCAGGCGCTTGGCTTCCGATTCGTGGTTGTTGAACTGCGCGAACAGCAGCTCGGCGTTCGAATGCTCGAAGTTGTAGGCCGATTGTTCCACTTCATTCTGATGGAACACGTCGCCGTACTTCAGCGTCTTGGTTTCGCCGTTTTCTTCCCAGGTGGTCCACACCAGGTCATACATATTCTCGACGCCCTGCAGGTACATGGCCAGACGCTCAACGCCGTAGGTGATCTCGCCCAGCACCGGCTTGCAATCGAGGCCGCCGACCTGCTGGAAATAGGTGAACTGCGTCACTTCCATGCCGTTCAGCCAGACTTCCCAACCCAGGCCCCAGGCGCCCAGCGTCGGCGATTCCCAGTCGTCTTCGACGAAGCGGACATCGTTCTGCTTCAGGTCCAGGCCCAGCGCTTCCAGCGAACCCAGATACAGGTCCAGGATGTTTTCCGGCGCCGGCTTCATCACCACCTGATACTGGTAGTAGTGCTGGCCGCGGTTTGGGTTCTCGCCATAGCGGCCGTCTTTCGGGCGGCGCGACGGTTGCACGTAGGCGGCGCGCCAAGGCTCAGGGCCGATCGCGCGCAGGAAGGTGCCGGTGTGGAAGGTGCCGGCGCCGACTTCCATGTCGTAGGGCTGGAGCAGGGCGCAGCCTTGCTTGTCCCAGTAGGTTTGCAAGGTCAGGATAATTTGTTGAAATGTCAGCATCTTGTATCGTCGGTGGCGCGCCCCGGTTTGGACCGTCAGGCGCGCGGTTGCAGTTTCGCTAAAGCGATGATTTTAGCGGGTTAAGCGGCTTTTGGCTGATTTTTCGAGCGTTTTGCCCAAAACCAGGCGCCCGCCAGGGACAGCGCGGCCAAGGCGAGGAACAGCTTGTTCCCCCACAGGATATAGGGAGTGCTGCCGCCCATGCCCTGCACCGTGGCGGCCAGCGTGCCGAAGGTGTTGGCCGGCAGCTGCTGCACCACCTTGCCGTCGCCATGGATGATGGCGGTGGCCCCAGTATTGGTCGCCCGCAGCATCGGGCGGCCGGTTTCCAGGCTGCGCATCTGCGAGATCTGCAAATGCTGTGGGATGGCGATGGTGTCGCCAAACCAGGCCAGGTTGGAGATATTCAGCAGCATGGTGGCCGGTTTCTGGCCCTGCGCCGGGGTGTTCAGCTGGGCGGCGATTTCTTCGCCGAACAAGTCTTCGTAGCAGATATTCGGCAGCACGCGCTGGTCCTTGATCGGGAACGCTGGCTGGATATCGCGGCCGCTGGTCTGGTCGCCCAGCGGGATCGACATCAGGTTGACAAACCAGCGGAAGCCGTACGGAATGAACTCGCCGTAAGGCACCAGATGATGCTTGTCGTAGCGGTAGTAGCCGTCGCTCTGGCGCGGCGTCATGCCGATGGCGCTGTTGAAGTAGGCGGTCTGGCTGTCGGCCAGCGGAATGCCGAGTATCAGGTTGCTGTTGGTCTTGTGCAGGAACTGGGCGATGCCCGGCAGGTAGTCGGGCGGCAGCTGCTGCGGCAACATGACGATCGCGGTTTCCGGCGTGGCGATCAGGTCGGCCGGGGCGGCGGTGATGGCGTCCTGGTACAGCTTGAGCGTCGACAGCACCTTGTTGCCATTGAATTTTTCATCCTGCGGGATATTCCCCTGCAACAGGCGCACCGAGATCGGCTGGCCTTCCGGGTGCGTCCATTGAATAAAACTGAGGCCGACACCGAGCGCCGAGATGGCGACGATCAGCCCGGCCGCGCGCAGGCGGCTGCGGTGCAGCAGCAACAGCAGGGCGCCGGCGACCACCGCCGCCAGCCAGCCGAGGCCGTACATGCCGATGATGGGCGCGAAGCCGGCCAGCGGGCCGTGGTTGTGGGCGTAGCCGGCCGACAGCCATGGGAAACCGGTGAACAGCCAGCCGCGCACCCATTCGAATAGTGCCCACATGGCGGGCAGTACCAGCAGGTTGGCGGCCGGCAGCGGCAGCACCCAGCGCTTGCGCAGCCAGGCGGCGCCACCCATGGCGGCGGCGCCGTACAGGCCCATGCCGGCGCCCAGCAGCAGCACCGCCAATATGGCCAGTGGCGCCGGCATGGCGCCGTAGGTATGCATCGATACGTACAGCCAGTGCACGCCGGCAGCGGTCCAGCCGGTGACGAAGGCCCAGCCGATCAGCGCAGCGGCCTTGACGCTGCTGCTGCGCAGTACCTGGTAGAACAGTATGGCCAGGCCGAGGATTTCGACCGGCCACCAGCCGAACGGCTCGAAGGCGAACACGCACAGCGCGCCCGCCAGGCCGGTAATGAGCATCCGGCCTCGGGTCGAGCGTTGCGGCTTGGGTGGGTCGTTGGGATTGGCGCGGCGAAAGCGCATTATGCGTCGTCGTCGTGGGCTGGGGCGGGCGGCAGCTTTTCGACCGTCAGCACATGGATCTGGCGGGCGTCGGCGCGCAGCACTTCAAAGCGCAGGCCTTCGAAGTCGAAGGTGTCGCCCTTGTGCGGCATGCGGCCGAGGTGCTTGGCGACCAGGCCGCCGATGGTGTCGACGTCGTCGTCCGGCAGCGAGGTGTCGAGTTCGTCGTTGAACTGTTCGATCTCGGTCAGCGCCTTCACGCGCCAGCGCGGGCCGTGCTGGCCTTCGCGGATCGAGAGGATGTTGTCTTCCTCTTCGTCGAAATCGTACTCGTCCTCGATATCGCCGACGATCTGCTCCAGCACGTCTTCGATGGTGATCAGGCCGGCGACGCCGCTGTATTCATCGACCACGATGGCCATGTGGTTGTGGTTGGCGCGGAAATCGCGCAGCAGCACATTCAGGCGCTTGGACTCGGGAATGAAGATGGCCGGGCGCAGCATGTCGCGCACGTCGAACGATTCCTCGGCGTAGTAGCGCAGCAGGTCCTTGGCCAGCAGGATGCCGATCACCTTGTCGCGCTCGCCCTCGATGGCGGGGAAGCGCGAGTGGGCGGTTTGCAGCACCAGCGGCATCCACTCTTCAATCGGCTTGGAGATGTCGATCACATCCATCTGCGAGCGCGGGATCATGATGTCGCGCGCGGACAGGTCGGACACCTGGAACACGCCTTCGATCATCGACAAGGCGTCGGCGTCGATCAGGTTGCGTCCATGGGCGTCGTGCAGAACTTCGAGGAGCTCCGATCGGTTCTCGGGCTCAGGGGAGATCAGGGCGGTCAGCCGTTCAAACAGCGACCTGTGGGGTTTAGCGTCAGTCTTGACGCTACTAGAGTGCTCTTGCATAGTTGGCGTGAGCCGGTTATTACGAAGGGGTATAGGATACACCAAAAGCTCAAGATAGCAGGTTTTTGTCAAAAAAACACCTGCGCTAAAAGGAGGATGGCTGCACTTTGGGTTGAGTTTTATCAGCACTTTCGCATACGGGCCAAGGCATGCTGGACAGATTCTCCGAAAGGATCTGCTCTATACGAAATTGATGTACTGGAGCGTATATTCGGCGCAAAATTTAATGACGTCGGCGATATAAAGGATGTCGTGGCGATGCTGGCGGCTGCTGGCCCAGGCAGTCGTGGCATTGTATTTGGAATGAGAAGCAGTGGGATTGGGCACGTGTTTAACGCCGCTAACCAGCATGGCGTGATTCGCTTTCTCGATGGTCAGACTGGCAAAGCCGCTGAAATCAGTCCCTTTATCAAATTTCGATTTTTGAGGACCTGGTGATGGATGCTATTAACCAAAATGAAGCTTGGGATATTGCACTTTCCAAAGTGCAAGAGCTTGGTCGAGCGTCTGGTGGGGACTTTGAGATTCTTGCAGAAGAAACACGGACGATCGAATTGGGCTGGGTATTTTTCTACAATTCATCAAACTTTGTCCGGACCGGGGATATCAAATTCGCGCTGGCCGGCAATGGTTCGCTATTAGTGACGAAGGACGGGCAAATTTCCTGCTTACCGACTGCGAGTCCTTGGGAGGACGTGGTCGGCAAAATGGCCCGCTCTGCTAGCGGGCGAGCTGTCTGATCAGTCAGCGTAAGGATCGGCGTAACCGAGTTCCGCCAGGATTTCGGTTTCGATGCCTTCCATTTCGGTGGCTTCCTCGTCGTCCATGTGGTCGTAGCCCTGGGCGTGCAGTACGCCATGGACGATCAGGTGGGCGGTGTGTTCCTCCACCGTTTTCTTCTGTTCTGCCGCTTCCTTTTCCAGCACGTCGGTGCAGAGGATGATGTCGGCCTGGGTCGGCGCGTCGTCCGGCAGTTCTTCTTCGCCTTCGTTGTAGGCGAAGGTCAGCACGTTGGTGGCATAGTCCTTGCCGCGGTATTCGCGGTTCAGCGTCTGGCCTTCGTCGGCGTCGACGAAACGGATGGTCAGTTCGGCCGGCGCGAACAGCGCGGCCTGCACCCACTTGCGGATTTTTGGACGGGTAATGCTGTCTTGCAGACGCGGATCGGCGTACTGCACCGATAGCGTCAGTTTATTTTTTGCGGACATTTTTCAGGGCTGTGGCTTTAAGGAGGGGAGCGATTTCCGCTTCGTGATTGTGGGCGGTTTCGTAGGCGTCGACGATGCGCGCCACTAACGGGTGACGCACCACGTCTTCGCTATTGAAGTGGCTGAAGGCGATGCCGCGCACTTCCTTCAGCACCTGGATGGCGTCCACCAGGCCGCTCTTCTGGCTCTTGTGCAGGTCGACCTGGGTGACGTCGCCGGTGATCACTGCCTTGCTGCCGAAGCCGATGCGGGTCAGGAACATCTTCATCTGCTCGACCGTGGTGTTCTGCGCCTCGTCGAGGATGACGAAGGCGTGGTTCAACGTGCGCCCGCGCATATACGCCAGCGGGGCGATTTCAATCACCTGCTTTTCAAACATTTTCTGCGTGCGGTCGAAGCCGAGCAGGTCGTACAGCGCGTCGTACAGCGGGCGCAGATACGGATCGACCTTCTGCGACAGATCGCCCGGCAGGAAGCCGAGGCGTTCGCCGGCCTCCACCGCCGGGCGGGTCAGGATGATGCGCTTGACGGCGTCGCGCTCCAGCGCATCGACCGCGCAGGCCACCGCCAGATAAGTCTTGCCGGTGCCGGCCGGACCGACGCCGAAGCTGATGTCATGTTCGAGGATGTTGCGCAGGTAGCGGATCTGGTGCGGCGTGCGGCCGCGCAGGTCGGCGCGGCGGGTCTTCAGCACCGGGCTGTTGATGTCGATCTCGACCGACGGCACCGGCTCCACCTTGCGCGGCTTGGCGGCGCGTGCGGCCGGCGCGGCAGCGGAGTCGTCGTCGGCCGGCGCTTGCGGCGCCAGTGCAGCGACATTCCCAGCGTGCATGCTGGCGCGCTGTTCGACCAGCGCCAGTTGCACTTCTTCGATCGGCACGATCTTGTTGGCGATGGCGTAAAAATGGTCGAGGATCTCGACCGCGCGTTCGGCATTGTGGCCGCTGACGATGAACTTCTCGCCGCGGCGGAAAATGGTGACGTCCAGCGCGGCGGAAATCTGGCGCAGGTTTTCGTCGAGCGGGCCGCACAAATGGGCCAGGCGCGCGTTATCGAGCGGCTCCGGGACGAAGTAGTGCGGCTGGACTGGAGTTTTGGTTTTCAA
Organism: uncultured Duganella sp.; assembly: GCA_963515135.1. Classification (GTDB taxonomy): domain Bacteria; phylum Pseudomonadota; class Gammaproteobacteria; order Burkholderiales; family Burkholderiaceae_D; genus Rugamonas. The sequence continues at coordinate 485 of CAUPXZ010000086.1, read as the reverse complement.
TGGGATGCTTTATGAGAGAAGGGCCGCTGAAACGGCACAGCCGCTAGTTTATCGTATTTGCCGGAATGGGCACTTGATTTTGCTTGCCTTTGCGCTACAGTAGAGCTATGGCAATCAATGTTACTTCCTCCCCCAGGCCGGACGCCGTGCAGCTGAACCTGCGCGAGAGCCGTGCCGTCCGTACCGAGCAGCGCAGCGAGCAGACGGCGGACACGCGTCGCGCCCAGCAGGCGAGCCGCAACGAGAAGGACGACGCCATCACCCGCCAGCAGGTCAAAGAAAACCGCGAGACCACCCGCAACGCTGCCCGCGCCAACGACGAAGCCGCCGCTGCCGAGCGCCGCGCCGCGCAGCAAGCCGACAAAAAAGCCGACACCCAGCGCCGCGACAACGACAAAACCCTCGGCCGCAACATCGACACCACCGCCTGAACTTCGGGGTCAGTGCCGACATTCGGACATTGGGTCGCGCGCGACCCAATGTCC
>CAUPXZ010000085.1:0-16732 GCA_963515135.1 uncultured Duganella sp. | reverse complement strand
GCATTTACTATGATGGTGAGTGCTACCCAATAAAACTAAATGAGATCCCGGCTTTTGCCGGGACGACGCAAAGCGTCGCTTTACTTCTCCCAGATTCGCTCTGGCGCCCAATTGGTGGCGCCAGAGCATACAAGTCAAAGCTTGATGACCATAGTAAGTCGGTCCCACCCCTTCCCATCCCGAACAGGACCGTGAAACGACTCTACGCCGATGATAGTGCTGCAACCAGTGTGAAAGTAGGTTATCGTCAAGCTAGTTATATAAAAAAATCCTCTATCAGTCCTACTGGTAGGGGATTTTTTGCATTTGTGGCCTTATACTCTTGCTTCATGTTATTAATGTAACCAAGGGTCACAATGAAGTTTTCCGAACTGAAGCTGGCGCATCGCTTCGCTTTACTCATGGGTATTATCGTGGCCGGTTTCGCCTTGTATGGCAGCTGGTCCTTCCACGTACTCAATCAGCTCAAGGTCAACGGCCCGATTTATCAGCGCGTCGTGCAAGGCAAAGACCTGATCGCGGATATTCTGCCGCCGCCTGAATACATCATTGAATCCTATCTGGTTTCGCTACAGGCCATGAGCGCGCCGCCGGCCGACCGCAAGGCGCTGATCGATAGCCTGAAATCGCTGAAGAATGACTATGATACGCGCCACATCTTCTGGACCAAGGAGGTGCTGGAAGACGACATCAAAGATCTGCTGCTGAACGGCGCCGACAAGCCGGCGCAGGAGTTTTACCAGGTGGCTTTCACACAGTTCGTGCCGGCGCTGGAAAAAGATGACATGGCGGCTGCCGCTGCCGCGCTGGATATCATGAAGCAGCGTTATGGTCAGCATCGCGCCGTCATCAATCAGCTGGTGGAGCGCGCCACCAAGCGCAATGCCGATGACGAGGCACACGCCAAATCACAAATCGCTTCCTCGTCCGCAGTGATGCTGGCCATATTGCTCGGCGCAGTCGGCCTGGCCGCCGTTGTGTTGTATGCGCTGGCGCGCAACCTGATCGCGCAGTTGGGCGGCGAACCGCGTTATGCGGCGAATATCGCCAGCAGCATCGCTGCCGGCGATCTCGGTGTGAAAATCCATACTGCACCGCATGACCGGGACAGTCTGCTGGCCGCCATGAAAGCCATGCAGAATGGCTTGAACCACATCGTTGGACAGATCCGTAGCGGCACCGGCACCATCGCCAGTGCCTCGGTGCAGATCGCGTCGGGCAATCAGGATTTGTCGGCACGTACGGAAGCACAGGCGTCGGCACTGGAGCAAACCACTTCCTCCGTGGAGGCGCTGACGGACGCCGTCAAGCACAATGCCGGCAATGCGCGACAGGCGCAACAACTTGCGTTGTCGGCATCCGAGGTTGCGGTGCGCGGCGGCGACGTGGTAGCGCAGGTGGTGGATACCATGGGGGCGATCAATGCCTCGTCGAAGAAGATCGTCGACATCATCGCGGTCATCGACGGCATCGCATTTCAGACCAATATCCTGGCGTTGAACGCGGCGGTGGAAGCGGCGCGCGCCGGCGAACAGGGACGCGGCTTTGCCGTGGTGGCGACCGAGGTACGCAATCTCGCACAACGTTCATCCGCCGCAGCCAAGGAGATCAAGACGTTGATCGACAGTTCAGTGGAGACGGTGGATGCCGGTGCGCGTCTGGTCGACCAGGCCGGCGTCACGATGGATGAAGTGGTCAGCAGCGTACGCCGCGTGACGGACATCATCAGCGACATCAGCGCCGCCAGTGCGGAACAGACCACCGGTATCGAGCAAATCAGCCAAGCCATCCGCCAGATGGACGACGTAACGCAGCAGAACGCAGCACTGGTCGAGGAGGCCGCAGCCGCCGCGACCAGCATGCAGGATCAGGCGCAGCATCTCTCCGCTGCGGTCAGCACCTTCAAGCTGTCGGCTTAGAACTGATACAGCGCGCTGGCTCCCAGCAGCCAGTTGCGTTGCGGCGCCGCCTCGTAATAGCGCTTGTTGGTGTCGCCAACAATCACCGAACCAGCGTAGTTTTTATCGAGCAGATTGTTCACGCGCGCGAACTGCTTGAAGCGCCAGCCGGCCCATTGCTGGCTGGCGGTGATGCGCGCATTCAGCACGCCATAACCCGGGGCCGCCTTGTCGGTATTGCTGTCCTCGACGTAGATTTTGCTGACAGCGACCGCCTCCAGCGCCGCGCCAAAACGGCCCGCACTTTCCTGCCATGCCAATTCGCTATACAGATTTGCGTTCGGTACGCCGGGCAGGCGGCTGCCTTTCAACACCGAACCGAAGGCCTGATCGTAGACCGCGCGCAGCGTGGTCAGCGCCACGCGCGTGCTGAGGCCATAACGCCAGCTTGAGTCCAGCGACAGTTCCGCGCCACGGCGCAAGGTCTTGCCGCCATTGCGGTAACTGGTACGGCCGCCGCTGGAGCTGTCGACCACCAGTTCGTCCGTGGTCTTCACCTGGAACAGCGCCGCGTTGATGCGCGTGCTGTCATCCAGCTTGGCCTTGACGCCGGCTTCCAGATGCTTGCTGTGCGCTGGCTGCAGGCGGAAATTGAAACCGCCGCCGGTGCCGGAGTAGAACAACTCATTCAGCGTCGGCGTTTCGAAGCCGCGCGCGGCGCTGGCGTAAAGGTTCAGCGCAGGTGACAGTTTATACAGCACGCCCAGCACCGGCGTGGTGTGGCTGTAGTTGAGCGAGCCGCTGTCGTTGCCGTTGGCCAGATAGTGGTCGTCGACCGAAAATTTGACGCGGCTGTGACGCAGGCCGGCGCTGAGCATCCATGCGCCGCTTTCCCATTCCGTCTGCACGTACGGATCGAGATTGGAGACATCATCCGTCTCATTGCGTCGCAGCGTCCCTTTCACGCCGAACTGATTGCCGATGAAGTTCTCGTAGCCCTTACGTTCATCGCTTGAACTGCCATATTCAAAGCCGACCGTGGTACTCAGCCTGCCGTCCGCCAGTTGAGCAACGTGCAGCCAGTTGATATCCGAGCCTTTGAAGTCGCGCGCGAAATCCACCACGCCGCCGGAATGGCTGGCCGGGGCCTGGAAAGCCTTGGTGAAAGCCTGATACTGGATTACCTCGCGGTTGCCGCCGTAAGCGGTCACGCGCAGACGGTCGTCGCCGAAGCGCTGCTCCCAACTGGCGCCGATCTGTTTGTGGTGTATGCTCTTGCGCGTGTCATAGCGGTCGGCCAGTGTGCGCTTGGGTGTTTGGGTATCGCTGGCGTCTGTTTCGCCGGCGCGCGGGTCACGCTGGTAGGTCGCCCAGGTAACGCCCAGCGCATCCTGCGTGTCGTCCTGGCGCAAGCCGTTGGCGACAATGGTCAGCCTGGCGTTCTCCAGCGGCGTTAGCGTCAGCTTGGCATAGGCCTGGTCGCGCGTCGCAGCGCTGTGCGCGCGATAGCCGTCGGTTTCGAAGCGCGAGGCATCCAGCACATAGCCGATACCGCCGCTGGCGCCTTGCGCATTCAGATCGGTCTTGCGCGTGCCGTAGCTGCCGCCCAGCACATTCAATTCCACCGTCGGGGCGCCTTCGCCATCCTTGGTGAACATCTGAATCACGCCGCCGGAGTGGTTGCCGTAAATCGCCGAGAAGGGACCGCGCAGCACTTCGATGCGTTCCGCCATATCGAGATTGAAGGTGGCGGCCTGGCCTTGGCCGTCTGGCATGCTGGCCGGGATGCCGTCGGCAATCAGGCGCACGCCGCGCACGCCAAAGGCGGAGCGGGCGCCAAAGCCGCGTGAGGAAATCTGCAGATCCTGCGCGTAGTTCTGCCGGTTCTGCGCCACCAGGCCCGGTACGGCGGCCAGCGCCTCTGACGCGTTGACGCGCGCCTGTCCTTCACGGATGCGTGCGGCGTCGATTACATCGATCGCTGCCGGTATGTCGAAACTGGCATGGCCGACGCGTGTGGCGCTGACCACCACCACATCCATCAACGGCGCATCGCCTTCTGCGGCGTAGCTGTCTGCCGCGCCGACCAGCGCGAGCAGTGCCGCCACCGCTGTCATCTTCGGGTGCTGCTGCATAATGTCTCCTAGTGAGCTGCGTCCACGCTGGTTTTCAGGCGCGGCGCATCGATCGGGCGGCTTTCGATAAAACTGCGCACGGCCCAGATATCCTGCGTCGACAACACGTCGCGCCATGGCGGCATGTAGACGATGCCGGCGCGCACTTTGCCGCTATTCACCGACATCATAAAGTAGGCGTCGACATCCTGCAGGCAGCGTTCCTGCAGTGCGGTGTCTTTCAGCTGCTGGCAGAACGCATTCAGGCGACGCAGGTCCGGCGCTTCCGCCGATGGCCGCATCGACTGTTCGCCGTGGCAGCGCGCGCAGTTGGCCTGATACACGGCCGCGCCTTGCGCGATGGCGGCGGCGTCGCCGCGATAGGGATTGATTTCCGCTGACTGTGCCGGCAGCACCGGCAGCAGCAGGGCAAGGAGCATGGAACGATACATGGAACGATGCATGGCGATGGCTCCGGTGTTACCAGTCCGTCGGGCAGCCGCTGCAGCCCTCCAGATTAGCGTCGGGGAAAATGGTGAAGCGCAGGATGGCGCGCTCCAGATTGGCGTTCTTCAGATTGGTGCCCCAGAATTTGGTCTCCTGCAGGTCGGCGTCCTTCAGGATCACGCCGGACAGATCGGCCATATTGAGGCGTGCCGCTTCCAGACTGGCGCCGCGCATATCGGCGCCGCTCATGTCGGCCCGCATCAAACGACCGGTTTCCAGGTTGATGCCGGCCATGTGCGCATGCCGGAATGAAGCGCCGGGCGCGTTCAGCGAATACGCCATGGCGCCGGTCAGGTCGGCGCCGTCCAGCGTGGCGCCGGCGAGATTGGCGCTGCGCAGGTTGGCCCGCATCATGCGCGCACCACGAAAGTCGGCGCCATGCAGATCCTTGCCGACCAGGTTGGCCCCACGCAGGTCGGCGTTCTGACATTGCGCGTAAGGCCACAGGTGACAGCCGTTGATGATGGTAACTTCCTTGATGGTGACTTCCTGCGCGGCGGCTGGCCGCTGCACCAGGCATATCGCCCCGCACAGCAGCCAGCCGCTCGCGCGGAAGACGCCAACCCGCCAGCGGCGGACTGGCGCCGGCATCATTTGGCCGCTACCTTGCTGGCCGATGGCGCCTTCGGCAGCTTGAACACCCAGTAGCTGCCGCCCTGCGTCACCTGCTTGGTCAGCTCCGCCATGTCGCCGCCCCACAGCGGCACCGCGCCGCCGTAGCCGCTGGACAGGCCGATGTACTGTTCACCGTCCTGTTCCCAGGTGACCGGCACCGACACCACGCCGGAACCGGTCTGGTACTTCCACAGCTCCTTGCCGGTCTTGGCGTCAAACGCTTTGACATAGCCGTCCGAGGTGCCGGTAATCAGCAGGCCGCCGGCGGTGGTCAGCGTGCCGCCCCACAGCGGGAATTTCTCCTTGTTCTCCCATACGATCTTGCCCGACTTCGGATCGATCGCGCGCAGTGTGCCGATATGGTCGTCGTACAGGCGCTTGATGCGGAAGCCCTGGCCAAGATAGGCGGAACCGGCCTTGTAGTGAATCTGCTCGGTCCAGTAATCCATGCCCCAGTGGTTGGCCGGAATGTAGAACAGGCCCGTATCCGGCGAATACGACATCGGCATCCAGTTGGTGCCGCCCAGGAACGGTGGCGACACGAAGACCGCCTTGCCCTTGTCGCTACCTGCTTCCGGCAGCGGCGGACGCTTGCCGGCTTCGATTGGCCGGCCGGTATTCAGGTCGATGCCCTTGGCCCAGTTGATGCCGTCGACGAAAGGCCAGGCGTTGATCAGCGAAGTTGGCTTGTTCGGATAACCGGCGCCGGTAGCCAGCTTGGTGCGGTCGGTGATGTAGAAGAAGCCATTGCGGTCGGCGTGCGCGCTGGCTTTCACCATCTTGCCGGTCTTCGCATCCTTGTAGTCGAACAGGATCACCGAGTTATTGCCGGAGAAGTCCCAGGCATCGTTCGGCGTGTGCTGGTAGAAGCCTTTCAACTCGCCGGTGCTGGCGTCCACATAGGCCTGGCCGGAGGTGAACAGGCTGTCCCAGTTGCGCGGATCGTCGCCTTCCTTGGTGCGCTCCCAGGTATTCCATGGCGCCGGGTTGCCGGCGCCGATGACGATGGTGTTGGTCTCAGGATCGAACGATGCGGTCTGCCATGGCGCGCCGCCGCCGTGTTCCCACGCTTCGCGCAGCTTGCCGTCCTTGTCGCGTGGCCAGCTTGGGGCGTTGGCGTCGCCGGTGGGCGTGCCAGGCTTGCCGTCGCGGCGGCCGATGTGGCCTTCCACCAGCGGCCGCGCCCAGACTTCGGCGCCGGTTTCCGGATCGCGTGCGAACAGCCAGCCTTGCGCGCCGAATTCGTCGCCGGAGTTGCCGTGGATGAGCAGCACCCGGCCGCCTTTTTCGCGGATGATGAATGGCGCGCCGGTCATGGTGTAGCCTAGTTTCTGGTCGCCGAATTTTTCATTCCATACGACTTTTCCGGTGTCCTTGTTCAGCGCGACGATGCGTGCGTCCAGCGTACCGAAGTAGATCTTGTCGCCGTAGATGGCCGGACCGCGATTGACCACGTCGCAGCAAGGGCGGATGTCGTCCGGCAGGCGATGCTCATAGGCCCACAGCTGTTTGCCGGTTTTGGCGTCCAGCGCATACAGGCGCGAATACGAAGCGGTGACGTAGATCACGCCGTTGTGCACCAGTGCCTGCGCTTCCTGGCCGCGCTGCTTTTCGCCACCGAAGGAGAAGGTCCATGCCGGCACGATCTGATCGACGTTTTTGGTGTTGATGCGCTTGGCCAGGCTATGGCGCTGCGCCTTCAGGCCAAGGCCGTAGCTGAGGACCGAGGTGGTGCCCTTGTCGGCACCGGCGATATCGTCCCACGACACCTTGGTGTCTGCTGCGAAAGCGGAACTGGCGATCAGCGCGAGGATGGCGCAGGCGATTGGACGTGGAAATGCTGGCTGCATGGTTGTCTCCCTTGTAGATATTGTGTGAGGGTGGTACGACGTTGTCGTCGCAGCTATTTCAGCAACATGCATGCCAGCGTGCTTTGCGGGGGCGGCGCAGGCGGCGGCTGTGCAGTCCTGTCACAGGCCGCTGATGCGTTGCGCTGTTTTGGAACAGGGCGCTGCAACGGTTGCGGGCAGAACGCCTGCTGGCACAAGGGTTGCTGAGTGGAGGTTTCCATTTCAACGATAAGGAGACCATCATGCAGGGAACACCACGACGCCATTTCATTTGCCAGATGCTTGCCGTCGGCGGCCTGGGGGCATCGTCCTTCGCCGCCGCGCAGGCCACGCCCGCGCGCGTGGACGAGAATAGCGACCAGGCCATGGCACTGGGATACCGTCACGACACCACCAAGGTCGACGGCGCAAAATATCCCAAGCATACGGCGGCTCAGCGCTGTAGCAACTGTTCCTTCTTCCAGGGGAAAGCGGATGACGTATGGGCGGGCTGCGCGATGTTCGGCCGAAAGCAGATCGCCGGTCCGGGGTGGTGTCTGGCCTGGGCCAAGCAGTAATTAAAAAAGGGACGCTGCGGCGTCCCTCTGTTTTACATCGGTACTTCTCTGCGTGTTTCAAGGTAAGCCTTGACCGCCCAGATGGCCTCCTGCGTAAAGGTGCCTTCGAACGGTGGCATGTAGACCGCGCCGTTGCGGCTGCGGCCATGGCGCACCGTCTCCAGTACGTACTGGTCGATCTCTGTGATGCAGACCTTCTTCTTGGCGGCGTCGGCGATGCTGGCGCAATCGTTATCCAGCTTGCGCAGGTCGGGCGCTATGCCGCCCGAGATGGCGTCCAGGCCATGGCAACGGGCGCAATTCTGATTGAAGGCGGCATCGCCGACGCGGATCGCGTCCTGATTATTCCGGTAGGGATTCTCGGCACGCCACTCGGCGCCCAATTGCGGCAGCATCGATGTATCGACTGCCTGCGGCGTCATATTCCCGTGCGCCATGGCGGCGGCTGCCGCCATGGCGCCAACGATGGCGAGGATGCGTGAAGTAGGTTTATTCATGATGGTCTCCGTTTGAGTTATGCCTGTCCCATTCATAGCAATCGGTATGCCATCGGCCGCGTGGCGAAGCGTGCCGCTGGCACTGCTCAGAAATGGAACAGTTGTGCGGCGCGGACGCTTCGGCGCTGATCTCATTTGACGCAGCACGCGTGGCGCTCACTCTGGCGCAGGTGCTGGCACGGCATTTGCGGAATGGTAGGCGTGCAGCACCAACCCCAACGAGAAAGAGGACGACATGAATCTGGCAGATATCAGCAAACTGGGCGTAGCCAATCCATTCAAACAACGCTACGACAACTACATCGGCGGCAAATTCGTGGCGCCGGTCAAAGGCGAATACTTCGGCAATGTGACGCCGATTACCGGCCAGGTGTTCTGCGAAGTGGCGCGCTCCACCGCCGAAGACGTGGAACTGGCGCTGGACGCGGCGCATGGCGCCAAGGCTGCCTGGGGCAAAACCTCGCCGGCGGAACGCGCCGGCATCCTGAACAAGATCGCCGACCGCATGGAAGCCAACCTGGCGCTGATCGCCACCGCCGAGACCATCGACAACGGCAAGCCTATCCGCGAAACCACCGCCGCCGATATTCCGCTGGCGATCGACCACTTCCGCTATTTCGCCGGCTGCATCCGCGCGCAGGAAGGCTCGGTCGCGCAGATCGATGCCGAGACCTACGCCTACCATTTTCACGAGCCGCTGGGCGTGGTCGGCCAGATCATTCCGTGGAATTTCCCGATCCTGATGGCAGTGTGGAAGCTGGCGCCGGCGCTGGCCGCCGGCAACTGCGTGGTGCTCAAGCCCGCCGAGCAGACGCCGGCCTCCATCATGGTGCTGCTGGAGCTGATCGGTGACCTGCTGCCACCGGGCGTGCTGAATGTGGTCAACGGTTTTGGCCTGGAGGCGGGCAAGCCGCTGGCGTCGAGCAAGCGCATCGCCAAAATTGCCTTCACCGGCGAGACGGGCACGGGCCGCCTGATCATGCAGTACGCGGCGCAGAACCTGATTCCGGTCACGCTGGAGCTGGGCGGCAAATCGCCCAACATCTTCTTTGCAGACGTGATGGATGCCGACGACGCCTTCTTCGACAAATGCCTGGAAGGCTTTGCGATGTTCGCGCTGAACCAGGGGGAGGTGTGCACCTGCCCGTCGCGGGTGCTGATCCAGGAGTCGATCTACGAGAAATTCATCGAGCGCGCGCTGGCGCGTGTGGCTGCGATCAAGCAGGGCAACCCGCTGGACAGCGGCACCATGATCGGTGCGCAGGCGTCTCAGGAGCAACTGGAGAAAATCCTGTCGTACATGGATATCGGCAAGCAGGAGGGCGCACAGCTGCTGGCCGGCGGCGAGCGCAATGTACAAGGCGGTGATCTGAAGGATGGCTACTATGTACGCCCGACCGTGTTCAAGGGCGATAACAGCATGCGCATCTTCCAGGAAGAGATCTTCGGCCCGGTGGTGTCGGTGACCACCTTCAAGGATGAAGCGGACGCGCTGCGCATCGCCAACGATACGCTGTACGGCCTCGGTGCCGGGCTTTGGACGCGCGACGGTTCGCGCGCCTTCCGCGTCGGCCGCGCCATTCAGGCTGGCCGCGTGTGGACCAATTGCTACCACCTGTATCCGGCGCATGCGGCGTTCGGCGGCTACAAGCAATCGGGAATCGGCCGCGAAAACCACAAGATGATGCTGGATCATTATCAGCAGACCAAGAATCTGCTGGTCAGCTACAACCCTAACGCTTTGGGCTTCTTCTAATCATGAACCATCTTCTCGCCCGCGTCACGGCCACGCCAGCGGCGCTGGAACTGCTGGCCAAGCTGCGTGGCCTGTATGGGCCGTTGATGTTTTTCCAGTCCGGAGGCTGTTGCGACGGAAGCGCGCCGATGTGCTTCCCGTCGGGCGAGTTTGACGTCAGCGAGAGCGATGTCTATCTCGGCAACCTGAATGGCACGCCGTTCTATATGGGGCGCGAGCAGTTCGCGTATTGGGAGCACACGCAGTTGATCATCGATGTGGTGGATGGCAACGGCGGCATGTTCTCGCTGGATAACGGTACGGGCAGGCGCTTCTTCACGCGATCGCGCCTGTTCACCGATGAAGAGTTATCGCAGTTGTGTCACCTCGATCCGGGCAACTGACGGCGTAACCCCACACGCCACCCGGAGCAGGCTTTACTGACGGCTACGGCCGTCAGCTTTTTACATTCATAAAAACTATACAGGGAGATAACCATGAAGACAGTGTTCATGCTGGGCGCGCTCGCCCTTTCGAGTCAGGCCACCCAGGCGGCGGACTTCAAGGCCGGCGACTGGAATATATCGCTGGGCGGTATCGTCAACGCCTACTACACGCAGGTGTCCTGCAGCGGCGACGCGGTTGGCGGCTTGGCGCTGGCCGGCAAGGCGCTGGGCTGCGGCGGCGAAGACAATCGCACTACCATCGGCAACGGTCTGCTGCCGAATGGTCTGGTGACGTCGGCCACTACGCGGCAGGGCGACTACGACATCAAGGCGCTGATCGGCATGTACAACGCCACCGCTACCGACAGCGCCATCTCCGCCAACAGCGGCATCGATGTGCGCCAGGCCTACTTCAGCTTCGGCAATGCGGAGATGGGCACGGTCAAGCTGGGACGCGACAACGGCATATTCGGCGCTGGCGCCATTTTCGGCGACATGACGCTGATCGGCGCCGGCGCACCGGTGCAGGCGACGCAGCGCGGCCGGGTCACGCTTGGCCACATTGGCGCCGGCTACAGCTACGTGGGTTACTACGGCCAGATCGCGTACAGCGCGCCCAAGTCGTCATCCGGCATTGGTTTCGATGCGGCGCTGGTCAGCCCGGTGGCGGATACGCCGGTGATCGCGGCGCCGGTGTATGACAGCAAATCGGGGCCGCAGGTGCAGGCGCAGATCAGCTATGCGGCGGCGGGATTCAAGGCCTGGCTGGGCGGGAAGTCGCAGAAGTTCAAGTCCAAAACCGCCACCGCGCGCGACTTCACCATGCGTGGTGTGGAAGTCGGGGCTTCTTATCAGGCGGGTCCGCTCGGCTTGCTGGCCAATTTCCAGGGCGGAAAAGGGTTGGGCATCCTGTCGGATGCGGATCAGGGCGACACCAAGTCCAAAGCCTACTTCGCGCAGGGGACCTACAAGCCAACCGAAAAACTCAAGCTGGGCCTGAGCTATGGCGTCAGCCGCAATGACGACAACACCGTCGGCACCGGCGGCCTGAAGTCGAATGCCAACCTGACGCTAGGTGCGTACTACTCGCTGACCACCGCCATCACACTGGTGGGCGAAGTTGGGCAGACACGCTCCAAGGGATTCAGCGGCGCCGAGGCCAGGCTGAATGGCGGCTCCGTGGGCGGCATCATCTTCTTCTGATGCGTGCGATCGCGGTGGTGCTCAATCTTGTGCTGTGCGTGCTGGCGCTGCTGATCGGCGCCGCGCCGGTCAGCGCGGGCGTGCTGACCAAGGCGCAACTGGAGCGGCGCTTTCCGGCGCCGCTGCTGGTGGGGGAGCGCGATGGCGACTTGCCGGCGTGGCCGCTGTTCCGTCAGGATGGCGCGGCGGGCACGCTGGCAGGCTATGTGTTCGAGTCGGCCGACCTGGCGCCGGTACCCGGATTCTCAGGCGTGCCGGTGAACCTGCTGGTGGCGATAGACCCGCAGGGGAAGTTCATCGGGGTGGAAGTGTTGTCGCAGCACGAGCCGGTATTCCAGTACGGCCTTGGCGACGCGCCGCTGCACGAATTCGTCAAACAGTACGCCGGAGTGTCGCTCAGGCAGAGCATCAGCATCGAAACCAATACGCACCGCGCGCGTCATACGGATGCGTCGAGGGTGCAGATGGACGGCATCTCCAAGGCGACAGTCTCGGTCCGTATCATCAATGAAAGTGTGCTGGCGGCGGCCATGGTCGTGGCGCGCAAGAAGCTAAGATATGCGCAGGGACGAGACGCCAGCCGCCGCGCCACCGTGCGGCCGGATGTGCTGGAGAAGTTCAGCTTTGCCGGTTTGCTGGACGAAGGCCTGGTCAGGCATCTGCGCGTCAGCAACGAGGGGATGGAGCGCATGTATGCGGGCAGCGATGGCGCCGGGCTGGATGACGAGGCGCGCCAGCGGCCGCAGGATGCTTTCATTGATTTGTATGTGGCGTGCGTGTCGCTGCCGTCGGTGGCGCATAGCCTGCTGACCGATGACAGTCTGCGCAAGCTCAAGCCGTGGATCGAAGCCGGCGACCAGGCCATGCTGGTGATCTCCTCCGGGCGCCATCGCGTGCCGGGAGAGGACTTTGCGCGTGGCGGCGTGCCTGACCGGATGCGGCTGCGGCAGGACCAGATGGCCATCGACATGCGCGATCTGGATTTGGACCTCAAGCTGCTGCCGGGCGTGCCGGCGCCGGCAGACGCCAGCCTGACCATATTCCGTGTCAGCAGCGATGCGGGTCTGGACCCCGGCGCACCATTCAGCTTTACCTTGCCGGTGACGCGGCTGAAGGGCCAGTTTTATCCTGAACGGATCACGCGTGAGCTGCATATTGATTACCGTGTTCCGGAACGCTTGCTGGTGATGCCGCCGGCCGGCGCAGCGTGGCACAACGCCTGGCGCGAGCGGCGTACGGATCTGATGATTCTGGCGGCGGGACTGGCCGTGCTGGCGCTGGCCTTGTCGCGACCAAGAAAGCTGGCAGCCGACGGCCGGCGTTTCCGCTGGTTCCGTGCCACGTATCTGCTGTTCACCATCGTCTTTGTCGGCTATTACGCACAGGCGCAGCTATCCATCGTCAACATCACTGGGGTGACGCAGGCGCTGCTGGCAGGCAGAGGCTTGTCTTTCCTGCTGCACGACCCGATGACGGTAACGTTGTGGAGCTTCGTGCTGCTATCGCTGCCGCTGTGGGGCCGTGGTACATTTTGTGGCTGGCTATGTCCGTTCGGCGCCATGCAGGAGTTGAGTGCCCGTCTGGCGCGTTACGCCCGCCTGCCGCAGCTGCGCTTAGGCACGGTGGCCGATGCGCGGCTGAAGTATCTGAAATATGTAGCGTTGTTGCTGATATTGGCGACCGGTGACGTGCTGGTTGAACTGGAGCCGTTCAAGACCGCCATCACGCTGAATTTCGCGCGTCACTGGCCGTATGTGGCATATGCGGTGGCGTTACTGGTCTCCGGCGCATTCGTGCACAAATTCTTCTGCCGTTATCTTTGTCCGCTAGGCGCTTCGCTGGCGCTGCTGGGATGGGCGCGCCGCTGGAACTGGATACCACGCCGTGCCGAATGCGGCCAGCCTTGCCAGACATGCCGCCATCGCTGCGGCTACCAGGCGATCCGGCCGGATGGCGCGGTGGATTATGCCGAGTGCTTTCAATGCATGGACTGTGTGGTGATCCACGAAAGCGACCGCAAATGCGCACCGCTGCTGCTGGAGCGTAAGCGTGCGCGTACCATAGCTATTCATCCCCGGCCGGAGATCTCCTCATGAAACGACGCACCTTTATCGGCGCCGCGCTGGGCGCGATGGGCGTGAGCAGCGCCGCCGCATGGCAGGCTGGCGGCCGGCTGCACAGCGGCGTCGCGCTGGCATTCGGCACTACCATCAATATCGCAGTGGTGCACGCTGACGCCAACGTGGCGCGGCAGGCGATTGCCGCCGGACTGGCGGCGGCGCTACGGGTAGAGCGGCTGATGAGCATCTATCACCCGCACAGCCAGGTGTTCAAGTTGAATCAGCATGGTGTGCTGGGTCGGCCGGACCCGCATCTGCTGGCGGTGCTGGCGCAGGCCGCCGAGCTGTCGCAGCTTACCGGCGGCGCGTTCGATATCACGGTGCAGCCGCTATGGCGCGCCTACAGTGCCGCCGCAGCCAGTCACGGGCTGCCGACCGCGCGGGAGTTGGCGCACGCGCGGTCACTGGTGGACTGGCGCGATGTGGTCATCAGCGAAGATGGCGTGCAGCTGCGGCGGCCCGGCATGCAGATCACTTTGAACGGGCTGGCGCAGGGATATGCGGCTGACGTGGCGCTGGCGGCGGTGCAGCGGCACGGCATACGCCACGCGCTGCTCGATACCGGCGAATTTGCTGGGCGTGGCCGCAAGCGCCCGCAGCAGCCGTGGATATTGGGCGTACGCGATCCGCGCGATGCCGAGGCGCTGGCGGCGACGCTGTATGTGAGCGGTTGCGGCGTTGCCACCTCCGGGGATTACGAAACCACGTTCACGCCGGATTATCGCCATCACCATATCTTCGATCCGCAGTTGGGCGATTCGCCGGAGGAACTGGCAAGCGTGACGGTCATGGCGCCCAGCAGCATGCTGGCCGATGGGTTGTCGACCGCCTTCATGGTGATGGGGCGCGAGAAGTCCGCCGCGCTGGCGGCCATGTTGCCGGCGGTTGACCTGCTCACCGTCGACAAGCGTGGCGCTGAATGGAGCTCGCCGGGTTTTGCGCTGGCGTGAGCTTACTTCAGGTTCGGAATCTTGCGATAGATCGTGTTGCGCGAGACGCCAAGCGCGCGCGCGGTGGCGGAAACGTTGCCGCCATTCGCTTCCAGCGCCTTGAGTATCACCGACTGCTCCACTTCCTCCAGGTTGGCGCCATGCGCCAGCAGCCGTTCGGCGCTGACCTCTGCGTTGAGCGGCTGGCCGCGCTCTATATCGTCGAGGAAGTCGTCCGGCATGTGGCGCAGGCAGATTTCCTCTTCGTCGCCGGCCATGACAATCGCGGTACGCAGCAGATTGGTCAGCTGGCGGAAATTGCCGGGCCAGCGGTGCTGGCGGAACAGCGCCAGGATTTCGGGCGACACATGATAGCGGCCATTGTCCGACTCCGTGGCGAGAATCTTGCGCACCACGGTTTCAAGGTCGGTGCGCTCACGCAGCGGCGGCAGCTTCACCACCAGGCCGTTGAGCCGATAGTAGAGGTCTTCACGGAAGAACCCCTTGGCGATGCGCTCGCGCAGATTGTGGTTGGTGGCGCAGATCAGTTCGACGTTGACCGGAATGGATTTATCGCTGCCCAGCGGCGTCACCATGCGTTCCTGCAGCACGCGCAGCAGGCGGGCTTGCAGGCTGAATGGCATGTCGCCGATTTCGTCGAGGAACAGCGTGCCGCCGTTGGCCTGCAGGATTTTGCCGGCCGCGCCTTTCTTGCGCGCGCCGGTGAACGCGCCGTCTTCGTAGCCAAACAGCTCGGATTCGATCAGCGTTTCCGGAATCGACGCGCAGTTCACCGCCACGAAGGGACTCATGGCGCGTGGCGAATCATTGTGGATGGCCTGTGCCAGCAATTCCTTGCCGGTGCCGGTTTCGCCCATGATCATGATCGGGATGTCGCGCCCCAGCACGCGGGTGACTTTATCGATCACCAGCTCCAGTTGTGGATCGCCGGTGCGCAAATAGCGCAGGCCGGACAGGCGGCGCGCCTGTGCCGCCGCCTGATTGGCAGCGACGGCCGGCGTGGCGGGTGCCGGCCGGTCGCTGGCCAGCGATTGCTGGAATACGCCGTTCGACAGCCGCAATTGCGCGCGGCCGTAAACCCGCACGCCATTGTGCATGCAGAGGTTCAGCAGACCCGGCGCCGCCGTGCGGTAGTGGTCATACAGCGCTGACACAGGAAGCCCGAACAGGGAACTGAACGTGTGCGATTGCAGTGCGGTGAAGGGCAGGCCCAGTTGAAACAGGCCATTGCGGTTGGCGGCGAGGAAGCGGCCGCCGGGACTGAAGGAGGCGATACCTTCCATCAGCGTGCCGATAAATTCGCAGCGGGTATGGAAGTGCAGCGTGATCGCATCCTCAAAGGTGGCGGAGAACAGCTGGTTCTCGATCATCAGCGCCGACATGCGCACCAGCGCCATGGTGTGCTTGTGGAAGCTGCGCTGATCGCCGGAGACATCCAGCACGCCGATCACGTTGCCGAGGTGGTCGGCGATGGGCGCGGCGGAGCAGGTCAGGAAGTGGTTGGCGGCCAGGTAGTGCTGGTCCGCATGCACCAGCGTCGGCGATTTCTCGGCGATGGCGGTGCCGATGGCGTTGGTGCCCTTGCTGGCTTCGGACCAGGCCACGCCCGGTTGCAGGGCGACACGGTTGGCTTTCTCCAGGAAGTCGTCGTCGCCCAGCGAGTGCACGATGACGCCGGTGGCGTCGGTCAGTATCACCATATTATGGGTGTTGACGATTTGCTGGTAGAGCGTTTCCATCGCCGGCACCGCATGCGTGTGCAGCAGACGGTTTTGTTCGATCAGCAGCGACAGGTCGTTGCGGGCGATGGGGCTGAAGTCCGCAGGCGACTCGGGACGCAGGCCGTAGTCGAGGGAGCGCTGGCGCGATGTTTCGATAACCAGCGCCATATTGTCCGACCTGTTCAGATCTGGAGCAGTCTGTGAGTGCATAGTTGTCTCTTTGTCTCGTTGGGCCGCTACCCGTGGGCGCGGCTCTCTATATACCTGCAAGGGTGTTTCATAATGTAGCACCTGTGCAGAAACGGAGCAAAAGCCGTGGCGCAGGCCGTTGCTATATGGGGAATAAGCAAACTGAGTGCCAGCCCTTGCGCAATCTCGAATGGCTTGCTATAGTTCTGTCCCTCGCGAAACAAAGCATGCAAATGCAGAGTGAGGCGGGAAAAAAAGAAGGTTGACGAAATGCTGCAAACGCTTCATACTCTTCCTTCTTCGCTGATGAACAAAACGCTTCTTCAGCAA
>CAUPXZ010000084.1:0-17424 GCA_963515135.1 uncultured Duganella sp. | reverse complement strand
GACATTTCGCGCGCGAAATGTCCGAATGTCGGCACTGACCCCGGTTTTAGTTAGCGGGAATGCGGACCCAGCCTTCCATCAGGACGCGCGCGCTGCGGCTCATTACCGCTTTTTTTACGCGCCATGCTCCGTCGCTCTGCACCGCTTCGGCGCCAACACGCAGGGTGCCGGATGGGTGGCCGAAGCGCACCGCCTGGCGCTCGCCGCCGCCGGCTGCCAGGTTGACCAGCGTGTCGGGGATGGCGGCTGCCGTGCCGATAGCGACAGCGGCGGTGCCCATCATGGCGTGATGCAGCTTGCCCATCGAGAGCGCGCGCACCAGCAGATCGATATCGCTTGCCGCTACCTGTTTGCCGCTCGACGCGGTGTAGGACGCAGGCGGCGCGACGAAAGCCACCTTCGGCGTGTGCTGGCGCGTGCCGGCTTCGCTCGGATCTTTAATGAGGCCCATGCGCAGCGCACCGTGGGCGCGGATGGTTTCGAACATCGCCAGCGCCTTGGCGTCGCCGTTGATGGCGTCCTGCAGTTCGATGCCGGTGTAGCCTATGGCGCCGGCGTCGATGAAGATGGTGGGGATGCCGGCGTTGATCATGGTCGCCTTCAACGTACCCACGCCCGGCACTTCCAGGTCGTCGACCAGGTGACCGGTCGGGAACATCGCGCCGCCTACGCCCTCCTCTTCCGCCGCCGGGTCGATGAACTCCAGTTGCACCTCGGCTGCCGGGAAGGTGACGCCATCCAGTTCGAAGTCACCGCTTTCCTGTACCTCGCCATTGCTCATCGGGATGTGGGCGATGATGGTCTTGCCGATGTTGGCCTGCCATACGCGGATCACCGCCACGCCATCACGCGGCAGGCGGTCCGCGTCCACCAGGCCGCCGCTGATGGCGAAGGCGCCGACAGCGGCGGACAGATTGCCGCAGTTGCCGCTCCAGTCCACGAAGGCTTTATCGATGGAGACTTGGCCGAACAGATAGTCGACATCATGGTCGGGACGCGTGCTTTTCGACAGGATGACTGTCTTGCTGGTGCTGGACGTGGCGCCGCCCATGCCGTCGATCTGCTTGCCATACGGGTCGGGGCTGCCGATCACGCGCAGCAGCAGCTGGTCGCGCGCGGCGCCCGGCTGTTGCGCCGCATTCGGCAAATCCTGAAGGCGGAAGAACACGCCCTTGCTGGTGCCGCCACGCATATAGGTGGCGGGGATTTTGATTTGCGGTTGGTAGGTCATCATGCCGCCTTTACGGTTTCCAGGAAGTCCTGCGCAAAGCGCTGCAGCACGCCGCCGGCTTCGTAGATGGACACTTCTTCCGCCGTGTCCAGACGGCAGATCACCGGCACGTCCAAGCGCTCACCATTGCGGCGATGGATCACCAGCGTCAGCACGGCGCGCGGCTTGCGCTCGCCGCTCACGTCATAGGTTTCGCTGCCATCCAGACCCAGCGTCAGGCGGTTCACGCCAGGCTGGAACTCCAGCGGCAGCACGCCCATGCCGACCAGATTGGTGCGGTGGATGCGCTCGAAACCTTCAGCCACAATCGCCTCCACGCCCGCCAGGCGCACCCCCTTGGCCGCCCAGTCGCGCGACGAGCCCTGGCCGTAGTCCGCACCGGCCACGATAATCAGCGGCTGCTTGCGCTCCATATAGGTTTCGATCGCCTCCCACATGCGCATCACCTTGCCTTCCGGCTCAACCCGGGCCAGTGAGCCGGCTTTGAGCGCGCCGGCCGCATCGCGCACCATCTCGTTCTTCAGCGTTGGATTGGCAAAGGTGGCGCGTTGCGCGGTCAGGTGGTCGCCGCGATGCGTGGCATAGGAGTTGAAGTCCTCTTCCGGCAGGCCCATTTTGTGCAGGTACTCGCCGGCGGCGGAATCCATCATGATGGCGTTGGATGGCGACAGGTGGTCGGTGGTGATGTTATCTCCCAGAACCGCCAGCGGTCGCATGCCTTGCAGCGTGCGCGCGCCGGCCAGTGCGCCTTCCCAGTACGGCGGACGGCGGATATAGGTCGATTGCGGACGCCAGTCGTACAGCGGCGTCGCCCGTTCGCCGGGATCCTCGTTGCGCGCAAACATAGGGATATAGACTTTGCGGAACTGCTCCGGCTTGACGCTGGCCGCGACTACCGCGTCGATCTCCTCGTCGCTCGGCCACAAGTCTTTCAGCGTCACCGGCTTGCCATCGGCGTCATGGCCCAGCACATCTTTCTCGATGTCGAAGCGGATGGTTCCGGCGATGGCGTAGGCCACCACCAGCGGCGGCGAAGCGAGGAACGCCTGCTTCGCATATGGATGGATACGGCCGTCGAAATTGCGATTCCCCGACAGGACGGCGGTGGCGTACAAGTCGCGCTCCACCACTTCCTTCTGGATCACCGGGTCCAGCGCGCCGGACATACCGTTGCACGAGGTGCAGGCATACGCCACCACGCCGAAGCCCAGCTTCTCCAGCTCCGGCAACAGGCCGGCTTCTTCGAGATACAGCGTAACCGCCTTCGATCCCGGCGCCAGCGAGGTCTTGACCCACGGCTTGCGCAACAACCCGGCCTGATTGGCATTGCGCGCCAACAGCGCGGCGGCGATCATGTTGCGCGGGTTGTTGGTGTTGGTGCAGCTGGTGATGGCGGCGATGATCACCGCGCCATCCGGCATCTTGCCCGGCTCGTTCTCCACCACGCCCGAGATGCCGCGCGCCGCCAGTTCGCTGGTCGGCACGCGCTTGTGCGGATTGGATGGGCCGGCGATATTGCGCACCACGGTCGACAGATCGAACTTCAACACGCGCTCATATTCGGCGGTCTTCAGGCTGTCCGCCCACAGGCCGGTGTGCTTCGCGTACTGCTCCACCAGCGCCACCAGCGCATCGTCGCGGCCGGTCAGCTTCAGGTACTTGATGGTCTGCTCGTCGATGGAGAACATCGCGGCGGTGGCGCCGAATTCCGGCGCCATGTTGGCGATGGTGGCGCGATCGCCCAGCGTCAGCGCGGTGGCGCCTTCGCCATAGAACTCCAGATAGGCCGACACCACCTTTTCCTTGCGCAGGAATTCTGTCAGCGCCAGCACGGTGTCGGTGGCGGTGATGCCAGGCTGCGGCTTGCCGTTCAGTTCTACACCGACGATGTCCGGAAGCCGCATCCACGAAGCGCGCCCCAGCATGACGGTTTCCGCTTCCAGGCCGCCGACGCCGATGGCGATCACGCCCAGCGCATCGACCATCGGCGTGTGCGAGTCGGTGCCGACCAGCGTGTCCGGATAGGCCACGCCGTCCGTCACCTGGATCACCGGCGACATGCGCTCCAGATTGATCTGATGCAGGATGCCGTTCCCCGGCGGGATCACGTCCACATTCAGGAAGGCCTTCTTGGTCCAGTCGATGAAGTGGAAGCGATCTTCGTTGCGGCGGTCTTCGATGGCACGGTTCTTGTCGAAGGCATCCGGATCGAAACCGCCGCATTCCACCGCCAACGAGTGATCGACCACCAACTGCGTCGGCACCACCGGGTTGACCAGCGACGGATCCCCTCCCTGCTCGGCGATGGCGTCGCGCAGGCCGGCCAGATCCACCAGCGCGGTCTGCCCCAGAATGTCGTGACACACCACGCGCGCCGGGAACCACGGGAAGTCCAGATCCCGCTTGCGCCCGATCAGTTGCGACAGCGAGGCGTCAAGCATGGCCGGATCACAGCGACGCACCAGGTTTTCCGCCAGCACGCGCGAGGTGTACGGCAGTTTGGTCCAGGCGCCTGGCTGGATCGCATCGACGGCTTCACGCGCGTCGAAGTAGTCTAGCTGGGTGCCCGGTAATTTTTTGCGAAATGCGGAGTTCATGATTATTTGCGATCCTTGATCGGAACGAATTGCAGGTCTTCAGGGCCGACGTAGTTGGCGCTTGGACGAATGATCTTGTTGTCGATGCGCTGCTCGATGATGTGCGCCGACCAGCCGGAGGTGCGCGAGATGACGAACAACGGCGTAAACATCGCGGTCGGCACGCCCATCATGTGATACGACACGGCGGAGAACCAGTCCAGGTTCGGGAACATCTTTTTGATTTCCCACATGACGGATTCCAGGCGCTCGGCGATGTCATACATCTTGGTCGAACCGGCCTCTTCGGACAGCTGGCGCGCCACGTCCTTGATGACCACATTGCGCGGATCGGAAACGGTGTACACCGGATGGCCGAAACCGATCACCACTTCCTTGTTGGCGACGCGGCTGCGGATGTCGGCTTCCGCTTCATCCGGATTTTCGTAGCGCTTCTGGATTTCGAACGCGACTTCGTTGGCGCCGCCATGTTTCGGGCCGCGCAGCGCGCCAATCGCGCCGGTGATGGCCGAGTGGATGTCCGAGCCGGTGCCGGAGATCACGCGGCTGGTGAAGGTGGAGGCGTTGAACTCATGTTCTGCGTACAGGATCAGCGAGGTGTGCATCGCACGCACCCACGACTCGCGCGGCTTGGCGCCGTGCAGCAGGTGCAGGAAGTGGCCGCCGATCGAGTCGTCATCGGTTTCCACCTCGATGCGCTTGCCGTTATGGCTGTAGTGATACCAGTACAGCAGCATCGAACCGAAGGACGCCATCAGGCGGTCGGCGATATCGCGCGCGCCCGGCGTGTTGTGGTCGTCCTTCTCCGGCAGCACGCAGCCCAGCACCGAGACGCCGGTGCGCATCACGTCCATTGGGTGCGCCGAGGCCGGCAAGGCTTCCAGCGCCGATTTCACCGCTTGCGGCAGGCCGCGCAGCGAGCGCAGTTTGGCCTTGTAGCCGCGCAGTTCCGCTTCGGCCGGCAGTTTGCCGTGCACCAGCAGGTAGGCGATCTCCTCGAATTCGCAGGTGGTGGCCACGTCCAGGATGTCGTAACCGCGATAGTGCAGGTCATTGCCGGTTTTGCCGACGGAGCACAGCGCGGTGTTACCGGCGGCGACACCCGACAGGGCGACAGATTTTTTTGGCTTGAAGGTGGTGGCTTCGGTCATTTGGTGTCTCCTCTTATTTCTTCTGTGCGGCGAACAGGGCGTCGAGCTTTTGCTCGAAGCTGTGATAGTTGATGCTGTCGTAGAGTTCAGCGCGGGTCTGCATGGTGTCGAGCACATTCTGCTGCGTGCCGTCGCGGCGGATCGCGCCGTAGACATTCTCCGCCGCCTTGTTCATGGCGCGGAAAGCCGACAGCGGATACAGCACCAAGCCCACATCGGCACTGCGCAATTCCTCGACGGTGAACAACGGCGTCGAACCGAATTCGGTGATATTGGCCAGCACCGGCACTTTGACGGCGGCGGCGAACTG
This sequence comes from uncultured Duganella sp., assembly GCA_963515135.1. Taxonomy (GTDB): domain Bacteria; phylum Pseudomonadota; class Gammaproteobacteria; order Burkholderiales; family Burkholderiaceae_D; genus Rugamonas. Next base: position 12,135 of record CAUPXZ010000084.1, on the reverse strand, counting down.
CTTGTACATATCGAGGCTGATCATCGCCTCCGGGAAGATCATGTCCGCGCCGGCCTCCACGCAGGCGACGGCGCGCTCGATGGCGGCGTCCAGTCCTTCCACCGCCAGCGCGTCGGTGCGCGCCATGATGACGAATTGATCGTCGGTGCGCGCATCGACGGCGGCCTTGATGCGGTCCACCATTTCATCCTTGCTGACGATCTCCTTGCCCGGACGATGGCCGCAGCGCTTGGCGCCCACCTGGTCTTCGATGTGGGTGGCGGCGGCGCCGAACTTGATCAGCGATTTGACGGTGCGGGCGACGTTGAAGGCCGAGGCGCCAAAGCCGGTGTCCGAATCGACCAGCAGCGGCAGTTCGCAGACGTCGGTGATGCGGCGCACGTCGGTCAGCACGTCGTCCAGATTCGAGATGCCCAGGTCCGGCAGACCGAGCGAACCCGCAGCCACGCCGCCGCCGGACAGGTAGATCGCCTTGAAGCCGGCGCGCTGGGCCAGCAACGCATGGTTGGCGTTGATCGTGCCCACCACCTGCAATGGGGATTCTTCCTGGACGGCTTTGCGGAACGCGGCGCCTGCGGAGTAGTGACTCATGTTGTGACCTTTCGGTGTTGCGTTGAAGTTGCGCTCTATAGTGCAAACGGCATGCCATAGCATGCAGCGATATAAATCAATCACTTACGAAGCGCAGCACGTTTCAATATGAAACACTGAAACACAATTGAACTATAATTGAAACATGCGCCATTCCACGCCCCTGCCCTTCGACGCCAACGACAAGCCGGTTATCTGGACGGTTTCCGTATCGCGCCTGTCCGATCTGTTCCGCGACATCACGCTGGAATACGACAACCTGGCCACCATCGAACCGATCAACCTCGGCTTCGACGAAGCGGCCAGACATATCCGCGAGCGTCTGGCGACAGAACGCTGCGACGCGGTGATCGCCGCCGGCTCCAACGCCGCCTACCTCAAAGGCCGGCTGTCGGTGCCGGTGGTGATCGCCAAGTTCAGCGGGCTGGATGTGATGCAGGCGCTGGCGCGTGCGCGCCGCGTCTCGGAGCGCATCGGCATCGTCACCTACCAGGAGCGACTGGCGGAACTGGCCGAGTTCTCCGCCACTTTCGGCTTCGATGTCGAGCAGCGCACCTACGTCACCGAAGAAGACGCGCGCGCGCAGATCAACGACTTGAAGGCGGCCGGCATCAAGGCCATTGTCGGCGCCGGCCTGATTACCGACCTGGCCGAAGAGGCAGGATTGACCGGCGTCTTCGTCTACTCCGCCACCTCGATCCGCCATGCCTTCGACGACGCGCTGGAAATGGCGCATCTGACACAGCTCGAATCCAACCGCCATCGCGCCCGCAACGCGGTGGTGACGGACACGTTGCGCGCCAGGCACGGCATCAACGACCTGCGCGGCGACTCGGCGGCCATGGAAGCGGTGCGGCAGGCGGTGGTGCTGTACGCGAAATCGCCGGCCACCGTGCTGATACAAGGTGAAACCGGCTGCGGCAAGGAGCTGGTGGCGCAGGCGATCCACCGCGAAGCACCACGCACGCTGGGACAGAACCGCCCATTCGTCGCAGTTAATTGCGGCGCGATCGCGGAGTCGCTGCTGGAGTCTGAATTGTTCGGCCATGAAGAAGGCGCGTTCACCGGCGCCCGGCGCGGCGGCCACACCGGCCTGTTTGAAGCGGCCAACCGCGGCACGCTGTTCCTCGATGAAATCGGCGAAATGCCGCTGACGCTGCAAACGCGTCTGCTGCGCGTACTGGAGGAACGCGAGGTGGTGCGGGTGGGCGGCACGCGGCCGATCCCGGTCAATGTGCGCATCATCAGCGCCACGCATTGCGATCTGGAGCAGCGCGTGCGCGAGGGCCGCTTCCGCGCGGACCTGTTCTACCGCCTCGCCGTGCTGCGCCTCGCATTGCCGCCGTTGCGCGCGCGGCCGGAGGATGTGCTGTCGCTGGCCGAATGGTCGCTCAAAAACGCGCTGGCATCGCTCGGCGCGCGGCCGCATCCCAATCTGCACGCGGAAATGGGCACCTGCGCGCCGCTGCTGCAACGCTATGGCTGGCCGGGCAATGTGCGCGAGCTGCGCAACCTCACCGAGCGCCTGGCGCTGTTCCTCGCGGCCGAGCCGCTGCAAGCCTTGACGCCCGCCTTCGTCCTGAACGTCGCCCCGGAACTTGCGGTCCGCACCGACGCGGTTTCCGCCGCCCCGGCGCTGGCAAGCGCCGAACGCGTCGCCGACGTGCTGGCCCGCTTCGGCGGCCGCCGCGACGCCGCCGCCGACTATCTCGGCATCAGCCGCACTACCCTCTGGCGCAAACTCAAAGCCGAAGGCTGACTACCGTTCATCCCGGCGAACAACCGTTCATCCCAAGGCCGTCGCCACCCCGGCGGGACAACGATAGCATGGCGTCACTCAATCACTCACGGAGAACACCATGCTGACCAAAGCCATCACCGCATTTGCCGCCGCCTTGCTGCTGGGCCAGGCTGGCGCCGCCGAGCAGCCGGCCTTCAAGGTCGATGTTACCGGCACCGGCGCGCCCATTATCCTGATCCCCGGCCTGGCATCGTCCGGCAGCGTGTGGGACGGCACGGTAGCGCGCTTCTGCGGCGACGGCAGGCATCAATGCCATGTACTGACGCTGGCGGGCTTCGCCGGCCAGCCGCCGATCAAGGAGGCGCTGCTGCCTGCGGTGGAACAGCAGCTGAGCGCCTATATCGCCGAGAAAAAATTCGCCAAGCCCACAATTATCGGCCATAGCCTGGGAGGCTATTTCGGCATGAAGCTGGCGGCGGACCATCCGGAACAGGTGGGCCGGCTGGTGATTGTCGATTCGCTGCCGGCTTTGGGTGCGGCACAAGCGCCGCGCATCTCCCGCCAGCAGCTCAAACAGGCCGCAGACGGCCTGCGCGCCGGCATGCAGGCACAAGACGCCGAGGGCTTCAGGGCAGGACAGCTGCGCACCCTGCGCGGCATGATCACCCGGCAGGAGGACTTCGAGCGCGTTCTCGCCGCCGGCAAACAGTCGGACCGCGACACGGTGGTCCACGCCATGGCGGATTTGATGGCCAGCGATCTGCGCGAGGATATCAGCCGCATCACCGCGCCGACGCTGGTTCTGGGCACATGGATCGCTTACAAGGACTACGCGCCTAAACAGGCAATCACCGCGATTTATACCAGCCAGTACGCGCAGCTGAAAGGCGTACAAGTCGAAATGGCGGATAACGCGCGCCACTTCATCATGTACGACGATCCGGCCTGGATGTATGATCGCATCGATCATTTCCTCAACTAAGACAATGCACGATCGCCGCCCCCTGCTCGCCCGCCTGAACTGGTACTGGATCTTCCAGTTCACCGGCTGGAGTTTCTTGCCCTTGTTTGCCGCAGCCATGGGGGCAACCCGTTTGCCCGGCTTGATATGGGTGATGTGCTGGGGCGCCGTCAGCGGCGTGCTGATTTCCGACGCCTGGCATCGGCTGCTGAAGCGCCGGGCGCGCAAAGGCTTGCGCACCAACTGGAAGCAGGTGTCCTGCGCGGTGCTGGCGCTGGGTGCGCTGCATACCTTCGTACAGTTTATCGGCTATGTCGTCATCCAGCCGGCAGTCATGGCGCGCGGCGTCGGCTGGCTGCCGGCTGCGCTGCTGTCGTGGTGGGCGGTTTATCTGGTGTGGAATATCTTTTATATGGCAGTGCTGTCCCTGCGCCGCGCCAATCACGCCGAGGCGCACGCGCTGCGGCTGGAAGTGGCGGCGAAGGATGCGGAGCTGCGCGCCTTGCAGGCCCAGGTCAATCCTCACTTTTTTTTCAACAGCATGAACAGCGTGCGCGCGCTGATCTACGAAGACCAGGAAGCCGCCGCGCAAATGATCGACCAGCTGGCCAGCGTGATGCGCTACGCGCTGCAATCGGGCCACCACGATACGGTGCCGCTGGCGGCGGAGATCGAGGCGGTGCAGGCGTATCTGGCGATCGAGAAGATCCGCTTTGAAGAACGTATGCAGGTCAGCGTGGACATCGGCATCGGGCTGGAACAGGTGCGCATTCCGCCGATGGCCTTGCAGACGTTGGTGGAGAACGCCGTCAAGTACGGCGTCGAGACCAGCCCTGACGGCAGCGAGATACGCATCCGCGCGCGGCGCATGGACGATGGCGCGGTGCATATCGAGATCGCCAACCTGGGCGCGATCGTGCCGTTCTCGCATTCCACCAAGGTTGGGCTGATCAACACGCGCAAGCGTCTGGCCCTGGCGCTGGGCGCCAACGCACAACTGGATTTATCTGAAAACAGTGGCTGGGTACGCGCCACCCTCACCTTGCCGGAGGCCGCCTGATGCGGGCATTGCTGATTGATGACGAGCGCCTTGCGCGCGCCGAACTGCGACGCCTGCTGGCGGCGCATCCCGAAGTGGAGATTGTCGGCGAAGCGGTCAACGCGGCGGACGGCGTGCGGCAGATCGCCGCGCTCAAGCCGGAGCTGATTTTTCTCGATGTGCAAATGCCGGGCGGCTCCGGCTTCGACATGCTGGCAGCGCTGGAGGAAACGCCGGAGGTGATCTTCACCACCGCCTTCGACCAGTACGCGCTGCAGGCCTTCGAGGTCAACGCGCTGGATTACCTGCAGAAGCCGATTCAGGCGTCGCGCATGGCGGCGGCCTTGCAACGCTGCGCCGTGCGCCGGCACACCGCAGCGTCCTCCGCGCCGAAAAAACTGTTCATCAGGGATGGCGAGCGTTGCTGGTTCGTGGCCTTGCAGGACATTCGCCTGTTCGAATCGGACGGCAATTACACGCGCGTGTATTTCGGCCAGCACCAGCCGCTGATGCTTCGCTCGCTAAGCCAGCTGGAAGAAAAGCTCGATCCGCAGCACTTCTTCCGCGCCAGCCGCCGCCACATCGTCAACCTCGACTACGTTGAGCGGGTCGATGCCAACGCCGCCGGCGGCCTGGATCTGACGTTGCGCGATCAACTGCAAGTTGAAATTTCGCGCCGCCGCGCCGCCCAGTTCAAGAGCATCACCAGTCTGTGAGAATTTGATCCACCCTAGGCACGCAACATCTCCGCCGGCGAGATGCGTATGGCCAGCCAGGCATGGCGGGTCGTGGCGACGAACGTGATTGCCGAGGTAAGCAGCAGCGCCAGCGCCAGCGTCCAGTGGCCGACCGGGGCATGTTCCACGAAGTGACTGAGATAGCGCCGAATCAGCAACAGCGCGACCGGCAGGGCCAGCACGGCGGCGAGCAAGGTCAACACGCCGGTTTCGTGCAGCACCAGCAGGCCGATGTCGGTGCGTCGCGCGCCGTGCAGTTTGCGCAGCACGATTTCCCGCGCGCGCCGCTGCACCGTGTTGGCAGACAAGGCGTAAGTGCCAAAGGCGGCAATCAGTAAAGCCATCACGCTGGCCGCCACCAGCAAGCGCACCATGCGCCCGTCCTCTTCATAGTTGGCGGCGAGGATGGCGTCGGCACGCTGCAGGTTCAATATCTGCTCGGGGAAGTATTGCGGCCACAGGTGGCGTATCGCATCCTCTACACCGCGCTGGTCGCCGCGCGTGCGCACACTGACGCTGACACCGGCGGTCCACAATTCGAACGCGGTGGCGCGCGGTGCGCTGCGCAGCGACTGGAAGCGCAACTCCGGTGCAATGCCGACGATGCGTTTGTGTACCACCTTGCCATCGAAGCCGGTGAACAGCACCGTCTCCCCCAACGCGGCCTGCGGCGACGCGAACCCCAGTTCGCGCGCGGCAATCGCATTCAGGATCACCGGCGCCGGATCGTCCTCCTTGTCGAGCTTCGATTCAAACAAGCGCCCCAGCACCGGCTTGATGCGGTACTGTTCGAAGAAGTTGGCGCTCACGCCTTTCATGTCCATCAATGCTGCCACGCCGCCGGGCCGCGTCAACTCGCGGGACCAGGCCATCTCCAGCTTGCCGATCGGGTCTTCCGATACCGCGATGCCCTCCACGTCCGGCTGTGCCGCCAGCGCCGCCATGAAGCCGCGCGCCTTGTCGCTGTCGCGCACCGGTTCCGGCAACCCGATCACCAGCAGCGGCGAGGGATCGAAACCCGGTGCGGCGCGCATCATGTAGTGGGTCTGCCAGGCGATGGCGATGGTGACGCCGGTCAGGCACATGGCAGTCGCCGCTTGCAGCACCGTCAGCACGCGCCGGCAGCGCATACTCGCAACCGACTCGGTATCGGGACGGCCGGCCAGCACCTGGCCAGGCCGCACACGCAATGCGATCCAGGTTGGATACAGCGCCGTCAGCACACCCAGCACGCCGCCCACGCACAGCGCTGCGGCCAGGTTGGACAGCCGCAGCAAACCACTCAATTCGCGATTGACCATCTGCGCGAAGGCTGGCAGCACCAGCCACGCCAGCAGCAGGCCAAGCACCGTCGCCGCCAGCGACACCAGCACCGACTCGACAATGAACAGGCCTGCCACGCGGCCGGCGGACGCGCCCAGCACCTTGCGCATCGCCACCTCGCGCTGCCGGCGCAGCACCCGCACCGTCGCCAGGTTGACGTAGTTGATGCCGGCCAGCGCCAGGATCGCCACGGCGATCAGCGTCAGTCCGGCCAGCACCGCCGGATTGGCGCGCTGACCGGGCGCCAGGCGACTGCTTTCCACCCGGTGATCCAGATAAGCGTCGCGCAATGGCGCCAGCTCCAGATCGAAGGCGCTGCGGCCGGCCAGGCGCGCCTTGGTCTCGGGCGGATGGTTTTGCAGGCTGGGCGTGCGGTCCACCGCACGCTGCAGGGCATCGCGGATGGCGCTCAGTGAGGCGCCGGGCTGCACGCGAATCAGCAGCTTACCCATCCACGCCTGCTCGCCGGTCAGCATTTCGCTGCGGATGGCCGGCTCGGTCAATGCCGAGTTGACGCCGAACAGCGCCTCGAAAGGAATCGTGGTATTGGCAGGTGCGCGCACCACGGCGCCGACGCGCAGCGTTTTGCCTTCGGTTTGCAGCGTGCGCCCCAGTGCTTGCGCGCTGCCGAACAACCGCAAGGCGGCCGCTTCGGAGACCACAAAGCTGTCCGGCTGCTCCAGCGCCACGCGCAGATTGCCTTGCAGCGCCCGCAGTCCCAGCGTGCTGTCGAATCCGGGCAGTACCACCAGGCTGTCAACACGCTGCAAGCCGCTCTGCGTGCGCACCACCAGCGGCCGCTCCACTGGCCGCATCGGCAGATAGCTGGTGGCGTCCTTCACGCCTGGGGTGTTCATCGCCACCGTCCGCAGGAACAGCGGCGCCGCTTCATACTTGGGCCGTTCGGCGGCCACGTTGTAGTACTGATTGACGATGTACAGCTCATCGACGTTCGGAATGTCGGCGTTGTAGCTCATCGAGAAGCGCACAAAGCCCAGCAGCAGCAAGCTCGCCGCCAGGCCGATGCCGAGGGTGAGGATGGCGGTCAGCGTGTATGCCGGTTGTTTAATCAGGGTGCGCCAGCCGATGCGGAAGTCCATTTGTTTAAAGTCCTGGTTGAGATGATGGTCTCAATCTGCAAACTCCATGCCACGCCGGTTTCAGCGCGCGGAAGCGGCGCGGTGTGCGGAAATGAACGCCGCCGCGCCGCCGCCACTGTTCAATTCCGGACATTCAGGCCGGGGATCACCTGCGGGCTGTATGGCTTGACCGGCTGCTGCTTCAGCTTCTTGTCCAGCAAGTCCAGCGCCACTTCCAGCTGGCGGTCCTGGCCCTGGTAGGTGGCGTGCGGCGGATTGTCGACCACCACGTCCGGCGTCACGCCCACGCCTTCGATCAGCCACTGGCCGTCGTCCGTGTGGAACTGGCCCATCTCGGCGACACGCGCCATGCCGTTGTCGATCAGGCGGTTGTTATCGCTGAGCCAGACGCCGGCGCCGGCGGTGCGCTTGCCGACCAGCGGACCGAGGCCCAGCGACTTGACGCCAGCGGCAAAGGTCTCGCCGTCCGAGTAAGTGTATTCATCCACCAGCACCACCAGATGGCCGCGGAAGGTGTTCTGCATGTTCGGCGACGGCGCCACGCCCGGCGGCGCCCAGAAGGCCCAGGCCTTGCGCAGCAGCTTCTCGATGATCCAGCTGTCGATATTGCCGCCGTTGTTGCGGCGTACGTCGATGATCAGGCCTTCACGGTTGACGTTGGCATAGAAGTCGCGCGCGAACGAAGCGATGTCGTTGGCGCCCATGGCGCGCAGGTGCAGGTAGCCGATGCGGCCTTTGGACGCGGCTTCCACCTGGCGTGCGCGCGACTGCTCCCAGTCGCTGTAGCGCAGCGCGTACTGTCTGGCCATATTCACCGGCAGCACGATCACCGAGCGCGTGTCGTTCTTGCGCTTCACCTGCAGCAGCACCTGTTTGTCGGCCTGGTTAAGCAGCAGGTCGGCGATGTCGCGTGCTTCCAGCACCGGCTTGCCGTTGACGGCGGTGATGATGTCGCCCTCTTTCACGTCCACGCCGGCCTGCGCCAGCGGGCCGCGCAGCGCCGGCAGCTCCGGTTCGCTGGCGTAGATGTGATCGACGCGGTAGCCGTCGGCAGTGCGCGACAGCAGCGCACCCAGGCCGGCCGGCGTGCCTTCCGGCGCCGAACGGCGGATGTCGCCCGGACGGATCTGCGAGTGCAGCGCGCCCACTTCGCTGATCATCATGCCCAGCACATCGTCCAGCTCCGCGCGGTCGGTCACGCGCTCGACCAGCGGCGCGTACTTGGCGCGCACCGCCGGCCAGTCGGCCCCGCGCATCTTGACGTCATACAGGAAGTCGCGGTGCATGCGCCAGGCGTCGTTGAACATCTGCTTCCATTCCAGGCGCGGATTGGAGGTGAAGGTCCAGTCGTCGACTTTGACTTTGGCCTTGCTGATATCGGTCGGCGCCTTGGCGCCGGCTTCCACCACCAGCATCTCGCCCACCGGGCCGGTCAGCGTGCGGTAGTAGACGCGTTTCTTGTCGGCCGACAGGTCGAACTCGCGCACGCCGGCCACAAACACTTCCGGCTTCGGCTCGTTACTGGCGATGGCCAGCGTTTTCAGCGCGGCCTTGCCATCGGCGCCGTCGGCGTCGATGAAGTACAGGCGCTTGTCGTCGAGCTGCAAGCCGCGATAGTTGCCGGGCGCCACAGGCACTTCGTACAGACGGTCGGCCAGGCCAGGATAAACAATCGCCGGCAGCGTCTTGCCCGCCGGTTTAGGTGCGGCCTTGGCGACGGCTTTCTCGGCGGCCTTCTCCGCCGCCTGCTCGGTCGCGCCTTCGGCCGGCTTGTCGCCCGGCTTGCTCAGCTCGTCGTCCGGCTTGAACGGGAAGCGGTTGTCCGGCTGTAGCGCCAGCGCGTAGATGCCGGTGCGCTTGTCGAACACCGGTCCCATGTTGCGGTCGCCCCATGGCGAGCCGTTGGCCAGGGTGAAATTGCGCGCGGACAGGAAGTACAGCCATTTGCCGTCCGCCGAGAACACCGGCGCGCGCGAGGTGTAGCGGTCGCTGGTGACGAAGTTCAGCTGCTTGCTGTCGATGTTGTACAGGCCGATCTGGTCGCGCTGCGCGGTGCTGCCGGCGCGTACCAGCGCCAGGTTCTTGCTGTCCGGCGACCACAGGATTTCCTCGTACTCACCCAGGCCGGACTTGCCGGCGTCATCGATGATGAGGTTGGCCTTGGTGGCCAGGTCCAGCAGCCAGAAGCGGCCCTTCTTGTCGGTGTGGCCCAGCCAGCGGCCGTCCGGCGACGGGTACAGCTTCCAGCGGTGGCTGCTGCCGTCGCGGGTCAGCTGTTCGCCCTTGCCGGAACCGTTGGCGGCGAATTTCCAGATTTCGTTTTCGCCGGTACTGTCGACGATGGCGTAGATGGTTTGGTCGGCGTGGCTGAACACGGCCGAGCGGGCGCGCGCGCCCTCCGGAATCGCGATCTCGACGCGGCGCTGGGCGCCAGGGCCGGCCACGCTGACGCGGCCGCGCGCGGTCAGCACGATGCGCTCATACTTGCCGGCCAGTTGCACGCTGGTCAGGCTCTCCAGCGGCGAGCGGATCTGGCGCGAGCGCTGCTGGTCGAAGTCGGACAGCAGCTCGATGGCCAGCTTGTCGTCCTTGCCGGCGGCCAGGTCCAGCACGCGCACGTCGGCGCCCAGCTGGTAGACGATGCGGCCGTCGCCCATGCTGGCGTTGCGCACGTCCCACGCGGTGTGCGTGGTCAGCTGGCGCGGATCGCTGCCGTCCGGCGCCATGCTCCACAGATTATCCGAGCCGCCGCGATCGCTGATGAAGTAGACGCGGCCCTGCCACCACATCGGGCGCTTGTTGTTGCCGCTGTCGGACGCCAGCAGTTGCACCGCTTCCGCCTTGCCGTCGACGTCGTAGCGCCACAGTTGCGCGTAGGCGCCGCCGCGATACAGCTTGACGTTGTCGTTGGTCAGCGCCAGGCCGTTGCGGGTGAAGTACAGCGTCTTGCCGGCGTCGTCCAACACGGCATCGTTGGCGTCGGCCAGCGGGAACAGGCGGCGCTGCTGGCTGTCCGGCTGAACGGCGGCGATGACGAAGCTGCGGCCCGGCCCGGTGCCGCCGGCCATGCTGACCAGCACCTCGCCCTGCGCGCTCCAGCCGAGTACCGCCACGGCGCCGTTTTCGAAGGTGATGCGCTTCGGCAGACCGCCGGCCAGCGGCATCACATACGCTTCCTGCGCGCCTTCGTAGGAGGCTGAGAAGGCCACCCAGCGGCCGTCGCGCGAGATGGCGGCGTTGGTTTCCGCCGACGCATGGGTGGTCAGGCGCTGGGCCTGGCCGCCCAGCGCGGAGGCCCGCCACAGGTCGCCCTCGGCGGTGAAGACCACGGCGTCGCCCCGAATGGCGGGATAGCGATAGTAGGCATCGGCGGCGGTGGCGGAGGACAGCAGGCCGGCGGACAGCAACATCAGGGCAAGCGGGCGGGACAGGTTCATGGACAGTGTCGGAAAAGTTGTCGGATGGATCGACAATTCTGGCACAGCTTGCGTCCTGCGGGAAAATTATCGGCGTCGTCTTCGTCCAGTTTCAGCCGTGTGGCCAAACAGCACCACGCCCAGGCTGCCGGTGGCGTCGCCGTCGCGCTCATGGCCGACGCGGCTCTGCACCACCTCCACCGCCGTGAATTGCTGCGGCGCCAGCTGCAAGTCAACCGCGCTCAGCACCAGCGCCTGACGCTGACCGCGTTCCAGCTCCAGCACCACGCTGGCCTCGCGCGATTCGCGTCGCGACGCATCGATGGCGCGATGCAGGCTCAACTGGCGCGACAGGGCCGGCACCGGCTCGGCGCGCACCATGCGCGCCAGCGCGCGCAACGCGTCTTCGCCGACCGGGCGCACCGCCACCAGATAAGCGCCCCGCTCCTGCGCCGGATTGCCGGCCCAGAAGACGAAGCTGCTGCCGCCGCCAGCCGCCAGCATCGCCGACGTCAGATTGTATTGCGCCCAGTGACGGTCGCTCATCGGCGCCGGCGCCAGCGGGCCGGGATCGGGTTCCGGCGGCGTGCAGCTGGCGCGCACCAGCAGGCAGAAATGCTCCGGGATGGCGGCCAGCTCGGGCGTCCAGATCAACGGCGGGAAGCGCGTCGGCGTGGCGGCGCGGCCCGGCACCGGCTTGCTGGCGGCCAGGATCAGCTGCGGACTGGCGAAGCCGGTGGCCGGATCGGACCAGTAAACCTGCACCTTGACCAGCGCGTTCGGCACGCCGCGATTATCGACATCGACGGTGATTTGCAGCGCCTGGTCAGGCAGATAGGTGCCGGGCGGCGTGCTGTAGTTGACGCCTTGCACGTGGATCGACGGGCATAGCCAGCTGGTGACCGGCGGCGCCACCTTGCTCAGCGGCCGTTGTGCGGCGCGGCCTTCGTCGCCATGGAAGTACGGGATCACCAGCCATGGATAGCGGGTGTCGATGTCTTCGCCGTTCGGAGGATCGTGGTCCATGATGCGTCCTTACAAGGCGGTTTGCGGGTAGGCCAGCACCACTTCCGGCACCGGGTCGTCGTTGATCGAGCCGGCCGCGATGTCCCAGCACGGCTGGCTGGCGTCGCGGTCGGCGTCCATGTCGAGGTTGGCGCTGTCGGCGTCGCCGCGCGCGATCTGCCCCCACAGGCCGAGCGCCAGGCGCGCGGCGCCGCTCACATA
>CAUPXZ010000083.1:0-17669 GCA_963515135.1 uncultured Duganella sp. | reverse complement strand
GACATTCGGACATTTCGCGCGCGAAATGTCCGAATGTCGGCACTGACCCCGATGTGGGTTTTAGTCGGCGGCTTGTTCGGCTTCGGCCGGCCAGTCGCGGATGTAGGCTTTCAGCATGCGGTTCTCGAAACTCTGCGCTTCCAGCACCGCGCGCGCCACGTCGTAGAACGAGATCACGCCGAGGATGGTCTTGGCGTTCATCACCGGCAGGTAGCGCGCGTGCTTTTCCAGCATGATGCGGCGCACTTCGTTGACGTCGGTGTCCGGCGTCACCGTGATCGGGTGGTCTTCCATGTGCTTGCGGACCGTGCCGCCGCCCACGGTGCCCTGGTTTTCATGCAGCGCGCGCAATACTTCGCGGAACGTCAGCATGCCCACCAGATCGCCAAATTCCATGACGACCAGCGAGCCGATGTCTTTCTCGGCCATGGTGTTGGCGGCGTCCGCCAGGGGTTGATCGGGGGAGATGGTGTAAAGGATGGAGCCTTTAACCTGAAGAATTTCCGAGACTTTCATATTGGGCCGTCCTGTCCGCTGATATACGCTCTGTGAATGGGAGTTCTAGTTGTTTTTTAGCCTTAAAACGACTGTAGCTTATGCCCGTCAAAAAAGCCAGTGCTTCCGATAAGCAAAATATAACGTTGTTGTCGTGCGGTTGCCACGCTGCATTTCAGGTTAGGATGCGCAGCATACAGACAATTATCACGAGACACCATGAGCGGCCTCAACTCTCCCGGTTTCCACACCTTGTCGCTGCACGCCGGCGCCGCCCTGCCCGACGCCGACGCCACAGTCATGCTTGAAGAACGCCTCGCCGCGCTGGAAGGCGGCGTCGGCGCGGTCGCCACCGCCAGCGGCGAGCTGGCGCTGCATCTGGCCATCAGCAGCATCGCCAGCGCCGGCGCGCACATCGTCGCGTCGCGCACGCTGCACGCCGGTTCGTGCCGGCTGCTGGCCTCCACGCTGAAGCGCTTCGGCATCCAGACCACCTTTGTCGATCCGCGCAATCCGGACGCCTGGCGCGCCGCCATCCAGCCCGAAACGCGGCTGCTGTTTGCCGAAACGCTAGGCGGCGGGCTGGAGCTGCTGGACATCCCTACGGTTGCCGCCATCGCGCATGAACACCACCTGCCGTTGATGGTGGACGCCACGCTGACTACGCCATGGCTGCTGAAGCCCATCGACCACGGCGCCGACCTGGTGCTGCACGCCGCCGCCATGGGCGGCCTGCTGGTGGACGGCGGCACTTTCGACTGGCAGGCGGCGTACGACCATACCGGCCGCTATGCGGAGCTATGCGAACCTTACGATGCCTTGCCGGGCGTGGTGTTTGCCTGGGAATCCACCGTCGCCGCCTTCGCGCTGCGCGCGCGGCATGAGAATCTGGCGCCGATCAGCCCCCATCACGCGGCGGCCATCCTGCACGGACTGGAGACGCTGCCGCTACGCATGGAGCGCCACGTCGCCAATACGCGCAAGGTGGTGGAACTGCTGGCGGCGCATCCGGCGGTGTCGGCGCTGCATTACCCCGAACTGCCCACCCACCCGGACCACGAGGTGGCACGCCGCCTGCTGCCCAAAGGCTGCGGCTCGATGCTGTCGTTGCGCGTCAAAGGCGCGCTACGCTTCACCGAGGCATTGCAAGTATTCTCCGCCGCGGAGGATCTCGGCGGCGCCAGGTCGCAAATCATTCCGCCGGCGTCGGAGCACAGCGTGCTGCGCCTGTCGATCGGCCTTGAGGATGCGGACGACCTACTGGCCGACCTGTCGCGCGCCCTGAAACTGTCGCAGAAAGGAAGCTGACATGCTGCTGACCGTACAAGGCATCCCGAGCTACTGCTACACCGGCGGCGTGACGTTCGATCCGGCGCGCCCGACCGTCGTTTTCATTCACGGCGCGCAGAACGACCATTCGGTGTGGACGCTGCAAGCCCGCTACTTCGCGCACCTCGGTTACGGCGTGCTGGCAGTCGACCTGCCCGGCCACGCGCGCAGCCAGGGGGCTCCCAAGCATCATGTGGCGGAAATGGCCGACTGGCTGCTGGCGTTGCTGGATGCCTGCGGCGTGCGCGAGGCCGCGCTGATCGGCCATAGCATGGGGTCATTGATCGCGCTGGAAGCGGTGTTCAAGGCGCCGCAGCGCGCGACCCATCTGGCGCTGGTGGGCAGCACCTATCCGATGAAAGTCGCCGATGCGCTGCTGGCGACGGCGCGCGACAACGAGCCGGCGGCGATCGACATGGTGACCGCCTGGTCGCATTCGCCGCTGGCCAGCCACACGGTGCGCAACACTGCGCGGCGCCTGATGCAGCGCATGCCCGGCCGCCTGCACACCGATCTTGCAGCCTGCAACAGTTACGCCAACGGCCAACTGGCGGCGGCATCGGTGCGCTGTCCGGTGCTGCTGCTAGGCGGCGCCAGCGACATGATGACGCCGCCCGGATCCGCCAAACTGCTGGCCGCCGCCATCCCGCACGCGCTGGCGCTCACGCTGGACAGCGGTCACGCGCTGATGAGCGAACAGCCGCAGGCCGTGCTCGACGCGCTGCTGATGTTTATCGGCAGTCGATAGGGCCGAAGTGCGCGGCCAGGGTCTTGCCCAGGCCCGTTTCCACGGCGGTCTCCACCTCGCGCGCCAGCAGCGCGGCTTCGCGCGCGGCGAGGCGGTCGCGTTCATCGTCGCCATCGGCCACCACGCCGGCGTTGACCGGCATGCCGGCAAATACAAACAGGCGGTAGACTTCGGCCAGCGTCAGCTTGTCCAGATTGGCCAGGATGACCCAGTGATCCGAGCCGTCGCTGACACGCTTGCCCCACTGGACCCGCTTCGGAGCAGGCACCGGCACCCGTCCCACCCAGCCTTCCGCCATCATGCGTTCCAGCAGATTGTCCATCTCATCGAAGCCCAGGCGCGTGCGCTCACGGATATGGCCGGCGCTGACCAGCGCCGTGTCGCCACATTTGCAGGCCACATGCAGCACCTTCAGGATGGCCATGGCGTCGACAAACTCGCCGCCCGGCTGCGCCTCGTGCCACCAGCGCTCGTACTTCACCACCGGCAGCGCGGCCGCCAGCAGCGCGCCCACCAGCGTAATCAGCCACGAGACATAGACCCACAACAGGAACAGCGGCACGGCCGCCAGCGCGCCGTAAATCTTCGAATAGGTCGGAAACTGCGTGATAAAGACCGCGAAGCCGCGCTTGGCCACCTCGAACGCCACACCGGCCACCAGTCCGCCCCAGGCGGCGTCGTGCCAGTCGACGTCGCGGTTCGGCACCACCACGTACAGCAGCGTGAACGCGGCCATGGTCAGCGCCAGCGACAGCGCGGTGTAGATCACCGTGCCGACCACCGGCACATGGCCCACCAGATCGCTGGTGGCCATGAACACCTGCGACGACAGCGTCAACGACACGCCGATCAGCAGCGGACCAAGCGTGATCAGCGCCCAGTAGACCAGGATGCGCTTGGTCCAGCTGCGCTGGCCGCGCACGCGCCAGATGCGGTTGAACACGCGCTCGATCAGCGCCATCATCGCGATCGACGTGAAGATCAGCGTCACCGCGCCCACCGCCGACAACCGCGTGGCTTTAGAGGCGAACATCGTCAGGTAGCTGAGGATGTTGTTGGAAATCGACTTCGGCATCACGCTCTGCACGAAGTAGGCCTCCAGCGAACTGCGGAAAGCATTAAACATCGGGAAGGTGGTGAAAATCGCCAGCGCGATGGTCAGCAGCGGCACCAGCGCAAACACGGTGGTAAAGGTCAGGCTGCCGGCCACCTGCGGCAGACTCTCTTCGCGCAGGCGGCGGCTGGCGAACAGGATCAGGTCGCGCACCTCGGGCCAGGACAGCGAACGCACGGTGCGGATGCCGCTGCGGCAGGTGCGGAACAGGTACAGCCAGGTCGGGCGGAGGTATTTTTCGTACATAAGTATCAATCGTGACAACAGTGGCAATGATACCATCCGCCAAAGCGCCCTATAATACCGCTGATGAACCCTCCTGACCTGACTATTCTTGTGCTGTTCTACTCCCGCCACGGCGCCACCCGCAAGCTGGCGGAACTGATCGCCCAGGGCATTGAAAGCGTGCCTGGCTGCGATGCGCGGCTGCGCACCGTGCCGGCCGTGTCCACCGTGGCCGAGGCCACCGAGCCGGAAGTGCCGGCCGACGGCGCGCCCTACGTGGAGCTGGACGACCTGACCGAATGCGCCGGCATCGCCGTCGGCTCGCCGACCCGCTTTGGCAATATGGCCTCGGCCATGAAGTATTTCTGGGACGGCACCGCCAGCCAGTGGCTGTCCGGCGCGCTGGCGGGCAAGCCGGCCTGCGTATTCACCTCCACCGGCAGCCTGCACGGCGGCCAGGAATCGACGCTGCTGTCGATGATGATCCCGCTGTTCCATCATGGCCTGATGGTGCTTGGCCTGCCCTACACCAATCCCGAGCTGATGACCACCGCCAGCGGCGGCACGCCGTATGGCGCCAGCCACTGGTCCGGCCTCGATGGCAAGCGGGTCATCACCGAAGATGAGAAACGCCTGGCCATCGCCCTGGGCAAGCGGCTGGCCGAAACAGCCGTCAAATTACGAGGATAGGCGCCATGGAAACCACAATGCAGAAGTATTTTCACTGGGGCGCCATCGGCAGCCTGGTGACGCTGATTGTCTGGTGTGTGTTGTGGGAGATGGTGCTGGCGCCGCTGAAGCCGGGCGGTTCGTGGCTGGTGCTGAAAGCGGCGCCGCTGCTGCTGCCGCTGTACGGCGTCTACAAGCGCGACATCTATACGCTGCAATGGACTTCGATGATGATCCTGCTGTACTTCGCCGAAGGCGTGGTGCGCGGCTGGAGCGATACCGGCGACTTGTCGGCCTGGCTGGGCTGGGGCGAGGCGGCGGTGGTCTGCGTGTATTTTGTCTGCGCGGTGCTGTATCTGCGCCCGTACAAGCGCGCCGCAAAAAAAATGGCCAAGGAATTGCTGGATAAAGTGAAGATCAACACGGTTAAATGATGGACTTCCTCTCGCAATGCCGCAGCATCGTCGGCGACGCCTATGTGCTGGATGCGCCGGCCGACATGGCTCCCTTCCTCACCGACCAGCGCGGACGTTTTACCGGCAAGGCTTTGGCCGTACTGCGTCCCGGCTCAGTGGATCAGGTGGCGGCGCTGGTGCGCGCCTGCGCCCAGCATCGCGTGGCGGTGGTGCCGCAGGGCGGCAATACGGGACTGGTGCTGGGCAGCGTGCCGGATGCCAGCGGCGCGCAGGTGCTGCTGTCGCTGGCGCGGCTGAACCGCGTGCGCCAGGTCGATGCGGTCAACCGCACCATCACCGTCGATGCGGGCTGCATTCTGCAGCAAGTTCAGGAAGCCGCCGCAGCCGAGGGCTGCCTGTTCCCGCTGTCGCTGGCGGCGGAAGGCAGTTGCACCATCGGCGGCAATCTGGCCACCAACGCGGGCGGCACGGCAGTTCTGCGTTACGGGAATACGCGCGAGTTATGCCTTGGCCTGGAGGTGGTGACGCCGCAAGGAGAGATCTGGAGCGGCTTGCGCGGACTGCGCAAGGACAATACCGGCTACGATTTGCGCGACCTGTTCATCGGCGCCGAGGGCACGCTGGGCATCATCACCGGCGCGGTGCTGAAGCTGTATCCGCAGCCGAAGGCCAGCATCACAGCGCTGGCGGCGCTGCCCTCGCCTGCTCACGCCCAGCAGTTGCTGGTGCTGATGCAGGATCATTGCGGCGCCAGCCTGACCGGCTTCGAACTGATGTCGCGCTATTGCCTGGCGCTGGTGGCTGAACAGTTCCCGCTGCTGCCCAAGCCGTTCGCCGAACCACATGCGCAATACGTGCTGCTGGAATTGTCGAGCAGCGAGTCGGAACAGCACGCGGTGGCGCTGCTGGAGCAGGCGATCGGCGCGGCGCTGGAACGTGACGTCATCGACGATGCGGTGGTGGCGTCCTCTGTGGCGCAATCGGCCGGACTGTGGCAACTGCGCGAACATATTCCGCTGGCACAGGCCAAGGCCGGCAAGAACATCAAGCACGATATTTCGCTGCCGGTATCGCGCATCGCGGACTTCATCGAGGCCACCGGGCCACTGCTGGCGGCGGCGTTCCCCGGCTGCCAGCTGGTGTGCTTCGGCCATCTTGGCGACGGCAACCTGCATTACAACGTCGCACCACCACCCGGCATCTCGCACGAAGACTTCCTGCAACAGCAGGACAAGGTCAACCGCGTGGTGTACGACAGCGTGGAGTCGTTCGGCGGCTCGATTTCGGCCGAACACGGCATCGGGGCGCTGAAGCGCGACGAACTGGCGCGCTACAAGTCGCCGGTAGAACTCAACATGATGCGAGCCATCAAAGCGGCATTGGATCCACTGGGTATCATGAATCCCGGGAAAATCCTTTGAGCGAGGCTGAGATGAAATTGCTGATGATTGTCATGCTGTGGGCAGCCGCTGCGGTGGCTCACGCGCAAAGCGTCTATAAATGTACGGTGGATGGCAAGGTCAGTTACAGCGATACGCCTTGTCCGGCGGGTGCGCAGGCCGCCACGCTGGAAGCGCCGGCCGCGCCCAAGACCGATCCGGCCGCCGCGCGCGACCTGAAACGTCAGCAAAAACAAGCCGGCACGCTTGAGAAAGCGCGGCTCAAGCAGCAGGAGCGCGACGACCGCGACGCCGCCCGCGCCGCACAAGCCGCCGCCGTCCAGCGCAAGAAGTGCGACAAGCTGAAACTCAACAAACGCTGGGCCGACGAAGACGCCCGTCGCGCCACCGGCCAGGCCAGCGAAGCCGCCCGCCTGCGCGCCCACCGCGCCGGCGAAGCGATGGCGCTGGAGTGTCCACGCTGATGTCCGAGCGCCCGCCCCCAATCCCCGACGCGCCGGCCGCCTCAATGCGGCGGCTTTCCCGTTGGCTGCTGCTGGGCGAATGGCGCGCGCATCCGGGGCGGGCTTTGGTGGCGATTGCGGCGATTGCGGTCGGCATCTCGCTCGGCTTCGCCATTCACCTGATTAACGCGGCCGCATTCAACGAGTTCTCGGCCGCCATCAAGGGGCTATCCGGCGTGGCCGACATCCAGGTACGCGGCACCGAGCCGTTTTTCGATGAACGGATTTACCCAACGCTGGCCCAGCGTGACGGCGTGGTGGTCGCTTCTCCGGTACTGGAATTCGACGCTTCCGTCCCCGGCGAACGCAACGCGCTGAAAATCATCGCCACTGACGCCTTCCGCGCCGGCTACATCTCGCCCGAACTGGTCGGCATACCCGCCGGCGACAACCTCAGCGACACGCTCTCCGACGACGCCGTGTTCCTGTCGGCCGCCGCGCAACAATGGCTACTGCCGAAGGACGGCGCCATCAACCTGCAAGTCGGCACCAGTACATTGAAGCTGCGCGTCGGCGGACCGGTGCCCGGCGCCCGCGCCGGCCAGCGTATCGCCATCATGGACATCGGCGGCGCGCAATGGCGCTTTGAAAAACTCGGGCAGCTCTCGCGCATCGACCTCAAGCTGCGGGACGGCATCAACCGCGAAGCCTTCAGGGCCCAGCTCGAAAAAGACCTGCAAAGCCAGTACCCCGGCCGCTTCCGCGTCAACCAGCCTGGCGACCAGGATCAAAACAGCCGCAATGAAGGCATGAGCCGCGCCTACCGCGTCAACCTGACCGTGCTGGCACTGGTGGCGCTGTTCACCGGCGCCTTCCTGGTCTTCTCCACCCAGGCGCTGTCGGTGATCCGCCGGCGCAGCCAGTTTGCTCTGCTGCGCGTGCTGGGCCTCGACCGCCATCGCCTGCTGCGCCAGATCCTGATCGAAGGCCTGTGCCTCGGCGTCGCCGGATCGGCCATCGGCATCGCCGCCGGCTACGGCATGGCGGCCGCCGCGCTGCACTTCATGGGCGCGGACCTCGGCGCCGGCTTCTTCTCCGGCGTGCGTCCGCAAGTGCATTTCACGCCGGTGGCCGCCGCCATCTACTTCGCGCTGGGCGTGGCGGTCGCGCTGCTGGGCTGCGCCGCGCCGGCGCTGGACGCAGCCCGCGCCAAGCCAGCCATTGCGCTGAAGTCCGGCACCGAGGAAGCCGCGATGTCGCGCCTCGCACTGGCCTGGCCATCGCTGCTCTGCGTCGCACTGGCCGCACTGCTGTCGCAAGCGCCGCCGGTCTTCGAGTTGCCAATCTTCGGCTATCTGTCGATCGCCCTGCTGCTCATCGGCGCCATCGGCCTGATGCCGCGCCTGGCCGCCATCTTGTTCCGCTTCGCCCACCAGCGCTGGAGCGCCGCCACCGCCAACCGGCCCGGCGCCTCGGCCGTGATGACGCTCACCCTGTCGCGCCTCGCCAACGCCTCCAGCCAGGCCGGCATTGCGCTGGGCGGCGTGCTGTCCAGTTTCAGCCTGATGGTCGCCATGGCCATCATGGTCGCCAGCTTCCGCGTCTCGCTGGACGACTGGTTGCAACATGTGCTGCCAGCGGATATCTACGTCAGCACCGCCAGCGGCGGCGCCACCGCCGGCTTGCGGCCGGATGAACAGGCAGCCGTGGCCACGCTGCCCGGCGTCGCTAGCGCCGACTTCCTGCGCACGCGCGCCGTCTCGCTGACGCCGGACCGCCCCGCCGTCACACTCATGGCGCGCAATATCGATGTCACCGATCCGGGCCGCTCGCTCGCCATCGTCGGCGAAGTGCACCCGCCGGCCCCTGGCGCAGCGTCTCCGGTATGGGTTTCCGAAGCGATGGTTGACCTGTACGGCATGGCGCCCGGCACACGCATCGAAGTGCCGCTCAACGGCAAGCTGCACGCCTTCACCGTGGCCGGCGTCTGGCGCGACTATGCCCGCCCCACCGGCACCATCCAGATGCGCCTGAGCGACTACCGCGCCATCACCGGCGAGCGCGATGCCAGCGGCGTCGCGCTGACGCTCAAGCCGGGCGCCAAGGCCGAAGACACGCTGGCGGCGCTGAAACGCCTGCCCTTCGCCGCCGCGCTGGACGCCAGCGAACCATCCGAGATCCGTGCCATGAGCATGAAAGTATTCGACCGCAGCTTTGCCATCACCTATCTGCTGGAGGCGATCGCCATCGTCATCGGCCTGTTCGGCGTGGCCGCGACCTTTTCGGCGCAGACGCTGGCGCGCGCCAAGGAATTCGGCATGCTGCGCCACGTCGGCGTCACCCGCAAGCAAGTGCTGGCGATCCTGGCGATAGAAGGCGGCTCGCTGACGGCCCTCGGCATCGCCACCGGCTTCGTGCTGGGATGGGTCATCAGCCTGATCCTGGTATTCGTCGTCAATCCGCAGTCGTTCCACTGGACCATGCAGCTGCACATGCCATGGCCGCTGCTGGCTGGCGTGGCCGGCCTGCTGCTGGCCGCAGCCGCGCTCACCGCGCTGCTGGCCGGCCGCCAGTCGCTGTCCGGCGGACCGATACGCGCCGTCAGGGAGGACTGGTAATGTTGATCCGCGCCGTTCGAACCATGCTCGCCTTACTGGCCCTCGCCGCCATACTGCTGCCCCCCCTGTCGCACGCCGCCGGGCCGCAGTTCCCCGCCGTCGTGCCGCTAGCGGCCGGCCAGTCGCTGACCTTCCCCAAAGACTACGGCGCGCATCCCGACTACAAAACCGAATGGTGGTATGTCACCGGCTGGCTCAACACGTCCGACGGCAAGCCGCTCGGCTTCCAGGTCACCTTCTTCCGCAGCGCCACCACGCACGACCGCGCCAACCCGAGCCAGTTCGCGCCGAAACAGCTGATCATCGGCCACGCCGCCCTGTCCGACCCAACCAACGGCAAACTGCTGCACGACCAGCGCAGCGCGCGTGAAGGCTTCGGCCTGTCCTACGCCAAAACCGGCGATACCAACGTCAAGCTGGAAGACTGGCACATGGTGCGCGCCGCCGACGGCAGCTACGCCGTCCATGTCGACAGTCCCGAATTCAAGTATGACCTCAAACTGACGCCAACCCAGCCCGACCTGCTGCAGGGGGAGCGCGGCTACTCGCGCAAAGGTCCGCGCCCGGCGCAAAGCAGCTATTACTACAGTCAGCCGCACCTGCAAGTCAGCGGCAGTGTCACCCGTCTTGACAAGCAGATAAGCGTCACCGGCAAGGCATGGCTGGACCACGAATGGTCCAGCGAAGCGCTGGACGCCGAGGCCAGCGGCTGGGATTGGGTTGGCGCCAACCTCGATGACGGCGGGGCATTGATGGCATTCGAGGTAAAAAGCAAGACAGGTGCTAAACTATGGGCGCACGCGACATGGCGCGATGCAGCCGGCAAGATCACGCAGTTTTCCCCGGACCAGGTCAGTTTTACTCCGCAAAAGCGCTGGCGTTCGCCGCGTACCAATGCCGAGTATCCCGTTGCGACCCGACTCACCACCGGCAATACCGTGTGGGACATCGTGCCCCTGCAGGACGATCAGGAACTGGATTCGCGCCGCTCCACCGGCGCGGTGTACTGGGAAGGCGCGGTCACGTTGCGGCGTGACGGCAAGCCGGCCGGCCGCGGCTACCTGGAAATGACCGGCTATGTCGGTGCAATAAAACTGTAAGAACAACGTCTAACAAGATATTAAAGTAAGCATAGCCACCCGATGACCAACAGCACCACCGCCAGCACGCCAACCGCCGCTGCACTCAGCACTTCCCGAGAACTCAAGAAAGGCAGCATTGCCACGCTGCGCGAGCTGGCGCCCTTCCTCGCCCCGTACAAGCGCCGCTTCGCCATGGCCGGGATTGCGCTGGTGGTGGCCGCCGCCTCCACGCTGGCCATTCCGGCCGCGTTCAAGCAGATGATCGACCTCGGATTCGGCGGCGCCGGCGTCCAGAGCATCCAGCACGTCGACCTGGTGTTCCTGGCGTTGTTCGGCCTCGCCACCATCCTGGCGCTGGCGACGGCGGCGCGTTTCTACACCGTCTCGTGGCTGGGCGAGCGCGTTACCGCCGATATCCGCAGCGCGGTCTATAACCATGTCGTCACGCAAAGCCCGGAATTCTTCGAGACCACGCAGACCGGCGAAGTCCTGTCGCGCATCACCACCGACACCACGCTGATTCAATCGGTGGTCGGCACCAGCATCTCGGTGGCGCTGCGCAATGTGCTGCTGTTCATCGGCGGCCTGGTGATGCTGTTCGTGACCAGCCCCAGGCTGTCGTCGATCATCATCGGCCTGCTGATCCTGACCGTGCTGCCGATTGTGATGTACGGCCGCCGCGTGCGCACCCTGTCGCGCGATTCGCAGGACCGCGTGGCCGACGCTTCCGCCATGGCCGGCGAAATCCTCAACGCCATGCCAACCGTGCAGGCCTTCACCCACGAAAAGATCGAAGCAAAGCGCTTCGGCGGTTCGGTGGAAGGCGCGTTCCAGACCGCCATGCGCCGCATCCGCGCGCGCGCCGTGCTGACCATGCTGGCGATTGTGCTGGTGTTCGGCGCCATCGTGTTCGTGCTGTGGCTCGGCGCGCACGCCGTGCTGTCGGGCGAAATGACCGGCGGTGATCTCGGCCAGTTCATCCTGTACGCCTCCATCGTGGCCGGCGCCATCGGCGCGCTGTCCGAGGTGATGGGTGAAGCGCAGCGCGCCGCCGGCGCCACCGAGCGCCTGCTGGAACTGATGTCGGTCAAGTCGAAGATTCAGCCACCGGCGCAGCCATTGCCGCTGCCGCCACGCGCGGCCAACGGCGCCGCGCTGACGCTGAGCGATGTGGTGTTCTCCTATCCTTCGCGTCCGGAAACCAGCTCGCTGGATCACGTTGCGCTCGACATCAAACCGGGTGAAACGGTGGCCGTGGTCGGCCCGTCCGGCGCCGGCAAGACCACGCTGTTCCAGCTGTTCCTGCGCTTCTACGATCCGCAAAGCGGCAGCATCAAGCTGGATGGCGTCGATATCAAGCAGCTGGACCTGCACACGCTGCGCGACGCCATCGGCATCGTGCCGCAGGACACGGTGATCTTCTCGGCCAACGCCATGGAAAACATCCGCTACGGCCGCGCCGACGCCACCGACGAAGAAGTGATCGCCGCCGCCAAACTGGCCGCCGCGCACGAATTCATCGAACGCCTGCCGCAGGGCTATCAGTCCTTCCTCGGCGAGCGCGGCGTGCGCCTGTCCGGCGGCCAGCGCCAACGCATCGCCATCGCCCGCGCGCTGCTGAAAAACCCGCCCTTGCTGTTGCTGGACGAAGCCACCAGCGCGCTGGACGCGGAATCAGAGCGCCTGGTGCAGAAGGCGCTGGAAGCGGCCATGGTAGGCCGCACTACCGTCATCATCGCGCACCGCCTGGCGACCGTGCAGCGCGCCGATCGCATCATCGTCATGGAAGACGGCAAAATCGTCGAAACCGGCAACCACGCATCGCTGGTGGCGCTGGGCGGCATCTATGCCAACCTGGCGGCGCTGCAGTTCCACCACGCCCACACCCAGCATTAATGCTTTTATAAGCACCGCCGGCCCATGCCGGCTTTAAGATGGCGTCTCCCACCGCGACGGAGACGCCATGCACCATCACCTGCTGTCCAGAATCCTGTTCAATCTCCAGCAGGCCTTGTTGTATTACGTGGTGATTGCGGGCGTGTTCTTTGCCATGTGGCTGTGGTGGCGTGCGCGCCCTGGCAAACGTCAACCGCTACAGCAGAAACAAGTCCAGCCAGCGCAAATCCGCCGCGAACTTTTGACCTCTGCCGGCAGCATCATCGTCTCTTCCAGTTTGCTGCCCGTCCTGTTCTTCCTCGGCTTTTGGCAATACACGCAGTTCTACCCGCGTATCGAAACGCACGGTTGGCCCTATTTCTTCGTCAGCATACTGCTCGCGATGATCGTCCAGGACACTTACTTCTACTGGACTCATCGCCTGATGCATCATCGCCTGCTGTTCCGCTGGTTCCACCGCACCCACCATCGCTCGACCAATACCAATCCCTGGTCGACCTACTCCATCAATCCGCTGGAGGCGCTGGTTGACAGTGGCGCGGCAGTGGTGACGCTGGTGCTGGTGCCCATGACCGGCTGGGCGCTGCTCATCTTCAGCATCATCAACACGGCATATGCCGTCTACACGCATCTCGGCTATGAGCTGTTCCCGCGCGCCATGTCGCGCCACTGGCTGGGCCGCTGGATCAACACCTCGACTGCCCACAACCTTCATCACGCCAGGGCGCGTTACAACTTCAGCTGGTATTTCCTGTTCTGGGACCGCATGATGGGCACCCTGTCGCCGGACTACGATCAGCACTATCGCGTGGCCGGATTCCGCGCCAGGCAAGACTGAAGTGGTAACATCCTGCCTTTCAGAAAGACGCCATGACCGACGCAGAACTCAAACAACAGTGCCGTACGCACTTACCAGGCCATCGGACGCTGTCGCCCGCCGAACTGTTTGCGGCCATGGGCGAATGGTGTGAGGCGCATGACGTTACCCATGACGTCTACGGCAACGGCACGCTGATACAGGATTTTGAACAGAAAGTCGCACGCCTGCTGGGCTTCGAGGCGGCGGTGTTCTGCGTCACCGGCACCATGACGCAGGCGACCGCGCTGCGCATCGCCTGCGCAGAGCGCGGCAGCAAGCTGGTGGCCCTGCATCCAAGCTCGCATATCCTCAAGCATGAACGTGGCAACCACCAGTTGTTCGATCATTTTCACGCGCTGCCGATCGGCGATCCGCATCGTCCCTGGACGCTGGACGACCTGAAGGCGATCCCCGACCGCCTGGGTGCTGCCACGCTGGAATTGCCGGCGCGCGAGATCGGCGGCCAATGCCCGGACTGGAACGAACTGTCTGCCATCAAGGCCCACTGCCGCGAGCAAGGCATCCACCTGCACATGGATGGCGCGCGCCTGTGGGAGACCGCAGCGGCGTACGGCCACCCGGTCAGCGAGATCGCGGCGGGTTTTGACAGCGTCTACGTGTCGCTGTACAAAGGCATCGGCGGCATGGGCGGCGCGCTGCTGGCCGGTAGCGCCGCTTTTGTCGCCAAGGCTGCCGAATGGTATCGCCGCCAGGGCGGCAACCTCTACCAACGCACGCCCTACGTGGTGGCAGCCGCCATGCAGTTCGACGCCCGGGTGGCCGCCATGCCTGATTATTTCAAGCGTACGCAATGGCTGTACGAGACATTGCGCGCGTTGCCACTGCTGATGCCCAATCCGGCGCGACCGCATGCCAACATGCTGCATATTCACCTGCCGGTGAGCCGCGACCGCGCGCTGGAGATCCGCAGCCGCATCGCCGAACAACACGGCGTATGGCTGTTCAATGGCGCCGCCCATGCGGCGCTGCCGGAGCGCAGCTCGGTCGAGCTGTATGTGGGCGACAATCTGCTTCATCTTCCTGACCAGCGCGTGCGCGAGATCCTCACCTTGTGGTCCGACGCGCTGGCCAACTAACCAAAGAATTAACATGACTTTTCAAGCACTCGGTCTGATCGACCCTTTATTGCGCACGCTGAATGCGCTCGGCTACAAACAGCCTACGCCGGTTCAGAAGCAAGCCATTCCCGCCGTGCTGGCGGGCCGCGACGTGATGGCGGCCGCGCAGACCGGCACCGGCAAGACCGCCGGCTTCGCGCTGCCCATCCTGCAGCGCTTGACCATGGACGGCGTGAGTGCCCCGCAATGCACGCGCGCGCTGGTGCTGGTGCCGACGCGCGAACTGGCCGAGCAGGTTTACGAAAGCTTTCGCAGCTACGGCGGCAATCTGCCGCTGCGCAGCGCGGTGGCCTACGGCGGCGTCGATATCGCGCCGCAGATCGCCAAGCTGCGCAAGGGTCTGGACGTGCTGGTGGCAACGCCAGGACGCCTGATCGACCTGCACGACCAGGGTGCGATCAATTTCGAGCTGTTGCAAACGCTGGTGCTGGATGAGGCGGACCGCATGCTGGACCTGGGCTTCGAGCGCGATCTGGACATTCTGCTGGCGGCGCTACCGAAGCAGCGTCAGACCTTGCTGTTCTCAGCCACCTTCTCGGACGAAGTACGCAAGCTGGCCAAAGGTATCGTCAAAGACCCGGTGTCGATCCAGGTGGAAGCCGCCAACACGGCGGTAAAAACCGTCAAGCAGTGGCTGGTGACGACCGACAAGCGCCGCAAGCCGGAGCTATTCCTGCATCTGCTGAGCAAGCTGGGTTGGGCGCAGGCGCTGGTATTCGTCAAGACGCGCAAGGGCGTCGAGGCCTTGGTCAAGACCTTGCATGAGCATGGCGTAACGGCGGATTCCATCCATGGCGACAAGACCCAGCCCGCCCGCCTGCGCGCGCTGGAGCGCTTCAAGCGCAAGGAAGTGCGGCTGCTGATCGCCACCGATGTCGCCGCGCGCGGCCTGGATATCGAAGCGCTGCCGCAGGTGGTCAATTTTGATCTGCCGTCGGTGGCGGAAGACTATATCCACCGCATCGGCCGCACCGGCCGCGCCGGCATGCAGGGCGAAGCGGTATCACTGGTGTGCGCCGATGAAGTGGACATGCTGAAAGCGATCGAAACGCTGACGCGCCAACCGATTCCGCGCTACGTGGAGCCGGGCTTTGAAGCGGACCACCGCGTGCCGGAAACCTCCAGCGCCGGCACCACGACGCCCGCGCGCAAGGGGCCGGCGCCAAACGCCGCCAAGCGCCCCGCGGGCGCGAAGCCGATCGCCAAAGCTCCGGCGGACGCCAAGGCAGTCGCCCGCCCGGCCGGTGGCAGCGAGTCGCTGGGCGTCTGGACGCCGCCGGAAAAAGCCGGCAAGCAGGCTGGCCGCAGCGACAATCCGGCCGCCAAGCCGCGTGGCCGCTCGTTCAACGCAAGCGGCGCCAGCGCCCCGAAAGGCGCCATTGTGACCACCGGTGGCCGCGGCGCCAAGTCGCAAGCGCGCTCCGACGGCCGCGCCGCAGCCAAGCCGGGCGCGCGCAAATCCAAGCCGGGCCCACGCTGACGCATCGCAGTCGCCCTGCTAAAATACGCCTCTTTGAGCGACACCCCACGTTGGAGAACTGAATGCAGCAATACTTGGACCTGATCCAAACCGTCATCGACACCGGCAGCTGGCAAGACAACCGCACCGGCATCCGCACGCTGAGCGTGCCGGGCGCGATGATGCGCTTCGACCTGAGCAAGGGTTTTCCTGCAGTGACGACCAAGAAGCTGGCATTCAAGTCCGTGGTCGGCGAACTGTGCGCCTTCCTGCGCGCCTCGCGCAGCGCCGCCGACTTCCGCGCGCTGGGCTGCAAGGTGTGGGACCAGAACGCCAACGAAAACCAGCAATGGCTGGACAATCCCTACCGCCTGGGCACCGACGACCTGGGACCGGTCTACGGCGTGCAATGGCGCCAGTGGCCGGGCTACAAGCTGTTGGACGCGGACCAGCCGGCTCAAATCGCCGACGCGCAAAAGAACGGCTTCACGGTTGTCTCGCAGCTGGAAGAAGACGGCGTGCGCAAAGTCCTGCTGTATAAAGCCATCGACCAGTTGCGCGAATGCCTGGACACCATCATCGACAACCCCGGCAGCCGCCGCATCCTGTTCCACGGCTGGAACCCGGCGGTGCTGGACGCGGTCGCCCTGCCGGCCTGCCACCTGCTGTACCAGTTCATCCCGAACCCTACGACCAAAGAACTGTCGATGTGCCTCTACGTGCGTTCGAATGATCTGGGACTGGGCACGCCGTTCAACCTGGCCGAAGGCGCGGCGCTAATGCACCTGGTGGGACGTCTGACCGGCTACACGCCGCGCTGGTTCACCTACTTCATCGGCGACGCGCATATTTACGAAAACCACATGGACATGGTGCAGGAACAGCTGAAACGTGAGCCTTTCCCGGCGCCGCAGCTGGTCATCTCCGAGCGCGTGCCATCGTTCGCGCAAACCGGCAAGTATGAGCCGGAATGGCTGGAAAAAATCGAACCATCCGACTTCGCGCTGGAAGGCTACCAGCACCACGCGCCGATCACCGCCCCGATGGCGGTATGACCATGCGGCTGGACTTCGTCCCCGGCACCCTGTGCGACGACCGCATGTGGGGCCGCCTGCTGCCACTGCTGGGCGACGGCTTCGACTTTAACCATGTACCACTGCCGAAGGCGCAAACCCGCCAGCAGATGCTGGAACTGATCGGCGCCCACAGCGCACCGCAGGCCAACCTGGTCGGCTTCTCGCTGGGCGCTTATTTGGCGCTGGAGTACGCGCTGGCGCATCCGGAGCGGGTGAAGTCGCTGACCATCATCGGCAGCGCCGGCAAAAAACTGGGCGACAAGGAAAAAGCCACGCGCGAGCGCATCATCCCGCAACTGGAGAAAAGCCAGTACACCGGCATGACGCAAATGCGCCTGCGCGAAATCGTCGCCCCCGAGCACCTGGACGACGCTGCGATCATTGACGTTATCCAGCAAATGGCTGTCGACCTTGGCAAAGAAGTGCTATTGACACAATTCCGCAGCACCATCGAGCGTCCGGACCTGATGGACCGCGTGCGCGAACTGCAATACCCGGTGCTCATCATCGGCTCAGAACTGGACAAGCTGGTCCCCGCCGACGACGTCCGCGAACTGGCGGCCAACTGCCCCAACGCACAATTGCACTTGTTAAGCCAAGGCGCCGGCCACATGATGCCGCTGGAAGCCCCGCAAGTGCTGGCCCACCACATGCGCACCTTTTACAACTAAAACCCGGGGTCAGTGCCGACATTCGGACAT
>CAUPXZ010000082.1:0-17797 GCA_963515135.1 uncultured Duganella sp. | reverse complement strand
GCGCAACGTCGTTGACCGGCGCTTCGGCGGCGGCGCGGCTGTCGCGCCCGCGCGGCGGCGTGACGATGGCGTCGTACAGATCGCACTCGCGCGGCGGCTTGAGCAGCTGGAAGGCGACGCCGGCTTCGCGCCGCTGTACGCCGTCTGCCGCGTCGCGCTCGGTGCTGAGCAGCACCACCCGGATCGGCAGCTGCTCGGCGCGGATGGCGGCCGCCAGCGCCAGGCCCGAGGTGCGCGGCTGCGCCATGTCGAGCAGTGCCACGTCGTAGCCATGGCCGTCCGCCGCCGCCTTGAGCAGCCGGGGCAGGGCGTCGGTGGCGCTGCTGTGGGCGCAGACGATGCGCCAGGCCGCCAGTTGCCGCTCCAGTGCGGCACGGCTGGCGGGATTTTCATCGACAATCAAAGCGCGGATTCCCTGGGTGGCGGTGGATGGGTCGTCGCTATCGACACGACGTTTGTCAAAATTTACGGCAAACCAAAAGATCGAGCCTTGAGTTAGCGCATGCTCGACCCCTATCGTGCCGCCCATCAGTTCCACCAGTTGTTTCGAGATCGCCAGGCCCAGCCCGGTGCCGCCGTGCTTGCGGGTGGTGGAGCCGTCGGCCTGCGAGAACGAATCGAAGATGCGCGCGCGCGCTTCGGCCGAGACGCCGATGCCGGTGTCGTGCACCTCGAAGCGCAGGCCGACCGCCTGCGCATCTTCCCGCGTCAGGCGGACCTGGACGGCGATGCGGCCGGCATCGGTAAATTTGATGGCGTTGCCGAGCAGGTTGAACAGCACCTGCCGCAGGCGGTTGGGGTCGCCGCAGACGGTGAGCGGGATGGCGGACGCGACCTCCAGTTCCAGCTGCAGGCCTCTGGCCTGCGCCTGCGGGGAAAACACATTGTCGACATCATCGAGCAGGTCGCGCAGGTTGAAGTGGATGTATTCCACCGTCAGCTTGCCGGCCTCGATCTTGGAGAAGTCGAGGATGTCGTTGATGATCACCAGCAGATGCTCGCCGGAGCGCTTGACCATGCTGGTGTAGTGCCGCTGCTGCTCGCTGAGGCGGGTGGCCAGCAGCAGCTCCGTCATGCCCAGCACGCCGTTCATCGGCGTGCGGATCTCGTGGCTCATGGTGGCCAGGAAGGCGCTCTTGGCCTGGCTGGCGGCTTCGGCGGCGTTCTTGGCCTTCTCCAGCTGCTCGGTGCGCACGCTGACCTGGCGTTCCAGCTGGTCGCGGTACTGCGCCAGCGCGGCGTCGCGGCCTTCCACCTGCGCCAGCATGTCGTTGAAGCTGTCGATCAGCGCGCCCAGCTCGTCGTGGCGCTGGTGGCTGATGCGCAGCGTCGCCTGGCCACGGCTGACCTGCTGCGCCGCCGCGATCAGCTTGCCGACCGGCTCGGCGATGCTGCCCTTGAAGCGGGCCGCCGTCAGCAGCGCCAGCATGAACGACAGCGCGGCGGCGACCAGCGCCGCGCCGAGGTTTTTCAGAATATCCAGCCACATGCGCAGCAGCGAGCTTTCCAGCATCACCACGCCGGCCATGTCGTCGCCGTCGCGCACCACGCGGTACAGGCGCATGGCCGGCGCCCACGGCGGGCCGCTGGACTCGGCATGGAGCGCGACCGCGCCGGCCGGTGCGGCCAGCTGGTCCGGCCCGGCTTGCCGCAGCGGCAGACGTGGCGCCAGATAACGCGCCAGCAGCTTACCGTCGCGGCCGTACAGCGCCGCCTGCAGGATGTCTTCCTCGGCGGCCAGCGTGGACAGGATCAGCGCGGCCTGGCGCCGGTCGGCGGCGCCCAGCGCGGCCTGGCTGTTGCTGCCGATGACGCCGGCCAGCGACGACAGCTGCTGGCGCGCCTCATCGCTATGGCTGAGCAACGAGGTGGCGGCAAACGCCACCAGCACCAGCAACAGCGCGCTGCCGGTGGACAGGACGGACATGATGGTTAGTTTCTGACTCAGACCGGAGCGTTCAAAGTGGATCATCGCGTCGCCCATCCAAAAATGCCAATAAGAAAAATATATGTATCTGTTGAGCACGGTTTTGATCTGCGTCTAAATCAGGCACGTTTGCGCTGCCTCAAACCAGGTTGGATTCAGGCTTGCAAGCTAGCGGGATGGAACGCAAAAAAATCTTGTTCGTGGCAGAGGCAGTCACCCTGGCGCATGTCGGGCGACCGCTGGCGCTGGCGCAGGCACTGGACCGCCAGCGTTACGACGTGCACTTCGCCTGCGCACCCGGCTACGACATGTTTTTAAAGGGCAGCGAGCTGCACACCTGGCGCTTGAACAGCATTTCCAGCGTGCAATTCCTGGCGGCGCTGGCGCAGGGCAAGCCGGTGTACGACGCCGCCACACTGGCGCAATACGTGCTGGATGACCTGCGTCTGCTGCAGACCCTGAAGCCGGATGTGGTGATCGGCGATTTCCGCCTGTCGCTGTCGGTCAGCGCGCGGCTGGCGCAGGTGCCGTATGTCGGCGTGATCAATGCCTACTGGAGTCCCTACGTCGCGCAGCGTTACCGGGTGCCGGCGATTCCGCTGGCGCGGCTGCTGCCGATCCCGCTGGCGCAGCGCCTGTTCAACCTGGTGCGGCCGGCGGCGTTTGCCTTGCACAGCATGCCGCTGAACCGCGTGCGCCGTGCCTATCAGCTGCCATCGCTGGGGGCCGACCTGCGGCGCATCTACACCGATGCCGACCAGGTGCTGTACGCCGACATTCCGGAGATGTTTCCGGCACGCGACTTGCCGGTCACGCACTCCTATCTCGGGCCGGTGATGTGGTCGCCACCGACCGGGCTGCCGTCGTGGTGGAACGCGTTGCCGCACGCGCGCGACATTGTCTACGTCACGCTGGGGAGTTCCGGGCAGGGGGCTTTGCTGCCCAAGGTGTTGCAGGCACTGGCGCCGTTGCCGCTGACGGTGATCGCCGCCACCGCCGGCACCGTCGAGCCGGGCCTGTTGCCGGACAATGCGCATGTGGCGCAGTATCTGCCGGGAGAGTTGGCGGCGGCCCGTTCGCGGCTGGTGATCTGCAATGGCGGCAGTCCGACCAGCCAGCAGGCGCTGGCCGCCGGCGTGCCGGTGCTGGGCATAGCGGGCAACCTGGACCAGTATCTGAATATGGACGGCGTGCTGCGCGCCGGCGCCGGCGCCTTGCTCCGCTCCGACCGCCTGGCGGGAGAAGCGCTGCGCAGCGCCGTGCTGCGTCTGCTGTCGCAGCCAGAACCGCGTGACGCGGCGCGCCGCCTGGCGCAGCAGTTTCAGCGCTATGATGCCGGCGCGCGCCTGTCCGGCGTGCTGGCGCAACTCCTGTGGCGTTAAAAAAAGCGGACCGGGCGCTGGGTCGCCGGGTCCGCTGTGAAGACTGCGGTCGTGCTCAGGACTGCACTTTGCGGCGCGTGCCCAGCGCCAGACCCGCAAACCCGAGTCCAATCAGCGCCAGCGTGGCTGGCTCGGGAATCGTCGCGAAGCTCTGCGAGGAGTCCACTTTCAGGAACGGCACCGTGGTCGGCGTGGAGCCGTCCCACATCATGGTGGGGGTGAAGAACGACGGCACGTTGGTGGTGCCGGTGAATTTGTCGATGAAGATCGAGCCGGTGACCACATCCAGGTAGTTCGGGTCGACATAATCGATCATGAAGCGCGAGTCGAACGAGCCGGTGCCGACCGCGCCGGAGGCGCTGAAGCTGGCCTCGTTGAACACCAGGTGACCGGACAGGATCAGGATGCCGTCGCCGTCACCACCGGCGCCGCAGCCGCCGGAGGTGACGCCGGTACCGTAGCAGCGCACGGTGCCGGCGCCGTTGCCGGGCACCGCCTTGCTGCCGTCGGTGATGTTATCCAGATAGATGGCCAGATTCTGCACGCCGGCACGCAGCGGATCGACGTCCATCGCAGCCGACTGCGATGGCGCCATACCGAAGTTGACGGTGGTGGCGGTCTGCGCCGTGACCAGTTCCTGGAAGCGCACCACCTTGCTGATTTCAAACGTGGTGTTCAGCCCGGCCGGCGTGACGATGGCCGGGATATTGCTGTTCGACATGGTGCCGACCACCATTTGCGAGCGCAGCTCGGTCAGGTAGGGCGCGCCGGCGCCGGGACCGACGATGGCGCCGGGAATGAAGCCGGTGGCGAGACCGGTGTCGGTGACGTTGGTCCACAGGTCGGCATAGGTGGTGTAGGTGCCGGTGCCGGTCGGATCAAAGCCAAGAGCAGGCGCAGCGCTGGCGGTCAGCGGCGCCGCCAACGCGGCTGCCAGCATGGCGACAGCCAGCGCGGGTTGGTAGTTTTTCATGTGTGCTCCTCGAAAAGGGCCACGGGAATCGGGGCCGTATCGGGCTTAGAGCAAAAGCCTTGCCAGTAGCGGAAAAACCAATAAAATCAGGTGCTTGCGCGCCGAGACACGGGCGTGAAGGCGGGCTTTGTAAGAAATTCCGTCATGGCTGCTGGGGGGCGGCCTTGATGCGCCGTGCCGGGATGCCGCCCCAGATTTCGCCGGCCGCGATGTGGGTGTCCTTGGTGACAATGGCGCCGGTGGAAACGATGGCGTTGTCGCCGATACGCACGCCGGCCATCACCACCGCCTTGGCGCCGATGGTGACGGTATTGCCGATGGTGACCGCCTTCAGTTCCAGCCGCGCGCCTTCGATCACATGGGCGAAGATCACCGCGTCGTGGCCGATGATGGTGTTGCTGCCGATGCGCGTCAGCGGCGGATCGAGCAATGCGCCGGCGCTGTAGGTGTTGGCGCCCAGCCGCGCGCCGAGCGCCAGATAGATCAGCCGCTGCAGCGGCACCGGGATGAAGTGGGTGCGTATCAGCGAATTGAACAGTAGCAGGTAGAACAGGATGTTGACGTTGGCCGCCAGCTCATGGCGCGAATGCTCGGCCACTTCGCCTTCGTGCAGCGGCAGCGCCAGCAGGAACAGGCGGTACACCAGGAAGGCGTACAGGTAGACCAGCAGCACCGCCAGCAGCAGCAGCGTCACGCCGCGAAAGTCGCCCAGCGGCAGGCTGCCGAACACCAGCGCCGTGGTGACGATGGCCAGCAGCAGTATCAATGCCAGCAGGCTGAGGAAAACGATGATCTGGACAGGTTTGATGGCGCGCATGCGGATTAGATGCATGCGCGCGTGAAGAAGTTCCGTCGAAGCATAAAAAAAACCGGCTCACTTGGAGCCGGTCTTCATTCAGCAACAGCCGCCGCGCTTGCCTGCGCCGCCGTAGCGGGCCTCCTGGCGTTCGCGGAAGAATTCCTCGTACGTCATGTAAGGCTCGCCGGGATGCGTGGTTTCCCGATGCGTGACATAGGTGTCGTAATCAGGCAGCCCCATCATCAGGCGCACGCTCTGCCCGAGATAACGGCCGGCCTTGGCGATATCGCCCAGCATCACTGCACCTTGGCGGTGTTGAGCAGCAGCGGGCTTTCGTTGGCGGTCGGCTTGCTGTTGGCGCGCGCCAGCATGATGGTGCGGGCGCCGAAGATCAGCACGCTCAGCACGACGATGACGAAGAAGCCGGCCAGCGACGCGTCCAGGTAATCGTTGAAGATCACCTGCTGCATCTGCGCCACCGATTTGGCCGGCGCCAGGATCTTGCCTTCATCCAGCGCCGCCTGGTACTTGGCGGCGTGCGCCAGGAAGCCGACTTTCGGATTGGCGTCGAAGATCTTCTGCCAGCCGGCGGTCAGCGTGCACAGCAGCAGCCAGATGGTCGGCACGATGGTGACCCAGGCGTACTGGCCGCGCTTCATCTTGAACAGCACGCAGGTGCCGAGGATCAGCGCGATTGCCGCCAGCATCTGGTTGGCGATGCCGAACAGCGGCCACAGCGTGTTGATGCCGCCCAGCGGATCGACCACGCCCTGGTACAGGAAGTAGCCCCAGGCCGCCACGCACAGGCCGGTGGCGGTCAGGTTGGCGAAGGTGTTGTCGGTTTTCTTCATCGACGGCGCGAACGCGCCCAGCAAATCTTGCAGCATGAAGCGGCCGGCGCGGGTGCCGGCGTCCACCGCCGTCAGGATGAACAGCGCCTCGAACAGGATCGCGAAGTGGTACCAGAAGGCCATCATCTCGCGGCCGCCCAGCACGTTCGACAGGATGTGGGCCATGCCCACTGCCAGGGTCGGCGCACCGCCGGCGCGGGAAATGATGGTGTGCTCGCCGACATCCTTGGCGGTTTGCACCAGCATTTCCGGCGTGATGTAGAAGCCCATCTGCGACACCGCCTGCGCGGCCGACTCGGCGGTGGTGCCGAGTAATGCGGCCGGCGAGTTCATCGCGAAGTAGATGCCCGGATCGATGGTTGAGGCGGCCACCAGCGCCATGATGGCAACGAACGATTCCATCAGCATCGCGCCGTAGCCGATGAAGCGGGCGTGGGATTCGTTCTCAATCATCTTCGGCGTGGTGCCGGAGGAGATCAGCGCGTGGAAGCCGGACACGGCGCCGCAGGCGATGGTGATGAACAGGAAGGGGAACAGCGAGCCCGACCATACCGGGCCGGTGCCGTCGATAAACTTGGTGAAGGCCGGCATCTGCAGTTGCGGCGCAACGATCAGGATGCCCAGCGCCAGGCCGACGATGGTCCCGATCTTCAGGAAGGTCGACAGGTAGTCACGCGGCGCCAGCAGCAGCCACACCGGCAGCACCGAAGCGACGAAGCCGTAGCCGATCAGCATCCAGGTCAGCTCGGTGCCGGTGAAGGTGAACATCGGCGCCAGCGCCGGATTTTCCTGCACCCATTGGCCGCCGAAGATGGCCGCCATCAGCAGGATGAAGCCGATGATCGACACCTCGCCGACGCGGCCGACGCGGATGAAACGCGAATACACGCCCATGAACAGCGCGATCGGAATCGTCGCCATCACGGTGAAGCTGCCCCACGGCGAACCGGTCAGTGCCTTGACCACGATCAGCGCCAGCACCGCCAGGATGATGACCATGATCATGAAGGTGCCCAGCAGCGCGATATTGCCCGGAATCGGCCCCAGCTCGGACTTGATCAGGTCGCCCAGCGAGCGGCCGTCGCGGCGCATCGAAATGAACAGCACGATGAAATCCTGCACGGCGCCGGCAAACACCACGCCGGCCAGGATCCACAGCATGCCGGGCAGATAGCCCATCTGCGCCGCCAGCACCGGGCCGACCAGCGGGCCGGCGCCGGCGATGGCCGCGAAGTGGTGGCCGAACAGCACGTTCTTATTGGTCGGCACGTAATCGAGGCCGTCGTTCAGCTTGGCGGCCGGCGTCATGCGGCGCGGATCGAGGCCCAGCACCTTGTCGGCGATGTACAGGCTGTAGAAGCGGTAAGCGATCAGATAGACGCAGACGGCGGCGATGACGATCCAGATCGCGCTGATCGACTCGCCGCGGTGCAGGGCCACCACGCCCAGCGCCGACGCGCCAAACAGGGCCAAAGCGGCCCACCCCAGCTTGCTCGCCAGGGTATTCGGTGCAGTGTTCATACTTCCTCCAAGGTTGTCTTTTGCCACTTAGTGCAGCTTATGACCAGTATTCAGCAAGCTGATAACAAGGGCAAGCGCAGCACTACGCAAGCCGCGTGCGTACAACTACGTAGGTTTGCAAGCGTGCAGGGGCGTAAAATCGCTGCTACAAGAATATGAGGGGAGCAGGCCGATGAAGTTGCGGCAGAAGGTCATTTTTTTAGCCATCACACCGCTGATCCTGGCGCTGTGCGCGATCGCGCTGGCGGTACGCCATCAGTCGGTGCTGCTGGCCCAGCAGCAGCGCGACACCATCCAGCAGGCTTATCTCAGCAGCAAGGAAGCTGAACTGAAGCACTACGTGGCATTGGCCTCGCATTCGATTTCCCATCTGTACGATTCCGGCCGCAACGACGAGGCCACGCGGCAGGAGGCGATGCGCATCCTGTCCTCGCTCAGCTATGGCGATGACGGCTATTTCTTTCTGTACGATATGCAGGGCAATACGCTGATGCATCCGCGCCAGCCGGAGCTGGTCGGCCAGAACCTGTTCGGCCTGCGCGACGAAAAAGGCCAACTGACCATCCAGAACCTGCTGCAGCGGGCCCGCGCCGGCGGTGGCCTGGAGCGTTATATGTGGGTCAAGCCCTCCACCCATAAACCGGTGGCCAAGCTGGGCTATGTGATCGCCATGCCGAAGTGGGGCTGGATGATGGGCACCGGCATTTACCTGGATGACGTCGACCAGGCGCTGGCCAAGATTGACGTCCAGCAATCCGGCAACATCCACAACACCATGCTGTGGATTACCGGCATTGCGATTGCCGCCGCCGTGGCAGTGGCCAGTTCCGGCCTGGCGCTGAATATCAGCGAGCTGCGCGTGGCCGACGCCAAGCTCAAGGTGCTGGCGCAGCGGGTGGTCGAGTCGCAGGAGGAGGAGCGGGCGCGGCTGTCGCGCGATCTGCATGACGGCATCAGCCAGTGGCTGGTGTCGATCAAGCTGCAGATCGAGGCCGGCATGATACGGCTGTCCTCCGGCAAGCCGGAACAGCAGCAGGCCGCGCATGCGGTGTTCGAGCACGCCGCCGACCAGCTCAGCAACGTGATGGGCGAGGTGCGGCGCATTTCGCACAATCTGCGTCCGGCCATCCTCGACGATCTTGGCCTGGCCGCCGCGCTGCACCATCTGGCCAAAGAGTACACCCTGAGCAGCGGCACTCCGGTACACTTCGAGGCATCCGGCTGCACCGACGCCTTGCCCGATGTCGCCAACACCGTGCTGTTCCGCCTGGCGCAGGAGGCGCTGACCAATATCGAGCGCCATGCCGGCGCCAGCCGCATCGACATCGCGCTGGCGGGGCAGGCGCAAGGCGTGACGCTGCGGATTCGCGACGACGGCCACGGCTTCGACGCTGAAGGCATCGCCCTGCATCCGCAGCGTGGCATCGGCTTGCGCAATATGATGGAGCGGATGGACGCCATCGGCGGCCGCTTCGAGATCCGCTCCTCGACCGATGGCACGATAGTGACGGCTTACGCCGCTAACAACAGTTAAACGATATGACAAATACGATCAAGATTCTGCTGGTGGACGACCACCCCCTGGTGCGCGACGGCCTGCGCGCGCGGCTGGAAGCGATGCCGCAATTCGACGTGGTGGCCGAGGCCGGCGGTGCGGCCGAGGCGCTGGAGCAGGCGGCCCGCCACCCGGTCGACCTGGTGTTGATGGACATCAATATGCGCGGTACCAACGGCATCGAAGCCACCGCGCTGTTCAAGCAGGCGTTCCCGCACATCGCCGTGTTGATTTTGTCGATGCACGACAAGCTGGAATATGTGTCGCAAGCGATCCAGGCCGGCGCGCGCGGTTACGTGCTCAAGGATGCGCCCGGCAAGGACATCGTGGTGGCGATCGAAACCGTGATGTCGGGCGGCATCTACTACAGCGCGGCACTGGCCCGCCAGCTGGCCCAGCCGCACAACCAGGACAACCAGCTGACCTCGCGCGAGCACGAGGTGCTGCGTCACATCGCCAATGGCGAATCGAACAAGCAGATCGCCCGCGCGCTCGACCTTAGCGTGCGCACGGTGGAAACCCACCGCCTCAACATCAAGCGCAAGCTGGGCATCGAAGGGCAGGCGGAATTGATACGCTTCGCGGTGCAAAACGCTCAGTAGAATTGTGGCGAAAATCCCACTGTAAACGTTAAATCATTAAGTATTTCCCAACGGAACATGTGCGTCCGGCAATATCTGCTATATTCCAGCTCCGGCCAATTGGTCTTGTACTGGTTATATTGCTAATCACACTGCTATCATCATGGTATCTGATTGCCTAAAGTCAATTGTTGATCTAAGATGGCGCGCATAACCCTAATGAGATATTGATGTCTGCGCCTGAACTCAGCCTGTTTCCACTGGTGGAATTACAAGCAGTCTCCAACGCTCATAATGAGTGGGTGGCGCTGGCTTTTGAGGTATCGCCCGACGCTGGCGACACTTTCCAGTCCACGCTTACGCTGCTGAAAACGCCCGACGTGTTTGCCGCGCTGGCGCCGATGGAGTGCATCCTTTCCGTACCGAATCCGCAACTGCTGGAGCAATCGCAGCTGGAGACGCTGCCGGCCAACCGCATCGTGCTGCGGGTGCCGGCCGGCGCCTGTGCCGACGTGACGGTGCAAAAGAAGCTGGCCGCCTATGCCGATGCCGGCTACCGCATCATGATCGAAGGCGTGGCCGACGGTTCGGCCGCCACCATGTGCAGCGCCCGTTCGCTGATGGTGGACGCGTCGCTGACGCTGCCGCCGGTGCTGGCGCTGGTGGCCCAGCCGGGACCGCATCTGGCCACCGGCATGCACAGCGAGGAACGCATCGCCGACTGCGCCAAGGCCGGCTTCAGCTGGTTCGCCGGCGACTTCGCCTACCATCCGGCGCCTGACAGCACTGCCGGCGACGGCACCTCGCGCAAACGCCTGCTGGCGCTGCTGGGTCTGCTGGCGCGCGACGCCGATTCGCGCGAGCTGGAAGTGCTGCTGAAGCAGGATCCGGCGCTGTCCTACCATTTACTGAAACTGGTGAACTCGGCGGCTTTCGCGCTCAGTTCGCCGATCCACAGCTTCGGCCAGGCCATCAACGTGCTGGGCCGCCGCCAGCTGCAACGCTGGCTGCAACTGCTGCTGTACGCGCGTCAGCAGGATGACGGCCTGGCCAATCCGCTGCTGCCGCTGGCGGCGGTGCGCGCCTCGATGATGGAAGTGCTGGCCAAGGCGCAAGGCTGGGATCGCGACCAGCAGGACATGGCCTTCGTGGCCGGCGTGTTCTCGCTGCTGGACAAGCTGCTGGCGATGCCGATGACCGAAATCGTCGCCGCGCTCAGCCTCGACCTCGACGTGGTGATGGCGCTGCTGGACCGCGCCGGGCCGCTGGGCGAGCTGCTCAAGCTGGTGGAACAGCAGGATGGCGCCGCGCTGGAACAGGCCGGCATCTCCCGCCAGACCTACTGGGAAGCGCAATTGCAGGCTTACCACTGGGCGATCCAGGTGAGCAGGAATATATAAGCCATGCTCGCGCCACCCGTCTCCGATTTCCTGACCAACAGCGCGGCTTTATGCGACGCGGTGTTGCGCTTGCGCGGCACCGCCCTGACACAGGAACTCGGACGCATCGTCCGTGCCGTGCTGAACAGCCCGCTGGGCGAATACCTGCCGGCCGATTCCGCCGCCTTGCTGCTGCATCCGCCGTCGGCCCCGGTGCAGGCCGCCAATGACGACGCCGTGCCCAGCCTGAGCCAGGATGTCCGCTTCGACCACCATTTCTTCGGCCGCTTCGTGGTTTCCGGTCGCGACGAGTACAGCGAGCAGGACCGCCAGAACCTGGAAAGCCTGGCCAGCCTGGCCGGCAGCGTGCTGCAGGTGCACTCGGTAGCGCAGCGCACCACCCACGCCTACGTGCAGATGGAAGCGCAGCTGCAGCACCAGGCGCAGATCCTCGATCAGATCCACGAGTCGGTGCTGACCATGGACATGAACGGCTTCATCATCAGCTGGAACAAGGGCGCCGAACGGCTGTTCGGCTACACCGCAGTGGAAGCGGTGGGGCGCAACATCCTGTTCCTCTACGACGACGAGGATATCGGCTTCCACGACGACTTCCTGGAGCAGGGCGGCCGGCTGATGGAAGTGCGCCGCAAAAAGAAAAATGGCGAAGTGTTCTGGGCCAGCCTGTCGCTGTCGCCGCTGTGCGACATCCACGACCGCTCGATCGGCCTGATCGCCTACCTGACCGACATCACCGAACGCAAGATGGCCGAGGAGCGCATCCACCATCTGGCGTACTACGACGCGCTGACCAACCTGCCGAACCGCACGCTGCTGACCAAGCTGGTCGACCAGGCCTTGATGGTCGCGCAGCGCAACAAGGCGCACGGCTGCGTGCTGTTCATCGACCTTAACCGCTTCAAACTGATCAACGACACGCTGGGCCGCGCCATCGGCGACGCGCTGCTGGTGGAAGTGTCGCGCCGCTTCCGCACCGTGCTGCGCGACCAGGACCTGGTGGCGCGGCTGGGTGGCGACGAATTCGCCGTCGGCCTGTTCGACATCGGCCAGCACTTCGAGGCCAGCATGGTGGCGCAGAAACTGCTGGCCACCTTGAACGAACCGATCATCATCGACGGCCACGACCTGCGCGTTGGCGGCAGCGTCGGCATCAGCGTCTACCCGCAGGATGGCAGCGACGCCGAAACCCTGCTGCGGCTGGCCGACATCGCCATGTACCGCGCCAAGCAAGAGGGCGGGGCGGATGGCGACCACATCGCCTTCTACAGCCAGGACATGAACCAGGGCATGCAGGAACGCATGCGCATCGAAAGCGGCCTGCGCAATGCGCTGGGCAACGGCGAGCTGCTGCTGCACTACCAGCCCAAGTATTCCATCCCGGACGGCAAGATCATCGGCGCCGAAGCGCTGGTGCGCTGGCGCCATCCGCAGCGCGGGCTGGTGCCGCCATCCGAATTCATTCCGCTGGCCGAAGCGACCGGGTTGGTGGTGCAGGTCGGCGAGTGGGTGCTGGAAACCGCGTGCGCACAAGCGCAGGCATGGAAACATGCCGGCCTGCCAGCGATCCGGCTGGCGGTCAACGTCTCGGCGCGCGAATTCACCGCGACCCTGCCGGGACGCGTCAGCGAGACCTTGAAGCGTTACGGCCTGGAACCGTCGTGGCTGGAGCTGGAGATTACCGAAAGCACGCTGATGCACAACATCGACCGGGTGATCGGCATCATGGACCGGATCACGGCCATGGGCGTAACCCTGTCGCTGGACGATTTTGGCACCGGCTACTCCTCGTTGTCGTACCTTAAACGCTTCCCGATCGACACGCTGAAAATCGACCGCTCGTTCACCATCGGCATCCCGCAAGACACCAACGACTGCGCGATCGCCAACACCATCATCAGCATCGCCCAGCAGTT
Source organism: uncultured Duganella sp. (assembly GCA_963515135.1). Classification (GTDB taxonomy): domain Bacteria; phylum Pseudomonadota; class Gammaproteobacteria; order Burkholderiales; family Burkholderiaceae_D; genus Rugamonas. Next base: position 4,895 of record CAUPXZ010000082.1, on the reverse strand, counting down.
GAAGCACAAAGTGATCGCAGAAGGCGTGGAAACGGCGGAGCAACTGGCCTTCCTGAAGAATTCCGGCTGTGACGAAGTGCAAGGCTACCTGTTCTCCAAGCCGTTGGAAGCAGACGCATTCGAGCGTGCCCTGCGTGAAAATTGGCGACCCAAGCAATCGCCCCGGGCGGCGTGACAGGGGAATGGGTGGTTTTGGGCTGAGAAGTCTGTATAATGTTGCACACTTAGGAAACGTGGCCGAGTGGTTGAAGGCAACAGTCTTGAAAACTGTCGACGGTGTGAGCCGTTCGTGAGTTCGAATCTCACCGTTTCCGCCAGAATCTATCGAAAAGCCCTTGAAATTCAAGGGCTTTTTTGTTTTTGGTTGGGGAATTATCGCCGCCGAAAGTGCGGCCGTAGAGGGAGAGAAATCACTAGTTGCGGAACGGCGTTCCGCAACTCCACCCCCCCCCCCCATCTATACGAATGCATCGACTGTCGGCCGTGCTCGTTGCTGGGCATTGATGCGCCACTATTGCAATCTATGTTACTGTGGTAAAAGAATGTTAACGCTCTTGATATTACTCAACGCGGTAACTATTTTCCAGTTACAATGAGTGCTGACGCACCGATTACCATGTCCAAACACGATAAAGTTTTGATACGCATCCAAGCAAAGCCTCCCGCTTGTGACATAAAGTGGTCTGACCTAAAGGCACTCTTGGAGCATCTGGGGTACGAGCAATTAAACGGAAGTGGTTCACGGAGGAAGTTCTTCCACAAGGAAAAAAATGCCCTCATCGTTTGTCACGAACCACACCCTCGGTCAGAAGTTGACAAGGGATGTGTGGCCGATGTCTGCCAGCACTTGCGCGACAAGGGATTTATCTAGGGAAATGATATGCATATTTTAAAATATAAAGGCTACGAGGGATCTGCCGAGATAGACATGGATCTACGAGTTTGCCGTGGCAAGATTCTATTTGTAACTGATCTGATTACATACCAAGCGCCAAGCCCTTCTGAGCTGCAAAATGAATTCGAAGCGGCCGTAGATGATTATCTGGATACGTGCAAAGCGCTGAATCGCTCGCCTGAAAAGCCGCTTAAAGGTTCGTTCAACGTACGAGTGAAGCCAGAGTTGCATAAAGCAGCATTTATCCGAGCGGTGCGTGAAAACTCTTCTATGAACGATATTGTCGTGCAAGCACTTACGGCATATCTGGAGACGGACAAGGCCGTGATGCACAACCATACCCACCGCCATACCCATCAAGTTGTGGTTTCAAGCTCCGGCGACCGTCGCACTTTGCCAGAAACGCTGATAGTCAGCACGGGCTCTCCTAACCATTGGGTTGCGCATGGAATCCATTAATTTTCCGCAGCCTGAAGTTATAGGCGTACCTCTCTCAATGCGTGAACTAACCGAGGCGCTGATAAAGCACTATGGCCTTCATGAGGGGCAATACGACCTAATGATGGAGTTTCAGGTGTCGATGGGAGGTATCGGTCCGGACCCGTCGCAGCCATTGCCTGGCGCTGCATTTGCCATCAACAGGGTTGGATTGTCCGTAGCTACTGCTGCGAGTACATCTCCAGTTGATGCGTCGGTATGCAATCCTAAGGAGGGGCGAAAGTCAACAGCGGCTCCCAAAAAGCCAGCAACAAAAGCTTTGTCAACCAAAGGTTCGAAGTAGTTCACCGATTAAATAATGCCCGCAAACTTTGCGGGCATTATTTATTTGACGTGGCGCTACTTCGTCGGTTTAACGACCTCGCCGGCGCGGCGGTACACCTGTTTGGTGATCTGTTGACTGGTGTGACCAAGCAGCTTGCTGGCGTCTTCTAGACTCTCAATCTCACTTGCAGCTTTTGGACGGATGTCGCGGAACTGGAAGCTGCGTATGCGCTTTGCCAGATCGCGCTGGCGACCTTCCTCCGCCTTGGTTGCGGCGGCTGATCGCGCGTCGTCGAAGCGATCCCGGATCATTTTGGCAGACAGCGCCACGCCGGCCTCCGTGCACAGCAGCTCGCCACTCATCGGCCGCAGAGGCTTTGCCATCAGGCGGTCGACCAGGCTGCCAAGCTTTGTGCGTGAGCCGCTGATAGACAGCCTTATGCGCAGCACATGCTTCGTCTTACCCTGTCGGACATGAAGTTCGTCGTTTCGGATCTGGCGCTCTGCCATGGCCAGCACATCGGCAGGGCGCTGTCCGGTGAGATAGGCCAAGTCCATGGCATCCCGCAGCTCCGGCACACCGATGGCTGGTTCGACATCTCCGTTTGGAACAAGGGCAAGCGGAAGTTTCATCCTGACATGCTGAAGGGCCGGCGGTGCTTCGGTGGCCTGGACCTCGCCTCGACGCGCGACCTTACCGCGTACTCGCTGGTCTTCCCCCCGGAGAACGAGGGCGAGGAGTGGTACGTGCTGGTGTGGTTCTGGTGCCCTCAGTCCAAGATCGACACGCAAGAAAAGGACGACGCCGCGCCCTACAAGGCCTGGGCGGAAGCTGGCTGGATAACAGGAACCGAAGGCAATGTCACGGATTACGCGCCGGTTCGCGAGCGCATCCTCCAGTCACTGAAGGACTACGACGTTTGCGAGATCGGCTTTGATCGCTGGAACGCGCAGCAGTTGTCGAACGAATTAATCGACGCCGGCGCCCCGCTGGTTGAGGTATTTCGCTGTACTTGAGGAATGGCAAGCTGAGAGAACTGCCATGTTGAAAATTGAGAAGGAAACGTACCAAGAGAGGATCAAACGTAAGTATGGCGATTCATTCAAAGTCAACGCCGACCCTAATGGAGTGCTTGGCACCTGGGTTGATGACTAGCTCTAAGACTGCTTGATGCCAACCTTCATCCGGAGACCCGCATAAACGCTCGAATGCGCGGGTTCGATCCTTACTACATTAGGCCCCGCAAATACTTAAATGGCTCGTTTGGCCCCTGTGCTACTTGTATCGCTATAGGCTTGTCCGCCTTTACGGCAGCAAGAAATCTGTTCAAGTCTGTGTCCGCGAAACCGAACTTAGGTGGTCCCATCATCAAATTCAATAAAAATGGATCTTCGGATAGCTTAAACGAGGTGTCAGACGACGAAAATATTTTGTTGTGAACACCTGGAACACCCGCGAAAGCTATCCCTGGCTCGTCAACGTACGCACAGCCGAATATCGCATGGTTATATTGCACACCAAACTTAAGGCGTTTAAATTGCGAACTGGCCGTAGTAATCGCAAGTGGAGTTTGGGCGCTAATTGGCCAAAAATCCATGATTGCAGGTCCAAGTTTGCGGGCTGGATGTTTGAGCTTTCCATAGAACGCTACGAAATTCGCTGGTAAGTAACCTGGCCTCTTGACGGCAAGTCGGACATCAGCGGGGATGTGACGGCGCTCTCTTGAGTCAGTTGACTCGAAGACGCAAGCCATCTTTAATAGCCATCTGGAAAGCGCCACTGCTTCCGTATTCGTAAATGAGATGCGCGGTGCGGGGCTTCTTGCAGCTGCTAAAACGATGTGCGCTATTGAAATATCCAATGTGTCCATCCATCCGTTGTTGCATTCTCTGCAAACTTCCCCCGCCAAGTACCCCTGAGCATACGGACTTCGCTGGCCGATTAGCTTCGGGCCTGAATAGATGTCTGTGTGCACTTTTGTCGCATCGTGGCCAAGTGCAGTGATAAACGATTTTTTAAGGACATGCTCCTTCGCCCTGTCGCTGGGGCGGGCTGGGCCTGCGGTAGTTTTGGTTAACAGCTTGTCGCAAAATATGCAGTGAGTTTTTTTCGCTGGCTGTGGAAGTTCACTGTTCGTTTTCATCATGGCGGAAGATCGCTCACGGTTAAGGTGGAGCCCTTTGCTGGACGAGACTGTTGCCTAAGGAGGGATACTCAACGTTACCCCACGATGAATTCTTTGTCCATACAATCAGTTCCGCAATGCATTGTTCGTTCTCGCAGAATCAACAGCTTACACGCGTAACAGAGGTTTTGCGGAATGCAATTTGCTCCATTTCTTTGATTTGTAACAAAAAGCCCGGCGACTTGAGAACTGTTGATGCCCCCTGTGCAGGCGTTTGCAATGACGACCTTAAGCCAACCATACCGTTGAAACCCGCGCCAGTGCTCAAATGCGGCGGGTTCGATTACCGCGTCCGCACTTAGCGGACTCTCTTGTTTTTTGAGTAATTGCCCTCATGTGGATGGCCCATCATAACAAAAGGAAATATTATGTCCATTTTCAAAAAAGTTGCTGATGCGCACGAAAAAAAAGTAGAGGAGGCTAGGCTGAGTGCGGAGGCGAAGCGTAGGCAGGAGTCAAGTGAGCAAAGCTCCTTTAAGCAGGCGTTCATCCAAGCAGCGATTGTGGAAGTCGAGCCATATTTCAAGAAGTTGCAAAGGGATATTCTTGAAAGTGATCGTTCGTGCCACGTTGAATCTCAGCACGACGAAGCGGGTAATTTCTATGTTGAGCTACGGTTCAACCCAAAAAAAGGCGTGGTGCCTGATGATCGCGACTACTGCAAGTTTATCATCAGTGTGGACCGGGCCAAGCGCTCAATTTCTTGGACTATGCTGGCGGGGCGAGACTCCAACGCCAAGGTGACCGACGACATCGAGCTTAAACGCTTAAACGAAGCCGGCCTTGAGAAGTTGGTGGAAACTTTCTTCGCTCGCTCTTTTGACCTCGCAGGGAATGCTTAATGCCTCTCTGGTTTCGTTGTTGATATAGGGTTAAAAATTGTTCCGCAACTTACGCGCTTAGCTACTGAAATCAATGCCTTACACTGCTGTTTTTTTGCTTTGTTGCGGAACTTTTTATTCGACAAGTCTTTGATTCCAAGTAGATAGCTTGGAGACTTGAAAACTGTCGACGGTGTGAGCCGTTCGTGAGTTCGAATCTCACCGTTTCCG
>CAUPXZ010000081.1:0-17812 GCA_963515135.1 uncultured Duganella sp. | reverse complement strand
TGAGCGAAGGCATTTTGAACGGCTCGCGGGTGTCTAGCAGACTCGTGGCGATTCAGTATGAGGAGGCAGCAGAACAGGGGCATGCAACGGCCTTGGCGCAACTGGGTGGAATGAATGCCAGAGGGGTCGGTGGCGCTGTTAACAACGAGGCCGCCGCCCGTTACACCTTAGCTGCTGCAAAAGCAGGCATCCCTCTTGCTCAGTACAACATGTTCGCTATGTGCGTGAAAGGTATTGGCGTTCCGCAGGATGAGGCAGAAGGGATTAGGTATCTGAAGGAGGCTGCAGCGCAGGGATATCCAAGTGCGATCTACAACCTAGCGACCTTCATCGAAGTCGGAAAGATTCCCGACCGACCGGTGGCGGATGCAGAAACAGAATACGAGAAGGCAATGGTATTCCCTGAGTTCGAAGCCAGGGCTGCGTTGTACGTAGCAGAATGCATTGTACGGCGTTCGAACAAAACGTCAGACTTGATAAAAGCTGCCAAGTACCTTCAAATCTGCTATTCGAAAATCGTTAAGGATGACCCGTACAATCTGAAGGGAAAATGTTTGGAAGACTCCAAGACCGTGGTGGGTAGAATTCGGGCACACATGAGACTCCACGGTTCGGAGCCTTCCCTGAAAGGAGAAGACCTCTTTACAGCGGCGCTCTTCAATAAGGATTGCATTCCTGCCGTTGACAAAGATGAGCGCATTCGTTATCTCAATAGCGCCCTGAAGCAGTCAAATACGCGAGAGCACAAGACTGCTAACGCCGAGTTTATGGCCAGGGAAGCATGGCTCACCAATGATACCTCTCGAAAGGCTCCTAAGCAGCAACGACCGGTAAGAGTCCCTGCATTGATGGCACAGGTGATGCGTCCTCTAACAGAGTCGCCTGCCCGCGTTGAGCGCACCCCCGGCCGAAACGCCCCATGCTCTTGCGGCAGTGGACTGAAGTTCAAGAAGTGTCATGGAAGATAGGGGCGGCATCTGCACCTATAAGTCCCGCTGCTCGCCACCATTCCTGGCTGTCGACGTCCACAGCCTCTGTATGTGAGTAGTTGCGCATTTCACTTCCGCTAGCAATCAGCAGGCTAGAAAACACCGGGTAGTCCTTTGCGGACATGTTCAATTTTCGTTGCGAATACGACGTCTGGATTATCAAACACTGCCCAGACTACACCACAAACTCGGGCCAGTTCCGGACTCCAGGGCTTCCCTTCGAGAGCACATGCGACGAATTTTGTGTCCCACAGGGCACTTCCACTCATGCCGGCTGCGTTGGGAAGCGGAATCATCTGCCCATCAGTGGCTCTCGTAGCGGCTACCGGATAGTGAACTGCAACGTGGAAAGAGGGATCAAAGTTTGATGCTGACACGTGCAAATCCTGACGGATAGCTTGTGAAATCATTGGCTTACCTCGAACGACCAGATGATTGTAATGAGATTTGATAAGCTTATCTTTTAGCCTCGGATCATTTCGCTCCAAGCTGGAGTATCCCGGGAAGCCGTACCAAAAAAGTAGTTCTTCATCTGCCGTAGAGTAACTTCCATCGATGGAAGACAATGGTAAGATTCGCTCCAATGGAGGAAGGACATTCTCATCTGGAAAAATGGGTAGAGCTGCTGAATCGATCGGCCATGCAGCCATTTGGGGCTGCCCGAACGCAGCATTGTAATCTGCACCGTCTCGCGGAAGATGAGCAAGGCGTCCGCCGGAAGGAACACTATTAATCACATGCTCTGCAGTGAGAACCCAAGTAGCGTCTGGTCCTGCTACATATGTTCCTGATCCCCAGGCGGTGCCTGAACCGTGCTCTTCGCTCATACTCAATGGCGTTGCAAATTGTTGAACGTATTGGCTCATCTCCCGAGTGACCCGCGCGCAGTGTTTTTCCCATTCTTCTACAGTAATCATGCTATTTTCCTTTTTTATTAAATGGCAGCTTGCACGACGGCTTAAGGAGAAGAGAATAAACGACAGGTCTGGTATCTTCAACTTAGCGTTCGAGTGGGGCTGAACGAGACGAGCTGAGGGGAGAATAGCATTCTTGCTATTGTGAAAAATTCACGAAATGTCACTCATTACAAATGCATGGTCAATGCAAGCCAGGCTTTCAATCTGGCCCTTGAGAGCGGCGATATTCTCTTTGATGTAGGCCACACGCGTTTCGGGGACAAGCGCTCGAAACCAAACTCCACCCGAAATATGCAAAGGCTGATGTTTCATGTGAAACATTTTCATTGATAGATCGACCTACTGATGATGTTGGGGGCTCACCGATGGCAAAAACGCGAGTCCATGCGGGTTTCGTGCAGACGACGTAATCTGAAATGCTATCGGCACCTCACCTATCGCCCTTCCCTTTACCTCTTTTGCGGCGACGACCACATTCCCATCGATAAAGTCCATCGGGCTTGGGAGTTTGGCCGAGCCTTTGATTTCTTGTGTCGAACTTAATTCTTGCAAAGAGTTCGAGACTTGTAGATTTCGCCCCTCTAGTGTCAAACAATATTACTGTAGAGGTCGTAACTGGAGTCTACTAAGTCTTTGATTTCACGAAGGCGCATGTGTCAGTCTATTTTCTTCGTCGACATCATGTCACAGAACAATAGAAGCACTTTATATGGACTAAAATAGGGGGATTTTCGGCAAATAGTCAATCCCTTCGTCGTTCGGCATAACAAGCCAGGCTCGCGCTCCGGCATGAACAGCTCCGACGGCGGCTGTAGCCAAAGACGCTGCTTTGCGAGCAGACCGGGTGTACACTAAATGCAAGTAAAGCAATGTGCGCACCAGTGACGTGCTGCTCCACGGGAGAAATATCATGCAAACGATCAAGAAACCAGCCCTTGGCGTAGGGGGGGGCTTGACTCAAAAGCTCGGCCACGAGTCGCACAAGCAGGCTGAGAAGGCCGCCGAAAAGGTCACGGACCGAGCCGCCGAGCCGGCAATTGTATTGACGGCCGCCGAGCGCGCGGAGCGCCACAAAGCCTTGCGCAACCTCATGGGCTTGAACAAGCACCGCGAGGGTGGTCCCGTGGACGGCTTGGCATTTCAGTTGGAGCAGCGCGCTGAATGGTAACGAAGGTACTGCTCGACTCGAACATTCTGATGGACCTGATGAATGAAATTGAGGCGGCCGCCAACGAGGTTGAATACTACGACGACGTCGCCATCAGCGCGGTAACTTGGATAGAGGTCGTCACCGGCCTGGATGCGGCTGCGCGCCTTAATTTTGAAGCCAACATGCGCAATTCCAAGATCAAAGTCATCCACACAGACGATGCGATCATGCGCGAGAGCGTGGCTATTCGTCAGGGGGGCTTGGCTCAAAACCCCAAGAAAAAAATCCGGGCTTCCGACAGCATCATCGGTGCCAGCGCGAACGTCGAGGGCAGGACCGTCATCACTCGCAATGCGAGGGACTTCACTTTTAGCAAGGTGCGAGTTCCATACGACTGTGAGTGGGACGCGACCACCAAGATTGGGACCGTGACCAACATTCGACCGGCGCCTTAACCTAGCTCGCTAACCGCCGTCCAGCCATTCGTCGCCGCCCATCTGCGCGCCCAGGTACGCCAGGTGGGCCACCTCTACGCTCTGCATCGATTCCACGGGGAAGCGGCGCCTGCGGAGGTCGATAGCTGTTGGCGCCAGTCGGCTTTGGACAGCCGCACCGCCAACTCACGAAACTCGACTTGAATGTGCTCTCGGTCCTGCTCGCTCAGGGTGATGACGTCGCCACCTTAAAGTGTTTTATGGTGCCTGAGTCAGCATTTGCTGGATGGCTTCGGTGACGATGTCTGGTGACGTCAGCGCCATCTGATGGCTGGAGTCGGCCACGATGGTCTTCGCCTTCGGGTAGAGCCCACGCACAGCATTGCGGGTGGCGTCGTCCATCCTGAACGCGCCGAAGTCGACAGCGATCGCGGTGCTGGAGGTGGGCTGGTTGATCAGCCGTATGATCGGCTTGTCGTCGATGCCAGGCAGGCGCAAGATCATCTCGCCGGTATCGTCGATCTGTTCGATCTCGCGCCACACGGTGCGGGAAAACGCCAGATGGCCGGCGATGCGTGTCAGCAGCGGAAAGTCCTGCGTTTTCTTGATGACGCCGGGGTAGAGCGCATCGATCAGCACCAGCCCTTTCACCTCTTCCGGATACGCTCTCGCAAACAGCTGCATGTACAGCCCGCCCAGCGAGTGGCCGACCAGCACGTAGGGCGGCTTCAGTCCTTGCTGCCGCAGCAGGCCGCGCAGTTCTTCGACGATGGTGCGGCCGTCGCGTGGCGTAGTGGCGATATCGCTGTTGCCGTAGCCCGGACGGTTGTAGGCAAATACCGTCGCGTCACGCGCGATCTGCTCGGGCACCGTGCCCCATTTATCGATGGTGGCGCGGGAACCATTTTCGAACACCACCACATCTTGCGATGTCGGGTGACGCAGCATGAGCGATTCGATCACGGGCGCGGCAGCGGCCGGCACGGCAATGGCGAGTAGCATCCATGCGAATTTGAACATTGGCGTTTCCCTGAAAGAAAACGCCAGCATCCCGCATGGCGTCCTCCGCCGCATCCGCCATGCGACGAATCGACAGCACAGGCGACGAAGCGCAAGCCCGCTACATCGCCTTGAACAGATGCACGAACGGCCGGCTGACAGGCAGTTCGCCGGGATGACCACGCAAACGCAGGAACAAGCGGCTGGCCTGGTCCCGGCGCGTGCTTTCCAGCCAGGCCAGGTTGATCAGCGTCGAGCGATGCACTTGCCAGAATTGTTCGGGATCAAGCTGGGCCGCCAGGTCGGTGATGGTGGTGCGGATCAGGAACTCGCCGTCAACGCTGGCGACCACGGTGTATTTGTCGTCCGCATGGAAGAAGCGCACGTTGGCGATGTCGATGTTGTGCGTCTTGTCGCCCTGCGAGGCAAGGATGTAGCGCAAACGCGGCCGAGCAGGTGCCGCAGTCAACTGATGCAAAGCCCGCGCCATGGCGTCTGCCGGCGGCGTGGCTGCGGCGCGCAAGCGCGCCACGGTGCGGGCCAGCCTTTCGCTGCTGACCGGCTTCAGCACATAATCGAGCGCGGCATGCTCGAATGCCTGCACCGCAAACTCATCAAACGCAGTGACAAAAACCACCCGCGTAGTGCCTGCTATGCCCTGCGCCACATCCAGGCCCGACAGTCCCGGCATCTGGATATCGAGAAAGGCCAGGTCCGGCTCCAGCTCGGCGATGCGTTCGGCAGCGTCGATGCCGTTGCGGGCGATGTGGATGATGTCCAGTTCCGGCCACAGCGCCAGCAACTGGTCGCGCAGGTAATGCGCCAGATGGGGTTCGTCGTCAGCGATCAGGGCGCGCGTCATGCGGCGGAATCCTTTCTCAGATAAGGCAGGTCGAGCACGGCTTCGGCGCCCTGCTGGCGTGCGTGCAGCGTCAAGCTGGCGTTGGCGCCAAACTGGGTCTGCAAGCGTGAACGCAGATTGGCCAGCGCCATGCCGGCGCCGGGACGCAGCTGCCTGCTGGGGGCGTCCAAGCCAACGCCATCGTCGCTCACGCGCACTTGCAGACGTCCGGCGCACAGCTCGGCGGTGATCGCTACGCTGCCGCCGTCCAGCTTGGACGACAGGCCGTGATGGATGGCGTTCTCAACCAGCGGTTGCAGCATCAGCGTCGGCATGCGCGCGGCGCGCGCTGCGTCGCTGGCGTCGATGCGGAAACGCAGCCGGTCGTCCATGCGGATCTGCATCAGGGTCAGGTAGTTGCTGGCCATGTCGAGTTCGGCTTCCAGCGTGCTGTCGGTCTGGCGCAGCTGCGACAGGCTGATACGCAGGTAGGTCGAAAATGTCTCCAGCATGTGTTTGGCGCGTGGTGGATCGTAGTCCATCAGGCTTTGTACATTGGCCAGCGTGTTGAACAGCAGGTGCGGTTCGATCTGGCCTTGCAGCAAACGCAGGCGCGCCTCGGTCACCTCGCCTTGCAACTGCTGCTGACGCAGGCGCGAACGCCACCACGCCCAGTTGACGGCCATCACAAACAGGATGAATACGGCAAACTTGGTCAGCGCCGCCGGCAGCGAGATGAACATGCCCCACACGTTGAAGCCGACCAGGATCGGCACGATGGTGAAGCCGAGCGTCATGCCGAGGATGATGCCGCCCAGCGCCAACGCGCTCAGCCCCATGCCGGCGCGGATGTCGCGCACATGCGACATGCGTTCGACCAGTGGCGCCGGCAAGAAGCGCTCGGCCAGCCGCAGCACCGCGAACAGCGTGTGGACGATGCACAGGCAAATGCCGATATTCGGCAGCATCGATGCCCACCACCAGCCCGGCCGGTCCACCCTGCCGAAGATGGCGACGAACGACATCAGGCCCAGCGCCAGGGCGATGGCGATCAGCGAGATGAGCAGCAGGCGGGTGCTTGTCGCAACCTGATGGCGAGGTTGCAGCTCCCACAGCGAGCGCCAGCCTTGAAGCAAGCCTGTTTTTCCTATCATGTACGCAGTGTACCGATCAGGCGCTTCAATGGCGAGCGTTGCTCTCCTCGGGGCGCAGCGTCAGCACGCGCACGCCGTTGCCGGTGACCGCCACCGTGTGTTCGAACTGGGCGGACAGCTGGCCGTCGGTGGTGACGACGGTCCAGCCATCGTCTTCGGTGCGGCAGGCGTGGCGGCCCTGGTTGAGCATCGGCTCGATGGTGAACACCATGCCTTCGCGCAGGATCAGGCCGGTCTTGGGGCGGCCCCAGTGCAGCACCTGGGGCGGCTCGTGCATCTCGCGGCCGATGCCGTGGCCGCAGTATTCGCGCACCACCGAGTAGCCATGCCGCCGGGCGTGACGCTGGATCGCGTAGCCGACATCGCCCAGCTGCGCGCCCGGCCGGACGGCCTGGATGCCCTTCCACATCGCTTCATAGGTGATTTGCACCAGCCGCTGCGCCTCGGCCGACACCGCGCCCACCAGATAGGTCTTGCTGGAGTCGGCGATGTAGCCATGCTTTTCCAGCGTGATGTCGAAGTTGACGATATCGCCGTCTTGCAGGATCTCGCTGGCGGACGGCACGCCGTGGCAAACCACGCTGTTGCGCGAGGAATTCAGCGCATACGCATAGCCATACTGGCCCTTGCTGGCGGGGCGCGCCTGCAGTTCGTTGACGATCAAGCCGTCGACCAGGTCGTTGACCTGCATGGTGGACATGCCGATCAGGTCCAGCTGATCCAGACGGCTGAAAACGCTGGCCAGCAGGCGGCCGGATTCGGCCATCAGCGCGATTTCCTCCGGCTTCTTGGTCATGTCGCCACCGCTTTCAAATGGCGTGCATCGACGCCGGCGGCACGCAGCTCGCGCGCGACGATGTCGTTGAACGACAGCGTCGGATTGGTCTCGGCCAGCATGCCGATCTTGATCCAGAACGCCGCCTGGGCGTTGATCGAGCGGCACGATACCGCGCTGGCCTTGCGGATCTGGTCGTGCAGATCCTCGTCGATGTTCACAATACCCATAAGCACCTCTATATACGAAACGTATACGAAGTATATATTCAGGCTGGCAGCGACTGCAAGTTATTCCGGAATCGGCCTGGTCACCAGGAACAGATATGACATCGCGCCGAGGAAGGCGATGCCGGCGCCGGCCAGCAGCGCCGGCACGAAGGACCAGGTCTGGGCGATGTAGCCGGTCAGAATGGGCGCCAGCGCGCCGCCAAGGAAGCCGCCGAAGTTTTGCAGCGCCCCCAGCGAGGCGACGCGGCTCGGTGGCGCCGCCACCGTCGCCAGCGACCACGCGCAGGCCGACGAGGCGTTCGCCAGGAAGATGACGATCGAGATGCAGGCCACGGCCACCACATTGCTGTCCACCAGCGCCGCCGGAATGGTGAATGCCACCATGCCCAGCGTGGCGACCACCACTGCGTTGCGGCGGCCGGTCACTGGTGAAGCCGCCGCGCGCGCGACGCGGTCGGACGCCCAGCCGGCGATCAGCGCGCCGGCAAAGCCGCACATGAAGGGCACCGACGAGGCGATGCCGGCATACGCCAGGTCCATATGGCGCTCGGTGCGCAGGTAGCCCGGCAGCCAGGTCAGGTACACCCAGTTCAGGTACACGGAGCCGAAGAAGCCGAGCATCATGCCCCACGTGACGCGGTAGCGGAACAGCGCCAGCCACGAGGCAAAGCCGGCTTTCGGCGCGGCCGTGTCGGCGGCATCCACCTCAAGGTAGGCGCGTTCTTCCGCCGTCAACTGCTCGCGCACCGGATCGCGGTACAGGGTGACCCATACCAGCGCCGCCACGATGCCCATCGCGCCGGTGACGAAGAACGCCCAGTGCCAGCTGGTGGCCGCAATCAGCGGCGCCAGCAGCAATGGCGCCAGCGCCACGCCCAGCGGCGAGGCCGAGTTATACACACCGGTCGGCGTGCCACGCGCGCGTTGCGGGAACCAGTTGCTGACCACGCGCGCCGCCGCCGGAAACTGCGGCGCCTCGCCGATGCCCAGCGCAATGCGGGCGATGACGAAATAGCCGAAAGTGGCGGCAAAGCCACCCGCCGCCTGTGCCAGCGACCACACCACCAGACCGGTGCCGAGCAGCCAGCGGGGGCCGATCTTGTCGACCAGCGCGCCCACCGGCAACTGGCACAGCGCATAGCTCCACGAGAACGCCGACAGCAGCAAGCCCATCTGCCCAAGCGACAGGCCGAGATCGGCGCGGATGTATTCGTTGGCGACCGCCAGGGTGGCGCGGTCCAGGTAGTTGATGACGCCGCAGACCACCAGCAACACCAGCGCCAGGGTCTGATTGCGCCGAATGCGGGCTGGTGTGGCGAGGTTGGCAGAAGGAGTCGTCATGTCGCGTCATCTATCGAGAGAAAATGACGGCGAGTATAGTGCATGTCAGCCGCTACGCTGCTGGAACAGCTCGCGCAGTTTTTCACCTCAGCCGGACGGCCAGGTGCCGCCGATACTCAGATAGACCTTAGCAAGCCATAAAAAAGTCCCCAGGAAAAGTATCACCATGGCTGCTTGCCGTACAGCTTCATCTGAGCGGGTGGCAAATGATTGCTCGCGTAGTGGATGACGCTTCTTAGGGGACAAGACCGGTATGAGCACCCCCTTGGATTGGCTCAAAGAACCTCACATTTGCCGGAAATGGTGCAGGTAGTTGCGGCTGACCGGCAGCACGGCGGCGTGGTTGCGCAGGTGGAGTTCGGCGGTTTCGTTGAGGCCGCGTACCACTTCGCGCACGCTGCTCAGGTTGACAATGACGGAACGGTGCGTCTGCACGAAGCGGGCCGGATCGAGTTCTTCGCTCAGTTCGCGGATGCTTTTGCGTATCAGCGCTTCGCCCTCTTCCCATGCCACCAGCGTGTACTTGTCGTCGGCGCGCAGGAAGTGGACCTGGTCGACCGGAATCAGCCGCACGCTGTTGCCCACCGAGGCTTTGATCCATTGCAGCCACGGCCTCGGCTGCGCGCGTTGCGCCATGTGGCCGGCCAACTGATCCAGCACCGCATGCAGCGTGTCGCTGCCTTGCTTGCGTGTGCGCAGACGTTGCACCGTGTCGGCCAGCCGCGTGCTGTCCACCGGCTTCACCAGATAGTCGATGGCGCCCTGCTCGAACGCCTGCACCGCATACTGCTCATACGCCGTGACAAACACCAGATGCGCGCGCCGCCCCAACGCGCGCGCAGTGTCGATGCCGTTCAGCCCCGGCATGTGAATATCGAGAAAGACGATATCCGGCTGGTGCTGCTCAAACAGCACCAGCGTTTCCGGGCCGTTGCGCGCGTCGTCGAGCACGCGCAGCTCCGGCCACAACTGCGACAGCAGGCTGCGCAGGCGTTGCCGCAACAGTGGTTCGTCGTCGGCGATGAGTGCGGTGGTCATGCTGGTGTCCCTGCTTGAAAGTGAAGTTCCACGCGCACGCCATGCGGCTGCTGTTCGTGCAGATCGAGATGCGCATCGGCGCCGTAAAACGCCTGCAGCCGCGTGCGCAGATTCGACAAGCCTGTACCCGGTTGCGCCGTCTCCGCCATGCCGACGCCGGTATCGCTGACCCACAGCACCACCTTGTCGCCGCTGCGCTCGCCACCGACTTCAATGCGGCCGCCGGCCATGCCGGGATCGATGCCGTGGCGCACGGCGTTTTCCACCAGCGTCAGCAACGCCATTGCTGGGAAGCGCAGGCCGGCCAGTTGCGGCAGGTCGGCGACCTCAAATTGCAGCCGGTCCGGCATGCGCATATGCATCAGTTCCAGATAAGTACGCACCAATTGCAGCTCGGTGTGCAAGGTGGCGTCAGCGTCATTCAAACGCGGCATGGCGGCGCGCAGGTAGGCGATCAGGTGGCGCAATACCGGCCCGGCATTCGGCGAACCGGAGGCCACCAGCGCCTCCACATTCGCCAGCGTGTTGAACAGAAAGTGCGGTTCGATCTGCGCTTGCAGCAAGCGCAGGCGCGCATCCAGCAGCTCGCGCTCCAGCGTGTTCTTTTCCAGCTCCACCTGCAAGCGGTCGGCGCGCTCGCGCTGGCGGCGTTCGCTGCGCATCGACAGCGTCGACAGCAGCAGCCCGAACAGCAGCGCCACCAGCACCAGCATGATGTAGCCGCTGAGATTTTCTATGCTGCGCAGATGGGTGAAGACATTGGCGCCCTGCATGATCGCCGCCATGGCCAGCGCCGCAACCGGCGATGTCAGCACAATCGCCAGCAGCCGCGCGGCGCGCAGGGACAGCCACGATGGCCGCAGCGGCCCGGCCGCCGAGTAAGCCATCAGCAGGCTGCTGCCCATAAAGCCGATGTGGGCGATGACGATGTGAAACGGCGTGCGGGTGGCCGCATGCAGAAACCACGACAGCAGCGTTACCACGGCAGCCACGGTCAGCGCCTGGCGCCGGGTTGGCAGCAGCATGCGGCAGGATTGGGTGGGCGTGGTCGTCATCGGCTCACAATAACCGCAATGCCACCGTCGTTCAAGTCCTCCAAACCGTGCTTCGTCGCATCAAAGCCGGCACTGTCTTGAGACAGTGGACCGGGCCGGCTATCGTGGGCCGGGTACAACAACACGGGAGAAAACCAGATGAACAAAGCCCTGAATGCCTGCGCCAGACTGTGGTTCGTCGCCACCTTTGCCGGCCAGCTGATATTTGGCCTGTATGTGGTGGCGCTGTATGGCGGCGCCGTCGCGCGCGGCGATTTAAACGGATGGAACGCGGTGATGCCGCACGGTTATGTGCCCGGCCAGCATGCCGGCAACACTGCCATCGCCGTGCACCTGCTGCTGGCGGCCGTCATCATGCTGGGCGGCGCCTTGCAGCTGGTGCCGCAGCTGAGGACGCTGGCGCCAGCCTTCCACCGCTGGAATGGCCGCGTCTACCTGACTGGCGCGGTGCTGGCCAGCGTCAGCGGCATCTACATGATCTGGTTTCGCGGCACGGTGGGCGACACCACGCAGCACATCGGCACCACCGTCAACGGCCTGCTGGTGCTGCTGTGCGCGGCGCAGGCCTTGCGTCATGCATTGGCGCGCGAGTTCGACGCGCACCGGCGCTGGGCGCTGCGCTTGTTCCTGTGCGTCAGCGGCGTGTGGTTCTTCCGCATCGGCCTGATGTGCTGGCTGGCGCTGAACGGCGGCCCCGCCGGTTTCGATCCGCAGACATTCACCGGTCCGTTCCTCAGCTTCCTGGCCTACGCACAATATCTGCTGCCGCTGGCGGTGCTGGAACTTTACCTGCTGAGCCGCAAGCGCGGCGGCACGCTGGGGCGCGGTGGCATGGCCGCGTTGCTGCTGCTGGCGACGGGTGTTACCGGCGTTGGCTCGGCAGTCGCCACCCTCGGCATGTGGTTGCCGCGTATGTAGCGGGTGAGACGATAGAGCAATATTGTGGTGTTTCCAGGCATTCACGGTGAGCGCCGGTGGCGCCACAATGGCAACACTCCACTTAGCGATCGAGCCATCATGCAAAACGACTCCACTCCCTTGTCCTATCTGCCGATCGGCATGTTTGGCGGCGTCATGGGCCTGACCGGCCTGTCAGTGGCCTGGCGGCTGGCGCATCAGCACTTTGGTGTCCCACTGTGGATTAGCCAGACGGCCGGACTGGCGGCGCTTGCCGCTTTTGTGGCCCTGGTGCTTGCCTATGGCATCAAAGCCTATGCCGGCTGGCCTGCGGTGCGCGCCGAGTTCAATCATCCGGTGGCCTCGAATCTGTTCGGCACGCCGATGATCAGTTTGCTGCTGCTGCCGTTTGTGCTGGCCGACTACAGCCTGCCGCTGGCGCGCCTGTCGTGGGTGCTGGGCGCGGTCGGCATGACGCTGTTGGCGTGGGTGATCGTGCTGCGCTGGATGACGGTCAGGCAGACTGCCGCGCAGGTGGCGCCGGCGTGGATCGTGCCGGTGGTCGGCATGCTGGATGTGCCGCTGGCGGTGCCGCAGCTGCAGTGGCAGGGCTTGCACGAGGTGATGATGTTCGGTCTCGCGGTAGGGCTGTTCTTCGCCCTGCCCTTGTTCACGTTGATCTTTCAGCGGCTGGTGATGGAGGAGCCGCTGCCGCCGGCCATGCAGCCTTCGTTGCTGATCCTGGTGGCGCCGTTCGCGGTGGGCTTCAGCGCCTATGTCACGACTACCGACGACATAGACCGCTTTGCGCAAGCCTTGTACATGCTGATGCTGTTCCTGGTGGCGGCGTTGTTGGGCCGCCTGCGTCACCTGCCGCGCTGCTCGCCGTTCCGCGTGTCGTGGTGGGCGGCCAGCTTCCCGCTGGCGGCATCGTCCGGCGCCGCGCTCCGCTATGCAGCCCACGCCCAGAGCCTGCTGACGGACGGCATCGCCTGGCTTTTCCTTGCGATCAGCAGCGTAGCGATTGTGGTGTTCCTGGCGCAGACCTTGACCGGCATCGTCAAGGGCCAGTTGAAAGCGCTAGCCTAGTTGCGCCAGATAACTGCGCAGCAAAGCGGAACGCTGTGGCCGGAAGCTGTTGCCGCTGGCCGCTACGCTGGTCATGCGCTCTGCGCGAAAGATGCGGAACTGCTGGCGCAGGCAACAGCGCGCCAGCACCACCAGCATCTCGTTCACGTAGACGATGGCCAGCGGCCAGATCTCCCGCTCAGTGACGCGCTGCGATTTGTCGATGTAGCCGATGGCCAATGCCTCTTCGCGCCAGCAGGCTTCGCGTATCAGTTGCAGATTGACGTCCACGGCTGGCCGCGCTTCAAAACGATGGACTTGCGAAATGGGGTGCAGCAGGTGCTGCTGGCTCAGCGACGGCAATGAGGCCGCCACCTTGCCGAGCGCGCTGGCGGCGGCGCCCGCCAATTGCGGATCGCCCATCTGTCGCACTTCCGCCAGCCCCAGCGCGATGGCTTCGATCTCGATACGGCTGAACTTCTGTGGCGGCAGCGTGCCGTCTTCGATCAGGCAGTAGCCATAGCCACGTTCGCCGCCGATCTCGGCGCCGGCTGCGCGCAAGCTTTCGATATCGCGGTAGACCGAGCGTATCGATACCCCGGTTGCCTGTGCCAGCTGGGCGGCGGTGACCGGCGCCGGCAGGGTACGCAATGCTTCCAGCAAGCGGAACAGACGATCGGAGCGGGACATGGCAGCTGACAAAAAGTGGCAGTAGGGCTCGCTATAGTACCACCAGCAATTCTGCTCATCCTCACCAAGAAAGCGAGTCTCCCATGTCCGTCACTACTGTCACCCATATCAATCTGCGCGGCCAGGCGCGTCAGGCGCTAATGTTTTATCAAGCGATCTTTGGCGGCGAGCTGGCGCTGGTGACCTATGCGCAGGCCGGCAATGTGCAGGATCCGGCAGACGCCGACCATGTCCTGTGGGGCCAGGTGGTATCCGCCAACGGCTTCCGCGTCATGGCCTATGACGTGCCGGCGGCAATGCCCTGGAATCAGGGCGAAAACGCCTTCTTTGTGTCCCTGCGCGGCGATGACGCCGCCGAAATCACGGCCCAATGGCAGCAGCTGTGCGAGGGCGCCACTGTGGTGCAGGCGCTGGCACCGTCGCCCTGGTCGCCGCTGTACGGCATGCTGAAGGACCGCTTCGGCGTGGTCTGGGTGGTGGACCTGGCGGCCGCGTGAATTACACCTCGCTCCACTGCCGCAGCAGGTTGTGGTAGTGGCCGGTGATGCCGACCAGTTCCGGGCAGTCGCCCAGGCGCGCGCGCAGGCTCTGGATGTTCTGGTCGAGTTCCAGCAGCATGCCGCGCCGCATGTCGTCGCGCACCATGCTTTGCGTCCAGAAGAACGAGCAGACGCGGGCGCCGCGCGTGACCGGCTCCACGCGGTGAATGCTGGTCGACGGGTAGATGATGGCGTCGCCGGCCGGCAGCTTGACTTCATGCTCGCCGTAGGCGTCGGTGACGATCAGCTCGCCGCCGTCGTATTCTTCCGGATCGCACAGGAACACGGTGGTGGAGACGTCGGTGCGCACCCATGCGCCGCCGCCGGGAATGCGGCGCATCGAGCCGTCCACATGCGCGCCGTAGTGCTCGCCGCCGGCGTAGCTGTTGAACAGCGGCGGAATGGTGCGTAGCGGCAGCACCGCCGAGAAGTACAGCGGATTGTTGTTCAAGGCGGCCAGGATGGTCTGGCCCAGTTCCAGCCCCAGCTGCGAGGTCTCGGGCAACTGGCGGTTCTGCTTGACCTTGGCGCCCTGGTCGCCGACGGTGGCGCGGCCGTCGATCCATTCCGACGCGTCGAGGCGGCGGCGCATCTCGCCCACCTGTTCGCGCGTCAGTACGCCGGGAATGTGCAGCATCATGATGAAACTCCTAAAAGCAAAAAACCTCGCCGCTACGCTGGGAGCGTAGCGGCGAGGCCAGCAACACGGAATCGGGAACCGGTGCTTAGAACTTGATGTTCGCGGTCAGGCTGGCGGCGCGTGGGCTGCCTGGGGTGTAACGGTAGCCCGATTTGTTGATCTGCGCAACGTATTCTTTGTCTGCCAGGTTATACACGTTCAGGCGGACATTGATGTTTTTGTTGATCGGATACGAAGCCATCGCATCGAACACCCACGAGGAGTTGACGTAGGCCGGGGTGCCGACTGCACCGTCGGTGCCGCGCAGCAGCTTGTCGGTGAAGCGGGCGCCGCCGCCGATCTGCAGGCCGAATGGCAGCGTGTACGAAGTCCACGAGGTGAACGCTTGTTTCGGCGTATAGCTCAGCTGGTTCTCGCCGCTGGCGGTGACCACGCGGCCGGCTTCCACCTTGGTCGACATGCGGGTGTAGCCTGCGCTGACCAGCCAGCCGCGGGTGATCTCGCCGGTCACGCCCAGCTCAATACCCTGGACGCGCTTCTTGCCGTTCTGGTAGTACACGGCAGAGTTGGTCGGATCGACTTCCACTTCGTTCTTGATGTCGGTGCGGTACAGGGCGGCCGACAGCGACAGTTTTTGTGCCAGCAGGTCCCACTTGGTACCGAGTTCATAGGAAGTGGTTTCCTGCGGGTCGTAGTTGACGTTGGCGGCGCTGCTGGCTGCCGAGCTCAGCGTGAAGTTGGTGCCGCCAGGTGGCGATTTCGAGCTGGCGACCAGGCCGTAGAAGCTGCTTTCCGGGGTCAGCTTGTACAGCGCCGACAGCTTGCCGTTGACCAGGTTGTCGCCGGTTTTCAGGTTGGTGGCGATGCGGGTGCCGACCGGAATCGTTTGCGGGCTGGCGGTGCCCTGGATCGCCACGGCGTCATAGGTGGTGGTGTAGTGGTCGACGCGCACGCCGCCGTTCAGAATCCACTGCTCGCCGATCTTGATGGTGTCGAACAGGTAGGCGCTCTGGGTATCGGTGCTGCCGTTGCTTTGCGCACCGGTGCGGGCAAAGGTCACGTTAACCGGCGCGTGCGGGTTCGGGTAGTAGACGCTGGTGCGTGGCAGGCCGGTGCCGCCGGTGGCAGCGATGGTGTAGTTGGTCTGCTTCTCGGTGACGAACTCCAGGCCGCCGACCACGGTGTGCTTGATGTCGCCGCTGACGAATTCCTTGGTCGCGGTGGTCTGGTTGGTGAAGATCTTGTTGCTCTGATCCTTGAAGGTCAGGTTGGTACGCGCCATGGTCCAGGTTTCCGGAGCACCGCTGACAATCAGGTTGGCGCCGGTGGCCATGAAGGCGGTCAGCAGGTAGTCCTGCTCGGTCTTGCCGGCACGGGTGGTGTTCTGCAGCTTGAGGCCGTTGGCGAAGTCGTGTTCCAGGCGCACGGTGAACATGTCGGCGGTAACGTCGTCATGGTCCAGGGTCGAGCCGTAGAAGTTTTTCGGGTTGACGCGGGCTGCGGAATTCAGCACTGCCAGGCGGGCTTTTTCCGCTGCGGTGGCGGTGGCGGCTGCCGGCGAGCTGTAGCCTGGCAGACCGATGGTCAGCACGCCGCCATCCGGAATATTGTCTTGCTTGACGTGCAGGTAGTTCAGGTAGACGCGGGTAGGCGAACCGAGGCCGAAGGCCACCGACGGTGCCACTGCCCAACGCTTGTTCTTGACCATGTCGCGCGCCGGGTTGTTGCTGTCCTGGTCGAGCAGGTTGATGCGGAAGGCGATGCCGCTGTCGGCATCGATGACCTGGTTGATGTCGGCGGTACCGCGTTTTTGTTGGCCGCTGCCGAAGGTTGCCGAGCCCAGATAGGCGTTTTCCAGCAAGGGCTGCTTGCTGACCAGATTGATCGAACCGGTTGGCGACGAGCGGCCGTTGTCGGTGCCGGCCGGGCCTTTCAGCACGTCGATCTGTTCGATGTTGAAGGTGTCGCGCGAGATCGAGCCGATGTCGCGCACGCCATCGACATAGATGCTGCTCGAAGCGTCGAAACCGCGCATGAAGATGCTGTCGCCGGTGGTGGTGTTGCCGTTTTCGCCCAGGAAGAAGGCGCCGACGCCAGGGGTGTTGCGCAGCGCTTCAGTCAGCGTGGTGGCGCCTTGCTGTTCGAACAGTTCTTTCTTGATGACGGTCAGGGTCTGGGCGGTGTCGACCAGTTTTTCGGTGTACTTGGCGGACGAGGCGCGCTCGGCCTTGAAGTCGTTTTCGCGGTTGGCGTTGACTTGGACTTCCTGCAGGGTTTGCGGCTTGGCCTGGTCTGCTGCGGGCGCGGCGGCCGCTTCAGCGGCGTGGGCCGCCACTGGCAGCAACATCGCAGCTAGCGCTGCACTCATGTGTTGGTTGAAGCGCGTTTGCGCGTGTTTGCGACTCTTGATCATTGCCGTGTCTTCTTTCTGTCTGGAAAGTGGTCAGGTGTAAAAATGAGTAAGATTGTAGCAACTTACTACATAAAGGTAAATGCGAATTATTATCAATATGATTTACAGAGTCACTCCGAGGGCTGGAGTGTTGTGAAAAAACAGCAGAAGGGGATCAGGAAGGCTGGCTGTCCAGCCAGGCGCGGGCCTGGGCCAGCGTTTGCGCCAGCTCGTCGCGGACGGCCTGGTACAACGCGTCGAGCTGGTCTTCGCGCTGCTCGTGGATGGCCTCTTCGGCCGTCAGCGTGGCCTGGATCAGGCGCTTGGCGCCGAGTATGCCGACCGCGCCGCGCAGGCTGTGGAATTGCTTGGCGGCGTCGCGCAGCCGTCCTTCCTTGAGCGCCACGGCGGCCAGGTCGGCCGGCTGCATGCCGGTGTCGAGCGCGCCGCGCACCATTTTGACCATGGCGGCGCGGCCCTTGGCGTCCTTGCCCATCACGCGCATCAGGCCGTCCATATTGAAGACCGTCATTTCGCTGCCGGCCGGGCTGGCGCTGATTACCCGGGGTGGCGGCTGCAGCGGGGCCGGCGCGGTCGCCATCGGCACCGCCAGCGGCACGGCAAACACCGGCGCCGGCGTGGTGGCGCGCGGCGCAACCGGCG
>CAUPXZ010000080.1:0-17964 GCA_963515135.1 uncultured Duganella sp. | reverse complement strand
CCAAATTACTTAGCGAAAGGGCTTGCTATTCAAGACGGTATCTGACCCCGGGGTTATTTCAGCTGCTCGCGGGCGTAGGCGGCGCTGGGGTGGTTGGGCGCCAGTTCGAGGAAGCTGGCGTAGGCTTTGCGCGCCTTGTCGGCGTCCGCCAGTTTCATGCGGGCGTCGCCCAGGTTCAGGTAGGCGATGGCGCGCGAGGCGTCGATCTGCACGGTGTTCTCGAACCAGCGCGCCGCTTCGGCGTACTTCTCCTGCTTGTAGTAGACGAAGCCGAGGTTGTTGGCGGCCAGCCCGAAGTCGGGCCGGTATTTCAACGCTTCGGTGAACGCCGCTTCCGCCTGCACATATTGCTTCTCTTTGTATAGTTGCAGCCCTTTGTCGTTGGCACGCTGCGCCAGCTGGCGCGCCGAGCTGTCCACCGGCTTCGGCGCGGCAATTTTCTGCTCGCCGCCCTGCAGGTTTTTGATGGTTACCGTGTTGCCCTCGGCCTGTCGGTTGCGGCCAGTGTCGAGCTTGCTATTCAGGGCGATGGCGTCGGCCGGCAGTTGCGTCGATTGCGCGCTGAGGAATTCCGCCTCCACCGGCAGCTGGAACACAAACTCGCCTCCCTCCGAACCCGGCAGGCTGCCGAACGCCGGCGTCTGCTGCGACACGCTGGCCACCGCCGGCGCCACGTACGCGGCCAGTTCGGTGGCGGTGATCAGGCCGTCGCCATTGAGGTCGGCCTTGCCGTTCAGCGCCTGCAGCAAGGTCCAGGTAAAGACCGAATGGCCGCCGGGGCCGCCATCGGCCACCAGTTGGTCGGCGCCGCCGGCGGTCAGCATCTGCCGGCCGATGCGGCGCGCGTTGTCGCGCAGGAAGGCGTTGCCGCCGCCGCCGCGGGTAAGGCCCAGGCCGCTGTAGCAGGCGTCCATGACGAACAAGACGTGCTTGGCGTTGAGGCTTTCGGCGATGTTCTGCAAATCGGTCATCGGGATGGCGTCGACGCTGACTTGCTGCGGATCGGAGTCGACCGGGATGATGTAGCCGAGGTTGCGCCCGGACGACAGCTGGCGCGTGGCGCCATGCCCGGCGAAGAACACGAAGATGCGGTCGTCCTTCTTCAGCCTGGCCTCGGCCAGCTTGTCGTGGAACAGCGCCAGGATGTTGTTGCGGGTCGCTTCGCCGTTGCTCAGCGTGAACACGCGCTGGCTGTCGAAGCCGAACTTGCCGACCAGCGTCTCGCGGATCGCCTTGGCATCCTGCACCGCGTACTGCAGCTTCGGCCACTTCTGGTAATCGTTGATGCCGATCACCACCGCGTAGCTGCTGGCGTAGCCGGTGCTGACGGCGATTTTCTCCGGCTCCGGCTGCGGCGCGCCCTTGGCCACCCTGAAGTCCTGGCCATCCCAGCCGGCGAAGCTGTAGCCGTCGGCGATCAGCTTGTCCAGCACCATCGGCAGCGCCTTGACGCTGCGGTCGTGGATGTCGTGGAACAGGATGATGCCGCGCTGCTCCTTGCCCAGCGTGGTCAGCACGCGGTTGGCGATCGAGCTCGGCACCGGATCGGCCCAGTCCATCGAATCGACGTTCCACATCACCGAGCGCAGGCCCAGCCTGGACAGCACCGCCATGCCCTCGGCATTGCGGGCGCCGTAAGGGAAGCGGAACAGCGGCGAACGGCGCGCATCGGCCGCCTTCAGCGCGTTGTCGGCGTCGGCAATTTCGCCGTACAGCTTGTCACCGGTCTGCTTCGACAGCAGCGCGTGGCTGTAGCTGTGGTTGCCGACCGCGTGGCCGGCGTCGATCAGGCGCTTGCTCTCGCCCTTGTAGCGGCTGACGTTCTGGCCCACTTCAAAGAACACGCCCGGCACATTGTATTGCTTGAGGATGGCGGCGATTTCTTCGGTATAGCTGCCATGCGGACCGTCGTCGAAGGTTAGCACCACGGTTTTCGGCGGCAGCTGGTAGCCAAAGACTTCCCTGGCCGGCGCGGCGGCCGGCGGCTCCGGATACGGCACGATGACGCCGTAATCCTTCATGATCTGCTCGCGGCTGTACAGCTTGCGCAGATGGGCGACGTAGTCGTCCCACTTCTCGCGCCTGGGCGTGATGGCGCGCGCCTCGAAGCGCGAGAAGATATCGCTGATTTCCTTGTCGTACTGCTTCTCGATATCCTCCAGCGCCGCCAGGTCCTCGCTGACGCGCTTGTGCAGCTTGATGGCCGGCAGCGTCTGGTCGGCGGCGGCCAGCTTTTGCAGCGCCAGCAACACTTCGCGGAACACCAGCCGGTCGGCGTCGTACAGGTCGGGCGCGGATTCGATGTACGACAGCAGCGCATCATAGGCCGCGTCGCGCCGCGCCGGCGGCAGCGCCTGGGTTTGCGCCAGCAGCGGCTGGATGCGCGTCAGGCGCGCCAGATTTTCATGGAATAGCGACTGGCCGACCTGGTTGGCGGCCTTGCGCTCGCTGTCGCCGAGCGTTTTCTCATCGGCCAGCAGCACGATGATCTTGCGGTAGTTGGCCAGCAGCGCCTGCAATTCCGGCTGCAGCGCCGGCACTGCGGCGGCCGCCGCCGCGCCGGCTCGCGCTTCGGATGGCTTGCCGCGCAGCGCCACATAGGCGCCGCCGGCGGCCAGCGCGGCCAGCGCGGCCACCACCGCCGCCACAATCATCAACCTGGATTTCATCGGCATTCTTTAAAGCAACGAAATCAGCATTCTATGACAAATTTGGCAATGCCGCCGGCTTATTCCTCGACATCTTCCGACTTGGCCTCGCGCATCCACTGCACCAGCGGGTAGGCATCCTTGAGGCCGGCCGCCATCAGCGGCACCAGCTTTTCGGGCTGGTTCAGCGGCAGTTCGATCTCGGTCCAGATGAAGAAGCTCTTCAGCTTGATGTATTCGATGTGCTCGTGCTCCGGATCGAAACCTTTCGGCGGCCGCATCAGCTTGCCTTCGTTCTGGATATCGCCATAGGTGGCCACCAGCTTCTTGTTCTTCAGCACCTTGCGGAAACCGGCCGCGTCATCGACCATATGCTGGCGCAGCGCTTTCAGCCGGTGCGGCGGCGGCATGTATTCGCCGGCGCCGAACAGCATGCGACCAGTGCCGTCGATTTGCATATAGTAGGTCGGACCGCCGGCCTTGCTCGGACGGCGCATGTCGTTCGGCGCCACGGCGGCCGAGAAGCGCGTCTTGTACGGCCGCTTGTCGTGCGCAAAGCGCACGTCGCGGTTGATGCGGAACATGGCCTTCTTCGGATTGCTGAACTTGACCTGCGCATCGAATTTGCCCAGCTCGGCAATCATCTGCGTCACCACTTGCAGGAATTCTTCGCGCAGGATGTCGTAGCGCGGTTTGTTCATGATGAACCAGGGACGGTTGTTATTCTCTTCCAGCTCACGCAGGTATTGGGTCAGGTCGCGCAGATGCATTGTGTTCCTTATTTCTGATTGGCCGGCCGCTTGCCGACCGTGACGTCCAGCGTGGTTTCCTTGTTTTTACGCAGGACCGTCATTTTAGCTTTTTCGCCCGGCGTCAGCTGGGCGATCAGATTCAGCATGCTGTTGGTATCGGCCACCGGCTTGCCGTCCACCGTCAGCAGGATGTCGCCCGGCTTGACGCCGCCCTTGTCGGCCGGGCCGTGGCGCACCACGCCAGCGATGATGGCGCCGCTCTGGCGCTGCAGGCCGAAGCTGGCGGCCAGTTCGGGCGTGATCTCCTGGCTTTCGACGCCAATCCAGCCGCGCACCACATGGCCGGTCTTGATGATGGCTTCCATCACGTTCTTGGCGGTCGAGACCGGAATCGCGAAGCCGATGCCGACCGAGCCGCCGCTCTGCGAATAAATCGCCGAATTGATGCCCAGCAGGTTGCCGCTGACATCGACCAGCGCCCCGCCCGAGTTGCCGAAGTTGATCGCGGCGTCGGTCTGGATGAAGTTCTCGAAGTGGTTGATGTGCAGGTTGTTGCGCCCCAGCGCGGAGATGATGCCCATGGTCACCGTCTGGCCGACGCCGAACGGGTTGCCGATCGCCAGCACCACGTCGCCCACCTGCGCCTGCTCGGCCTGGCCGAGCACGATCACCGGCAGCTTTTCCATGGTGATCTTGATCACCGCCAGGTCGGTTTCCGGGTCGGTGCCGACCAGCTTGGCGGCGGCCTTGCGGCCGTCGGTCAGCACCACCTCGATTTCGTCGGCCGCTTCCACCACATGGTTATTCGTCAGGATATAGCCCTGGGCCGAGACGATGACGCCCGAGCCCAGGCTGGACTCGTCGTCGTCGCTGTCCTCGCGCTCGCCGAAGAATTTTTTAAAGAAGGGATCGCGCAGCAGCGGATGCTTTTTGCGCTTCGACAACTTGCTGGTGATGATGTTGACCACCGCCGGCATGGCGCGCGCCGCCGCCGCGCGGTAGGAGCCGCCGGCAGTGACCGGCGGCTTGGCCGGCCCCGCCTCCAGCATCGCCGCCGGATGGTCGCTGCTGCCCATTTGCTGCACGCGCACCGGCGCCGGGCGCTCGCCGCCCACCGCTTTATAGACGAAATACAGTGCCAATACGACGGTCACCGTTTGCGCAAACAATAACCAGAGTCGTCGCATAGCAGTCCAGCCCGCCGCCTCGGGGGGCGGCTTGATCAGTTATTTTTTCAGAGAGTCGCGAATCTCACGCAACAGCACGATATCTTCCGGCGGTGGCGGCGGCGGCGCCGCAGCGGCAGCCGCCTCTTCCTGCCGGTGGCCCAGTGTGCGCGCCTTGTTCATCAGCCGCACCATCTGGAAGATCACAAACGCCAGGATGATGAAATTCAGCAGAATGGTAGCAAAATTCCCGTAGGCGAACACCGCGCCCAGTTTCTTGGCTTCCGCCAGGCTCAGGCTGGCCGCCTGGCCGTTCAGCGGAATGTAGTAGTTGGCGAAATCCAGGCCGCCGAACAGCTTGCCGATCGGCGGCATGATGATGTCGGCCACCAGCGAGTCGACAATCTTGCCGAACGCACCGCCGATGATCACGCCGACCGCCAGGTCAACCACATTGCCCTTCATCGCGAATTCTTTAAATTCCTTCATCATTGACATATTTTTATCCTCGCTGGTGTGGTCAATTGTGAACAAAACTGCGCTTGGATCATACTATTTTTTCAATTGGAATCCAAACACCCTTGCTGTTTACGCATTTACAAGCCGAATTACGCTATAAATTGACCTACATCAATTTCTGCTCACAGCCCCAGCCTCTATCATCGCACCGGGAACGGTGTAAACCGGGACAAACTTGGGAATCGGGCAACGTTGGTGTAAAGAGTTGCATCGTGCATACCTTCTAAGGTAAGGTGGCTCGATTTCGTGCTATCCAAGTTTTCAGCATTCAGGTTTGTACACAGTTCGCCAGATTTTGTTCGCACTTTGACTGATTGGGGTTTGTATGAGTAACGAAAAGCAGGTCGATTCGGGCCGTCGCGGCATATTGGTCGCGACCGGCGCGGCCGGCGGCGTGGTAGGCTTGGCCACCGCCGGCGCATTGGTAAGTACCTTCCAGCCGTCGGAGCGCGCGAAAGCGGCCGGCGCACCGGTCGAAGTGGATATCTCCACGCTCAACGCCGGCGAAATGACCACCGTCGAGTGGCGCGGCAAGCCGGTCTGGATCATCAAGCGCACGCCGGAAATGATCGCGTCGCTGAAGAAAACCGACGGCAAGGTGGCCGACGCCGAATCGAAACGCAACCCCGCAGAATTCACCCCCGAATACGCCCAGAACGAATGGCGCTCGCGCAAGCCGGAAATCCTGGTCGCGGTCGGCATCTGTACCCACCTGGGCTGTTCTCCCTCGTCGAAGTTCACTCCCGGCCCGCAGCCGTCGCTGCCGGACGACTGGGAGGGCGGCTTCCTCTGCCCTTGCCATGGCTCGACTTTCGACATGGCTGGCCGTGTATTTAAGAACAAGCCGGCGCCGGACAACCTGCAGGTGCCGCGCTATATGTTTTTGAGCGACACCAAGCTGGTCATCGGTAAAGACGAGAAAGGCGAGGCATAACATGGCGGCATTCAAGGAAACCAAATTCCCGGCCGACGCGCCGGCCGCCCAAAAAGCCCTCGGCTGGGTCGACGACCGCTTCCCGCTGACCAAGCTGTGGAACGACCAGTGGGGCAAATACTACGCCCCGAAAAACTTCAACTTCTGGTACATCTTCGGCTCGCTGGCGATGCTGGTGCTGGTGCTGCAGATCGTCACCGGCATCTTCCTGACCATGCACTACAAGCCGGACGCCAACCTGGCGTTCGCCTCGGTCGAATACATCATGCGCGAAGTGCCGTGGGGCTGGCTGGTGCGCTATATGCACTCGACCGGCGCCTCGGCCTTCTTCATCATCGTCTACCTGCACATGACGCGCGGCCTGCTGTACGGCTCGTACCGCAAGCCGCGCGAGCTGATCTGGCTGTTCGGCTTTGCCATCTTCCTGTGCCTGATGGCCGAAGCCTTCTTCGGCTACCTGCTGCCATGGGGCCAGATGTCGTACTGGGGCGCGCAGGTGATCGTCAACCTGTTCGGCGCGATTCCGCTGATCGGCCCCGACCTGTCGCTGTGGATACGCGGCGACTACGTGGTGTCGGACGCCACGCTGAACCGCTTCTTCGCCTTCCACGTGATCGCCATCCCGCTGGTGCTGCTGGGTCTGGTGGCGGCGCACCTGATCGCGCTGCACGAAGTCGGTTCGAGCAATCCGGACGGCATCGAAGTCAAGGAAAACCTCGGCCCGGACGGCCACCCGGTCGACTCGATCCCGTCGCACCCGTACTACACCGTGCACGATCTGTTCGGCGTCTCGATCTTCCTGCTGATCTTCAGCGCGGTGGTGTTCTTCGCGCCGGAAATGGGCGGCTACTTCCTGGAGTACAACAACTTCCTGCCTGGCGACTCGCTGAAGACCCCGCTGCACATCGCGCCAACCTGGTACTTCACCGCCTTCTACTCGGTGCTGCGCGCCACCACCGCCGACTTCATGTGGGTGCTGATGTGCTTTGTTGCCGCCTATGTAGTGTTCGTCTGGCTGAAGTCGCGCCTGGCGCGCACCACCAAGATCGCCATCGCGGTGATCGCGCTGGTGGCCATCATCGGCATGCTGCCGCAGATCCTCGACGCCAAATTCTGGGGCGTGGTGTTCTTCGGCGGCTCGGTGGTGATCCTGGCCTTCCTGCCATGGCTGGACAAATCGCCGGTCAAGTCGATCCGCTACCGCCCGAGCTGGCACAAATACGTGTACGCCGTGTTCTTCCTGTCGTTCCTGACGCTGGGCTACCTCGGCACGCTGGCGCCGACCGACGGCCGTACCCTGGTTTCGCAAGTGTGCACCCTGCTGTACTTTAGTTTCTTCCTGTTCATGCCGTGGTGGAGCGCCGCCGGCACGTTCAAGAAGGTTCCGGACCGCGTGGTTTTCCACGCCCACTAATAAAGTACAAAAGGACAACACATGAAATTCCCCAAACGCCTGCTTGCCATTTTGGCACTGCTGCCCGGTCTGACCTTCGCGAACGAGGGCGGCATCGCCCTCGACAAGGCGCCGGACCGCTCCAATAACATGGCGGCGCTGCAGCACGGCGCCAAACTGTTCGTAAATTACTGTTTAAACTGTCATAATGCGTCCTCCATGCGCTACAACCGCCTGAAAGACCTGGGCTTGAGCGAGGAGCAGATCAAGGCCAATCTGCTGTTTACCGGTGAGAAGGTGGGCGAAATGATGACCACCACCATGAAGCCTGGCGATGCGAAAGCATGGTTTGGCGTGGTGCCGCCCGACCTGTCGGTGATCCAGCGCGCGAAAGCGTCTGGCGCCGGCTCCGGCAGCGACTACCTGTATACGTATCTGCGCACTTTCTACAAGGACGACACCCGCCCAACCGGCTGGAACAATCTGGTCGTCCCCAATGTGGCGATGCCGCATGTCTTGTGGGAATTGCAAGGTGTACAGAAAGTGATGATGAAAGAAGTGCCTGATCCGCATGCGCACGGCAAAATGATTCATCAGTTTGCTGGATTTGAGCAGGTCACTACGGGTAAACTACAGAAATTGGAGTTTGACACCGCCGTGGCCGACCTGGTCGGCTACATGGAGTGGATGGCGGAGCCTGCTGCGCAGACCCGCAAAAAACTGGGCGCCATAGTCGTGTTGTTCATGGCTGTGTTCGCCTTCCTGGCATGGCGCTTGAACGCGTCGTTCTGGAAAGAAGTGAAATAGACGAGAGCGCCGGCTGGTACGGTGCTTGTTTTGCGAAGCCCGCATTGTGACGGGCCGGTATGGGGTGATCCGTTCGCGGCCCACCCCCTTTTGTTCTTCTAAGGAACGATAAACATGATGGTTCTCTACTCGGGCACGACCTGCCCATTCTCGCAACGCTGCCGCCTGGTCCTGTTTGAAAAAGGCATGGACTTCGAAGTGCGCGATGTCGACCTGTTCAACAAGCCAGAAGATATCTCGACCATGAATCCGTATGGTCAGGTGCCGATTCTGGTCGAGCGCGAATTGATCCTGTACGAATCGAACATCATCAACGAGTACATCGACGAACGCTTCCCACACCCGCAACTGATGCCGGCCGACCCGCTGATGCGCGCCCGTGCCCGCCTGATGCTGTTCAACTTCGAAAAAGAACTGTTCGTCCACGTGCACACGCTGGAAAGCGAACGTGCCAAGGGCAACGACAAGAGCCACGACAAGGCCCGCGCAGAAATCCGCGACCGCCTGACCACGCTGGCGCCGCTGTTCCTGAAGAACAAATACATGCTGGGCGACGAGTTCTCGATGCTGGACGTAGCGGTAGCGCCGCTGCTGTGGCGTCTGGATCACTACGGCATCGAACTGTCGAAGACCGCCGCACCGCTGATGAAGTACGCCGAGCGCATCTTCTCGCGCCCGGCCTACATCGAAGCGCTGACGCCGTCGGAAAAGGTCATGCGCCGTTAATCGGACGCTGGCTGTTTAGTTGATGTACTGCGGCGCGTTTGCCGGCCCTGGCCGACGGCGCGCCGTGTTTTACTGCAGTCTGGAATCCCATGTCTGAAATCTCAACCAAGCCCTACCTGCTGCGCGCCATCTATGAGTGGTGCACGGACAGCGGCTACACGCCCTACCTCGCCGTCAAAGTCGATGCCAGCACCACGGTGCCGATGGAATACGTGAAAAAGGGTGAAATCGTGCTCAACATCAGCTTCGGCGCCACCTCCGGCCTGAAGATGGACAACGACAGCATCCGCTTCCACGCCCGCTTCGGCGGCGTCTCGCGTGAAATCTACGTCCCGGTCAACAACGTGATGGCCATCTACGCCAACGAAAACGGCCAGGGCATGGCGTTCGAACCACAGCTGGGCCAGCCATCGGCGCCGGCACCGGAAGCGGTCGAAGACGCGCCGGCGGCGCCGGTGTTGTCGGCCGTGCCGCCAGTGTCGTCGGAGGCCAAAACGGACGCGCCGGAGACGCCCGGCGACGACACCGATCCGCCCAAAAAGGGCGGCCGCCCCACCCTTACGCGTATTAAATAGCGTATAATTCGCACCGTAAAAGTTACGCCGACTTAGCTCATTTGGTAGAGCAGTTGATTTGTAATCATCAGGTGGCCAGTTCGAAACCGGCAGTCGGCACCAAGAATATTTAAAAAGATCAAAGGGTTACAGATGAAAATCTGTAACCCTTTGTCGTTTCGCGTGTACTTGCTGATAGTTTGCGGTCAGTGCTTTGAATTGCCTGCTAGCGGCAGTCTATTCAAGCGATTCTCGATCTCCAGACGCACAGTGTGCGGGACGTCTGCGCTCTGAAGCGCCTTGGGCCAAAGGTCTTTAGCACGCGAAACTGTTTGAGTGACAGCCGCTTTCGCGATGCGCTCCGAAATACCAGCCTGCTTGGCAATGGCGGCATAGGTGGCGAGGGTTTCCTGTCGTTGCAATTTGTCGACTGCGACATTGGTGCCGAAACCTCGGAAACCCGCCAGTGCTGAAACGCAGACGATGTCATAGGCCGGCGAAAGCTCAGGACGGACACCATTATGGTAAAGCACGCTGAAGTTCTTCAGATGCGCGTCAGAGTTCCCGAGCAGTGTATTGACGGCCTGCCGGATGAAAAATTGGCGAACGTCCTCAATGCCCCGCGTGCTGAGACGGTCTAGCACCTGGATCAGCTTGATGAACTGCTTCGCGCCGGCATATTTCTGGCCAGGCATGAGCGTCAACAGCTGGCAGGCGTCTTCCATGTGTACCGCGCTAACCGCACTGCGGTCAAATCTATCTACGGCCAAGAAGCGCGTATCGGAGCCCAATGCAACAATCAAATCAGGGTGGTCGGTCAGCATGCTCATCGGCGCTGGACGGCATTGCGCGACGTTGACACCCGCCAGACCTGCCAAGGTCATGCATGCGTATTCATTCATGACTTGCGAGTCGTCGCCGGCTAGCGGCAGCTTGGCGATGAGGTCCGACAGCGTGCCTTTGACGGGCATGCAGTACCGTTTTCCATCCTTGGCATGAGATAGCGCCAGCTTGTCTTGCACGCCAGATAGTGAGGCGGCCCCCTCTGCAGCCTGCTCCGGCACACTGATTTCTAGATTGTCGGCTCCACCAGTGACACCATATGCGCGAGCGGCTGGGGTTAGATTGTCGAGATTCGCAGGCACCACGGTAACCGCACCTGGCAGGTCTTCCCCCCCAGCGGCCAAGATGCCAAAGTCATCCATGTCGCGCTCGCTCTTGCGAGTAGCCGCTAGCCGTCGTCGCAAAGCACCCTCTGGCAACAGTCCAGCAAAGAATGGCGGCAACTCGCCGCGTTCTCGATATATCGCTGGATCAAAGTAGTTTTTTAGCGTTTCCTGCGTCACTTGCTCGGCGCCCGGCAGCGTCATGGAAAGCGACAGCGTAGCGCGTTGTGTATCGGTGAGGTAATCCTCGGTAGCGATGAAGCGCGTTACCCGCCCTGCTTCGCAGAGCCAGCCGACATGCCGCCCATGAAGCCAGACTTCCAGATATCGGGGTCTCAATGCATTACTCAATTTCACCCCTTCAGGAGTCGGTCGACCGTTGACGGAATATCGTCCGGTCCAATGGTTTTTCCGGACAAGAGGCGAGCAAGCTCGGGAAGAAGATGTTTGGGAATAAGGACTAGACTTGCATCCATGGCATCGGCCAGCGCCTCTACGGTGCTGAGCCTGGAATCTACTTTTCCACTCAGTACGTTGCTGATCTGCGGTACGCTCATCGCTGTCAAAGTTGAGATGGTCTGGAGTGTTTTGCCCAGCTGGCCGCGACGTTGCTGAAGTTGCTCGAAGACCTTCATTTTACTCTTTCAGATAAATTACCTAAAAAATTTTACATTAAAACGTAAGTAATTCTATCGTCTTTAAACTGGATTCCAAGTGGCTTTATGTGCGGTCTTTGCTATCCAGATCACGTTTATGATTGAAACGATAAATTGCGCTCGTCTAAAAAGTTGTTATAGTCACTTTTCCTGACGTAGTCACCGGCGCCCAGCCATCGCGCTTTCACGTGACTTCTGATTCTCACCCAATCCCGTGAGTCGTTTTCGATCCGAGGTGAGTATCATGCAACCAAGACTTAACCATCAATTCGCCCAAGTAGTAGAGCAAGCCATCGTTATCGAGGCGCTCAGTGGCGCCGCAACCGCATGGGCTTACCTGGCCGCTTACGGCGTGCCGCGCGACACCATCCTGCGCGTGCTGTCCACCGCATCGGTGCGCCGCAAAAGTGACAACCCGTCATCCAACGCGCTTGAGAACTGCCGCTGAGCCGGCTTACGGGTTCAGCGCATACTGCTTCGACAGCGCCTCCACCTGCTGCGCGCCATGTGTGCCGATCCAGTTCCACACCGCGTCGACCTGTTCGCGGTTGCGCTGGTAGTAAGCGCGGTTGGCGCCCAGCCACATCGATGAGACGCGTACCGGTTTGTCCAGCCGCATCACCTGTTTGCCGTAGCGCGTGGCGATATAGGGATCGAGCGCGGTCGGCGTCATCAGCGCCAGGGTGAAGCCGTCCACCCGTTTCAGGCGCAGTTTGTCCAGATTGTTCCAGGAGCTGAAGCTGCCGTCGTCAACCTGCAGGCCGGCCGCTTTCAGATGCTCAGCCAGCACCGTGCCCTGATTGACAGCCAGCACATGGGTCTTGAAATACCGCGCCGGCTCGGTATCCGCCGGCAAGCGATCCTCCGCCCGCACAAACACATACGCCATGGTGCGCAACGCGCGCCGGTGATCCGGCTCGCCATTGGCGGTGGTGGCGATCAGGTAGCTGGTGTCGGCCGGAGTGTCGGCGGGAGCGACGTCGATGGCGCCGCTGGTCAACGCCAGGCGCACGCGCGCCACCGGCAGCCGCACCAGTTCCACCGGACAGCCGACGCTGCGGAAGGCGTCGCGGAACAATTCCACCAGCACGCCGGGCTTGGCCGGCACTTCGCCGCCGTTGCCCATGTAATACGGCGCGCGCTCGCGATCCGAATAGCCAACCCGCACCGGCGCACACGGCGCGGCCGCCTGCGCGCCGGCGCAAGCCATTAACAAGGAAACGATCCAATACTTCATGCCACGAGTATAGCGGCTGATGAGCTACACTTGTCAGATCTTTACTTTTGATGGAGATACAAGATGAGCCGCAAGACCGCTGCCGATTTCGATCCGGAAGTCCTGAAGCTGTTCGACCAGTATGTGCACGGACGCATCAACCGCCGCGATTTCCTGGCGTCGGCCACGCGCTATGCAGTGGGCGGCATGACCGCCGCCAGCCTGCTGACCGCGCTGAGCCCGAGCTTTGCCGCACCGCTGGTCACGCCGGACGACCAGCGCGTCAACGCCCGTTATGTGGAACTGCCTTCGCCGCAGGGCAATGGCACAGTGCGCGGTTATCTGGTGGCGCCGGTCGGCGCCAAGGGCAAGCTGCCGGTAGTGCTGGTGGCGCATGAAAATCGCGGCCTGAATCCGCATATCGAGGACATCGCGCGCCGCCTCGCGCTGGACGGCTTCATCGCATTCGCGCCGGACGCACTGCACACGCTGGGCGGCTATCCGGGCGATGAGGAAAAAGCCCGCGCGCTGTTCGGCAAGCTGGACCAGGCCAAGACCCGCGCCGATTTTCTCGCCGCCGCACAATGGCTGCAGCAGCAGCCACAAGGCAACGGCAAGCTCGGCGTGGTGGGCTTCTGCTATGGCGGCGGCATCGCCAACTATCTGGCGACGCAAATGCCGGATCTGCTGGCGGCGGTGCCGTTCTACGGTTCGCAGCCGAAGGCGGACGATGTACCCCGCATCAAGGCCCATCTGCTGATCCACGACGCCAGCAAGGACGAACGCATCCTGGCCGGCTGGCCAGCCTACGAAACCGCCTTGAAGCAAGCCGGTGTGCACTACGAGCACCACGTCTACCAGGGCGAGCACGGCTTCAACAACGACACCACGCCGCGCTACGACGAGGCCGCCGCCAAGCTGGCCTGGCAGCGCACCATTGCCTTCTTCCGCGCCCGCCTGGGCTAAAGAAAAAAGGGACGGCGATCGCTCGCCGTCCCTTGATCACAGGCCGGAGCGTCAGCCCCGGCGTGTGCAGCTATCAGAAGAACTTGTAGCTGGCGCCGATTTTGAAGTAACGGCCAATTGCGCCGCTCGCATCCATCGGGTTGTAGCTCATGCCGCCGTAGGTCAGCGGATCCAGCGGGGCGACCTTGTCGAACACATTGTTGACCGAAGCGAACAGCTGGAACTGCTTGTTCACGTTCCAGCGTGCCGACATGTCGACCGTGGTGAACGAAGCGATCTTGCAGCCGTTAGGCGCGTCAGCGCCACTGGCCAGTTTCGATGCGCACAGGTCGCCTTCGAACAGCACGTTTTTCATGTCCGAACGGTAGTTGGCGATCGCGCTGAAGTTCCAGTTCTGGTTAGGA
Source organism: uncultured Duganella sp. (assembly GCA_963515135.1). Lineage (GTDB taxonomy): Bacteria > Pseudomonadota > Gammaproteobacteria > Burkholderiales > Burkholderiaceae_D > Rugamonas. The sequence goes on along the minus strand of CAUPXZ010000080.1, from coordinate 4,057 downwards.
TCCCACGAGGCGTTGACGCTGATCTTGTCTTTCGGCGTGCCGGCGCAGTTCGAGGTATCGCAGTTGCCGTGGGTGCCGGCGAACTGGTAACGCACGGTGGCCGACTCGGCGCGCACCCACGATGCCACGTGGGTCCAGGTCAGGCCGATGGCGCCGCGGCCATAGTCGCCCAGGCGCAGGCGCTGTTTGACGTCCAGGTCCACACCCTTCACTTCGGTGAAGCTGGAGTTACGGTATGGCGCCTTGGTGATCAGCAGCGTGCCGGTGTTTGGCACCACCTGGCCGTTGATGGTCAGGTTGTTGTCGGCGCGAATCGCGGTCGGCAATGCGGCTGCTTCGTTGTACGGCAGCGGGTTGATCTCGTCGGAACGCTTGATCTTCCAGCCGTCCAGCGACAGCGACAGGTCGTTCAGCGGATCCCACACCATGCCCAGCGTCAGGCCCTTCGAGGTTTCCGGACGCAGGTTAGGATCGCCCAGCTTGACCGCCGCCACCGAAGCCGCGCAATCGGTCGAGGTGGCGCCTGGCAGCGGCGTGCCGTTCGGGCAGCGGATTGGATCGCGCACGGTCGAGGTGCCGGTCGATTGCGATTGCGAGCTGCTTTCCGCCGGGCCTGGCGCGCGGAAGCCTTCCGAGTAAGTGCCGCGCAATGCGAAGCTCTTCACCGGGGTCCATTTGACGCCGGCTTTCGGGGTGGTCGACGAGAAGCGGTCGTACTTGTCGTAACGCACGGCGGCCGACAGTTCAACCGTCGTCAGCACCGGTGCCAGCAATTCGGCGTACACCGCCGAAACCTTGCTGTCGCCAAACGCGGCAACGTAGCTGGCGTTGATGGTGCCGTTTTCGGTGCCGGACAGCGACGGGTTGGACAGCTTGTCGCGACGGTGCTCGGCGCCGATCGCCAGGCCCAGATCGCCGCCGGCCAGGGTCATCAGCGAACGGGTGGCCTTGAAGTCGACGATGTCCAGCTTGGTGGTCGAGTGCGACACAGCGTGGGTCACCATGGCGGCGTACAGCGACGCCGGATTTTTCGACGCCTGGCTGCCGATATAGTATGGGAAGTACTTGCTGGTCGGATCGCCCAGCGCGGCTTTCACCACGGCCATGTTCAGCATATTGCTGTAGTCCAGGTCCAGCTTGGATTGCGAGTGGGTGTAGCCGGTGTCGTAATCCCAACCGAAGGCCGAGCCTTTCAGGCCCAGCACCACGCGGGTGAAATTGTTGTCGACGGAACGGGTGCTCGGGCCGACGTCGAACGCGGCATAACGCACGCGGGCGGCGGCGCCGTATGGATTCTGCGGATGGCTAGGCGCCAGCACGATGGTGGTGCCGGCACCGGAGCCGTAGTTGATCACGCCGGTCGGGTTGGCGGCGTTGCCTGGGAAGGCCACGGTCGGGGTGATCGAAGGCGGCGTCAGCGTGAACGAGGTGTCGCGCTGCGAGTAGCCGGCTTCAGCATAGGCCTGGGTGGTTTCGTTGATCTGCCAGGTGCCGCGGGTGTACAGGTTGATGCCCTCGATATTCGGCTGCATCGAGCGGAACTGGTCCTGATGCCAGACGCAACCGCCCTTTGGATCTTGCGGCGCCGAGGTCGACAGCGCGCCGCAGCCTGGCAGCGACACGTAGTCCAGCGTGGTCGGGTTGCGGATCGAGCCGGCCGGGCTGGCGGCGGCGTTGTTGTTGCCGCTGATGTAGCCGGAGGCGAACTGGGTGCCGATCGGATAGCCCCATGGACGCAGGTCGCCCTTGCCGATGTGGCCACGATCCTTGCGGTCGCTGTTCATCAGCGGGTCGGATTTGAAGTATTCGGCGTTGACGACGAAGTTGTACTTGTCTTCGTCCAGGTTGCCCTTGCCGTAGGTGACCGAGGTTTTGTACTGCTGGGCGTCGCTGTAGCGCGAGCTGCCGATATCGCCCTTCACGGTCAAGCCGGTGAAGTCCTTGCGCAGGATGATGTTGACCACGCCGGCGATGGCGTCGGCGCCGTAGGTGGACGAGGCGCCGTCCTTCAGGATCTCGATGCGCTCGACGATCTGCATCGGCACGGTGGACAGGTCGGTGAAGCTTTTCTGGCCGTCGTCGGCACGGGCGAATGGCGCCATGCGGCGGCCGTTCAGCAGCACCAGGGTCGAAGTGGCGCCCAGGCCGCGCAGCGAAATCGCGGTGGAGCCGGCGGCGAAACCATTGCCAAAGCCGGTCGGCAGCGAGCCGGCGCCGTCGGCCGTCAGGGTTTGCAGGTATTCGGCCACGGTAGCCTTGCCGGATTTCATCAGATCTTCGCGGCTGATCACTTGCACCGGCGAAGCGGTTTCCGCAGTGGCGCGTTTGATGCTGGAACCGGTAATTTCAACGCGTTGAATCTGGCCCTGGGCTTCCTGCGCAGTCGCCTGCGCCGTCATGCCCAAGGCGGCGGCCGTCAGGCCACCCACGAACATCAGGCGCACCGAACGCGCCAGCACTGTCTCTTTCATCATGCAACTACTCCCTGAAGTGGTTTTTTAAGCCAGAAACTCGCAATTTGCTGAGAACAACGATTTTTCTCAGGCGGACTTATGGAAACACCCGTCAAAAATTGCGTCAATGAGGGTTTCCCCAACATCATTTGGCGTCTCTGGACTGCCAAGCACCACCGTTGCATTTTCACCACATCATATTTTCTGCCTTTTCACTGCTATCTTCACTCAATTCCCGACAATTCACCGTTATGCGTTTTTTGTTACAAAACGGCGGCCTTATATGAAACTAGTTGCAAAATAAAAATCTTGCTTTTGAATATGTGCGGCGCACACCACGTTTTTCACATAATTACAACAGAGCGCATGTAAATCTATGTAGCACTCACGTAAAAAAGCCCCCGGATGGGGGCTTGCAGAGGATTACGATTTGGCGAAAGCCAGGAAGTCGTTGTTGAACTTGTCCTTGTGCGTATCGGTCAGCCCGTGCGGCGCGCCTGGGTAGACAATCAGCTTCGCACCTTTGACGATCTTGGCCGAGGCAATGCCGGCGGCTTTGATCGGTACGATCTGGTCGTCATCGCCGTGGATGATCAGCGTCGGTTTGTCGAATTTTTTCAGGTCTTCGCGGAAGTCAGTTTCCGAGAAGGCCTTGATCGAGTCGTAGGTGTTTTTGAAACCACCCTGCATGCCCTGCGCATACCAGGCCTGGATGATGCCTTGCGAAGGTTTCGCGCCGGCACGGTTGTAGTTGTAAAACGGGCCGGAGGCGATGTCCAGGTACAGCTGGGCGCGGTCTTTGACCGAAGCGGCGCGGATGCCGTCGAACACTTCCAGCGGCAGGCCGTCCGGATTGTCGGCGGTTTTCAACATCAGCGGTGGCACGGCCGAGATCAGGCCCAGCTTAGCGATGCGCTTGGTGCCGTGGCGGCCCACATAGCGCGCCACTTCGCCGCCGCCGGTCGAGAAGCCAGCCAGGATAATGTTGTGCAGGTCCAGCGCTTCGATCAGCTGCGCCAGGTCGTCGGCGTAGTGGTCCATATCGTTGCCGTCCCAGGGCTGGCTCGAACGGCCGTGGCCGCGACGGTCATGGGTGATGACGCGGAAGCCGTTATTGGCCAGGAAGAAGGCCGCCGATTCCCAGCTGTCCGCATTCAGCGGCCAGCCGTGGCTCAGGATCACCGGCTGGCCGCCGCGCGGACCCCAGTCCTTGTAATAGATCTCAACGCCGTCGCGGGTGGTAATGGTGCTGGCGGTTTTGCTGACCGGACCTTTGCCCGCTGCAACCGGCGCAGCTTCGGCACTGCCGCTGGCCAGCGCGGCCAAAGGAACCGCGACGGCTGCCGCTGCGGCGCCGGCGCCGCTAAACATTGCAAAACGACGGGACAGGCTGACTTGTTCTTGGGTATTTTTGCTCATGATAGGCTCCGAATTAGTTAGTCAACGATTTAGTTGCTCACTACATGCATTCAATATATATCGCACGCAATTCAATAGCAAGCTATTTTTAAAGATTTTTATGGGCCGCCCTCAGGCGGCCCTCGGTGATTGTTCCGCGTAAATAAAGTCGAAAAAAACAAAATATAGTCGAAAATGAAAAAAAA
>CAUPXZ010000079.1:0-18995 GCA_963515135.1 uncultured Duganella sp. | reverse complement strand
CGACATTCGGACATTTCGCGAGCGAAATGTCCGAATGTCGGCACTGACCCCGAAGGGGAAAGCCGGCTGCGAGCCGGCTTTTTTCATGCTGTCAGAATTCTTCCCACTCCTGGCTTTCATCGGCGGGCGCCTTGCGCGGTGCGCCCGATGGCGTGGCGGCTGGTTTGGCGGCCACGGGCCTGGCGGCGACCTTCGGCGCCAGTTTCAGCGCCGGCTTGCGGACTGCCGCAGCGGCGCGCGCGGCGCCGGCCACCGGTGCGGAAGCCGTCTTGCGGGCGGCGCTGGCGCTCCCTTCGACCTGGAACACCGCCACCATCTCGGCCAGCTTGGCCGCCTGCTCCTGCATCGCCTGCGAGGCGGCCGCCGCTTGTTCCACCAGCGCGGCATTCTGCTGCGTGACGGTATCCATCTCGGCCACGGCGGTGTTGATCTGCTCGATGCCGACTTCCTGCTCGCGTCCGGCCGAGCTGATTTCGCTGATGATATCGGTCACGCGCTTCACGCTGGTGACGATTTCTTCCATGGTGGTGCCGGCTTCGTTGACCAGCGCGCTGCCGCTGCCCACCTTTTCCACCGAATCGGTAATCAGCGCCTTGATGTCCTTGGCCGCCGCAGCCGAGCGCTGCGCCAGGTTGCGCACCTCGGTCGCCACCACCGCGAAGCCGCGTCCCTGCTCGCCCGCGCGGGCCGCCTCCACCGCCGCGTTCAGCGCCAGAATATTGGTCTGGAATGCGATGCCGTCGATCACGCCGATGATGTCGGCGATCTTGTCGGACGATTCGGTGATCGAACTCATGGTGCCGATCACCCGCGTGACCAGCTCGCCGCCCTTGACGGCAATGTCGGAAGCCGACGATGCCAGCGTATTGGCCTGGCGCGCATTATCGGAGTTCTGCTTGACGGTCGAGGTCAACTCTTCCAGCGACGACGCGGTTTCCTCCAGGCTGGCGGCCTGCTGTTCGGTGCGGCGCGACAGGTCCAGGTTGCCGGCGGCGATTTCGCCCGATGCGGTGGCGATGGCGTCGCTGCCCTCGCGCACGCTGCGCACCGTGCCGGCCAGGCGTTCCTGCATCTGCTGCAGGCCTTCCATCATCTCGCCCATTTCATCCTTGCGGCCGAGCTCGATGTGATTGGACAGATTGCCATGCGCCATCGAATGAAAGTGCGCGATGGCCTGGTTCAGCGGATCCATCACGGCGCGCAACAGCAGCAGGCCGGAAACGGCGGCCAGCAGCATGCCCACCACAATCGCCGCGATCGCCAGCAGCATGTTGCGATCGTAGGCTTGCTGGCTTGCGTCATACTGCGTGGCGGTGGCCTGCAACTGGTAGTTGGACAGTTTTTCCGAACTCTCGGTGTAAAGGCGGAACAGGCGCGTGACCTCGCTCAGCATCAGGCGCTCGATTTCCGCCTTGTTCTTGTCGTTGATGGCCTTGATGGCGACCAGCAGGCCGTCCTTGATCAGCGCGTCGCGCTGCGCCGCCACCTTGTCGGCCAGTTCCTTTTCGCCCTCGCCGAACGGCAGCGAGTAGTAGCTCTTCCAGAACTTGTCGCTGCCGTCGATGAAGTCCTGCGTGCGCTTCAGCGTTTCCGGCACGTTGGCGGCATCCGGCGCCAGCGCGACACGGTCGAGCGACAGGCGCGCGCGGTCGATCTGGATCTGCGCTTCATAAATGGCCTTCATCGACACCATGGAATTGCTGTACACATCCTTCAGCACGGTGTTGGATGTATGCAACGCGTTGATGCCTTTGACGCCGATAAAAACAATCAGTACGCCGAGCAAGGCCATAGTGCCGATCAGCCGGGTACGAATCTTCAGGTTAGCAAACATAAAAGTTCCTAAGAGAATTCGAACACGGCGGGGGTGGGGCCGTAAGATGGTGCCCGCCAGGCGGGGATGGCGTGGGGGCGGAGAAATGGTGCCATTAGCTTAGCGGAAGAATTTCTATCTAACAAGAGATATCGTCGGCTCCCCCAACCGGCACACATCCCACCGTCGAGGACGGTGGGATGCCGAGGCGGGCTTAGTGGCCTTCGGAGGCGTTGAACATGGTCTTGGCGTAGATCAGGCCCAGACCGTAGCCGCCGCCATGAGCGATCGAGGTGGCGACGGTTTCGTTGTAGGTTTCGCCGCGTGCCCAGTCGCGTTGCAGTTCCAGCAGGTATTGCAGCGAAGTCATCGGACGGGCGCCGGCCTGAAGCATGCGCTGCACGGCGCGTTCATGGGCTTCGTCGGAAACGTCGCCGCTGGCGTCGGTGATCACATACACGTCAAAACCCTGGTCCAGCGCCGACAAGGCCGGGCCGACGATGCATACCGAGGTCCACAGACCGGCCAGCACGATCTTGTCCTTGCCGATGGCGTTGACGCACTCGGCGATACGCGGATCCTCCCAGGTGTTCATGGTGGTGCGGTCGATCGCCACTTCGTCCGGGAACACATCCTTGATCTCGGTGAAGATCGGGCCGGAGAACGATTTTTCCGCAACCGTGGTCAGGATGGTCGGCACCTTGAATTCTTTGGCTGCTTTCGCCACCAGCGCGACGTTGTTGCGCAGCTGGACCGGATCGATCGACTTGGTGGCAAACGACATCTGCGACTGGTGATCGATCATGATCAGGGTGTGGTTGCTTGGGTTCAGCAGAGTTTGACCTGGTTGGGCGATGGCGGTTGGCATACTAGTTTCCCCTAAAATATTCAAAATTTTCGATTTGGTGTTTAGCGCTGCTCTCACTGAGTGTCGCGCTGATGGATTCATTATGCGTGGCCGCCATGCAAACAAAAAGCGGAAAAATTACCTGTCTATTATCGAAATTTTCGACAGCCTTTTCGAGCGCAGCTTTTCCAGCCACGGCGCTATACTGGGTTCCCCTCGCGCTAGGAACCGATATGCGGCCTTTGCCTAGCTTCCTGTACAGTTTCAAGTTCAAGATCACCGCGCTGGTGATCGGCCTGCTGCTGTTTGCCGGCATCGGCGCCGGCGGCATTTCGCTGCTGATTGCCGAAGCCGAACTGCGCCAGGTGATCGCCCGCCAGGAACTGTCGCTGCTGACCGGCGCCGCCGCCTTCATCGACAACGACCTGCGCAACAAACGCGACCTGCTGAAATCGCTGACGGAAGAAATCGCCCAACACGACACGCCGCTGGCGGAGTTGCAACGCCTGCTCGAATCCCGCGAAACGCTGCGCGACACCTTCTACAACGTCAACGCCTTCGACCTGTCCGGCAACCTGGTGGCCAGCCTGCGCGACCGCAATGCCAAACGCATCAACATCGCCGAGCGCCAATACTTCAGGGAGACGCTGCGACTGCAGGAAAGCGTGATTTCGCAGCCGATCAAAAGCGCGTTGTCAGGACGGCCGGTGGTGGTGGTGACACAGCCACTGCGCGGCGCAGATGGCCGTATCAGCGGCATCCTGCTGGGCGCCATCGACCTGCTGCGCCCGTCTTTCTCCGCCCAGCTCGACGCGCTGCGCGCCGGCGCCGGCGGCTACCTGTTCATCGTTACCGACAGCGGCCTGATGGTGCATCACCCGGACAAAAATCGCCTGCTGGAAAAGGGCGACGACGCTCCCGGCACCCTGCTGGCATCGGCACTGCGCGATCCGGAGGGCTGGGAAGACGGCCTGCTCGACGACGGTGTGCCGGTGCTGCTGGTGCACAAGCATCTGCGCGAGGTGGAGTGGACCATCGCCCTCTCCTACCCGCTGCGCAGCGCCTTCGCCACCATGCAGAGCGTGCGCCTGCGCGCGCTGCTGGGTGCCACCATGCTGACCGCCGGCGCCGGTTTCTTCGGCTGGATGATCACCACCCAGCTGCTGCGCCCGCTGCGCAGGCTACATCTGCATGTGGAAGACATCAGTGAGGGCCGCGCCGACATCGCCGTGTTCGACGTGGCGCGCAAGGACGAATTCGGCGATTTGAGTCGCGCCTTCTACGGTTTGTCACAGCGCCGCGAGCGCGCCGAAGAGGAGTTGCACCGGCTGGCCACCACCGACGTCCTCACCGGCATCAACAACCGCCGCATGTTCGACGCCTTCCTGCCGCAGGCGCTGGCGCGCGCCGCGCGTTCCGGACAGCCGGTGGGGCTGGCGATCCTCGACGTCGACCACTTCAAGGCGATCAACGACACGCTGGGCCATGCGGCCGGCGACCAGGTGCTGATCGAATTTGCGCGCCGTCTGCGCGACGCCGTGCGCGCCACCGATACCGTGGCGCGGCTGGCCGGCGACGAATTCGTCATCGTCTTCGAGCAGCTGTCGTCGACCGAGATGGCGGTGCTGGGGAAGCGCATACTGGACGCCATGCATGCCCCTTTCATGCTGGGCGCGGTGCAGCGCGTAGTCCAGACCAGCGTCGGCATCGCCGTCACCAGCCCTCCGCCGGCGACCGCCGAGGAAATAATGCGCGCCGCCGACCAGGCGCTCTACCGTGCCAAGGCGGCGGGCCGCAACGGCTTCGTGATCAGTCCTGTTGACGACGCGCGGGTGCCAAGCGTACGCAGCCAGAACTAGCCAGCGGCAAGCCTGGCGCGCAGCCCTGCGTCAGAAGCGCGCCTTGACGCGCAGGCCCACGGTGCGCGGACGGATCATGTACAGATTGTCGCCCGGCTGGATCGCGATGGTGTTGGTGGTGATGTCGCTGATCTTGGCGCCGTTGGTCAGGTTGGTGCCGAACAGGCCGAACTCGTAAGGGCCGGTGCGGTACACAATGGTCGCGTTCAGCGTGTTGGACGATGGAATACGCGAATAGCTGCCCTGCGACGCCGCGAAGTTGGTGTACGACTCGCCGCGATACGCATAGTTGGCCGACAGCGCAATCTCCTGCGCGCCGCCCAGCGGGATGCTGTAGTTGGCGACGGCGGTGGCGGCAAACTTGGGCGAGTACGGCACGCGCGCGCCTTCCGGAATCGATTGCGCCGCCACGCCGGTAACCACCGGATCGGTGGCCGTCGAGTGATTGAACGAAGCGCTGACGCCAAACGAGGCCTGACGCGACAGCTTGAAGAAGCTTTCCAGCTCCACGCCTTCGCTGCGGATCTTGCCGGCGTTCTCGGTGAAGTAGTAGGTGCAAGGCAGGCGGTTGAACACCTGCACATCCTTCCATTTGATCACGTACGCGCTGGCGTTGAAGGTCACGCGGCGGTCGAACAGCGTGTTCTTCGAACCGGCCTCGAAGTTCCACAAGCTGTCCGGCGAGAAGGTCGACGGCGCGTTCTGGCCGCAGAAATCGAACGGCACCGGCTGATTGTTGCCGCCGTAGCGGAAGCCCTTGCCCACCGATGCATACACGGTGTGGGCTTCATCCAGACGATAGGCGGCCGCGAAGCGCGGGTTGGCGCCCTTCGAGGTTTCGCTACTGGTGCTCACTTCCGGCTTGCTGCTTTGCGGCGCCGATGGCGTGGAGTTGACCAGGTTGCCGAACAGGCCGCTGAATTTCAGGTCGAAGTCCTGCGTGCCGCGGAACAGGCGCACGCCGGCAGTCAGGTCCAGCTTATCCCACACGGTATAAGTGGCTTCGGCAAACACCGCAGCTTCCTTCGAATCGATGTTCTGCGTGCCGGAGAAGTAATCGTCGGGCGTAAAGGCGTTGTCGTTCAGTTGCGAGTTATAACCGGGGAAGTTCTTGGCGACCGCGAAGCGCGCATCGAAGCCGGGCGTCGGCTGGTCCTGGCGCAGGTCGCGCTTGCCCTGGGTGTAGAAGGCGCCGGCGGTCCACTTCAGCGGCCCGCCCGCCTTCGATTGCAGGCGGAACTCCTGCGCGAAGTTGGTGATGGCGTTGTCGATCACGTACGACGAGGCAATCAGCGGCAGCTGGCCGCCGAAGATGAAGGCGGTCGCCTTGTACTGACCGGAATTGATGTAGCGCGTGTCGCGGTGCAGATAGGAGCTGGACGACACCAGCTGCGCCGCGCCGGCGTCGTAGTTCAGCGTCAGGTTGTACAGCTGCAGGCTGTCCTTGCTGGTCTGCTGGATCAGCGAGGTGGTGGTGTACGGCGCCAGGCCGGAATATGCATCGTTGATGCCGCCCTTGATATTGGAGGCGGTGACGCTGGCGTCGATCAGCAGGTCGGGCGTGGCGCGCAGGCGGGCCGCCACGCGGGCCTGGTTGGTCGACACATCGTTATCGGTCTTGCCGTTGTGCTGATTCAGGATGTAGCCGGAATCGTTGCCGGTGTAGCCGGTCAGACGCAAGGCCAGCACATCGTCCTTGACCGGCACATTGACCGTGCCGCGTACATTGTGGTTGTCGCCGCCGAATTTGGAGGTGCGCGAGCCAACCGCCTCGACCGAACCATAGAAGTCATTGAACTCCGGCTTGCTGGTAATCTGCCGCACCGTGCCGGCCATGGCGCCGGCGCCGAACAGCGTACCCTGCGGGCCTTGCAGCACTTCCACGCGCTCCAGGTCCAGCACTTTCAGGTCGGGATTGCTGGACTTCAGCGTCACCGGCATCTCGTCGATATACACCGCCACCAGCGACGCATCCTGCACCTCGGACGGCACAATGCCGCGCACCACCAGGCCGCGAATGGTGATGTTGTTGACACCCGCGCCCTGCTCCTGGAAAGAGACGGCCGGCACCAGGCCGGCGATGTCGCTCAGCGTGCCCTGGCCGTATCTGGTCAGCGCCTCCGGCTTGATGACCGTGATCGCGGCCGGCACCTGCTGCACATCGACCGCGCCGGTGCGGGTGGCTGTCACCTCGACTTTTTCGATCTTGTCCGACCCCGTATCCTGCGCGTGCGCCGCCGCGAATACGCCGGCCACCGCCAGCGCCATCAAATGCTTGTTCATCCCGTTCCTAGAATTTTTGTTGAGCCGCGACTTTAGCAAAAATTATAGAGAAGGCAAAAACCCTTGGACACGAAGATAAACGCTCTTCCTTATTTGAAATCCAAGAAAGCGTCCATCGCCCTGGTCGGACGGCCGTCCGCGCCCCAGGCGCTCAGTTCATAGTGGCTCCAGCTGCGCGCGCCCAGCGGCTCCCAGTAGATGACGCCCTTGCCTTGGCCGTTCGGTACTTCCCGGACTTTCTGCTGCACCGCCATCAGCAGGTCGTAGGTATTCTGCGGCTTGCTGTCCTCGCCGCCGACTTCCACCACCATCACCTCCTTGCCGTAGCGCGCCACCATGTCGTTCATGTTGGCGGCCAGCGCGTCGATCGACTGTGTGTAATCCGGGCGGCCGTCCAGCCAGTATGGATAGTAGGACAGGCCGATCACGTCATACTTGACGCGATTGGCTTTGGCGTTATCGAACCAGGTGCGGAACCAAGCGTTGTCCTGGCCGCGGTCCAGGTGCAACACCACCTTGGACGATGGACTGACGGCTTTGACCGCGTCATATCCCTGGTTGAGCAGTTGCGCCAGTTGCGGCCAGTTGTCGGTATGGCCTTCCGGATAAATCATGCCGGTGCGGGTTTCATTACCCACCTGTACCCACTCCAGCGTAACCCCGGCCTTGCGCATGGCGCTCATGACGTCGTAGGTGTAATCGTAGACGTCTTTCTTCAGTTGCGCGAAATCGTGGCCCACCCAGGCGGCAGGCTTGCGCTGCTGCTGCGGATCGGCCCAGCTGTCGCTGTAATGGAAGTTCAGCATGATGCGCATGCCCATCCGTTGCGCGCGCAGCGCCATGGCGACGGTTTCGTCCTTGCTATTGTGGCCGCTGGCCTTGTCGTCGGACGGGTTGACCCAGGTGCGCAGGCGGATCGTGTTGATGCCGTAATCCTTGAGGATCTGTAGCGCGTCCTGCTCCTTGCCCTGCTGGTTGTAGAACTTGTAGCCGGTGGCTTCCATCTGCGGCAACCAGCCGACGTCGGCGCCTTTGACGAAGGGTTCGGCGGCGTTGGCGGCCAGTCCGGCCGCCATCAAAAGGGTGAGCAGTAGTTTTTTCATGCCGCCATGCTAGCCCAAAGGTGGAATGGCGAGGCATGCGGAAAATGCCGCGATCCATGCCTATTCGATATGGCGCCATCCACCCGCGTTTGCCAGTAAGATAGATGCCCATGAATCCAGTACAACGCCCCATCGACCCGCTTCAGCAACGCCTCGGCAAACCAGCCGGCGGCTGGCGCGCCAAACTCTACGCTATCATCTTCGAATCCGATACCCCCAAGGGCCGTGCCTTCGACCTGACGCTGATCGGCGCCATCCTGCTCAGCGTGCTGGTCATCGTGCTGACCAGCGTGCAGTCGATTGCCGCCGACTACGGCGACTGGCTGCATGCGGCCGAGTGGTTCTTCACCATCCTGTTCACGCTGGAATACGTCGGCCGCTGCCTGTGCGTGCAGCGCCCGGTGGTGTATGCGCGCAGCTTCTTCGGCATCATCGATGTGATGTCTATCCTGCCGAGCTATATCTCGCTGTTCATCCCCGGCGCGCATGTGATCATGGGCGTGCGGATTCTGCGCCTGCTGCGCATCTTCCGCATCCTCAAGCTGACCTTGTACATCGAGGAATACAGCATGCTGGGCGACGCGCTGCTCGCCAGCCGGCGCAAGATCTTCATCTTCCTGTCGGTGGTGTTCCTGATCGTCTTCCTGCTGGGCACGGTGATGTATGTGGTGGAGGGACCGGAGCACGGCTACACCAGCATTCCGACGGCGGTGTACTGGGCCATCTCGACCATGACCACGGTCGGCTTTGGCGACCTGGTGCCGAAGACCGACATCGGCCGCGCCATCGCCTCCTTCATGATGCTGCTGGGCTGGGGCATCCTGGCCGTGCCGACCGGCATCATCAGTTCCGAAATCACCTACCAGCGCGGCCGCGTCACGCTACCGCCGCGTACCTGCCCCGCCTGCGCCACCACCGGCCACGACGCCACTGCCAGCTACTGCAAAGACTGCGGCGCCGGACTTTGAGCCAGCACATTGAAACTTGAAATGCGCCTGTCATAATGAATAGAACTGCATCAGGAGCTCATCATGACAGACGAGAAACTAATTCGAGATGTCATCAATAAAATAAACCTGCCGGAAGAAATACTCTCGGTAGATTTTTCTTTTTCTGAAGATTCCACAGGCATGCCTGCCGTGTGGATCAACTTACACATTCTCGATGACTACAAGCCCTCAGCAGAAAAAATTAGCAAGCTAAGCGCATTGATGCGAGACATTTCCAGGAAAATCTTAGACACAGACGTCATATCCTGGCCATATGTTCGTTTTGTAACGGATTAACCTTGGCTCTCACCAATGACTTGCTGGCCCAAGCCAGGCATTTGGCATTGGTAGATGCCGGCAAGCCCAAGCAGGCAAATCTGAGACGGGCGGTTTCTGCCGCGTACTATTCCCTTTTTCACTTGCTGCTTGATGATGGCTCTGCCGCAATTGGCAGCAAATTTAGCCAAGCGGCAAGGTCTAAAATCCGCAGAGCCTATGCACATGCAGAGATGAAAACAGTCTGCTCACAATATGCAAGAGCAAAAGGCCCATCAACCCTGCATCCTCAGATCGCCCCTTTACTGGTTTTTCCAATCAATACAAAATTGAAAAACGTCGCGGATATTTTTCTGCATCTTCAAGAGGCACGACACCTCGCCGACTACGATATTTCCTGCCGATTCAATCGCGTGCAAGTGCTTGCACTCATAGATGCCACGATGGCCGCATTTGAAGACTGGAAGGCAACAAAATCAACCGCCAACGCGCGAATTTTTCTGGTCGACCTGGTCTTGCGAAAATCCTGGTCTCGCACCTAGGCCTGCCCGCGATGCGCCCAGGCGGTGGTGCGTTTTTCGATGATGGCGAACAGTTCGTACATGGCCATCGCCATCGCGCCGATGACCATCAGGCCGGCGAAGGCCAGCGGCATCTTCATCGACGAGCCAGCGGAGACCAGCAGGTAGCCGATGCCCTCATTGGCGGCGTTCATTTCCGATACGGTCGAGCCGACGAAGGCTAGCGTGATCGCCACCTTCAACGAAGCAAAGAAGTACGGCATCGAGCGCGGCAAGCCGACTTTCAGCAGCACGTCCACGCGCCGCGCACCCAGTACCCGCAGCACATCTTCCAGCTCCGGCTCCAGCGTCGCCAGGCCGGTGGCGATATTCACCATGATCGGGAAGAAGGAAATCAGGAACGCCGTCAGTATCGCCGGCCCGGCGCCGATGCCGAACCACACCACCAGCACCGGCACAAACGCCGCCTTCGGCAAGGCGTTAAAGGCCGTCATCAGCGGATACACTGCCGCATAAATCAGCGGCGAGGAACCGATCAAAAATCCCAGCGCCATGCCCACCACTACCGCAATCGCAAACCCGGTCATGGTGACCCAGAAGGTGCGCCACGCATGCTCGGCGATCGGCCCGGCATATTCGATCAGCGAATCGAAGATCGCATGCGGGCTGGGGAAAATAAACTCGGAAATCGAAAACACGCTGCAGATGATCTGCCAGACAATCAGCGTGATGATCAGCAGCGCCCACGGCGCAAAAGTCTTGACGGCTTTATGATTCATGCTCATTCCTCGTTCAGCTGCCGCGCACGCGGCCGATATGCCCGCGCAACTCGTGCACCAACTCGTTGAAAGGTTCGGTGTAGGTCACCTCCAGGTCGCGCGGCTGTGCCAGCGGGTTTTCCTTGCGGGCGACAATGCGTCCCGGCCGCTTGCTCATCACGTACACGGTATCGGCCAGGAAGGCCGCTTCGCGCAGATCGTGCGTCACCAGGATGACGTTGAACTGGCGCTCAGTCCACAGGTCGCGCAGTACGCACCACAGCTCCTCGCGCGTGAACGCATCCAGCGCGCCGAACGGCTCGTCCAGCAGCAGCATCTTCGGTTCATGAATCAGCGCGCGGCAGATCGACGCCCGCTGCTGCATGCCGCCCGACAGCTGCCACGGATATTTATCCGCATAGCCGTCCAGCCCCACCGTCTTCAGCAGCGCCAGCGCGCGCTCGACATACTTGCCGCGCTCGCGCTTGAACTGGCTGCGATGCGGTTCGACGATCTCCAGCGGCAGCAGCACATTGTCCAGCGTGGTGCGCCACGGCAGCAAGGTCGGCGCCTGGAACGCCATGCCGACAAACTTCAGCGGCCCGGTCACCGGCTGGCCGCCGATGCGGACATGGCCGCTGGTCGGCATCTTCAAGCCGGTGGCCAGCTTCATGAAGGTGGACTTGCCGCAGCCGGACGGGCCGACGATGGCGATAAATTCCCCCGGCCGCGTCTGCAGCGTGATGTCTTCCACCGCGAACTCGCTATCGTTGTAGGCGAGGAAGACCTTCTGGAAATCGACGAATAATTCATTCATTTTGGAAACACGCTCAACTCAGCTTTGGACGGCAGGAAGGATGCATCCCACACCGTTTTCGGATCGACGCGGTGCTTGGTGGCGTAGGTGTCGGACACTTGCGACGCCATCAGCGTCAGGCGCGCCGGCCCCACCTGGCCGAAGCCTTCGGCGCGCGCGTTCGGCGTGGCCACCGCGTCGGCAATCGCCATCTTCAGCCGGCGCAGTTCCAGCTTCTCGTCGATCAGGCCATCGCGCTCCTTGATCGCTTTCACCGCCGCCTCCGGATTGGCCATCACATCGCGCGCCGCCTTGGCGAAGGCGCGCAGGAAGCCTTTGACTGCTTCCGGCTTCTGCTTGGCAAACGCATCCGAAACGATGATGGCGTTGCCGTACAGCTTGACGCCGTAGTCCTGGTACTTCATCAGCACCACATCTTCATCCTTGACGCCGCGCGAGTTCAGGTTCAGCAGCGAGGTGAAAGTAAAGCCGGTGATGGCGTCGACATCGCCGCGCACCAGCATGGTTTCGCGCAGCGGCGGGTCCATGCTGGTCCAGGCAGTCTTGGTGGCATCCAGCTTGTTGGCGCCGGCGAAAATCGGATAGGCGCGGCGGCCGGCGTCAAACACTGGCGAGCCCAGCTTCTTGCCGGCCAGGTCGGCCGGCGTCTTGATGCCGGATTTTTTCAGCGCAAAGATGGCGGCCGGCGTATCGTTATAGACCATCATCACCGCCATGGGCTTGCTTGGCGCGGTCGGATTGTTGGCGGTGAACTCCATCAGCGCCGCCATGTCGGCAAAGCCCATTTCGTAGGTGCCGGAGGCCACCCGGTTGACCGCATTGGCCGAGCCGCTGCCGGCATCGATAGTCACATCCAGCTTTTCCTGCGCGAAGTAACCCTTGCTCTTGGCGACCAGGAAGAACGCCGACGGACCTTCAAACCGCCAGTCGAGCTGGAACTTGATCTTGGTGTCCTGCGCCAGCGCTGGCAAGGCCAGCACGCACAAGGCGAGACCGGCGGCGAGTTTCGATACACGGGATGACATCATGATTTCCTCTCTAAGGGTAGTTCAGTGATCGGGTTTACCCAGCGCGGCGCGCAGGTCGAAGCGCCGCGCCGGGCGATCCAGCAGCCGGCAGGCGCACTGGCCAAGGTGATGTGTCATTTCCTGCCGGGCCTTGACGTGGTCGTTGTTTTCCAGGGCATCGAGCACGGCGTTGTGTTCATCGAAGGAACAAGGCTGCTGCGCGCCGGGATTGGTGGCGGAGATCAGCAACGTGGTGCGCGACACCAGCCGGCGCAACGCCTGCACCACCAGCGAATTGCCGGCCAGCCTGGCTAATTCAATATGAAATTCTGCCGACAATCGTATCCATTGCGGCCGGTCGCCGCGCATATAAGCATCGCGCTCGCGCGCCACCAGCGCGCGCAGGCCGCTGAAGTCGGCCGGACGGCCATCGAGCTTCTGCATGACCAGCGCTTCCAGCGCCTGGCGCAGCTCGAACATTTCCTGCGCTTCCTCATCGTCCGGGCTGGCGATGAAGGCGCCGCGATTGCGTTCGATATCCACCAGGCCGTCGGCCTCCAGCTTGGCCAGCACGCGCCGCACCGTGTGCCGCGCCAGGCCGTAGATTTCGCCCAGCCCCTCCTCGGTCAGCTTGGTGCCGGCCGGCAGCCGGTGCTCCATGATCGCGTCATAGATTTCCAGGTACATGCGGTCTTCGGGAGTGTCTTTAATCTTGTGCATGGCTCCTGTTCAGCAACAACTGTGCCAAGCTGAAACCCATATTGTCGACAATTTGATTGTCAGAATCGCCCCAATTTGAGGCGCCGCGCACCAACATGCATCCCGCAATCATTCTCGTGATTAGTTTGGGCCAAGCGATTAGCCGCTGAAAAACGCCACTAAAATATTAGTACGTTTGTTCAGGTGCCTACAATGAAGAAAACAGCTTTCGCAATATTCACGTTTTGCATGCTGGCGCTGCAGACCGGCGTCGCGCTGGCGCAAGACTTGCGCCCCGCCCTGCTGCTGACCGGCAGCGCCAGCCGCGACAGCCAGGACTTGTCCGGCCAGTGGACGTATTCCAAGGACTTGTACCGTACCGGCCTGACCGATATCAACGGCTGGGTTGCCAAATCGCGCATGCAGCGCTACCGCGACATCGACGTGGCCAGCGAAGAAGCCAAAGGCGGCGCCACCTTCTTTGAGTTCGACATGGACCGTGGCCCGGTAATGACCATTCCCGGCGCATGGAACGCTGCGCAAGCCGAGCTGCGCTACTACGACGGCCTGATCTGGTTCCAGCGCAAATTCAACGCCCGCGAGCTGCGCGGCGGCCGCGCCTTCCTGCGCTTCGAAGCGGTCAACTATCGGGCGCATATCTACCTGAACGGCAAGGAAGTCGGTCAGCATGAAGGTGGTTTCACGCCGTTCGCAGTCGAGGTGACCGAGGCGCTGCGCACCGGCGAGAACCGCCTGGTGGTCGGGGCCGACTCCCGGCACGACGCGCAAAGCATTCCGACCCAGATCACTGACTGGGATCTGTACGGCGGCATCACCCGCCCGGTGCGCCTGGTCTACACGCCGGCCACCTTTATCGATGACGCCACGCTGCATCTGAAGCGCGACGGCAGCCTCGCCGGCAGCCTACAACTGAACGGTCCCCAGGCCGGCGGCCAGAAAGTCAGCATCCAGATCGGCGACATCGCCAGTACCAGCGTCACCACCGACGCGCAAGGCCGCGCCGCCATTTCGCTACCGGCGCCACGCAAGCTGCAACGCTGGTCGCCGGACAGCCCAACGCTGTACGACGTGCGCTTTGCCGCCGGCGGCGACTTGCTGCGCGACCGCATCGGCTTCCGCACCATCGCCGTCGAGGGCAGCCGCATCCTGTTGAACGGCAAGCCGATCTTCCTGCGCGGCGTGTCGATGCATGAAGAGGAATTCGGTCCCAACCCGGCCCGCAATATGACCGAGCAAGCGTCACGCGCCCTGCTCAGCGAGATCAAGTACAAGCTGCATGGCAATTACGTGCGCCTGTCGCACTACCCTCATTCTGAAACCACGCTGCGCCTTGCCGACGAAATGGGCCTGCTGGTGTGGAGCGAAATTCCGGTCTACTGGACGGTGGACTGGGAAAATCCGGCCGTGCTGCGCAAGGCGCTGGCGATGCAGGCCGAAACCGTCTACCGCGACCGCAACCGCGCCTCGGTCATCCTGTGGAGCGTGGGCAACGAGACGCCGGTCTCCGCGCCGCGTACCCGCTTCCATTCGGCGATGGCGGCCAACGTCCGCGCGCTGGACCCGACCCGCCTGATCAGCGCCGCGTTGCTGGTGGAACGCCACAAGACCGGCAACGACGACATCACCACCATCAACGATCCGCTGCTGGATCAGCTCGACGTGCTGGCGGTGAACACCTACGCCGGTTGGTACGGCGACGACAGGCTGGCCGACCTGCCGGGCCTGAAGTGGAACGTGCCGGCGAACCGCCCGCTGATCCTGTCCGAATTCGGCGCCGATGCGCTGGCCGGCTACCACGATGCCGGCGGGAAGAAATTCAGCGAAGAGTATCAGGCCGAGTATTATCGCAACACGCTGGCGATGGCCGGCAAGATCCCGACACTGGCAGGCATGTCTCCATGGGTGCTAAAGGATTTCCGCTCGCCACGGCGCGAACATCCGCTGCTGCAGAACGGCTGGAACCGCAAGGGCCTGCTGTCCGAGAGCGGCGCGCGCAAACAGGCATTCGACGTGCTCGCCGAGTTCTACCAACAAAAAAACTAAACTATTTATGCAACTCGACAGCCTGCTCGGCAAGTTCAAGCTGGACCGTTCGCGGAGTGCCACGGTTCAGGTATATGAACGCCTGCGCGAGTTGATTGTGACGTCGGCACTGGAACCGGGCGCCATCCTGCAACGCAGCCAGCTGGTCGAGTATTTCGCGCTGTCGCAAACGCCGATCCGCGACGCGCTGACGCGGCTCGATGACGAGCGCCTGGTCGAGATTTTTCCGCAACATCAAACTCGCGTGCGCGGCATCGATCTCGACTCCGCCCGTCAGGCGCATTTTGCGCGTCTATCGATAGAGCTGGAAATCGTCCACACGCTGGCCGCGACACCCAACAGGGAAATGGAGAAAGCGTTGCTGGTGTTCACCGGCCAGCAGCGCGTTTGCCTGAAGGTTGGCGATCTGGAAGGTTTTAACGCCGCCGACCAGGCCTTCCACAAGAAAATGTACGCCGAAGCCGGCGTCTCCGATCTGTGGACCACCGTGCGCAATCTCAGCGGCAATCTTGATCGCCTGCGCCGTCTGCATCTGCCCTTGAACAACAAGGCTAACTCCATCCTCAGCCA
Organism: uncultured Duganella sp.; assembly: GCA_963515135.1. Classification (GTDB taxonomy): domain Bacteria; phylum Pseudomonadota; class Gammaproteobacteria; order Burkholderiales; family Burkholderiaceae_D; genus Rugamonas. The sequence goes on along the minus strand of CAUPXZ010000079.1, from coordinate 3,389 downwards.
GTATAACGACATCGCCAAGGCCATCGGCGCCGGGGACCAGGCCGCCGCGCAGGAAGCGGTGCGCGCACACTTGTCCGGCACGCTGTCGCAACTGGAACTGCTGCGCGACAAATTTCCGAGCTACGTTCAGTAATCCAGCGGTAACGCCTGGTGGCACAGCCATTTGTGGATCGGCGTGCCGTCGCGATAGCTGCCGTATTGCAGCGCGGAGCGGATGCTGGTGCGCGGTATGGTGGCTTCCTGCCGTTTGTCGCCGTGGCCATCGAGACCTAGCCGGACGGCCCGCACATCGGCGGCGGCGCCACGCGTGGTGATCCATAGCTGATCGCCATCCAGCCGCACCACCTCGATTTCCCCGCCGTTCAGGCTGACGCCGAGATGCGGCGGCGGCAAATCCGGCAGCACATGCTGCACCTCGGCCGGCTGGCTCAGCTTGACGAGAATACGGTTCGGCTGCACCACCTGCGCCCCAGTGGCCGACAGCACCTGCCAATGCCCGTCACGCAGCAATGCCTGATACGCAACCGCGTACAACTCGCCGCGCATATCGTGGCCCTGGCTGGTGTGATGCAGAAAGTCGCGCGCAAAGGCGAAGTTGTAGGTTGGGCCGAGACAGAAATACGATCCGCCTTGCGCATGCCGGGCGAGGATCGAACACACGCCCTCCGCTTGCTGCTGAAAGCTGGACGGCTGTACCGTCAACAGCCATACCGGCGCGCGCTGACCGGTGACGGCCTTGACGGCAGACTCGATCTCGCTCCGCACCTGCTCCTGCAACTCGCCCAGCCGCGCCTGCGCCGCATCGCTCTCGCCCTGCGCCATGATGACCAAGCGCACCACATAATCCTTGCCTTCGCTTTGCAGATAGCGGTGCACCGCCGCAGCGGTACGTTGCAGGTTACGGAAGCCGAAAAACTGCGGCTTGGCATCCCTGGCCAGATTGCGTATCGCCTGCCCGCCCTCCGCTGCATTGAACAACACCATCTCTTGCGGCGTCGTCTGCGCCAGACGCAGCACCATGCTCTCGCCGGCAGTCGAGCCGTGCGTGGCGCTGCCCATCACGCCACGCAATGGTGTTAGCCCGGTGACGGCGTCCGCCTCGAACGAGCGCCCCCCCCACTGTCGCCTGCCCCAGCCAGACGTTATTGGACGCCGTCTGCGGCATCCGTAGCCCGGCCGGATACGCGGTCCGCAACACGGCGGCGCTATCCAGCGCCTGCCCCTCCGAATTGGACTGCCCATATTCGATGACGCCCAGCACAACAGGCTGTGCGCCCGCAGCCCGCGACAGCACAGGAATCAAAGCGATGACGGCTAAAAAAGTACGGCGCTGCATAGTCCCCCGAAGACGCTTGCGATGCAACAATTCTAGACCAGGATCCGTTACCCTGACTCATCAAGATACTGATTACTTTTTTTGCTACAATCGTTTTCCCATCCAATAAGGCTCCCATGCGATTCATTCCTGCTCTGGTACTGCTGTTGCTGGCGATTGCCCCGGCGCAGGCACAAACCGTTGTCAAGCTCGGCGCTGCGGCACCGTTCTCCGGGCAAAGCGCGCATCAGGGCAAAGACATCCAGAACGGCGCGCAGATGGCGATCGACGATCTCAACGCCAAAGGCGTCGCTATCGACGGCAAAAAGGTGAAGTGGGTACTGGTGGCGGAGGATGACGCCAGCGATCCGAAACAAGGCACGGCGGTGGCGCAGAAACTGGTCGATGCACGCGTGGCCGGCGTGGTGGGCCATCTCAACTCGGGCACCACGGTGCCGGCTTCCAAGATTTATCACAGTGCCGGCGTGCCGCAGATATCGCCGGCCGCCACCACGCCGCTGTACACCCACCAGGGTTTTGAGACCGCCTTCCGGGTGGTCGCCAACGACAACCTGGTAGGCCGGGTCTTGGCGCGCTACACGGTCGCCACGCTCAAGGCCGGCAAGATCGCCGTCATCGACGACCGCACCGCGTTCGGCCAGGGCCTGGCGGACGAATTCGTCAAAGGGGTGAAGAGCACCGGCGGCGCGCAGATCGTCAGCCGCCAGTTCACCAGCGACAAGGCGGTCGACTTCAACGCGATCCTGACGCAGATCCGCGCGCACAAACCAGACGTGGTGTTCTACGGCGGCATGGACGCGGTGGCCGGCCCCATGCTCAAGCAGATGAAAGCGCTGGGCATCACGGCCAAACTGGTCTCCGGCGACGGCATCTGCTCGGAAAAAATGCCGATCCTGGCCGGCGATGCGCTGGAGGACGACAAGGTGATCTGCGTGGTCGCAGGGGGCATCAGCCAGGAACAGCAGCCGGCCTACGATGCGTTCGCCGCGCGCTATCAGCAGCGCTACAAGCTGCCGCTACAGACCTACGCTCCCTACGCCTACGACGCCGTGATGGTGCTGGCGACCGCCATGCAGCAGGCCAGATCGGCCGATCCCGCGCGTTACCTGCCGGCGCTGGCCAAGGTCGAGTACCAGGGCATCACCGGCGCCATCGCCTTCGACGCCAATGGCGACCTGCGCAACGCCGCGCTGACGCTGTTCACCTATCGCGACCGCAAGAAGACCATGCTGCAGGTAGTGCGCTAGCGCTAACCTTACGGGCGCAGGACTACTTTTCCCTGTCTGGCCGACTCTTGCGCCAACCCGGCATCCTGCAACGGCAACACCCCTGAAATATTCACGACAATCTTCCCGCTTGCCACCAGCTCTGCAAGCATGGTCAGCCTGTCTCGGGAAGTTTTGGTTGCCACATGCTGGGTACGGATGCCGGCAGGTGCTGGGGGTGGCGCATCGAACAGCGAAACCAGTGTCGCCCCGTCTTTCATGGCTGGATAAATCCTGGCCATGCCGGCCGCACTCACGCCATCCACCACCAGACTGAGATCATGCAGATCCTGTTCAAATCCAGGCTGGCGATAATCAATGACAAGGTCCGCGCCAAGGCGCCGCACAAAATCGAGATTCTGCTCCGACGCCGTCCCCGTTATATGAGCGCCGGTCAGTTTGGCCAGTTGAACAGCCAGGTGGCCGACCCCACCGGCCGCCCCTTGAATCAGCACCCGCGCTCCCGGCGTCAGCTGTACGCTATCCATGACTGCTGCCCAGGCGGTCAACCCTGCAACCGGCAACGCGGCAGCCTGTTCAAAACTGACGCCGTCCGGAATCGTGGCTAATTCGCTGGCCTGGTACACCACATATTCCGCATAGCAGCCACTGTTTGGCGCAATGCCGCCGAATACTCTGCTGCCCACCGTCAGATCGGTATCCGGCCCCAGCGCCTCAACCACGCCGGAGAAGTCGGTGCCCGCTGTATAGGGCTTGGGTATCCACTCACTGAGGTAGCCTTCCCTGACGCGGCGATCGACCGCATTGACCGATGCGGCCATCACGCG
>CAUPXZ010000078.1:0-19734 GCA_963515135.1 uncultured Duganella sp. | reverse complement strand
CCCCCCCCCCCACCCCCCCCCCCCCCCCCCCCCTAAAAAACGCGGGCCTCCACCCCCCCCCCCCCCCTGGGGGGGGGCGCCGGGAACTGACCCCGATGTTTAAGGGAACTTCGGCAGTCGGTCCAGCGTGATCACGCGCGGGTCGTTGTAGACCTTGCGCTTGTGGGCGTTGCTGTTGTGGTGCTCACCGGTCCAGAAGTTATCCGGACTGGTGACGCCGGCCGGGCCGGCGCTGTCGTTCCAGACCAGGAACCACAACCACCATTCTCCATCGGCGGCGCTTTGCGCGGGATCGGGAATGTGGCTGGTTTCGGTGAGCGCGACCGGCTTGCCGTGCTGGCGGGTTTTGCGATAGGCCTCGCTGTAGTTGTTTTCGTAGACATCATAGCCAGCGATATCCACCACGTCGTCGCCCGGATACCAGGCCGGGTCCTGGCCGTTCCAGACCCAGATCAGATTGCGCAGGCCGTGCGTGCGCGTCAGGCGCTCGTGCATGTGGCGCCACAGGGCTATGTAGCCTTCGCGCGACGTGCCCCACCAGAACCAGCCGCCGGCTGCTTCGTGCAAGGGACGCCACAGTACCGGCACGCCGGCATCCTGCAGGCGCTTGAGCTCCAGCGCGACGCGGTCAATGGCCTGATCGATCTCCGTGTAATCGGCCACCGGCAGTTTGAATGGCGTCTTCTTGGTATAAAACTCGCCGTTCTGCATGCGCCAGTGCCAATGGAAGCTCACCAGCCCACCCTTGCGCGCCCAGGCGATGGCTTCCTCGGTCTGATGGCGGCCATCGGCCTCGGTGGCATCGTAGTAGTTCATGAAATCGTAACCCATCAGCGCCGGATATTTGCCGGTGTCATCGTGCACCCGCTCGGCCATATCGATGGCGTCTTTCCACGTCAGGTCGGCCTGGCCGGCGATGATGTTCTTGCCCCAGATGCTGAGCAGGTAGTCGTAGACCGCTTGCGTCCGGACGTCGCGCGGAGCGGCGCTGGCGCTGGCAAGGGCGAATGCGAGGAGCAGGGCGAGGTATCTCATGCCTTCAATTTTAGCGCGTTGCGTGCACCGTTTGCGATTATGTACTATCATTAGTTACATGAGACGAGACAGCAAACTTTCCTCCATCCTGCACGTACTGCTGCACATGGCGCACGGCGACAGGCCTTTCACCTCCGACGAGCTGGCGGGCTTCCTCGGTACTAACCCTGTGCTGGTGCGCCGCGTGCTGGCCGGTCTGCGCGAACGTGGCTACGTCGGTTCCGACAAGGGCCACGGCGGCGGGTGGAGCATCACCTGCGATCTGCGCAGGGTGACGCTGCACGACATCTACGAAGCGGTTGGCGCGCCCACAGTGTTCGCGATGGGTAACCGCGTCGAGCAGCCGCAATGCCTGGTGGAGCGCGCCGTCAACGAAGCGCTGGGAAGTGCTTTCGACGAGGCGGAAGCTTTGCTGATCTCCCGTTTTAAAGACGTGACGCTGGCGGAACTGTCGGCCAGCTTCAACACACATCACAAGGGAGTCCACCATGAGCACCGCTGAATTTGACGTGATTGTTGTAGGCGGCAGCTATGCCGGTTTGTCGGCCGCGACGCAACTGGCACGCGCCCGTCGCCGTGTGCTGGTAATCGACGCCGGCCAGCGCCGCAACCGCTATGCCCAGCATTCGCACGGCTTTCTCGGCCAGGACGGCCGCGAAGGCGCGGCAATCGCCGCCGAAGGGCGCGCGCAGCTGATGAAGTATCCGACCGTGCAATGGCAGGAAGGCGCGGCCACGCAGGCGTCGCCGCATGACGGTGGCTTCCGTGTCACGCTGGCGGATGGCAGCGCGCACCATGCGCAACGCCTGGTGCTGGCGACCGGCATGGCCGATGAACTGCCGCCGATTCCCGGCTTGGCAGAGCGCTGGGGAAGCAATGTGTTCCACTGTCCTTACTGCCATGGTTACGAGCTGGATCAGGGCCGCATCGGTGTGCTGGCGACCGGCGCGCACTCCTTACATCATGCGATGATGCTGCCTGATTGGGGCACGGTGACGTTCTTCCTCAACAGCGTGTTCGAACCGGATGACGAACAACTGGTCAAGCTGGAAGCACGCGGGGTCACCATCGAGCGTACGCCGGTGCGTGCAATCACCGGCAAGGCGACGGTGGAGCTGCAAGATGGCCGCGCGATCGCGCTGGATGGCTTGTTTGTGCTGAGCCGCTTGCATAGCGCCAGCCCGCTGGCCGAAGCGCTGGGCTGCGAGATGGAAGAGGGGCCGATGGGCCGTTATGTCCGTACTGATATGATGAAGGCCACCAGCGTTCCCGGCGTTTACGCAGCAGGCGATGCCGCGCGCATGGCGGGCAGCGTCGCGTTTGCGGTGGCCGATGGCGCCATGGCTGGTGCGGCTTCCCATCAATCTCTGGTGTTTGGTTTGCCTACATGACTCTTCGCGACGACCACAGCGCCTCGTTTGGACGCTATCAGATATTCCCGGAGCTGCGCGTGCTGCTGCGGGACGGCGAGAAGATCGACCTTGGCCCGCGCGCGTTCGATGTGCTGTGGATGCTGGTAGAGGCCAATGGCGCGGTGGTCAGCAAGGATGCGCTGATCGCCCAAGTGTGGGGCGGCGCCATCGTTGAAGAGAATAACTTGCAGGCGCAGATGTCCGCCATCCGTAAGGCACTGGGGACTGACAGGGACATGGTTTCGACGGAGTTCGGCAAAGGCTACGCGCTGTCGGTGGCGCGGCAGCAGCGGGTGCCAGCACCCGCACCGCCTGATTTTCCGCATCCGGTGACGTCGCTGGTCGGCCGTGCCGGCGAGCTGGATGAAATTCAGCGCCTTGTGACCGAACGCCGCTTCGTTACGCTGACGGGGCCGGGGGGCATAGGCAAGACGCGCCTGGCGATTGAAGCCGGACATCAGCTGCGTGCTGCGTTCGCGGACGGCGTCTACATGGCGGAGATGGCGAAGATCGCCGAGAGCGATCTGGTGCCGGCTGCCATCGAGAATTGCTTGCAGCTGCCGCACGCGCAGTTGCGTAATAAGCGTCTGCTGCTCATCATCGACAATTGCGAGCATCTCGCCGAGCCGGTTGCCGGGCAGGTCGAGGCGTTGCTGAACGCTGCGCCGACGATGCACATCCTGGTCACGGCGCAGGAACCGCTGGATGCAGCGGGTGAGCATGTTTATCGCCTCGCGCCGCTGTCGGTGCCGCCGGCCGATACGCAGTCGGCCGAAGAGGCGCTAGCGCATGCGTCGGTGCGACTGTTCGTCGAGCGGGTGGCTGCCAGCCTGCATCAATTCGCGCTGGACGATATGCTGGCGCGCGATGTCAGCGCCATTTGCCGCCAGCTGGACGGCATGCCGCTGGCGCTGGAGCTGGCCGCTGCGCGCGTGCCGGTGCTGGGCATCGCCGGTGTGCTGGCAGGCTTGAACGACCGCTTCAAGCTACTGACCGCAGGCCGCCGCACCGCCTTGCCGCGCCAGCGCACGCTGCGCGCGACGGTCGATTGGAGCCACAATCTGCTGAATGATGAGGAACGCCGCCTGTTCCGCCGGTTATCGGTGTTCGCTGGCGGTTTCACTGCTGACGCGGCGCGTCACGTCGGCGCGCCAGAGCATGAGGAAGCGTGGGACACCATCGATGTACTGAGCAGCCTTGCCGCCAAGTCGCTGCTACAGCCGGAGCTCAGCACCCCGGTGCCGCGCTACCGTTTTCTGGAGACCATCCGCGTGTATGCGATGGAGAAGCTGGCCGATAGCGGCGAGGTGGATGCCACGGCGCAGCGCCACGCGGCCTTCTTTGCGCAGCTTGCGCGCCAGGCTTCCGACGACTGGCGCCTGAGCTACCGGGCCGATATCGACGACATCCGCGCCGCGCTGGACTGGGCTTTTTCTACGGATGGTGATGAGCAGACCGGCATCGACATCCTGACGCATTCCGCGCCGTTCTGGAATCAGTTGTCGCTGCATGGCGAATGTCAGCGCTGGCTCACGCTGGTGCTCAACGGCCAGGGGCCAGCGATTGAAGCGCGGCAGGAGATGGCACTGCAAGCATCCTATGGCACTTCGCTGGCGTGGGCGCGTGGCCCGGTAGACGAAACATTGAAAGCCTGGACGCGTGCGCTCGATCTCGCGCATCAACTATCGGATCTGGAGACGCAGCTGCAAGCGCATTATGGCCTTTGGCTCTACAAGCTGCGTTGCGAGCGCTATGCGGAATCGCTGGAGCACGCCAACCAGTTGGCCGACCTGGCGGCCGGCGCGGCGGATCAGGAAGCGTTTGTTGTCGGCCAACGCCTGGCCGGCGTGTCGCAGTTGTTCCTCGGCGAGCAGGATGAGTCGCGCCGGCAGATCGAGGCATCGCTGCGCTGGTATGAGCAGGGACGTCCAACGCAAGTGTCGCGCTTCGGCATGGATCAACATGCGGCGGCATGGGCCTATTTTGCGCGCGTGCTGTGGTTCCAGGGACATGCCGCCGAAGCGCTGGAAGCGGCCGATGCGGCGGTCGAGCGTGCGCGCGCCATCGATCATGCATGCTCGCTGTGCTGCGCGCTGGCAGAAGGCTGGTGCCTGGTGAACGCCTTGAACGGCGACGAGGAAGCGGTCGAACAGGCTGCCGCCACGCTGATACGCACGGCGGCCAAGCATGGCCTGGGACTATGGGAAAGCTATGGCGATACGTTCGAAACCTGGGTGGCGGCGCGGCGCGGCGGCGACCAGCAAGGCGCCGCCGCTATCCTGCATCGCCTGATCCACTCAGGTGCGCCGCCAGGATTGAACGGCTAGCGCGATCACGGCCAGCGTGATGCCCAGCGCGGACACGCCGCTCCAGCCATACGCCTGCCACGCCAACATGGCGCTGCCGGAACCCGCTGCGCCGCCAATGAACATGCCGCCCATCAGGATCGCATTCAGGCGGCTGCGCATTTCCGGACGCAGCGCCTGAATGATGTGCTGATTCGACACCTGCGCGCTCTGCGCGCCGAAGTCCAGTATCAAGATGCCGACTACCAGCCCGGCCACCATGCCCCACACGCCGAGCAGCAGCCACGAGATCACCATCACGAAGCAGGCGAAGCCGATCACCACATGCGGGCCGCGACGGTCCGATACCTTGCCGGCGATCGGTGCAAACAGCACGCCGGCCGCGCCGACAAAGCCAAACAGGCCGGCCGCCTGCGCGCTCAGATGATATTGCGCGTCGAGGTGCAGCGTCAGCGTGGTCCACAGCGCGCTGAAGGAACCGAACACGCAAGCTTGCACGATCGCCGCGCGGCGTAGCGCCGGCTCTTCGCGCCAGATATTGAACAGGGACTTGATCAGCGAGGCGTAGCTGTCCTGCGTCTTCGGTTGATTGCGCGGCAGGATCTGCGCAAGGATCGCTGTCATGATGACCGCCATGCCGATGCTGACCACGAACATGGCGCGCCAGCCATAGCGTTCGCCGATGGCGCCGGCCAGCACGCGGCCCAGCAGGATGCCGCACAGCAGGCCGCTCATGACGGTGCCGATGGTGGCGCCACGGCGCTCCGGCGCCGACAACTCGGCGGCGAATGGCAGAATCTGCTGCGTCACGCTGGTGACGATGCCGAGCAGGATCGACGCGGCAACCACCGACCACGCATTCGGCGCTAGCGCCACGCCGGCCAGCGCCACAGTCAGCGCGGCATACTGCGAAAGAATGAGACGCCGGCGCTCAATGCGATCGCCGAGCGGCACAAGAAACAGCAGACCCAGGGCGTAGCCGAGCTGGGTCACGGTCGGCACCAGGCCGATGATGGATTCCTGGCCCGGAAAGGCCGCTTGCATTATCACCAGCAAGGGCTGGTTGTAGTAGATATTGGCGACGGCGACGCCGCACGCGATGGCCATCATCAGCGTCATGCCGAAACTGATCGATGTGGGCATGGGTCGCATGCCTGCCATGGATGGTGAATGATTCAACGACTTCTCCAGCTTGAACAAAGCGGGAGTGTGAAGCAAGGCGGGCTAAAAGTCTTTGCCGCAGATTTTCAGGGGTCTGAAAATGGTGGCGATGCTGGTGTTAATCAGGGCGCGCCTTGCTCAGCACGCCCTGCCTGTGTTCCGGGAGGTGTGCCGAAGGGTCTTGGTCAGGATCGAATACGTAGTGCTGGAAGATGGCGCCCCAGGCGGCGCGTACTTCCGGCGGCTGGTGCTTCATGGCTTTCAGCGTGGCGATCAGCGCTTCGAAGGTGGTGCCGGCATCGTCGGCTGGTTGTTCGTTCTTCCACCAATAGTTAATCATCATGTTGAGCGGTCCGCTGGACTGCACATGATGCCACCACAGCGTGGGGATGTAGAGCGCATCGCCGGGCAGCAGGTCGGCAACCTGGGCATGGCGTAACGCTTCACTGAAACGCGGGTGGCGCTCGGCGTCGGGCGAACGAAAGTCGACCATGCTGATCGGCGTTGGCGTAGGTGCAAAGTCCAGTGGCCCGATATACAGATTGTCCACCTGCTCCGGTGGGAATAGCGTGAAGCGGCGCTGGCCACTGACAACGCACGCCAGGTTGTACGATTCGTCAAAATGCGCGGGTGTGGTGATGGTATTGCCCAGCCATAGCCGCGGACGTACCGACGGCGGCAGCGCAGGCGCCAGATTTTGCTCGGCGAAGCCTGGCAGGCAGGCATCCACCAGCGCGCTTTGCACCGCCACGGCCGGCGGCGCGTCGAACTGCGAGTAGCGCGCCAGTTGCTCGATCACGCGTGCCACCGGCACCTTGTTGCGGACGAAGTTGAAACCCGCCATATCCGGCTTGTAGAACAGCCGTCCGCGTTCGGCGGGCGGCGTCATGACCGCATCCACTTCCGCGTCGTTCGCCAGGTCAAGCAGATACTGGCACAGCGCTTCCGGCGACTGGTGCGCCGCGCGTACCGCCGGCCAATGCTGCACGAAGCCGCGCAGGATGGCAGGGCGGTAGCTGCCGGCGACTTCGCTGAAGAAGCGGGCCGGGTCCAGGTCGCGGTATTCGGTGGGCGTGTTCATGAAACGTATGATGGCATAAAAAAGCCCGCCAGGGCCGGGGAAGCCTAGGCGGGCACAGACTACACAATGAAGCCGATTAGTACTTGATGTGCAGGCCGGCGTAGTATTGCGCGCCGTTGGCGTAGAAGCGCGCCGGTTGATCCTTGTTGTAGATGTAGTTCTTCAGGATCGGGTTGTTCAGGTTCTGGCCACTGACCGTCAGCGTGATGTTCTTGCTGATGTTGTAGTTGAACGAAGCCGACAGCGTGCCGGTCGCGTCCTGGTACAGCGGCGTACCGCGATCCTGTGCTGCCAGGAATTCCGAGCGCCATGCATAGCTCAGGCGCGCGTTGAACTTGTCGTTCTCGAAGTAGATGCCGGCGTTGGCGGTGGTCTTCGAAGCGCCCAGCATGTCGCATGGATCGCCCGAGGTGGCGGTTTGCATGGCAGGGCAGGCGCCGAAGTCCAGGTGCGAGTCGGTCAGCGTGACGTTGCCGTCGACACCGAAGCCGCCGCCCACCGGTACCTGTGCCGCCAGCTCCAGACCTTTCACCTTGGCGCCGACGTTGACCGGCGAGGTGATGGTGTAGGTCGCGAAGACAGCCTTGTTCTGCTCTTGCGAAGCGCGGGTGTCGAGGAACTGGCCGGTGCTGCTGCCATAGCCCACATAGTCTTTCAGGTCCATGAAGAACACGCCGGCCGACAGCAGGGCGCGCGGCGCGAAGTACCACTGCAGCGAGGCGTCCAGATTGGTCGACTTGACTGGCTTCAGTTTCGCGTTGCCGCCGTTGCCGGTGTGAGTTTCGTCGGTCAGCAGCACCGCGCCGCCCAATGCGCCGTAGTCGGGACGGGTCATGGTACGCGAGATGCCCAGGCGGCCCACCAGGTCGGGACGCAGGTCGAATTTCAGGTTCAGGCTAGGCAGCGGGATGGTGGTGTTGTTGTCGATCGCCGTCTGCTTGACGAAGCCGCCCCATGGATAGGCTGGCAGCGTTTCGCCGGCCGGCTGGTTAGGCAGGATCTGGTAGCCGTTCGAGGTGCCCTCGGTGCGCACCAGACGTACGCCGACGTTGCCGCTCCAGCCTTCGCCTTCCAGTTCACCCTGGACGTAGATCGCCTTGGTGTTTTCCTTCAGATTGAACATGTCCTGGTAGTAGGTGCGGCTGATGTCGCGGTTGGAGTGCAGATTTCCCCATGCCTGCAGGATGGACGGATCCAGCATCCAGACGTTTTTAGGGAAGTCGCCACCCAGGTCGTTGCCGAAGTTGCCAGGGTAGGTGGTGCCGTTCCATGCCGGATTGGTGCTGCTGCCGCCAACGTCGGTGTTGGCCCAGTTCGGACCTTGCGCCACTTCGAAGTTGGAGCGGGTGTGGTGGGTGCCGCGCACGCCGAACTTGATTTCGCGCAGCGGGCCTGCATCCAGCTGGAAGGCAGCGTCGATCTGGCCGTAGTTTTCCTTGTCGTCGGTGGTCGCCGGCGACACGCCGAAGATCCAGTCCAGCGGCGTGCCGGTGAAGTTGGCGGTATTAATGTTCGGGAATTTGACTGTGGCCGGCGAACCCAGGCCGTTCAGCTGATAGCTGGCGCCGGAGTTGTTGACGTCACCTTCAAACACGCCCTGGCTCGGGGTTACGCCTTTGCCTTTGGTGCTGCCGGCTTTGGCGGTGAATACCAGCCGGTCGGTGGCGCGCCACTTGCCGTCGATGTCGAAGAATTCGGTTTGCGCGTACGCGCCTTCGCGCACGATGTTATCGACGATGCCGTAACGCAGTGGCGCGGCGGTGGTGCCCTTGTTGGTGAAGGCAGCCGACACCAGCGTGCCGTTGCGGATCACGTAGCCAGGATCGGGCGCGACGCCGGCGCCCAGCATGCCCGAGCCGTTCATGTCGGTCATGTAGTTGGTGTTGTAGTTCGACGCTTCCATCTTCGAGCGGAAGTAGGTCGCTTCCAGCGAGAAGTCGCGGTTAGGCTTGAATTGCAGGTCGATCAGACCGCCCTTGCGCTTGCGCTCCTGCTGGAACAGCGAGGAACCGATCAGGCGCGGGAACCAGACGTTGGCCAGGTCGGGATTGGTTTTTACGGCAGCATTGGTTGGTGCCACCTGCGCCCATTGCAGCAACTCCTGGCCATCGCGGCGCAGCGAGCGTTTTTCCGAGAAGCCCTGCACCATCAGGCCGAGCGTGCCGGCGTCGTTCTTCCAGTTGAACAGGCCACTGAATTGCGGATCGGTTTTTTCCGGCAGGGTGGCGTACACCGCCTGCACAGTGGCTTCCATCGAAATCGGATTCTTGAAGTCCAGCGGGTGACGGGTGCGGATGTCGATCGAGCCGCTTGAACCGCCTTCCACCTGGTCTGCGGTTGGGGCTTTGTAGACTACTACCTGGCCGACGATTTCCGACGGCAGCAGCGAGTAGGAAGCTGAACGGCCGACGGCGCCGCCCACCTGGTCCAGCACGAACCAGTCGCCAGTCGATACGGCGTGGCCGTTGATCAGGGTCTGGGTCAGCGACGGCGCGGTGCCGCGCATCGACACGCGGTCGTTTTCATCGAAGCCGCCGGAACCCGCGCCCGAGGTGGAAATGTTCACACCCGGTACGCGCTGCAGCGAGTCGGCCACGTTCTTGTCCGGCATTTTGCCGACGTCTTCTGCGGTGATCACGTCGACGTTGCTCGACGCATTGCGCTTGACCGACAGCGACTGCTGCAGCGAACCGCGGATGCCGCTGACGATGACTGTCTCCGGTTCGGCAGCGGCTTGCTGCGCCTGCGCGGTCAGCGTGACGCTGAGCGCCAGAATGGCCGCCGCAGTGGCGATGGGCGTCAGTTTGGACATTTTGATGTTATTCGAATTGTGTTGCATATTCCCTCCCGTTGATGAGGGCTCCGCCGAGCCCGCCGATTGTTGATGTGTCGTCTTTCTTTTTAAATCACGTTCAAAACCAATCCAACGCCAATATACTCGCGTTTTAATACCAGATCACTACCACTTTAAAATTCTTTTTTGGTATGTTGTATGCGGCATACAAAGTGAGGTTCTGACAACATGTCAATACCGGATGGATAGTGGTATGGAAAACCGCTGTGCGCGTTTGCAACAGAAAGAAAGCCTTTATCTATAAGGCTTTCTTTCGATGAATGGAATTTATTTGAACTGCCGCCGAGGAAGGATGTTGAGTGCTGGTATTTTGTTGGTATTATCGTCGCACTATGTCACTGTGGAGCGAACAGATGAGCTTACTGGTACACATCCGGCAGCACCTAAATGAGACCAGTAACCTGCCGCTCTATCAGCGCCTGCAGCGCGCCTTGCGCCTGGCGATCGAGCAGCATTTGCTGAAGCCGGAGGATGCCTTGCCGGCCGAGCGCCAGCTGGCGGCGGACCTGGACATGTCGCGCATCACGGTGCGCAAGGCGATCGACGGTCTGGTCAGCGAGGGGGTGCTGGTGCGCCGGCCCGGCTCCGGCAATTTCATCAATACGCGCATCGAAAAGAATTTCGCCAAGCTGACCTCCTTTTCGGAGGACATGCGGGCGCGCGGGCGCACGCCGCGCAGCGTGTGGCTGAAGCGCTCAGAGGGCACGGTGACGCCGGACGAGGCGATGCGGCTGCGGCTCAGCCCCGGCTCCAGGGTGTACCGTTTCAACCGCATGCGCTATGCGGACGATGTGCCGATGTGTCTTGAATACGCGACCATCGTGGCATCCTGCCTGCCGTCGCTGGAGGCGGTCGATATCTCGATGTACGACGCGCTGGAAAAATCCGGCAACCGCCCGGTGCGCGCCTTGCAGCGCCTGTCGGCGTTGTTGCTGAATGCGGAGCAGGCCACGCTGCTGCAGGCCAAGGAAGGCGATGCCGGCCTGGCGGTGGAGCGGCTTGGTTTTTTGCGCGACGGACGCGCGGTGGAATTCTGCCGCTCGTACTTCCGTGGCGATATGTATGACTTTGTGGCGGAACTCAATGCGAACTAAATTCATTCCCCTGGCTGTGGCGTTGGCGATGTCGCCGGCGATGGCTTCCGAAGTGATTGGCTATTATCCGGGCTGGAAGCATCAGGCCTATCCGGTTTCGAAGGTGGACGCCGCCCGGCTGACCATGGCGTTGTATGCGTTTGCGGACCTGTGCTGGAACGGCAAGCATGGCAACGCCGATCCATCGGTGAACGATGTGGCGCCGTGCCAGGATGCGCGTAGCGGTGCGCTGGCCTGGCGCAATGAGGCTGAGGATGCGGTCAATCTGCGCGCCTTGGTGGCGTTGAAGCAGCAGAATCCGAAGTTCAAGGTGGTGCTGTCGGTGGGCGGGTGGGACTGGTCCAACCGCTTCTCGAATGTGGCGGCGTCGCCGCAGGCGCGCGCCAACTTTATCGATTCGTCGTTGCAGGTCATGCGCCGGTATGGGCTGGATGGCGTGGATCTGGATTGGGAGTATCCGGGCGAGGCCGGCGTGCCTTGCGTGAAGGACGAGGTGTGCGCGCGGTCGGAGGACCGGCAGAATTTCATCACCTGGACGCGTGAGCTGCGCGCGGCCTATGACGCGGCGGGCAAGCAGGATGGCAAGCATTACACGATCACCATCGCCGCCGGCGCCAATGGCAACTATGTCGGCGATGGCGTGTGGTTGAAGGAGCTGGCGCGTTATCTGGACTGGATCAACATCATGGCGTACGACTATCACTCGCCGTGGGCGGGCAAGAATACGGCGCATCACGCGCCTTTATTCGCCGATCCGAAAGATCCGATTTCGGCGGGCGGCGGCCACGCAGCGCGTTCGGTGCAGCGCTATCTGGAGGCGGGCGTGGCGCAGGACAAGCTGGTGTTGGGTGTGCCGTTCTATGGCTATGGCTGGAAGGGCTGTCCGGCCGGACCAAATGGGGATGGGCAGTATCAGCAGTGCCAAGGCGCGGTGACGGATGGCGTCAATGGCGGCAATTCATATGGCTATGGGATGCTGACGCAGCGTGGAGATTCATACAAGCGTTATCGCAATCAGGCGGCGCGTGTACCGTATATGTACAGTGCGAAGGAGCAGGTGTGGATTTCGTATGAGGATCCGGCGTCGCTGAGGGAGAAAGCTGGCTACATCAAGCAGCAGGGCTTGCGCGGCGCGATGTTCTGGGAGTTGAGTGCGGACGGTAAGGGAGAGCTGTTGAATACCTTGTCCGATGCGATGAAGTAAAAAAAAGCCAGCCCGAAGGCTGGCTGTCTACGCGATTACTGCTTCTCGGACGGGCCGATCTTCGGCGCGGTCTGGAAGTTGATCCAGTAACGGGCCAGGTCGGCGCGCGGGTCGGCGCCAGCGGCCAGTGGGGTCAGCGTGGCGATCGATTCATCCTTCTTGCCGGCGATGGCCTGGGCGTAGCCCAGACGCAGCTTGGCATCTTCAGGATTCTTCGATACGCCTTTGGCGATACCTTGCTTCATCAGGTCGATACCCTTGTCGAACTGGCCCAGGGTCACGTAGTTGTAGCCCAGGTTGACCAGGCCAACACCGTCTTTCGATTTCTGTGCAGCAGGGATGCCGGCGTCGATGTTTTTCGCATCGTCCGCAGCGCCCTTGTTGGCGGTGGAGCGGATTTTTTCGATCTGCGCTTTGTACTGGCCAGCAGGAATGGCGCCTGGGTAGGCTTTGTCCAGCGCGATCTTCGCTTCGGTGAAGAAGCCGCCCAGCGAGGCCAGTTCGGCTTGTTCGACGTAGTCGTCAGGCTCCATGCGGCCCGGCACGGTGACGGCCTTCAGGCGCACCAGGTCCAGATCCAGACGGTTGTTGTAGGTCTTCTTGCCACGGGTGCGGCTCAGCAGGTCGTTCCAGTAGTCTTCGGTCGGGTAGTAGCGGGTCAGCTCTTCCACGGCTTTCAGATAGGTTTCCGGTTCCTTGTTTTTCACGCCGACGTTGGCCAGCACCAGGATGGTGTCTTTGGCTGGCGCGGTATTGGCTGCCTTGGCGGCTTCGATATCCTTGGTGGCTTCGGCCTTGGCGGTAGCGAAGTCGTTTTTCAGGAAGTAGGCGCGCAGCGCGAATGGACGGAACTTGGCGGTATCGCCGGTTTCCTTGCCATAGCGGTCAAACCATTCGATCGCTTTGTCGAAGTTTTTCAGGCTGCTGTAGTAGATGTTGGCGGTAGCTTCGATGAAGCGTGCGCGCTCTTCCGGCTTCAGCTGGCCCGAGTCGATGATCGATTGCAGTGCCTTGACGCTGGCTTCATTGTTGTCCTGCGCCTGGGCCACTTGCAGGCGCATGCGGTCCAGGATGAAGGCTTCGTACGGGGTGACGTTAGGCAGCGCGGCTGCCTGGTCGATGCGGCTCTGGAATTCGGTGTAGTTCTTGGCGTCGATCAGCGCCTTGGTTTGCGCCGGGTCGATCAGTTTGTACATATCCGGACGGATGGTGTTCGCTGGTTGCTCAGGGGCCTTCTTTTCTTCGGCGGCGTGAACCGGGGCCAGGCCCATGACGGCTGGTGCGAAGTTCAGGCTAACTGCGGCCAGGAGCAGGCTAATACGAGCAAGACGTTTATGGGACATGGTTATCCTTCAATCAAACAAATAGGAATAGTAAACCCGCGTATTGTTACACAAAACTGTGGAGAATTCCGAATTCAACCGTGTTGCGGTGCGCCATGCGGCGCTGCGGCATCCTGGTCCTGCGGCTGCGGGCGCGCGGTCATCGGAATCAGCTGCGACAGCACCGCCACCGGAATCGCGCACAGCATCACCCAGATGAAGAAATGCTGGTAGCCGAGGGCGATCTGGATGTCGCCGCTGAATAGCTTGAACAGCACGAAACCGAGCTGCATGATGCCGGTAGCGAAGGCGTAGTGCGCGGTCTGGTATTTGCCCGGCGCGACCACCTGCATCATGTACAGAATCAGGCCGACGAAGCCGAAGCCGTAGCCGAACATTTCGACGCTGAGCGCGGCGCCGATGATGGTCAGGCTGGTTGGCTGAAACAAGGATAGCAAGTAGAAGGCGACATTCGGCAGATTGACCGCGAGGATCAGCCACAGCATGGCGCGTTTGAGGCTCAGCCAGGAAGTGAAGTAGCCACCGGCGATGGAGCCGACCAGGAAGGCCACGGTGCCGACGGTGCCGTACACCGCGCCCACTTCGGCGGTGGTCAGTCCCAGGCCGCCGAGGTGGCGCGCTTCGCGCAGGAACAATGGGCCGATCGACTGCACCTGCGCCTCGCCGGCGCGGAACAGGATGATGAACACGATCGAGACCCAGATGCCGGGCTTCTTGAAGAATTCGACGATCACCTCGCGCAGCGTGCGGGCGATGGCGGCGGCGTTGGTGTCCGCGCTGACGGTGTTCTTCGCCAGCGGCAGTGCCCAGCTGTTGTACAGGCCCAGTGCCACCATCATGGCGCCGAGGATGCAGAAGCAGATGGTCCATGCCGGCACCACGCCCAGCGTCTTTTCGAAGTGGCCGGCCAGCAGCAGCAGCGCGCCGGTGGTGAAGAATTTGGCGGCGTTGAAGAAAGTGCCGGTCCAGCCGGCGTACTTGGCCTGGTCTTTTTCATCCAGGCTGGTGATGTACAAGCCGTCGCATGCGATGTCGTGGGTGGCGGCGGCGATGCCGACCAGTGCCAGCATCGCCATGGTGGCAGCGAACCAGAACGGCATCTGCAGCGCCAGCGCCACGCCGCCCAGGCACAAGCCGCCGAATACCTGGAAGAAGGTGACCACCAGCTTTTTGCTGCTGGCCAGTTCGAGGAAGGGGCTCCACAACGGCTTGAACACCCAGGCGAAGCCAATTAGCGCGGTCCAGTGATTCAGCTCGTCGTTGGGCACGCCCATGCTCTTCAACATCTGATTGGCGACGATGGCTACCGCGAAGAAGGGCAAGCCCTGCGCGAGATAAAGGCTGGGGACCCAGAACTTCGGATTGCGAACTTGCTCTTTCATGCGACTCATCTCCGCCAGCACGTCATTCCCGCGCAGGCGGGAATCCATGCTGAGTATGGGCTCCCGCCTGCGCGGGAGCGACGGTTATTTTTCGAAGCCTGGCACCGGTGCGTTGCCGGTGGCTTGCAGTTCGCCCGAGAGCCAGGCGTTGATGGCATCCAGCGCCGGCCTGGCGAAGCCGTAGGTCAGCAGCGCTGGCGCCTGGATGTCCAGCGCCTGATACGGATTCCACAGCGCCAGGTGCAAGTCCGGGCGCCAGGTGGCACGCGCATGTTCGCCGTAGCGCAGGCGCGAGGTGGAAGCCAGCATGGTGTAGCGGCCGTCCTGCGGCAATGCGCTCCAGTCGAAGCTGTCGGCGTCGGCGAAGGTGAGCAGCTCCACGTCGTACAGCTTGCGCAGCGATTCGGCCACCACGGCGGCCGGTACGCCAGCTTCGGAGACGCCGTCGCTAACCACGTCCTGACGCGCGATCAGGCGCACCTTGGCACCGGCCGCAGGGCGCTGCGGCGCTTTGCCGGCGGCGTTGTAAGCGGTGAGGCTGCGGCGCCAGCCTTCGGCCATGATCTCGCGATCAGCAGCGTCTTCCTTGTAAGAGCGCGGCTTGCATGGGTAGGCGCGGGCGAGGGCGGCCAAGCGCGCCAGGCGCGTGTCGATTTCCGCTTGCGACAGCGCGCCCGAGGCGATGGCGGCGGCGATGGCATCCAGCGTTTCGTTCTGCGTCTCGGTGGTGCCGAGCGCCATCACCATGTCGGCGCCGGCGGTCAGCGCGCGCACGGCGGCGTTGCCGACGCCGTAGCGGCCGGCAATCGCGTGCATGTCCA
This sequence comes from uncultured Duganella sp., assembly GCA_963515135.1. Classification (GTDB taxonomy): domain Bacteria; phylum Pseudomonadota; class Gammaproteobacteria; order Burkholderiales; family Burkholderiaceae_D; genus Rugamonas. The sequence goes on along the minus strand of CAUPXZ010000078.1, from coordinate 4,041 downwards.
TGCCGTCGGTGATGATGATGCCTTTGTATTGCCACTCATCGCGCAGCAGGTCATTGAGGATGCGGCGCGACATGGTGGCAGGATTATCGGCGTCCAGCGTCGGGTAGACAATGTGCGCGGTCATCATCGCCGGCGCGGCGCCCGAGGCGATGCGGAACGGCGCCAGCTCCAGGCGGTTTAGTTCTTCGACCGGCTTGTTCACCGTTGGCAGGTCGCGGTGCGAATCAACGTTGGTGTCGCCGTGGCCGGGGAAGTGCTTGACGCAGCAGGCCACGCCTTCCGCGTGGCTGCCGGCCATCCAGGCCATCGCCAGTTCGGCGGCGCGTTGCGGCTCGGCGCCGAAGGAACGTTCGGCGATCACCGGGTTGTGCGGATTGTTGTTCAGGTCCAGCACCGGCGCGAAGTTCCAGTTGAAGCCCAGCGACTTGACCGCGCGCGCCACGGCGGCGCCGGTGCGGTAGGCCAGGTCTGTGTCGTCGGCCGCGCCCAGGCCCATGGCCGCCGGCGGCGCCGGCACCCAGGTCGAGCGCACCACGGCGCCGCCTTCCTGGTCGATGGCGATCAGTGCCTCCGGACCCATGACGGCGCGCAGGTCGGCGGTCAGCTTGGCCAGCTGTTCGGAGTCGGTCATATTCCCGCGGAACAGGCAGACGGCGCGGATGCTGTTCGTCTTCAGGAAATCGGCGGTGGCCGCGTCCAGCACCGTGCCGGGAAAGCGGATCATGATCAGCTGGCCGGCGATTTTTCTCAGATCGTTCTGCATATCAGTTGGTCTTGGTGACTTTGCTCAGGTGGCGCGGCTGGTCCGGGTCCATGCCACGCGCGGCCGACAGCTCGGCGGCCATCTTGTAGAAGGCCTGGATGGCGACGATCGGATCGAGATCCGGCGTGGCGGCGATCGGCAAGGTCAGGTCGCGCTCGGCCACATCGGCCGGCGCGGCCAGCAGCACGCGCGCGCCACGGCCGCGCATCTCGGTCGCCAGCGCCAGCAGGCTGGCTTGCGTGGCGCCGCGCGTGGCGAAGATCACCAGCGGGTAGCCTTCCTCGATCAGCGCCATCGGGCCGTGCTTGATCTCGGCGCCGCTAAAGGCTTCCGCCTGCAAAGCCGAAGTCTCCTTGAATTTCAGGGATGCTTCCAAAGCGACCGGGAAGCTGATGCCGCGCCCGACCACCATGATGTTGCGGGCCGGCGTCAGCACTTCAACGGCTTTCGACCAGTCTTCGGTGGTGGCGGCGCGCAGTGATTCCGGCAGCGCTTCCAGGCCGGCCAGCAGTTCCGGATCGTTCTGCCATGCGGCCACCAGGCGCGCGCTGGCCACCAGGCTGGTGATGAAGCTCTTGGTCGCGGCCACGCTCTGCTCTTTGCCGGCGCGCAGCGGCATCGCGTATTCGGCGGCGTGCGCCAGCGGCGAATCGATGTCGTTGACCAGCGCGATGGTGGTGGCGCCGCCGTCGCGGAAGTATTTGATCGGCTCGACCACGTCCGGGCTCTGCCCCGATTGCGAGATCGAGATGGCCAGCGTGTCGCGCGTGATCAGCGGCGATTTGTTCAAGGTCACCAGCGACATCGGCAGCGACGCCACCACGCGGCCCAGGCGCGCCATGATCAGGTAGGCGGCGTAGGCGCAGGCGTGGTCCGAACTGCCGCGCGCGATGGTCAGCGCGGTGGAGAACGAGGTGCTCCTCAATTTGCGGCCCAGTTCCGCGTACTGCTCGCCGTCGTTGGCCAGTTGCAGGGCGACGCAATCAGCGGCGGACAGGGCTTCTTTCAACATCATTGAGGTCACAGCAGTTCTCCTTCGATATAGACGGCTTTGAGATTCAGGTCGCGGTCGAGCACCACGAAGTCGGCGTAGGCGCCGGGGGCCAGGCGGCCCCGCTCGGAGAGGCCGAGGTAATCGGCCGCATAGGTGGAAACACGGGCCGAGGCATCCGCCAGATCGAGGCCGAGTCCGACCAGGTTGCGCAGCGCCTGGTCCATGGTGAGGGTGCTGCCGGCCAGCGTGCCATCGGGCAGGCGCACGCCGCCCATGCATTTCATGACTTTGTGCCGGCCCAGCATGTACTCGCCGTCCGGCATACCGGTGGCGGAGGTCGAATCGGTGACGCAGTACAGATTGGGGATGCAGCGCAGCGCGGTGCGGATCGCGCCCGGATGCACATGCAGCAGGTCGGGGATCAGTTCCGCGTAAGTGGCGTGCGCCAGCGCGGCGCCGACCATGCCGGGTTCGCGGTGGTGCAGGCCGGGCATGGCGTTGAACAGATGCGTGAAGCTGCGCGCGCCTTGCTTCAGCGCGGCCACGCCGTCCTCGTAGCTGCCCAGCGTGTGGCCGACCTGCACGCGCATGCCGGCGTCCGACAATTCCTTGACCAGCTCCTGGTGGCCGGCGATTTCCGGCGCCACCGTGATCACGCGCAGTGGCGCCAGCTCTTCCAGTTTTTCGACATCGGCCAGCTTGGCCGAGCGCGCGTAAGGCGGCTGCGCACCGAGCTTGCCGGAATTGATGAACGGGCCTTCCAGGTGGGCGCCGAGCACGCGCGCCTCGCCCTTGCCGCGCAGGGCGGCGGCCTGGCCGATGCCGCGTAGCGCCAGGTCGATATCTTCCGGCGGCGCGGTCATGGTGGTGGCCAGCATGCTGGTGGTGCCGTGCCTGGCGTGGACGGCGGCGATGGTGCGGACAGCGTCGCCGCCTTCCATCACATCCTTGCCGCCGCCGCCGTGCACATGCAAATCGATAAAGCCGGGCAGAATGTAGACCGCATCGTTGAGCGCGGGATCGACGCTATTGCCGCTGATGGCCGCAACACGTTCGCCGAAAGAGAGTTCACCGTGGATCCAGCCGGACGGTGTCAGGATATTGCCTTTGATTGCATCGCTCATCTGCGCGACTCCGCTACGAATTCATTTGTTGTTGGATCAGCCGCAGCGCGCCGGCTGCGGAATCGCCCTGGGGATTGACGATGCGCTTCAACATTGACACCGGCAGATAGGGGCGCAGCGGTGCGGCCAAGCCGCCGCACAGCGCGATCGGCAGCGTGCCACTGGCATCGAGCGCGTCGGCCATCAGTTGTACCTGGCGACCCGCTTCGAGCAGGATGGCGCGCGCGGTGTCGTTGCTGTCGCCGTGCTGCAGCACGATGCGCGCCAGTTGCGCGTAATGGGTCTGCGAGGCTTGCGCCAGCCAGGTCTGGATCGCGTCGCGCGCGCCGCCGCAGGCGTTGGCAACCTCGGTGGCGAAAGCGTTGGCGGCCATGCGGCCGTCCAGCACCTGCTGTACATGATTGATCGCGCGCAGGCCCATCCAGGCGCCGCTGGCCTCATCGCCGGCCGGGAAGCCCCAGCCGCCGACTTCAACGTGGCGGCCATCGGCCAGTTGGATCTCGCCGACGCTGCCGGTGCCCAGCGCGATGATGGCGCCCGGCTGGCCGCCATGCGCGCCAAGCACCGTGGTATGGCCGTCGCTTTGCAGCGCGACGCGCGCGTAGCCGGGATTGGCGGCGACAAACTCGGCCGCCCACTGTTTATTGTGCACGCCAGCCAGGCCGAGGCCGATAGCGATGGACGATCTGGCAGGGAAATCCAGGCCGGCGGCGCGGAAGGCGGCAGCTGCGGCGTCCTCGACGGACGCCCATGCCTTGGCGATGCCGTGCATCAAGCCCGACGGTCCACTGGCGCCCTCTGCGATTTCGGCGCCACGGGCCCGGGCCAGCCGCACCCTGGTGCCGCTGCCGCCGCCATCAACGCCGATGAAAAATTCGATCATGTTTACCTGAGAAAGCTATAGCCGGGATGGCCCGCGATGAAGGGCACTATAGGGTTGGCTAACCAGCTTGTCAACAGGTATTTAACTGGTATTAAAAAATATTGAAGTGGACTGCTATTGTCTTCTTGTAACGCCGTCTTAAGTATTTGTTTTGTTTAAATAAAGTAAGATTTCGCGGCGACGCTACCGGTGTAGCATTTGCGTGCCACTTTACTCCGGGGTCAGGTCCCCCATTTCTACACGGCCTCAACCGCGTTGCGGTTGAGGCCGTGTAGAC
>CAUPXZ010000077.1:0-20087 GCA_963515135.1 uncultured Duganella sp. | reverse complement strand
TGTCGGCACTGACCCCGAAGTGTTACAGGCTGATGTCGATGTTGCGGGTGGCCTGGTCGTTGGCTGGCAGTTGCACTGTCAGTTGTTTGCTCGTTTCGTCCCAGGCGAAGACGGCGATCTTGCCGTCCACCCGGACCGAGGATGGCGCGCTGCCGATATTGTGCACGGTCAGCGCGATCGCACGTTCGGGGCGCTGGTAGTGTTTGCCGATTTCCGATTCCGCGCGTAGCGACAGGGTTTTGCCATCCAGCTTGCTGGTGAAGTGCAGCAGTTCGTACTTGCCTTGTTCGTAGGCTTGCGCGGTCAGGCCGTCGTCGTCATACAGTTTGCCGCTGCCGGCTTTTACTGATGCGTCGTGCCAGTAGTGCAGTTCGATATTTTTGGTGTTGTAGTCGCGCGTGGTCTGCACCACTTTGCTCATCGGGATGAAGGCGCCGGCGCGGACGTAGACTGGTACGTGGTCCGCGCTCAGTGCAATCGCGCGCGTGGCGCCGCCGGTGTGCTTTTCGCCGGTGTAGAAATCGAACCATACGCTGCGTGCCGGGAAGTAGACGTCGGCCGTTTTCTGGCCCTGCTTCAGCACCGGCGTCACCAGCAAGTCTTTGCCCCACAAATAGGTCGATGACATGGCGCGCACTTTGGCGTTGCCCGGTTCTTCGTACAGCATGGGGCGCATCAGCGGCAAGCCTTGCTGGTTGTTGTCGAAGCCCAGCGTGTAGTTGTATGGCAGCAGGCGATAGCGCAGGCGGATCGCTGCGCGCGCCAGCGCCTTGGTCTTCTCTTCGCGGTAGACCGGCTCGGACGGCACTTCTTCCTGCGCGTGCGGGCGGAACACCGGCTGAAACACGCCGTACTGCAACCAGCGCTGATACAGCTCGTCATCCAGCACCGGGTTGGCGAAACCGCCCAGGTCGGAGTGCATATAGCCCAGGCCCTGCATGCCCATCTGCAGCGAGATCTCCGGCTGCGATTGCAGTCCGTCCCAGCCGCGATTGACGTCGCCCGACCATGGCAGGATGCCGTAACGCTGCGTGCCCGAGTAACCGGCGCGCATCAGGATGAAGGGGCGCTCGTTCGGGAAGTCCTTCCTGTAGCCGTCCGCCACCAGGCCGGCCCACTGGTGGCCGTAGATGTTGTGCAACTGGTCCGCCGTGCCGGTGGCGTGACGCAGTTCGGTCGGATGCACTTCCGGTTCGCCCAGGTCGCCCCATACGCCGGTCACGCCTTGCTGGCGCAGGCCTTTGTAGATGTCCCAGTACCAGTCCTTGCCCTGCTGGCTGAAGATGTCGATCAAGCCGGTGTGACCGAAGAAGAAGTCGTAGGCCAGCGGCTTGCCATCCGGTCCGGTGGCCAGCACTTTTTTGTCGACCGCTTCCTGCCAGCGCTGCGAGGTATCGACTACAAACGGTTCGGTAATCACCACCGTCTGCACGCCCTTGTCGCGGAAGTCGGCAACCATCGCTTCAGGCTGAGGGAAGTTATCCTTGTCCCAGGCCAGATTGCCCATCGTCCCTTTCACCTCCTTGCCGAACCAGTACAGGTCGAACACGATCGCATCCAGCGGGATGTCGTCGGCGATGAATTTGTTGACGGTGTCGCGCGCTTCCTTCTCGTTGTGATAGCCGAAGCGCATGGCGAAATTGCCGAAGGCCCAGCGCGGCGGCAATGGCTGCTTGCCGGTCAGGCTGGTGTAGTTGCCCACCACGTCTTCCCATGTATCGCCGGCGATCACCTGATAGGTCTTGCGGCCGCCGATGGCTTCATACGTCAGGCTGTTGTTCTTCTTGCTGTCGAAATCCAGGTAGCCGGTCTGCGGATTGTCGAAGTGGATGGCGTACATCTTCGACGACAGCGCGATCGGCATCGTATAGCCCATCAGCTCCGAACGGTCGCCGTAGCCGTAGTGCGCCTTGTTATACAGCGTGAACTTGTGGCCGCGACGGTTCATGCCGACCGCGCGCGAACCGGCGCCGTACAAGGCTTCGTTCTTGTCCAGCGCGAATTCGATGGCTTCCAGCGCGCGCGCTTTGCCTTTGTTGATATCCTTGCTGCCGCTGGCCACATCGTCCTTCACGCGGATATAGCCGCGTTTCTCCGCCACCAGCGGTTTGCCTTTGTAGGCGTAGGCGATGCGGAAGGGCGACTTGGTAATGGTGACGGTGATGCCAGGTGTGGCATATTCGATGCTGCCGCTTTTTTGCCTGAGCGAGGTTTTGACCGCGGCCGGCGCCAGCACCACGGCGTGCGATGCCGGATCGGCGCTTTCGCCGGTCGGCACGAAGGTGGTTTCGATGATGCCGGCGGAGTAGGGCTTGATCAGATAGCTGCCGTCGCTGGTGCGGACTTCCAGATGGCCGTCGCGCTGAGTGACGCCGTCGAACTTGCGGTCGGCGTTTTGCGCCAGCGCGCTGTGGCTGGCCAGCAGCGTAATCGTCGCCAGTGTTGCAAAGGAATTAATGGTCATGAACGCAGGTCTCTGTGGTGGTCTTGGATTTTGTTGTTTGGCTACATTTGACACCATAGCCGTGCCTCTGGATAGGCTTTTCCCCTTTATTTTACTAGGAAGTTCTTGAGATTGACACGCTTAGGTCAGCGTGTTATTTTGCTACAAATTTTAAAATCGGGACGCGCAGCATGCACTCTTCCAGCAACAACAAGCCCATCCTGTCGTTCTGGCAGTTGTGGAACATGAGTATCGGCTTCTTCGGCATTCAATTCGGCTTTGCGCTGCAAAACGCCAATGTCAGCCGGATTTTTTCCACGCTCGGCGCCGATCCCGAAAATTTGTCGCTGTTCTGGCTGGCCGCGCCGGTCACCGGTTTGCTGGTACAGCCGATCATCGGCTACCTGAGCGACAATACCTGGCACCCGACATGGGGCCGCCGCCGTCCCTTCTTCTTCATCGGCGCTCTACTGGCGTCGATTGCGCTGTTCCTGATGCCGAATTCCACGTCGCTGTGGATGGCGGTGGTGGTTCTGTGGCTGCTGGATGGCGCCATCAACGTCTCGATGGAACCGTTCCGCGCCTTCGTCGGCGACAAGCTCGGTCCGCGCCAGCAGACCGCCGGCTTTGCGATGCAGACCTTCTTCATCGGCTGGGGCGGGGTGATCGCATCGCTGCTGCCGACCATCTTCACCCACTTCGGCGTCAGCAATGAGTCGATCAGTGGTTCCATTCCGGACACCGTGCGCTACTCGTTCTACGCCGGCGGCGCCGTGTACTTCCTTGCCGTGCTGTGGACCGTGCTGACCGCGAAAGAACTGCCGCCGGCGGACCTGGCCGCGTTCCGCGCCGAGCAGCAACGCAGCAAGGGGCTGGTCAACGCGCTGAGCGAAATTTTCAGCGGCTTCGCCAAGATGCCGAAGACCATGGTGCAACTGGCCGTGGTGCAGTTCTTCACCTGGATTGCGCTGTTTGCGATGTGGATCTACACCACCAACGCTGTCAGCGAAAACGTGTTCGGCACCGCCGACGCGCAATCGTCCGCCTTCCAGCAAGCCGGCAACCATGTGGGCGTGATGTTTGCGGTGTACGGCGGCGTGTCGGCGCTGGCGGCCTTTATCCTGCCGGTGTTCGCGCGCCATACCAGCCGCAAGTTCGTGCACCTGACTTGCCTGGTCATCGGCGGCGTCAGCCTGTTCAGCATCTATGCGATTCACAACCTGGATATGCTGTTCTATCCGATGATCGGCGTCGGCATCGCCTGGGCCAGCATCCTGACCATGCCCTACGCGATTCTGGCCGGTTCGCTGCCGCAAGATCGCATGGGCTACTTCATGGGCGTATTTAACTTCTTCGTCGTGATCCCGCAGATCGTCAGCGGCCTGGTACTGGGCTTCGTCACCAAGCACTGGTTCGCCGGCCATAGCGTGAAGACGCTGATGCTCGGCGGTGTCTGCATGGTGATCGCCGGTGTGCTGACGCTGATAGTGCGCGACGAGGCGGAACCCGTATGATGTAATATTGTTCGCGAGACAAGGAATTGTGCCTGTCACCTACCTAGAGCGGAGCGAACATGAGCATCAACACGGTCAACACTAAGTCCTACCCCGGCCAGCGGCCGGGTACGTCCGGCCTGCGCAAGAAAGTCACGGTGTTCCAGCAGGCCCACTATCTCGAAAACTTCGTGCAGAGCGTGTTCGATACGCTGGGCGATTGCAGCGGCAAGACGCTGGTGCTGGGCGGCGATGGCCGCTTCCACAACCGCGTCGCGGTGCAGACCATCCTGCGCATGGCGGCGGCGCACGGCTTTGCCAAGGTGCTGGTGGGGCAGGGCGGGATTCTGTCCACGCCCGCTGTCAGCTGTGTGATCCGCAAGCACGGCGCGCTGGGCGGCATCGTGCTGTCGGCCAGCCATAATCCGGGTGGTCCGGATGGCGACTTCGGCATCAAGTACAACATCGCCAACGGCGGCCCGGCGCCGGAAAACGTCACCGAAGCGATTTTCCATCGCACCGAAACCATCACCCAGTACCGCATCAGCGACGCGGCGGATATCGACCTCAATCGCCTCGGCGCCACGCGCATCGAGGACATGGAGGTTGAGGTCATCGATTCCGTCGCCGACTACGCGGACCTGATGCAGCAACTGTTCGACTTCGACGCCATCCGCCGGCTGTTTGCCGGCGGCTTCCGCATGTGCTTCGACGGCATGCACGCCGTCTCCGGCCCGTACGCCAGGGCGATCATCGAAGGCGAACTTGGCGCGCCGGCCGGCACCGTCATCAACGCCGTGCCGCTGGAGGATTTCGGCGGCCATCACCCGGACCCGAATCCGGTCAACGCCGCGCAGCTGATCGAGATCATGGCCGCCGATAACGCGCCGGACTTCGGCGCCGCCTCCGACGGCGACGGCGACCGCAATATGATCCTCGGCCGCAAATTCGATGTCACGCCGTCCGACAGCCTGGCCGTGCTGGCCGCGCATGCGACGCTGGCGCCGGGCTACCGCGCCGGCCTGAAAGGCATCGCCCGTTCGATGCCGACCTCGCAGGCAGCCGATCGCGTGGCCGAAGCGCTGGGCATCCCCAGCTTTGAAACGCCGACCGGCTGGAAGTTCTTCGGCAATCTGCTGGACGCCGGCAAGGCCACGCTGTGCGGCGAAGAGAGCTACGGCACCGGCTCGGACCATATCCGCGAGAAGGATGGTCTGTGGGCAGTGCTGTTCTGGCTTAACCTGCTGGCGGCCAGCGGCAAGTCGGTCGAGCAGCTGGTCAGCGAGCATTGGGCGCGCTTCGGCCGCAACTATTATTCGCGCCACGACTACGAGGCGGTGGAAACCGTCGCCGCCAATGAACTGATGGCTTCCCTGCGCATCAAGCTGGCCACACTGGTGGGGCAGGACCTGGGCCATTACGTGGTGGCGCTGGCCGACGATTTTGAATACACCGATCCGGTCGACGGTTTGGTGTCCAAGCAGCAGGGCGTGCGCATCGTGATGACCAATGGTTCGCGCGTTGTGTTCCGCCTGTCCGGTACGGGCACCGAAGGGGCGACGCTGCGCGTCTACCTGGAGCGTTACGAACCCGATCCGGCTTTCCACCATCTGCCGACGCAGCAGGCGCTGTATCCGCTGATCCTGATCGCCGAGCAGGTCGCGGGCATCGCCGACTGGACCGGCCGCGCCCATCCAACCGTAACAACATAACCAAGGACGACAGCATGAAATTGACGACACTCGCATTGGCCCTGACGCTGGGGCTGGGAACCACGGCGGCACTGGCCGCTGAAAGGCCGAAGCCCTTCCTGTGGGAGAATGCGACCGTCTATTTCCTGCTGACCGACCGGTTCAGCAACGCCTTCACCGGCAACGACCTGGCCTATGACCGCCAGAAGGATGCGGCGCCGCTGCGCGGCTACATGGGCGGCGACCTGGCAGGCGTGATCAACAAAATCAACGAAGGCTACTTCGACAGCCTGGGCGTCAACGCCCTGTGGATCACGCCGCCGGTGGAGCAGATTCACGCCGGCACCGATGAAGGCACCGGCAAGTCCTATGGCTTCCACGGTTACTGGGCTTCGGACTTTACCGCCGTCGATGCCAACCTTGGCACCGAGAACGACTTCCGCAATCTGGTGGACGCGGCGCACGCGCGCGGCATCCGCGTGCTGCTGGACGTGGTGATGAACCATACCGGCCCGGTGACCGAAATCGATCCGGTATGGCCGAAGGAGTGGGTGCGCACCGCGCCGCAGTGCACCTACAAGGACGCCAGGACCACCATCGAATGCACGCTGGTGAAGAACCTGCCGGACTTCCTGACCGAGAGCGACGAGCCGGTCGAACTGCCGGAACGGCTGATGGCCAAGTGGCAGCAGGAAGGCCGCTTCGAGCAGGAGATCAAGAGCCTGAATGAATTCTTCGCCCGCACCGGCTATCCGCGCGCGCCGCGCTACTATCTGATCAAGTGGCACACCGACTGGATCCGCAAATACGGCGTGGACGGCTTCCGCGCCGACACCGTCAAGCATGTGGAAGCGAAAGTGTGGAAGGAATTGCAGAAGGAAGCCGCCATCGCCTTCGAGGACTGGAAGAAGGCCAACCCGGACAAGAAGCTGGGCGACGACAAGTTCTACACCACGGCAGAAGTCTACAACTACAAGATCGGCGACGGCCTGTATCACGATCTGGGTGGCGGCCAGAGCGTCAACTACTATCAGGCCAACTTCAACAGCATGATCAACTTCGCGCTGGTGAAAGATGCGGAGCAGGATTACGAGACCATCTTCAGCAGCTATTCGAACGCGCTGCACGGCGGCCGCCTGAATGGCTACTCGATCCTGAATTACCTCGACTCGCACGATGACGGCGCGCCGTTCGACCCGTCACGCAAGAAGCCGTTCGAAAGCGCCACCAAGCTGCTGCTGACGCCCGGCGCCGCGCAGATTTACTACGGCGATGAAACCGCGCGCAAGCTGGATATCGCGGAAGCGACCGGCGATGCGAAGCTGCGCTCCTTCATGAACTGGAACGAGCTAGAACAGAATGTCACGCGCGATGGCTACAAGATCGCCGAGGTGCGCGCGCACTGGGCCAGGCTGGGACAGTTCCGCCAGGCGCACGTGGCGGTCGGCGCCGGCGTGCACCAGCAACTGCAAGCCAAGCCTTACGTCTTCAAGCGCACCTACGACAAGAACGGCCTGCGCGACAAGGTGGTGGTGGCGCTCGACCTGCCGACCGACAAATCCGCTGCCATCAAGCTGCATGGCGTGTTCGCCAACGGGCAGCGGGTGAAGGACTACTACTCCGGGAAGACTGCCGTGGTACGCGGCGACAGCGTCAACTTTGGAACGAAAAATGCGCTGGTGCTGATCGGCCAGGAGTAGCACGCAGCGCGTTACCGGGGCCGGCGTCCAATGCGTGCAGATACAACGCGCCGGCTTCCAGCGGCGCCGCGAACAGATAGCCCTGGACTTCCTCGCAGCCGGCGCGGCGCAGGAAGTCCAGCATGCCGCGGGTTTCCACGCCTTCGGCCACCACGCGGTGACCCAGATCCTGCGACAGTGTAATCATTGCCGTCACCAGCGCCTGCTGGCGGACATCGCTCTCCAGCCCGCGCACGAAGGACTGGTCGATCTTGACCACGTCGGCCGGCATTTTCTGCAAGTAGGACAGGCTGCTGTAGCCGGTGCCGAAATCGTCGATGGCCAGGCCAACGCCGAGTTCCGCGATGGCCGCCAGTGTGACGTGCGCTTTCACCGGCTGTTCCATGATGGCGCTTTCGGTGATCTCCAGCTCCAGGCAATCCGCTGGCAGCTGGTGGCGTTCCAGGCTGGCCGCCACGCTGTCGGCAAACCCGGTTTCAACCAGGTTGGCGGCGGAAACGTTGACCGATACCTGCAGCGACAGGCCGGCCTTGCGCCATGCCTGCTGCTGGCGCAGCGCCGTGTCCAGCACCCAGGCGGTGGTCCTTTGCGCCAGCCCGGAACGTTCGATGATGGGGATGAACTCGGCCGGGCCGATGGCGCCCAGCTCCGGATGCTGCCAGCGCAGCAGCGCCTCGGCGCCGACGCAGATACCGCTGGCGACGTCGATGCGCGGCTGGTACAGCAGCCGCAGTTGATCGCTGCTATCGAGCGCGCCGACGAAGTCGTTCAGCAGGCGGAAGCGGCGCTGATACAGTGCGTCTTCCTCCTGCGAGTACACGGCAACGTGGGTATGACTGTCGATGGCGTCATGCGCGGCGCTTTGCGCCTTGCGCAGCACCACCAGCGGATCGGCGCCGGGGATCTCGAACGGCGCAATGCCGGCCGATGGGGTGGCGACATGGCGCGCCTTGGCGATCGATAGCGCCAATTCCATCTTTTGCTCGACCATCGGCAGCCAGGCGTCCAGCGTGGTGCTGCGCGGCGACAGCAGCATGAACTGCGCGCTGCCCACGTGATAGATCTTGCGTCCAGGGCCGATGGCCTTGCGCAACCAGCCCGCGCAGGCAGTCACCAGGTCGTCCACGTATGAGGACTGCATGGCGCGCGCGGCGTGCGCCAGCTGCTGCGGCGTGGCCAAGTTGATTAGTAGCGCCATGCGCTGCTCGCCATCGTCCGCGTCCAGCTGCAAGTCCTGGAAATCCTCGATAAATTGCTGGCGGTTCGGCAGGCCGCTGACGGCGTCCACCCGGCCCAGCGCGTGCTGCAGCTCGATCTGCGCCATCACCATGCCGGCCAGGTCGCACAGCGCGGTCATCTCGGCTGGCGTGGTGTCGCGCGGCTCGGTACCCAGCACGCACATGGCGCCCAGGCAGTGGCCGTCCACGGTGGTCAGCGGCGCGCCGGCGTAGTAGCGGATGCCGTGTTCCGCCAGCAGGCTGTCGCGATAGCAGGCGTCTTGCATCAGGTCTGGAATCACCAGCACATCGCGGCTGTCGGCCACCTGGCCGCAGGGCGCACGCATGCGCGGGATCGAATCATGTTCAACACCCACGCGCGATTTGAACCACTGGCGATTGGCGTCGGTCAGCGAGATGGCGGCAATCGGCAGATTGAACACGCTTGCCGCCATGCGGGTGATGCGGTCGAACGCTTCGCTGGGCGGAGTGTCGAGCAGGTTTAGTTTGTATAGCGCGTCAAGGCGTCGGGCCTCGGCGGTCGTCAAGGGATTCGGCATGTGCAGGTCCGTACAACAGATCAGGTGCAATGCGGGGCGGGGCACTGTCGAATAACGGGAGCGGGGCGGGGCTCAGAATGGCAGAGAGTTAACTTTATTTCTCCATGGAAATCATATAATAGCACGAGACTGGTTTTGCCGCTTGTGGCGCACGTGTATTGTGCGCCACAGAAAAATGTCGGATTTTGCTGATGCTGGCGGAGCCTTATTGAGTCGACATCGAATACGGCGCGTCGGCTGGTGTCGTGCCGCGCTGCTGATTGGGCTGGGTGCGCATGTCGAAGTCCAGCACCGCGCCTTTTTGCAGCGCGTGGTGATCGAGCCAGTTATGCGCGTACGGCTTGCCGTTCACCTTCAGCGCATTGACGTAGCGGCGTTCGTCGCTGTTGGATGGCGCGTTGACGGTGATGGTCTTGCCGTTCTCCAGATGCAGCGTGGCCTTCTTGAACAGCGGTGCGCCCATCACGTACTGCGGCACCGCCGGCGTAACCGGGTAGAAGCCCAGCGCGGAGAACACGTACCAGGCCGAGGTCTGGCCGTTGTCCTCGTCGCCGCAGTAGCCGTCCGGCGTCGGTTTGTACATGCGGTTCATGGTTTCGCGCGCCCAGTATTGGGTTTTCCATGGCGCGCCGGCGTAGCCGTACAGGTAGATCATGTGCTGGATCGGCTGGTTGCCGTGCGCGTACTGGCCCATGTTCGCGATCTGCATCTCGCGGATTTCGTGGATCACCTGGCCGTAGTAGCTCTCGTCGTAGGTCGGCGGCAGCGAGAACACCTGATCCAGCTTGGCGACGAATTTTTCGCGGCCACCCATCAGCTCCATCAAGCCGTTCACGTCCTGGAATACGGACCAGGTGTAGTGCCAGCTATTCCCCTCGGTGAAAGCGTCGCCCCATTTGAAGGGATTGAACGGCGACTGGAAGGTGCCATCCTGGTTCTTGCCGCGCATGAGGCCAGACTCGGGATCGAACAGTTTTTTGTAGTTCATGGCGCGCTGCTTGTAGATGCCGATTTCGGATTCCGGTTTGCCCAGCGCTTTGCCCAACTGCCAGATGGCGAAATCGTCGTAGGCGTATTCCAGCGTGCGCGCGGCGTTTTCGTTGATCTTGACGTCGTAAGGCACGTAGCCCAATTCGTTGTAGTATTTGACGCCTCTGCGGCCGACAGCGTCCATCGGCCCTTCGTTGTTGGCGCCGTGCTTGAGCGCTTGCCACAGGGTTTCGATATCGTAGCCGCGCAGGCCTTTGATGTAGGCTTCCGCCACCACCGACGCCGAGTTATTGCCGATCATGACATTGGCCAGGCCGGGACTGGACCACTCTGGCAGCCAGCCGCCTTCCTTGTAATCGTTGACCAGGCCTTCCTGCATTTCCTTGTTGATCGACGGGTACATCAGGTTCAGGAACGGATACAGCGCGCGGAAGGTGTCCCAGAAACCGGTGCCGGCGAACATGCGGCCCGGCAGGATCTCGCCGTTGTAAGGACTCCAGTGGACGATCTGGTTGTCGGCGTTGATTTCGTACAGTTTGTTCGGGAAGAACAGCGTGCGGTACAAACTGGAATAGAAGGTGCGCGTCTGATCGACGCTACCGCCTTCGACGCTGATGCGGCTCAGCGTCTTGTTCCAGATGTCCTTGCCTTTTTGCGCGGTAGCGTCGAAGCTGTCGTTGGCCAGCTCGCGCTTGAGATTCAGCTCCGCCTGTTCTTCGCTGATGAAGGAGGAGGCCACGCGCATGCCGACCTTTTCGCCTTTCTCGGTCTTGAAGCCGACCACTGCGCCGCTGTGCTCACTGGCCAGCTCCGTCACGCCTTCCACCAGTTTGTTGCCGCTCCAGATGCGGCTGGAGGTGAACGGCTTGTCGAAGTAGATGACGAAGTAGTTCTTGAAGTTCTTCGGCAGCGGGCCGCGCGCGTAGCGTGTGCTGTAGCCGACAATCTTGCGCTGCTCCGGCATTACCTTGATGTAAGAGCCTTTGTCGTAGGCGTCCACCACCACATAGGCGTCGTCGGTCTTTGGCCAGGTGAAGCGGAACTGCGCGGCGCGTTCGGTCGGCGCGATTTCGGTGGTGACGTCGGCGTCGGCCAAGTAGACGCTGTAGTAGTAAGGCTTGGCCACTTCCGCCTTGTGCGAGAACCAGCTGGCGCGGTCGTCCTGATTGAAACGTAGCTTGCCGGTTACCGGCATGATGGCGAACTGGCCGTAATCGTTCATCCAAGGCGAGGGCTGGTGCGTTTGCTTGAAGCCGCGGATCTTGTCGGCGTCGTAGGTATAGGTCCAGCCGTCACCCATCTTGCCGGTTTGCGGCGTCCAGAAATTCATCCCCCACGGCAGGGCGATGGTGGGGTAGGTATTGCCGTTGGAAAGATCGGGCTTGCTCGCCGTGCCCATCAGAGGATTGACCCATTCGACAGGATCCTTGACCGGTTCGGCGTGGGCGGTGACGGCGGCCAGCAGGGCTGGCAATACAAATGTGTACAGTTTCATGAGCAGGATGAGTGGCGGCTGACGACGAGGCAGTGTAGCAGTGTCGCGCCGCCGTTTGCTTGGAAAGCCGCAGTTTAGCGGCCCGCCACTAAACATCACTGTTCGACGAATACCACCGCGCTGCGGGCCGGGATGCTGTAGGTGCCGGTGGCTTTGTCGTAACGGGCTTGCGCGGCGACGCGCTTGTCTGCTGCTGCCTTGCCGGTGTGGATCGGGTGCAGCTGGTAGCTGCGGTTTTTCTCTTCCGCCACGGTGATGCTCTGCGGCTTTTTGTCGACGTTGATCAGGTAGGTGATCGATTTGAAGCGCGCGCCCTGGTAGCCCTTGCCGTCAATGTGCGCCGCGATCACGGTCGGCACCTGCGATGGGCCGGTGTTGAAGAAGCGCAGGCGCTGCCTGATGTCGTCAGCGGTGCGCAGGCGGAACAGCGTGCTGCTGGAACGGATCGACAGCAGGTCGCGGAAGGCGTCACGCGCCCATGCGATGTCCGCTGGCGCTGGTTTGATGGCGGCGTTGCGCAGCACAGGCTTGATCAGCGCATAGTCCTTGCCATTGTCGGCGGCGGGCGGCAAGCCGGTGCCGTAGTAGTTGTCCCGATAGGTCCAGTCGAGGCGATTGAACCAGTCGCCGGATTCGAAGCTGTTGCGGTCCAGCGATTTGGAACGCAGGATGTCGAAGCCGGCGTGGAAGTACGCCACGCCCTGGCTGAAGGCGTTGATGGCGGCGCCCAGTATCTGCACCTGCGCGCGTTCGCGTGCGGTGGTGGCTTGCGGCAGCTTGAAGGCGTTGATGTCGTACAGCGTCTGGTTGTCGTGGTTCTCGACGTAGTTGACGGTTTCTCCCGGTTCGCTGGCGTAGCCGGCTGGCTGGTTGCCGCCGTAGACGATGTCTTGCATGGCGACGGTGCGGCCGTCGGCGATCGTCAACGGGTAGCTGCGGATGGTGCCGGCCAAGCCGACCTTGACCAGGTCCGAGGCTTGCAGCAGGTCTGTCAGCGGGTGCTGGCCGGCTTGCTCGTTGGCGTCGTAGACCAGACCATTGATGTAGCCTTGATGTGTGATCAGTTGGACGCCGCTGTCGCCGGCGCCGCCGCCACGCACGGCATCGCGCGCGCGGTCACTGAAGGTGCCGATGCCGCTGCCGTTCAGCGACAGCTGCGAGGCTTGCACGAAGCGCGCGCCATCGGCTACTTCGCCGAAGTTCCAGCCTTCGCCGATCAGGTTGATCTGTTTGCCGACGCGGGCTTGCAGTTGTTCCATCGTGGCGCGCGGCTGGTGGCCCATCAGGTCGAAGCGGAAGGAGTCGATCTTGTAGTGCTTGACCCACAGCGCGGCCGAATCCACCATCAGTTTGCCCATCATGAGGTTTTCGGTGGCGGTGTTGTCGCAGCAGGTGGAGCGCTCGATGTCGCCTTTGGCGTTGAGGCGATGGTAGTAGCCTGGCACCACGCGGTCCAGCACCGACTTCTCGTTCTGGCCGGCGATGTAGGTGTGGTTGTAGACCACGTCCATGCCGACCCGCAGGCCGGCTTTGTGCAGCGCTTGCACCATCTGGCGGAATTCGACGATGCGTTTGGCGCCGTCGGCGGGATCGGTGCTGTAGCTGCCTTCCGGCACGTTGTAGTGGTACGGGTCGTAGCCCCAGTTGTAGCAGTCCTGGAATTTGACTTTTTCCACGGCGGCTTGCTGCGTGTCGCTGTCCGGCGCGGCGGCAGCGATGTGCGGCGCGACGCAGCCTTGTTCTGGCACGCTGCCGATGTCGTACACCGGCAGCAGGTGGATGTCGGTCATGCCGGCTTTGCTGAGCGCCACCAGATGCTTCATGCCGTTCGAGCCGGTTTCGGTGAACGCCGTGTACTTGCCGCGATTGGCGGCGCTGACGGTGCTGTCGTTGATCGAGAAATCGCGTACATGCAGTTCGTAGACCGTCATGTCGGTCTGCGCGACGACCTTTGTCGGCGCGGCGGTCTTGTCCCAGCCGGCCGGCTTGAGCTTCGCTGCGTCCAGATCAACGATGTAGCTGCGTTTCGAATCGGTGGTCAGGCTGACAGAATATGGGTCCGTGACCAGATTGCGCACCAGGCCTGCCGGTGGCGCTACCACGTCTACAAGGTATTGATAGTACTGACCAGCGCGGCCGGCGCGCGCGGACCAGATGCCGGTGGCGTCGTCGCGTTTCATCGGCGTGATGGCGGCGGCTTTGCTGCTACCGCTGTCGTAGGTGCACAGCGCGACGTTCTGCGCGGTCGGCGCCCACAGTTTGAAGCTGGCGTCGCGCGCAGCGACGCTAACGCCGAGATCCTCCGTCTTGGCGGCGCCGGCATAGATGTCATCCAGCGCGCCAGCGATTTGCAGCGCGGTCGCATCGAGCACGGTGCCGTCTGCGGCTTCCTGTACCAGTAGCACCTGTTGCGTCAGCACGCGAGCGGCGTCGGCTGGCGCTGCCGCCAGTACCGGGCCGGCGTCGACGAACTTGAAGCGCTCGGCGACATTCGCCGGCAGCGCATCATCAAAGCGCGACAGGAGGATAGCGCCATCAGCGCCCGTCACACGAGCACCTGGCGCCGCGCGCAGGCCGGCGCTGGAGGAGTAATACAGTTTGAAGACACCGTCGACACCGGCGGCCGGCCACTTGATCAACTGGCGATTCAGCCAATAAGCCCGCGCATCGACGGCAGGCGCGGCATTCAGCGTGGTAGCAAACACCCCATCGCAATCCGCCAACGATGGCGCAGCCGCCGCCGTCAGACAAGAAAGCGCCAGCGCGCTCCCCAAACCAGCCACTACTACGCGCTTACCAGTCATACTCTGTCTCCAAACCGTCATATTAGGTAGTGTAATTACAAAATATGTAAATTACCCCTGAATTTGGCGATTATGGTACTCCAGAATCTGTAGTTTTGGTACTTGGGATAGGTGTTTGTCGTAGGAGAGGCGATGAATCGGTAAGCTTGCGCTATAGATTACGGCAAGCCATGTGTTGCATGGCCCGCCGTCAGGGAGTTGTTTTATGCCGATTTTCGGTAGTTATCCACCATCTTGTAGCGCGTGGCGTACAAGGCGAAGATGGCGGTCACCACGGCGGCAAAGGCGGCGAAGAAGAACATCTGGAAGGCGATCGGACTCAGGCCGCTGTTGGCGATCCAGTCGCTGACCACGTCGTTCTTCACGGCCGAGTTGACGATCAGCACCCACAGGTTGCCGACGGTGACGGCCAGATACCAGAAGCTCAGGATGATGCCTTTCATCGACGACGGCGCCTGGCTGTAGGCGAATTCCAGGCCGGTGGCGGACACCAGCACTTCACCCAAGGTCAGCAGCGCATACGGCAGCAGCTGCCACAGGATCGACACGTGGTCGCCGCCATCCATCCACAGCTGGATCATGCCGATCACCACCCACGACGAGGCCGACAGCGCGATGCCCAGACCCATGCGGCGCAGCGGCGTCGGCGTGATGCCGATCGTGCGCATCAGCGGGAACAGCAGCACGTTGTTCAGCGGGATCAACAACATCACCAGGATCGGGTTGACCGCCTGCATCTGCGCCGGCAGCAGCGTGAATTCCCAGCCGAAGATCGACAGCAGCGGGCTGTCCATCGAGTTGGCCTGCACGATCCAGGTCGAGGCCTTCTGGTCGAACAGCGACCAGAACGGCGTGATCATGGCGAACACGATTAGGATGCGCAGCACGGCACGCACGCCTTCGACCGCCGCGTCGGTATGCACGCCGCGCGCACGTTCCAGTTGCATCGATACGCCGATGCCGCCAAATGCCAGCACCAGCACCAGCGCCGTGCAGGCGGCGATGACGAAGCCCCACGCTGGCGTCATGCACAGCGAGATCACCGCAGCCACCGCGCCGGCGCCGGCCACCATCAAGCCCGGGCGCGATTGGCCGGGGGCGCGCGCCAGCAGGGCAGTGCGGGCAACGCTGCTGAACGAGTCGGGATTCGGCGCGGCCGGCGGCACATGCACATACTTCTTGCGGCCCATCCAGAACACCACAGTGGCGATCGCCATCAGCAGGCCAGGAATACCGAACGCCACGCTCGGGCCGTAGTCGCGCAGCAGCACCGGCATCAGCAGCGAGGCGAAGAATGAGCCGAAGTTGATGATCCAGTAGAAGGCGTCGAACACCAGCTTGGCGCGGTTCTTGTTGGTCTGGTCGAACTGGTCGCCGACAAACGCCACCACCAGCGGCTTGATGCCGCCCGAGCCGAAGGCGATCAGCGCCAGACCGAGGTAGAAGCCTTCGAGGTTGTGTTCAAAGATCGCCAGGCAGGCATGGCCGGCTACGTAGATCAGGCTGAACCAGAAAACGGTTTTGTACTTGCCCCAGAAGCGGTCGGCAATCCAGCCGCCCAGCAGCGGGAAGAAGTACACGCCAATGACGAAGGTGTGGAAGATGTGCTTGGCCTCGGCAGTGCGGTCGCCGATCGGGATGAATAAAAGCAGCGTGCTGAGCAAGAAGGGCGTCAGGATATTGCGCATGCCGTAAAAGCTGAAACGTTCGCAGCCTTCGTTGGCGATGATGTAAGGAATTTGCCGGGGCATGGCCCCGTTGCCGTTGTTGCTCACTATATTCACTCCTGTGGTTGTGTAGTTTGACTACTATTTTTATCTCAAGAATTTCGGTAAAAATTCCTAAGCTTTTGTTTTTTAATGATTATTCGTGATAATCATCAAGCCGGACGTTGATTGAAAAAACCGTAGGTGTGATGTATATTCTCTACAAAATCAAATACACCAGACAGCCAACCCCGGATTCTCTTATGACTCAGCAACTTACTCAAGTCTCCCCGCACTCTCCAGACTGGTATCGCGACGCGATCATCTACCAGGTTTATCCGCGTAGTTACATGGATAGCAATGGTGACGGCGTCGGCGACCTGCCGGGGATTACGGCAAAGCTGGACTATATCGCATCGCTGGGCGTGGACATTGTCTGGATTTCGCCTTTCTTCAAATCGCCGATGAAGGATTTCGGCTACGACATCGCCGATTATTGCGACGTCGACCCTTTGTTCGGCACGCTGGCCGACTTCGACGCGCTGGTCGCCAGGGCGCACAGCCTCGGCCTGAAGATCATGATCGACCAGGTGATGGCGCATACTGCGGAAGATCATGCGTGGTTCAAGGAAAGCCGTTCCAGCCGCGACAATCCCAAAGCCGACTGGTACGTCTGGGCCGATCCGAAGGCGGACGGCAATCCGCCGAACAACTGGCTGTCGGTATTTGGTGGCTCGGCATGGCAATGGGACACGCGTCGCCGCCAGTACTATATGCACAATTTCCTGGTGAGCCAGCCGCAACTGAACTTCCATAATCCGGCCGTGCAGCAGGCGCACCTGGATGCGCTGCGCTTCTGGCTGGAACGCGGCGTCGACGGTATTCGTCTGGACGCGTGCAACTACCACTTCCACGACCAGCAGCTGCGCGACAATCCGCCGGCCACCAACCGCGATTCGATCACGGTGACCGACGTCAACCCGTACGGCATGCAGGCGCACGACTTCGACAAGACGCAGCCGGAGAACGTGCCCTTCCTGCAACAGCTGCGCGCGCTGCTGGATGAATACCAGGCGGTGTCGATCGGCGAAGTCGGTTCCGACGATTCGCTGGCCACCATGGCCGAATACACCGAAGGCGGCGACAAGCTGCACATGGCCTACAGCTTCAACCTGCTGGTGAACCTGCTGTCGTCGCACTACATCCGCGAGCAGGTGGAGCAATTTGAAAAGCGCGTGAAGGGCGGCTGGGCCTCGTGGTCGGTCGGCAATCACGACGTGCCGCGCGTGGCCTCGCGCTGGGGCGGCCCGTCGGCGCCGCAGGCGTTCGCCAAGCTGGCGTTGGCGATGCAGCTGTCGCTGAAAGGCACGCCGTGCCTGTACCAGGGCGACGAGCTGGCGTTCGCCGAAGCGGACGTGCCGTTCGAGCTGCTGCAAGATCCATACGGCATCACCTTCTGGCCGGAGTTCAAGGGCCGCGATGGCTGCCGCACGCCGATCGCCTGGACCGATGGCGCCAACGGCGGCTTTACCACCGGCAAGCCATGGCTGCCGGTGTCGCCGGATCATTTGGCCAAGGCGGCCTCGGTGCAGGAAGCGGACGGGGAATCGACGCTGGCCTTCACCCGCGCATTTACCGCGTGGCGCCGCCAGCATCCGCAGCTGCTGCGCGGCGAGATCGTCTTCTTCGACACGCAGGACCAGGTGCTGGCGTTGCGCCGCGACCTGGGTGGCGAGCGTAGCATTCTGGCCGTGTTCAACCTGAGCGGCGAGGCGCAGACGGTGGACCTGCCGCAATCGCAGGGCGCCGAACAGCTGCAAGGCTACGGCCTGCCGGGTACTGCGGCCGATGGCAAGGTCCAGCTGCCGCCTTACGGCGCCTGGTTCGCCTACGCGGCCTAACCCCCGTCATTCCGGCGCACGCCGGAATCCATAGGCCGCTGGCCCGCCAGCTCAGTATGGATTCCGGCTTCCGCCGGAATGACGTAGTGAGAAGTCAACATTTCAGGTATGCTTCCGCCAACTGTTTGGACTGAACAACGATGAAACAAGCTGAAGTGGATCAAAAACTGAATCGCACCGCCTTTGCCGACGGCCCGCGCCTGCTGGCCGACATCGGCGCCACCCACGCCCGCTTCGCCTTGCAGACCGCCCCCGGCGAGTTCCGCGCCGTGCGCGTGCTCAAGTGCGACGACTACCCGGACATCGTGGCGATGCTGCGCTCCTACCTGTCCGACCACGCCGGCGTCAACCTGAATCACGCGGCGCTGGCGGTGGCCAATCCGGTCAGCGGCGACTACATCCGCATGACCAACCGCGACTGGGAATTCTCCACCGACGAAGTACGGCGCGCGCTCGGCCTGCACACGCTGCTGGTGGTGAACGACTTCACCGCGCTGGCGATGTCGTTGCCGGGCCTGAAGCCGGCCGACCTGATGCAGGTGGGCGGCGGCAAGCCGGCCACGAATTCCGTCATCGGCGTGCTGGGGCCGGGCACCGGCCTCGGCGTCTCCGGCGTGATCCCGACCGTCGACGGCTTCGTCACGCTGGGTTCCGAAGGCGGCCACACCAACTTCGCGCCGGCCGACGAGCGCGAGTACGCCATCCTGCAATATGCGTGGCAAACCTGGTCGCACGTCTCCACCGAGCGGCTGATCTCCGGCCCCGGCATGGAAATCATCTACCGCGCGATTGCCAAGCGCAACGGCCGGCAAGTGCGCGACCTGACGTCGCAGGAAATCATCTCCGGCGCGCTGACCGACAAAGACCCGCTGTGCCTGGAAGTGCTGGAATGTTTCTGCGCCATGCTGGGCGGTGCCACCGCCAACCTGGCCGTGACGCTGGGCGCGTTCGGCGGCATGTTCATCGGCGGCGGCATCGTGCCGCGTCTGGGCGACTGGTTCACCACCTCGCCGTTCCGTGCGCGCTTCGAAGCCAAGGGGCGTTTCACCAGCTATCTGGCCGAGATCCCAACCTATGTGATCACCACGCCGAACCCGGCGTTCTATGGCGTGGCGACGATTCTGTCCGAACATCTGCGCGGCCGTAGCGGCGCCAACACGCTGATGGAGCGCGTGCAGCATCTGCAGCACGAGCTGACGCCGGCCGAGCAGCGCGTCGCCCAATTGGTGCTGGAGCAGCCGCGGCTGGTGCTGAACGAACCGATCGCCGACATCGCGCGCCTGGCCGAAGTGAGCCAGCCAACGGTGATCCGCTTCTGCCGCTCGCTGGGCTTCCTCGGCCTGGCCGACTTCAAGCTGAAGTTTGCCAGCAGCCTGACTGGCGCGATTCCGGTGCGGCACAGCCAGGTGCGCGTCAGCGACAGCACGCACGACCTGAGCGCCAAGGTGATCGATAACACGGTGTCTGCGATTCTGAAATTCCGCGACCAGCTGGATGTGCGGTCGCTGGACAAGGCGATTGCGCTGGTGGCCAAGGCCAAGCGGGTCGAGTTCTACGCCATGGGCAACTCGCGCGTGGTGGCGCTGGACGGCCAGCACAAATTCTTCCGCTTCCGCATTCCCACCTCGGCCTACGGCGACTCGCACCTGCTGACCTTGGCCGCCGAACTGCTGAAACCGGGTGACGTAGTAATCGCGATCTCGAATTCCGGCAAGCTGCCGGACCTGCTGGCGGCGGTGGATGCGGCGCGCGCGGCGGGCGCCGACGTCATCGCCATCACCGCCAGCAACTCGCCGCTGGCGAAGAAGGCCAGCGTCTGCCTGGCGGTGGATCACACCGAAGACAGCACCACCTTCCTGTCGATGATCTCGCGCATCCTGCAACTGCTGCTGATCGACATCCTGTCGGTCGGCATTTCGCTGGACGCGCAGAACGCGCGCCTGGTGGTCGAGCACAAGAGCAACAACGGCGAAACCGACAACCGCCGTCTGCTGATCTCCCACCTCGACGGCTAACCACAGCAAAAAACGGGGTCAGAAAAACGGGGTCAGTTCCGGCAATCCGCCATTTCGCAAGCGAAATGGCGG
>CAUPXZ010000076.1:0-20471 GCA_963515135.1 uncultured Duganella sp. | reverse complement strand
CCATCATCGATCAAATCTCACCAGCATTCAAGACGGCGATGAGCGGACGCTTACAAAGCAAGCGGGGGAACAGCTCTTAAGCAGGAAAACGAAGCTGCGTCAGTGTCCACGGCCAGATGGCACCACCGCTGCGTCTATTCTGCCGTTTAGTGACGATCTCAGTGGACAAACCATTGTCGATCTTTGCGACGAGGTCCACTTCGCGCTTTAAGAGTTCCTCCCGCTTGACGCCATCGGACTCCCACAAGAACGCTTCCTGGCACTCCAAGACGGCAGCGCGCTCCGCCATTACCTTCGGGTGATTGAACAGCCAGCGGATGAACGCTGCATACTCCGGCTTGCGCCGCCACAGCAATCCGTAGTGCTCGATGTACTGGCGAGCGAGCCCAGTCTCCGCAAAGTCGGTTCGGTGCCAGATGGCCAGCAGTTCAGGATTTGGATTTCCAGCCAGTATCTCCGCGATGTACAGATTGGCGATGAACCTGCGGCGTAGCGCTGTGGCAGCAGCCGTCCAATCATCGCGCATGATGTGGCTGAGCCCAAGTTCGTAGAAGTATGGCGGATAACTGTTTGCCTCCTGCTCAAATACCTCCTGCGCCCGTCTGTGATCACCAGCTCGAAGCGCCTCTGAACCAAGCAAGTAACGGATGCCCTGATTGTCGTCGTGATTCCGTTCCAACATAAGGACAATCAATGTAACAGCATCCTTGTGGCGCTTCAGGCGGGCGTAGGAGATAGCTGCAATATGCATGGCCCGCAAGTATGGCCGGTTGCCTATGTGTGCCCATTTGATCTGACCGCTAAAACCTTCGGGGATCAACCTGTTTGCAGCGCCAAGTCCCTGCAACGCAGCATCAAGAGCTTTCTTATGCTTGCCCTGCTGCTGCCAGTGCAAACCGATGTGGGCGTAGACGTCAACGAAGTCCGGCGCTTTAGCCGATAGCTTGTCCAGTGAAACGAGGTAGGCAGCATCTCCAATCTCGCCAGATGCGTGGTCATCAAGCAGGCCGTCAAATTCGTCAAGCAGGCAGTCGTACGTCTCGCCTGAGTACGTGAAAACACCTGATTCGGAATCGAGGATTTCAAAGGATAGAAACATGCAACAGAAACTCTCAGTAAACTATACACGACTATGTAGAGGAATTAACACATGTACCCCACTTTTTATCGTACATGGATATTTGCGGAAAGACGACGCCAGCAGCGCCCATATTTGTCTTAGAGCGAGTACGACAACAGGTTTGTGCTGCTCTCGTCGAAAAACGTGGAACCATTCAAGCGAACGCTGGTGACCCCAGTCGCGTTTGGGTCACCAGCGGTTGATTTTTAGTCGAGTAACACCTCACCGGTATCCAGATCTACCTTGCCATCGCCGCTTCGTAGTGCCAGCTGTCTCTCCAGCTCAATCTGCAATCGAGCCTGAAGCGCAGGCAAGTTAGCCTGGCAGAAGGATGTGGGCACGCGCTCAGCAGGAGGATGGTGGTCGCCTGAGTAAACGATGACTTTGTCCATCCACGTATTGCCGAGTTTTCTGTGCTCTGCCCACGGGATGCTGATGTCGATTCTGAGCAGCTTAAAGATTGCCCGTGCAGCGGCGGACTTTGCTTTCTGAGCAGCCAGTTTTGAGAGGGGGCGCTTCAACAACTCGCAGTCCGCTAGATCTTTGCCGGCAAGGTAGCCCTCTACGATGTGACGGTTAGCGTCGCTGAGCTTCGCTAGGTCTGTCTCTTTGGGTTTATCAGTGCGGAGTCTTTCATGCAGCCGAAGCCCATGATTCCGCACATATTCATTGAAGAGATTTTCGTAGACCCCATGAGCATGCGCTGCGCTCCAGGCAGCGGCAGGCACCAACTGGTGCTTTCGCAACTTCTCCACAGTCAAGGTTAGCTCTATACGAACTACGTTGCGAACAAAAGCAATGCGGTCCTGATGGACCGGATCGTTAGCATCGCCTTCGATGGTTTCGATCGGTGAAGAGTATGCACGAATGCTAAACCCACGTTGACGTAGGTATGCGGTGCGACTACCCTTCGACCCGACAGTAGACCCGCCGTACTGTGATTTCTTGGTCTTGGCCTTCGAGTCGTTTTTCGGCTTGATTAAGGGGAAGAACTGTTCAAAACGATGACCCATCTCACCGAGAATCGACTGTGCATCACGCCCTTCGGGCACTGGCACCAAGTAGGTTATCGTCACGCTACTGGACTGTATGTCCTCTACGCTGAGTAGATCCAGGCCGTCACGGGGAACTCCGTGTTTAGCGAGGAATGTCTTAAAACAACCGAGCCCTATCAGATGGGCTGCAAAGCAGCTGTGTCCAAGTTCAGCGTTTTGCCCGACAGTGGCATTTGGAATGTTGAAATCTCCGATTAGCGCAGTGGGCACGAAATCGGCGTCAGTGACCACTTTGAATCGCATCCCGTTGCGCGTGAGCGGACTGGGAACGGTCTGCCATGAATGAAATGGAGTAAGCGAGTCTGGAGCCCTCGGCTTGAATCGACTTGTGCAAACCACTGGAACATGGTCAAGCATTGCCTTCGGCAAGGCTGAGAGGTTGAGAATAGACTTGATTGAGTCTGTCATGTTGTTACCCTTGTTTAACGTGTTGAGGAGTCCACTCGTTACCAGCCGCTAGCGTGCGCGTTGAACATAATCGTCTATTCAATGTACAAGCTTGATCCAGTTGTTACGGTCACAGCTTGGCTAGCACGTTACTGCTGGATAGCTGGTTGGTCGAGTGGTGACAATGTGAAAAGCGTGTGTATTACTAAACGGCATAATTCATGCCGCCGCTCATCCACGTAATTGCCTCATCATGCGCGCCCCGAGCCATCGGCAAGCCTTGCCGATGACGCATTTCACGTAATCGCCCCCATCACGTGACAGCACGTAATATGAAGAAATACGAGAGATCTAAAACACTGCACAACACCTTTAAAGCATCGTGACTTGTGCAATTTTCACGAGCGAAAATTGCACATTAGTGCGGATTTTTCGCTCACCAAATCATGATCTACTTGCGATATTGAAAGACATGATCCGCCGTATTGCATTCCGCCAACTAGCGAAGCTGTGTCGTTTGAAGGGGGATAAATTACTCGCGCATGACAAGGCATCACAGCCATTTAGACTGCAATAAACGAAGGGCGTATTCAAATATCTGCGGCTGCAAGCACCAGGCAGACGGTTAAACCGGGCTCTGCTGGCCAGCGACCAAGTCGCTGCGCTCCCTGGCACTGCCTCTGTGGACAAGCCAGTTGGGGAGTGGTATCCACTACTGCAGTACCGAACTCAAATGCATACAGACTAGATTGCATTCGCCAGTCTCAACCAGCGCCCGTTTGAATGGATTTGATTCTATCTTGCCTAGCGGAATTTTGCTAGATCTAACAACACTCTGATAGGCCGCCTATCTCAGTAGGCCTCTATTGGATGTTAAGAACTTGACGTGACGACAAACACAACTTTACTTCTTACTGATAGTACTCGTTGAACGCTTACCCTGATCTGACACGGAACCGTTCTGATCCCGAAGCTCAAACTTTGTCACCGTACGCTCGATGACCGTGGCTTCAATATGCTTACTCCTATTTGCGGCTCTTAATCTAGCGCGAATGGAGTCGAGTTCCAGATCCGACACAGGCGTATTAATGCTTCCCCAGTCTGCATCCTCTTTCTTGGTACTACCTTTCTGATCTGATCGAGCATCCACGAGCACAACCTTACCGTTTCCAGAATTTGGCGCTAATGAGGCACGCCTGCGGCCCGGAGAAACTTCTTTTCCTGTTTTCTCAACCGCCTTACGTTCAAGCATCCACTGCTCTATTTCCGAAGCCAACCACCCAACAGCGCGAACTCCGAGAGCTGTCTTCTCAGGAAATGTCCCAACGCTCATCATTCCGTATATGGTTGCACGCGACAAACCGGTGCGGGCAGTAACCTGCTTAATACGCAGATACATATCTTCTTTCATTTCTCATCCTCAGTTTTGGTCGCGTCTTCGCGTCGGCCGTCGATATAGTTCGCCCACTCCTGCATCATAACGCGACGTTCCTCCATGAATTCTGCATGGTTATAGGCTCGACGCACTTCATTTCTTTCAGAGTGAGCAAGTTGACGCTCAATCACGTCGCCACGGAAGCCCATTTCGTTCAATATCGTACTTGCTGTCGCCCGCAACCCGTGCGGAGTTAGCAGCCCGCCATATCCCATGCGTTCAAACATTACATTAAGAGTACTTGGGCTCATCGGTTTATCCAAGCTGGAGTTACTAGGGAAGAGGTAGATCGATCCAGAACAGATAGGCTTCAGTTCTTTCAGTATTTTGATCACCTGCGTGCTGAGCGGCACTTGATGCCCTTTGTCGCGGCGCCCCTTCTCCTCAGTCGGCATTTTCATCCTCTCAGGCGGAACGCTCCACATTGCATCGTCCAGATCAAATTCACTCCACTGCGCATGGATCAACTCTCGTTTACGAACGAACGTGAGCAACAACAGAAGAGCACCAGCCTTGGTGGTGAGGTATCCAGGATAAGCATCCAGTGCCAGGAGAAATTTAGGAAGATCTGACGCTTTCAGCCAAGCTCTATGCGTTTTAGGGAGAATGTCGCCATCGGCCCATCCAACCAAACCTTTAGCGACATTGCTCGATACCTTTAGCTTTCGCTTGCCATAATCAAACACTTGCACTGCTGTTTGACGAACGCGATCAGCAGTCTTGGCACCAGATCGAACTCGACATTTCTCAAGCACTGCGAGCAGAGTCTCTCCACTTATCTCGGCTAACGGGAGATTCCCAATGAACGGCGAGAGATCACGGCGCAGGTATAGACTGTGCGACTCTCGCCATTCACTGGAGCGACGAGCCTGTTTACCTTCGTACCAAGCCTTAGCGATATCGTCAAAGGTATTGATTAGCTGATTCTGACGCTCAAGCTTTTGCACCTTCTTTTCGCGTGCCGGATCACCACCGTTCGCCAGATTTGCGCGCGCTTCGAGATGCTTTTTCCGAGCTAACGAAAGCGTCACATCGGGATAGCGTCCAAATGTGACGGTGGCGCGCTTGCCGCCCACACGATAATCATATCGCCAGGACTTCAAGCCCTTTTCGGTAACGTAGAGGTAAAGCCCTTTTTCATCGAAGAACTTCTGAGGCTTTCCCGTGACTTCCAGAGCCTTCACGGCTTTGTCGGTCAACTTGACGGTATTTTTTATTAATGGTGTATTCATACCGCCAATAATACCGTCATAGTTTCATTGGATCAACACATCCAAAGCTGTCCAGTATAAATGTAAGTCATTGATCCTTTTATTGTTTTTATTTAACACCAATCATGCTGGACAATGAAACCATTCGTTCCACGTAGCGGGCGATCAGATCGATCTCCAGATTGACCTTGACGCCGACGGTCAGGTGCTTCAGCGTAGTCATGGCAATGGTGTGTGGAATCAGGTTGATCGAGAACTGACACACCAGCTCGGCTCCAGCGCCGATATCGGTGACGCGGTTGACGGTCAGCGACACGCCGTTGACCACGATCGAGCCTTTGTAGGCCAGAAACTTGGCCAGATCGTGCGGCGCTTCCACCACCAGCTCCCACGATTCGCCCACCGGTTCGAACTTGCGCACCACGCCCAGGCCGTCCACGTGACCGGACACCAGGTGGCCGCCCAGACGCTCGCTCAAGGTCAGCGCTTTTTCCAGATTCACTTCGGTCAGCGTGTCGAGGCCGACGGTTTTGTTCAGGCTTTCACGCGAGACATCGACACGGAAGTTGGTGGCGTCTTTTTCAATCACCGTCATGCAGGCGCCGTTGAGGGCGATCGAATCGCCCAAATTGACGTCGTCCAGCGGCAGGCCGCCGGCATTGATGTCCAGGCGCACGCCTGCGAACGAACCGCCTTCGAGCGGCTTCACCGATTCAATTTTGCCAATAGCGGCGACGATACCAGTAAACATAATTTTTCCTAATGAGTGAATCGGGCAAGGAGCCGCAGATCGTCGCCGATCTGCTTTACCTCG
Source organism: uncultured Duganella sp. (assembly GCA_963515135.1). GTDB lineage: Bacteria > Pseudomonadota > Gammaproteobacteria > Burkholderiales > Burkholderiaceae_D > Rugamonas. The sequence continues at coordinate 14,449 of CAUPXZ010000076.1, read as the reverse complement.
TGAAATTTCAACAGCTTCTTGTCCTTCAGATCGGTCAGCGCCGGCAGCGCGAACATGCCCTGCGCGTCGCCGATCAGCGTTGGCGCCAGATACACCAGCAGTTCATCGACGCAGCCTTCGCGTATCAGCGAGCCGTTCAGCTTGCCGCCAGCCTCAACGTGCAATTCATTGATCTGACGGCGGCCCAGCTCGCGCATCAGCTCAGGCAGATCGACCTTGCCGGCGGCATTCGACAGCAGGATGACTTCGTGGCCGGCGGCAGCCAGCGCCGCCTCCTTCTCCGGATTGCTGACCGCAGCCGCAATCCACGTCCCGCCTCCCACCAATATCTTGGCGGACAAGTCAATATCAAGCTTGCTGTCGACCACGATGCGGCGCGGTTGGCGCGGCGTCTCGACCGCGCGCACGTTCAGCTGCGGATCGTCGGCCTTGACGGTGCCGATGCCGGTCAGGATGGCGCAAGCCCGCGCGCGCCAGTGATGGCCATCGGCACGCGCCTGCGGCCCGGTAATCCACTGGCTGACGCCGTTATGCAGCGCCGTCATCCCATCCAGGCTGGCAGCGGTTTTCATGCGCACCCACGGCAAGCCGCGCGTCATGCGCGAGAAAAAGCCGATATTCAATTCATAAGCTTGTTCGGCCAGCAAGCCAACGCTGGTGGCGATGCCGTTGGCGGCCAGCTTGGCCATGCCCTGCCCCGCGACCAGCGGATTCGGATCTTCCATCGCCACCACCACGCGACCCAGGCCGGCGCGCACCAGCGCATCCGAGCATGGCGGCGTGCGGCCGTGGTGGTTGCACGGCTCCAGCGTCACGTAGGCGGTGGCGCCGCGCACATCATGGCCGCGCGCCTGCGCATCCTTCAGCGCCTGGATCTCGGCATGGTCGCTGCCGGCCTGCTGCGTCACACCGGCGCCGATGACCACGCCATCGCGCACGATCACGCAGCCGATATGCGGATTCGGCGCCGTGGCGTACAAGCCCTTGGCCGCCCATTCCAACGCCAGCGTCATGCCTTCCAGATCATTCCTGATGTCCACGTTATCCCTGCCGAATTGATTTCGCAACATTATAAAGGCTAGTTCAATCGGCTGCGCCGGCGCAGGCGGCGCCTTCGGCTGCGGGGTCGCAGACACGCACTCGGCCCAACATATTGATGATGATGTTGCGCGCGTTATCGCCCTGCCTGAGCGACAGCGTGCCCCAGCGCGCGGTCAGGCTGCTGGCGGCGCTGCAGGTGCGGCCAGCAGCGTTGTAGGCAACATAAGTTGGCGCATTGCCCGAGGTGAATTTGGAGGTGATGCGTGTGTCTTCCCGCAGCGCATCGTGGCGGTACAGTACCTCGCCGGTGTCCGGCCGGCGGTTGCCGTTGTGATCGATAAAGACCGCCCAGCCTTGCTGCCAGTTGGTGCCGGCCGGATCCAGCGGCGCCATCAGGACTTTGCCACCACGGGCGATGGCCTGGGAGCGCGTCAGGTCGATCGCGGCCAGCAGGTCGTTGACCGCTGCTTGCAGCCGCAGCCGCTGCAGCGACTGCTGGAACGCGGGAGTGGCCACGCCGAGCAGCAACGTGACCAGCACCAGCATGATCAACAATTCGATTAGCGTGAGGCCGGTGCTGAACGTACGGCGCTTCATGGCCAACATCCTGTGGCCGGGCCGGTGGCAAGGCGCAGGCCGGTGCTGGTGAGCTTGAGGGTGCGGCAGTCCTCATCATGGAAGCGGCTGTCCACCAGTTCCGTCCCCGGCGTAGCGACGATCTGGATGCACTGCGCAATCGGCTCCTCGTCGCAGGCCTTGCCTTCCAACTCGTAAGCGCTGGCTTTCGGGCTGGCGCCGCTCCACCACTGGAAGTGGCGCGCCTCCGGCTCGCTCGCGCTCGCTGAAAAAGCGATGTACTTGTTGTTTTGCGTGTGAAAGCGCTCCTGCTGCATCATCAACTTGAGCAGCGCCGATTGGGCCTCGCTGCGGCGCGTGCGGATCACATGCTGCTGATAGGCAGGCATGGCTTGCGCGGCCAGCACCGCCATGATGAGCAACACCACGGCCAGTTCCACCAAGCTAAATCCGGCGATTTTCATTTTGCGGCCTCGTGTAATTCACGCCAGTTGGCGATTTCACGCCAGCTAATGCGGCCGACGCGGCGTGTCGTTTTCACGCTGCCGGTGGCTGCGATCACGCCTCCACCACTGACCTGCGCCACAACCTGATTCTTTTCCTGGCGAATGCGTCCCAACGCATCGCGCGGGCTGACGGCAATCGACTGCGGCAGCAACAAAGGCGCCGGCGCGTAGTCGGGCAGCATGGCGCCGGCGATCGCTTCGCCGCTGGGCAGGCGCGCGGTAAAGAGGCCATCGTCCGGCAAGCCGGTCAGCACGCTGAGCAAATAGCTGCGACTGCGCGTCGGGCCGCACATGTCGGCGCCGGGTAACACTGTGTTGAACAGTACGGCGCCGTCGGCCAGAATGCCGGCATGGGTGCTGCGCTCCCTGGGCTGGGAGAAATCGATAAACCAGCCCTTGCTGCCCGGCTCCAGCGCCAGATCGCCGCCGTCAAGGAAGCGCTGCGTCAGCTGGCTACGGCCACTGATGGTGTCGCGCAGATTATCAATCAGGGCGTAATATGACTGCTGAGCGGTGCTGGCGCGATCCGCCGCCGCGAGCAACTGGCCGGTGCCGAACAGGATCATGTATCCGCCCCCGTTGGCGTAAGCCAGCAGCGGCTGCTCGCTGATCGCTTGGTGACGGCCACCGGCGTCGCGCGCGGCAAACAGCCTGTCGACCGTCCACGGCGCGTCGCCGCTGAAATCAAAACGCCACAGGTTGCCGTCCAGATCGCCTGCGTAGGCATAATGCAGCACGCCATCACTGTCATTGAGCAGTACCGGCGCGCTCAGTGAACCCGGATGTGTTTTGATGCGGAAGTAATTGTTATTCAGTTTCCAGCCTTCGCCACGCGGTTTGTCGAGCGCCAGCAGGAACAAGGCGCCGCCCTCCGCATTGAGGCCGTTGGCCACTACCGCGAAGCGGCGATACACGTCCTTGCGCACGCGCACCTTGGCGATTTGCGGCACAGTGGTAACATTGCCCATCAGCGGATCGTGGCGACCGGTGAATTCCCACAGCACCCCCGGTCCCTCGGCAAAGCGCGCCGGATCCGTCACCTCCAGCGCAAACACGCCTTGCGCGCCACCGCCCATGGCGGCGATCAGCGTGGCGCCGCTGATGCTGGCGGGGCCGTCCACATAGGCGCGGTGCACATAGGCGGGATTGCTCAGATGATGCAGGTGTTCGATCAGCGCGTCCGGCACGTAGGCAAACAACTCGATGCCGGTAACGGCGTCGAAGGCGTGCAGCATGCCGTCATTGGCGCCGAGATAGATGGCCGCGCGCTTGCCGGCCTGGGCGTTATAAACGGGTGTGCTGTGCACCGCGTCGCCCAGGATGCTGCCGCGCCGGCGAAACGGCGCGCCTTCCAGCGTACGTTCACCGCGCAGATACGCCAGCCGCTGCTCGCCGGCACCATCCTCCGCATTCAACAATGCTTGCTGCGCGGGCGATAGCGCCGGCCACGCAAACGGCACCATTTCCAGCGCGCCATCCGCCTGGACGACGGCGCTGTAAATCCGTCGCAGCGCCGGCGACGGCATTGGCGGATCCCCCATCGTCCCTGTGAGGATGGCGCCGGCGTCCCAGGCCAGCTTGCCCGCCACGCCACCGCCTGCCGCGTCCGGCGGCAGCATGTAGCGCGAAAAATGACCGCCCCAGTCGCCGATATCGGTCGACGCCTGATACAGATCCACGCTGCTCGTTGATGACGGACGTGACAGCAGTAGCGGGCCGTTGGCCTTGCCCGCTTTGCATGCGGCCGCCACCGGCAAACTGTCGATCACCAGTTCATCCGCCTCCGCCGAGGCCACGCAGCAGGCCCACATCAGCGATACAATGATCCTGTTCATGGCGCCTCCTTCGGCTTGCTGAACACGCTTTGCAACACCACCTCCGTCTCCGGCTGTGCGCCGAAGCCGATGGCGGTAACCCGATAGCAGTACTGCGGTTCGGCGCCGGCCGACGCATCGGCGCCGGGCTGGTGGCATTCCATGCGTTCAACCAGATAGCGCGGCTTTTTGAACGGCAAAAACCCTTCGCCAGTCGGCATGGCGGACGCAGTGTAAGCGCCGTGCGCCACCGAGCAGGCGCCGCCATCGCTGACGCCGGACAAATCAACCACCTGCCACACCGGCGGCTTGCCCGCAACTGCGCGCACCCGTAATCCGGGGCCGCCGGCACCGCACTTGTCGGCAAAGCCATCGCCGCTGTCGAACGCCGTGCGCCGCGCAGCATCGCTGCTGCCTTGAATCTCGCGTTCCGCATCCATCAAGCCATCCTCCGCCGCCACCAACGCGACGTCCCGGTCCCGCTCGCCGCGTGCCGCCTTCTCGCCCTGCAAGGCCATCTGCGCTGCGGAGACGCCCAACAGCATCACCATGATCAGCAGCATCAGGCTGACCAACAACGCAATCCCCCGCTGCCCGCGCATGATTCACCCGTCCCGATTCCGCAACGCCACCGTCATGCTGAACAGCCGCCGCGCCCGCAGGCGCTCCGTCGGCGGCAGCCGCCCCTCCTCCACCCGCACGCCCACATCTTCCGGATGTGCATCCGCGTAGGCTGGACCAAACAGATCAAACCGGCCCGCCAGCGTATCCGCGCGCGAATTGACCGCGCCTCGCAACAGCAGCGCCAGCTTCACACTGCACACGCGCTGCCATGCCGCAGTCGCTGATACCGCCGTCGCGTTCAGATAGGTGTTGGGCACGCCGTCAAGCGGCGTGTCCAGATCGACGCCATACAACACCTGAAAAGATTCGACGCCGCGCACCACCGCGTCCGCGCCCCAGCCTGCCGCACCGCGATATTTGCAGCGCAGCTCCGGCTCGCCGCCGGCGTCGGCGCCGACGTAGAAAATACTCCAGCCGCGCGTGCCGGCAGGCACGGCAAAGCCGCCGCAATTGATGCTGGCGTCGTCATCCGCGCCGGCAAAGCGCAAGGCCAGCACGTCACTGCCATGCGCCACTGCCGGCAGCGGCGCACTGATGCCTTCGGCGCTGCGGCTGATGCTGGCCGCATCCAGCCCGGTCACGGATGACGAATCCGGCGCCGGCGGCGCCGCATCGCTATCCCAATTCACGTAAGCGCCATGGCGGGCCGCCTGCGCCATGACCGACAGCGCGTAGCGCCCACCGTCCGCCAGCCAGACGTTGTCGCTGTGGTTGCGATAGTTGCCGCCGGAAGCGACCAGCAAGCCGCTGGCCAGCAAGGTCACCAGCAAGCCAAGCGCAATCGCGATCAGGAACTCGACCACACCCCAGCCGTTGCCGTGCCAATGCTTCATGGCGGCGTCCCCGCCATGATTGCCACGCCGGGCGGATGGGTGGCGTCGGCGTCGACATCGGGCTGGCCGTCCGGGCGTTTGCCGCGCCAGCCGACCTTCACCACCAGCGGCGCGCCCGCGCCGCCGCTGCAATCCCAGCGCAGCTTGCCGCCGCTCCACAAGCCGGCGTCGCGGCAGACCAGCACGCGGCCGCCGGGCAGGTTCTGCCGGGCCAGTATCTTGGCGTCATACAGATCGGCAAAGGCGATCTGCGCCGCATCGCAAGCGCCGCCGTGGCACAACGCCGACGGCACGGACGGCGAAGGCTCCGCCAGCGCGTCGTAATTGAGTGTGAGATAGGTATCGGACTGCGCCGGATTGGCGCGCATGCGCTCGGCAAGCGAAGCGGCCAACTGGGTAGCGTGCGACAACAGCACCGATTGATGCCGCGCGCGCAAGGCGCTCAACTGCAAGCCGGCGCCGCCGATGATGCCCAGGGCGAGCACCAGCACCGCAATCAGAATTTCCAGCAGGGTATAGCCGCGTGTGCGCATGGCACACCTCCGCAAATAGGGGAGACTGCCTTAGAAATTAGCAGCGGCGACAGCAGAGAATATGATGTGTATCAAACGTGCGCCAGCAGCACGCTAGCTTTTCTTGCCCACTTCGGCGATCGCATCCTGGAACTCGGCCAGGTCTTCGAAGTTTTTATAGACGGAGGCAAAGCGGATGTAGGCCACGGTGTCGAGGCGCTTCAGCTCCTGCATCACCAGCTCGCCGATGTAGCCGGTGTCGACCTCGCGCTTGCCGCTGGTGAGCAGCTTTTCTTCGATCGAGGCGATGGCGGCATCCACCGCCGGCGCAGCGACGGGACGCTTGCGCAAGGCCAGCTCCAGGCTGCCGCGCAGCTTGGCCGAGGCGTACTCGGTGCGGCTGCCATTCTTCTTGACCACATACGGCATCACCAGCTCGATGCGCTCATACGTGGTAAATCGTTTATCACATTTACCGCAGCGCCGGCGCCGGCGAATGGAATCCCCTTCCTCCGATACACGCGTATCGAGAACCTGGGTTTCTTCATGCTGGCAGTACGGACATTTCATATAAGCGCTAACTTTCGTTGCCGTCGTTCCGGCGCAGGCCGGAACGACGGATATTACTTACTTGGCGTAGACAGGGAACTTGTCAGCCAGAACCTTCACCGCCGCTTTCACGCGCTCGATGGTGGCCGCGTCGTGCGGATTATCCAGCACGTCAGCGATCAGGTTGCCGACTTGTTCCGCTTCCGCTTCCTTGAAGCCGCGGGTGGTCATCGCCGGCGAGCCCAGACGCACGCCGGAAGTCACGAATGGCTTCTGCGGATCGTTAGGAATGCCGTTCTTGTTGGTGGTGATGTGGGCCGAGCCCAGGATCGCTTCCGCTTCCTTGCCGGTCAGGTTCTTCGGACGCAGGTCCACCAGCATCACGTGCGACTCGGTGCCGCCCGACACAATGCGCAGGCCGCGCTTAATCAGGGTCTTGGCCAGCACGTCGGCGTTCTTCACCACCTGCTGCTGGTACTCTTTGAACGCCGGCTGCAGCGCTTCCTGGAACGCCACCGCTTTACCAGCGATGACGTGCATCAGCGGGCCGCCCTGGATGCCAGGGAAGATCGCCGAGTTGATGGCTTTCTCGTGCTCGGCCTTCATCAGGATGATGCCGCCGCGCGGGCCGCGCAGCGATTTGTGCGTGGTCGAGGTGACGAAGTCGGCGTGCGGCACCGGGTTAGGATACAGGCCGGCTGCGATCAGGCCGGCGTAGTGCGCCATGTCGACCATGAAGTACGCGCCGACCGCTTTGGCAACGGCGGCGAAACGCTCGAAGTCGATCTTTTTCGAGAAGGCCGAAGCGCCGGCGATGATCAGCTTGGGCTTGTGTTCCTTGGCCAGCGCTTCCATGGCGTCGTAGTCGATGTCCTCTTCAGCGGTCAGGCCGTAGGAGATGACGTTGAACCATTTGCCGGACATATTCAGCGGCATGCCGTGGGTCAGGTGGCCACCTTCGGCCAGCGACATGCCCATGATGGTGTCGCCCGGTTTCAGCACGGCGAAGAACACGCCCTGGTTGGCTTGCGAACCGGAGTTAGGCTGCACGTTGGCGGCTTCGGCGCCGAACAGTTGTTTAACGCGGTCGATCGCCAGTTGCTCGACGACGTCGACGTACTCGCAGCCACCGTAGTAGCGCTTGCCCGGATAGCCTTCGGCGTACTTATTGGTCAGTTGCGAACCTTGCGCTTCCATCACGGCTGGCGAGGTGTAGTTTTCCGATGCGATCAGCTCGATGTGGTCGTGCTGGCGGGTGTTTTCGTTTTGAATCGCGCCGAACAGTTCTGGGTCTACGCTGGCGAGGGTGTGATCTTTTGCGAACATGAAAAAACTCCAATCGAATGAGTAACTTGTTTCTGGCAGTTGGATCGAAAGAGAGAAGCCATAGCGGACCGGCAGCCTCTTCGTGCTTTCCATCGAGGGCTGCCCAGGCGAACGGCTGTTGAAATCTCACGTTTCCCGGTGGATGTCCACCTTTCGCCGACCGGGCAAAACGCACCATTGTGGAGCATTTTTGAACCTCAATCCAGCTTTTCGCCAGTTACGTGAGACGTAATGGAAGCCAGATTGTATTGGATGCGCCAGATTTGAGCAAGAAAATGAGTTGCAGTTAAAGCAAGACAACCCCCTGCGCCGTTTGCGGCTACAATTTTGTCCACCTTTTCACTCATCTCACAAGGACAGATCATGATCGTCTTCATCACCGGCGCGACTGCCGGCTTCGGCGCCGCGATGGCCCGCATCTTCGCCAAAAACGGCCACCAGGTTCTGATCAGCGGCCGCCGCGAAGACCGTCTGCAGAGCTTGTCGGCGGAACTGGGCGACGCCGTCCGCGCCATCGTGCTGGACGTCACCGACAAGGCCTCGATCCAGGCCGCGCTGGACGGCCTGCCGGCGGAATGGCGCGCGATCGACGTGCTGATTAATAACGCCGGCCTGGCGCTGGGCGTGACGCCGGCCCACACCTCGTCGCTGGACGACTGGGACACCATGATCGCCACCAACGTCAGCGGCCTGGTGGCCATGACCCGCGCCATCCTGCCGGGCATGGTCGAGCGCAACAGCGGCACCATCATCAACATCGGCTCGATCGCCGGTTCCACACCTTATCCTGGTGGCAACGTCTATGGCGCTACCAAGGCCTTCGTCAACCAGTTCACGCAAAACCTGCGCGCCGACCTGGCCGGCACCGGCGTGCGCACCACCAACCTGGCGCCGGGCCTGTGCGGCGGCACCGAGTTCTCCAACGTGCGCCTGAAGGACGACGCGGCCGCCGCCAAGGTCTACGAAGGCACCACGCCGCTGACCGCCGACGACATCGCCAACACGGCGTACTGGATCGCCACCCTCCCTCCGCATGTCAACATCAACCGGATTGACATGATGCCAACCTGCCAGGGCTACGGCGCGTTGAACGTCAAACGCAGCCAATAACCGTCGTTCCCGCGAAAGCGGGAACCCATAGAACCCCGGCTCAGCGTGAACTCCCGTCCGGGCCGGAATGACGACGCATGGCTTAAGAGAGGCTTAGTTTCCCCGCCTACATGAAATAATTTCGTAAGGCATTGTTACAATACTTGGCAGCTTGCAAGGAAATCGCTTTACTGTCGTCAGGCCACCATTGCGCGCCAGTTGATAAAATTCAACCAAAACAACAATATCGCGTAGAATGTTGCTCAATCACTTTAGCAGTCAAAACAACATGGCAGCTGATTTCATCTGGAACGTGCGGGTCTACTACGAAGACACCGACGCCGGCGGTATCGTCTATTACGCAAATTATCTCAAGTTTTTCGAGCGCGCCCGCACCGAGTGGCTGCGCGCGCTCGACGTCAACCAGCACACACTGCTGGAACAGCACGACACCCTGTTCGTCGTCAAAAGCGTTAGCGCGGAGTATCATGCGCCCGCCAAGCTGGATGATGAACTAAAATTAACGGTTAGCATCGAAAAACTTGGCCGCGCCTCACTCGTTTTCCATCAGGAAGCGTGGCGCGGCGAACAGTTGCTCAACACGGCCCGTGTCAAAATCGGCTGCGTCGATTCCGCCCTGCGTCCGCGCGCCGTACCGGCGGTCGTCGCCGACAAAATGCGCACCACCAGTATCACCACCCAAACCGACTGATAAACAATGAACGTCACCCAAGACCTTTCTTTCCTCGCCCTCATCACCAACGCGCACTTGATCGTGCAATTGATCATGGCGCTGCTGTTCGTCATTTCGCTGACCAGCTGGACCTACATCTTCAGCAAACTGTTCGCGATCAAGTCGGCGCGCCGCCTGACGGTGGAGTTTGAAAAGACCTTCTGGGCCGGCGGCAACCTGCACGCGCTGTACCAGAACGCCGGCAAGGACCGCGCCAACAGCGGCCCGCTGGCGCGCATCTTCGAAGCCGGCATGGGCGAGTTCATCAAATCGAAAGCCTCCTACACCGCCAGCCGCGAAAACATGGACACCGGCGCCGTGCTCGACAGCGCCCGCCGCGCCATGCGCGCCGCCTTCCAGCGCGAGATGGATGCGCTGGAATCGCACCTGGCCTTCCTGGCCTCGGTCGGTTCGGTGTCGCCCTACATCGGCCTGCTGGGCACCGTGTGGGGCATCATGAACGCCTTCCGCGGCCTGGCCAATGTGCAGCAGGCCACGCTGGCCGCCGTCGCGCCGGGCATCGCCGAAGCGCTGATTGCCACCGCCATCGGCCTGTTCGCGGCGATTCCGGCCTTCGTCGCCTACAACCGTTTTTCGTACGACGTGGACCGCCTGGCGATCCGTTTTGAGAGCTTCGTGGAAGAGTTCTCCAACATCCTGCAGCGTCAATCGCGTTAATTATGGGCTCCTCCTTCTCCGGCGGCATGCGCAGCGGCCGCACCCGCAAGCTCAAGTCCGAGATCAACGTGGTGCCCTACATCGACGTGATGCTGGTGCTGCTGATTATTTTCATGGTGATGCCATCGGCTAACGACCCAAGCGTGGTCGACCTGCCGCGCGCGGAAAAATCCACCAAGCCGCCGAGCGACTATGTGCAGATCGTGCTCAAGCCGAACGGCGCGCTGTCGATCGGCATCAAGGGCAAGGACGAAGACGCGCCGGAAACCTCGCCCAACCGTGACGCGCTGGTGCGCAAGCTGCGCGCCATCCACGCCGAGCATCCGGACTATCCGGTGCTGATCGCCGGCGACAAGGACAGCAAGTATGACGACGTCATCCAACTGATTTCGGAAGCGAAAAAACTGGGCATCACCCGCGTGGGCCTGTCCACCAAGTAAATGCAGAACATGAAACCCGCAACCGCAGGCGGCCCGTACAAGGTTCCGCGACAACACGATGGCTTCCGCTCCGGCTTCCTGGCCGTGGCGATGCACGCCGTGCTGTTGCTGTTCCTGTGGGTGGGCGTCAGCTGGCAAAACAACGACCCGGTCGAAGTGCAGGCCGAAATCTGGGATATGAAGGTGCAAGAAGCCGCACCGCCCGCACCTACGCCGGAACCTGCGCCGCAACCCGAGCCGGAGCCGGAAGTGGTCAAGCCGCCACCTCCCGCGCCCAAGGTGGAAGCGCCGCCCGAGCCGAAGGAAGATCCGGAAATCGCCCTCCAGCGCATCAAGAAGAAAAAGCTGGAAGAAGAGAAAGCTGAGAAGCTGGAGCAAGCGCGTCTGAAGAAAGAGGCGGACGAGAAGCTGGCCAAGCTGGAAGCCAAGAAGAAGGCCGAACAGAAGGCCAAAGAGGAAAAAGAAAAGGCCGAGGACGAAGCCAAGGAAAAAGCCCTGGCCGAGAAAGAAAAGAAAAAAGCCGCCGCTGAAAAACTGGCCAAGGAAAAAGCCGAGAAAGCCGCCAAGGACAAAGCCTTTGCTGCCGAGATGAGCCGCATTACCGGTTCCGCCGCCAAAGGCACCACCGGCAGCGCCGCGCAATCGACCGGCGGCCGCACCGACGGCGGCTACGCAGCGGCGATCAAGGCAAAGATCAAGAGCAACCTGGTGTATGGCTCAGACGACGACAGCCTGACCGCAAGTTATGTAATTACCCAGCTACCGACCGGTGAAATCATCGGCGTACGCAAGGTAAAGGGCAGCGGTTCAACTGCCTACGACAACGCAATCGAAAACGCGATTGCCAAATCGTCACCACTACCAAAGAAAAAAGATGGTACGGTTGAACGTGAACTTGACCTCGTCTTCAAACTGAAGGAAATGCACTGATATGAAAAAACTGAATATGCTCTACACCGGCCTGGTCATCGCCGCCACCATGGGCAGCGCGCAGGCCCAGATGCGGATCGAGATCTCCGGCGTCGGCAGCAACCAGATTCCGGTGGCCGTGGCCGGCTTCGCCAACGAAGGCGTGTCGCCACAGAAGATCTCCGAAATCATCAAGGCCGACCTGGAACGCAGCGGCGCCTTCAAGATCATCGACGCCGGCGTCATCAACGACGTCAACAACATCGACTACAGCGGCTGGAAAGCCAAGGGCGCCGACGCGCTGGTGGTCGGCACCGTCGACGCCTTGGCCGATGGCCGCTACGACGTCCGCTACAAGCTGCTGGACACCGTCAAGCAGGACAAGATCTCCAACCTGGACAAGGCCGTCACCGCCCAGTTCACCCGCCTGTCGGCCCACCTGATCGCCGACGACGTGTTCTTCAAGCTGACCGGCATCCGCGGCGCCTTCTCGACCCGCATCTCCTACGTCAAGCAGGAAGGCAAAAACTACCAGCTGATGGTGGCCGACGCCGACGGCGAGAACGAACAGCTGGCGCTGCGCTCGAACGAGCCGATCATCTCGCCATCGTGGTCGCCGGACGGCACCAAGGTCGCCTACGTCTCGTTCGAACAGAAAAAACCGGTGGTCTACGTGCAGAACCTGATCACCCGCGCGCGCACCGTGGTGGCCAACGAAAAAGGCAGCAACTCGGCCCCATCGTGGGCGCCGAGCGGCAACAAGCTGGCGATCGCCCTGTCGAAGACCGGCAACACCCAGGTCTACACCGTCAACGCCGACGGCAGCAACCTGCGCCGCGCCTCCAACAGCAGCGGCATCGACACCGAGCCGCAATGGTCGGGCGACGGCCAGAGCATCTACTTCACCAGCGACCGCAGCGGCGGCCCGCAAATCTACCGCATGAACGCCGACGGCGGCGACGCCAAGCGCGTCACCTTCGGCGGCAGCTACAACATCAGCCCGCGCATCTCGCCGGACGGCAAAACCCTGGCCTACATCTCGCGCCGCGACGGCAACTTCCAGTTGTATGTGCTGGACCTGGCCAGCGGCCAGGAGCAGCGCCTGTCCGACACCACCAGCGACGAATCGCCGAGCTTCGCCCCCAACGGCAAATACATCATGTACGCCACCCAGGCCGGCAGCCGCAAATCGCTGGCCGTGGTATCGGTTGACGGACGTGTCAAGCAACGCCTGACCACCCAGGCGGGCAACATCAAGGAGCCCACCTGGGGTCCGTTCATGCAGTAATGTCGTTTCACTACTAGGAGAATGAATATGCGCAAACTCAGCAGCTTAGCTTTTATCGTTACCACCGCCGCCATCCTGTCCGCCTGCTCGTCGACCCCGATCGCCGAAAACAAGCCGGCACCAGTCGTTGAGCGTCCGGTCGACAAAGCCGTCACGCCACAAGCCGACACCCGCACCGTCGCCCCGGTGGAAACCAAGTCGCTGGACCCGCTGGACGATCCGAAAGGCGTGCTGGCCAACCGTAGCGTCTACTTCGACTTCGACAGCTTCGTGGTGCGCGCCGACGGCAAGCCAGTGGTGGAAAACCACTCGGCCTACCTGGTCAAGAACAAGGCCCGCTCGATCCTGATCCAAGGTAACACCGACGAACGCGGCGGCTCCGAATACAACCTGGCGCTGGGTCAGAAACGTGCTGAAGCCGTGCGCAAAGCCATGAGCACGCTGGGCGTGCCGGAAGCGCAGATCGAAGCCGTATCGCTGGGCAAGGAAAAACCAAAAGCCACCGGCTCGAACGAAGAAGCATGGGCACAAAACCGCCGTGCCGACATCGTTTACAAATAATCAAAAGCACTACCTTTTTGCCGGGTCACAGGCATAATACGGGGCGGCGCGCGGATTTGAGTCCGCGCCCTGCCCCGTTTCCTTTTAGATTTGTGTGAAAGTGTCCGACATGAAGAAACTGACCAAATCCGGCCTGAGCGCCGCCCTGCTGGCCGCGACCATCTGGCTGCCGCTGCACGCCCATGCCGGCCTGTTCGACGACGACGAAGCCCGCAAGGCCCTGCTCGACCTGCGCTCCAAGGTGGAAGCCATGCGCAGCGAACTGCAAGCCCGCATCGACACCAAGGCTGACAAGTCCAGCACGCTGGACCTGATCAACCAGAACGACGCCACGCTGCAGCAGGTCAACCAGTTGCGCGGCCAGATCGAAGTACTGGCCAACGAACTGGCCAACGCGCAAAAGCGCCAGAAAGACTTCTACGTCGACCTCGACACCCGCCTGCGCAAGCTGGAACCGCGCGAAGTGACCATCGACGGCAAGACCGCGCAGGTTGATCCGGGCGAACAGCGCGCGTATGACGCCGCCACCAAACTGTTCACCGCCGGCGACTACAAGGCGGCTGGCGTGGCGCTGCAGGAATTCGTCCAGCGCTACCCTGGCTCCAGCTACGCGCCGAACGCGCAATACTGGCTGGGCAACTCCTACTTCGCCCAGCGCGACTGCAAGGCCGCCATCAGCGCCCAGCTGGTGGTGCTGAAGAACTACCCGGACAGCCCGAAAGCGCCGGACGCCATGCTCAACATCGCCAGCTGCCAGAACGAGCTGAAAGACAAGGCCGCCAAGAAGACATTGCAAGACCTGATCAAGCAATATCCGGACTCGACGGCAGCCGAGACGGCCAAACAGCGACTGGCCGGCAAATAATTACCGGAGGGTATTTGACAGCTGGGCCAGAGATCCCCTATAATCTCGCTTCTTTCGGGGGTCGTTAGCTCAGCTGGTAGAGCAGCGGACTTTTAATCCGTTGGT
>CAUPXZ010000075.1:0-21555 GCA_963515135.1 uncultured Duganella sp. | reverse complement strand
TCGGCACTGACCCCGAAGTTAGACGGGGACGGCTTCGGGGGCGGTGGGCGAGGCTTCGCCTGTCAGGAACAGGATGCGCTTGCGGACGAACTGGATGTGGCTGCGCAAGCCGTACAGGCCGTCCGCGAACGACAGCGGGATCGATACCTGGTTGACCAGCTCTTCGATCTCGTTAAGCCGCTTCAGCTGTTCTTCGTACACCTGCATGCGCGTCGCTTCCGGCGCTTCTTCCACTTTCTGCTCCACCGCGCGCAACTGGCCGTACCATTTGTACACGCGCGAACGAATGCGCCACACATACAGCGGCGGCACCACCTTCGACAGCGGCAGGATCAGCGCGCCCAGCGCCACCACCAGCACCCACATGCGGTCGAAGAAATTCGCCAGCCAGAAGGTCATGTAACGCTGCAGGAACGGCGGGCCGCTCTTGTAGAATTTGGCCGCCTCCGCATCGACCGGGATTTCGGTGTATTTGGCCGACGGGAACTGGCCCTGCTGCTGGAACCAGCCGGCGCCGCCATGGATGCCAGACGCGGCCTGCACGAACAGATCCACCAGCGCCGGATGCAGGTCTTCACGCGCCACCAGTGTGGCGGTCGGCGCGATCAGGTGGTAATCCTCCGCCGGCAGATTGCGGCCAAGGTCGACGATGCCCTGTGGCAGCATCACATGCGTGAGGTAGGGTAGCTTGCGCGAGTAGGCTTCGGCCTGACTGAAGTCGAACAGCCGGATGCCCGGCGTTTGCAGCAGCATCTGGATCAGCGGCGCTTCCGGCGCCGAGGTAAACACCAGACCGTCGATGCGACCTTCCAGCAACTCTATCGTGGCGGGCGTGTTGGCCAGCGAAAAGCGCTCCACCTCGCCCTTTTCCACGCCATTCAGTTCAAGGATCTGGCGCAACAGACGGGGCGAGCCGGCGCCTTTCGGCCCGTAGTTGATTTTCTTGCCGCGCAGCTCGGTCAGCTTGGTGATCGGCGGCTTGCCCTTCTCTTCCCGCAGGAATAGCCACAGCGGCTCGACGAACAGGCTGCCCAGCGAGGACAGGCCTTCGCGCTCGGCCGCTTCTTCATTGGTGGAACCGCTTTGCACGAAGGCGATGTCGACCTTGCCTTCTTTCAGGTTGCGCAGGTTTTCGCTGGAGCCGGCGGACGGCACCATGGTGACCTTGACGCCGTGTTTGGCCAGCGCGGCGGCGTATTTCTTGCCGAATTCTTCGTAGGCGGAGTTTTCCTGACCGGTGCCCAGGCGCACGGTGCGCGGCGGCGCCGGATCCACCAGCCAGTAGGCCAGCAGGCAGACGCCGACAATGGTCAGCACCGTGGGCGCGGCGGCAACGATCAGGTCCCGGATCGAGAACTGCGTGAACTTGAGTATCTTGGACATGTGGCGGCGCAGTGGTTTCATGGGCTGATACATTGCCAATAATTATGAAACTATGCAAGGGGCACGCGCGCTGTCACTCTCACGCGTGCTCGGCATGGGTCCCTGCTTGCGCAGGGACGACCGTTCAGGCGCCGCAGGCTGGTAGCGGCTTGGCGGCGGTGACCGGGGCGGTGCCTTCGGGGCGCTGCGCCACCACCGGCGGCGTCGTGCCGGGCTTGGGCGCGGCGTTCGGTTCGATCAGCGGCATCAGGTGCGGCGCCAGCACCACCAGCAGCTGCACCGGCAGCGCGCTGGTGAAGTCGTAGTTCTTCGACTCCGGCCCATGCACATAGGCGGTCATCGAACCGAAGAAGCGCTCGCCGATGTTGAACACGAACGTCGCCGAGCGGTTCACATAGCGCGACTCGATCAGCCGGCCGCCGCCGCCATACACGTCGAAGCGCTGGTCGCCGGTGCCGGTCTTGCCGCCGACCGGGATGATGGCGCCATGCGCATCCACAAACGCCGCCTTCACGCGCTTGGCCGTGCCGTCCGACACCACGCCGCGGATCGCCTCGGCCACCACGCGCGCCACCTCAGGCGCCAGCACCTGCTCGTTGGTGGTCGGCGGCGCCTTGGTCACCAGCGTTTCATACGGCGTGCCCTTGGCGAAGTGCAGCGACGTGACGCGCTGCGAACTCTTGCGCACGCCGCCGTTGACCACGATGCCCATCATCTCGGCCAATGCAGCCGGCCGGTCGGCCGACGCCCCCAGCGTGGTCGCATACGACGGCACCAGCGATTCGAACGGATAGCCCATCTTCTTCCACTGCTTGTGGATTTCCATGAAGCCTTCCATCTCGATCAGGCCGGCGATGCGGCGGTCCTGCGCATGCTTGCGGTGGGTCTTGAACAGCCACTGGTACACGTCCTGACGCTCCTGCTCGCTGGCCTTGGTCATCTCGCTCAGCGTCGCCCCCGGATGCAGGCGCAAATACGCCGCCATCCACAATTCCAGCGGGTGCACCTTGGCCAGGTAGCCACGGTCGGCCAGCGACCAGTTGCCGATCGCGTACTGGTCATACAGCTTGGCCACGCGCTCGTCCGGCACCTCGTTCTGCGACGGCAGATTGTCTTTCAGGAAGGCGGCAAACTGCGCCTGCGTCGCCAGCGGATACACGGTGCGGTGGATCACCGCCAGCCGCACCGGCGTGCCGCGGATATTGGCCAGCAGGATCTTGTCCAGCTCCGCCGGCGGCTGGCCCTTGTACTTGGCGTAGAAGCGCGCCAGGAATTCCTTGCCTTCCTTGTCGGCGAAGCGCGCCAGGTAGCCGGCGCGGCGCGGATCGTCGGCATCCGCCAGCAGCGACGCCGACGAGCCAGGCGACTGGAACATATAGTATTTGGCGACGTCGCGCATCAGGCGCACGAACACCAGATTGGTCGAGCGGCGCAGCGCCTCGGTCACGGTCAGAATCTTCGAATTGTCTTCCTTGGAGAAGTTGCCGAAGTAATGCAGGCCGCCGCCGGTGAAGAAGCCCTCGCCCGGATTGCCCGAATACTTGCGCTCCATCGCCGCATGCAGCATCGGCGTTAGCTCGCGCTGGCCGACCGGGATGCCTTTGAAGTAATCCAGCGCCCACGCCGACAGCTTGTCCTGCGGATCGACCCGCACCTGCGACAGGCCGGCGTTGTCCATGCCGCCGTACTTCTTGTGCAACTGGTCCATGATGTCCAGATAGGAAATCAGCGTGCGCAGCTTGGCGGTCGAACCCAGATCCAGCTTGGCGCCTTCGTTGATGTCGAGCGGCTGGTCGAAGTTGTCGGTTTGCAGGCGCAGCAAGTTGTTCTGCTCGCCCTTCTCCAGCAAGGTGAAGCTGTACACCACCTTGGCCGGATCGCCATTGCCCAGCATGCCCTTGCCGGTCAGGCCGGCCGCCTTGGCCTTCTCCGGATCGTGCAGGTCCTGCAGCACCTGGGTGACCGCGAACTGCGCCTGCGCGTCCAGCGTGCTGACCACGCTCAGGTCCAGCCGGTCCAGGTTGTACATGCGGTTATCGCCCAGCAGATTCGCCAGGTGGTTGCGGATCGCATTGGTGGCCTTGCGGCTGACGAAGGTCTGCGGCGGCGCCGACTGCAGGCCGTTGCCCTTGGCCGGCTGCAGCACCTGCTTCAAGGCCATGTCACGCAGCGCCGGCGTGATGGCGCCGTCGGCCGCCAGGATGCGCAGGTGGCTGTTGGCCAGCACTTCCAGGTCGGCCGCGCCGTCGCCCAGATAGTAGCTCGGACGACGCTGCGCGATCATCAGGCTCAGCGCCTCCTTGTAGACCAGCGCGGTTTCCGCATCCGGCTTGTCCAGCTTGCCGGTCAGGCGCCGGTTGACGTCGGCGAACGGACGGCCGTACCACACCCACATGCCGTCGCCGATGCCGTTCACCTCGCCATAGCCGGGCTTGGCCGACAGCGGCACGGTGTTCAGGTATTCCAGCACGATGCGGCGGCGCGCCTTCAGCGTGTCCGGGCCGTCCATATAGGCGCGCATGCTGGCCGAGAACATCTGCTGCAGCTTGTCGCTCATCGAACCGGTGCGGCCTTCCGCCGAGTGGCGATATTTCTCGATCTGCGTCGCCAGCGTGCTGCCGCCGGCCGCGCGATGGCCGCCGGCCACGGCGCTGACGCTCTTCTCCAGCACCGCCTTGGCCAGCCGGTCCCATTCCACCGCCGGATTGCGCTTCGGATAGGTATTGTCCAGCAGCTCGCGGTTTTCGATGAACAGCAGGCTGTTGATCATGGCGATCGGCGCCTGCTCGAAGCGGCTGTAGATGCGCTCCGGGTAGCTGGCGGCAAACAACTCCTGCGCGCGGCAGTCATAGATGGTCAGGCCGGTCTTGGTCTTTTCGCGATAGGTAGCGAACACGCCCATGTCGATCAGGTCGGCCATCTTGGGCGAAATGCGCGCCTGCGCCGCCACATGATAATCGCGCTGACTCAGCTTGCCGATGTAGTCCGGCAGGCCGGCATAGCCGAGCCGCTCGTCATACGGGCTGTCGTGCGGGAAGCGGATCGACTTGCTCGGCCCC
Organism: uncultured Duganella sp.; assembly: GCA_963515135.1. Taxonomy (GTDB): domain Bacteria; phylum Pseudomonadota; class Gammaproteobacteria; order Burkholderiales; family Burkholderiaceae_D; genus Rugamonas. The sequence continues at coordinate 17,113 of CAUPXZ010000075.1, read as the reverse complement.
TTCTCCACGCGGTAGGTCATCTTGCTGGCCAGGTCGGTGAAGACGGCAGCCTGCGCCGACGAGGTCAGCGTTTCACGATAGCCCCAGTAGCCGGCAAAGGAAACGCCCACCAGTAGCACCAGCAGGAAGGCATTGCGTGAGCGTTTGCTTTTCTTCGGCGGGCCTTCTTCAGGCGGGGGTGGCGGATCCATCTGCGCTTGCGCCAGATGGTCTTCGGTTACATCAGGAGTATTAGGTGGGAGCATCGCAATGTTTCTGTCATTCTTGCTAGCTTCCATTGCACCACATCGCAGCGATGCCGATGGGAGCCAGCGCACAATAAATGCAAAGCGCCGTTTGTTTTTCGCAAAAAAACAACGGCGTTCTCTCCTAAGGAGGAACGCCGTGTCAGACGACGGTCACAAAGCGGATTACGTCTGCTTGAACTCTACATTAAGCTTGCGCAACTCGTCGCACAATTGGATGAAGGCGGTGGCGGTCTGCACCGGTTCGCCTTTGACGCCCAGCTCGATATGGCGGCGCGTATCGGCGTCGCCCACGCTCGGCAGGCTGAATACTTTGACGCGCGGGTACTGCTGCTCCAGCGCCACCATCAGCGGCGTCAGCGCCGATTCGGCCGCCTCGTACACCAGCACCGATTGTTCCAGCCGCGGCTCGCGGTTAAACAGGTCGGCGTAGTGGTTGTCCAGCACCCACTCCAGCATCGGCCAGGCCATCACCGGGAAGCCCGGCACGAAGTAATGCTTGCGTAGCGCGAAGCCGGCGATGTTGTTGTACGGGTTGGGAATCAGCGCCGCGCCTTCGGCGAACTCGGCCATTTTGAGGCGGTGCAGGTTTTCGTCTGAATTCAGGTCAGCGGTCTGACCGGCCTCCTGCGCCATTTGCAGGATGCGCTGCTGGATGTTGAGCTTGCCCTGCGCGTGCAGCACCAGCGGCAGGCCCAGCGCGTCTGCGGCAGCCTGACGCGTGTGGTCGTCCGGCGTGGCGCCGATGCCGCCGCAGCAGAACACGATGTCGTCGCTGGCGAAGGTGCGCTTCAGCGTGTCGGTGATGCGCGCCGGATCGTCCGGCAGGATCTCCGCCCAGGTCAATTGCAGCCCGCGTGCCGCCAGCATCTGCACCACTTTCGGGAAATGCTGATCGACCCGCCGGCCCGACAGGATTTCGTCGCCAATAATGATGAGTCCGATTGTCATGCCAACTCCTTGGTAATCTCTTGCTGCGCCCGCAATTGCGCCAGCGCATCCATGCAATAGTACGCGAACCACAGGCCGGTGAAGATAAATATCAGTACGTACAGCCAGATCGACACTGCCGCCAGGAACGGGAAGAATACCACCGCCATCACGCCGCCCAGCCAGATGGCGCCCGGCAGCGCGCCGGCCGCACCGGAAACCACGCCGATCGCCAGCAGCCGCAGGCGATGCTGTTTCAAAATCAGATGGCGCTCCTCGCTGCTGGCGTAGTCGGCCAGCACGTCGTACACCATCACGCGGCAGGTCAGCCAGCCCCACAGCAGCGCCTGCACCAGCACCGCCAGCGGCGGGAAGGCATACAGCGGCAGCGTGACGATCCACAAACCAATGAAGATCAGCATGCCGCCCAGCGCCACGCCGACGCTGCCGAGGATGGAGCCGCCCTTGCGCTGCTCCAGCTGCGGGTAGTGACGCAGACCGACATGGCGGCCGATCACCGGCATGGCCACCACGCCGATGAAGATCAGCGCAGTCAGTATCATCAGCGGCAGCAAGGCCAGCATGGCGATCAGCGGCGCCACCACCGCCGTCAACGTGCCCAGGCCCAGGCTGCGCAACCAGCTGGTGCTGGTGGCAAACAGATTGTGTTCGGTGAACAGCGCATGCAGAAAATCGACCAGCGGCTGCAGGTAAAAGTACAAGGTAGCCGCCCAGACGCCGAGCGCCAGCAGGAAGGGAGCGATGCTCATCAACAGCATCTTGCCGTGCCATTGCGACAGGAAAGCGCGACTCCACGCGCGGATGACTGCGCCCATCAGACCACATCCTTTCGTGCAAACTCGATCATGCGCTTCAGGCCCAGCACCTGCTGCGACCAGAAGCCCTTGCCATACTCGCGCCCCGTCAACTGGTCGCGAATGCCGGTGGCAACAAACGCCGGCGTGAAGTTCGCCGTGCGGAACAGGATGTCCCACACCGGCAGCAGCACGGCGAAATTGCAGCCGCCCAGCTTGCCATCCCGGTTTTCATGGCCGAAGCCGATCGCGTGATGCATGCGATGATAGCGCGGCGACACCAGCAGCCGCTCGCCCAGCCAGCCGAAATGCATCCGTACGTTCGCATGCTGCAGGCTTTGCAGGATGCGCGACACCGACACCAGCAGCACGTACTGCGCCGGCTCAACGCCGATGCACAGCGCGATCACGCCCATGTAGACATCGCGCAGCAAGTCATCCAGCAGATGGTTGCGGTCGTCGCTCCACAAATTCATATTCTGCTGGCTGTGATGCAGGCCGTGCAACGCCCACCACCAGTTGAAGCGGTGCGAGGCGCGGTGATACCAGTAATCGCAGAAATCCAGCACCACAAAATATACCGCGAACGCGCCCAGCGGGCCGATGCCCGGCCACAGCGATTCCAGATTAAACGGCTGCAAGCTTTCGAACCGCAGCCAGCCGGCGGCGCCGTCCATCAGCGGATCGAGCGTGAAGAAGATCAGCAGCGAGAAGATGCCGATCCGGTGCAGCACGGTGTAGATAAAATCGTTCCAGCGCGCCCGCGTGTCGGTGATGGCTTGCGCCGGCATCAGCGACTCCAGCGGACGCAGCACCAGGAACAGCAGCGCCAGTTCCAGCATGCCGATCAGCAGCCACTCGGTGCCTTCGAACGCCTCCTCGACATGCTCGCCGAAGCCGAGCTGAAACACCAGCGGCTGGATCGCGGTTTCAAACAGCCAGCCCTGGGCCAGGCCCAGCCAGTCGGAAAAGGTTGCTATCATTTTTTATAGTCAGGATGCTCGCGCAGCGTGGCAAAACACATGCCCTTCTGCGCCAGCCCGTTAATCAGAGGTTCCAGATTCGCCGGCGCCCAAGCGTCCTTGCGCGACCAGATACCCATATGGATCAGGACGATATCGCCGCCGCGCAGGTCGCGCAACATCTTTTGCAGAAGTACCGTATTCGGGTACGCCGCGCTCGGCAGTTCGTCGCCGGAGAAGCCGGCCGGCGCCCAGCCCGCGTGCGCGTAGCCGCAGGCTTTGCCGATCGCCAGCAGCCGCTGCGAGGTGCGGCCGGCCGGCGCGCGCCACAGCGGATCGAGCGGTTTGCCGGTCAGCTCCATGAAACGCTGATCGACGCGCTTGAGCTGCTCGCAATATTGCTGCGCGCTCCAGCTGACCTGCTTGCCGGCCTGCGGACCGAAGCCGGGCTTGACCACCACCGTGTCGCCGGCGCCGTCGCGCACGAACACCGCATGGTCGAAAGTATGTGTGCCGATCGCATGGCCCTCCGCCACGCGCGCCTTCCAGTAGGCGCCCCACGACGGGTCCAGCGAATAATCACCGCGCACGGTTTTCTCGTTGGCGAGGAAGAAGGTGGCCTTGATCTGGTGGCGTTTCAGCGTGCCGGCGATCAGCTCGGCCTGCGACTGGCTGCCGGTGTCAAAGGTCAGATAGATGACGCCCTTGCAGGCAGCCTGCGCGCTCGGCGCTGCCGCCAGCGCCATCATGGTCAGGGCGGCGGCGCGCTTCATCAGCGTGGCGCGGAATTGAAGAAGAACACGCCATGCGGCGAGCGACCTACCGGTATGGTCTTGATCAGCTTGCGGGTTTTCAGGTCGACCACCGCCACCTTCTTGATCCAGCGCAGCGTGACCCACATGGTCTTGCCGTCGGCGCTGACTTCCATGCAGTCCGGGCCGCCGGGCACATTGATCTGGCCGACGTTTTCCAATGTCTTCTGATCAATGATGTTTATCGAATTGGAAACACGGTTCGACACATAGAGGTAGCGCCCATCGCCGGCCGAACGGAAGTTGTGCGCGCCCATGCCGGTCTTGATGCGCTTGAACGACTTCTGCGCCTTCCAGTCGATCACTTCCACATAGTCGCTGCCCATGATGCCGACCAGCAGATACTTGTCGTCCGGCGTCATGGCGATGCCGGCCGGCAGCTTGCCCACCGGCAGCGTCCATTTCACCGTCTGCGTGGCCAGGTCGATCGCGCTGACCTCATCGCTGCCCTGCTGCGTGATGAACACCATATTGCTGGCGGCGTTGAAGGCCATGTGGCTGGGCAGCTTGGCCAGTGGCAGGCGCTTGGCCAAGGTCAGGTTGGCGCCGTCATACCGATACAGGTCGACGCGGTGCAGCCGCAGCGAGTTCGACACAAACCACTTCTGGTCGGGCGAAAAGCCGATCTGGTAGGGGTCGGGAATGTTCTTCAGCGTGCGCTGCGGCTTGCCGGTTTTCGGATCCAGGAAGATCAGCTCGTTGCCGACCGAACTGGCGACGATCAGCGATTGATTGTCCGGCGTGGCCATCAGGTGATGCGGCTCCTTGCCGACCGGGATGGTGCCGAGATCCTGGTAGGTGGACTGGTCCAGCAGTTGCACCGTGGCGTCGCGCGAGTTCAGCACCACCACCACATTCGCTTGCGCAGTGCCGATGGCGGCCATGGCGCAAACACAGGAAAAGACGAAACTGCGGAACATGTAGAGGATCGCTATAAAACCAAAACCTCATTTTACTGTGCAACGTCTATGCCCTGCTACAATTCTGGCCTGTTTCTAATGAAAGGAAGATCATGTCCACCATCACCACCCCATCGGGCCTGCAATACATCGAACTGACCGTGGGCGAAGGCGCAGAAGCCAAAGCCGGCCAGAACGTCACCGTGCACTACACCGGCTGGCTGCAGAACGACGACGGCAGCAAAGGTCCTAAATTCGATTCGAGCAAAGACCGCAACGATCCATTCGAGTTCGCGCTGGGCGCCGGCATGGTCATCCGTGGCTGGGACGAAGGCGTGCAAGGTATGAAGATCGGCGGCGCCCGCCAGCTGATCATTCCGGCCGACCTGGGCTACGGCTCGCGCGGCGCCGGCGGCGTGATCCCACCGAACGCCACCCTGATCTTTGACGTCGAACTGCTGGGCGTTTAATCGTCAACCGCCGTCATTGCCGCGCATGCGGCAATCCATGCTGAGTATGGACTCCCGCCTGCGCAGGAGTGACGAGGCTAACGCTGCCAGTTACGCCGCAGCGCCTCCAGCTCGGTCCGCGTGTCGAGCATGCCGCCGACGATGCGCTGGTCGATCGCTTCCAGCACAGCCGTCGGCATCTCGGTCCCCGCCATGCGATAGGTGCCCATAGTGGTCATCGGCCGCGCATTCTGCACCATCACCGGCACCCGCCATTCCTCGTTGGCGCGGCACGCCAGCCCCACCAGATCCTGCGTCATCCCCACCAGCGTGAAGCTGCGGCAGTACGTCCCCTCGTTGGATAAAAAGCTCAGGCCCACGCGCACATCGCTGTCGGCCTGCACTGCGGCGCCGCCCAGTTGCTGACTCAAGGAGGCGGCCAGCCGACCCTGCGCCACCAGCAAGCCGTTGCGGCTCGCCACTTCCGTCGGCGGTGGCGGATTGTCGCCCAACCAGCCCGGCTGCCACTTGGCCAGCCCGAACTTGCCGGCCGCCAGCCCCAGCACCATGACCAGCGCCAGCGCGCTCCATTCCAGCCAGCCCCAATGCCGGCGCGCGGTCGCCTTGCGCACCGCCTGCTGCGCCGCCAGCCGCTGCGCGCGGATGGTCGCCAGCTGCACCACATTGGCGCCGCGCCGGGCATGCATGGCGGACGGATTATGCTGATCGGCATAGACACTTTCGTCGCGCGCAGCGCGCAGCCGCGCCACCCGGCGCGCCAGGCTGCTGTCGTGACGCATGGCGGAATCGATCAGCGACCGGGTCGCCTGATCCAGTGCGCCGTCGGCATACGCTATCAGTGTCTCGTCTGAAAAGCTCATGTTCCCCGTCCTTTACGCATTCCATCATAAACCTTTTTTGTAACCGATGCGGCTTTGTAGAAAACGCGTAAGCCCTTTAAATACAAGGCTTTACTTGCAGCGCAGCGCAGCAGCTCAGCAAATATAAGGCTCGCTTCGTACGGAAACCATTACTTTTAACAATATTTATGCTAATCTGCGCGCTCCAATAACCAAGGAGGTAGTAATGAAAAAAGGCGAACTGATTGCAGAATTTGCGAAACGCACCGAGCTGTCCGCTGCTGCCGCCAACGGCGCAGTGAACACCCTGATCGCCATCATCACCGAGCGTCTGAAAAAAGGCGACACGGTAGGCATCACCGGCTTCGGCACCTTCTCCGTAGCCAAACGCGCTGCACGCAAAGGCCGCAATCCCGCAACCGGCGAAGCGATCAAGATCGCTGCGTCGAAAACCCCGAAATTCTCGGCTGGCGCCACGCTGAAATCGGCTGTCAACCCGACGAAGAAGAAGTAATTCTTCCGGAGTTTTACCGGGCGCCCGGAAGGGTGCCGGTAGCAACGGCGGTTCATGCGGGTTCGCCCCGGCATGGCCGCCGTTTCTGTTTTTGGAGTCCGTACTCTAGGAAGATTTGCCGCCGCTACGGTTATGATGGAATGTCATTCCATCACACACCAAGGAGCGCGGTATGAGTTTGCAAGAACAGTTTGAACAAGCCCAGGCGGACTCGAAGAATTTGCCGGAACGTCCGGACAACCTGACGCTGCTGAAGATCTACGCCCTGTTCAAGCAGGCATCGAGCGGCGACGCCAGCGGTGAGCGTCCGGGCATGACCGACTTCGTCGGCCGCGCCAAGTACGATGCCTGGGCCGAGCTCAAAGGCAAAAGCCAGGACGAAGCCAAACAGCTGTACATCGACCTGATCGAAGATTTGAAGTAATAAAAAAAGCCCTTGCGGGCTTTTTTTTATTTCGCCTTGCGGCGGCGGGCTGCGAAGCCTACCAGGCCGAGACCGGCCAACATCATCGCGTAGGTCTCTGGTTCCGGCACTGCCGAGGTCAGGGCGAACGAGGTGATGCGCTGGTCGGCGTCAGTACCGCCGATGCCGCCGGTGAAGCCGACATACATGGTGTTGCCAAACTTCTGGCTCAGGTTGACGGTGGCGACATCCTGGATGTTATAGGTGACCGGGTGCAGCACATCGGCCAGGTTGGTCAGCGTGCCGGTCATTTTCAGCTCGTGGGTGACGGCGTCGTAGGTGACGGTCTGGGTGCCGGTCACATAGTTTGCCGCGCCCAGGCTGAACGGTGCGCTGTCCAGGCCCTGCACTTTACCGTCGACGCTCAGGCCGTATTCATTGTGGGTCCACGAACGGATCACCGAACCGACCGCGCTCGAACCCGAATTGCCGATATTCCAGTAACCCACGTCGCCGCCGCCCACGCCCAGCTTGTCGCTGCCGACGTTCTGGAAGGCCAGCGCGATACCGTCGGCCATCTTGCCGCTGTCGTCGCCTTTCAGCGAGAACGCGAAGCTGACGCTGAACGACTGGTTGGTCGAAATGCCCTGGGTCAGCCAGCCGGCGCCAGATACGCCCGATGCATTGCCGGTGCTGCTGGTGTGAGTCAGCTGCAAGGCGCCGTCGACCAGCTGCGCGCTACCGACACGGTTCAGCGAGGACAGGTCAATCACGGCAGCCGAAGCTGGCATCGCGACAGCGGCGGCAACAACGGAGGCAAGGGCAAGCTTCGAACGCATGGCGGAATCCTTAAATTAGATATGATTCAAGTATTATACCGAGGCATTCCTAAATTGCAATTTAATTTTTCAGAAAACAATAAAAATTAATTTCAAGCAATAAAGAGCTTACGCATCTTTTCGCTCACCTTGGCTTCGACCTGGCTGGCCATCATGCTGAGCGGGAAGCCCAGCGCGATCTGGATCTGCGCCTGGTTCGGCTGCAGCGTCAGCGCGCCGTTGACGCCGCTGCGCTCGAAACGCAACACGTCGCCATCCCAGCGGCATGCCAGTTCGAATTGTTCGGCCAGCTTGTCGGCCACTTGTTGGGCGGCCGCGCGGGCCTGTTCCGGCGCCAGCGAATGTTGCTGGACGATGTTGATGTCCGCCATGCGGAGCTCCCTGCTCTGAATAAACAAAGGCGTCATGATGCCAGCTGGTCGCCGGCGGCGCCAGTGTGCAAACGGCCTGGCGATGCATGTCGCCTTCTGCGAACGTATTTGCTTATATGTATTGTATATAAGCGCGATTTGTGAGAAATAGCGAATTACCTTAAAATACAGTGCTTTGCCGAGGTTAGCCAGGCAACCAGCCCCGCCGCCGACGCCGCTGCACACCAACATTGATAGGACTGTTATGACCCACGTTGTCACCGAATCTTGCATCGCCTGCCGTTACACGGACTGCGTCGATGTTTGCCCGGTAGATTGTTTCCGCCAAGGCCCGAACTTCCTCGCCATCGATCCCGACGAGTGCATCGACTGCGCCGTTTGCGTGGCCGAGTGCCCGGTTAACGCAATCTACGCCGAAGAAGACGTCCCAGGCGACCAACAGCAGTTCATCAAAATCAACGTTGATCTGGCACGCAAATGGCCTTCGATCACCAAGACTGTCGCGCCGCTGCCGGACGCCGAACAGTTCAAGGACGTCAAAGAAAAACTGCAACTGCTGGCGCGCTAAGTCGCCGCCATCTTTGAAATCACAGGAAACCCACGTATGAATAGTACCGCTACACCTACTGGCGTCATCGAGACCGATGCCGTCATCATTGGCGCCGGCCCGGTCGGCCTGTTCCAGGTCTTCGAACTCGGCCTGCTGGAAATCAAAGCCCACGTGATCGATTCGCTGGGCGCCGTAGGCGGTCAATGCGTGGAACTGTATCCTGACAAGCCGATCTACGACATCCCGGCCGTGCCATCGTGCACCGGCCAGGAACTGACCGACAACCTGCTCAAGCAGATCGAGCCGTTCGCGCCGACCTTCCACCTGGGCCAGGAAGTGACCAAGGTCGAGCGCCGCGACGACGGCCGTTTCGACGTCGAAACCACGCTCGGCACCAAGTTCCTGACCAAGACCATCTTCATCGCCGCCGGCGTCGGCTCGTTCCAGGCGCGCACGCTGAAAGTGGACGGCATCGAAGTGTTCGAAGGCTCGCAGCTGCACTACAAGGTCAAGGATCCGGCACAGTTCGAAGGCAAGAACCTGGTCATCTGCGGCGGCGGCGACTCCGCGCTGGACTGGGCGCTGAACTTCGTCGGCAAGGCCGAATCGGTAGTGCTGCTGCACCGTCGCGAAGACTTCCGCGCCGCGCCCGCCTCGGTGGCCAAGATGAAAGCGCTGTGCGACGACTACGAGATGCAACTGCTGGTCGGCACCGCCACCGGCTACGAGACCGACGACGCAGGCAAGCTGAACCACCTGAAAGTCACCGCTGCCGACGGCGTCACCCGCCGCGTGCCGCTGGACATGCTGCTGGTGTTCTACGGCCTGTCGCCGAAACTGGGCCCGATCGCCGAGTGGGGCCTGGACATCGAGCGCCGCCAACTGAAGGTGCAGGACACCGAGAAGTTTGAAACCAATGTGCCGGGCATCTTCGCCGTGGGTGACATCAACACCTACCCAGGCAAGAAAAAGCTGATCCTGTCGGGCTTCCACGAAGCCGCGCTGGCCGCCTTCGGCGCCGCGCCGTACATCTTCCCGGACAAGAAGATTCACATGCAGTACACCACCACCTCGCCGAAACTGCACAAGGTGCTGGGCGTCGAGACGCCAGTCTTCGACTGAACTTCAGGCGAGCAACAGTCCTACAAGAAAGCAGCGGAAACGCTGCTTTTTTTATGCCTGCGCGGGTATTATTCTTTCTTACAAGATTGTCTGTGGATAGTACGTAGACTTGCTCGCCGGCACCCGGAAGTGCTTTACGTCAAAAACACAGCACATATAATTTGGCTTATGATGTCAGCATTGGTGCACCGCACCAAACCTATAAAATCGGGATGCCTTATGCTCTACCAACTCCATGAAATGCAACGCTCGTTGCTGACGCCGCTGATGCAGTGGGCCGATGCCTCGTCCAAGCTGTTCACCAATCCGGTCTCGCCGTTCGCGCACACGCCGTTCGCGCAACGCATCGCCGCCGGCTACGAACTGATGTACCGATTGGGCAAGGACTACGAGAAACCGGCATTCGAGATCGACAGCACCGAGATCAAGGGCGAGTCGGTGGGCATCATCGAACATGTGGCAGTCAACAAACCATTCTGCCGCCTGATCCACTTCAAAAAGGATCTGGACGATAAACAATTCAAGGCGCTGAAGCAGCCGACCGTGCTGCTGGTGGCGCCGCTGTCGGGTCACCACTCGACGCTGCTGCGCGACACCGTGCGCGGCCTGCTGGTCGATCACGACGTCTTCATCACCGACTGGACCGACGCCCGCATGGTGCCGCTGTCGGAAGGTCCGTTCCACCTGGACGACTACATCTACTACGTGCAGGACTTCATCCGCCTGCTCGGCCCCAACGTGCACGTGATCTCGGTCTGTCAGCCGACCGTGCCGGTGCTGGCGGCGATCGCGCTGATGGCCTCGGACAACGACCCGAAACTGCCGAAGACCATGACCATGATGGGCGGCCCGATCGACCCGCGCAAATCGCCGACGGCGGTCAACAACCTGGCCACCGAAAAGAAATTCTCCTGGTTTGAAAACACCGTGATCTACCCGGTGCCGCCCAACTATCCGGGCTTCGGCCGCAAGGTCTATCCCGGCTTCCTGCAGCACGCCGGCTTCATCGCCATGAATCCGGGCCGCCACGCGCAGAGCCACCGCGACTTCTACGACCACCTGGTCAAGGGCGACGAGGAAACCGCCGAATCGCACCGCAAGTTCTACGACGAATACAACGCCGTGCTGGACATGCCGGCCGAGTACTACCTCGACACCATCAAGACCGTGTTCCAGGACTTCGCGCTGCCGCGCGGCGAATGGCTGGTGGGCGGCAAGCTGGTGCAGCCGGCCGACATCAAGACGGTGGCGCTGTTCACCGTCGAAGGCGAGCTGGATGACATCTCCGGCGCCGGCCAGACGCAGGCCGCGCACGACCTGTGCACCGGCATTCCGGCCGCCATGCAGGAAGACTACGTGACGCCGGGCGCCGGCCACTACGGCATCTTCTCCGGCCGCCGCTGGCGCGAAATAGTTTGCCCGAAAATCACCGCCTTCATCAAGAAACACGGTTAACAGCATGGTTAAACGCCCCGCGCCACGGGGCGTTTGTATAATGGCGTTTTATCGCCCAGCCAGCCGCCGTGTCCAGCCCTCCTCCACTTGTCGACCGCATCGAAAACGTCCTGCCGCAAACGCAATGCACCAAGTGCGGCTATGACGGCTGCCGCCCCTACGCCGAAGCGATCGCCGCCGGCGCGGCCGAAATCAACCAATGCCCGCCCGGCGGCGCCGAAGGCATAGCACGGCTGTCATCGGTCACCGGCCACAAAATTATCCCGCTCAACCCGGTCAACGGCCTGGAACGGCCGCGCGCGGTGGCCTACATCGATGAAGCGCTGTGCATCGGCTGCACGCTGTGCATCCAGGCCTGCCCGGTGGACGCCATCGTCGGCGCGGCCAAGTTGATGCACACCATCGTGCCGGCGCTGTGCACCGGCTGCGATTTGTGCGTGGCGCCCTGCCCGGTGGACTGCATCGTCATGTACCCGGTGACCGAGACCACCGGCTGGGACGCATGGTCGCAGGCCGACGCCGACGCCGCACGCGAACGGCACGACTTCCGCAGCCTGCGCCTGAAACGCGACAAACAAGAGAATGACGCCCGCCTGGCCGCCAAGGCCGTCGAAAAGCTGGAGAAGGTCAACACCATAGACCCGGCAGACGCCGAATCGGCTGCCGCGCTGGAACGCAAGCGCGCCATCATCGCCGCCGCCATGGAGCGCGCCCGCCTGAAAAAAGAATCCGAGAACAAATGAACGCAGCCAAACGCTACGAAATGTTTGTGCGCTTCCGCGCCGCCAATCCCAAGCCCGTCACCGAACTTGAATACACCACCCCGTTCGAACTGCTGATCGCCGTGCTGCTGTCGGCGCAGGCGACCGACGTCGGCGTCAACAAAGCCACGCGCAAGCTGTACCCGGTGGCGAATACGCCGCAGGCGATACTGGATATGGGGGAAGAGGAGCTGAAGACCTACATCCAGACCATCGGCCTGTACAAGACCAAGGGCAAGAACGTCATCGCCACCTGCAAGATCCTGTTGGAGAAGCACGGCGGCGAAGTGCCGCAGGACCGCGCATCGCTGGAAGAGCTGCCGGGTGTCGGCCGCAAGACCGCCAACGTGGTGTTGAACACCGCCTTCGGCCAGCCGACGATGGCGGTGGACACCCACATCTTCCGCGTTTCCAACCGCACCGGCCTGGCGCCGGGCAAGAATGTCGACATCGTCGAACAGAAGCTGCTGAAATTCGTGCCGAAAGAATTCCTGCACGACGCCCACCACTGGCTGATCCTGCACGGCCGCTACACCTGCAAGGCGCGCAAGCCCAAATGCTGGAACTGCATGCAGATCGACCTGTGCGACTACCGCGCCAAAACGCCCGCCCCAAGCACCGCCTGACCGCCACAGCCCTCCTGCGCCGCCGCCGTCATTCCCGCGCACGCGGGAATCCATACTCAGCATGGGCTCCCGCCTGCGCGGGAGTGACGCTATACCAATACCAGGTTGTCGCGGTGGATCAGCTCTTTGCCTTCGACGAAGCCGAGGATGGATTCGATTTCGCTTGAGGGCTTGCGCATGATGCGGCGCGTTTCGGCGCTAGTGTAGTTCGACAGGCCGCGTGCCACCGGCTCGCCAAGCTGGTTGACGCAAGTGATAACCGCGCCGCGTCCGAATTCACCCTTCACCTCCACTACGCCGATCGGCAGCAGCGACTTGCCTTCGCCAGTCAGCTTCTGCACCGCGCCGGCGTCCAGTACCACCAGCCCGGCGGTGTGCAGATGATCCGCCATCCACTGTTTGCGCGCGGTCAGGTGGCCGGTCTGCGCCGCCAGTTCGGTGCCGATCGATTCGCCGCCGGCCAGACGCGCCAGCACTTCATTCTCGCGGCCATAGGCGATGACGGTGTGGGCGCCGGATTTGGCGGCGCGCTTGGCGGCCAGGATCTTGGTCAGCATGCCGCCGCGTCCCAGGCTGCTGCCGGCGCCGCCGGCCATCGCCTCCAGCGCCGCATCGCCGGCGCGGCCCTGCTGGATCAGCACCGCAGATGGATCCTTGCGCGGATCGGCGCTGTACAGGCCTTGCTGGTCGGTCAGGATGATCAGCGCATCGGCCTCGATCAGATTGGCGACCAAGGCGCCCAGCGTGTCGTTGTCGCCGAACTTGATTTCATCGGTGACCACGGTATCGTTCTCGTTGATGATCGGCACCACGCCCAGGCGCAGCAAGGTAGTCAGCGTCGAGCGCGCGTTCAGATAGCGTTCGCGGTCGGCCAGGTCGGCGTGCGTCAGCAGCACCTGCGCGGTGCCCAGCTGGTGCGCGCGGAAGCTGGTCTCGTAGATCTGCGCCAGGCCCATCTGGCCGACGGCGGCGCAGGCCTGCAGTTCGTGGATATCGGTCGGACGCTGCTCGAAGCCGAGGCGCAGCATGCCTTCGGCGATCGCGCCGGACGACACCAGCACCACTTGCTTGCCCAAGGCGCGCAAGCCGGCGATCTGCGCGGCCCAGCGCGCGATGGCGGCGTGATCGAGTCCGCGTCCGTCATTGGTGACCAGCGACGAGCCGACCTTGATGATGATGCGGTTTGCTTTTTGTATGACGGAATTCATAAGGCGACAATCTCAAAACAAGCGTAAAAAAGGCTGCTGTATTTTGGCGGGCTGGTTGCCCTGCTTTTGCCGCGAACAGTCGCCGGCTCCGGGATATGGAGGCGGCACCGAATGGGAAAGGCATAATCAGCTGATCACTGATTATGCCGGTGATGCACTTGCTTCGTCGAGTCTTAGTCGATGATTTTGAAGCGCGGATCGTCCGGATCGATCGACGAAATGCCGCGCGCCTCTTCAACCATATGGGTTTCTTCCGCGCGCTGCTCGGTCTGACGGGTTTGCTCCAGGTGCTTCTGGATGGCGTTGACCAGCTCCTGCGTGCCACCGTGGCTCAGCGCGGAGATTTCGAACACCGGACCTTTGAAACCGAACTTCTTGACGAAGTCTTTCACCTTCTTGGCGCGCTCGTCTTCCGGCACCATGTCCAGCTTGTTCAGCACCAGCCAGCGCGGCTTGTCGACCAAGTCTTCATCGTACTTCTTCAGCTCATTGACCAGCGCCTTGGCTTCCTTGACCGGATCGACGGTCGCCTCGAACGGCGCCAGGTCGACGATGTGCAGCAGCAGGCCGGTGCGCGACAGGTGGCGCAGGAACTGGTGACCCAGGCCCGCACCTTCGGCGGCGCCTTCGATCAGGCCGGGAATGTCGGCGATCACAAAGCTCTTCTCGTGCGACACGCGGACCACGCCCAGATTCGGGTGCAGGGTGGTGAACGGGTAATCGGCGATCTTCGGCCGCGCATTCGAGACGGCGGTGATAAAGGTCGACTTGCCGGCGTTCGGCATGCCCAGCAGGCCCACGTCGGCCAGCACCTTCAGTTCCAGGCGCAGCGTGCGGACTTCGCCTTCCTTGCCGGGCGTCTTCTGGCGCGGCGCGCGGTTGGTCGAGGTCTTGAAGTGGATATTGCCCCAGCCGCCCTCGCCGCCCTTGGCCAGCAGCTCCTGCTGACCGTGCTCGCTCAGATCGGCCAGGATCTCGCCGCTGACGTCATCGATGATCAACGTGCCCAGCGGCATGCGCAGGAACATGTCGTCAGCGCCACGGCCATAGCAGTCGGCGCCGCGGCCGGCTTCGCCGTTGCCGGCGCGGTGTACTTTGGAGAAGCGGAAATCGACCAAGGTATTGATGTTACGGTCCGCTACGGCCCAGATCGAGCCACCCTTGCCGCCGTCGCCGCCGTCAGGGCCGCCGAACGGGCGGAATTTTTCACGGCAAAACGACGAGCAGCCATTGCCGCCGTCACCACCGATCACTTCAATTTTTGCTTCGTCGATAAACTTCATGATGTACCGCCATAAAACTAAAAGGCTCTACCTATGGGCAGAGCCTTTCGATTGAAGGCTTGCGCCTTACAAACGGCCCCCGTGGGGGCCGGAGCGTAAATTACGCTGCTGCTACTACGGTGACGAACTGTTTCGAGCCTTCACCTTTTTTAACGAACTTGACCACGCCGTCCACCAGAGCGAACAGGGTGTGGTCTTTGCCGGTGCCTACGCCTTCACCAGCGCGCACCGGGGTGCCGCGTTGACGAATGATGATGCCGCCAGCATTGATCGTTTGACCGCCGTAAACCTTAACGCCCAGGCGTTTTGATTCCGAGTCACGACCATTTCGCGTTGTGCCGCCGCCTTTTTTGTGTGCCATGCTAAAGCTCCTTGGATACTAAAAAAGTGTCGATACGCTTACGCGTTGATCGAAACGATTTGGATTTCGGTGTAGTTCTGACGGTGACCCTGATGCTTCTGGTAGTGCTTACGACGACGCATCTTGAAGATCGTCACTTTTTCGTGACGGCCGTGGGAAACAACAGTAACCAGAACCTTCGCACCTTCAACCAGTGGAGCACCAAACTTGATGCTGTCGCCCGCGCCAACGGCGAGGACTTGGTCAATGGTGATTTCGGAACCAATGTCTGCCGGTATCTGTTCTACTTTAAGTTTTTCGCCAGCGACAACTTTATACTGTTTGCCACCGGTTTTTATGACCGCGTACATGATTTGAAACCTCTCAAATGTTTATAAAAATCCACCGGGGAAACCGGGGAACCGCAGATTATACACAGGAACCAATTTTGCGTCAAAAACTATTCACAAATGGCGGAGGGCGTGGTATGTCAAACAATTTTACTGCGTGGCGCGCTTAACATTCCAGCAAGATAACTGCGGCAAACCGGGGCTAGCGCCCCTGCGCGCGAGGGCATGGCGTATAATTCCGCCACCATTAGTCTAACTGCACAGGTTCGCCTTGTCTGCCGCTACCCAAAACGTCACCCAAAACACCATCATCGAAACCATCGCCGCCGACATGGACGCGGTCAACTCGGTGATCCGCCAACGCCTGCATTCCGAGGTGTCCCTGGTCAATCAGATTGCCGAATACATCATCAGCGCGGGCGGCAAGCGCATCCGCCCGGTGCTGGTGCTGCTGGTAGCGAACGCTTACTCGTACAAGGGCACGGCCCACCACGAGCTGGCGGCGGTCGTGGAATTCATCCACACCGCCACGCTGCTGCACGACGACGTGGTCGACGAATCGTCGCTGCGCCGCGGCCGCGCCACCGCCAACGCCCTGTTCGGCAACGCCGCCTCGGTACTGGTGGGTGACTTCTTGTATTCGCGCTCGTTCCAGATGATGGTTGGTCTGAACAATATGCGCGTGATGCAGATTCTGTCGGACGCCACCAACGTCATCGCCGAAGGCGAAGTGCTGCAGCTGCTGAACATGCACGATCCGGACGTGACGCGCGAACGCTATCTGCAAGTGATCCGCTCCAAGACCGCCAAGCTGTTTGAAGCGGCCGCCGAGCTGGGCGCGCTGGTAGCCGGCGCCAACGACGCGCAAATCGCCGCCGCCGGCGAATACGGCCGCTCGCTGGGCACCGCCTTCCAGTTAATTGACGATGTGCTCGACTACGCCGGCGACGCCAGCGAAATCGGCAAGAACGTCGGCGACGACCTGCGCGAAGGCAAGCCGACGCTGCCGCTGATCTACCTGATGGAAAACGGCACGGCCGAGCAGCGCGCGCTGGTGCGTTCGTGCATCGAGAACGGCGACGAGCAGCACTTCGACACCATCCTGGCCGCGATCACCAGCGGCGGCGCGCTGGACTACACGCGCGAGCAGGCAGTAATTGCCGCCAAGCGCGCCGCCGACGCCATCGCCGACCTGCCGGACAGCCAGTACAAAGCATCGCTGCTGCAGCTGGCCCACTTCTCGGTCCACCGCAACCACTAAAACACCCCGGGGTCAGGTCCCCCATTTCTACACGACCTCAACCGCTACGCGGTTGAGG
>CAUPXZ010000074.1:0-21638 GCA_963515135.1 uncultured Duganella sp. | reverse complement strand
CCCCCGCCCCCCCCCCCACCCCCAAATACCCCCGGGGGCCCGGCCCTCCATTGCCCCCCGGCCTCAACCGCTCGCGGTTGAGGCCGTGTAGAAATGGAGGACCTGACCCCGACGTTTTAGCGGCGCAGGCTGGCCAGCGGCGGGGCCACCTGGTGGCTGTAGGTGGTCAGTTCCCAGCTGTCGCGGCTGTAGAGGCGGCCCTCGGCGTCGCTGTCCTGCTGCTCCAGCTTGACGTAGTGGTTGAGGGCGGGCACGAACCAGACGGTCTCGCTCAGGTGGCCGCCGGGCGCGCTGCCATCGGCCGGGCCGTAGTCGGCGTGGACGAAGATTTTCAGCGCCTCGAACTC
Organism: uncultured Duganella sp.; assembly: GCA_963515135.1. GTDB lineage: Bacteria > Pseudomonadota > Gammaproteobacteria > Burkholderiales > Burkholderiaceae_D > Rugamonas. The sequence goes on along the minus strand of CAUPXZ010000074.1, from coordinate 21,291 downwards.
GCCGGCCGGTACCCGCACTTTTTCCCAGTCCAGCACCTTGCCCTTGATCTGGTAGCGCCATTGCTTGCCGGCCTTGCTGTTGTCGCCGACCACTTCGTTGCTCCATTCCTTGCCGACCGACAGCGGGAAGGCGTAGCGCGCGAACGACGGCGCGAAATGCATGCCGCCACGGTCGATCGGGTTCATCTCGGTACTGAACAACTGGGTGCTGATCAGCGCACCGCTGGCCGCACGCTTGATCGCCACATGCACGCCGGCCTCGTCGATCGAGGCCACTTCCATGCGGTTGATATTGCCTTTGTTGCCTTTCCACACATCGGTGTATTGGTAGGTCCATGAATCGCCGACCGCCGGCGCCGGCGCCGAGACCGCGTCATGGTTGCCCGCCCGCGCCAATGCGCACGGCAGGATGAAACAGAGCACTGCAAACCTACGTTTGAAAGTCATGCTGTCTCCTTTATTGTGAATTGTGCATTGACTATATAACCAACATTGAAACAGAGCTAGCGGCAGTGCAGCATTTATATTTAGGAGTCTTGACTATTTCAAAAAAGCTGTTATTCTGCGGTCTCGGTGGTATATATGTAGGATTCCTAATTAAATGGAGAAAGTTATGAAAGCACTCGCAGCAGCAGTTCTCAGCCTGGCCGCACTGGCCGCCCACGCCCACGACGGCCACCAAGGCGGCATCTCCACGGCGCCCGCCAAGGCGGTCAAGGCGCCGTTCGACATCGTTCACACCAGGATCAGCACCGAAGGCAATCTGGCGGTGTTCCACATGGCCGTCTCCGGCAAGGCCGGCGCCGCCAAGCCATCCAAGGTCGGCAAGCTGGCCGGCAGCAAGGTGTTCTCGTATGTGTGGCCAACCACCATCGATCCATCGGCGGTCGGTTTCGAGCAGGGCGCCGGCATCCTGGCGTTCGCGGTCACCTCGCACCCGGACTTCGACGACACCCCGCTGTACGACGAAAACGGCGACGGCAACCTGGCCAACGACGGCGATCTGTGGCATTCGCACTGGGTGGTGCTGAAACCCGATGAGGCCTGCGGTCCGGGCGCGCTGAAAGTGGTGGACATTCCGGAAGGCGCCAAGCCCAAGCTGCCGCGCACCTGGCCCGGCCTGCCGCTGCTGATCGACAGCCCCGGCTACACCCCGGTGTTCAAGGGCGGCACGGTGGAAGTCAAAGTGCCGTTCGACGATATCGGCGTGGTCACCGCAGCCGGTTTCGATGGCGTGACCTCGGCGCTGCGCGTCAACGCCAGCGTGCACAGCCCGCTGCTATGCGTGGTCGATGTGTTCAAGGTGGCTTCCGGCAAGCTGACCTTGCCGGGCAAGGTCAACCAGTAATCACCAGCGCGCGGTCTGGATGAAGTCGACAAAGGCGCGTAGCGGCGCCGGCAGGTAGCGCCGGCCCGGGTAATACAACGCCGGCCCGGAGAACGCCGGCCACCAGCGTTGCAGTACCGGCGTCAGTTCGCCGCGTTCGAAGCAGGGCGTCAGCCAGTCTTCGAACAGGTAGACCAGGCCGCTGCCGGCCAGCGCCGCGTCGACCGCCAGCTCGGCACCGCCGCCGAGGCTGACGATCAGCGGCCCGGACGGTTCCAGCACCACCTTCTTGCCGTTGCGTTCGAACTCCCACGGCGGCATGAAGCCGCTGGCGAAGCGGCCGCGCAGGCACAGGTGGTGCAGCAGGTCCTGCGGCCGTTTCGGCTCGCCATGCCGCGCCAGATAGGCCGGCGCCGCCGCCAGCGCGAAGCGTTGCCGGCGCGGGCCGATCGGAATCGCCACCATGTCCTGCTCCATCCGCTCCTCGTAGCGGATGCCGGCGTCGCAGCCGGAGCGCAACAGATCGACAAAGCCATCCTCGACGATGACCTCGACCACGATCTCCGGATAAGCCGCCATGAACGGCGGCAGCAAGCGCGGCAGGATCAGCTTGGCCGCGCTCAGCGGCACGTTGAGCCGCAGTCGTCCGGCCGGCCGGTCGCGGAAGCCATTAACCACATCCAGCGCCGATTCGACCGCGCCCAGCGCCGGCTCCAGCTGCTCCAGCAGACGCTGGCCGGCGTCGGTGGCGGCCACGCTGCGGGTGGTGCGGTTCAGCAGCCGCACGCCGAGCCCGGCCTCCAGCCGCCGCACCGCCTCGCTCAGCTGCGACGGACTGCTGCCGGTTTGCCGCGCGGCCTCGCGGAAGCCGCCATGCCGCGCCACCGCCACGAAGGCGCCGATATCCTGCAAATTGTTCATTGTCCTGAATTCCGCACAATTTGTCCGATTGTGCGGCATTGTCGCACAGCGCAGACGCGCCTAGACTGGCTGCATCAACCACAAGGAGAACACCATGAGCACTTATCAACTCGGCGACCTGACTGTCAACCGCATGGGCTACGGCGCCATGCAACTGGCCGGCCCGCACGTCTTCGGCCCGCCCAAGGACCGCGAACAGGCGCTGGCCGTGCTGCGCGAACTGGCGCCGCTGGGCATCAACCACATCGACACCAGCGACTTCTACGGCCCGCACATCACCAACCAGCTGATTCGTGAAGCGCTGCACCCTTATGCCGACGACCTGACCATCGTCACCAAGGTCGGCGCCACGCGCGGCGCCGACGCTGCCTGGCTGCAGGCACAATCGCCGGCCGAGCTGGAAGCGGCGGTGCATGACAATCTGCGCCACCTCGGGCTGGACGTACTGGACGTGGTCAACATGCGTTTGATGTTCGATGTCATGGGCCCGGCGGAAGGCGATATCGAAGCGCACATCACCGCGCTGGCGCGCTTGCAGCAGCGCGGCCTGATACGCCACATCGGCCTCAGCAACGCCACCGCGCAGCAGGTGCAGCAAGCCCGCAGCATCGCCCCCATCGTCTGCGTGCAGAACCAGTACAACCTGGCGCACCGCCACGACGACGCGCTGATCGACCAGCTGGCCCAGGAGGGCATCGCCTACGTGCCGTTCTTCCCGCTCGGTGGCTTCTCGCCGCTGCAATCGGCGCAACTGGCCGAGGTGGCGGCTGAACTGGATGCTACGCCGATGCAAGTGGCGCTGGCCTGGCTGCTGCAACGCTCGCCCAACATCTTGCTGATCCCCGGCACCTCATCGCTGGCCCACCTGCGCCAGAACGCCGCCGCCGCCACGCTGGTACTGCCGCCGGCCGCGCTGGAAAAGCTCGACAGCATCAAGGGCTGAAAAAGCCTTTCACATGGTGGGATGCGGCATGGTGGGCTGCCGCATCTTTTTTCTCATTTTTTGAAAAGACATTTCATATCAAGAAAAATCATATCTATCTCATTGAAACATAACGAATAAATTTAACTTATATGTCTTATATAAGAGTTGGTGCGACGCATCAGAATGGCCTACTATTTAGTCATGCGGTTTTGCTTATTCGTGTTTTTCTTTAGGAGATAAAAATGTCCCAGTACCAAGACGACATCAAGGCAGTTGGCGCTTTGAAAGAGCAACAAGGTTCCGCCTGGAACGCCATCAACCCCGAATCCGCTGCCCGCATGCGCGCGCAGAACAAGTTCAAGACCGGCCTGGACATTGCCAAGTACACCGCCAAGATCATGCGCGCCGACATGGCCGCCTACGATAAAGACCCGTCGCAATACACCCAGTCGCTGGGCTGCTGGCACGGCTTCATCGGCCAACAGAAGATGATCTCGATCAAGAAGCACTTCAACAGCACCGACCGCCGCTACCTGTACCTGTCGGGCTGGATGGTGGCCGCGCTGCGCTCCGAGTTCGGCCCGCTGCCAGACCAGTCGATGCACGAAAAAACCGCCGTCTCGGCGCTGATCAAAGAGCTGTACACCTTCCTGCGCCAGGCCGACGCCCGCGAACTGGGCGGCCTGTTCCGCCAGCTGGACGATGCTGAAGGCGCCGCCAAGGCCGCCATCCAGGACAAGATCGACAACCACATCACCCACGTGGTGCCGATCATCGCCGACATCGACGCCGGCTTTGGCAATGCCGAGGCGACCTACCTGCTGGCCAAGCAGTTCATCGAAGCGGGCGCCTGCTGCATCCAGATCGAGAACCAGGTGTCGGATGAAAAACAATGCGGCCACCAGGACGGCAAGGTCACCGTGCCGCACGAAGACTTCCTGGCCAAGATCCGCGCCATCCGCTACGCCTTCCTGGAGCTGGGCGTGGACGACGGCATCATCGTCGCCCGCACCGACTCGCTGGGCGCCGGCCTGACCAAGCAGATCGCTGTCACCAATGAAGCGGGCGACCTGGGCGACCAGTACAACGCCTTCCTCGACTGCGAAGAAGTGTCGGCCGACGCGCTGGGCAACGGCGACGTCATCATCAAGCGCGACGGCAAGCTGCTGCGTCCGAAACGCCTGCCGAGCAACCTGTTCCAGTTCCGCGCCGGCACCGGCGAAGCGCGCTGCGTGCTCGACTGCATCACCTCGCTGCAAAACGGCGCCGACCTGCTGTGGATCGAAACCGAGAAACCGCACATCGCCCAGATCGGCGGCATGGTCAGCGAAATCCGCAAAGTCATCCCGAACGCCAAGCTGGTGTACAACAACAGCCCGTCGTTCAACTGGACGCTGAACTTCCGCCAGCAGGTGTACGACGCCTTCAAGGCCGAAGGCAAGGACGTCTCGGCCTACGAGCGCGGCCAGCTGATGAGCGTGGAGTACGACGAGACCGAACTGGCCAAACTGGCCGACGAGAAAATCCGCACCTTCCAGGCCGACGCCGCGCGCGAAGCCGGCATCTTCCACCACCTGATCACGCTGCCGACCTACCACACTGCCGCGCTGTCGACCGACAACCTGGCCAAGGACTACTTCGGCGACCAGGGCATGCTGGGTTACGTGGCCGGCGTGCAGCGCAAGGAGATCCGCCAGGGCATCGCCTGCGTCAAGCACCAGAACATGTCCGGCTCGGACATCGGCGACGACCACAAGGACTACTTCAGCGGCGAAGCAGCCCTGAAAGCCGCCGGCAAAGACAACACGATGAACCAGTTCTAGGCGTGTTTCAAGCATTAAAAAAGCTCGCTGAGGCGAGCTTTTTTTTTGATCCATGTCAGCTGTTGCCGCCTATTCGGCGCATCGCCATCTCCAGATCCGCATCCATTGCCGCCATCTTCTGCTGCCCAGATTCCAGGCGCAGCTCCGAGTCGCGCAGGGCTACGCGCGCGGTGTTGACATCCGCCAGCCGGTGCACTGCTGCTTGCGTGTCGGTGTAGCCCTGCTCTATCCAGGAGGCGATCTTGTCGGCCTGGAAGCCGAGCAGGTCGCTATGTCCGCCATCGCGCTCCAGTGGCGTTTTTGGTCGTATCTCCAAAATGTTCGCTTCGGGAAAATTATGCCGGCTCCACAAGCTGCCATCGCTCAGATGCGTGACAATCAGGTCGGTGATGCCGGCTTCCAGCAGCGGTGTGACAGGTGTATTGCCCTGCGATCTGGACCATCCTCCCATGCCACCATCTGCGTAGCGATTGCCATTCACCTTACCGGCCGTAAAGAGCACTGGCAGTGCGGCCGAGGCGAGCAGCACTTCCTTCTGGTCCGCGGGGGGGAGCGACTGTATGTGGAGGAATTGTGATGGCGCAGTGTCGCGCAAGCCGAATTCAGCAAGCGTGACATTGGCGATGTCGCGCAGGCCGCCAGCGCTCCGGTAGACCGATACATACAATGGCAGGCCGGTTCTGATGGCATCGGAGGAAAAATACTTTTCCATCAAATTGTACAGCGGCTCGGAGGACAGCAATCCTTGTTTATTGTTGTCCAGTCCAGCCAGCAAGGTGCCCACGCTGCTGGCCGCTTTGGCTAACATGCTGGAAAAAGGTCCCGATGCCACCGACATTCCCGCAGCCAGCAGCAAATGCAGGTAGCCAGGCAGATTGTGTTGCAGCGGTGGGGTTCGGGCGAGGGCGTTCCACACTTCCTCCAGACGTTCCGCGCCAGCCGCCACTGACGGCGAAGATGCCAGCACGGCTGCATTGAGTGCACCGATGCTGGCGCCGGCAACGGCGTGCACCTCAATCCGGTTTTCCACCAGGGCCTTGAGGACGCCGACTTGATAAGCACCTTTGGCGCCGCCGCCGGACAGCACCAGGCCTACGCGGCGTTGCTGTGTTTGAGTCGGCAGTGTCATGCTGCTCCCTCGACGATCACTTCGTGCACCATGGCGTGACTGAGTCGTGTTGCGGAACATAAACGCGGCATATGATCCGGCAAGACATCCGGCAGATTGGCGGCAACAAAAACAAACGGGGATTGTTTCGGCTGCGCCCAGTTGCCCAGATAAGCCAGCGCCAGTTGCAGATCCGGCAGGCCTGCCGGCGCTGTTTGCAGCCACAACAAGGTATCTTGGCGCTGGCCGCTGTTGCTACGAGCGTCCTCAGCCAAGCGGGTGACCACCAGATTGCGTAGTAATTCAAGGTGGCCGGCACGCTCGCCTGGTTCCGCGTGATGGTAGAAATGGCCGAAGTCGCCCCAGCGTAATTCTTCCAGGGCGGCGTAGCAGCGACCGGCGATGGGCAGCATCGCGAATTGCCCCGCTTCCCATTTGCTCATGACCAGCCGGAGTTGAAGTTCCGCGCGTTGCAAGCGATCCAGCCGCGCCACGTCGCGCTCAACGCTGTTGATTTTAAGCGTCAGCTGTTGCGCCAGTTGTTGTAATTGCTCCCTGGTGTTGGCCGAGTGATGCGCAAGGCTTGTCAGATGGCTTTGCAGCGAGGCTACCCGTGCCTGCACCAGTTCGATGGTGCGATTGCTGCGCGAAAGGGAGTTGGTCAGTTCGGTCAGCCATGTCAGTGCGCCATCAATGCCATCGGCCAGACTGGCATTGATGTCGTTTTGACGGCGTTGACCCTGGCCGGTAAAGCCATCATACAGCCGCGCATATATGCTGTTTTCGCGTTGGCGTTGCACCGCGTTGTGATCGCGCACCACGTCGATGCCATTGGCGAAATCAACGATAAATTTTTCTGGCAGCGCGCTCAGTAGGCCGCACAGAGGGTCTGCCGCCCATGTGGAGTCGGACTGCGTCATGCGGACTCCGTGGTGCTGATTTCAAGATTGTGCTTTACGTCCGCTTTCAGTTCATGACTATCGGTGCGGATATCCGGCACACTGCGCTTGAGCTCCTTCAATCGCCGCAGCAGATCGTGTTGCTCGTCCTTGCTGCGATTGATGTCCTGCACGCCTTGCAACAAGTCGCCGCGGATATGTTCAACCGTGGTCTTGAATTGCGCGAAGAAGATGTCCAGGCGCTCTTTCAGCGGCATACGAATGCTTTGCTCAACCGCTTGATTCAGGCCGTCAAATACCTGATCAATATCGCTATCGATGGCCGCCTTGATCTGGCGTGCGTCGATGGTGTAGACATCGACGTCGACACTGTAGTCTTCCCAGCCCCAGTCCGAAGTATTGAACCATTTGCAGACGGTGCCCCAGGCGCCGGAGGAACGTCGGGTGCGCCGCTGGGATTCGGTCTTGGTGTTGATCAAGTCTTCCATCAACTGGCCCCCGTTTTGCGGCAGGGCCAGTGTGTCCGCGCGCGGGATGGCGATATAGAGCTCGAAGCCTTGCCCTTTCAAGCGCTCCGACATGCTATCCAGGATGACTTTTGCCGACCGCATCACGCCATCCTGGAAGTTCTGTTCAAAATTCTGCAGCGAACCCGCCATGCTGTCCTGCATGGCCGTCTCGCCGCGCTTGACGATCTCATTCAGCTCCTTTTGTACCGCCTGCAGTTTTTGCCGCGCTTCGTTCTGGTCGGAGAACTTCATCACGGGCTCGTCAGGATTGAAATAGGCATCGGCCGTGCGTGCCTTGCGAGAACCGCCGAGGAACATGCCGCTCAGGAGGGTACTCAGGACCGATACCTGGTTGTCGGAGCGGCCTTGTTCCTGCTCGTGCTGCGCCAATTCATCCTGTCGGCGTTCGGCGAAGATGGCATCGATTTGTGTCTGCACCTCGTGGCGGACCTGGCGCAGCAAGGCATCCGATGCGGCCAGCAATTGGTTCATCATGTCGTCCGCCATGATGTTGGCCTGCGCCTCGGTCTGGGTCACGCTCAGGATATCCTGTTTGAGCGCCTCGATCTGCTTTTGCAAATCGTCGGCGCTCTTGCCCAGCGCGGTTTCACGGATGTTGAAAAAGGTGGCGAGTTGGTCCGCCATATCGCTGAGTTTGACCGAGGCGGAGTCCAGCGCCAGGATGGCGGCGCGCGCCTGGGCGAAGCGGATCACCTTGTCCATCGGTTCCTGGAAGAGCGATTCCTGCCACAGATCGTCAGCGGCTTCGCGTACGGCGTCGGCGTTGTCGATCTCGCGCTCCCAGCGGCGGTTGAACGCTTCCTTGCCGAAATCGACCACCCACTCATGTTGCGTGTGATCCGGCATCTTGCCGTGCGCCAGCAGTTCACCTTGGGCCCGCAGGGCGAGATAGGCCAGCTTGGAGGATACCGGGTAAACATGGTCCTGCTTGATGTCGCCCGGCATCAGTTTATCCGAAACGAAGGCCCTGATTTCATCTGCCGAATCGCCGTTGCGATCGCGCTGGTCAAACTTGTTGACCAGGGCGTAAATGCGGCCCGCCGCCAGCTTGCTGATGTCTTTCAGGTCCGCCCGGATCTGGGCGTCTGCTTCGGATTTCAGCTGGGTGTAATCCAGTACGGCCAGCACTGCCGATGCCTTGCTGAGCTGTTCTTTCAGCATCTTGCGCAGATGTGGCTGGCCCGACTCGTTCGGCCCTGGCGTATCGAGCAGTGTCAGGCGGCCTTGTGCTTGCGAGGCGGCGTTGCGCAAGTGCGCGAATTCCACCTTGATGCAGGGAATCTCGTGGACCTCATCGTAACTCTCAAAGGGGAAAGGCACGTCGAGTTCGGCACACAGCCGGACCAGGTCGTTCAGACTTTTCAGGAAGCCGAAAATTTCTTCCGCACCCTCATAGCTGGCCTGGAAAGGCTGGCGTCCGCGCACGCGCAGCAGCAATGCCGCCATGTCCTTGTCGTCCTCCAGTCCGGCCGCAATTGAAGCCGCCTTGTCCGTTTCAAGCACGTCGTGCAATTGACTGAGTAGAGACTCGATCGGCTGACGGTTGCTGAACTCCAGCACCGGCACGATTTGGCCGGGTGTATGTTCGATCAAGGTCGGCAATGCTGTCATCGGACGATTGCGATTCGGCAGCACCTCGGTGCCGACAATGGCGTTAATCGTGGTGGATTTGCCTGCCTTCATGGTGCCAACCACGGCAAGCACCAGTTCCAGTCGCTCCAGTTTGGACTGTTCGCCTTTCAGAACCTCGACATCCTTGGCGGTCTGGCTGACGGAAAACGAGCCGCTGTGCTGACTTTCGGATAATACGCCAGGCTCAGTGAGCATCTGTTCGAGGATGCCAGCCTCAAGCATGAGTAGTCGTTGGGTTTCTTCTTTCAGTAACGCGATATTCTTTGTATGCATTTGAAATCTCTGACCTGGGACATAATTAAGTTGCACCAAAGCATATAATAGATTTCAATTTATTTGAAGCAATATGGGTTACTGTCGATGCTTTTTTTCGACCAACTATTACGCTATGCCGATAAATTCTCCCGACATGGCGTGCGATTTAAATGAATAAGGCTTGTGGCGCGGCGGGAGTAAGATAGCGCAGCCGCACAATGTGTGCGGAAAAATCAGGAAAGGTCCGATCCATGAAATCAGTATTGTTCTTGAAGTCAGCGCTCGTTAGTTTGGCGGTTGCGCCGATGCTGTTGTCCGTGCCGGCGCAGGCGCAAACGCCGTCGGCGACTGTGACGGCGGCGGTCGCCGATAAGGCGCGGCCGGAAAAAGATGTGCAGCAGGACGAGGTGCGCCATCCGGCCGAGCTGGTCGCTTTCGCCAAGGTGAAGGCGGGCGATGTGGTGGTGGATGTCTGGCCGGGCGGCGGCTACTGGTCGCGCCTGTTCTCGACGGTGGTCGGACCCAAGGGCAAGGTGGTCGCCTATGTGCCGGCCGAGATCACCGGCTTCAAGTCCGATCCGCTGGCGCTGGCCAAGGCCGTCTCCGCCGAAGCGGGGCACGCCAATGTCGAGGCAAGTTCCTACCCGCTCGCCGAGCAGCCTGGGGCCGACATGGCCAACAAGGTGGATGTGGTGTGGACCTTCGAAAACTATCACGACCTGCACGACAGCTTCATGAAAGGCGCCGACGTCAACGCCTTCAACCAGGCTGTCTTCAAGCGCCTGAAACCGGGCGGCTACTACATCGTTGCCGACCATGCGGCCGCTGCGGGCACCGGCTTGAAGAACACCGAGGACCTGCACCGCATCGATCCAGCGGCAGTGAAAGCCGAAGTGGAAAAAGCCGGCTTCGTGCTGGACGGCGAAAGCACCGTGCTGGCCGTGCAGGGCGACGACCACCAGCTGAAGATCCTCGATCCGGCAATCCGTGGCAAGACCGACCGCTTCGTACTGCGCTTCAAAAAGCCTTTACATTAAGATGACGTCGTAGCGTAATTCGATGCTCTAACGCAATCTATTAGCGTCTACGATCTAATGTAAGTATTTGATTTAATAGCTTTTTGTTGTCTATTGCCGTACATTGACGCCCCGTAAAGTCGCCGCTAATATGCGTAGCCATGTGTGTAGCTAACGACAAAAAGGACCGGCAATGACAGGAAAAACTAACGCGGCGGAGGGTCTGCAAACCCTCCAGCTGCAACACTGGATACGGGCAGTGAAGGGCGGTGGCAAGCCAACTACCAAAGATCCTCAAACGGGCGAGGTAAGGGAGTTACCGTTGCCCCTGGCGCGGTCGGATGGTGGCGGACTAACGTTCACGCTGTCCACTGCTGGAACTGCGAGTTGGATTTTACGCTATCGGAGTGCCGGCAGGGCGAAGGAGCTCACCATCGGCAACTTCCCCGACATCGGGTTGTCTGATGCCCGCAAGATTGCCCGCGAAAAGCGTGCGCACGTCGACAAGGCAGGCGACCCTGCCATTGACAAGCGGCGCGCGAAAGCGCTGGCGGTGAAGGACTGGACCATGCGGGAGCTGATTGACGATTACCGCGACAAGATCATGGTTGGCTTGGGAGTGAGTACGCAAAAGGGCTATGGCCGCAACCTGATTCGCATAGAGTCCCGTTTAGGCGCGTATATGGTGACGCAGGTATCCTCATTGGATATCGTGGAGATGATCGAATACGTTGGTGCGCCCTGGATCGAGTCGCGCACGCTGCTGACCACGGCACGGATGCTGTTCAGGCATGCCGCTGGCCGCAAGCTAGTAGCGTCCAACCCATGCATCGGTATCGACCTGACAGCGTTACTGGGCAAGCGTCCGGCAACTAAGCGGCGCCTGATGTTGAGCAGGGATGAACTACTACTACTGATGCGGGCTGACATGAACCGAGAGAATGCGCTTGCCGTTCGCCTGCTGCTGGCGACAGCTGTACGTACCTGCGAATTGAGAACCGCTAAGTGGTCACACTTCGATTTCAAGCGCGATATATGGACCATTCCGGAATCGAAGACGGGGCCGGGCATCCAGATACCGTTGACTGAGCCGGTCAAAGGTTGGCTGGACGAACTGAAACAGCGGGCCGGGAATTCAGCTTTCGTTCTGCCGATGCGTGGCGACTACAAAAACGCATCTTCGACAGGCGACAGGCCGATTAATCCGAACACGATAGGGGCGGCGATTGAATTCTGGCTGAGCGAGTACAGGCCAGAGGTGCGCCGGTTCACGCCGCATGATTTGCGGTCAACCGCGAAAAGCCAGATGCGGGCGCTTGGCGTGCAGCGGGACATCACAGAAATGTGCCTGAACCACAAGCTGCCCGGCATCGAAGGCATCTATGACGTGCACAACTATTTTGAGGAGCGGAAGCAAGCGCTCATGACTTGGTCTGATTTTTTAGTTGCTGTTGAGCGCGAGAGTCTTGCTCTCAGTGCCGAAAAAAACGGTTGATTGATTTCCCCGCGTTTTGCGGCGTTTAAAAACGGCACGGTATGCATCGGTATCGGCTGACCGCTTTCGGCGGCTTGCCCGGCCGTTTAAGTGGCTTCTCTGGCATAGTGGTTTGCCGAGCGTGCTGACGTTCGGCATGGTTCATAGGTTTTTGTGGCTCTAACGGCTGTTTGCGACAAAGTTATTTTGTTATCAAAATACCTATTGCTCATGAGATAATATTGGTGCAACGCTTGTTCGAGTCGGCACCGCACAGTACCAGCAGAGTGAGCTTGCTCATCGCGACATTACCTACCCAAACCCAGCTCCTCGAAATCGAAGTGCTTCGGGACAAGTAGCTCACCACACTCCATCCCATCACATCACCTTGCAGCCGTTTCAGGCTGGTAGTGTCGCGCCCATTCATTTTCATATTGGAGTATTTCATGGTCACCATACCCACCACCGTAACCTCTTCGGCAGCCGGATTTCAGCCAGCATTTAAGCCTGTGACCACCAGAGACCGTCACGCATGCGCACTCGCGTCAGTGGCGATCATCGCAGGCACCACACTTGAGGATGTGTGGAAGAAGGCGGAAGAACTAGGCCTGCCAAAAACAGGGCCGTATAACCACATAATAGATGGAGACTTTCTTGCGGCCCTACTTGCAAAATTCGGATGGGTGGCAAAAGTTTGGCATGAGGTCAGCAAAATTTCTCAACTACCCGATTTGTCACTGGCGCTGGTCGACTACGACGCCGACTGGGAAGTTGGTCGGCACGTCGTAGTTCATCGGGCCAAGGCAAGTCACGATGCGAAAATGGTCATCTATGCGATTGACCCCACGGCGGACAAACCGGAGCAGCAGATTCGCACGGATTTGGAAGCACTGGCGCCAGCCTGGTACATCGGCGTTCATCCAATGGGAAAAACGCCAAACACGTCCACTAAAAAATAGAGCGTTCTGAGAATCAAACAATGCGGTTTGCTAGGAGTTTGATATTCCATCTAGTCTTTGCAGGCCGCTTTCGCAAGAGTTTGAGGTTAGCGCAGACGCGATTTAGGCGGCTTTAAAGTGGCCTTGGAATGATTGGCACGGCGAGCGTTCTCATCTGGTGCTAGAGATGTGGTTACAGGCGTGAACAAATCTGCCAAGGTGATACCTAACGCGTGGCACAGATGCGCCAAGGTCAAAACAGAGGGGTTCCCGACGCCTCGCTCAATCTGAGATATATAGGTGCGATCTACCGCAGCCTCAAATCCTAGTACTTCCTGAGACTTATCCTTCTCGATCCGATGTGCTTTCAAGCTCTTCCCAAGTGCAATGCACACTTTGTTTTTGGAGGGGCTGCCTGCGTTTGTTTTGGTCGATCTCATACCATCCATGATGGCAAAGATGTGACCAATAATCGACGTGATATACACTACGTTTAATTGTTGTGTATCCTCAACATTTACGACCATTTTTTATGGTTTTTTTTGATGAGCTAACAGCGCCAACGACGAATCTAGCGCGCTAATCATTTTTAAAGGTGTTCAATGAAAACTCTGCCCTATTCAAGAATCACAATAACCGTCGCTTTCACTCTCATGGCTCTTAGCGTAAGTGGATGCAGTTCTAAGCCGGGCGACGCGGACATTAAGACGAGCCTCGCCAATGAGTTCCAATGTCCGATTTTGGAAATCAGCGACGTCAAGAAAACTGATGGCGCTGACCTTGGTAATCACAGCTATGAGGTCAGCTACACGTTTGAAGTCGCGCTCAAAGGCGGCAGCAACGCAGCCCAAAAGCTTCTACCTGAGCTAGCAATTCTGAATGAGCGTCTTGAGCGCGGGCGTTTGCAGTATGAACGAGCATCCAACGCGGCCGCCATTTCTACGAATCCAACTCCACTTGAGGAGGCTGTCAGTCGAGCAAAGGACGAAGTCCTGTTGGTGCGGAAACGCCTTGCTGAAATACAGCCTTGCGAGCTGCCCAATGCACATTTTGCTATCGAGCGAATGCGAGCGGCAGCGCTACCCAAACCGGACTCTCCTAACGATGGCATTCCTGTTGGTCTAGTAATGCGTGGTACAAGTGCGATGGTTAGAGCAGAGAGTGGTTGGCGCTTTGCGGAACCGCCTCGATTTGACATCAACGCTGAAAAGGTTAGCCGCGACAGTAGTGGGCATATGCCTCGCTCGAATGTGCTTTGGACTGAGTTCTCTCAGAAAGAAGGCGCGTTCGTCGCCAGCGTACCGTCGCAGGGCCAATGTAGCTTTGCGGAGAAGGACGCGAAAACTGGACAGGAGTGGTGGCAATGTTCATACGCAACTGCGGATACGGACATGATCATCTGGTTCGGCAAGCTTGCCAGTCCTCAACCGCACGGAAGCGATGATCTTAACGCCAAGATCAAGAGTATGACCGAGCAGCGTAATGAAGAGATTACCGAGGTAACGCCAAGTGCGTTAGGGAATGTCTCTGTTGCCGATTTTTCCGCCAAGTCGGCGGACAGCGTTCGGAGGGGCCGCATCTTCTACACAGACAGATACGAAATCCAAGCGATTGCTGCTCCAGTGGCGGGGCATACCGCCAACCTAGCCGAGATGAAGAAGTTCACCGATGGGGTGCTGCCCCCGTTTATCGAAAAGTGAGCCGCTAGCGCAGCGATCCAACTCCAACAAGTCGAAAGTCTGTCTAATGCAAACCACTCAACGAATAATCGTCACAATCACTTCTGCGATACTTGCCGCATGTGGTGGCGGAGGCTCATCTTCAACACCGGTGACGACCACTCCGCCCACTACACCAACTGGCCCTACTACTCCAGTAGCTCCGACGCCGCCAGTCGTAACTCCACCTACGGTTGCAACTTGCCCCGCGCCGGCAACTGCTCAGGCGCAGGTTATGTTCGACAAAACGCCTATGCTCGCCATTTGTGACGGCGTATATATTGAGCCTACAGCTACAGCAGATGATCAATTGGCGCTGCGCCAAGGCGTTGCAGCTGCCTATACTGCGGTCACGAACTTCTACGGCACGTTCACTGCACCGCATCCGCAGATGATCTTCTGCCAAACGCAGACCTGCCGCGCATACTTCATGGGCAGCTATGCCGGTGTGTATTCGCCGCTGGGCTTCCAACTGCCCAGCGCAAGCTACACATCTGGGAAGCCAACCATCTTCATTACGTACACCAGTTTCGTGGGGCAGGCTCATAGCACTACCGTTGCACACGAATTGACCCACACGGAAACGCTTTACCGTTACGGCGGCGGAGGTGTTCCATCATGGTTCAATGAAGGCATTGCGACTTTGGTTGGCGAATATCCTGACTGCACTAACCAGACAGTCAACTGGGTCACCGACCTGCGCACGATGGATGCTGCTATTGCCGCCACCGCATCTAAAGGTGATGCCTTGTATTGCCAATCTAGCCGCGAAATCTCAGCATGGGTCGGCATCAATGGCAAGCAGAAGCTGTTCGACCTGTTGGCTGGAGTCAAAGCGGGACAACAGTTCTACGACCTGTACGGCAACTTCATCAACCACTAAGC
This sequence comes from uncultured Duganella sp., assembly GCA_963515135.1. Taxonomy (GTDB): domain Bacteria; phylum Pseudomonadota; class Gammaproteobacteria; order Burkholderiales; family Burkholderiaceae_D; genus Rugamonas. The sequence continues at coordinate 5,840 of CAUPXZ010000074.1, read as the reverse complement.
ATACGACGTCAGGCGGGATTTTTCTCTCATCAATTTCGTCTGACCGCAAGCCTTAGCGCTTCAAACCAGCATATCCCTCGGCGGCATCAGGTCGCGAACATTAAGCACGATCCTTGCTGCACAAGGACAGGTCAGAAATTCTACTGACCTCCACCATATTTCATCCCCATCGTCTTGCGCGTTACGCCGGCCCGGCTTAGTTGCCGTTGGCTGGCGCGCGCCCGTGCGCTTGGCGACATATCAAAGGAATCATCATGGACAAAGACACTCAAGGCAAAAGCAATTCCACCAGCAGGACGCCCACCGCCACGCTCAGGACCACGCGACTGTTTCCGCTTGGCGCTGTGGTTGCGACACCGGGCGCTCTTGATCTACTGGACCGCAACGGGATCAACGCAACAACTTATCTAACACGGCACCAGTGCGGCGACTTCGGAACGCTGTGCCCCGCCGACGTGCAGGAAAATATGTTTGCAGTCAATCGCCGGCTTAGAATTTTGTCTTCATACGAAGTTGGAGGAGAACGTCTCTGGCTCATCACGGAAGCGGACAGGTCTTCGACGACACTGCTGCTGCCATCGGAGTATTGAACATGAATACCTCACCGCCGGCGGGGCAGACAGTTCAGACGACGCCCGATAATTCAGCATCTTCCTTCTTCAACTTGCTGCTATTGATGCCGCATCTACCACTCACATCCAAGTCGGAGATCGACTACGCCGGCGCCGATCCAGCCCTGTTGATGCGGCTTGCAGATGCCGCCGACTCCGTGCTTCTGATTACCCACATTGGAACGTCTGCTGTCGGCCGTTTGCTAGCCCAAGCGGGGGGTGAACCACTCGGCGACGCAACGGTAGCTGACTCCGTTGAAGCGCTGGGATGGCTGGTGGCAGAACTCAACGACATGGCTGGCGCAGTGCATAGGATATCGGCGGCGTGCAGGCGGCACACCTACGATTACGCGCCGAATGTCGTCACGACCATTCCCCTCGCCAGGCCATAAAAAGCAGTCTCCTTTCTACTCGGCGGCCTAGTGCCGCCGTTTTCATGTGCGGCCGGCTAGCGAGGCCGCGTTTCTGAAACCAATGAGAGTAATCATGAAGACCTCAACAAAACCCTCTCCGCGCTCGTCGCAAGCTGTGAGCACCAAGAAGCCGCTTAAATCATTGGAGGCAGCGCCGTCGGCACTTGTGGCTAGTTACTCAGCGGCGGCGCAGTCAAGTGCCACCACGCGGTCATATGCGACGGACATCCAGCATTTCCTGCGGCATGGCGGCACGATTCCCGCGACAGCGGCAATGGTGGCCGAATACCTAGCCAACTTCGCCGGAATACTCGCGGTCGCCACACTCCAGCATCGCCTCATTGCAATTCATCGGGCGCACGTCGATATTGGACTGCCGTCACCGATTACGGATCATCTCGTCAAGCGGACCATGCAAGGCATCCGTCGCACGCTGGGTACTAAACAACGGCGCGTGACGGCCTTGGTAAAAGATGATCTGCTTGAGATGATGGTCCATATCGATCAGCAATTGCCCGTCAAGGCTGCCCGCGATAAGGCGCTATTGTTGATCGGATTTGCGGGAGCCTTCCGTCGGTCGGAGTTGGTCGCACTGCAATATGAGGATATAACCCGATACGACACAGGCTTCGAGCTGTTGATTCGGCGGTCAAAAACCGATCAGGAAGGTATTGGGCGAACCGTATTCATCCCCTATGCTCGTGGCAAGCGATGTCCGGTAAAGGCGCTAACGAACTGGCTTGAACTTGCAGGAATAACAGCGGGCCCTCTATTCAAGCGGATCAACAGGCATGATCAGATTGTTGGTGAGAAGGCGTTGTCACCCCAGAGTGTGGCGCTCATCGTTAAGTCATCTGTGCGAATGATGGCCGGTGAAGACGCGGCGAAGATGGTTGCGGGTCATTCACTTCGCGCGGGTTTTTGCACTACCGCAGCTATGTTAGGTCTTCACTCATATCAGATCAGGGAGCAGACAGGGCATACGTCAGATGTAACGTTGGCGCGGTACATTCGCCCGCTTGCAAAGCGAAAGATTCCAAGTCTTCTGTGAGCATGGCCGATAAATTGGCGTTACAGCAAACCTGCTGAGGAGGGCTTGAAACGCTCAAGATCCTGCATAAAAATATGTACAAAACCCCAGTGTTCAAGGAAAATACCGCATGATTAATTTTGCATATTCCAGGGGGCGCGCGTTCGTTACGTCCCTTTCCCGCGAATCTCAGAAGGGCATGGGGCAGTTCATGACGCCTCCAGAGATCTCGTCGTTCATGGCCAGAAGGCTTGTGGCCGACGTTGACCACCCGATTGTACGAATTTTGGAACCAGCTGCTGGGGCTGGAATTCTTGCGGCAGCTGTGGTCCAAGAGCTGCTTTCCAAGGTGACCTTGCCGGAGCGGATCGAGCTCCTAATGTTTGAGCTTGATCAGCGTCTGATTGTAGATCTTGAGGAACTGTGTTGTCAGATGCGTGAAGCATGTGCTGCTAAGGGAGTCGCTTTTGATTGGAAAGTACAAAACGAAGACTTTCTGCTTTCGGAGCTCGCTACAGCAGGTCTGCCGGCTGGGAATTTATTGGTGATTTCCAACCCGCCATATTTCAAACTCGCGAAAAACGATCCACGTGCCGTAGCGCATAGCTATGCAGTTTACGGACAGCCCAATATCTACGGTCTGTTTATGGCGGCCTGTGCTCGATTAGTAACTCAAGGGGGAAAGTGGTGTTTCATTACTCCACGCTCATGGATGAGCGGAAGCTACTTCGCAGCAGTTCGACGCACGATGTTTGCCTATCTGCATATCGATGCATTTCATTCCTTTGAAAGTCGTAAAGATCACTTTGCTGAGGGAGCTATTCTTCAGGAGGCTGTCATTGCATGGGCCACGGGTGTTGCTGAGATCGATCCTCGTTTGCATGTAGTCGTTACGCGTAGCGTCGGTGTTGAAGATATGGAAAAAGCCGAATTGCAGGCGCTCCCGCTGGCTAGGCTAGTAGGGAATAACGACACTAAAACTGTTGCCTTGCCGCTTTCGAGCGAGGTGGATCAATTTGATACCTGGACGGCTACACTTGAATCATACGGACTGAAGGTATCTACTGGTCCTGTTGTTCCTTTTCGTTCACAGCGATACATTAAAGAGTTGCCTACAATCGGTACCGTGCCCTTGCTTTGGATGCAGCACGTCTCAACGAATGGGGTAAGGTGGCCTATTGAAAAGAAGCGCGAATACATCGTTGCTGAGGCGGGGTCTGCATGGATGCTAGTCAGAAATGTCCCCATGATACTTATGAGGCGTTTCAGCCCGAATGAGAGTGCTCGAAGAGTTAGCGTAACAGCCTACGCAGGTACTTTACCGGGAGACGTGATCGGGTTGGAAAATCATCTGAATTATATTTACCGGGTCAATGGTCAAATGTCCGTCGAGGAAGCGCTAGGACTGTCGGCTTTCCTCGGGAGTAGGCTGGTAGATGAAAAGATACGCAGTACAGCTGGGAGTACGCAGGTAAACGCGGCGGATTTGAGGCAAATGAAGCTGCCTCCACTGGCGCAAGTATGTCAAATTGGCGCGCTACTCCGCATTGGTAGTTCGTTAGCTGAGATGGACGCAGCTGTGAATTTTGTTCTGAAGGTTGACATGCAAGAAAAACAAGCGGGTTAGCCGTTTTAGCTGACGGAAAAAAAACTAGTTGCAGTACTTGAGGTGCAGGATATAGAATGGTTCCAACTTACCAAGGAGCCATATGTATCCGTTGCCCAACCTTCCGACTCTTGAGCAGATCAGAGAGCGTCTGAACGCTATATTCCCTGATACTTTCCCCGATCGCCGGATTCTTACTGGTGACATGGCCGTGCGAACCTACTACGTCCTTATGTACGGGGGATTTACGCGCCAAGCGAACCGCTTCTTCCGCCCCTCCACAATCATTCGTTTTAGTCCCGAGCAAGCTGAGCTCATCGATGACACGTCGCGTCTTGCCTGGTTGGCAACCTGCCAAACTCCCGGACATAAGCCGCTAGGAAGACAGTGGTATGCCGATAACACTCGTGAGCCTTTGCGCGATGATTTGATCCGCAATAGAGCTGTTCCTATCGGACTCATCATAAAGCGCGAAGGTGTCGCCCCGACTAGTCCGGCTCCTATTTATGCGCTATCGGACGAATTTGCTAAATTGTTGGATCCCGCGCTAGAGCACGAAGAGCTTACCAAGGCAATTCATGAGTGGCAGGAAACGGCCCTGAACCCGATGACGCTAAAACGCATGAAACTTCTTGCTCGTGGCGTCACCGAGAAGGAGGGACAAGTCTCCGTAACTCTTCCCAACACGGGAAAAGTTCTCCGTCTCGCTGCGGGAGAGGCCTCGATTATTACGCGCGATGTTTGCCAGGATTTGAGTATCCGGTTGATGAAGCAGCCAATCGTAGTCCACGTAAGCATTTCAGATCAAAAAACTTTCCCTGAGCTCGTCGGGGAGGCCGCCGCGTACGACTTGATATTCGATCCAACATCCGAACTGCCGGATGTGGTAATCGTTGATGTTGGTACTAACGACGGCAAGGTCGCATTTATTGAGGTTGTACATTCGGACGGTCCAATAACCGAGCTTCGGAAAGTAGCGCTACTTAGAATCGCCACCGAGGCGGGGATTCCTGCTTCCCGCGTAACCATGATCACTGCGTTTGAAGATAGGAACAGCAGCGCATTTAAGAAGCGAATTAGCGAGCTCGCACTGGGGTCAAAGGTTTGGTTCAGAAGCGAACCCGACCTTTTGATGTCGTTTGATAATTTTCCTGCGCCTACTTGATCTCGCTGACTAAAGACGGAGAAAATATGTACAACATGATTATGACGTCCGGAAGCGGCAACTGGGACAAGTCGTCTTGGGTTACCGTCCTTGAGATTGGCGGAGCATTCGGTTATCGATTCAAGGAGTTGATTGAATTCCTTGGGCTAACTACACTCGTCATCACAGATCTAGATAGTGTGTTCGGTCCATTGGTGCAAGCTGATGCAGCACCTGTGCAGCCTGCGGTGGAGAACGTGGAAGCCGTAGTCGAGGACGCTGCTGAGGAGGCCGATGAAGACGATGAGGATGCTGCTGCGGCAGCAGAGAAGCCAGGGACGGCCTGCATCGCCGGTCATCTAGGAGCGGCAACATCCAATCAGACTTTGCTGCAATGGTTAATCGACTAGGCTTTCCTCATATGTACGCTGCGCTTACTGACCGAGCTCCCATGAGCTTGAGCGAAGGTGTGAGTGATGGCACTGCATGGCCACTTCGTCCGTTTGTCCAGCACATTCTTCCCTTAGTAGTCGCGGCGCGAGCCAGTGATCACTTCACTGTAATGTCTACGTTACGCGGCGAAAGCCCAAAGCTAGAGATCGCACGACTCCGAGGGCAAGATATGGTCCCCATTCTTACCGCGTTACAACTTGCGGTTGACGGACTTGTCGGCCTGTTTGCTGATGAATCTCACGCGACTGTTGGGGATGTCTTATCGTATGTTCGTGATAGGGAATTGATTCGTCTAGATGACCGTTTCGGTGCGCATTTAGTTGCTGAGCCAGTTGACGATGGTAGTAGTGGCTTCGAGAACGTTAGGGCGTACTTGAGGTGCGGTGTCAACGAGCTCTGGGCCTATCGGCGCTACTTCACCGAGGAATCACCCTTCGCAACTCATCATGGTGTGAAAGGCGCGCAGTTTGAGCGAGTGCTAGTCGTGATTGACGATGAGGAAGCTCGCTTCTCACAGTACTCCTACGGTGTCAATCAGCGTCGAAAACTTTCCACCTTTCAGCGTCCAATATTTTCCACTTTT
>CAUPXZ010000073.1:0-22132 GCA_963515135.1 uncultured Duganella sp. | reverse complement strand
CATTCGGACATTTCGCGCGCGAAATGTCCGAATGTCGGCACTGACCCCGAAGTTGTTGACTTTGCATCTCGGGTGCGCAACACTGGGCTGATCTCATCAGCTCCCCGGAGTTGGCATGCGCCTCCTGTTCCGCCTCATTGCGCTGGCTGCTTTTTGCTGCCAGCCGCTGGCCGTTCTGGCCGATACTTCCGTTCTGTCGTTTTCGCCTATCGGCACCGTCAAGGGTGTGCGCCAGGTGGCGTCGCGCTTCAGCGCGCAGATGGTGCCGCTGGGCGATATGCGCCTCGGTGATCCGTTCATTATCGATTGCCCGCAAGAGGGCAAGGGGCGCTGGATCGATGGACAGAACTGGAGCTACGACTTTTCGCGCGACTTGCCGGCCGGCGTGGCTTGCCGCTTCACGCTGAGGGATGATGTCAGGGATATCGACGGCAAGCCGCTCGCCGGCGATCGTCAGTTCGCCTTTGATACCGGCGGTCCGGCCATCGTCGAGGCGGCGCCGCGCGAGGGGGCCAGCTATATCGACGAGCAGCAGATTTTCGTGCTGGGTCTCGATGCGCCGGCGCTTGAGCAGACGATCAGCGCGCACGCGTGGTGCCAGGCCGAGGGCATCAACGAGAAAATCGGCGTGCGCCTGCTGCAAGGCGCGGAACGCCAGCGCGTGCTGGCGCTGCGCAAGGCTTTCACCGAGCGTTATCTGTCGCTGTATTTCAAGGCGCGCGGCGTGGTGTGGCACGCCAAAACTGCGGTGAACAACCAGCGTCTCGACCAGCTGCCGATCGCGGTGCTGCAGTGTCAGCGCAATCTGCCGCCGGCGGCCGAGGTGTCGCTGGTATGGGGCGCGGGCATTGCGGCGGAAAGCGGCATCGTCACCAAGCAGGCGCAGACGCTGGCCTTCAAGACGCGCCCGGACTTCAGCGCGCGCTTCAGCTGCGAACGGCTCTCGGCCGACGCCGGCTGTGTGCCGTTCCTGCCGATGCGCGTGCAGTTCACGGCGCCGGTCAAGCGCGCCGACGCGCTGGCGGTCAAGATCACCGGCCCGCGCGGCCAGGTGTACAAGCCTACATTGGATAAAGAAGCAGGCAAAAGCGAGTACCTGGAATGGCTGACCATCCAGGGCCCATTCCCCGAGCAGTCCAGATTGACGTTGTCACTGCCGGCCAGCCTGAAGGATGACGCCGGCCGCCCGCTGCTCAATCAGGCGCGCTTCCCGATGGCGATCCGCACCGATGCGCAGCCGCCGCTGGTCAAGTTCCCGGCGCGCTTCGGCATCATTGAGGCCAGGGGCGACAAGCTGTTGCCGGTCACCGTCCGCAATGTGGAGGCCAGCGTGCGCGGCGCCAAGGTCAATGGCGGCGCGCTGCGCGTCAACGATGGCGCATCAAGCGGCGAGCAGCAGGACCAGCAAGTGATCCGCTGGCTCAAGCGCATGGGGTCCAGCTATAGCTGGCAGCCGCGCGAGATGTATGCGGCCGACATGACCAAGCCGCTGCTGGACGCCAGCGCCGGCAAGGTCGAACGCTTTGCCATGCCCAAGCCGGGCGGCGCCAGGGCGTTCGAGGTGGTCGGCATCCCGCTGCGCAAGCCGGGCTTTTATGTGGTGGAGTTGGCGAGTCCCAAGCTGGGTGCGGGGCTGGCGCTGGAGCGCGGCCCGGCCTACGTCAGCGCGGCGGCGCTGGTGACCAATATGGTGGCGCACTTCAAGCGCGGCGACGAATCGTCGCTGGTGTGGGTGACGTCGCTGGACAAGGGCCAGCCGGTGCCGCAGGCGCAGGTGGCGGTGCGCGACTATCAGGGCCAGCTGCTGTGGCAGGGCATGACCGATAGCGGCGGCCTGGCGCACATCCGTCAGGCGCTGCCGCGCAATGATCAGGACCGCTATTTCATCAGCGCGCGCCTGGGGGGCGATATGACTTTTACCTTGTCCGACTGGGATCAGGGCATCGAGACCTGGCGCTTCAACCTGCCGAGCGCCTACGGCGGCACCGACAACATCATCGCCACCACGGTATTCGACCGCACGCTGCTGCGTGCCGGCGAGACGGTGCACATGAAGCATTTCCTGCGCCGTCATGTGGAGCAGGGCATTGTCCGTGCCGCCAGGGAGCAGGGCGACAAGCTGACCATCCTGCACGAGGGCAGCGAGCAAAAGTACGAGCTGCCGGTGAAGTGGCACGCCAATGGTTCTGCCGAAAGCACCTGGACCATTCCGGCCGATGCCAAACAAGGCTGGTATGCGCTGATGCTGAGCGGCCGTGCGGCCGGCCGTTTCCGCGTCGAGCAGTTTCGCGTGCCGACCATGAAGGCCGTGCTGCAAGGGCCGAAGGCGCCGGCGGTGCAAACCTCGTCGCTTGATCTGGATGTGCAGCTCAGCTATCTGTCCGGCGGCGCCGCCGGCGATGCGCCGGTGCAGCTGCGCACCGTGGTGCAGGACAAGCGCGTCAGCTTTGAAGACTATGCGGATTTCAGCTTCAGCACCGGCGACGTCACGCTCGGCGCGGAGCGCAACCGCCCGGCCTACGATGACGACGAAGGCGAGTTCGAAGGCGAGGGAGACCCATCCGGCGGCCCGGCCAACATCAAGACCCGCAGCCTGACACTGGACAAGGCCGGCGGCGCGCGCGTCACGCTGGACCAGTTGCCGACAGCGTCGACACCGCAGGAGGTGCTGGCCGAGATGACCTTCCAGGACGCCAACGGCGAAACGCTGTCCGCCGCAACGCGCATTCCGCTGTGGCCTTCCAGCTATGTGATCGGCATCCAGCCGGACGGCTGGGTGATGAGCAAGGAGGCGCTCAAGTTCACCGTTGCGGTGCTGGACCTGCAAGGCAAACCGGTAGTTGACGCGCCGGTGACGGTGGACTTCTTCCAGCGCCAGTCGTACTCGCATCGCCGCCGGCTGATCGGCGGCTTTTACGCTTACGAGAATAGCAGCGAGATCAAGGCGCTGGGCGCAGCGTGCGAGGGCCGGACCGATAGCAAAGGCCTGCTGATTTGCCAGGTGAAAGCGCCGGCGTCCGGTAATCTGATCCTGCGCGCGAAAACCCGGGACGCGCAGCAGCGTGTGGCTGTGACCAAGCGCGAGACCTGGGTGGCCGACGGCGCCGATTGGTGGTTCGCCGCCACCGACAACGACCGCATCGATCTGCTGCCGGAGAAAAAGCGCTATGAGCCGGGCGATTCGGCCAGTTTTCAGGTGCGCATGCCGTTCCGTGAAGCGACCGCGCTGATCACCGTGGAGCGCGAAGGCGTGATCGACACCTATGTGCGGCCGCTGAGCGGCAGCGAGCCGGTATTCAGCATCCCGATCAAGAACAGCTATGCGCCGAATGTGTATGTGTCGGCGCTGGTGGTGCGCGGCCGCTTCAACAGCGTGCAGCCGACCGCGCTGGTGGACCTGGGCAAGCCGGCGTACAAACTTGGCATCACGCCGCTGCGCGTGGGCTGGTCGGCCAATGAGCTGAAGGTGCAGGTATCGGCCGACAAGCCGGTGTACAAGGTGCGCGACAAGGCGACGGTGGCGGTCAAGGTCACACGCGCGGACGGTTCGGCGCCGCCAGCCGGGGCGGAAGTGGCGCTGGCCGCCGTCGATGTCGGACTGCTGGAACTGATGCCCAACACCAGCTGGGATCTGCTGGAGGCGATGATGGAACAGCGCAGCCTTCAGGTGACCACGGCCACCGCGCAGATGCAGGTGGTCGGCAAGCGCCACTTCGGCCGCAAGGCGGTGCCGGCGGGAGGCGGTGGCGGCAAGGGCGCGGGCCGGGAGCTGTTCGATACGCTGCTGTTCTGGAAGGCGCGCGTGACGCTCGACGCCAACGGCGAGGCCAGCGTGCAAGTGCCGCTTAACGATTCTTTAACGGCGTTCCGCATCGTCGCCATCGCCAGTGCCGACGCGGATTTGTTCGGCACCGGCCGCGCGGATATCCGCAGCTCGCAGGATCTGATTCTGCTCAGCGGCTTGCCGGCGCTGGTGCGCGAGGGCGACCGCCTGCGCGCCAATTTCACGCTGCGCAATACCACCGGGGCGGCAGTCAGGGCGACCTTGAGTGCCAATGCCGGCGGCAAGGCGCTGGCGCCGCAGACAGTGGCGCTGGAGCCGGGGCAGGCGCGCGAAATCGGCTGGGAGGTGCAGGTGCCGCTGTCGGTCAGCGCGCTGGCGTGGGACGTCGGCGCGGCGGAGGAGGGCGGCGGTCCGGGATCGACCGACCGTATCAAGATCAAGCAGAAAGTGGTGCCGGCGGTGCCGGTGACCGTGATGCAGGCTACCTTGCTGCAACTGGACCGCAAGCAGTCGATGCAGGTGCGGCAGCCGGAAGACGCGGTGCCGGGACGTGGTGGTGTGCAGGTGCAGTTCAGTCCCAATCTGGGCGGCGACCTGCCGGGTGTGCGCGATTACATGCTGAAGTATCCGTACACCTGTTTCGAGCAAGTCACCTCGCGCTCGATCGCGCTGCATGACGAGGCGCTATGGCAGTCGGCGCTGGACAAGCTGCCGGCGCATCTGGACGGCGACGGCCTGGTCAAATACTTCCCACCCATGCTTCAGGGGAGTGACACGCTGACCGCCTATGTGCTGTCGGCCGCCGGCGAGGCGGGCTATGCGATTTCGGAAAATCTGAAGGGCCGCATGGAATCGGCGCTGCTGGACTTCGTGCGCGGGAAGATTACGCGCTACTCGTCGCTGGCGACTTCCGATCTGGCGGTGCGCAAGGTGGCTGCGCTGGCGGCGCTGGCGCGCTCGCGGCCGGCGCAGGCGGAGGATCTGGAGTCGTTCAGCGTGCAGCCCAACTTGTGGCCGACGTCCGCTGTCATCGACTGGTATCAGATCCTGCAACGCTCGCCCAAGTTGCCGCAGCAGGCGACGCGCTTGAAGGAGGCGGAGCAGATCCTGCGCTCGCGCCTCAACCTGCAGGGCACAACGATGACTTTCTCCACCGAGCGCACCGACGACTGGTGGTGGCTGATGTCTTCCGCCGACAGCAACGCCAACCGGCTGCTGCTGGTTATGGCCGACAATCCGGCCTGGAAGAATGATATCGGCCGGCTGGCGCGCGGCGCGCTGGGACGGCAGACCAAAGGTCGCTGGGATACCACCGTTGCCAATGCCTGGGGCGTGCTGGCGATCGACAAATTCTCGCGCCGGTTCGAGAACGAGACGGTGAGCGGCGCCTCGGCCGCCACGTTGGGCAACGCCAGCAAGAGCATCGCCTTCGGCGGCCAGCCGCCGGGCGGCACGGCGCTGCTGCCGTGGCCGCGCGGCGCCGGTCAGCTGGAGCTTGAACACAAGGGCGGCGGCAAGCCGTGGGCGACAGTGCAGACCTTGTCCGCCGTGCCGCTGAAGACGCCGCTGTCCAGCGGCTACAAGATCGTCAAGAGCATCACGCCGGTGGAGCAAAAGGCCAAGGGCGTGTGGTCGCGCGGCGATGTGTACCGCGTGGCGCTGGATCTGGAGGCGCAGTCGGACATGACCTGGGTGGTGGTGGACGATCCGATTCCCGCCAGCGCCACGGTGCTGGGCTCCGGCCTGGGCGGCGACTCGCAGATCATGACTGCCGCCGAGCGTAGCAGCGGCTGGACGTATCCGGCCTTCCAGGAGCGTACCTTTGAAGGCTTCCGTGCGTATTACGAGTTCGTCCCGAAAGGGAAGTGGCGTGTCGAGTACACGGTGCGCCTGAATAATCCGGGCCAATTCAGTTTGCCGCCAACGCGGGTCGAGGCGATGTATAGTCCGGAGATGTTTGGCGCCTTGCCGAATGCTGCGATCGATGTGAAATGAAACTGACCGTCTTCATCCTGCTGGCGCTGGCCGGCGCCGTCGCGCACGCCGCACCCACCTTCGACGCGGTGCGGGCGGCGTATCGCTTGTCCGATGCGCAGCTGCTGGACCGGCACGGCGCACCGATTCAATCGCTGCGCATCGACATGGCGGTACGGCGCTTGCCTTGGGTGGCATTGAACGATATCTCTCCGGCGTTGCCGGCGGCGGTGTTGCAGGCCGAAGATCAGCGCTTCTATCAGCACGACGGCGTGGACTGGAGCGCGGCGGCGCAGGCGGCGTGGGACAATCTGTTTCGTACCCGCCCGCGCGGCGCGTCGACCATCACCATGCAGCTTGCGGCGCTGCTTGATCCGGCCTTGCAGCCTGGCGCCCAAGGCCGCAGCCTGGTGCAGAAATGGGATCAGGTAAAAGCCGCCCGCGAGCTTGACGCGCAGTGGTCCAAGCAGCAGATCATGGAAGCGTACCTGAACATGGTGTCGTACCGTGGCGAGCTGCAAGGCGTGGGCGCGGCGGCGCGCGGCATGTTCGGCAAGGCGCCATCCGGGCTGGATATGGGTGAGGCGGTGATCCTCGCCAGCCTGCTGCGCGGGCCGTCGGCCGGTCAAAAGGTGGTGGCGCAGCGCGCCTGCGCGTTGGCGCACGAGTTACGGCTGCCGTCGACCTGTAGCGAAATTCAGTTGCGGATTGTGGTGGCGATGGGCCGTCCGCAACTGGCGGTGGATTTGCCGCCGGCGCCGCAGGTGGCGCGGCAGCTGCTGACGCGTAGCGGTCAGGCGGTGCGCAGCACGCTGGATGCGGGACTGCAGCGTCACGCGCAGAATGTCCTGCGCCAGCAATTGTCCGCGCTGTCCGGCCGCAATGTGAACGATGGCGCGGTGGTGGTGATGGATAACGCCAGCGGCGAGATCCTGGCCTATGTCGGCAACGCCGGGCGCGGCGAAGTGGATGGCGTGACGGCCTTGCGTCAGGCCGGGTCCACCCTCAAGCCTTTTCTGTATGAGCTGGCGCTGGAGCGCAAGCAGATCACGGCGGCGTCGCTGATGGACGATACGGCGATCGATATCTCCACGCCGTCCGGCATGTACATCCCGCAGAACTACGACAAGAATTTCAAAGGGTACGTCAGCATGCGCACCAGCCTTGCCAGCTCGCTCAACGTGCCGGCGGTGCGCACGCTGGTGATGACCGGCATGGAACGCTTTCACGAACGCCTGCGCGATGTGGGGCTGAGCAGCCTGACGCAGCCGGCCGAATACTACGGTTACTCGTTGGCGCTCGGTTCGGCCGAGGTGTCGCTGCTGGAGTTGAGCAATGCCTATCGCGCCTTGGCCAATGGCGGCGTGTATGGCCCGGCCACGCTGGCGCCGCAAGCCGCCGCCGCGCCGCGCCGGGTGATGGACGCCAGGGCCAGCTTCATCGTCGGCGACATCCTGGCCGACCGCGCGGCGCGCAGCATCACTTTCGGCCTGAAGAACGAGCTGGCGACGACGTTCTGGAGCGCGGTCAAAACCGGCACCAGCAAGGACATGCGCGACAACTGGTGCGTCGGCTATTCGGACCGGTACACGGTCGGCGTCTGGGTCGGCAACTTCGACGGCCAATCGATGTGGGACGTGTCCGGCGTCAGCGGCGCCGCGCCGGTGTGGCGCGACGTCATGGACTACCTGCATCGTGGCCAGGCCAGCCGCGCGCCCAAGCCGCCGCCCGGCGTGGTCCGCCAGCAGATCAGTTACGAACCGGCGCTGGAACAGGCACGCGGCGAATGGTTCATCGCCGGCACGCAAAGCCCGGTGATCGCGCTGTTGCAGGATCAGCACCGCGCACCCCGGATCCTTTATCCCGGCGAAGCCAGCATCATTGCCCTCGATCCCGACATTCCCGACGCCATCCAGCGCGTCTTCTTCCAGGCGCAGGCCGGCCACGGCCTGACCTGGCAGCTGGACGGCGAACCACTCGGCCAGGCCGGCAGCGACTATGCCTGGCGCCCGACGCCAGGTCGTCACCAGTTGGCGCTGGTCGATGCCAACGCCAGAACTGTCACCGCCGCCAGCTTCCAGGTGCGCGGACAATAAAAAAGCCGGCATGAAGCCGGCTTTTTGAGGAGCAGGGAGCGCTTAGTCGCGGTCGCCGCCAAAGATGCCCAGCAGCGACAGCAGGTGGGTGAAGATGTTGTACACGTCCAGGTACAGGCTCAGCGTGGCGCGGATGTAGTTGGTCTCGCCGCCGTTGATGATCTGCTGCACGTCGTACAGGATGTAGGCCGAGAAGATACCAATCGCCACCACCGAGATCACGATGGCCAGTGCCGGGATGTGCAGGAAGATGTTGGCGACCGACGCCAGCAGCAGAATGATCACGCCGGCGAACAGCCAGGTGCCCATGCCCGAGAAGTCGCGCTTCGACACGGTGGCCACCGACGCCAGCACCGCGAACACCGCTGCCGTGCCGCCGAACGCGGTCATGATCAGGAAGCCGCCGTTGGCGAAGCCGAGGATGCGCGACAGCAAAGGCGTCAGCATCAGACCCATGAAGAAGGTGAAGCCCAGCAGCAGGGCCACGCCCAGACCGGAGTCCTTGTTCTTTTCAATTGCCCAGATGAAACCAAACGCCACTGCCAGGAACAGCAGCGACATCATCATGCCGCCCAGCGGCAGGTGCAGGGACACGCCGATCGCCGCGCCGATGACGGTGGGCACCATCGACAGCGCCAGCAGCCAGTAGGTGTTGCGCAGCACACGGTGCTGCACGGCCTGGCGGCTGCCCGCCAAGTCGTAAGTTTTTTGCATATTGATCATAGTGCCTCCAATAAAGGATAAAAGTTTACTGCTTTGACAAAAGCATAGCACGGTGCGCAGGAAAAACCAGAAAACATGCCAGAAATGCACTTAATCCGGACTTAAAATGGCTGGGTGCGCCCGATTATGCCGGTATTGCAAGCTTATATACGGTCGGTATTCTGGAATATGAGGTGTTCTATGGTAAAATCAAAGGTTGATTGGATTATCAATTTCGTTTTAAACCTTTCTTTTTATTGGAGTTTTTCAAATGGCAATCGAACGCACCCTGTCGATCATCAAACCAGACGCAGTTGCAAAAAACGTGATCGGCCAAATCTACACCCGCTTCGAAGAAGCTGGCCTGAAGATCGTTGCCGCGCAAATGAAACAGCTGTCGCGTGAAGAAGCTGAAGGCTTCTACGCTGCTCACAAAGAGCGCGGCTTCTTCAAAGATCTGGTTGACTTCATGGTTTCGGGCCCAGTCATGATTCAAGCCCTGGAAGGCGAAAACGCCGTCCTGAAAAACCGCGAACTGATGGGCGCTACCGATCCTAAGAAGGCTGACAAAGGCACCATCCGTGCTGACTTCGCTGATTCGATCGACGCTAACGCAGTTCACGGCTCCGACGCTGTTGAAGCCGCTGCTGTTGAAATCGCTTACTTCTTCGGTAAGTAATTTGTAAGGATTCCGTTTCCGCACTGCGGTGCGGAAACGGGATAAATGATAGATAGAGAACTGAACATGAACGCTCCTCTGACCAACCTGCTGGACTTCGATCCCGCGCAGCTCATCGCCTATTGCGCCGAGTTGGGAGAGAAGCCGTTCCGCGCCAAGCAACTGCAGCGCTGGATCCATCAATTCGGCGCGTCGGATTTCGACGCCATGACGGACCTGGCCAAGTCGCTGCGCGATAAATTAAAAACCCGCGCCGAGATCGTCGCCCCCGCGATCATCAGCGACCACACCTCCACCGACGGCACCCGCAAATGGCTGGTTGACGTCGGCAACGGCAACGCCGTGGAAACCGTGTACATTCCGGAAGAAAACCGCGGCACGCTGTGCATCTCCACCCAGGCCGGCTGCGCCGTCAACTGCCGCTTCTGCTCGACCGGCAAGCAGGGCTTCAGCCGCAACCTGACGGTCGGTGAAATCATCGGCCAGCTGTGGATGGCGGAATTCGAACTGCGCCGCACCAAGGGCATCGAGCCCGGCCCGAAAGGCGAGCGCCAGATCACCAACGTGGTGATGATGGGCATGGGCGAGCCGCTGCTGAACTTCGAGCCGACCGCCACCGCGCTGAAGCTGATGCTGGACGATAACGCCTACGGCCTGTCGCGCCGCCGCGTGACCTTGTCCACCTCGGGCGTGGTGCCGATGATCGACAAGCTGTCGCAGGAAGTGCCGGTGGCGCTGGCGGTCTCGCTGCACGCCTCCAACGATGAACTGCGCAACGGCCTGATCCCGCTGAACAAGAAGTACCCGCTGAAAGAGCTGATGGCCGCCTGCAAGCGCTACCTGGAATTTGCGCCGCGCGACTTCATCACCTTCGAGTATTGCATGCTGGACGGCGTCAACGACAGCGACGAGCACGCGCGCGAGCTGATCGCGCTGGTGCAGGACCGCGAATTCGGCGTCAACTGCAAGTTCAACCTGATTCCGTTCAACCCCTTCCCGGAATCGGGTCTGCTGCGCTCGAAGAACCCGCGCATCAAGTCCTTCGCGCAAGTGCTGCTGGATGCCGGCATCGTCACCACCATCCGCAAAACCCGTGGCGACGATATCGACGCCGCCTGCGGCCAGCTCGCCGGCGAAGTGCAGGACCGCACCAAGGTCCAGCAGCGCATGGAAAAGATGGCCGAGTATCAGCAAAAGTTTGGCGCCAACTTTGGCAAGATCGTGGAGATCCATTCCTGATGACGGTCCTGGCGCAGCGTAGCCGGCTCAGTCTCGTCGCCCTGTGCGCGACGGGGGCGCTGGCCGCTTGCGCCGCACCGGGAGCGGGTCAGAGCGGCAAGGCCGAGCTGGTCACCGCGTCTGATCAGACGGCAGCGCAGCGCAAGGTGGATATCCGCATGCAGCTGGCCATCGGCTATTTTCAGCAAGGCCAGTACACGGTGGCGCTGGATGAAGTCAAGCTGGCGCTGGCGGCCGATCCGAACCACGCCGACGCCTACGGCATGCGCGGCCTGATTTACCAGCAGATCGGCGAGAACGCCCTGGCCGAGGATAATTTCGGCCGCGCCCGCAAGCTGGCGCCGAACAGTCCGGAGCTGGCGAATAATTACGGTTCCTTCCTGTGCCAGCTTGGCCGGGTAAAGGAAGCGCTGCCGCTGTTTGATGCGGCCCTGAACAACCGTGCCTACCGTACGCCGGCCAGCGCCGCGAACAATGCCGGTTCGTGCGCTTTGAAGATCAAGGATTACGCCAGCGCGGAGCGTTATCTGCTGCAAGCCATGCAGTTGACGCCTGATCTGCCGGCCACTAACGCCAATCTGGCGCGGGTGTATTTTGAAAAGGGCGATTATGTGCGCGCCAATTTCTATATCGCCCGCCTGAACAAGGTGGCAAAGATGGAGAGTCTGACGGCCGATGTGCTGTGGCTCGCGATTAAGGTGCAGCATAAGCTGGGCGATACGGACGCGGAAGCTGGCTGGGCGACGCAATTGCGCCGTCACCATTCCGCTTCGGCCGAATATGCTGCTTATCAACGTGGGGCGTTTGATGAGTGAGACAGGGGTACCAATGAATTCTGAGTGGGCAGAAGCGCCGAAGGAGCAGGGCAGTACCGGCAAGGCTACGCCCGGCGCGTTGCTGGCCGCCCAGCGCGAAGCGATGGGTTGGACGGTTGAGCAGATTGCGGACCAACTGAAGCTGGCGGTGCGCCAGGTGAAGGCATTGGAGGCTGGCGATTACGCGGCGCTGCCGAATGTGGCGGTGACGCGCGGTTTTGTGCGCGCCTATGCCAAGGTGTTGAAGATGGATCCGGCCCCACTGGTGGCCATGATTGAAGTCGAGACGCCCGCCGGCCACGAGGTGGTGGCGCCGCGCAAGGATTTGTCGGCCTCGTTCTCCGAATCGCGCTTCCCGTCGATGACGGAGCGTTCGGGTAGCACCGGCTGGCTGATTGGACTGGCAGCGGTGGCGGTTGTGGGCGGCGCGGCCGCTTACGCTTACCAGAGCGGCATGATTCCGGCCTCGCTGTTCGAGCGCAAGGCGGAAGAGGTGAAGACGGCGGAAACCGTGCCGGCCATCGAGACCACGCTGGTCAAGCCGGGCGAAGAGAATGCGCCGCTGCAGCAGAAGAATGTGCCGCTGATTTCGGTGCCGCAGCAAGCCGAGCCGGGTGCGACGTCGGCGGTGCAGGGTGTTGAATCTGCGCCGGCCACCACGACTGCCGCCGTATCGCCACCGGCCGCCGTGACACCGCCAGCGCCTGCACCGGCCCCGGTGGTCGCAGCGCCGACGCCAGCCGCAGCAGCGCCTGCGCCTGCACCGGTTGCAGCGGCAGCGGCGAGTGGCGTTGGCCATCAGCTGGTGCTGAAGGTGACCGAGGATTCGTGGGTGGAGATTCGCCGCCCAGGCACGACGCCGCTGATTTCGCGCCTGGTGAAAGCCGGCAGCACCGAGACTTTTGACATCAAGGATCCGGCGCTGCTGATCGTCGGCAAACCGACCGGCGTGCAGGCGACGCTGGGCGGCGCGCCGCTGGCGCTGCCGAATATCCCGGGCGGCACGATCGCGCGCGTAAATATCAAGTAACAGAGTCAGAGAACATGATGCAAACTGCTATTCCATCGGGACCAACTGATCGCCGCGCCAGCCGCCGGGTGTTGATCTCGCACGGCGAGCGCAAGATCTGGGTGGGCGGCGACGCCCCGGTGGTGGTGCAGTCGATGACCAATACCGACACCGCCAACGCCATCGAAACTGCGATCCAGATCCGTGACCTGGCGCGCGCCGGTTCGGAACTGGTGCGCCTGACGGTGGACCGTCCGGAATCGGCCGAGGCGGTGCCCTATATCCGCGAGCAGCTGGACAAGATGGAAGTCGATGTGCCGCTGGTCGGCGACTTCCATTACAACGGCCACACGCTGCTGAACGATTATCCGGAGTGCGCCAAGGCGCTGTCCAAGTACCGCATCAATCCGGGCAACGTCGGCAAGGGCGCCAAGCGCGACTCGCAATTCGCGCAGATGATCGAAGTGGCGGCGCGCTATGACAAGCCGGTGCGCATCGGTGTCAACTGGGGCAGTCTGGATCAGGCGCTGCTGGCACGCATCATGGACGAAAACGCCGTGCGCGCCAACCCATGGACCGCGCAGCAGGTGATGTATGAGGCGCTGATTACCTCGGCCATCGAAAACGCGCAGCGCGCCGAAGAACTGGGCCTGGCCCGCGACAAGATCATCCTGTCGTGCAAAGTCTCGGGCGTGCAGGATCTGATCGCCGTGTACCGTGAACTGGGCAAGCGTTGCGACTATCCGCTGCACCTGGGCCTGACCGAGGCGGGCATGGGCAGCAAGGGCATCGTCGCTTCGACGGCGGCGCTGTCGGTGCTGCTGCAAGAGGGTATCGGCGACACCATCCGCATTTCGCTGACGCCGGAACCGGGCGGCGACCGTACCAAGGAAGTGGTGGTCGGCCAGGAGATCCTGCAAACCATGGGCCTGCGCAAGTTCACGCCGATGGTGATCGCCTGCCCAGGCTGCGGCCGCACCACCTCGACCACCTTCCAGGAGCTGGCGGATAACATCCAGACCTTCCTGCGCGACCAGATGCCGGAGTGGAAAAAGACCTATCCGGGCGTGGAGGCGATGAACGTGGCCGTGATGGGCTGCATCGTCAACGGTCCGGGCGAATCGAAGCACGCGAATATCGGCATCAGTTTGCCGGGCACCGGCGAATCGCCGGCGGCGCCGGTGTTCGTCGACGGCGCCAAGGTGGCGACCCTGCGTGGTGAACGCATCGTCGAGGAATTCCAGGAAATCGTACTGAATTACGTTAAGAAGAACTACAGTAAAGAATATGTCCAAATCTGAAAAAATCACTGCCGTTAAGGGCATGAACGACATTCTGCCGCAGGACTCTCACCTGTGGCAGCTGTTCGAGAACACCGCGCAGTCGGTGGTGCAGAGCTATGGCTTCCAGCAGATCCGTACGCCGATCGTGGAAGACACCGCGCTGTTCAAGCGCGCCATCGGCGCCGTGACCGACATCGTCGAAAAGGAAATGTACTCCTTCGAAGACTCGATGAACGGCGACCAGCTGACGCTGCGCCCTGAAGGCACGGCCGGCGCGGTACGCGCGGTGATCGAACATAACCTGGTCTACGAAGGCCCGAAACGCCTGTGGTACACCGGCCCGATGTTCCGCCACGAGCGTCCGCAGCGCGGCCGCTATCGCCAGTTCTACCAGTTTGGTTGCGAAGCGGTCGGTTTCAGCGGCCCGGACGTGGACGCGGAACTGATCATCATGTGCCGCCGCCTGTGGGATGACCTGGGCCTGCCGGAAATCCGCCTGGAGATCAACTCGATCGGCGACGCCGAAGAGCGCGCGCGCCACCGCGTCGACCTGATCGCCTACCTGGAAAAGCACGAGGACATCCTCGACGCCGAAGCCAAGCGCCGCCTGCACAGCAACCCGCTGCGCATCCTGGACACCAAGAATCCTGCCATGCAGGAGATGGTCAACGCCGCGCCGAAGCTGATGGATTACCTGGGCGAGGAATCGCTGGCCCACTTCAACGGCGTGCGCAAGATTCTCGACCACGCCAACGTGCAGTACGTGATCAACACGCGCCTGGTGCGCGGCCTGGATTACTACAACCGCACCGTGTTCGAATGGGTCACCGATGCACTGGGTTCGCAGGGCACCGTGTGCGCCGGCGGCCGTTACGATCCGCTGATCGCTTCCTTCGGCGGCAAGCCGACGCCTGCCGTCGGTTTCGCCATGGGCATCGAGCGCCTGCTGGAACTGATGAAGGAAGCCGGCGAGCCGGAAGCGCCGAATCAGTGCGACGTCTACCTGGTGCACCAGGGCGAAGCGGCGCAGCTGCAAGCCTTCGTGCTGGGCGAGCGTCTGCGCGATGCTGGCCTGGACGTGATCATGCACGGTTCCACCGCAGCGGGTCCGGGCAGCTTCAAGTCGCAGATGAAGAAGGCCGACGGCAGCGGCGCCTCGTTCGCCGTCATCATCGGCGAAGATGAAGTGACCAACAACACCGCCGCCGTCAAGGCGATGCGCGCGGCCGAAGGTGAGCAGCAGCAAACCACCGTGCCGTTCGACGACGTGGTGGATTTTGTGGTGGACCAGATCACCGATAGCGGCGATCATCACCACCATGTGCACGATGAGCACTGCAATCACTAAGCATTCCATTCAACTATAACGGCAGACGAATACCATGGCATACGATCTTGAAGAACAAGAACAACTCGCGTCCCTCAAAGCATGGTGGGACAAGTACGGCAACCTGACCACCTGGGTGCTGATCGCCGTCCTGGCGGCCTACGCCGGCTGGACCTACTGGCAGACGCGCGAACGCGGCCAGGCGGGCGAAGCGTCGGCGCTGTACGCCGAACTGCAAGCCGCTGTGGAAGCCAAGGACAATGCCAAGGTGCTGCGCGCCGCCGGCGACATGGAAAGCAAATACGCCAGCACCGCCTACGCGCCGATGGCCGCGCTGGTGGCTGCCAAAAGCGCGTTCGACGCCAACGACCTGAAATCGGCCAAGGCCCAGCTGCAATGGGCAGCCGATCACGGCGCCGACGAGTTCAAGGCCGTGGCCAAGATCCGTCTGGCCGGCGTGCTGCTGGATGAAAAAGCCTACCCTGAAGCGCTGAAGGCGCTGGAAGGCGACGTGCCTGCGCAATTCGCCGGCGCCGCCGCCGACCGCAAGGGCGATATCCTGGCCGCACAGAACAAGCTGACCGAAGCCCGTGCCGCTTACGAGGCAGCGTACAACGCGACCGACAAGAAGAACCCGGGCCGTCAATTGATCCAGATGAAACTGGAAGCAGTCGGCGGCAGTGTGCCTGCTGAAAAAGGCGCAGCGTAATTCACCGCTACTCGTAACGATCAAGGTTTAAAAATTATGCGTATTACCGAAAAAGTAGTTGCAGCAAGTGTGTTTGCGATGTTGGCCGGTTGTTCCTTGTTCGGATCCAAAGAAACCAAGAACCAGCCAGCGCCGCTGGTGGAGTTGAAAGACGCTTCGCTGACGCCGAAAGTAGCGTGGAAATACTCGCTCGGCAAAGCCGGCAACGCAGTGTTCACGCCAGCCTTCGCCGGCGACAGCGTGTACGTGGCGGACGCCGACGGCGTGCTGGTACGCCTGAACGCTGCCACCGGCAAGGAAGTCTGGCGCGTCAAGGTTGGCACCGACCTGACCGCAGGCGTCGGCACCGACGGCGAAGTGGTGGTGGTTGGCGGCACCAAGGGCCAGATCTTCGCCTACGACAGCAGCGGCAAGCAGCTGTGGAAGGCGCAGGCAACGAGCGAAGTGCTGTCGTCGCCGGAAGCCGGCAACGGCCTGGTGGTGGTACGCAGCGTCGACAACATGATCACCGGTTACGATGCCAAAACCGGCGCGAAAAAATGGAATGTGGCGCGCACCACGCCGGCCCTGACGCTGCGCAATGCGCCGGGCATGGCCATCAGCGGCCAGAACGCTTATGTCGCCCAGCCGGGCGGCAAGCTGCTGGCGTTGAATACCGCCGGCGGCCTGCAGCGCTTTGAAGTGGTGGTCGGCGAACCGCGCGGCGCCACTGAGCTGGAACGCGTGACCGACATCGCCGGCACGCCGGTGGTGTTTGAAAAAGATGTTTGCGCCGTGTCGTATCAGGGCCGTGTTGCCTGCTTCGACGCCACCAGCGGCGCACCGCACTGGAGCAAGGCGACGTCCTCCGACAAGGGCGTTGCGGTTGACCAGCGTTTCGTATTCGTCTCCGACGACAAAGGCGCGGTATCGGCCTACAGCCGTGAAAACGGCGCTAACGCCTGGAAGAACGACAAGCTGTCGTACCGCGTGCTGTCCACTCCCGTGTCCTATGGACGCGCGGTGGCGGTGGGCGACTACCAGGGATACATCCACTTCCTGTCGCGGGAAGATGGCGCATTAATTGGTCGTGTGGCGACCGACGGCAGCGCGATCAACGCTGATCCGGTCGTCGCTGGCACGAATTTGATTTTCCAAACCCAATCAGGGACAGTGACCGCACTCGCGGTCGAGTAATAAAATGAAGCCGGTAATCGCACTAGTGGGTCGACCCAATGTAGGGAAATCGACCTTGTTCAATCGTCTGACCCGCTCGCGCGATGCGCTGGTGGCGGACTTGCCTGGGTTGACGCGAGATCGTCACTATGGCGAGGGCCGTGTCGGCGAACGTCCCTTCCTCGTTATCGACACCGGCGGCTTTGAGCCGGTGGCCAAGGAAGGCATCCTCCACCAGATGGCCAAGCAGACCAAGCAGGCCGTGGCCGAAGCCGACGTCGTCGTCTTTCTGGTCGACGGCCGTCAGGGTCTGACGCCGCACGACAAGACCATCACCGACTTCCTGCGCAAGAGCGGCCGGCCGGTGATCCTGGTCGTCAACAAGGCGGAGGGCATGCGCTACAACGCGGTGGTGGCGGACTTCTATGAACTGGGCATGGGCGAACCGGCCGTCATTTCGTCGGCGCACGGCGACGGCGTGCACGACCTGGTGGACCTGGCGCTGGACACGGCGTTCTCCAAGCGTCCGGAAGATCCGGAAGAGCTGGAGCCGACCAATCGCGGTATCAAGATCGCGCTGGTGGGCCGTCCTAACGTCGGCAAGTCGACGCTGATCAACACCCTGGTCGGCGAAGAACGCGTGATCGCTTTCGACATGCCGGGCACCACCCGCGATTCGATCGAGATTCCGTTCGAGCGCGAAGGCAAGCAGTACACGCTGATCGACACCGCCGGCATTCGCCGTCGCGGCAAGGTGTTTGAAGCCATCGAGAAGTTCTCGGTGGTGAAGACGCTGCAATCGATCTCGGAAGCCAACGTGGTGGTGTTGATGCTGGACGCCCAGCAGGACATCTCCGAGCAGGACGCGCACATCGCCGGCTTCGTGCTGGAGACCGGTCGCGCGCTGGTGATCGCGGTCAACAAGTGGGATGGCCTGGAGTCGTGGCAGCGCGATGAGATCAAGATCGACATCGACCGCAAGCTGGACTTCCTCGGCTTCGCCAAGATGCACTTCATCTCGGCGCTGAAGGCGCAGGGCATCGCTCCGCTGATGAAGTCGCTGGACCAGGCCTACGCTGCCGCGTTCGCCGACCTGTCGACACCGAAGCTGACCCGCGCGCTGATCGAAGCGGTGGAAAAGCAGGAGCCGCGCCGCAAGGGTTCGATCCGTCCGAAGCTGCGCTATGCTCACCAGGGCGGCATGAATCCGCCGGTGATCGTGATCCACGGCAATGCACTGGATGCGATCGCCGAACCGTACAAGCGTTATTTGGAAAAACATTTCCGCGAGACGTTCAATCTGGTCGGCACGCCGCTGCGTATCGAACTGCGTACCGGCAAAAACCCGTTCGCAAAAACTTCGGCAAAATAATGCGTTTTTTTGCAGGAACACCCTGCAAAAAAAACAAAAACAAGGTACAGTGGCTTAGAAGCACCACTTTCAACGTGGCGAGCGGTGTTTCAGCGAAAATAGTTTGACTTTTATAGACTTTTCGCTGGGCCACGACCTTGAAATCAAGCGTTTCGCCTCCACTTCCAACACAACAACATAAAATGGAGCTGTTATGAGCAATAAAGGGCAACTGTTACAAGACCCATTCCTGAACGCTTTGCGTAAAGAGCACGTTCCTGTCTCGATCTATCTGGTCAACGGCATCAAGCTGCAGGGCCATATCGAATCGTTCGACCAGTACGTCGTTTTGCTGCGTAACACCGTGACCCAGATGGTCTACAAACACGCCATCTCCACCGTGGTACCGGCGCGCGCCGTCAACCTCAATATTGAAAACGAAGCGGAATAAGCATTGCCGCATCGTTTCTTTTCACCTAGCCTGACCGTCGTATGCGCGCAGCTCTAGTCGGTATTGATTTCGGTCAGGGCGACTTTGCCGCCAGCGTCGAGGAACTGAACCTGTTGGCTCGCTCAGCAGGCGCGGAACCGGTGACGGTGATCACGGCCAAGCGCTCCGCGCCGGACGCCGCGTATTTCGTCGGCAGCGGCAAGGCCGACGAAATCGGTCAGGCCGTGCTGGCGGACCGCGTCGAAATCGTCATCTTCAACCACGCGCTGTCGCCGGCGCAGCAACGCAATCTGGAAAAGCGCCTGAACATCCGCGTGCTGGACCGGACCAGCCTGATTCTTGACATCTTCGCGCAACGGGCCAAGAGCCACGAGGGCAAGCTGCAGGTCGAGCTGGCGCAGTTGCAGCATTTGGCCACGCGCCTGATTCGCGGCTGGACTCACCTGGAGCGCCAGAAGGGCGGTATCGGCCTGCGCGGTCCCGGCGAAACTCAGCTGGAGACCGACCGCCGTCTGATCGGCGAGCGCGTCAAGGCATTGCGCGCGCGGCTGGCCAAGCTGCGCAAGCAGCACGAGACCCAGCGCCGTTCACGCAACCGTACCCAGACTTTCTCGATCTCGCTGGTGGGTTATACCAACGCCGGCAAGTCGACGCTGTTCAACGCGGTGACCAAGGCCGGCGTGTATGCCGCCGACCAGCTGTTCGCCACGCTGGACACCACTTCGCGCCGGGTCTACATGGGCGAGGAAGTCGGCAACGTGGTGCTGTCGGATACCGTCGGCTTCGTGCGCGAACTGCCGCACCAGCTGGTGGCCGCTTTCCGCGCCACGCTGGAGGAGACCATCCACGCCGATTTGCTGCTGCATGTGGTCGACGCCGCGTCGCCGGTGCGCATGGAGCAGATCGAGCAGGTCAACCTGGTGCTCAAGGAAATCGGCGCCGATCATATTCCGCAGATTCTGGTGTGGAACAAGATCGACGCGGCCGACCTTGAACCATCGGTTGAGCGGGATGAATATGATAAGATTTCCCGAGTCTTCCTCAGTGCCCGCACTGGCGAGGGACTCGACCTGCTGCGCGGCGCCATCACCGATTGGGCCAAGGATGCGCCGGGAGCGCGCCTGCATCAGCCGTCGTATCAGACCGAAGAAGAATTAGAAGAAGTAGAGAGCAGTCCCACCTTCACTCAAGTTGGATCACACTAATGCGTGTCTCCTCAATTATGAAACGACTCGGCTTGAAGCTGTCGCTCAATGACCCGCGCTGGGGCAAGGACGATAAGCCGCAAGCCAATGAAGGCAAGAAGCCCGGCGAGGGCGGACCGCCAGACATGGAACAACTCTGGCGCGATTTTAATAATCGCCTGAATAATCTGTTCGGGCAGAAGAAGCGCCCCAACAATAATAACAATGGCGGCGATAACGGCGGCGGCGGCGGCGGCGGCAATCGCCCCGACTTCTCCGGCGGCATCCGCGCCACGGCCGGCGCGGTCGGCGCGGTGGTCGCGCTGATCTGGCTGGCCAGCGGCTCGTTCATCGTGCAAGAGGGCCAGACCGGCATCGTCTACACCTTTGGCAAGGTCAGCCACACCACCGGCTCCGGTTTCAACTGGCGCTGGCCGTATCCGTTCCAGAGCAACGAGACCGTCAAGGTATCGCAGATGCGCATGGTGGAAATCGGCTACCGCGGCAATATCAAGAACAAGCAGGCGCGCGAATCGCTGATGCTGACCGATGACGAGAACATCATCGACATCCAGTTCGCCGTGCAGTTCAAACTGAAGGACCCGGTGGCCTGGTTGATGAACAACCGCGATGAGGAAGACACCGTCCGTCAGGTCGCTGAGACCTCGATCCGTGAAATCGTCGGCAAGAACAAGATGGACTTCGTGCTGTACGAGGGCCGCGACAAGGTCGCCTTTGAAACTCAGCAGCTGATGCAGCAGATCCTCGACCGCTATGCCTCCGGCGTGCTGGTGTCGAATGTGACGCTGCAGGCGGTGCAACCGCCGGAGCAGGTGCAGATCGCCTTCGACGACGCCGTCAAGGCAGGCCAGGACCGCGAGCGTCAGAAGAACGAAGGCCAGGCTTACGCCAACGACGTGATTCCTAAAGCGCGCGGTACCGCATCGCGGCTGATGCAGGAAGCGGAAGGTTATCGTTCGATGGTGGTGGAGAACGCCACCGGTAACGCCTCGCGCTTCAAGCAGGTGCTGGTCGAGTATCAGAAGGCGCCGGGCGTGACCCGCGACCGTCTGTACCTGGAAACCATGCAGCAGATCTTCTCCAGCACTTCCAAGGTGATGGTGGACGCCAAGTCGGGCAGTAATCTGTTGTACCTGCCGCTGGACAAGCTGATCGCCCAGGCGGCGGCCACCGATGCGCAAGCCGCAGCGGCGCGCGCCGCGCAAGCCGGCGGCATGCCGGCCGCCAGCACCACGCTGCCGTCGGAGTTGATGCCGTCGGTGGAAGTCAATCGCCAGCGCGATCCGCGCTCGCGTGATACGTCTCGTGACCGGGAGAGCCGTTAATGAATCGCATAGCTAGTACCGTTGTCCTGGCGTTCATCGCGCTGATGCTGCTGTCGTCGACCGTGTTCGTGGTCGACCAGCGCAAATATGCGATCGTGTTCGCGCTGGGCCAGATCAAGGAAGTGATCCGCGAGCCGGGCCTGCACTTCAAGTTGCCGCCGCCATTCCAGAACGTGATTTTCCTGGATAACCGCATCATGACGATCGAATCGCCGGATGCCGAGCGCTTCATCACCGCCGAGAAGATGAATATTCTGGTGGACAGCTTCGTCAAGTGGCGCATTGGCCGCAACGAGAATCAGCCGAAACTCTATTATGTGACCTTCGGCGGCGACGAGGGCCGCGCGCGTGACCGCATGTCGCAGATCATCAAGGCGGCGCTGAACGAGGAAATCACCCGCCGCACCGTGGCCGAGGTGATCTCCGGCCAGCGCGGCAAGGTGATGGAGGGCATCCGCACCAAGGTGGTCAACGAGGCCGCGCAAATCGGCGTCGAGATCATCGACGTGCGCCTGAAGCGCGTGGAATATGTCGAGCAGATCAACACCTCGGTGTACGAGCGCATGAAGGCCGAGCGCACCCGCGTGGCCAACGAACTGCGTTCGACCGGTTCGGCGGAATCTGAAAAGATCCGCGCCGATGCCGATCGCCAGCGTTCGGTGATCCTGGCGGAAGCCTACCGCGACGCCGAGCAGATTCGCGGCGAGGGCGATGCCAAGGCGTCGGCCATCTACGCCGAGGCGTTTGGCAAGAACCCGGAGTTCTACAAGTTCTATCGCAGCCTGGAAGCGTATCGCGCCACCTTCAAGAACCATGGCGACGTGATGGTGCTGGATTCCAGCTCGGACTTCTTCAAGTACTTCAAGGGCACCGGCGGCGCTGGTTCGGCCGCACCCGCCAAGAAATAAACACCTCATTCCCGTGCAAGCGGGAATCCGCGCATTGTTTGGATTCCCTCCATACTCAGCATGGGTTCCCGCTTGCGCGCACTGGTGTCCGGAATAATTTTATTGACGTCATGATCAAAA
>CAUPXZ010000072.1:0-22218 GCA_963515135.1 uncultured Duganella sp. | reverse complement strand
GCGCGCCATTTCGCCGGCCTGGCGCAGGCGGTGCTGGCGCGCGATCCGGCCACCCAGATCGCGCTGCTCGGCTCGCCCAAGGACCAGCCGGCCTGCAGCGAGGTGGCGGCCGACCTGCCGGCCGCCGCCGTGTTCAACCTGGCCGGCGCCACCAGCCTGGCCGAGGCGATCGCGCTGCTGGCGCGCGCGGCGGCGGTGGTGGCCAACGATTCCGGCCTGCTGCACATCGCTTCGGCGCTGAACCGCCCGGTGCTGGCGCTGTACGGCCCCACCGATCCGGACCACGCGCCGCCGTTTTCCGATCTGGCGGCATCGCTCTCGCTGCGGCTCGATTGTGCGCCGTGCAAGCAGCGCGAATGTCCGCTGGGGCATCAGGACTGCATGGTCAAGCTGACGCCGCAGCTGGCATGGCAGCATCTGCAACCGATGCTGGCTGCGGGCTGAGCGGCGCAAGCGGCGCTTTTGTTGTATAAAGCAGGGAGTGCCACGCCCTGCATTCCTGTCTATGTTTAAGCGTTTTTCCATCACGTTCTGGGCCACGGTGTTCGTCAGCGTGGTGTGCCTGTCGCTGGTCGGCGTCGACGTCTGGCGCAGCGTGCACGCGCGCAACGAGCAGCTGCGCGAGATGGAGCGCCAGGGCGCGAATCTGGCGCGGGCGATGGCGCAGCAGGCCGACGATACCATCAAGGCGGCCGATATCGCGCTGGCCGATGTGGTCGAGCGCATCGAGACCGATGGCCAGGGCGAGCAGGCGCTGGCGCGGCTGCAGCGTCAGATGCAGGCGCAGGTCGGCAATCTGCCGCAACTGGTGGATTTGTTCGTCTACGACGAGGCCGGCCGCTGGATCGTCAATTCGCGCGGTGTGCTGAGCCAGGCGTACAACAATGCCGACCGCGAGTATTTCCTGTATCACCGCAGCCACAGCGAACGCGGCCCCCATGTCGGCCAGCCGGTGATCAGCCGTTCGAGCGGCAAGTGGATCATGCCGGTGTCGCGCCGCCTGAACCGGCCGGACGGCAGCTTTGGCGGCGTGGTGCTGGCGACGCTGGACATCGATTACTTCCGCCGCTTCTACCAGAGCTTCGACCTCGGCCGGCGCAGCGCGGTGGCGCTGTTGACCAGCGACGGCGTGCTGATGCTGCGCCAGCCGTTCGACAGCACGCGGGTCGGCGGCAGCATGCGCGACAGCGACCTGTTCCGCCACTATGCCAGCCTGGCCGGACCGGCGCGCACCGGCAGCGTGTTCGCCCGCTCGTTCCACGACGGCGAGGTGCGGCTCAACAGCTTTCGTCCGCTGGAGCACTATCCGCTGTTCGTGACGGCGGCCTTGTCGCGCGACGAGATGCTGGAGCGCTGGCGGCGCGACACCTTCACCCGCACGGCGGCGGTGATTGTGCTGGCCGCCTTTATCGGCTTTTTCGGCAAGCGGCTGGTGGACCAGATCAAGCTGCGCGCGCAGGCCGAGGCCGAGCTGCGGCAGGCGCGCGACGCGCTGGAAAGCGCCAACCGCACCTTGGCGCGGCAGGCCATGTCGGACGGGCTGACCGGGCTGGCCAACCGGCGCCAGCTCGATGTCACGCTGGGCAATGAGTTCAGCCGCGCCATGCGGCAGCAGGATACGCTGGCGTTCATCATGATCGATGTCGATTACTTCAAGCAGTATAACGATGTGTACGGACACAGCGCCGGCGACGAAGTGTTGCGCGCGGTGAGCAAGCTGATACGCGCGCTGACGCCGAAGCGGCCGGGCGATCTGACTGCGCGCTACGGCGGCGAGGAGATCGGCATTCTACTGCCGAATACGGATCTGCATGGCGCCCAGGCGGTGGCCGAGCGCATCCGGCATGCGGTGGAGCAGCTGCACATGCCGCACAGCGGCAGTCCGTTCGGGCAGGTGACCTTGAGCGCCGGCGTGGCCACGATTGCGCCGCAGCGTGGCGTGCATCAGGCCGGCCTGCTGGTGGAGGCGGCCGACAAGGCGCTGTATGCGGCCAAGGCGGCAGGGCGCAACCGCGTCTGCCTGGCCTAACTGCCGTCGTTCCGGCGCCGGCCGGAACCCATACGACGCGAGCATGGCAGCTCAGCATGGATTCCGGCCTGCGCCGGCATGACGGGGCTTACTCTGCCAGCCGGCGCAGCGCCGCGCGCGCCACCGGCGGCGAGACGATGTGGGCGCCGTCGAATTCCTCATACGCGACGTCGTAGCCTTCCTGCGCCAGCCGCCGCGCGATGTCCTGCCCGCGCCGGACCGACAGCACCGCGTCCTCCTTGCCGTGGGCGACGAACACGCGCGGCTGTCCCTCGCGCCGCAGCGGCGCCATGAAGCCCGGCGAAAACGCCAGGATGTCGCTGAACAAATGCCCGTTCATCAGTCCCACCGACAGCGCGTACGAGGCGCCGTCGGAAAAGCCGGCGATCGCCATCGCCTGTTCGTCGACCTGGTAGCGCTGCATGGTCCACAGCAGCGCGCGGTCGATGAAGGCCAGGTCGGCGCCAAAACCGCCGCGCAGGAAATCCCAGCTGCTCGCCAGCGCGTCCGGGATCAGCAGCAGCGCGCCGTGGCGCATCGCGTGTGCCAGCGCGAGGTGGTCGCCGCCGCCGTGCTGGCCGGCGGCGCCATGCAGCAGCAACAGCAGGTGCAGCGGCTCGCCGTGCGCGCCGGCGCCCGAGTCCAGGTGCGGCGGCACATGCAGCACCGCCTTGCGGCCGTCGGCGAACGACAGCTGATGGGTGCCGGCGTCCAGCGCCGGCTGACGCTGGTGGGCGATCTGCCGCAGCAGGTCGGGCCGCGCATGCAGCCGGCCGTCGGCGTACGGCGCCGGCGGCGCGGGTTCGGCGGGCGACGACGACGGGGGCGTCATGGCCGGCTCAGTCGCTGACCGGGAAGCTGGCCGTGGAGACGGCGCCGCTCGGGGTGGTGATGGTGATGTTCAGCGCGCCGTTGCTGACCGGGTTGCTGCAGTTGAGCCCGACATCCTGGATGGCGTCGCTGAGCATTTGCACCGCGTAGGTCCAGGCGGCGGCGTCGGCGGCGTTGGTGTTCTGCACCGTCAGGATGGTGTTGCCGAGGATTACGCCGTTGCTGGAGGTGAAGGCGATCTGGGTGCCGGCCGGCAGCGGGTTGCCGGGGCGGTCGAACAGCCAGGCGGCGTCGTCCGGATGGGCGCTGCGCTTGTTGGGCGCGAACACGGTCGGGTTGTTGTCGCGGATGGCGAAGCGGAAGGTGCGGGTGTTGTTGACGAAGCGGCTGCCGTTGGTGCAGCGGCTCAGCGCCAGCGTCGGCGCGACGCCGCCCTCGGCCTCCTGGTCGAGGTAGGTGATGGCCGGCGTGGTGTTGGCCAGCACCATCACCAGCGACTGTCGCACATGCACGGTGTTGCTGATGCCGCCGGAGCCGGGCGCCAGCAGCACGCCGTTGTAGACGCCGTTGCCGCCCTGGTCCCAGCTGCCATTGCCGTTGGTGTCGATATACGGTTCGCCGCTGGCGCGCACCGCGTTGCCGGTGGCGAAGGCGTCGTTGCCGCCGTTGGCGTTCAGGTCGGTGATGGCGCGGTCGTTGCGGAACGGATCGCCGAGGTCGGCGAAGCCCTCGTCCTTGTCGTAACGGTTGTTGCCGTTGGCGTCGACGAAGCTTTCCTCGCCCAGCGCGTAGGCCAGGATGGTGACGCGGCCGTCGGCCGGGCGCGGGTTGCCGGCGCAGAAGCGCACCGTGCATTCGCCCGGCGTGCCCTTCTGCGTGATGACGGTGCCGTCGGTTAGCGTGGTCTGGGTCAGGCCGGTCAGGCAGGAGGCGTCGATGCTGCCGCTTTCGGCGGTGAAGCTGACGGCCGTGCCGTCCGGCGCCGGGTTGCGGAAATGGTCGGCCAGGCGCGCCGTGATCAGCGTGCCGGCCGGCGCCGGGCAGCCGTTGAACTGGCCGCCCTCGACGTTCTTGATGGCGGCGCTGAGCGAGAACGCGCTCTGCTCCGGCACGCCGGTCGACACCACCAATTGGTCGGACAGCGTGCTGATGCTGCCGCCCGGCAGGCTGGCGGTGACCCGCACCGGCGTGTTGACAGTGCCCGACTGCACGGTGGTGCTGGCGACGCCGTTGGCGCCGGTGACCGCGCTGGCCGGCGCCACGCTGATGCCGCCGGCATTGGTGTTGAGCGCGAAGTTGACGGTCTGGCCGACGATGGCGTTGCCGCTGCCGTCCAGCACGCGGAAGGTGACGGTGGCGCTTTCCTGGCGGCCGGCGCCGCCGGTGCCTTTCAGCGCGATGTTCTGCGGCAGCGCCGAGACGAACACCAACTGGCCGGCGGTCGGCAACAGCACGGTCAGGTTGGCGCTGGCGGTGATGGTGGCGCCGTTGTACACCAGCGTGGCGGTGATCGGATCGACGCTGCCGCAGCCGAGGTCGGTGTAGGAGGTGCTGGCGACGCCGTTGACGCTGGTCACCGGGGTGCCGATGCGGGCCTTGCCGGCCGCCGCGCACGGCGAGCTGAAACTGATGGTCTGGGCCGGCACGTAGAGCCTGCCGGCGCTGAGCACCGTGGTGCTGAGGCTGGCCGTGCCGCCGGCCGCCAGCTGGGCCGGCGTCACCACCGGCGCGCTCAGAGTCAGCACCGGGAACGCCACCGCGTAGTTGGTGGCGGCGTTCAATGCCGTGCCGTTGAGGCTGGCGCTGGCGGTGGCGGTGTAGCCGGCCGCCACGCTGCCGGCGTTGAGGGTAACCGTGGCGCGGCCGTTGGCGTCGGTCAGGGCGGTGCTGGGCGACAGCGAACCGGTGCGGTCGTTGGTGAGGAAGCTGACCACGGCGTTGGCCACCGGGGCGTTGGCGGCGTTGCGCAGCGTTGCCACCAGCGTGCCGGGGCTGTCCGGCGCGATGCTGAGGGTGGTGCTGCCGTCCGGCGCCTGCAAGGCCAGCGTCAGCGACGGCGCCGGCTGCACCGGCGGCGGGCCGTTGGGCACGCTGACGGCGTAGCTGATGGCGCCGTTGACCGGGGTGCCGGCCACGCTGGCGGTGGCGCTGACGGTGAAGCCGCCAGCCAGTGTGCCGACCGGCAGCGCCACCTGGACCACGCCCTGGGCGTTGGTCAGCGCGGTGCCGGTGGACGGCACCAGCGTGGTGCTGGTGTCGGTGGTGATGAAGCTGACCACGGTGTTGGCGACTGCCGCGCCGTTGGCGTCGCGCACGGTGGCCACCAGGCTGCCGGGGCTGGACGGCGTCAGCGCGCTGATCGGCAGGCCGTTGACGTCGTTCAGCGCCAGGATCAGGCGTGGCGAATTCGGCAGCGGCAGGTTGACGCTGTAGTTCAGCGTGGCGGTGGCGGCCTTGCCGGCCACGGTTGCGCTGGCGGTCGCGGTGAAGGCGCCAGCGGTGGCGCCAACCGGCAGAGTGATGCTGGCGACGCCCTTGGCGTCGGTCAGCGCGGTGGCCGAGGCTGGCAGGAAGACGCCGCTGCGGTCGGTGGTGGAGAAGCTGATCAGGGCGTTGCCGACCACGGCGCCGGCGCTGTCCTTCAGCAGTACCACCAGGGTGCCGGGCCGCTCGGGGGCGATGGTGGCGGTGGGTGCGCCGCTGGCGTCGGTCAGCAGCAAGGTCAGGGTGGGGTTAAGTGTCGGCGTTGGCGTCGTCGGCGGCGTGACCGGCGTGGTCGGGCAGCCGGGCAGGTTGGGATCGCGGTTGGGATCGATGGTGGTGCAGCCGCCATTGCTGCCGCCGCCACCGCCGCCGCAGGCGGTCAGCACGACGGCGCACAACAGCGCCAGCAAGGTACAGGTGAAACGGTCGATCCAGTGCGAAATCATAGACACTCCTGGTGTGGTCAATTGGTTCCGGCCATGGCGGGCAGCAGGTTGCGGTACAGGTTGAGCATCGCTGGGCCCAGCAGCACGACGAGCAAACTCGGGAAGATGAAGAAGATCAGCGGGAACAGCAGCTTCAGCGAGATCTTGGCGGCGTGTTCCTCGGCGCGCTGGCGGCGCTTGGTGCGCAGCTGTTCGGACTGCACGCGCAGCGAGTCGGCGATGCTGGTGCCGAAGCGGTCGGCCTGGATCAGCATGGTCACCAGCGCGTCGACGTCCTCGACGCCGGTGCGCAGCGCCAGATTGCGCAAGGCCTTGTCCTTGGCGCTGCCGGCGCGCAGTTCCAGCGTCACCAGCTGCATTTCTTCGGCCAGCACCACGCTTTTCAGGCCGATCTCGTTGGCCACGCGGGCGAGGGCGGCGTCCATCGCCAGCCCGGCTTCGACGCACACCGTCATCAGGTCGAGCGCGTCGGGGAAGGATTCGAAGATGTCGCGCTGGCGGGTCTTGACCACATGGTTCAGTACGACGTTCGGCAGGTAGTAGCCGAGGCCGCCCGAGACCACCATCCACAGCAGCTTGACGTTGCCGTCGGTGGCCACCGCCTTGCTGCTCAGGTAGAGAAACACGATCAGCGGCAGCAGCACCGCCAGCCCGGTTTTGCCGGCGAAGAACAGCGCCGGCGTCGACGGCGTGCGCCAGCCGGCATTGATGAAGCGCATCCGCACCGGCGAGTTTTCCCAGCCTTCGGTCGGCAGCGACAGCCGCGCCAGCGGCGCCGCCAGGTTGACGATGGATTCCAGCCACACCGCGCTCTTGCGCGTTACTTGGCTGCGCTCGTGCAGCGCTTCCAGCCGGTCCTTGACCGGGTTGGCGGTGAACAGGCGGATCGCCAGCACCACGCCGCCAAACACGGCGATGAAGACGACAATCAGGAACATGATCTGGATGATGGTCATGGCCGGTTCCTAGATCCTGATGGTGGTAATCTTGCGGATCGCCAGCATGCCGATCAACATCAGCGCGGCCGACACGCCCAGCATCTTGCGTCCGCCCGGATCGGTGAACAGCACTTCCAGCGAGCCGGGATTGACCACCGACACCAGGCCGCCGACGGCGAACGGCATCAGCCCCAGCACCCAGGCCGACATGCGGCCCTCGGCCGACATCACCTTGACCTGGCCGAGCAGCTTGAGGCGGTCGCGGATGATGGCGCTGATCGACGCCAGCAGGTCGGTCAGGTTGCCGCCGGTTTCGCGCTGGATCAGCACGGCGATGACGAAGTAGCGCAGGTCGGTGCTGGGCACGCGCAGCGCCAGGTTCATCAGCGCGTCCGGCATCGAGACGCCGAAGTTGACTTCGTCGAAGACGATGCGGAATTCGGCTCCCAGCGGATCGGGGATTTCTTCGCCGACCATTTTCAGCGCGGTGGGGAAGGCGTGGCCGGCGCGCATGGCGCGGCCCATCATGTCGAGCGCGCCCGGCAGCAGCGCTTCGATGCGCAGGATGCGCTTGTTCTTGGCGCGCATCGCTTCCAGCACCGGCAGCGCGGCCACGCCGGCGCCCATCGCCAGCATGCCGAACCACGGCAGCCGCAAGGCGCTGGCGAGGATCACGCCGATCAGGAAGCAGCCGGCCATCAGGGCGCACAGCTGGGCGGCGCTCATGCCGCGCCCGGTTTGCAGCAGCAGCCGGTCGAGTTTCTGGATGCCGGGGATGGCGGCCAGCAGTTGCTGCATGCCGGCGTCGTGCGCCAGCGTGCGTTCCTTGGTGATCGATACCGCCAGTTCGCTGCCGCTGTCGCCGATGGCGTTGCGCAGCCGGCGCGCGATGCGTTCGGCCTCCGGGCCGCGCGCGTTGTTCCAGCCGGTGTAGGCACCCCACACCAGCAGCGCCACGGCGGCGAAGATCAGCACGATGAACAGCAGCAGCCGCAGGTCCATGCTCAGTGCCCCGCCGGATCGAATACGCTGGTGCCGATGTTGACGCCGAAGTTGCGCAGCCGCTCGATGAAGCGCGGACGGATGCCGGTGGCGGTGTGGTGGCCCAGCACCTTGCCGTCGTCGGCCAGGCCGGTCTGCTTGAAGGCGAAGATTTCCTGCATGGTGATGATTTCGCCTTCCATGCCGGTCACTTCCTGGATCGACATCACCTTGCGTTTGCCGTCGGTCAGGCGCGAGACCTGGATCACCACGCCGACCGCGCTGCTGATCTGCTGGCGCATGGCCTTGGTCGGCAGGCTGGCGGCCGCCATCGACACCATGTTTTCCAGCCGCGTCAGACCGTCGCGCGGGGTGTTGGCGTGGATGGTGGCCATCGAGCCTTCGTGGCCGGTGTTCATCGCGCCCAGCATGTCGAGCGCTTCGGCGCCCCGCACCTCGCCGAGGATGATGCGGTCGGGCCGCATGCGCAGCGCGTTGCGCACCAGCGCGCGCTGTGTGACTTCGCCCTTGCCTTCGATATTCGGCGGGCGGGTTTCCAGCCGCACCACGTGCGGCTGTTGCAGTTGCAGCTCGGCGGCGTCTTCGATGGTGACCACCCGTTCGGTCGGGTTGATGAAGCCGGAAATCACGTTCAGCATGGTGGTCTTGCCGGAGCCGGTGCCGCCGGAGATGACGATGTTGACCTTGGCCTTGCCGAGGCCTTGCAGCACTTCGGCCATGTCGGCGGTCATCGAGCCGTAGGCCACCAGGTCGGCCAGTCGCAGCGGGTCGGCCGAGAAACGCCGGATCGACATGATAGGACCGTCGATCGCCAGTGGCGGAATGATGGCGTTGACGCGCGAGCCGTCCGGCAGCCGTGCATCCACCATCGGGCTGGATTCGTCGATGCGGCGGCCGACCCGCGAGACGATCTTGTCGATGATCTTCATCAGGTGGGCGTCGTCGCTGAAGGTGACGTCGGTCAGCTCCAGCTTGCCCCGGCGTTCGACGTAGATCTGGCGGTAGGTGTTGACCAGGATGTCGGACACGGTGGGGTCTTCCAGCAGCGGTTCCAGCGGGCCGAAGCCGAGCATCTCGTTCTGGATGTCGCGCGTCAGCGTCTTGCGCTCGGCGTCGTTGATGACCACCGCGTCTTCTTCCAGCAGCTTTTCGACCAGGTTGCGCAGCTCGACGCGGATCTGCTCGGGCGTCAGCCGTTGCAGGCTTTCCAGGTCGACGCGGTCGAGCAGGGCGGCGTGCAGGCGGCCCTTGAGTTTCTGGTAGGCGCGGTTGTCGATGCCTTGCACGCGCTGGCCGGAGCCGCGGATGTCGGTGTTTTCAAGGCGTTCGCGCAGGGAGACCGGGGTGCTCATGGTGCGTTCCTTTATTTACGTGCGCGCAGCTTGGCCAGCCAGCTGCTTTGCTGAACCGGCGCGGCTTCGCCGGTCAGCTTGCGCGCCAGTTCGGCCAGCGACTGGCTGATCGGCGCGTTCGGTTCCAGTTGCAGCACCGGCACGCCCTGGTTGACCGAGGCGGCGGCCGAGTCGTAGTTGTTGGGGATGGTGAAGGCGATTTCGGCGTCGAACGCGCTTTCCAGATCCTTCAGGCGGATTTCGCTGTGCTTGTCGTGGCGGTTGACGATCAGCTGGATTTTTTCCTTGCCGTATTCCAGCGAGCGGAATACGTTGAGCAGGCGCTTGCTGTCGCGGATGTAGGGCAGCGTGGTCTGCAAAATGGGGAAGATCAGGTCGGCGTGATCCAGCGCGCGGATGCTGACCGCGTCCAGGCTGCGGCCGACGTCCAGCACCACGAAGTCGTACTGGCGCCGGGCCAGCTTGAGGATGGCGTCGATGTGGTCGGGCTTGACGTCGTTGGCGTGCGCCGGGTCGGATGGCGCGGCCAGCACGCCGTAGTTGGGCGTGATGCTCAGCATCGACGAGGTCAGGAATGACGGGTCGAGCCGGTGGATCTGCTGGGCGACGTCGCTCAGCGTGGCCAGCGGCTTGTGGTCGGAGACGAATAGCGAGGCGTCGCCGAATTGCAGATTCATGTCGATCAGCGCGACTTTCTGCTTGCCGCTGGCGGCCAGCGCGTAACCGAGATTGGTGGCCAGGAAGGTGGCGCCGCTGCCGCCCTTGCAGGAGATGAAGGCCAGCACCTTGCCGCTGGTCTGGCCGCGCCGTTCGAGTTTTTCGGCGATGCGCTCCAGCGCCGGGTACAGCGCGCCGCTGGTGACCGGCGACGGCAGCACTTCGCGCACGCCGGCGCGCATCGCTTGCAGCAGGAATTGCGGGTCCTGCTCGGTGCTGAGCGCCACGCAGGCGATGTTGGGATGCTGGGCGGAGAAGCGTTCCAGGTTGTCGAGGTCGTCGTCGGCCGCCTGCGGGCGGTCGATGATCAGCACGTCCGGCAGTTGCTCGTCGCTGAGCGCGGCGGTGCGCGTGACGTTGCCGAGCAGGTGGTCGATTTCGTCGGACGGCGAGCGCGCGCGCAACAGGCGCATCAGGTCGGCCAGTTGCCGTTCGTCGCGGGATATGACGGTGATCTTCAAGTGGTCCGCTCCTTATCGGTTCTTGCCGACGCCGATGCTGAAGGCGTTGCTCTGGTCTTCTTTGGTGCTCATCGCCTGCTGGTAGTTCTGGTAGGCGGCGGCCGCCGCTTGCGCATCGAGGCCGTTGACCGGGCTGCGGTTGCGGTGGGCGTTGCGGTCCAGCGTCTGCTGGGCTTGCAGCTGGCGCACGCTGTGGCCGAACTGCTGGTCCAGCCGGGGCGAGGTGCCGCAGGCGGTCAGCGTCAGCAGGGCGGCGAGGATGATGGTGGTTCGCATGGCGCCTCCTATTTGATGCCGCCGGCGGCTGGGGCGGCTGGGGCGGCTGGGGCGGCCGGGACGGCCTCGGACGGTTGCGCGCCGCGCGCTGGGGCGCTGCCTTCCATTTTGCCGTTCAGGAAGAAGTCGAAGCGGCTCGGCTGCACGTAGTCGTCGGTCGGCAGTTTGGGGTTCGGCGGCAGCGGCTGCGCCAGATGCGGCGTGACGATGAATACCAGCTCGGTGCGGTCGTTCTGGAAGTCGCTGCTGCGGAACAGCGCGCCCAGGATCGGGATTTCGCCGAGGCCGGGGAAGGCCTTGATGCTGCTGGTAACGTTGTTCTTGATCAGGCCGCCGATGGCGAAGCTCTGGCCGTCGAACAGCTGCACCGTGGTGCTGGCGCGGCGCGTGGTGAACGACGGCAGCACGGCAGTGGCGGTGCTGCCGGTGGCGGTGATGCCGATGCCTTCGCGGTTCAGCTCGGACACCTCGGGCGACACGCGCAGGTTGATGCGGCCGTTGTCCAGCACGGTCGGGGTGAACTTGACAGCGATGCCGTATTCCTTTTCCTCCAGCGTGACGCGGCTGCTACCGGCGGTGCTGTCCTGCGCCACCGGGATGAAGATCTTGCCGCCGGCCAGGAAGCTGGCCTCCTGGCCGCTGATCGCCATCACGGTCGGTTCGGCCAGTACCTTGACCAGGCCGTCGTTCTTTTGCGCGTCCAGCGTGACGAATTTGCCGCTGCCGTTGTTGAAGGCGTCGATCTTGCTCGGGTTGCCGCTCAGCAGATTGGACAGCATGGTGTAGGTCCAGCTACCGCGCGTGCCGTTCAGGCCGACGCTGGCGCCCAGCTGGTCGACCAGGGTTTTCGAGACTTCGGCGATTTTCACTTCCAGCATCACCTGCTGTGGTGCGGCCACGCCCAGCATATTGACCACGCGGCCGTTGCTGCCGCTGCCTTGGCTTAAACCAGACATCGGGTCCATCGCGGCCTGGAAGGCGGCGCCGGCTGCCGCGCCGGAGGCGGCGGTGGGGGCGCCGCTGCCAGCCGCCGCTTGGGCCGCTTGCGCGGCGGCGTCCGGTGCGGCGGCAGCGCCGGTGTTGCCGCTGCGTGAGGTGCGTTGCAGATAGGCGCTGGCGACCGCCACCACCTGCGCCGCGCGCACCGAGTCGGCCACGCTGCCGGACAGGATCAGCGAGTTGCCGGAGACGGTGATGCGAATGTCGCGCTCAGTCGGGAATAGCTCGGTGAACTGCTGACGCAGGCCGGCGGTGTCCAGGCCGACCGTGATGTCGATGACGCTGGCCTGATTGCTGCGGTTCCAGATGATCAGGTTGGTCGAGCCGGTGGTTTTGCCGAGCAGGTAGATTTCGCTGGGGTTGAGCAGGATCACGTCAGCGATTTTGGCGTCGCCGACCGCCACCCGCGCAGCTGGCGACGGCAGGCGCATCAAAGTGGACTTGCCGGCCGCCAGCGTGAGCTCGCGCGCCAGTTCGATGCCGGGTGCTGTGCCTGTGCTGGGCGCGCTGGGCGCGACGGCGGCGCTCGCTGGCGTGGCAGCGGGCGTGGCGGGCTGCGGCTTGGCCTGGCGCGCGGCCAGGGTGGCCGGCGGCGCGGCGCTTAGCAGCACAAGCACCGCCAGGGCGACGGCGCGCAGCGGCACGGAAGGGAAGGGCGTGGAAGTGACGTTGCTCAAGTCGCATTCTCCAATGCTTAAAATTGTTGTGAACTACGCTCCAGACCTTTGATGACTTCCACTTTGTCGCCCTGCGGCTCAGGGCGCGGCGGCCGTGGTGGTGGCGCCGGTGCGGCAGCTGCCGCCACAGGCGCCGGTGGCGTCGGCAACGTGGTGCTGCTGCGCTGCGGTGCGGTGGCGATCGCGCTTTCACCCAGCAAGCTGGTTTTGGTGGCGCCCTCGGTGTTGGCAGATTGCGGATCGACCTGATTGCGTAGCACCAGCGACAGGGTGCCGACGCTGCGCGCCAGGTCCAGCTTCTCGACCTGGTCCGGGGTCAGCTCCAGCGTGACGGCGTTGACCACTTTCGGCTTGGTGTCGTCGCGGCTGGATTCTTGCGCGATCGCCAGCACCAGAATGCGCTCCAGTACGATCTTCGAGATCGCCTGCTCGCGCGCCAGATGGTCGCCATTGCTGTCGCTCTGCGTGTTGACCAGGATGTCGACGTAGTTACCCGGCAGCGCGAAGCCGGCCACGCCCACCACGTCGTTGACGCGCACCGTCATCGCCCGCTTGCCCTCGGCCACCACCGACGACAAGCCGCCTTGCGTGCCGGCCGGCGCCAGCTTGGCTTCGGTGATCGGTTCGCCGCGCTGCACGTTGGCGCGCGTGATGCGGCCTTCCAGCGACTTGGCGTCGGTGGCGGCGCCCGGCGGCACCGAGCTGGCCGGCCAGTCGACCATGTGCACCAGTTCCGGCGTGATGCGCGCCCCCATGCTGATGTCGAGCAGCGCCACCGCCACCTTGTTGCTGTTGCTGGCGGACTGGCCGGCGATCCATTGCGCCGCCACCACCACGGCGGCCAGCGCCAGAAACAGCGCGACACCTATCATTGTCAGAGCACGGGTATTTCTCATCCTTGCCTTCCTGGATTAAGCGGGTTCGATGATTCGCGGCGTTCGCGTTCCTTCTTCTGCTGGTCGGCGGCGACGCGGCGGGCGCCGGCGCCGGCAAAGTAGTTGTGCCAGGCCCAGTCCAGCGCGCGCTGGCTGAGCGCGGGCGGCGTGCTTTCGTAGCGGGCCAGGTCGCGCACCTGGCGGATCAGGTCGCGCGGATAGCAGGCCAGCAGCGGTGTCTCGTCCCTGGCATGCAGGCCGCTCAGCAAATAGTCGAAGGCGGCGGCGTCGAATGCAATGCCGTACTGCGCGCAGGCCTGGCGGAATAGCTGCTGGTATTCGTCCGGCGTTTGCGGCGGTACTTCTATCTTGTATCCCAGCCGGCGCAGGAAGGCGCCATCCGATAAACGTTCCGGCAGGAAGTTAGACGAGAATACCACGACCACATCGAACGGCACCTGAAAAACCAGACCGGTGTGCAAGGAAAGATAATCGACGCCACGGTCCATCGGCACGATCCAGCGGTTCATCAGCTCCAGCGGCGAACAGCGCTGGCGTCCCAGGTCGTCGATGATGAAGATGCCGTTGTTGGCTTTCAGATGAGGAGGCGCTTGGTACAGGCGGGTGTTGGCGTCGAAGCGCAGATCCAACATCTCCAGCGTCAGCTCGCCGCCGGTCAGCGCGGTCGGGCGCTGCAGGCCGCGCACCCAGCGCGCGTCCAGTGTGCGCAGCAAGTCGATGCCGTCTTCCGGCCGCGCCGCGCCGGCCAGCGGGCGGTGCTGCACCGGGTCGTAGAACGGCACCACCTCGTTGTCGATCATGATGGCGTAGGGCACGGCGATGGCGCCCTTCAGCAGATTGCACAGGCGTTCGGCCAGAAAGGTCTTGCCGCTGCCGGCCAGGCCGTAGATGAAAATCGCGCGGCCCGAGTTCATCGCGGCGCCCATCTGGTCGAGCACCTGCGCGCTGGCGACCACGTCGTGAAAAGCGCCCTGCACATCGGCGCGCGTGACGTGCAGGTGGCGCACGCTTTGCACTTCCATCTGCGCTACATACGCGGCCAGCGTCACCGGCGCCGGGCCGGCGTAGGCGTTGCGGTTGATGCTGGCAACGGCGCGCTGCATGCCGGCTTCGGTCAGGTGGTAGGTCAGGTCGGCGTCGGTGCCGCTGCCGCCGCTGCGCGTGACCTCGCATAATTTTTCGTTGCGTAAATGCGTCACCAGCGGCGTGATCACGCTGATACTCAATTTCAGATGGCTAGCCAGTTCCGGCAAACGCACCTGGCCGCGTTGGAACAGCACCTTGGACAACAGCTCGACCAGGAACAGAAACGGCAGGCCCGTTTCGTCCGTGGTGCGCGGCGCGCGCGCATCGGCGGGAGACTCGGTCGTCTGCTGGGTGAGCATGCGTCTCCTTAGAAGAACAGGCTGCGGCCGCTGCTGGCACCGTAGATCAGGTAAGGCGCGGCGCCGGCGGCAATTGCTACTGCGTAAGGCAGGCGGCCGCTGGGCGTGGCCGGCGCTTCCATCTTCGGCACTTCGCCGGCCAGCGAACGCAGCATGCTGTATTTGATCAGGTGCCAGGTGTTGTATAGCATCGGCTTCAGGCGGCCGTTGAAGCCGGCCACCACCAGCGCCAGCACACCGCCCGCCAGCAAGGTCAGTAGCGTGATGCCAGCCACGGCGCCGGGGCCGACGAAGGCGCCTATCATCGCCATCAGCTTGACGTCGCCGGCGCCGAGCGCGCGCATCGCATACATCGGCAACAGCAGCAGCAGGCCGACCGCCAGCCCCGCCAGCGCCTGCCAGATGCCGATGGCGCCAAACACTTGTATGAAGAGACCGTCTCCCGGCGGGAGCGCGGCGTTGAACAGCAGGCCCAGCACGGCGCCGCCGAACACCAGCGAGTTGGGGATGCGGCGCGTACGTAAATCGTTCCAGACAGCCAGTGCCAATAGGGAGCACAGTATGATCAACGGCAAGAAGGTCATGAATCGCCTTTAGCAAAGGGGAGCAGACCAGCCTAGTGTATAGAAAATTTCCGGCGCGGCGCGTACCGTGCAGCAAATTTTTTATGCGGCGCGCACTTCAGGTGCGTGAGCCGAGCACGGCCAGGATGGCAATGATGATGATCACCGACGCCAGCGCGGCGATCAGCGCGTACTCCAGCAGCGTAGCGCCATCATCGTCGCGGACGAAGCGGACCAGACCGCGTTGGATGAAGGTAAGGCGCATTGCAACGGCTCCTGAAGAAGAGGGGAGATAAAAGCACAGTCTATACAGCTGAGATCGTTTTCACATCGGACAAAGGTCCTGAAATGTAGTGACATTTGTCATGCTTGCGCTTCAGGCAAAAAAAATCCGGAACCAGGTTCCGGATAAATAACTGCCAGGAGCTTACAACGAGGAGACTGGAATCAGGAGGATTTGATCAGGCCCGAGATATAGGTCAGCGAGGCGGTGATCTTGGGCCCCAGGATGGCCAGGCCGGCGGTGATCGCGGCGGCGATGGCGGCGGCCATCAGGGCGTATTCGATGGCGGTGATGCCGTCTTCGTTGCGGATGAAGTTGGTGATTGCGTTCATGATGAGCCTCGTAAAAGTTGGTTGAGTAAAGGGTTACTACATCAACTAAAACGGGGTTCAGGTTTTAGGTACTGCGTTGTTGCTTGTGTGCTGCCGATGAAAGACATTCTACGCAGCATCTCGCCGCCGCACATCCGACAAACGTCACGATCTGCAATGACATTTGTACTGGCTGTTGATCCGTGAGGTATATGTGGTGGGGGTGTCGGTTTTTCGGGTTTTACT
Organism: uncultured Duganella sp.; assembly: GCA_963515135.1. Taxonomy (GTDB): domain Bacteria; phylum Pseudomonadota; class Gammaproteobacteria; order Burkholderiales; family Burkholderiaceae_D; genus Rugamonas. The sequence goes on along the minus strand of CAUPXZ010000072.1, from coordinate 6,322 downwards.
AAAATTGCCTATACCGTACTAGGTGCTGATAATCGTCGATATTTCGCTCTGGGGTGAGCTGGTTGGGAACTAAAAATCCTGCGGAGGCTCTAATTTAGTATGCGTTAGAGCGCTGCAGCACTACATCGTAGTAGCTAGCAGATTTTAGTAAAACCGCTTTTCGGGAGACCCCTCATGGCTATCCTTCTCTCTTCCGTCCGCCTGCCATCCGACATCCTGGTCGAGCTGGGGGAACTCACCGGTCATCGTTGGAACAGTTGGGAACTGGAGCCTATCATCTGCGATGCCATTCGCGGCTATATGAACCCGGCGGTGTCGTCCGCCCAGGAGCGTAAGCCCGCCGAAGCCGATGCCGGCTACCAGTGGAAGCAGCTATTTCTTCCGGACGGCACCAGACTGCGGGCCGCATTCGGCCGCGTTCCCTACTTCGCCGTTGTCAAAGGTGCGCAGATCAAGTTCGGTGACGACAGCGTCACGCCATCGGGCTTCGCCAACCTGCAGGGTAGCGGCAATCGCAACGCCTGGAAATCGGTCTGGCTGCGTTTCCCCGGCAATGAACAATGGGTGCTGGCGGACGTCTGCAGAGGCAAGCAAAAAATCGCCATCTCGCGGCTATTCGGCGCTGTTGACGGCGCCGAAGTCACGCCGCAGAAAAAAACGGTTGCTGCGGTCATGTCCAAACCAGTGCCGGGTCGTAGCCCGAACGCCGCGACCGGACCTGGCAAACCGGGGAAACGAGGCAAGCAACATAAGCATCGTCAGGCGACGGGGAAAAAAAATCCGGCGCGAAGGCCGGATTTTTGTGGAGCTGATGCCGATTACGACGACTTGATCAGGCCCGAAATATAGGTCAGCGAAGCGGTGATTTTTGGGCCGAGGATGGTCAGGCCGGCGGTGATGGCGGCGGCGATGGCGGCCGCCATCAGCGCGTATTCGATCGCAGTGATGCCGTCTTCGTCGCGCAGGAAGTGGTGGATGGCGTTCATGGTGCGTCTCCTTGTGTGTGGTGTGTCTTCAGTGTAGACACGCACGCCGCTACCACCAGTGGACAAACGTCACTATCTTCGATGACATTTGTCACCAATTCTCACACCGCCTGCAAGCCGTGCCGGGTTGCGTACACATACAGCTCCAGCCGGTTGGCCACGCCCAGCTTCTGATAGATGGTGGTGAGATTGTTGCGTAGCGTCGGCTCGGCGATGAACAGCTTGGAGGCCAGCTCCTTGTTTGGCGCGCCGTTGCCTTCCACCACCACCGCGACGATCTTGCGCTCCTTCGGCGTCAGCGAGGCGATGCGCAGCGCCTCCGGATCGGCCTTGGCCGGCGCCGACAACTGGCCCAGCAGCGCGTTCATCAACACCGGATCGAGCGCCGTCTCGCCGCGCTGCACCGCGCGTATGCTGTTGAGCACCACATCGGCCGAGGCCTCCTTGCTGACCACGCCGCGCGCGCCCAGCTTGACCGCTTGCGTCAGCAAGCCCTGGTCGCGGTTGCCGCTTAAAATCATCACCTTGACGCCGGGGTTTTGCTGCAACAGCTGCGGCAGGATTTCGATCGAACTGCGTCCCTCCAGATCCAGGTCCAGCACAATCACATCCGGCGTCAGTGCGGCCGCCTGTTGCAGCGCCGTGTCGTTGTTGCTGGCGGTGCCGACCAGTTGCAGATCGCTGCCGCCGCCCTCAATCAGTTTTTCCAGCCCCCACAACATGGTCTTGTGGTCGTCTACCAGCATGATACGGATCGGTGTACTCATGAGCGTTAGCCTCGGTTATACCGGGATGGCGATGCTGACTGTGGTGAAACCTGGCGTGTCGCGTTCGACCGCGATGGTGCCGCCCAGCGCAGTGGTGCGCTCAGCCAGCGATCCAGGCAGGAATGGGGCCGTGGGACCTTCCGGAGTTTCATTTTCAATGCGTATCCGCAGCTGGCCGTCAGCGTTGCTCAGGCTGATCGTCCCGGTGCGGGCACGGGTGTGCTTGCGTATATTGTGCATGCCTTCATTCACGATCTGAAAGACTTCCGCCGCCAGCCGGTCGCTGATCGACAAACCATCTTCGGCGGCAATGACAATCTGGATATCGTAGAACTGTTGCACCTGCTGCGCCTGTCGGCGCAAGGCCACCAGCAGCTCGGCCTCGGTCTGCGCGGCGCCTTGCCGCACGCTGCGCGCAAACTGCCGCATGTCGCCGATCACCTGGGTGGTCATGTCCAGCAGTTTATCAAGTTCTGCCGCTACCGGGTGGTCCGATTGCAGCGACTGGCGCAGCGCGCTGATGCCATGCCGCAGGCCGATATACGGCTGGATCGTGGTGTCGTGCAGGTCGCGCGCGATCTTCTGCCGCTCGCGGAAGGCAGCATCCGAGGCCAGCCGGTCCAGCAGCACGATGTTCTCGATCACCGGAAACACCTGCGCTGCCAGCTGTTGCAAAAATACTGCATCGTTGCGGCTGAAGCGCTGCCGGTCCGACACCACATAAATGCGCCCTTCGCCCTTGCGCAGCGGCAGCGGCGCGCTGACGAAGGAACTGGCATCGAGCAAGTCGGTCAGCTGTTCGACCGCCTCCGGCGCCAGCGGCTGCCAGTGTGCCGCGCCCGGCGCCCGCGTGCGCGACTCGGCCGTGCGCGGCAGCCGTGGATGCAGTGCTGCCGCATACTGCACCAGCGCCTGCGGCGCAAACACCAGCAGCGGCGCGGCCGCCCCCTCTGGCAGGCGCGACAGCGAGGCACGGCCATCTGGCGCGCCGGCCGAATGCAGCTGCCATAGCTCGTCGCCGCTGTCGCGCATCAGTAGCACGCAATTGCTGGCATGGTAAAAGTCGCGCGTCTGTTTGAGCATGGTGGCGATGCTCTGGTCGACGCCGAAGCGCGGATTGGACAGCCGACTGACATCGCGCAGCAGGTTCAAACGGCGGCGCTGTGCCACCCCCAGCCCGCCCCAGTAGGCGATCATATAGCCGAGCGCCAGCACAAAGGCGGTGCGCAGCAGCAGGTGGCCGTGATTGATCCGGGTGTCAGCCAGCCAGGTGGCCAGCGTCAGCGCGAACGTGGCGCCCAGCGTGATGCGCGCGCCTTCGTCGAAGCCCCACTGGAACGAGGCGGTCAGGATCACAAAGAAGAAAAACGGGAAGAAGAAACTGTTGCTGCCGCCGGTGCAATACACCATCAGCGCAAACCAGCCGAGATCGATCCAGTACACCAGCTTGCCGTGCCAGAAGGGATTGCGGTAGCGCCGCGCCGCCAGCAGCAGCGCCAGTGCATGCAGCAGATAGCCGCCGAAGATCAGCGTGCTGAGCAGGGTGCGCGCGCCGTGCCGGTTGCCCAGGTCGCCCGGCGCGATGAACAGCGTCAGGATGGCGGTCAGCGCCAGCACCAGGCGCATGATGAACACCATCGAGGCGCCGACGGCGTCGCCGCCGGTCCGCAGCGCGGCGGCAGGAGGGCTGTGTGGTATCAAAGTGTCTCCCGGCCGTCCCTGGCGGCGGCCTTCAGCTATGCAGTAAAACTAAACGAAATAGCGATTCGATAGTTGTTGCTAACCCAATCGAGTCTACGCAGACATTGCTGCCATGTCTAGCCGGAGCGTGCTACGCTGCACCCATGATTCACGCCCGCCGTAGGCCGGCGCCGCGTTTTTGATGCTTGCCCCAAACATTAAATAACTAGGCGAAATAAAATGAATCGGTCTACAATGACCTCACCGTCACCTCATTCCCGTGGCACTGCGAGCGCCGCTCCCTATGCCGGCCCGCCAGTCGACCGCGCCGCGCCGTTCGCGCCTGCGCCTGCTTTTTCACCATCACCGTACCACGGACGCAACATCATGAGAGTGCTCGCCCGCCCGCGCCGTCAGCGCGGTTCCGCCGTCGTCGAGATGGCCATCATCGCCCCGGTGGCGTTTTTGCTGCTGATCGGCGTGATCGAATTCAGCCTGGTGTTCTTCGTCACGCTGACCATGCAGTACGCGGTGCGCGAAGGCGCGCGCTACGCCATCACCGGCCGTTCCGACACCAACAGCACGCCGCTGCCGTCGGTGATGAATGTGATCCGCACCAACTCGGCCGGCTATATGGACAGTGTGTGTCCGAAATTCTCGGTCAACGGCACCACCGCCACCTCCAGCAGTTCCAGCAGCCTGCTGGGCGGCGTCGGCGACATCGTCGTGCTGCGCCTGGACTGCACCTGGAAGCTGGCCACGCCGATCGTCGCGGCGGTGTTCCCCAACGGCGAATACAAGTTTGCGGTGGCCGCCACCATGACCATCCAATGAACGCCCGCCACCTCGGCCGTCGCGCCCGCGCTCGTGGCCTGGCCGCCGTCGAATTCGCGCTGTTGCTGCCGGTGCTACTGGTGCTGATGATCGGACTGGTCGACATCGCCCGCGCGCTGCAGGCGCAGATGATCCTGATCAACATCAGCCGCGAAGCGGCCAGCATGACCGCCTACGGCAAGCTGCAGCTGTCGGAAAACGCCCAGACCATCATCGGCCAGGTGGCGGCGTCGGCGCCGCCGCTCGACATGAACAAGCTGGGCATGGTGTACGTGACGCGCATCATGGGCTCCACCAGCGGCGGCACCACCAAGAGCATCGTGCTGGAGCAGTACCGCTGGGATGACGCCACCAACAACCGCGGCTACCGCGTCAGCGGCTACGCGCCGCTCAGCAAGATCTGGACGTGCAACAGCTGGGCCAGCGGCACGGCCGGCAGTTGCCTGGTGCCGACCGGCAGCACCGCGCCGGTGGTGTCGATGATGAGCGGCCAGCTGATCGACGGCGAAGTGATTTACGTGGTCGAGGTCTACTACAAATTCAATATGCTGTTTAAAACCTTCAGCTTCGGCAGCTTCAGCACGCCGGCGCTGACCACCGATTTTTATTCGATGACGGTGTTCTGATGATGCGTACTTACCACAAACAACGCGGCGGCGTGCTGGTCATGGTCGTGGTCTCGCTGGTGACGCTGCTGGCGGTGGTCGGCCTGGCCTTCAGCGCCGGCCTCAGCTACCTGGTGCGTTCCAAGCTGAACGCCGCCACCGATGCCGCCGGCTTGGCCGCGGCGCGCGCCATCAGCAACGGCACCAACCAGACCGAGCAGGCAGCCAACGCCAAGGCCGCCGCGCAGCGCTTCTTCGCCGCCAACTTCCCGGCCAACTACATGATGTCGAACGCCACGCTGAACGACGTCGGCGTCACCTTCAGCGGCAGCGAAGTGACGGTCAGCATCAGCGCCTCGGCCAATATGCCGACCGCGCTGTTCGGCGGCTTCGCCTCCGGCGTGCTGGCGCCGTCGGTAGTGACCGAAACCAAGCGCAAAGACCTCGACATGGTGCTGGTAATGGACGTCTCCGGCTCGCTGGCGCCAGCGGCCGCCAATGTACGCAGCTCGGCCACTACTTTTCTTAACCAGTTCAATATGGTGCGCGACCGGGTCGGCCTGGTGCGCTTTGCCTTCGGCGGCATCGTCGACGATCAGATCCGGCAGACCGCGCGCGGCTTCGACCGCGCCAGCATGATCAACCACATCAAGGCCTACCAGTTCAGCGGCGCCACCGCCTCGGCCGAAGGCATGTACTGGGCGCGGCAGCAGATCAACAGCGTGCCGACGGCCAACCTGAACCGCTCCAATATGCGCGTCATCGTGTTCTTCTCGGACGGCACGCCGAACTCCATCGGCGCCTACCTGAACTGGAAGAATCCCAGCGCGACCACCTGCCAGACGCCCGGCGTGGTCTACACCGACGACGACGGTGCCGGCACGCCGGCCGGCTTATACAAGCTGGACGAACAATATGATGACATCGGTGGTGTCTGCACGCCGTCCGACCTGCCGAGCAAAGTGGCGTCGCTGCCGGACTGGTACAACGCCCACAACGATGGCGGCTATGCCAAGGCCAACGACCCGGCGCAGCGCGAATTCCCGATCGTCACCAATTCTCCGCGCGTCGTCACCAACACGCTGAACTACCAGAACGTCAACCGCGCGGCGCGCAACCTGGTGGAAGCGATGGCGTCAAAATCGCGCGACGAAGGCATCTACATCTTCACGTTGGGATTGGGGGCCAGCCTGAAAGCCAACACCGGTTACGATGGTGAACGGGGCGAAGACACGCTGAAGTGCATGGCCAACTCGGTGGACGCGCCGGCGCGCTGCTACAACGCCGCCAAGCCGGTCGGCGTCTACTGCTACGCCGCCAGCCAGAGCGACCTGACGCCGTGCTTCTCCAAGCTAGCCTCCGCCATCCTCCGCATCTCCAAATAAACCCCGGGGTCAGGTCCTCCATTTCTACACGGCCTCAACCGCTCGCGGTTGAGGCCGTGTAGAAA
>CAUPXZ010000071.1:0-22297 GCA_963515135.1 uncultured Duganella sp. | reverse complement strand
TTGCTGAAGAAGCGTTTTGTTCATCAGCGAAGAAGGAAGAGTATGAAGCGTTTGCGGCATTTCGTCAACCTTCTTTTTTCCCGCTTCACTCTGCATTTGCATGCTTTGTTTCGCGAGGGACAGAACTATAGCAAGCCCCGCGCAGTCTGGCAAGGGTAGAATATTGAATTCTTCGATACACACTCCAGCCTAATGTTCATCACGCCTACTCGCAACGACGCGCTCGCCACCCAGCTCGATAACGCTATTAATAATAAGACCAAACCGCTGGGCAGCCTGGGCGTACTGGAAGCGCTGGCGAAACAGATCGGTCTGGTACAGGGCACGCGCGACATCGCCATCACCAAGCCAGCCATATTGGTGTTCGCCGCCGACCACGGCATCGTCGCCGAAGGCATCTCCGCCTATCCGCAGGACGTCACCTGGCAGATGGTGGAAAACTTCCTGGCAGGCGGCGCCGCCATTAATGTTTTCGCCGCGCAGAGTAACTGCACGCTGCGCGTGGTCGATGCCGGCGTCAATCACGACTTCGGCCCGCGCGACGGCCTGACCGACCGCAAGCTGGCGCACGGCACCCGCAACTTCGCCCAAGAACCGGCAATGAGCCACGACCTGTGCCAGACCGCTATGGCAGCCGGCGCCGCGCTGGCAGCCGAACTGGACGGCAACGTGGTCGGCTTCGGCGAAATGGGCATCGGTAACACCACCGCCGCCGCCGCGTTGATGCACAAGCTGACCGGCATCCCGGTCGCGCAATGTGTGGGCGCCGGCACCGGCCTGTCGGCCGAAGGCATCCTGCACAAACAGCGGGTGATCGAAGCCGCCGTCGCCAAACACGCCCACGCCAGCGAACCGCTCGATGTGCTGGCCACCTTCGGCGGCCTGGAAATCGCCATGATGGCGGGCGCCATGTTGAAGGCGGCCGAACTGCGCAAGGTGCTACTGATCGACGGCTTCATCGTCACCGGCGCGCTGCTGGTCGCCGCGCGCATGCAGCCAGCGATTCTGGATTACTGCGTCTTCGCCCACTGCTCCAATGAAAACGGCCATCAGCAGATGCTGGCCGCGCTGGAAGCAAAGCCACTGCTCAATCTCGGCCTGCGACTCGGCGAGGGAACCGGCTGCGCGCTGGCGCTGCCGCTGCTGCACGCCGCCGCCAACTTCCTCAATCGCATGGCCACCTTCGAATCGGCCCAGGTCAGCGAGAAATCCGAATAATGCATCAGCTCCGCCTGTTCTTCACCGCGCTACAGTTCTTTACCCGCCTGCCGATCCCCGGCTGGGTGGGTTTCGATCCCGCGTGGCTGAATCAGGCCTCGCGCTACTTTCCGCTGGTAGGCGTGGTGGTTGCGCTGATTACCGTCGCGGTGTACGCGGTCGCCTCATGGTTTCTGCCCGCGCCGGTAGCGGCGGTGCTGTCCACTGCGGCGGGCATCTACGTCACCGGCGCCTTCCATGAAGACGGCTTTGCCGATATGTGCGACGGCTTCGGTGGCGGCATGACGCCTGAGCGCGTACTGGAAATCATGAAGGATTCGCGCATCGGCGCGTATGGCGCCATCGGCACCATCTGCATGCTGGCACTGAAACTGGTGACGCTGTCCATGCTGCCGCCGCTGGCCGCCATCGGTGCGCTGCTGATTGCACACCCGCTATCGCGCCTGATGGCGACCTCGCTGATCTGGCGCCTCGACTACGCGCGCGCCGAAGGCAAAGCCAAGCCGCTGGCGCAAAAAATGCGCGCCGGAGAATTCCTGATCGCCGCCGTCACTGTCGCCCTGCCTGTGCTGGCGGTGCTGGAACTGCGCTGGTTGCCGCCCGACGCGCTGCTGTACGGCGCGCCCGCCGCCGTCATTGCCACCGTCTGGCTGGCGCGCAAATGCGTGCGCCGCATCGGCGGCTACACGGGCGACTGCCTCGGCGCCGTGCAGCAGGTGACGGAGGTGATGTTTTATCTGTGCGCGCTGGCCAGCCTTCATCCATGAAGCTGATCCTGGTCCGCCATCCGCAACCGCTGGTCGCGCCAGGCGTCTGCTACGGCAGCACCGACCTGGCCATCGCGCCGGGACAACTGGAACAAACGCTGGCCGCGCTACAACTGCCGGCCGGCCTGCCGATCTATTCCAGCCCGCTGCGCCGCTGCGCCGAACTGGCCGCGCGCCTATCGCCAGAACCGCGCCACGACGCCCGCCTCGCCGAAATGCACTTCGGCGTGTGGGAGATGCAGCCATGGGACGCCATCCCCCGCGCCGGCATCGACGCCTGGGCCGCCGACATGGTCAACTACCATCCCGGCGGCGGCGAGAGCGTGCTGCAAATGGCCGAACGTATCAATGCCTTCTATGATGAGTTGACCACGGATGCCATCATCATCTGCCACGCCGGCGCCATGCGTTTGCTGGTCGCCCGCCATGCGGGACTTTCCCCTGCAAAGATGGCCCTGCAAGCCGCGCAAACCGCCCATCAAATCCCCTACGGCTCCACCTTGCTCCTTTAAACCCGTATAATGTGCGGGTTTTGGTGCCCGCGCGTCTGTCCAGATGCGCAGTTAAACGGGAAACACGGAGCCGATAGCAAACGGCCAACGTGTGCTGCCCCCGCAACGGTAAACAAGCGTCGCTCACTCTGCGACAAACCGCCTCTGACAACCACTGTGCTACAGCATGGGAAGGTGAGGCGGTGCCACTTGTCAGCCCGGATACCGGCCAAATCAGGTGGAAGCAGGCTATGCCCCGCTTCTGTTCACAATTGGCCTACGGGGACGTCGGCCGGTTGCTATTAATAGAACATTTATCATGACTCTCCGTATCTCCCGTCCTGCGGCGCTGACGTCGCTGGCGCTGGCCATGGCTGCCTGCCATGCGCACGCCGAATCCACCGACACCGTGGTCGTCACCGCCACCCGCACCGCTCAGCCGCTGGCCAACGTCATCAGCGACACCATCACCATCGATGCCGAGCAGATCGCCCAATCCGGCGCCGGCTCCATCGTCGACCTGCTGCAACGCCAGCGCGGCATCGAGATCGCCCGCAACGGCGGCGCCGGCACTTCGTCCAGCGTCTACATCCGAGGCGCCAATAGCAATCAGAACATCGTGCTGGTAGACGGCGTGCGGATCGGTTCCTCGACCACCGGCGCCGCCAACTGGAGCGCCATTCCGCTGACCGCGATCGATCATATCGAGATCGTCTACGGCCCACTAAGCTCCCTGTACGGCGCCGACGCCATCGGCGGCGTGATCCAGATCTTCACCAAGAAAGGCAAAGGCGCGCCAGCGTTCACCGCCTTCGCCGGCTACGGCAGCGACAAGACGCGCGAGGCCGACGCCACGGTGTCAGGCGCCACCGGCGGTGAGCACAGCTTCAGCTACGCCATCAGCGCCGGCAAGGAAAAATCGGACGGCTATTCGGCTACCCGCCAGGGCGCGTCCGGCTTCAATCCGGACGACGATGGCTACGACCGCGAAAACGTCTCCGGCCAGTTTGGCTTCCAGATCGCGCCCGGCTACGAAGTCGGCGCGCTGTTCTTGCACAGCAAACTGGAATCGCAGTACGACAACGGCGCCGCCGCCTACGATGTGCGCAGCAAAGCCGAACTGCAAACCGCCGCCATCTACGGCAAGGCCAAATTCGTCTCCAATGTCGACACCCTGCTGCAAATCTCGCAGAGCGAAGACAAGGGCCAGAACTGGGGCAGCGCCGCCGCCTCGGGCTACTCGCGCATCGACACCAAGCAGACCGACATCACGCTGCAAAACGATATCCGCATCGGCGAAGACATCGTGCAGGTGCTGTACGATCACCGCAAGGAAGAAGTATCGACCAACGGCGCCGACGCGATGAACCGCGACCGCACCACCAATTCGTGGGCTGCGTCGTACAACGCGCGCCGTGGCGCCAGCCTGCTGAACGCGTCGGTCCGCCGCGACAATGCGGTGTACGGCTCGAAGAACACCGGCTCGATCGGCTATGGCTACGACATCACGCCGCAGCTGCGCGCCACCGCCAGCTACGGCACCAGCTTCCGTGCACCGACCTACAACGAGTTGTACTTCCCGGCCTACGGCAATCCGGCCAACAAGCCGGAAGAAGGCAAGAACGCTGAAATCGGCCTGCGCTGGGATGATGGCGTGAACGCGCTGAGCGCAAACTATTATCACAACAAGCTGACCGATATGCTGGTCAGCACCACGCCTTGCCCGTACGCGGGTTACAAGTCGTGCGCCTACAACGTCAACAAGGCACTGCTGGAAGGCGTGACCCTCTCCGGCGCGACCAAGCTGGCCGGCATCGAGCTGACCGCCAGCATCGACCTGCAGGACCCGAAGGATGAAACCACCGGCAAGCGCCTGCAACGTCGCTCGAAGAAGCATGGCAATGTAGCCGCCGATTACAGCATCGGCGCGCTGAAGACCGGCGTGGAACTGGAGTTCTCAGGCGACCGCTTCGACGACGCGGCCAACAAGAACCGCCTGGGCGGCTATGGCCTGGTGAACCTGTACGCAACCTACAGCTTCAACAAGGACTGGTCGGCGCTGGTCCGCTGGAATAACGTCGGCGACAAACAGTACGACCTGGCACGCTTCTACGTGACGCCGGGTTCCAAAGTGTTTGCCGGCCTGCGTTACGGCTACAAATAATGGTGTAACCTGCACGTCATTCCGGCGCAAGCCGGAATCCATGGAAAACGTGCAAGTCGGCGTTCTATGGGCTCCCGCCTGCGCGGGAGCGACGTATCATGCAGTTTTATTCTTGAAAGCAGTGCATGCATTCTTTCTCCCGCAATCTGCGACAGCGCGCCACCATCACCCTGATCGGGTTGCTGCTATTCGCGTTTGCCACCCTGATTTTCTCGGGCATGACCGGTTCGGTCTCGATTCCCCTTTCCGATATTCCCGCAGCGCTCAATGAGCTGCTGCACGGCCAGTCCTCGACGCTGGCAGCCACCCTGCTCGACCTGCGCGCCAGCCGCGCGGTCGCCGCTTTCGTCACCGGCGCCGCGCTGTCGCTGGCGGGCGTGATGATGCAGGCGCTGTTGCGCAATCCACTGGCCGATCCTTACGTGCTTGGCTTGTCCGCCGGCGCCTCGGTCGGCGCGCTGGCCGCGTTGATGTTCATGTATGCCGCCTGGGTAGTTGATGCCGCAGCATTCGGCGGCGCAGTCGCCGTCTCCATGATGTTGTATGTGCTGGCCCGGCGCGACCTGCGCGGCGGCACGGCGGCGGAAGCCGGCACCTCGCAATTGCTGCTGACCGGCGCCATTTTGTCCTCCGGCTGCATGGCGCTGGTGACGCTGATGCTGTCCATCGCGCCGGAAAGCCGCTTGCGCAGCATGGTGTTCTGGATGATCGGCGATTTGTCCGGCGTGCAGATGCGCTGGATGCCGTGGCTGGTGCTGATCGCCGCACTGGTGTTCGCGCTGCGCAGCGCGCGCGCCATGAACGTGATGGCACTGCACGCCGAAGCCGCATCCACGCTGGGTATCCGCGTCGGCGCGCTGCGCAAGGGGCTGTTCTTTGTCTCCGGCCTGTTGACCGCAAGCGCTGTCACCAGCGCCGGCTCGATCGGCTTCGTCGGCCTGATCGTGCCGCACGCCTGCCGTTATGCGGTCGGCCCCGACCACCGCATCCTGATTCCGGCTGCCACGCTGGCCGGCGGCAGCTTCCTGATGCTGGCCGATACGCTGGCCCGTACCGTCATCGCGCCGCAGCAGCTGCCGGTGGGCGTGGTGACGGCGCTGATCGGCGCGCCGGTCTTCCTGTATCAACTGCATCGGCTGCGTAAATGATGATCGGTACTCACAAGCTTTCACTCAAAGCGGGCCAGCGCCAGCTGGTCACGGACCTGGACTGGCAAGTGCGCGATGGCGAATGCTGGAGCATCATCGGCCGCAACGGCGCCGGCAAGAGCACACTGATGCGCGCACTGGCGGGACTGCGCGCGCCGGAAGCCGGCCACGTATCGCTGGGCGGCCGCGCGCTGGCCGATTGGCCGCTGGAAGAACTGGCGCGCCAGCGGGCCTTCCTGGCGCAGAGCCGCAGCGACGCGTTTTCCTACAGCGTGATCGAAACCGTGCTGTCGGCCCGCCATCCATATCACGCCAATCGTTACTGGGAAGACAGCGACGACCACGCCATCGCCATCAAGTCGCTGGCAGCGATGGAAGTCGCCGACCTGGCAACGCGCGATGTTCGCACGCTGTCCGGCGGCGAACGCCAGCGCGTGGCGATTGCCGCCATGCTGGCGCAGGACACGCCGCTGCTGCTGCTCGACGAACCAGCTAATGCGCTGGATCTGGCGCACCAGGTCAGCGTGATGAACATCCTGGCGCGCCTGTGCCGCGAACAGGGCAAGACCGCCATCATGATCGGCCACGACCTGACGCTGGCACACAGCGTCTCCACCCACGCGCTGCTGCTGAAGGGCGATGGTCGCTGGCTGGCCGGTGCCAAGGCCGATGTGATGCAAGCCGAGATCCTCAGCGATTATCTCGGCCATCCGATCGAGATTCTTCAGCACGGCGCGCGCAGCATTTTTATACCGAATCAGGAGACGCTATGAGCGACGACATCAACGAACGCCATCGCTTGCGCATGGAGCGCAAGAAGGCCATCATCGACGCCAAGATCGAAGCCGCCGACAAGCAGATTGGCATCATCATCGTCAACACCGGCAACGGCAAAGGCAAAAGCTCCAGCGGTTTCGGTATGGCGATCCGCGCCATGGGCCACGGCATGAAAGTCGGCGTGGTGCAGTTCATCAAAGGCGCGATGCAAACCGGCGAAGAGAAATTCCTGCGCCGCTTCCCCGAAGAGATCAGCTTCCACGCCATGGGCGAGGGCTACACCTGGGAGACGCAGAACCGCGAACGCGATACCGAAAAGGCGCAGCAGGCATGGGAGCAGGCCAGGATGTTCCTGAACGATCCAGAAATCGGCCTGGTGGTCTTTGATGAGCTGAACATCGCGCTGAAATACAAGTACCTGGACGTCGAAGCCGTCATCAACGACCTGCTGGCGCGTCCGCCGATGCAACATGTGGTGATTACCGGCCGTGGCGCACCGCCGGAGCTGATCGAGATCGCCGACACGGTGACCGAGATGAACGTGGTGAAGCACGCTTTCAAGGCCGGCATCGGCGCGCAAGCGGGGACCGAATGGTGAAGGCGCTGCTGGTCGCGGCCGTCTCCTCAGGACAAGGCAAGACCACCGTCACCGCCGCGCTGGCGCGCAAGCTGGTCCGCATGGGCAAGCGCGTGCGCGTATTCAAATGCGGCCCGGACTTCATCGACCCGATGGTGCTGGAACGCGCCAGCGGCGCGCCGGTGCGCTCGCTCGACTTGTGGATGGTGGGACAGGAACTTTGCGGCCAGCAGCTGTCGCAAGCCGCCGCCGAGGCGGACGTGATCCTGATCGAAGGCGTGATGGGACTGTACGACGGCACGCCCTCTTCCGCCGACCTGGCGCGCGCTTTCGGCGTGCCGGTAATGGCAGTGATCGACGCCGGCGCCATGGCGCAAACCGCTGGCGCGCTGGTGCACGGCCTGCGCGACTATGGACCGGTGGAGATGGCCGGCGTGATCGCCAACCGCGTCGCCAGCGAAGGCCACGCGAAGATGGTCGCGTCCTCGTTGCGCGACATTCCGCTGTTTGCCACACTGCCCAAGCAAAGCAGATCGCTGCCGGAGCGTCACCTTGGCCTGGTGCTGCCGGGTGAAGTGGCCGGCATCGATCAGCTACTCGACGACCTGTCCGACCAGTTGGCGTTCGACGAAGCGGCATGGCAACAGTTGCGCGACGTCGATATAACACCAGCGCCGGCGCCGGCAACCGTGACTCCCGCGCTGGCAGGTAAAACCATCGCCATCGCATGCGACGCGGCCTTCATGTTTATCTACCCCGCCAATCTGGACATGCTGCGCACCCTCGGCGCCACACTGACGTTCTTCTCGCCTTTGGCAAACGAGGCCGTGCCAGTGCAGGCAGATGCCATCTACCTCCCTGGCGGCTATCCCGAACTACATGCCGAACAACTGGCGCAAGCCGCCACATGGCAGGCATCGATCCGCGCCGCCCACGCCGCCGGCACACCAATCGTCGCCGAATGCGGCGGCATGATGGCGCTGGCCGATACGCTGGCCAACAAGCGCGGCGCAGTATGGAACATGGCCGGCCTGCTGCCCGGCGCTGTGGCGATGCAGCCACGCCTGGCGGGACTCGGTCCGCAAGGGCTGCCGACGCCACATGGCGTGTTGCGCGGCCACACCTTCCATTATTCGAAACTGGACACCAAAGTGGAACCGGCGGCGTACACTGTCAAGCATCCCTCCGCTATACAAGGCGAGGCCTGGTATCGCGTTGGTTCGCTGACCGCTTCGTATTTCCACGCTTATTTCCCATCCAATCCGGCGGCGACAGCCGCTTTGTTCCTGAGGAGTGAGACATGACACGTACATTGGTTCTGGGCGGTGCGCGTTCCGGCAAGAGCGCCTACGCGGAGCGCCTGGCCGCCGAATCGGGCAAGGAAGTCGTCTACATCGCCACCGCCACTGCGGGCGACAGCGAAATGGCCGCGCGCATCACCCACCACCGCGCCGGCCGCCCTGCCGAATGGACCACCGTTGAGGAACCGCTGGCACTCGGCAACCAGCTGCTGCGCTGGTCTTCGCCCGAACGCCTCATCATGGTCGACTGCCTGACGCTCTGGCTCAGCAACCTGCTGTTCAGCGGCGGCCAGGATTATCCTGATGTGGGAGAAATCAGGTTGCCAGCGCTGTTCCACGAACAACAGGACATGCTGGCCAGCGCGCTGACCAAGTGCACCAGCGATGTGGTGCTGGTGTCGAACGAGGTTGGCCTGGGCATCATGCCGATGGGCGCCGTATCACGCTGCTTCATGGATGAACAGGGACGTCTGAATCAGTCCGTTGCAGCCATCTGCGACCGCGCCGTGTTTGTCGCCGCTGGCCTGCCGCTGGTCCTCAAAGGATAGTCGTGCTCAGTGGTCTGAATTTTTCCACCATCGCGCTGCTGATGATGGTGGCTGTGCTGCTGGATTTGTGGTGGGGCGAGGTGCGTCGCTGGCATCCGCTGGTGGGCTTTGGCAATTGGGCGATGGCGCTGGAGCGCCGCCTTAATCTCGGCGGCACGCGCTTCGCGCGCGGCTTGCTGGCCTGGATGCTGGCGGTATTGCCACTGACGGCGCTGGCGGCACTGCTGATCTGGGCACTCGCGGTGCCGCTGGCGCAAGCCGCCGGCCATGCGCTGCTGCTGTACTTCTGCCTCGGCATGCGCAGCCTGCGCGACCACAACCTGCCCATCGCCGAGGCACTTGCGCAGAACGACCTGTCCAGCGCGCGCCGCCTCACCTCCTACATCGTCAGCCGCGATACCACCAGCGCCAGCGAAGTGGAGCTGACCAAGGCCAGCGCCGAGTCGCTGCTGGAGAACGGCAACGATGCGGTGTTTGCCACACTGTTCTGGTTCATTGTCGCCGGCGCGCCCGGTGCGGTGCTGTTCCGCATGGCGAACACGCTGGATGCAATGTGGGGTTATCGCACGCCGCGCTTCCTGCAATTCGGCTGCGCCGCCGCGCGCATCGACGATGCGCTCAATTACATTCCGGCGCGCCTGACCGCGTTGTCCTACGTGCTGCTGGCGCCCGGCCTGCAAGGCAAGCGTCGCGCATGGCAGTGCTGGCGCGCGCAAGCGCCGGCGTGGGACAGCCCGAACGCCGGCCCGGTGATGTCCAGCGGCGCCGGCGCGCTTGGCGTGCAGCTGGGCGGTGCGGCGATCTATCACGGCGAAGTCGAATACCGTCCAACACTGGGCGACGGTCCGCCGGCCGTCGGTGCGGACATCAATCGCGCCTGGCAACTGGTCGCGCGCACTACCGCGCTGTGGCTGGCCGTCGCTGGCGCCATTGCGATACTGATGGAGTTATCACATGCTTGAACACGGCGGCAATCTGCGCGACGCCGCAAAGCGCTTCGGCCGCGACGACTGGGTCGACCTGTCGACCGGCATCAATCCGCGCTGGTATCCGGCGCCGCAAGTCGCGGCCAATGCGTGGCATCGCCTGCCGGAGCCCGATCCTGCGCTGACGGCGGCGGCTGCGGCTTTCTACGGCGCGCCACACATGCTGCCGGTGGCCGGCACGCAGGCGGCGATTCAGGCCCTGCCGCGCCTGCGCGCGCCGTCACGCGTGGCGGTCAGCGCTCCCTCCTATGCGGAGCATGCCCACCATTGGGCCGGTCATGGCCACACCATGACGTTGACGCACTACCCTGAACTGGCCGACGCCGTCGCCCTGCATGACGTGGTTGTGGTGGTCAATCCGAATAATCCCACCGGCGCGGTGGTGCCGGCGGCGCAGTTGCTGGAATGGGCGGATCAACTGGCTGCGCGCGGCGGCTGGCTGGTGGTAGACGAAGCATTTGGCGATACATCACAAGAGAACAGCGTCGCCGCACATGCCGACCGTCCCGGCCTGATCGTGCTGCGCTCTGTCGGCAAGTTTTTCGGCCTGGCCGGCATCCGCCTCGGCTTCATCGCCGCGCATGCGGACCTGCTGCGCGACCTGGCAGACCTGCTTGGCCCCTGGACCATCAGCGGGCCGGCGCAGCAAGTTGCGCTGGCAGCGCTGAGCGACCGCTCCTGGCAGGCGGCGATGCAAGCCGAACTGGCAGCCGATGGCGCACGCTTGCGCGCGCTGCTGGCGGCGCACGGCATTCAATCCTGCGGCACGCCGCTATTCCAGTGGTGGGCAGAACCGCAGCCGGAGGCGTTTTGGCAGCACATGGCGGAACGCGGCATCTGGGTACGCCTCTTTACACAAGCGGCACGCGGCATCCGCCTCGGCCTGCCGCCAGACGAAGCAGGCTGGCAGCGCCTGCACTCAGCACTCACAGAATGGAAAAATAAATGAAAAAACTGATCTTCGCCGCGACGCTGCTCGCCGCAGTCGCCGCCAACGCCGCCCCGATCACCGTGCGCGATGACGACGGCAAATCGGTCACGCTGCAAAAGCCGGCACAACGCATCATCTCACTATCGCCGCATGTGACGGAGCTGCTGTTTGCCGCCGGCGCCGGCGACAAGATCGTCGGCACCGTCACCTATAGCGATTTTCCGGAAGCTGCGAAAAACATCCCGCGCGTGAGCGACAACCGCCTGATCGACATGGAGCGCGTGGCGGCCATGAGGCCGGACCTGATCGTCATCTGGATGCATGGCGGTTTCGAGCGCCAAATCGACGGCCTGCGTCAATTGGGCATTCCGCTGTTCCACAGCGAGCCGACCAAGCTTGACGGCATCGCCGACAACGTCGTCCGTCTCGGCCAGTTGGCCGGCACCGAAGCTGTCGCCAATCCCGCCGCCGCCGAGATCCGCACGCAGTTCGCCGCGCTGACCAAGGAATACGCCAATCGGCCGCCGGTGCGCGTGTTCTACCAGGTATGGGACAAGCCGCTGTACACGCTGAGCGGCAGCGCCATCGTCAGCGATTCGATCCGCCTGTGCGGCGGCGTCAATATCTTCGCCGACCTGAAAGTGACGGCGCCGGTGGTCAGCATGGAAGCCGTGCTGCTGGCGAATCCGGAAGCCATCTTCGGCACGCTGGAGAAGAACTACGCCAGCGTCGACCTGTGGAAACCTTATCCGAACATGCTGGCGGTGAAAAACAACAACCTGTTCCGCCTTCAGCGCGATCTGCTGTACCGCGCCGGCCCGCGCATGGTGGCCGGCACGCGCGAGCTGTGCGCGAAAATCGAAGAAGCCCGCCAGCACCGCAAGAACTGATATGTCCTTCCCCTATTCCACCCTGATGATTCAGGGCACCACCTCCGACGCCGGCAAAAGCACGGTGGTTGCGGCGCTATGCCGCCTGCTGAAGCGGCGCGGCGTGCGCGTGGTGCCGTTCAAGCCGCAGAACATGGCGCTCAACAGCGCCGTCACCGCCGACGGCGGCGAAATCGGCCGCGCGCAGGCGCTGCAAGCCATCGCCGCCGGCGTGGCGCCGCACACCGACATGAATCCGATTCTGCTCAAGCCATCAAGCGACATCGGCGCGCAAGTCATCATCCACGGCAAAGTACGCGCAGAAATGAACGCGCGCGACTACCACCAATACAAGACCATCGCCATGCAGGCCGTGATCGAATCGCACGAGCGCCTGCTCCGGCAGTACGACTGCGTGATGGTCGAAGGCGCCGGCAGCCCGGCGGAAATCAACCTGCGCGAGCGCGACATCGCCAACATGGGTTTCGCCGAAAAGGTCGACTGCCCGGTGCTGCTGGTGGCGGACATCGACCGTGGCGGCGTATTCGCCCATATCGTCGGCACGCTGGCCTGCCTATCGGAGAGCGAACGCCGTCGCACCATCGGTTTCGTCATCAACCGCTTCCGCGGCGATATCAAGCTGCTGGAGCCCGGCCTGGAATGGCTGGAGCAGCAGACCGGCAAGCCGGTGCTGGCGGTGCTGCCCTACTTGCACGGCCTGTTCCTCGACGCCGAAGACGCGGTGCAGCCGGTGCAAGCCGCGCGCGGGGCCTTCCGCGTGGCCGTCCCCAGCCTGCCGCGCATGAGCAACCATACCGACTTCGACGCGCTGCGCGCGCATCCGGACATCGACCTGCACTTCGTGCGCCAGGGCGAGCCGATACCGCAGGCGGACCTGATCATCCTCCCCGGCAGCAAGAACACGCGCGGCGATCTGGAATGGCTGCGCGCGCAAGGCTGGCCGGAACACCTCAAACGTCACCTGCGCTACGGCGGCAAAGTGATTGGCGTCTGCGGCGGCTTCCAGATGCTGGGCCGCGACGTGACCGATCCGCTGGGCATGGAAGGCCGCGCCGGTTCCTCGCCCGCTCTGGGCCTGCTCGACATGACGACCGAAATGAGTCCGGAAAAGCGCCTCAAGCAGGTGCAGGGCGTGTGCGCCTTCGATGTCAAACAGGCGCCTGTCAGCGGCTACGAAATCCACATGGGCGTATCGTCCGGCAGCGCGCTGGACACGCCGGCGTTTACCATCGACGGCCGTCCGGAAGGCGCACTGTCAGCGGACGGCCAGATCCTGGGCACTTACCTGCACGGCCTGTTCGACACGCCGCAAGCCGTCAGCGCATTGATGCGCTGGGCCGGCCTCGACTCGCAGAACACCGTGGACACTTCCGCCCTGCGCGAAGCCAGCCTGGATCGCATCGCCGACGCCACGCAGCCGCTGCTGGACGCACTGATCGCACTCACATGAATCCGCACGCCTATTCCGACGCTGAAGTCGCCGGCGTCTACCGCGCCATCCGCGAACGCCGCGACGTGCGCCACTTCAAGCGCGGCCCGCTGGAAGACGGCCAGCTGCTGCGCTTCCTCGAAGCGGCCCATCATGGCCCCAGTGTCGGCTACATGCAACCGTGGCGCTTCGTGCGCATCACCGATGCGGCACTGCGCGCCGACATTCACCGGCACGTAAACGAGGAGCGCATCAAGACCGCCGAGGCGCTGGGCAAGCGCGCCGATGACTTCATGAAGCTGAAGGTGGAAGGCATACTGGAATGCGCCGAGGTGCTGGTGGTGGGCCTGATCGACAAGCGCGATCAATACGTGTTCGGCCGCCGCACCATGCCGGAGATGGACCTGGCGTCCGCCGCTTGCGCGTTGCAAAACTTCTGGCTGGCCGCGCGCGCGGAAGGCATCGGCGCCGGCTGGGTGTCGATGTTCGATCCGCAGCGCCTGCGTGAAATCGTCGGCATGCCGGAGGGCAGCCAGCCGATTGCCGTGCTGTGCGTGGGCCAGGTGCACGAGTTCTATACCGCGCCGATGCTGGAACTGGAAAAATGGGATCAGCGTCGCCCGCTCGACGCCATCCTGTCCGAAAACCACTGGAACGAACAGACTTAAACCCCGTGGCATTCCTCGATGCGGCGGTTGCCCGGCCCCGGCAGCACGCGCAGACTGCGCTCCGTCGCCGCCGTGAATTCATGCTGGAACACCGTATCCACAAACCGCCAGTCGCAGCGCACCTGCTCATGGCTGGCGGTGACGATCATGTAACCGCGCTTGCTGGTCTGCGCGTAGTACAGCGGCTCGATCAGGTCCACCATCATCGCCGCCACGTCGTCCGGGTCACGATCCGGATAGGCGCCCTCCATGCCAGGTGACGATACCGAGGCCGTCGCAAACTCCACGCCCATCTGAAGCCCCGCCGCGTCGCGCAGATCGCTGGCCCAGGCGTTGTGCGTGTCGCCGGCCAGCACCACCAGGTTCTTGCGATGCTTGCGCATCATCTCGAACACCTGTTCGCGGTCGGCCTGATAGCCATCCCAAGAATCCAGATAGCACGGCAAGGTGGCCGCCGACAGCCAGCGTTGTTCTTTCTCGTTGACGCAGGAAGGATCCGCTTGGGCGCGTTTCTTCAGCGCGCAGTAGTCGGTGGTACTGCACTCGCCCATGACCACGGCGCTCGGATACTCCATGCGCGCCATCAGCACCTGCTGGCCCAGCACCTGCCAGCGCGCGCTCGAACGGCTGACCTGTCGCTCCAGCCACGCCATCTGCTCATGGCCTATCATCTGGCGACGCGGCGAGCAGACATCGTGCTGGTACTTCTCCGCGTCGAAGCGCTTGTGCTCATCATAGTAGGACGACATCATCAATTGCTGGTCGCGGCCAATCAGGCGCGTGTCCAGCATATGCAGCGAAATGATGCCGCCGAAATCGAATGAACGATAAATTTTGTCCGGCGCCGACGCATCCGGCACGCGGATCGGCATCCACTCGTGGTACGCGGTCAGCGCCGCCTGCTTGCGCAGCGCGAACGGTCCGTATTTGCTGACCTGATGGTCGACCGAACCATCACGCCAGGTATCGTCGGCAATTTCGTGGTCGTCCCACACGGTGATGAAGGGCATGGCCGCATGCACCGCCTGCAGATCGGGATCGGAGCGGTACTGCGCATAGCGGCGGCGATATTCATCGAGACGCAGCAGCACATCGCGCGGCTCGGACACGCGGCCCAGCGCCTCCGCATTGCCGCAGGCGTAGCCGGTGCTCTCATATTCGTAGATGTAGTCGCCGATGTGCAGCGCGGCGTCGATATTGTCCTGGCGCGCCGCATCGGCATAGACGTTGAAATACCCGGCCGGATAGTTCGAGCAGGAGAACACCGCCAGCCGTACTTGCCGGGCATCGCCGCGCGCCAGCGTCCTGGTGCGGCCGATCGTCGACTTGTCGCCGCCATCCACCGCAAACTGATAGTAGTAGACATGGCCCGGCAGCAGGCCCGCCGCATCCACCTTGACCGTGTAATCCTGCTGCGCCGACGTCACCACGCTGCCATGCGCGATCACCTGCCGCATGGCGGCGTCGGTGGCCACCTGCCAGCGCACGGAAAGCTCACCTGGGCGTCCCGGCGTCACGCGCGTCCACAGGATCACGCGGTCGCTGAGCGGATCGCCGCTGGCCACGCCATGGCGGAAGCCCGGCGCCGCATCCTCGGCCACGCCGCTGGCGGTGCAGCCGCCCAATCCGGCCGCGCCCAGCAGCGCGCCCGATGCCGCCATCTGGCGGATAAACGTCCGGCGCGGTGGCTGGATGTCCATGTCCCTCTCCCATAGGCACTAGCGATCTGCGCAACTTACGCCCTGTACGTGACGGGCTTATGACCGGCAGGTTTATTTTGTGTGACAATCACACCCATGAATGCCGATGCCGCCAAGCGCTACCTGCCGTGGGTAGTTGCCACCACCCTCTTCATGGAGCAGCTGGACTCCACCGTTGTCAACACCGCCATCCCGGCGATGGCCGCCAGCTTGCAAGTGACGCCACTGAGCCTGAAGGCGGTGGTCACCAGCTACATCCTCAGCCTGGCCGTGTGCATCCCGGTCAGCGGCTGGCTGGCGGACCGCTTCGGCACGCGCCGCGTATTCATGACTGCGATCAGTATTTTCACCATCGCCTCGGTGCTGTGCGGGCTGGCAGTCAACTCGCCGATGCTGGTGGCGGCGCGGCTGCTGCAAGGCTTCGGCGCGGCGATGATGATGCCGGTGGGCCGTCTGGCCATCGTCCGCACCTATCCCAAGAGCGAGCTGCTGGCGGCGATGAACTTTGTCATCATCCCGGCGCTGATCGGTCCCCTGCTCGGCCCCACCATCGGCGGCCTGATTGTGCACTGGCTGACCTGGCGCGATATTTTCTTCATCAACGTGCCGGTCGGGCTGGCGGCGATCTGCCTCGCGCATCGCTACATGCCGGACTACCGCGCGGAGCAGGCCAGGCCGCTGGATGTCATCGGCCTGGTGTTGTTCGGCACCGGCGTGGCGCTGCTGTCATGGCTGCTGGAGGTGTTCGGCGAACATAAGCTGGATGTGACCTCGGCCTCGGTGCTGCTGTTGATCTCCATCGCGCTGCTGGCAGCCTATGTGTGGCATGCCAGGGAGGCGGCGTATCCGCTGCTGCGGCTGTCGCTGTTCAAGATCCGCACTTTCCGCGTCTCGGTGCTGGGCGGTTTTGTGACGCGCATCGGCGTCGGCGGCTTGCCGTTTCTGCTGCCGCTGCTGTACCAGCTGGGCCTCGGCCTGCCGGCCTGGCAATCGGGCTTGCTGATGATGCCCTCTGCGGCGGCAGCCATGGGCATGAAGGTGATTTCGGCGCGCGTGCTGGGTCGTTTCGGCTACCGCCAGGTGCTGACCGTGAACACGCTGCTGATCGGCCTCACCATCAGCATGTTCGCGTTGGTGAAGCAAGGCACGCCGCTGTATGCGATCGTGGCGATCAGCCTGTGCCTGGGCTTCTTCAACTCGCTGCAATTCTCCAGCATGAACACCATCGCCTACGCCGATGTCGAAGGACCGGATTCCAGCATGGCCAGCACCATGGCCAGTTCGATGCAGCAGTTGTCGATGAGCTTTGGCCTGGCCGCCGGTTCGCTGGTCACCGGCTGGTATCTGGGCGACCTGCCGCAGTCCAACCGCGTGGCGCTGACCTCGGCGCTGCATCATGCCTTCGTCACGCTGGCGCTGCTGACCGTGCTGTCGTCGTTCACCTTCTGGACCTTGCGCAAGACCGACGGCGAATCCATCAGCCACGCCAAACGCCAGGATGAACGATCAGCCGGTTGACGTAAGGATCGAGCAGCAGCGCCCCCTGGTAGCGTTCCGGCGCGTAGCGATAAGCATAGCTGGGCAGCAGAGAATACTGGATCTGCAACATCAGGCGCGGCTGCAGCGCCGGCGCCGCCCCCTTGTGAATGCCGGCGGTATCCACCGCAAAGCAAAAGCCGCGCGTGCCGATCGCGGTCAACAGCATATCGGCGCCGTGCGCGCTGGAGATTTCGCTGTCGCTGTAAAAGCGCAGGCGCATCGGCGCCTGCGTCAGGTGGCTGCCATGCAGATACACGTGCGGCCCGGCACCGTCGTCCACATCGGTCAGATAGACCAGCACCTTCAGGTAGCGCCAATCCTCGGAGTCGCGGTGAAACGCCTGCAATGCGCTGTCGTTGCCCGGCACCGGGAACGACCAGCGCAAGCCCAGCGCGGAGATGGTCGGCTTGCATTCCATATAGCGCGCCGCCAGACCCAGCAATGAAGGACTGTTGGCCAGCGCCAGGATGTGCGGGCAGGCGATCACATCGCGCAGATGGTAGTCCGCCACCCGCACCTCGTCCGCGCGCTGCGCCAGCCTGAAGCGGGGCCGTTCGCGGTCGCGGTCAGTCAGCAGCTTGTCGGCCAGCCAGGCCCGGATTTCATCGCACTGGCGACCGTCCAGCAGATTGCCGAGCGGCGCATAGCCGCTACGATGCAGATCGAACAAGGCCGCCTCCTCGGCGGCGGTGGCCGCGTACAGCTCCCTGCCGGCGCCGTGGCGCAGCCGCACGGCGCCGCTGAGCGCGCGCACCACCAGCCGGCGCAGCGACGGATACGTCACGATGCGCTGGCTGTAATACAGCAGGCTTTGGAGCGGGGCAAACCGGCGGCCAGGTTTCAGCTGCGCATATTCCATCGGGCATCCCTCCGAGAGTCATCCCTGAGAAGGTAACAACCCTCAAGCCTGCCCGCCTTGATGTGGGCTAAACCTTGGTGCGGCGGCGTGCGACCACGCCCAGCAGCGCCAGGCCGGTGAACAGCATGGCGTAGGTGGACGGTTCCGGCACTGCGGCCAGCACCTTGGTGTAAGTGCCGTCAAACGCATAGGTCGCGCCCTGGCCGTTGATGTGGGTGACGTTCAGCAACGCCAGGAAGCTGCCATCGGTCGAATAATCGCCCAGCAGACGGAAGGCGTAGACGCCGGCGGCGGCTTCGGTGAAGGTCAGCGTCGTGCCATCAACCAGCGTGCCCAGCGCGCCAAAGGTAAGCGATGAGCCGCCCAGCAGCACCGAGGAATCGGCGCTTAGCGACAGGCTGGCGAAGCGCTGGCCGTCGGCGCCGGCAGCGTTGAGGCGCAGCGTGCCGCCGTTGAGGATCAGCGCACTGTCGGCGGACAAGCGTTGCGCGCCCACCAGCGTCAGCTTGCCACCGCTCAGCTGGGTTGCGCCGCTGTAGCTGCTGATGCCGGAGAAGGTCACATCGCCGCTCTTCACTTCCACCTTGTTGAAACCGGAGATGGCGCCGCCATAGGTGAAGCTGTTGCCGGCGCCGGCCTCCACGCTCAGCGTGTTCTGCTGGCCGCTGCCGCCGTGGATGCCGCCGCTGATGGTGCCGCCGGTGATGGTCAGGCTGTTTTTGCCGCTGCCCATGTCGATCGCCTTGCCGCTGCTGGCGCCGTTGATGGTGCCGCCGCTGGTGATGATAGTGTTGTCGGGACCGGTCTTGATGGCAGCGTTGAGCAGGCCGCCGCCGATGATGGAGCCGCCGCTATTGTTAATGATGGTAACGGTATGGCCGCTGGCCGCGCCCACCGTCACAATCGCCGAATCGCTCTGGCCCTGGATGGTGCCGCCGCTCAAGTTGGTGATGGTGACGCTGCTGTACAAGCCCTCGCGCGTGCCGTTGCTCAGGTCGTTGCCGGCCAGCGTGATGCCGCGCCCGACCGCATTGCCGTTGCCGGTGCTGACCAGGCCCTCGATGGTGCCGGAATTGGTCACGCTGCCGCCGCCCATGCTGATGCCTTCGCTATAGGCCAGGCCGGCGCCCGCTGCGCTGAAGGCGTTGATCGAACGGATGACGCCGCTGTTGGTGATGTGGGCGATGCCGTCCACATCGATCCCATCGCCGTCGCCGCTAATGCCGTTGCCGGAAATCAGGCCGGCATTGGCGATGCGCGCCGTCTGCCCGGCATTCACCCCATCCAGGTTGATGCCGGCGCCATTCATGCCGCGGATGATGCCGCCAGACTCGTTGCCGATGTCGATGGTGAACACGGCGCTGGCCTTGTCCTGGCCGCCGGTGATGCCGTGACGGCCGCCTTCGACGACGCCGCCGCCGAAATTGGCAATTTTTGCGCCAGTGCCGCTTTGCACGTCGATGCCGTCGCTGCTGCCGCCGGCGGCGGTGACCGCCTTGATCAGGCCGTAATTATTGACCACGCCGTTCACGCCGGTGCGTACCGCGTCGGCCTCATAGGCAATCATCTGTGCGCCGGCGAAGTTGTTGACGACGTTGGAACCATTGCTGATCTCTTTAAAGTCCACCACTTGCGCACCATCCGCGCTTTTGTTGGTCGAAATCATGACGCCATAGTTATTCAGCGTGACGCTGGCGTTCTTGACGTTCATCTGGATGACGTCGGCATCGGCGGTCTGCATCAGCGCGCTACTATTGCTCAGACTACCGTTGTTGATGACCAGCGTCTGCACGCCGGTATTGTCGCGGATCACACGGCCGGTGCCAGTCTGCTTGATCGTGCCGAGGTTGTTGAGCGTGGCATTATTGCCGGTGACAGTCACCGCCGCCGTGCCGCCGCTAACGTTGAGCGCGCCGCCAGCCGACACTTTGCCGGTCTGGCCGGCGGCCAGCGACTGCGCGCTGCTACTGCTGCCGGTGATATTGAAATCCGCTGCGGTGGCAGCGGCCGGCAATGCGGCGATCAGCAGGAATTGAATGGCGGAAGCAGCGTTAGGCAGTGTGCGCGACATGGTGTCGTCCCCTTGTGTTGATGAGCAAACAAGCAATATCCCATAAACTTATGACAAGCTTGTGACACCATGTCACACAATCCGCATCAGAACGACGTCAGCGCCTTGCCGAACTTGATCAGCCACAGGCGGCTTGGACGCTCGGCATCGGTGCCGCGCGCCACGCGGATGCTGTTGGCGGCATTGCAGCCCACGGTGGTGCTGGTGATGATGGCGCCGCTGGCGTCGATATTGCACTTGGTGACGTCGGCATTGTCGATCGCCTTGCCGCTGGCGTCGAACATCTTGGTCTTCATGCCGAAGTCATTGTCGTTGGCCAGCGCCAGGGTGTTGCCGTCGACAATGGTCAGGCCCTCCGCTTTCTCGGCCTGCCAGCCGATGGCGTTCAAGTCCAGCAACAGGGTTTTCTTCAGCGTGGTAACGGCTTTCCAGTCGGCGCCGTTGACGACCGCGCCAGCCATGCTGCTCTTTTCCAGATCGGACGTGGCGACATTGAAGGCCGCCGCCGCGATGTCGGTGGCCGTGCCGATTTCAATCAGCATCAGCTGGTTGAACACCTTGCCGCTCGGCGCCGCGCCCTGCTCGATGACGATGAACTTGCCGTTGCCCAGTGCAACCACATCGCCCAGCTTGGCGTTGCCGGTGCGGCCATCCTGGTAATCCGCCGCGTCGAGTGGATAGGCGTACATCTTGCCGGCCTTGCCGGTGGTCGGATCGAACTCGGTCCAGCGGGTGAAGCGCGCGTAGCGTTCGATCTGCTCGCTCTTGCCGGTCACAGAATACAAGGCGTTACCGTCGGTCAGCGGACTTTGCAGGAAGCCGTGCAGCTTGTCCGTGGTGGTGTCCAGCGCCATGCCCTCCATGCCGCGGTTGGCGCGGCGCTTCAGGAAGATGTCTGGCAGGCCGCTGCCTGGCGCATATTTGTTGAGGATGATGCCGGTGGCCGGATCGATCTTCACGATGAACGGACCGTACTCATCCGACACCCACAGCACGTTGCGCTTCTTGTCGACGACGATGGCTTCACTATCCAGGCCGTTGACGTCAAAAGTGGCTTTGCTGTTGGCATCGTATTTCATCATGTCGCTAACCGGCAGTTCGGCCGAGTTACCCACCGCACCTGGCGGCACCGGCAGACCGGTGGTCTTCACATTGGCCGAGGCCTTGATCGTTGTAGACGAAGTCAGCACCGCGCCGTTTTTGCCGACGGTGATCACGCCAAACGCCGGCGCAAAGCTCGGCGACGGGAAAATCTTGGCGCCGGTGGTGCCGCTGCCGCTCAACGACGGCAGGTTCGGACCGTCGCCGTTCGGCCCGCGGTCGGTCAGGCCGTAGAACTCCAGGTCGCCACTGGCGTTGGTGCCCTTGAAGGCGATCGACGAGCCGTAGGATGGCAGGAAGCCGAGCGGGAACTCTTCCTTTACCTTGGCATTCGTGCCTTCGTATGGAATGAAATAGCTGGCGGCGGCCTGGACCTGATAACGCGTGACGGTCACCGCAACCGTGCCCAGCGGCGTGGTCTGGCTGAAC
The DNA here is from genome assembly GCA_963515135.1 of uncultured Duganella sp. Classification (GTDB taxonomy): domain Bacteria; phylum Pseudomonadota; class Gammaproteobacteria; order Burkholderiales; family Burkholderiaceae_D; genus Rugamonas. The sequence goes on along the minus strand of CAUPXZ010000071.1, from coordinate 703 downwards.
GCTTCATTTACAGGTGCGCCAACTTTGGACGCCAGCGTATCTTCAAAGTGCTCGCGCACCAGCGCGCGACGGCTGTCGTCGATGGTGCGGGCGGCGTACTTGGCGCCGGCGGCGGCCAGATTGCCGCTCATTGCAGTGTTGAAGGTAGCGGCATCGGCATTGAAGTCGGCGCTCTTCGAGGCCAGCGCGGTTTTTACATCGGCGTTCAGCTTGATGCCGTTGGACGGATCGCTGTCGTCATCCAGCAGCTGCAGTGCCAGCAGGCGGTTGATGACTTTTGCATTCTTGATGTCGGTGGTGCCGGCCAGTTCCAGCGGCGTGACAGTCGGCGCACACAAGCTGCTGCCCAGGGCGATGCCGCCGATGCTGAAGGTCACGGTGTCGCCGGCGTAGCAGGTGAATTCGCCTTTGGCGTTGGTGCTGGCCTTGGCCGCACTGCCGGCAACGTAATCCAGATTCTCGACTGCGCCATCCAGGAACACGCCGGTCAGCGAGGTTTTGGTCGGCGCGGCCGGCTCGCTGTCACTGCCGCCGCAGCCCGCGAGAACAGAGAACACTGCCAATGACAGCAAGGAGAATTTTTTCATGACTGATCCCGAATAATTATAAGACCAGCAAGCTTAGCGGCGTTGCGTTACACGCCTGTGACAAACGCAAAAAAGCCCGCACAGATAAACTGAGCGGGCTTCTTTGACTAATAACT
>CAUPXZ010000070.1:0-23756 GCA_963515135.1 uncultured Duganella sp. | reverse complement strand
GCCTGAGCGCGATCTTGATCGCGCTCAGGCTGGCGGTTTTTTATGTTCTGGCGGAAACGAGGGGAGCGCCTGCGCGCTCCCCGTGTGAGATTCGAAGGGCATGGCCCTACCGGGCCATCCCGCTCCGAATCGCTCATTTGCTGGCGCAACGCGCCAGCCTCGCGCGCCGAAGGCGCGCGTCCTCCACCAAATCATCAGTCCGCAGTTCAGCTCGTGTCCGAGTTTCAGACCTGACCCGTCGTCGTGACCCCGTCGTCGCGCTCGAACAGGCCAAGCGGATCAGCTTCGACCAGTGCGCCAAGGCTTACATCGCCCCCATCGCGGCAGCTGGCGCAGTGCCAAGCATGCCAATCAATGGGAGAGCACGCTATCGACTTACGCAAGCCCGGTGATCGGCGCTTTGCCGGTCGCGACGGTCGATACCGACCTGGTGGTCAAGGTGCTCAGTCTAAAAAAAGTAAATGTAATTTAGGCGTTTTTACGGGTATTTGACGAATACCTGTTATACGAGTAATCTGCATATATTCGTTATACGGGTAATAAGCGGAAAGCATCTCATGAAGCAAATTCTGTCGCTCTCCAAACAGCTGGGGCCGCTTCTTCAGTCGGCGCGAAAGGCCACCGGGCTTTCGCAGACGGAGCTGGCGCAACGTCTGGGTATCAGCCAGAGCCGTATGTCTGCAATGGAACTGGACCCGGGATCGATCAATGTCGAACAACTGCTGGTCTTGCTAGCAGCACTGAATTACGAGCTGCTAGTGCAGCCGAAAAACGGTGATGCTGAAGTGCGTGGATCAGCCGCGCCGGATTGGTAAGCCATGGGACGCAAATCGCACTCGCGCTCGTTGTCGGTCTGGAGTAACGGCGAGCGTGTAGGAACCTGGACCATCCCCGCTCGTGGCGAAACACAGTTCCTCTACGATAAGTCGTGGCGGGCGTCCGCGGTGGGAAGGCCGCTGTCGCTGTCGTTGCCCTACACTGGCGACCAGCCTTTGCGGGGCGATGTCGTCCGCGATTTCTTCGACAACCTGCTGCCCGATAGCGAATCTATCCGCAAGCGTCTGGCATCGCACTACAAGCTGGCGTCCATCGAGGCGTTCGATTTGTTGCAGGAAATCGGTAGGGACTGCGTTGGCGCGGTCCAGCTGCTGAAGGAGGATGACGTGCCTACCAACGTCAAACGCATCGATGGCAGTCCGATGTCCGAGGAGGACGTTGAGCGGCATCTGATCCAGCTGACGCAGTCGGGGCCGATGGGGCGCGGCGAGGATGCCGACGACCTGCGCATCTCACTGGCTGGCGCGCAGGAAAAGACCGCTCTGTTGTGGCATAACGGCGGGTGGATGCGCCCGCACGGATCGACGCCAACCACCCACATACTCAAATTGCCGTTGGGACTGGTCGGCCACCGCAAAGCGGACCTGACAGCGTCGGTTGAGAACGAATGGTTGTGCATGAACCTGCTGGCGGAATTCGGCTTGCCGGTTGCCAGGACCGCCATCTTGAATTTTGGCGGCCAGATGGTGCTCGGTGTCGAGCGTTTCGACCGTCGAATGCACCCGTCCGGAAAATGGATCATGCGCTTGCCGCAGGAGGACTTCTGCCAGGCCCTTGGAGTACCGTCGCAGTTGAAGTACGAGAGCGACGGCGGTCCGGGCCTGGCAGATCTAGCTGCGGTGTTGCGTGGGTCCGAGCGAGCGGGAGAGGATCTTACGACTCTGCTGACCAGTCAGGTTCTATTCTGGCTGATGGCGGCGCCGGATGGTCACGCCAAGAACTTCAGCATCCATTTGCTGCCGGGTGGTCGCTATGCACTGACGCCGCTTTACGATGTCATGTCGATCTGGCCGGTTGAGGGAGGCGGGGCGAATCAATATTCCCTGCACGAAGCCAGGCTGGCCATGGCGATGTTGGGCAAGAACAAGCATTATCGATTCTCAAACGTGCAGCGTCGACACTTCAACAGCACTGCCGCCAAGTGCTTTCTGCGCACCGATGCGGAAGACATCATCGAAAGGGTGCTGGCGAAGACCCAAGGTGCGATCAAGGCGGTCGCTGCTCGGCTGCCACCGGGATTTCCTGAGCGCGTTGCCGGGACGATTTTTGCTGGCATCGAGCGATCCGCAATGCAGTTGCGTGGGTGAAGTCCTCGTCATGGCAGGGCTTCGCAAACCGGTTCGTGGCGATTACGCAAAGGCTAAAGCCGATTCATTATCTGACCATGAGGTCGCATCCTTGCGCGATTTGGTGAAAGGACTATAACCATGGACAAGAAATTGTTTGAAGAGCTGGTTCAAAGTTTGCAACAGGCCCAAGCGATAGCAAGGGGCGAGGAGCTTCCGTCAAGGGAGTTTGAGTTCGTACCGATCGATGTTCTGGCGCATCGTTTAACGCTGGGATGGACGCAGGAAGAATTGGCCGGTCACTTGCAAGTGAGCTTGAGCATGTTGGCGATGTGGGAAGAGCATCAATGCATGCGGGAAGAATATGCGGAAAAGCTGATGCAAATGGTTTCCAGTATTTCGGCAGACTTGAGACAAGGATAAATCCCAGCCCACCTTGCGTGGGATACGCGACGATATTTGCCGGCATCAGCAATCTGCAAATCAGCTTCTGGAACTCAAAACAAATCAGGGGCTCCTGATTGATGCGGCGCGGCGCCCGGTGCCCTGTAACGGCCGTGGCAACGGCATCAGCTTGCACATGCTCACCGCCAGCGTAAGAAGCGCTGTGCTTTCGACGCCTACTCTGCAAACGGCGCTTCTTCGATCGCAATCCGCACCTGATCCGCCGGCCCCAAGTAGACATCGCCGCCGATAGGGCCATCCTGGAACGCGAAGTGCGCGCCTTCATAGTCCTCAACCACCCAGATATCCGTGATGATACGGTCGGTCGGGTCCAGCGGGTTGATGACATCTATCTTGCGACGCTCGCCGGGAATGAGGTCCTTGACGGCATCCTTGGTACGCTCGGTTGGGAGCGGCATGTATTTCGCTGCGATATGTTCGTTCATATAGGCCTCCTTGCCACCATTCTAGACGTGACCGGATTCCGGTGGCGCACGTCTTTTTGTGATATATTTAGGATTCCTATTTAATTGCGAGTCCTATCATGCACTGCATAGCGCTGTATCACCTTGCTTTTGAGAATTTGGGCACGTTCGCGGCGCCGTTGGCGGAACGCGGGTTCACGATCACGTACCAGCATGCGTCGCAGCCGCTATCGCCGGCGCAGTGGGCAGAAACCGATCTGGTGGTGGTGCTGGGCGGGCCGATCGGCGTGAACGATCTCGCCGCGTATCCGTGGCTGGAGGATGAGATAGAAGGCATCAGGCTGCGCTTGCAGCTGAAGCGGCCGTTATTGGGCGTCTGCCTGGGCGCGCAGTTGATGGCAGCTGCATTAGGCGGCGACGTAGGCGCGAGCGCGGCAGGCAAGGAAATCGGCTGGTCGGTGCTAGATATCGCTGAGGATGCCGGACCGTTGGCGCGCCTGCACGGCGTGCCAGTGCTGCACTGGCATGGCGACAATATCCGCTTGCCGGCGGGTGTGGCGTCGCTTGCGTCGACGCCGGGCACGCCTTGCCAGGCGTTCGTGGCGGGCGATCACGCGCTAGGGCTGCAGTTCCATGCGGAGTTTGAGCCGCAGGCGTTGGAGCAGTGGCTGGCCGGGCATGCTGTGGAATTGCACCATGCCGGCATCGATCTGCAGCGCTTGCGTGAGGATACGCAGCGATATGGCGCCGGCCTGGCGCATGCGGGACAGGCGATGCTACGGGATTGGCTCAAATGAGCGCGACGATCCAAACGCTGTTCATGGGCAAGGCCAGGCCGCTGGCACGGGAGGGGCACGCGGATGTGTTAAGCGGCATTGTGAAGGCGCCGCAGGACGGCAAAGTGTGGCTGTCGCTCAACGGGCTTAACGGCGATGAGCAGGGCGACCGCACCTATCACGGCGGGCCGGAGAAGGCCTTGCATCATTATGCGTCTGAGCATTATGCCTACTGGCGGTCCTTGTATCTGGATAGTCCGGTGGCGATGGTTGCTGGCGCGTTTGGCGAGAACATTTCTACCGTCGGCATGACCGAGCAAAATGTGTTCATTGGCGATGTGTATCGGCTTGGTTCAGCGCTGGTGCAGGTGTCTCAGGGACGGCAGCCTTGCTGGAAGCTGAATCGCTTGCTGCGCCGGGACGGTGCGGCGCTGGCGATGCAGACCTCCGGCGCCACCGGTTGGTACTACCGCGTGCTGCAGGAAGGCTGGATCGGCAGTGGGGATCGCCTGGTGTTGCTGGAGCGGCCGCAGCCGGAATGGCCGATGACGCGTTTGATCAGCGCGCTGTTCTCGTCACAGCTGTTGTTGGATGAATGGCGGCAGGCTTCGGCGATTGCGCAACTAACGCCAAACTGGAGGGCGACGTTTTCCCGTCGCGTTCAGTCGGGCCAGATCGAGGACTGGATGCGGCGGTTGGTGGAGCCTTGACCGGTGCCTGCTCCTTGCTAGCCACACGCAGGAACAAGGTCGAACTGACAGTGATTGAGATCACCGTCAAGGCCATCATGGTGCCGATCATCCACTTGACAGCATCCATTATGCTGCGATGAATACTCGTCTCCAGTTTAGATAACTTCTCGTTGAATTCGACGCGAATGGCTTGAAGATCCCTTTGGAAATTAGCTTCCAGCTGATTGAATCTGGAATTGAATTCTTCTTTGTTCAGATGTAAGGCATGCTGGACGTTGGTTTCCATCAGAGTAAGTTTCGCATTGAACTCTTCTCTTATGGATTGCAGCCCATGCTCAAAATTCTTTTCCGTTTGTTTGATACTGCGGCTTAGTTCCTCGCCCGTGCAGTCCACGCTACGCTGAAAATTACTCTCGGCTTGCGTGATGCGGGCATCGAGTTCGCGGCGCACGGATTGTAGTCCATGGTCGATTTTTTCAAGCCGCGCGTCGGTCGCGATTTCCCGCGCCCGGGCGTCTCCATTCAGCCGCTCAATCGCTGTTTGCAGTTTGCTGTCGAGGTAGTCCTTTTCGTTCGGCGCATTCATGGTTTTGCGGTTGTATGGTATTCACAGCGTTGGCGGCCAAACTGATTTTGCGCCAGATATCGCGCCTGTCAATGACCTCGCTCAATCGTGTTTAACCTGAAGTCGCAATGCATTTACTATAAGACCTGACCCGACAGGCAAGAGGATGCGACGACATGAACGATCTTTGCGATGTAAATCTTTCCCGACGTAATGTGCTGATCGCGGGCGCGCTGTCCGCGACGGCGACAGCGGTGCCGCTTGCTGCCGATGCGCAGCAGCAACAGCAGCAGCCCGCCACCACGCCGCCACCTTCCAAGGCGAAATTTTCATTCCAGGTCAACGGCCGGCAGCACACGCTGGAAGTGGACACGCGCACCACGCTGCTTGATGCCTTGCGTGAACATTTGCACTTCACGGGCACCAAGAAGGGCTGTGATCACGGCCAATGCGGCGCCTGCACGGTGATGGTCAATGGCCGCCGCATCAATTCCTGCCTGACGCTGGCCGTCATGCACGATGGCGACCAGATCACCACCATCGAAGGCCTGGGCACGCCGGACAAGCTGCACCCGATGCAGGCCGCCTTCGTCAAGCACGACGGCTATCAATGCGGCTACTGTACTCCCGGCCAGATCTGTTCCGCCGTTGCCGTGCTGGACGAAATCCAGCGCGGCATCCCGAGCCACGTCAGCGCCGACCTGAATGCCAAGCCCTTGCTGAGCGAGGCCGAACTGCGCGAGCGCATGAGCGGCAACATCTGTCGATGTGGCGCCTACTCCAACATCATCGATGCCATCACCGAAGTGGCGGGGAGGACGGCATGAGGGCCTTCACCTATCAGCGCGCGCAATCGCCGGCCGAGGCTGCCGCAGCGGCAGCCCGCGCGCCCGGCGCACGTTTCATCGCCGGCGGCACCAATCTGCTGGACCTGATGAAGCTGGAAATCGAAACGCCGCAGCACCTGATCGACGTCAACGGCCTGGCGCTGGACAAGATCGAGGCCACACCCGGCGGCGGCCTGCGCATCGGCGCACTGGTGCGCAACACCGACCTGGCCGCCGATCCGCGCATACGCAAAGATTACGCCGTGCTGTCGCGCGCCTTGCTGGCTGGCGCTTCCGCGCAACTGCGCAACAAGGCCACCACGGCCGGCAACCTGCTGCAGCGTACGCGCTGCCCGTATTTCTACGACACCAACCTGCCGTGCAACAAGCGCCAACCCGGCAGCGGTTGTTCGGCGATTGGCGGCTTCAGCCGCAACCACGCGATCCTCGGCGCCAGCGACGCCTGCATCGCCACCCATCCGAGCGATATGGCGGTCGCCATGCAGCTGCTGGACGCGACGGTGGAAACGGTGCGGGGCGACGGCGTCACGCGCACCATTCCGATTGCCGACTTCCACCGCCTGCCGGGCAACACGCCGCAGGTGGAGCACGCGCTGGCGCTGGGGGAACTGATCACCGCAGTCACGCTGCCCAAGCCGCTGGGCGGCACGCACCTCTACCGCAAGGTGCGCGACCGTGCTTCGTACGCGTTCGCGCTGATCTCGGTGGCTGCGGTTGTGCAGGCTGACGGCAGCGGCCGCGTGGCGCTGGGCGGCGTCGCCCATAAACCGTGGCGCGTGCCCGGCGCCGACGCCAGCATGGTGCAAGGCGCGAAAGCCGTGGCCGAACAGCTGCTGGCCGGCGCCAGGCCGAGCGCCGAGAGCGCCTTCAAAATCCCCCTGGTGCAGCGCACGCTGGCTTCCGTGCTGGCTGATGCGAAGAAAGGCTGATCCACATGAAATTCGTCACTCCCGCCACGACCAATCCCATCGATCAGCTGAAGATCATCGGCCATCCCACCGACCGCATTGATGGCCCGCTTAAAACCAGCGGCGCTGCGCCGTACGCCTACGAGCACCAGCCGGAAAACGTCGCCTATGGCTACGTGGTCGGCGCCGGCATCGCCAAGGGCCGCATCACCGCCATCGATGTCAATGCCGTCAAGCGCGCGCCCGGCGTGCTGGCCGTCGTCACCGCAGACAATGCGGGCAAGCTGAACAAGGGGGATTTCAACACCGCCAAGCTGCTGGGCGGTCCGGAAATCCAGCATTACCATCAGGCAATTGCGCTGGTGGTCGCTGAAACCTTCGAACAGGCGCGCGCCGCCGCCCAACTGCTGAACGTGAAGTACAGCAAGGAAGCCGGCGTCTACGATCTGGTCAAGGTCAAGGACAAAGCCAAAGAGCCGGATGACAAGGACGCCAAGGACCACAAGCTGGGCGACTTCAACGGCGCCTTCAATGCGTCGCCGGTGAAGCTGGATGCCGCCTACAGCACGCCGGACCAGTCGCATGCGATGATGGAGCCGCACGCTTCCATCGCCAGCTGGCAGGGCGACAAGCTGACGCTGTGGACCGCCAATCAGATGATCGCCTGGGGCCGCGGCGACATGGCGAAAACGCTGGGCATTCCGAAGGAAAACGTCCGGCTGGTGTCGCCATATATTGGCGGCGGCTTCGGCGGCAAGCTGTTCCTGCGCGCCGAGTCCGTGCTGGCGGCGCTGGGGGCGAAGGAGGCCAGGCGGCCGGTCAAGGTAGCGCTGCAGCGTCCGCTGATGATCAACAACACCACGCACCGTCCGGCCACCATGCAGCGGATCCGCATCGGCGCCACGCGCGAGGGCAAGATCAGCGCGATCGCGCACGAAAGCTGGTCCGGCGATCTGCCGGAAGGCAAGCCGGAAACCGCCGTGCAGCAAACCCAGCTGCTCTATGCCGGCCCGAATCGCTTGACCAGGCTGCGCCTGGCGGTGCTCGACCTGCCCGAGGGCAATGCGATGCGCGCGCCCGGCGAGGCGCCCGGCCTGATGGCGCTGGAAATCGCCATCGACGAAATGGCCGAGAAGCTGAAGATGGATCCGATCACCTTCCGCATCATCAACGACACCACCGTCGATCCGGCCAAGCGCGAGCGCAAATTCTCGACGCGCCGTTTTGTCGATTGCCTGCGCACCGGCGCCCAGCGCTTCGGCTGGGACAAGCGCAATCCGGTGCCGGGCCAGGTGCGCGACGGCCGCTGGCTGGTGGGCGTCGGCGTGGCCTCGGCCTTCCGCAACAACCTGGTGCAGAAGTCCGGCGCACGCGTAAAGCTGAATGCGCAGGGGCGGATCACGGTGGAAACCGATATGACCGACATCGGCACTGGCAGCTACACCATCATCGCGCAAACCGCCGCCGAGATGATGGGCGTGCCGCTGAAGCAGGTCGATGTCAAGCTGGGCGATTCGGACTTTCCGGTATCGGCCGGCTCGGGCGGGCAGTGGGGCGGCAACAGTTCGACGGCGGGCGTGTATGCGGCCTGCGTCAAGCTGCGCGAACTGGCGGCGCAAAAGCTCGGCCTGGATCCAACCAAGGCCGAGTTTGTCGCCGGCACGGTGCGCGCCGACGGCCGCTCGCTGCCGCTGACGCAGGCCGCCGAGCAGGGCGAGCTGGTATGCGAGGACACCATGGAATACGGCGATCTCGACAAGAAATTCCAGCAGTCCACCTTCGGCGCGCACTTCGTCGAAGTGGGCGTGGATGCCTACACCGGCGAAACCCGCGTGCGGCGCATGCTGGCGGTGTGCGCTGCCGGCCGCATTCTGAATCCGAAGGCGGCGCGCAGCCAGGTCATCGGCGCGATGACCATGGGGGTCGGCGCGGCGCTGATGGAAGACCTGGTGGTCGACCAGCGTGTCGGCTTCTTCGTCAACCACGACCTGGCCAGTTACGAGGTGCCGGTGCATGCCGACATTCCGCATCAGGAGGTGATCTTCCTGGATGAAACCGATCCCATTTCGTCGCCGATGAAGGCCAAGGGCGTAGGCGAGCTGGGCATTTGCGGGGTGGGCGCGGCGGTGGCCAATGCCATCTACAACGCCACCGGCGTGCGGGTGCGCGATTATCCGATCACCTTAGACAAGCTGATCGCGAAAATGCCGGAAGTCTGACTTGGTGCTATGCTGGCAGGACATTGATCGACAAGGAGGATGCCATGTCTGCCTCGCATGAGACCTACACCCGCAAGCAGGGGTTGAAACAGACTTACGACGTGGAATACACGGCGTTGCGCTACAAAATTTCCTTGGGCAATAAAGTGCTCAAGGATATACAGCTGGGCTTGCAGTCGGCGCCGGTGCTGGATCCGGAAATTGCCTGGCGCCACGCGGTAGCCGATATCGAGAACCTGCGCGGCATGCCCGAGCAATAGTTCAGCGGCCGCAGCCGGCGCTCAGCACCGGCCGTTCGCGCGCTTGCAAACCTGCCAGTTCCGGCTTGTCGTAAGGGATGTAATTCATCCAGAACCATGGCAGGCAGGTGTTGCCGTAGACGTACTCCACGGCGGGGAGATACATGCCCTGCGCCGTGGAAGTATTGCTCAGCAAGACGATGCCGTTGCGGGTTTTCTGAAAACCCAGCGCGAAGTTCTGCGTGCCATCGTCATTGCCCTCCTTGAAGAAGGCCGGCCCCAGCGGCGAGTTGTACAGCGGCCAGCCCAGGCCGATGGACAGGCCGATGCCGCGCCACAAATCCGTGTCGCCCGGCCAGTGCGAGGGGAACTGCTGCAGCGAGACGATGGGAAATTGCGGCGACAGCATTTGCTGGTAGGACTCGGCCGACAGTCCTTCGCCGCGCAGCACGCCGGCGAGGAAACTGGCGTAATCCTTGACCGTGGTATCCATCGATCCGGCCGCGCGGGCGTTGCCGCGCCGCCGGTGCGGGATGACCGCGCCATCCCTGGCGTAGTGCGTCACCTCGCGTCCCGCCCATTCCTTGTGCCAGACCATGCTGGTGTCGTGCATCTTGAAACGTTTGAACACGCGCTGCCGCATCAGCGTTTCCAGCGGCGTGCCTGTCAGCTCTTCCAGCACCAGTTGCAGCAGGTTCAGCCCTTCGCCGGAATACACATAGCGGGTGCCGGGCGGATATTTGAAGTCCAGCTGATTGTTCTGGTTGATGTAGCGCCAGTTGAGCAGGCCGCTGGTGTGGGACAGCAGCATGCGCGGCGTCAGCTGTTGCCAGCGCGGGTCGTCTTTGAGATCGGCATAGGCGGGATACTCGGGCAACGGCTTCTTCAGCAGCGTGGCCAGCGGCGCATCCAGCGTCAGCACGCCTTCGTCCACCAGTTGCAGCACGGTGTAGGCAAATACCGCCTTGGTCAGTGACGCGGCGTACATGATGGAGTCGGTGCGCAGCGCTTGCTGCTTCTCCACGTCAGCATAGCCGTACGCTTGCGTGTAAGTGACCTGGCCGTCTTCGATCAGGGCCAGCGCCAGGCCTGGCACCTGGGCGGCGCTCATCAGGCGCCGGATTTCATGGTCCAGCGGCTGACGGTCTTGTGGCGGGGCGGCGCATCCTCCAAGCATCACGGCGGCCATCAGGGCGGCGCAGCGGAGCAGGGAGGACGGACGCATGGTTCAGACCTTTCTAGGTTGCGCCGCAAACCAGGGGTGCAAGCGGCGGATGGCTTCTTCGATTTCCGCCGTGGAGACGGCGAAGCTGAAACGGATGAAGTGCTTGCCGTCGACCGGATCGAAATCGATGCCGGACGCGGTGGCGATGCCGGTGTCCTGCAACAGCCGCTGGCAGAAGGCCAGGCTGTCGTCGGTCAGGTGGGCGATGCTGGCGTAGATGTAGAACGCGCCATCCGGCGGCGCCACCGTGGTCAGGCCCAGGCCGGGCAGCGCTGCCAGCAGCAGGCGGCGGTTTTCGCGATAGACCTTGAGATGGCCGTCCAGCTCACCCAGCGCATCGAACGCGGCCAGGCCGGCGTGCTGGCTCAGCGACGGCGCGGTCAGGAAAAGATTGCCGCAATACGCTTGCGCGCGCTCGACATGCTGCTCCGGCGCCAGCAGCCAGCCAAGACGCCAGCCCGCCATGCTGAAATACTTCGAGAAGCTGCTGACCACCAGCGCCTGCGGCTCATAGGCGAGGATGGTCTGCGCCGGTTCGACGTAGCTCAGCCCGTGGTAGATCTCGTCCGAGATGATGCGGATGCCGCGTGCGCGGCACACTGCGACGATGGCCTTCAGCTCATGCGGCTGGATCAGCGTGCCGGTCGGATTGGCGGGCGAGGCGATGATGACGCCGTGCGGCGCCGGCTCGACGGCAGCCAGCGCGGCGGCCGTCAGCTGGAAGCCGACTTCGGCGCCGCAGGCAATCTCCACCGGCTGCATGTGCAGCGCCTTCAGCGTGTTGCGGTAGGCGACATAGCCTGGCCGCGCCATGGCGATGCGGTCGCCCGGCGAAAACATCGAACTCAACGCCAGCACCAGCGCCGGCGAAGCGCCGCAAGTGAGGATAAACCGGCTTGCTTCGACCTGCACGCCATAGCGTTCCTGGTAGAACTGCGCCAGCCGCGCCTTCAGCGGCGCACTTTCCCAGTAGCCCATGGCTTCGGCATCGAGCACGGCGTGCGCCTTGGCGATGGCGCTGTGCGGCGCGCCGGTGGACGGCTGGCCAAACTCCATGTGGATGATCGAACGGCCCCCGGCTTTCAGGGCGTGCGCCTGTTTGCTGATGGCGATGGCGTGGAAGGGTTCAAGTTGCGCATTCATGCTTCGATTATACTGTTGCCTGTAACATAAAAAAAGCAAAGGTTTTTCGGCATGACGATACGATGGAAGCGATGGGCAATCGGTGCGGCGAGCGCGGTTGGTGTGTATGCGATAGCCGGGTTCTGGCTGGTGCCGGGCATCATCAAGAGCCAGTTGCCCAAGTATGCCGAGACTGAACTGGAGCGCAAGGCCAGTGTGGGCGAACTGCGCTTCAATCCCTTCACGCTGCGGCTGGAAGCCAGGGACGTGCGCCTGAGCGAAGCGGACGGCGCGCCGCTGTTCGCGGTCGGCGGCCTGGCGCTGGAGATGCAGTGGCGTTCGCTGTTGCGCCGCGCCTGGAGCTTCGCCGAGATCCGCATCAGCGACCCGGCGCTGCAGCTGGCGATAGCCGGCGATGGCAAGTTCAACATTGCCGAGCTGCTGGCGACCATCGAGAAGCACAAGAACAAGGATGAACCGGACTCCGGCCTGCCGCGCCTGGTGATCCAGCACTTTGCGCTGGAAAACGGCCAGGTGGCGATGCACGACAAGCATGCCGGCTATGACGATACTTTCACGCCGATCACCTTCTCGCTGAATAACCTGAGCACGTTGCCGGATGAAAACGGCGATTACACGCTGAGCGCGGACGCCGGCCAGGGCGGCAAGCTGCGCTGGAAGGGCGTGGCGGCGGTCAACCCGATCAGCGGCAGCGGCGCGCTGACGCTGGAAAATGTGGCGCTGCCCGGCGTGGCTGCTTACCTGAAGTCGTTCTCGCGCGTGGTGGTGGCGGACGGCAAGCTGTCGGCGCAACTGCCGTATCAATTCGGCTATCGCGAAGGCAAGCTGGACGCCCGCTTGCTCGGCGCGGGCCTGAGCCTGGCCGATCTGTCGCTGAAGCGCGGCACCGATGCGCCGTTCGTCAAGTTGAAGCAGTTGTCGGTCAACGACATCGGCGTCGATCTGCTGAAGCAGTCAGTGCAGGTTGGCGCCCTGCGCCTGAACGGCGGCGCGCTGACGGTGCGCCGCGATGCGCGGGGCGAACTGGATGTTGCGAATTTGACCCTGCCGGCGCGTCCCGCAGCGGCGGTCAAGCCTGCGCCCGCCAAGGCCGGTGCCTGGAAGCTGCAATTCAGGCAGATCGGCCTGGAGGGCGTGGCGCTGAATTATTTCGACCAGACCGTTAGCCCGGCGCTGAAAGCCAGTTCGGATAACGCCAGGCTGAAGCTGGCATTGCAGATGGACGGCTCGAAGCTGCAGATCGCCGATGCCGCATTCTCAATGGACAATCTGTCGCTGAACAGCGGCCTGCAGGCGCCGTTCAAACTGACGCGGATCGGCTTTGACGAGGCGTCGCTGGACCTGGATGCGCGTAAAGTCAGCGCCGGCCGCCTGTATGCCGATGGCGGCCAGCTGGATTTGACGCGTGACGCCCAGGGCCAGTTCCTGTTCATGAACCTGTTGCCGAAGTCCGGCAGCGCGCCATCGGCGGCGCCGGCGAATCAGCCGGACGGCCCGGCGTGGACTGCCGACGTGAAGTCGGTCGAAGTGAACAAATTCGGCGCGCTGTTCGCCGATGCCGACAGCGGCATCAAGGTCAATCTGCAAAATTTCAACCTGAAACTGCGCGACGCCAGCACCGACCTGAAAAAGCCGCTGGCGTTCGAAGGCGGCGTCGGCCTGAAAGAGGGCGGCCAACTGCTGGCCAAAGGCAAGGTGGTTCCTGCCACCGGCGCCGTCGATACCGAACTGAAGCTGACCAAGCTGGCGCTGGCGCCGGTGCAGCCGCTGCTGAGCAAATACGTCAAGTTGAAGATTGCCGACGGTAACGTCAACGCGCAGGGCTGGCTGCGTACCGGCAGCGGCGCCAGCAAGGCCGATCCGGCGCTGCACTACAACGGTTCATTTGAAGTGGCCGAACTGTCGCTGAACGAACTGGATCATGACCGCTTCGCGCACTGGACCAGCGTGCGTGCGGACAAGCTGGCGCTGAGCATCAAGCCGAATCTGCTGGATGTGTCCGAGCTGCGGGTGGTGGAGCCGAACGCGATTCTGATCATCGAGGACGACCGCAGCTTCAATGCGCAGCGCCTGCTGGTGGCGCAACCGGCGGCGGTGGTGCAACCAGCGGCGGCGCAGCCGGCGGACCCGTCCGCCGAACCGTTCCCGGTGCGCGTGCGCCGCGTTCGCGTGCAGGACGCCAAGCTGGACTTCACCGACCTGAGTCTGCGTCCGCAATTCGGCGCCAAGATTTATGAGTTGAATGGCGTGATCAACGGCCTGTCGTCGAAGCGCGACGCACGCACCCAGATCGAACTCGATGGCCGTGTGGACGACTACGGCCTGGCGCGCGTGCGCGGCCAGCTGAATCCCTTCGTCCCGGCCGACAACACCGATCTGAATGTGTTGTTCAAGAATGTTGATATGGTGTCGGCCTCGCCCTACAGCATGAAGTTCGCCGGCTACCGCATCGCCGAGGGCAAGATCTCGCTGGACCTGCAATACAAGGTGCGCAACGGTCAGCTGGACGGTAACAATCAGGTCATCCTCGACAAGCTGACGCTGGGCGAACGCATCGATAGTCCGGAGGCGCTCAAGCTGCCGCTGGAGCTGGCCCTGGCGATACTCAAGGACAGTAACGGCCGTATCGACCTGGGCATTCCGGTGACGGGCAACCTGAACGACCCGAGCTTCAGCTACGGCGCGGTGGTGTGGAAGGCCTTGGGCAATATCCTGACCAAGGTGGTGACGTCGCCGTTCCGCGCGCTGGGCAATCTGTTCGGCATCAGCGGCGAGAAGCTGGAGTCGGTCGAGTTTGACGCCGGCAGCGATACCGTACTGCCGCCGGAGCGCGAGAAGCTGAAGCAGGTGGCGCAGATTCTGGCGAAGAAGCCGGATTTGAAGCTGGCCGTGCCGGGCCTGTACAGCGAGGCGGCCGACGGCGCAGCGTTGCGCGCGCAAGGTTTGCGGCGCGAGGTGCTGGGACGTGCCGGCGTCCGGCTGGCGGCCAATGAGCAGGCAGGACCGCTGGATATCACCCAGCGCAAGGTGCGCGGTGCGATACGCGATCTGTACGCCGAGCGTTTCGGCGCGCCTGAGCTGGACAGGGAGAAGAAAGCCGCTGAAGTGGTCGGCGCCGGTGCCGCAGTCGCCGATCCGGCGCAGAAAAAACTGCCGGTGCTGCAGCGCCTGGGCAATATGGTGCAGGGCGAACCGCAGGTGGCCGACGCCAGCGCCTTCTATGGCAAGTTGCAGCAGCGCCTAGAACAGCATCAGCCTCTGCCGAAGGAAGCCTTGCCGCAGCTGGGCGCGCGTCGCGCTGCGGCGGTGGTCGTTGCGCTGAAAGAGGCGGGCGGCGTGGCGACGGCTGGCGCCCCGGCGGCAAGCGATAGCGCGGGCGGCAAAGCGGTCGCCGTCAGGCTGGAACTGTCGGCCAAATAATATGGATGACGACAGCAAATCTGCGGCGGGCAATCCCTTGACGGCGGGGCTGGCGCTGCTGTGCAGCCAGCTGTCACTGAATGTGGGCGCGGCATTTGCGAAGAACCTGTTTCCCAAGGTCGGCGTGGAAGGTGTGACGGCGTACCGGGTTGGCATTTCGGCGCTGATCATGTTGGCCATGTTCCGTCCGTGGCGCACGCCGTTGACGTGGAAGCAGGCCGCCAACGTCGCCACTTACGGTTCGGTGATCGGCCTGATGAACTTGCTGATCTACCGGGCGTTCGAGCGCATTCCGATGGGCATCGCGGTGGCGATTGAAGTCGCCGGACCGCTGACGGTGGCGGTGCTGGCGTCGCAGCGGCCGCGCGATGTTGTCGCGGTGTGCCTGGCCGTGGCCGGCCTGTACTTCCTGCTGCCGATTCATGGCGAGGTGAACCAGCTCGATCCGGTCGGTGTCGCGTACGCGGCCGGCGCGGCGGTGTGCTGGGCCATGTACATCATCTACGGCAAGCGCGTGTCGGCGATGTCGGGCGGGCAGTCGGTCGCCTGGGGCATGCTGGCGGCGTCGCTGTTCATCGTGCCGATCGGCGCGGCGTACACCGGCATGGCGCTGCTGACGCCGTCCTTCCTGCTGATCGGCGCGGTGATTGCGGTGATGTCCAGTGCGCTGCCGTACACGCTGGAGATGGTGTCGATGCGTACGCTGTCATCGCGCACCTTCAGCATGTTCAGCAGCGCCGCGCCGGCGTTGAGCGCACTGGCCGGCATGGCGGTACTGGGCGAGCACCTGACGCTGACCCAATGGCTGGCGATCAGCGCCATCGTCATGGCGTCTGCGCTCACATCCTTGCGCTAAATCAAACCGGCTCAGCTTGCCTGGCCGGGCCTCGGCGGCCTAAGCTGAGCGCATGGAAACCTCAACACAACTCGACAAGATTGAATCGCGCCTGGACAAACTGGAAGGCTTTGCCACAGACACGCGCGAGCGTCTGGCCAAGATCGAGACGCGGCTGGACCACATCGAGACCAATATGGTGACTAAGGAAGACCTGGCACGCCTGATGGCGACCATGGTTAAATGGATGGTCGGTATGTTCTTCGGCTCCGGCGTCGCCGCGATTACGGTCATGACCTTTGTGCTGAACAATGCGGTGCCGAGAGTATCCCCGGCGGCGGCCACGCCCATCGTCATCCAGCTGCCGGCCTACAAATAGCTGATTGTTGCTTTTGCAACCGCTTCATGGCAGCATAGCTTCTTCGTCAAGGAGGTGCCATGGAAGTCGCTCGTGCTCAACAACCTATTGCCGCCGCCGCTGTCACGCTGGTGCTGTGGATCGCTTGCGTGGCTTCGTATCTGCCGCCGCTGGTGCAGCACACCACCAAATCGGTGCTGCTGATGATCGCCACCGGCATCGGCATTGCCGTGTGCTATGTGCTGCACCTGGTGTTTGTCGGCATCGCCGCCAAGCGTCTGGGGCGTTCGCCGGCGCCGTGGGTGATCGTGTCGGCGCTCTTCATGCCGATCGCCTCCATCATCGGCCTGGTCATCTTCGAATGGTTCAGCGAACAGGAAAAACAGGCGGCCGCTTAAAGGCCTTGCCAGATATGGATGGGATCGTCTAGTATCGATCCCGATGCATCAGCATCGACGTCGCTCGGACGGTTCCGGGCGCTTACGTGAGACATCCATGACTGACCCCCAAAATCCGCGCAGCTTTGCGCGCATCGATCGCCTGCCCCCCTACGTTTTCAATGTCACCGCCGAGCTCAAGCTCGCGGCGCGCCGGCGCGGCGAAGACATCATCGATATGTCGATGGGCAATCCGGACGGCGCCACGCCGCCGCACATCGTGTCCAAGCTGGTCGACACGGTGCAACGTCCCGACACCCACGGCTACTCGGCCTCCAAAGGCATCCCGCGCCTGCGCCGCGCCATCTCGCGCTGGTACAAGACGCGTTACGATGTCGAGTTCGATCCGGACTCGGAAGCCATCGTCACCATCGGTTCCAAGGAAGGCCTGGCGCACCTGATGCTCGCCACGCTGGACCAGGGCGACACCGTGCTGGTGCCTAATCCTAGCTACCCGATTCACATCTGGGGCGCGGTGATCGCCGGCGCAAATATCCGCTCGGTGCGCATGACGCCCGGCGTCGACTTCTTCGACGAGCTGGAACGCGCCGTGCGCGAGAGCTACCCGAAGCCGAAGATGATGATACTCGGCTTCCCGTCGAATCCCACCGCTCAGTGCGTGGAACTGGAATTCTTCGAGCGCGTGGTGGCGCTGGCGAAACAGCACAACATCCTGGTGGTGCACGACCTGGCGTATGCCGACATCGTGTTCGACGGCTGGAAGGCGCCGTCCATCATGCAGGTGCCCGGCGCGCGCGAGGTGGCGGTGGAATTCTTCACGCTGTCGAAGAGCTACAACATGGCCGGCTGGCGCGTCGGCTTCATGGTCGGCAACCAGGAACTGGTGGCAGCGCTGGCGCGCATCAAGAGCTACCATGACTACGGCAGCTTCACGCCGGTGCAGGTGGCGGCGATCGCGGCGCTGGAAGGCGATCAGTCCTGCGTCAGCGAAATCTGCGCGCAGTATCAGGGCCGGCGCGATGTGCTGCACAAAGGCCTGGTCGAAGCCGGCTGGCCGGTGGACAAGCCGAAGGCGTCGATGTACATCTGGGCGCGCATTCCCGAAGCCTACCGCCATCTCGGTTCGCTGGAATTCGCCAAGCTGCTGCTGGCCGAGGCCAAGGTTTGCGTGTCCCCCGGCATCGGTTTCGGAGAGTACGGTGACGAGTATGTGCGCTTCGCCTTGATTGAAAACGAAGCCCGCATCCGTCAAGGCTTGCGCGGCATCAAGGCCATGTTACGCAAAACTTCGGCATGAATCTTCGCGGAGTTTAAGCCGCATCAAATCATTGTTTGATGCGGCGGCTACTGTAGCTCTCTGGACCATTAGAGGAGCTGCCATCATGTCCCACATTCCCACCGGAACCAGCGCGCGCCGTCTGGTTGATGCTGTCCAAAAACTCGAACGCAGCCTGGCCAGCGCCGGCCTGCCGCGCTTTGTCGCGCGGCTGCCGGTGTGCTGGCTGGCGTGGTACTACTGTCGCATGCTGGATGAGAAGATTGCGCGCATCACCCGCATCTGCGGCAAGTTCGACCGCTGGGGGCCGGCCATCTGCGAGGCCTCGCCGGTGGCGCAGGAAAAGCTGGAAATGCTGGACCTGGACCACAGCATGCGCACCGACATCGAATTCACCAAGGTCACGATGATGGACCTGGGCTCGTATTGCGAGGACATCGATCGCATGTTTGGCCAGTTGGGCTACGAATCAGCGGGCCTGAGGAAGCGGCAGGCGGCATTTCTGGCGCTGCTGGAGGCGTCCTGCGCTTCGGCCACCCGCATGCAGGAAGCGTTGACGCGCCACGATGAGGCCGTGCTGGCGCGCCTGCGAGCCGAGGCGGATTCCGCCTCGGCCCACGCGGCGCGCGCTTAGAAACCTTCCAGCACGATCTTGCCCTTGGCGCGGTTGCTCTCGATCAGGGCATGCGCGCGTTTCAGGTTGTCGGCATTGATCTTGCCGAAGCGTTCCGCCAGCGTGGTCTTGACCGCGCCGGTCTCGACCAGCTTGGCCACATCGTTCAGCAACTGATGTTGTTGCTGAATATCGTCGGTCTGGAACATCGAGCGGGTGTACATGAATTCCCAGTGCAGCGACACGCTCTTGCGTTTCAAGGTGCGCACGTCGATGGCGTCCGGGTCGTCGATCAGCGCGACCTTGCCTTGCGGCGCCACCAGCTCGCTGATGGCGGCCCAGTGGTGGTCGGTCTGGTTCAGCGAGGCCACATACGTCACCGGCGGCAGGCCGAGGCGGGTGATTTCCTCGTTCAGCGGCTTGCTGTGGTCGATGACGTGATGCGCGCCCAACTGCTTGATCCACTCGCCGGTTTCCGGCCGCGAGGCGGTGCCGATGATGGTCAGGCCGGTCAGCTGGCGCGCCAGTTGCACCAGAATCGAGCCGACGCCACCCGCCGCGCCGATCACCAGCAGCGATTTGCCTTTGGTCACGCCGGCGTCGCGGCTCACCTGCAGACGGTCGAACAGCAGTTCCCAGGCAGTGATGGTGGTCAGCGGCAGCGCGGCGGCCTGGGCGAAGTCCAGATTCTTCGGCTTGTAGCCGACGATGCGCTCATCCACCAGATGCAGCTCGCTGTTGGTGCCGGCGCGGGTCAGGTCGCCTGCGTACCAGACTTCATCGCCGACCTTGAACAGACTGACGTCCGGGCCGACAGCTCGGACCACGCCGGCGGCATCCCAACCGATCACCTTGGCCTGGCCTTCGGCCGGCGCCACGTTGCGGCGGATCTTGGTGTCGACCGGATTGACTGAAATGGCGCGGACTTCCACCAGCAAGTCGCGGCCGGTGGCTTGCGGTGCCGGCAGCTCGATATCGATCAGCGCTTCGGGGTTTTCGATCGGCAGGGACTGGCGGTAAGCAATGGCTTTCATGGAAAATTCTCCGGGGGGTGTTGTGATGGGAGTATCATCATTTATTTCGCAGCGATGAAAAAGAGGCGCTGCGCTGAAACACTTTCAAGGAATCGGCGAAAATCACGTCGGATTTGACTTGCGCGCGCGGCGCGACAAGCTTAAGGACGCCTGAAATCTGCCTGGCGCATGATTGCGCCGCAACAAAATGCGCTTAACATAGCGCTCATCGGAACCATCGGGAGTAAGCAATGACCGAAACCCAGCGCGATATTCTCAGCGCCGGCTTTTCGCTGACGCTGATTGCGCTCGCCGCTTTCGTCATGCAGCGATTCTTTCTGCCACTGATCTGGGCTGGCATTCTGTGCGTGGCCACCTGGCCGCTGTACCTGCGGCTGCGCGCGCGCATCGGCCACAACATCCTCGCCGCCGCCTTGCTGACCTTGCTGGTGGCGGCGGTGTTCATCGTGCCGGTGATGCTGGGCGTGGCGCAAGCCATGCGGCAGGCGCCGGAACTGGCCAACTATATTGTCAGCGCCAATACGGACGGCATCGCAGTGCCGGACTTTGTCGCGCACCTGCCGGTAATCGGCGACTCGCTGGCCGAATGGTGGCAGGCGACTCTGAGTCAGCCGCACGGCCTGGCGCATCTGTTCTCGGACCGGCAGATCAATGGTTTCCACTCGGCCAGCGACATCATCAAGGTAGCCGGGGTCGGCCTGATGCACCGGCTGGTGGACTTCGGCCTGGCCTTCCTGTGCCTGTTCTTCTTCTACAAAGACGGCGAAGTGTTGAACCGGCAGATCACCAACATCGGCAGCCGCTGGTTCAGCGAGCAGCGCTGGGCGCAATATTCGGACAAGATCCCGACTGCCATCCGCGCCACCGTCAACGGCCTGGTGCTGGTTGGCTTGGCGGAGGGCGTGCTGATTGGCATCGCCTACTGGCTGGCCGGCTTGAAGTCGGCCGCGCTGTGGGCGGCGGCAACCGGCATCCTGGCCATCATTCCGTTTGGCGCGCCGCTGGCGTTTGTCAGCGCGGCTGGCGTGCTGGCCTTTGGCGGCGCCGTACCGGCGGCGCTTGCCGTCGCGGTCTGGGGCACGGTGGTGCTGTTTGTTGCGGATCACTTTGTACGGCCGGGCATCATCGGCAACGCGACGCGCTTGCCCTTCCTGGCCGTACTGTTCGGCATACTAGGCGGCGTCGAGACGCTCGGCCTGGTGGGACTGTTTATTGGTCCGGTCGTGATGGTTCTGTTTGTAACCCTGTGGCATGAAGCGCAGACCCATCGTCAGCATGTCGGCTCGCCAGTTGCCACACCCAGGTGAGGAGCGCAAGCGAGGTCGCGGCATCGGCCGGCCGGTCTTGTGCATGGGCAGGGCAACTGGCACCGGCAACCATTAGTGCGCTTTCGACTTCGACAGGATCAGCAGCCAGCGACGGAAGAGCAGCACTTCCAGGTGGCCAGCTTGCACGCCGGTGTCGCACTCCATGATCGGGTTCACAGCGTAGAAACGCTTGCGGAAGTCACGGCAGACCATCATTTCGCGCTGGCCCATGCGCACCATGAAAGAGGTCGGCAGGTATTCGAGGCCGAAACGGGAACCGTAGCTGCTGTTCAGAATGCTCATGACATTTCCTTTGTTGTTGGAGGTGTTTAACGAGGAGTTCAGAATAGCATAACTACTGTATGAATAAACAGGTACTGTGCAAATAAACAGTAAATTTGCCATTTCGTAGTTTTTACGCCAACTTCATCGGCGGTCACGTAAGGAGCACCAAATTTTTAGTAAATTAGTCAGTTTCGTCGAGGCAAGACTGTCTCCGAATGGCGAATTCGGTTTGCATTTGACCGTGGGGATGGCCTTGCTGTTCGTTTCCGGGCTGGTGTTTCATGAGCTGGCCGAAGCGGTCATGGGGCAGGAGGCGATCACCGTAATGGATGTGCAGGTCGCCAACTGGTTCAATGCGCATGCGTTCGAGCCGCTTACCAGCATCATGTATGTGATCACGCATATGCATGCGGTAGCCGGCATGATCGTGCTGTTCGGCTTGCTGGCCTGGTATCTGTGGAAGCAGCAGGCGCATTACTGGCTGCTGGCGCTGGCGTTTGCCGTGCCGGGCGGGATGGTGTTGAACGTGGCGCTCAAATACTACTTCCAGCGCGCGCGGCCGCTATTCGAGGACCCGATGGTGACGCTGGCCACCTACAGCTTCCCGAGCGGCCATACCACGGCGGCGACCTGCTTCTATGGCTTTCTGGCGTGCTACCTGGTGATCTCGCGGCCGGCGTGGAGTGTGCGTCTGGGAACGGTCGCCGGCTGTCTGAGCATGGTATTGTTGGTGGCATTCAGCCGTGTTTATCTGGGCGCGCACTACGTCAGCGACGTGCTGGCGGCCATGGCCGAGAGCGTGGCCTGGCTGGCGGTGTGCATCACGGCTATTTCCACCTTGCGCCGCCGGCGCGAGGGTAAAACAATATAAATGATATGGATAAAATCGTCGTCATCGTGAATGCGAGTGCGGGGCTGGGCTACTGCGGCGGCTGGAGCGCCGCGC
Source organism: uncultured Duganella sp. (assembly GCA_963515135.1). Taxonomy (GTDB): domain Bacteria; phylum Pseudomonadota; class Gammaproteobacteria; order Burkholderiales; family Burkholderiaceae_D; genus Rugamonas. Next base: position 1,677 of record CAUPXZ010000070.1, on the reverse strand, counting down.
TGCAGGAAAAATTCCGCAGCCATGGCGTGGAGCCGGACATCACCCTGGCGCAGAGTGGCGAAGAGATGATCGAGCGCGCCACGCGTGCCGTCGCCGACGTCGCGCCGGTGGTGGTGGCCGGTGGCGGCGATGGCACCATCAACGCGGTGGCATCGGTGCTGGCGGGCACCCAGATCAAGCTGGGCGTGCTGCCGCTGGGCACGCTGAATCACTTTGCCAAAGACCTCAAGATTCCGCTGGAGCTGGACGAGGCGGTCGCCAACGTGGTGCATGGCGTGGCGTGCAAGGTGGATGTGGGCGAGGTGAATGGCCGCATCTTCCTGAATAACTCCAGCCTGGGCATCTATCCGGACATCGTGCGCGACCGCGAGCAGCAGCAACGCCACCTGGGCCGCAGCAAATGGCCGGCTTTCGGACGCGCGCTGTTTGCCGCGCTGCGGCGTTTTCCCTTCCTGAACGTGCGGCTCAAGATCAATGGCGACGAGCATTTGCGGCGCACGCCGTTCGTCTTCATCGGCAACAACGAATACCTGCAAGGGCTGACGCTGGGCGCGCGCGAGCGTCTCGACACGGGCAAGCTGTGCCTGTACGTGGCGCAGAAGCCAACCAGGCTGGGTTTGCTGCGCTATGCGGCGCATGCGCTGTTCGGCAAGTTGCAGCAGGCGCGCGATTTCGATGTGTTGTCGGCCGCATCGCTGGAAATCGAAACGCGCCATCACCATTTGCGCGTGGCCACCGATGGCGAGGTCACGCTGATGAAGCCGCCATTGTGCTATCGTTCCAGGGCAGCGGCACTGAACGTCATCGTGCCGGCGGCATAGGAGGCAAGCATGCGTACCATCGTTCATTTATCCGACCTGCATTTCGGCCGGGTCGACCAGGATCTGCTGCGACCGTTGCAGGAACTGGTGACCCGGCTGGCGCCGGACGTGGTGGTGGTCTCCGGCGACCTGACGCAGCGCGCCAAGACCGAGGAATTCAAGGCCGCGCGCGCCTGGCTGGACACCTTGCCGGGGCCGCAGATTGTGGTGCCGGGCAACCACGACATCCCGCTGTACAACGTCGCCAGCCGTTTCCTGACGCCGCTGCGCAAATACACCCGTTACGTCACGCTGGACCTGGCGCCGGCATATGTGGACGACGAGATCGCCGTACTGGGCATCAACACCGCGCGCTCGCTGACCTTCAAGGACGGCCGCGTCAACCAGGAGCAGCTGGCGCAGATGCGGCAGCGGATGCAGGCGGTGAGCGCCGAGCATACCCGCATCATCGTCACCCACCACCCGTTCGACCTGCCGGAGACCTTCGACAAGGACGACCTGGTCGACCGCGCGCCGATCGCGATGCAGGCGTTTGCCGAATGCGGCGTCGACGTGTTGCTGGCCGGGCACCTGCACGCCAGCCACGCCGGCAACAGCGCCGGCCGCTACAAGATCGCCGGCTACGCGGCGCTGGTGGTGCAAGCCGGCACCGCCACCTCCACGCGCGGGCGGGGCGAGTCCAACTCCTTCAACGTGCTGCGCATCGAGCCGGACGACGTCCAGGTCGACCGCTACAGCTGGATAGAAGGCACCGCCAGCTTCGAGCCCGTCCACACCGAATGCTTCCGCCGCAGCGGCGACGTCTGGACCCTCGCCGCCGAAGCCTGAACTTCGGGGTCAGTGCCGACATTCGGAC
>CAUPXZ010000069.1:0-24325 GCA_963515135.1 uncultured Duganella sp. | reverse complement strand
TCGGACATTTCGCGCGCGAAATGTCCGAATGTCGGCACTGACCCCGAAGTTCAGGCTTGCTGGGCGGCCATCGACAGGGCCACGGCTTCGGCCACTTTGATGCCGTCGACGCCGGCCGACAGGATGCCGCCGGCGTAGCCCGCGCCTTCGCCGGCCGGGAACAGGCCCAGCGTGTTCAGGCTTTGCAGCGTGTCGTCGCGGCGCTTGATGCGGATCGGCGACGAGGTGCGCGTCTCCAGCCCGGTCAGCACGGCGTCGTGCTTGAAGTAGCCCTTGAGCTGCTTGTCGAACGCCGGGAAGGCTTCGCGCAAGGCGGTCACGGCGAACTCCGGCAGGATCTGCGCCAGGTCGGTCAGCGTGATGCCCGGCTTGTACGACGGCACCACCGCGCCGAACTCGGTCGAGGCGCGTCCGGCCACGAAGTCGCCCATCAACTGGCCAGGCGCGTTGTAGCTGCCGCCGCCCAGGTGGAAGGCTTTTTCTTCCAGCTCGCGCTGGAAGGCGACGCCGGCCAGCGGGTGGCCCGGATAGTCGACTTCCGGCGAGATGCTGACCACGATCGCGCTGTTGGCGTTGCGCTCGTTGCGCGAGTATTGGCTCATGCCGTTGGTCACCACCCGGCCCGGCTCGGACGCCGCCGCCACCACCGTGCCGCCCGGGCACATGCAGAAGCTGTAGACGGCGCGGCCGTTCGAGGCGTGGTGCACCAATTTGTAGTCGGCGGCGCCGAGGATCGGGTGGCCGGCGTTCGGGCCGAAGCGGCAGGCGTCGATCAGCGACTGCGGGTGCTCGACCCGGAAGCCGATCGAGAACGGCTTCGCTTCGATGTACACGCCGCGTTGATACAGCATTTCAAAGGTGTCGCGCGCGCTGTGGCCGATCGCCAGCACCACATGGCGGGTGGCGATGCGCTCGCCGCTTGCCAATGTGACGCCGCGGATCTGGCGGCCGTCCGCCGTTTCCTCGACGTCGATGTCGGTGACCTTGCTGTCGAAGCGGTATTCGCCGCCCAGCGCCTCGATCGTCTCGCGCATCGATTCGACCATCTTCACCAGGCGGAAGGTGCCGATGTGCGGCTTGCTGACGTAGATGATTTCCTCCGGCGCGCCAGCCTTGACGAACTCGGTCAGCACCTTGCGGCCGTAGTGTTTCGGGTCTTTGATCTGGCTGTACAGCTTGCCGTCGGAGAAGGTGCCGGCGCCGCCTTCACCGAACTGCACATTGGACTCGGGGTTGAGCTTGCGCTGGCGCCAGAAGCCGAAGGTGTCGACGGTGCGTTCGCGCACGACCTTGCCGCGCTCAAGGATGATCGGGCGCAGGCCCATCTGTGCCAGGATCAGCGCCGCCAGCAGGCCGCACGGGCCGATGCCGATCACCACCGGGCGCTGGAAGTCCGGATGCGCGGCCAGCGCCTGGCCGTCGGCGACGTATTTATAAGCCATGTCCGGCGACGGCAGCAGGTGCACGTCGTGCTTCAGGCGCTGCAGCACGGCCGCCTCGTCGGCCACCTCGATGTCCAACGAGTAGATCAGCACGATGGCGGATTTTTTGCGCGCGTCGTAGCTGCGCTTGTACACGGTGTAGCCGCGCAGGTCGGCGGCGGGGATGGCCAGGCGCGCCAGGATGGCGGCCGGCAGTGCCTGCTCGGCATGGTCGAGGGGCAGCTTTACTTCGTTGAGTCGCAACATGATGAGTTTCCTGAAAGGACGCTGTTTAGGCGCCATGAGGGGCGAATTGCCGAGGCCGGAATTTTACCATTTTTCGCCGCGCCGACTGCCGCCGCGAGCGCCTTGCCTTTTGAAATGCGGCAAAGCCGGATGTGATGAAATATAAAATGAGAGAAGCGGTATTTTCCTGTATTTAATTCACTTGACGCGCTGAGCGACGCGGTCCGCGCCGGCAATACGTTCGGCAATATTATTGGCGATGCTGGTTGCGGGCTGCGGGAAGCGCGTAATTAAATCCCCTAGATAAAAACTAGCGCCTACCGAGTAATTAATTTTAAGTTGTCTATTCATCGCAGCGTGGTTTTTATAATCGCTGCAATGCGCGCTTAGAATGGAACCGAGGTCAGCGCCTGCGCTGTCCGCAGCTTTGTCTGGAATGAAAAATTTCTCAATAGAAATTATTTTCATAGACGCAACGGTTGAGTTTGTTGTTAAAACACGACTCGCACCATTTTGGTTCGCCGCCAACTTTTGCCCACTCACGGCGCGATTTTGCCAAATACGCCAAATGCGACCCCGCTCAAGCCTCCTCGCCACGCGGTTTTTCGCCGTCATCCACCGCTGCCATTTGTTTTGCATATCGCCGGCAGGCATTGATTTTCTGCGGTTCATACTTGACGCCGGAAAATATCGATGTCTGCCTGAGCCAGGCCAGTCTTTGTGTTTTTTTCACACACTTTTAACCCTGTAAATTCGTGTTAAAGATGCGAGATAGACAATGTTTTTCCCGGCCTTGGTGCAGAGGTGTTGTACATTCGATACAGTTGCGCGCATTGTTAAATAGTCACTAAATGTATGCGCTGTTTCACGGTTTGCCCCTCTGCACTGAAATGGTGCGGAGCAAAACAGGCCGGGTGTCCGACTGTCCGCGCGCTGTCCGCCGCCCGCTCAGGTTTATTGACAATGGCTCGGCTGCTATGTTTTTATGAATAGCAGAAAAATTCGGAATATTTCATTGGCGGTTTATTCCCGGACTTTTCAAAGGCCAGAAAGAGCATTTCTCTGATTGAATTACTTTATCCAGTAAGTTAATCAATTATTTAAGAGGAAAAGGTCGTTTTACTGTCGTTCAAATGATGCTGGTTTAACGTCTAATAAACACACCCATAGGGAATTGAATATAATGATCAAGGAAACAGTACTGTCTCGCTCGATCCGCGTGATGTTCGTCGGCGGCATCGCGCTGGGTATGCATGCTGCCAACGCGCAGGACTCGGCGGCCGAAGCGCCGCTGCAGAAGGTGGAAGTCACCGGTTCGCGCATTCCAACCCTTAACACCGATAGCATCAGCCCTATGGTGACGCTGGGTGCGAAGGACATCAAGGTGGATGGCGTGCGTAACGTCGAGAGCCTGCTGAACAACCTGCCGCAGGTGTTCGCGGCGCAATCGGGTAACGTCGTCAACGGCGCCACCGGCACCGCCACGGTCGACCTGCGCGGCCTGGGCGACAACCGTACCCTGGTGCTGGTCAACGGCCGCCGTATGCCAGCCGGCTCGCCAGGCTCGACCGCAGCCGACTTGAATCAGATTCCTGCCGCGCTGATCAAGCGCGTTGAAGTGATGACCGGCGGCGCCGGCGCCGTGTACGGCGCCGATGCGGTGTCCGGCGTGGTCAACTTCATCATGAACGACAACTTCGAAGGCGTGCAGATCGAGTTGAACGGCAGTGGCTACAACCACCAGCAGAACAACGAGCACGGCGTGGGCGACCTGGTAGCCTCGCGCGCGGCGACCAATCCGGCGCAGTTCAACCGTCCTGGCAACAAGAGCTTCGACGGCCGCTCGAAAGACGCCAGCCTGCTGATCGGCGGTAACTTCGACGGCGGCAAAGGTAACGCCACGGTGTTCTTCAGCTACAAAAAAGACGACGCCCTGCTGCAATCCGAGCGCGACTTCACCGCCTGCTCGCTGGCAGACGGCGGCGGCAAATACGCTTGCGGCGGCTCGGGCACCAATGCCACCGGCCGTATCGTCAATACCGCCGACAACAAGATCTGGACCGCCACCACCGGCGCGCCGCGTGCGTACAACGCCGCCACCGACGTCTACAACTTCGGCCCGATCAACCACCTGCAGCGTCCTGACGAACGTTATGGCGTAGCCGCTTCGGCCCGCTACGACGTCACCGACAAGATGCGCGTCTACAGCGATTTCGCTTTCCACGACAGCACCACCGACGCGCAGATCGCGCCGGGCGGCATCTTCGGCAACATCTACACCGTGCACGGCGACAACCCGCTGCTGGGCGACGCATGGCGCAACGCGCTGGGCCTGACCAACAGCTACGACAGCCAGACCGACGTGGTGATCCAGCGTCGTAACGTTGAAGGCGGCGGCCGCGTGGCACTGTTCAACAACACCTCGTACCGCATGCTGTTCGGCGTCAAGGGCGAGATCGGCAAGTGGAGCTATGACCTGTACGCGCAAACCTCGAAGGTGCGCTATTCGGGCAGCTCGAATAACTACTTCTCGAAGGAACGCGGCACCAAGGCGCTGGACGTGGTCAACGTCGGCGGCGTGGCTACCTGCCGTTCGGTGGTCGATGGTTCGGATCCGAGCTGCGTACCGTACAACCCATGGCAAGTCGGCGGCGTGACCGCTGAGCAACTGGCTTACATCCAGATCCCTGGCCAGCAGTTCGGTCACACCGAACAGCAAATCCAGAGCGGCACCATCGCCGCCGACCTGGGCGAATACGGCATCAAGCTGCCAACCACCACCCAGGGCATCGGCGTGTCGTTCGGCGTAGAGCGCCGTGTCGAAGGCCTGGAGCTGAACCCGGACGGTCCGTCGGCCAACTTCGACCTGGACGGCGCTGGCGGTCCTGTGGTGCCGGTCAAAGGCCGCTACGTGGTCAAGGACTTCTTCGGCGAGATCCGCATCCCGCTGCTGGAAGACAAGCCATTCGCCAAACAGCTGAGCACCAACGTGTCGTTCCGTCACACCGACATCGACACCGGCGTCAATGCCAACACCTACGGTGTCGGCCTGCAATGGCAACCGGTCTCGGAACTGATGGTCCGTGCTTCGCACCAGAAAGCGGTCCGTGCGCCTAACATCAACGAACTGTACTCGCCAGCCGGTAACAACCTGTACGACAACGACGAAGATCCATGCGCAGGCGCTTCGCCGTCGCGTTCGCTGGCAGAGTGCGCCCGCACCGGCGTCACCGCTGCCCAGTACGGCAACATTCAGGACAGCCCAGCCGGTCAGTACAACTACCTGGCCGGTGGTAACATCAACCTGAAACCGGAAACCTCGAAGTCGAACACCGTGGGCCTGGTGCTGACCCCGATGCGCAACCTGGCGGTGACCGTCGACTACTTCGACATCAAGATCGATGACACCATCAGCAACGTCAACCCGACCACCACGCTGGAGAAATGCCTGGACAGCGGCAACCCGCTGTACTGCTCGCAGATCACCCGTGACCGTCTGGGCACCCTGTGGCTGCTGCCGGAAGCCACCATCGTTGGCACCAACGTCAACATCGGTAAGATGCGCACCTCGGGCATCGACCTGGGCTTCAGCTACGACTTCAAGGCAGGCGCCTACGGCCGCTTCGGCCTGGTCGGCAACGGCACCTGGCTGAAGAAGTTTGAAGTGGAAGAGCTGCCAGGCGAGCCAGGCTACGACTGCGTCGGCAAGTACAACGGCGCCGGCGATTGCGGCCAGCCACGTCCTGAATGGCGTCACAAGCTGCGTCTGAACTGGGCTACCCCATGGAACGCCGACGTCGCGCTGACCTGGCGTTACTTCAAGGCGGTGGATCTGGAAGACGGCGCGACCAGCTCGGTTGCTTCGGACAAGCGTCTGCCAGCAATGAGCTACATCGACCTGGCCGGCAGCTACAACATCACCAAGAAGATCTCGATCTCGGCAGGCATCAACAACCTGTTCGACAAAGATCCTCCGCTGACCTCGCTGTACGGCACCGGCTCGGGTAACGGCAACACCTTCCCGTCGATGTACGACGCGCTGGGCCGCAAGCTGTTCCTGAACCTGACCGCCCGCTTCTAAGCTCAGGCGTATCAGCAAAAACGGCGAACCTTCGGGTTCGCCGTTTTTTTTATGCGCCGGACAGTGGCGCAGCGGGACTGCGGCCTGCCGCAGTCCGGGGCTTACAGGTCGAAGCCGCCTTCCTGCTGGCGGAAGCTGTTGATGCCGCGCGTCAGCGCGGCGATCATGTCGCGCTCGGCCGGCGACAGATGCGGGTGCCAGATGTCGAAGATCAGCACCACGCGCAGCTGCTCGCTGTCGTTCCACGCTTCATGCTGAATGGTGTCGTCGAACACCCAGGCCTTGCCCGGCACCCACTGACGGGTGTCGTCGGCGACGCGGAAGCCGCAGCCGGGCGGCACAATCAGCGGCAGGTGGGTGACCAGGCGGACATTGCTGACACCGACGTGGGCCGGGATGCGGGTCCTGGGCTTAAGCAGCGAAAACATGGCGCTGGGGGTGCGGCCCGGCTGGTCCGGTTGCGGCGCGCCGGCCAGCAGGGCCATGGTCTGCGGGCACTGGTCGGCGTTGGCGGGCACGCGCTGGCCGTCCCGGATCAAATGGCAGGCGCTCCAGCGCGGCGAGTTGTTCAGCTCGGCGAACTGGTTGTGCGGCACATCGTCCGGATAGCTCAGGTAGGGCACGAAGTCCTGCTCGCGCGCCAGCAGTTGCAGGAATTCGTCGCGGATGGCGTCGGTGCCGGCCTCGATCGCGTCCAGCCACGGAAAATCCTCGCGCGGGAAAAACGGTTGCGGCAGCAGGCCCGGATAATGGTACATCATCGATTCCGAGTCGTAGCGGCGCTTGCGGCCCACCATCAGGTCGATCGATTCGCGGAAGCGTTGCAGGTTTTCGCCGGCATGCTGCTGGTATTGCTGCTCCAGGAACTGGTCGAGGAAACGGCCGAAGCCGTTCTGGTAATCGGCCACGTATTTTTTGGCGTGTTCGACGGCGCCGCGCATGCCCGGCTCCAGCCGCTCCAGCGGCGGCGCGACCTGGGCCACCGAGCCGTACACCGTGGCCGACTGGTGGGTCTTGCCCTGGCGTTCCAGCAGGTTGGCGCGCAGTATCAGCGCCACCATATGCCACGGATCGGCCACCAGCGCGTTGTGGATGGCGGTCTCCTCGGCCGCCTCGTCCTTCAAGGCCTGGCAGGCCAGCGCCAGGCTGACCCAGCTTTGCGGATTGTCCTGGTCGGCCCGCACCAGGCGCTCGAAGGCGAGGCGGGCGGTGGCGTGGTCGCCGTAGCGGAACGCGCGCTTGCCCAGCGAATTCAGGGCTTGCAGGTGTTGCGGGGCGAGTTCCAGGATGCGCGCCCAGATGCGCGCTGCTTCTTCTTCCTTGCCGGCCTGACTGGCCTGGACGGCGGTCGCCTCCAGCATGGCAATCTCCGGCTGTGCCGCGCGAGTATCTTGCATCTGATCGTTCATTCCTGACAGTGTTGTATGGAGCGGAAAGCCGCGCGTGGCTATGAAAAAAATTATAGCCCTGCGGATTTCATTGCAAAATCCATGCAAGCGTAAAACCAGGTTAATGCGCGATACAATGCATCATTTTGTTACATCCGTGCTACATTTCGTTACACGCCGCCCCAAAATGCGGCAAGCATGGCCAGCGCCGACAGGCCGGCGGTCTCGGTGCGCAGGATGCGCGGCCCCATCGCCAGCGGCAGGGCGCCGTGGCGGATGGCGTCGTTTTCCTCGGTTTCGCTGAGGCCGCCTTCGGGGCCGATCACCAGCGTCACCGCCTGCGGCGGCTGGTGGCGCGCCCAATCGGCCAGCGACTGTCCGGCGCGCGGCGTCAGGATGATGCGGCGGTGCAGGTCCTGCTGGGTGATCCACTGTTTATAGTCTTGCGGCGCGGCCACCGCCGCCAGCCGGTTGCGGCCGCTCTGCTCGGCGGCGGCGACGACGATGCCGCGCCAGTGCTCCAGCTTCTTTTCCGCCCGCTCGGCCGACAGTCTGACCACGCAGCGCTGCGCCGCCAGCGGCTGGAAGCCGGAGACGCCCAGTTCCACCGCCTTTTCGATGATCCAGTCCATCTTGCTGCCTTCCGGCAGTGCCTGGGCCAGCGTCACGGCAAACGGCAGCTCGACCTCGCGCGCGGTGTGCGCCTTGATCTCGGCGGTGGCGCTGCGGCGCGCCATGTCCGTCAGGGAGGCGGTGTATTCGCCGCCGTCGCCATTAAACAGCGTGATCAGGTCGCCCTGCGCCAGGCGCAACACTTGTATATGGTGGGCGACCGTATCCGGCAGTTGGATCAGTTGGCCGACGGCCAGCGGCTGGGGGCAGAAAAAGCGGGGCATACGTGAGTCCGGTCAAGTTGGAACCGCAATTTTAAATGGTGGCTGTCATCGTCTGGTAAAATAATGGGCTCTGCAAGCGCCGCCCTTGCTCACAGTTTCCAACCTTCCGTGATATCTACGATGACTTCTACGCTCCCACACCCACAAAAGGCTAACGCGATCCGCGCGCTGGCCATGGACGCCGTCCAGAAGGCCAATTCCGGCCACCCAGGCATGCCGATGGGCATGGCCGAGATCGCCGTTGCGCTGTGGAGTGGCCATTATCGCCACAACCCGGCCAATCCGGGCTGGGTGAACCGCGACCGCTTCCTGTTGTCGAACGGCCACGGCTCGATGCTGCACTACGCGCTGCTGCACCTGAGCGGCTACGCTGTGACCATGGACGACATCAAATCGTTCCGTCAGATGCACTCGAAGACCCCGGGCCACCCGGAAGTGGGTTACACCCCGGGCGTGGAAACCACTACCGGCCCGCTGGGCCAGGGTATCGCTAACGCGGTCGGCATGGCGCTGGCTGAATGGCTGCTGGCAAGCGAATTCAACAAGCCGGGCCTGGACGTGGTCGATCACTACACCTACGCTTTCGTCGGCGACGGCTGCCTGATGGAAGGCATCTCGCACGAAGCCTGCGCGCTGGCCGGCACGCTGGGCCTGAAAAAACTGATCGCCCTGTACGACGACAACGGCATCTCGATCGACGGTAAAGTCGAAGGCTGGTTCACCGACGACACCCCGGCCCGTTTCGAAGCCTACGGCTGGAACGTGATCCGCGCGGTCGACGGCCACGATGTCAACGCCGTCGAAGCCGCCATCGCAGCCGCCAAGCAAGCCGACAAGCCAACCCTGATCTGCTGCAAGACCGTGATCGGCAAGGGCTCGCCTAACCTGCAGGGCGGCGACAAGGTGCACGGCGCCGCGCTGGGCGACAAGGAAGTCGCTGCCGTGCGCGAGTACATCGGCTGGAGCGCCGCGCCGTTCGAGGTGCCGGCCGACGTCTACTCGGCCTGGGATTTCAAATCGGCCGGCGCCACGCTGGAAGCCGACTGGAGCGCCAAGTTCGCCGAATACACCGCTAAATACCCGCAAGAAGCCGCAGAACTGTCGCGCCGCATGGCTGGCGAACTGCCAGGCAACTTCGACGCCGCGCTGGCTGCAGGCATTGCCGCGACCGTCGAGAAGAAAGAAAACATCGCCACCCGCAAGGCCAGCCAGAACGCGATCCAGGCGCTGGCCCCGGTGCTGCCGGAATTCCTGGGCGGCTCGGCCGACCTGACCGGCTCCAACCTGACCAACTGGAAGGAAATCACCCCAGTGCGTTCCGGCCAGCCAGGCAACCACATCAACTACGGCGTGCGTGAATTCGGCATGTCGGCGATCATGAACGGCGTCGCCCTGCACGGCGGTTACATCCCGTTCGGCGCCACCTTCCTGACCTTCGCCGACTACAGCCGCAACGCGCTGCGCATGGCGGCGCTGATGAAACAGCGTTCGATCTTCGTGTTCACCCACGATTCGATCGGCCTGGGCGAAGACGGCCCGACCCACCAGTCGGTCGAGCACGTATCGTCGCTGCGCCTGATCCCTAACCTGGACAACTGGCGTCCATGCGACACCACCGAATCGATGGTGGCGTGGGGCGCGGCGGTCAAGCGCAAGGATGGCCCGTCGACGCTGATCTTCTCGCGTCAGAACCTGCCGTACCAGGAGCGCAGCGACGCGCAGATCGCCGATATCGCACGCGGCGGCTATGTACTGAAAGAAGCGGCCGACGCCAAAGTCACGCTGATCGCCACCGGTTCGGAAATCGAACTGGCGCAAGCCGCCGCCTCGGCGCTGGCTGCCGAAGGCATCGTCGCGCGTGTGGTGTCGATGCCGTCGACCGACGTGTTCGACCGTCAGGACGCTGGCTACAAGGCTGCGGTGCTGACCAAGGGCGTGCCGCGCGTGGCGATCGAAGCCGGCGTCACCGATTTCTGGTACAAATATGTTGGTCTGGAAGGCGCCGTGGTCGGTATCGATACCTTCGGCGAGTCGGCTCCGGCGGGCGTGCTGTTCAAGCATTTCGGCTTCACCGTCGAAAACGTCGTCGCGAAAGTCAAAGCTGTCATTGCTTAATCTATAATTGCTGGTTGCATTAACAATATTTTTAATCAGGAGCAAAGTATGACGATCAAAGTAGCAATCAATGGCTATGGCCGCATCGGCCGTAATGTACTGCGTGCTTTCTACGAAGGCGGCAAAAAGCAAGACATCCAGATCGTGGCGATCAATGACCTGGGCGACGCCAAGTCGAACGCCCACCTGACCCGCTACGACACCGCGCACGGCAAGTTCCCTGGCACCGTGGAAGTAGACGGCGACAATATGATCGTCAACGGCGACGTGATCCGCGTGTTCGCGCAGCGCAACCCGGCTGAAATCCCATGGGGCGACCTGGGCGTGGACGTGGTGCTGGAGTGCACCGGCTTCTTCACCACCAAGGAAAAAGCTTCGGCCCACCTGAAGGGCGGCGCCAAGAAAGTCATCATCTCGGCACCGGGCGGCAAGGATGTCGATGCCACCATCGTCTACGGCGTCAACCAGCAAGTGCTGAAAGCGTCGGACACCGTGATCTCGAACGCATCGTGCACCACCAACTGCCTGGCGCCGCTGGTCAAGCCGCTGAACGACGCCATCGGCGTGGAAACCGGCCTGATGACCACCGTGCACGCTTACACCAACGACCAGGTACTGTCTGACGTGATGCACGAAGACCTGCGCCGCGCCCGTTCGGCCACCATGAGCATGATCCCGACCAAGACCGGCGCTGCCGCTGCGGTCGGCCTGGTGCTGCCTGAGCTGAATGGCAAGCTGGACGGTTTCGCGATCCGCGTACCGACCATCAACGTGTCGCTGGTTGACCTGTCGTTCATCGCCAAGCGCGACACCACCGTGGAAGAAGTCAACGCGCTGATGAAAGCCGCTGCCGAAGGCGCGCTGAAAGAAGTGCTGACCTACCAGACCGAACCACTGGTATCGATCGACTTCAACCACAACCCGGCATCGTCGAACTTCGATTCGACCCTGACCAAAGTGTCGGGCCGTCTGGTGAAAGTCTCGTCGTGGTATGACAACGAGTGGGGCTTCTCGAACCGCATGCTGGACACCACCGTCGCACTGATGAACGCGAAGTAATCTTTCGCCGCTTCATGAAGAAGGCCACCTCGCGGTGGCCTTTTGTATTAGCGGAAGCGGTATTCCGCAGTCAACCGCACCGAACGCCCCTGAACGTCGGCGATGTTTTGCGGAATCACCCCGCCTTGCTCCGAGAATTCACGCAAATCCAGCGGTGGCCGGCGATTGGTGATGTTGCGTACGTACAGCGACAACGTCAAATCCTGGATGCCGCTGTAGCTGAAGTTGTAATCCAGCCGCCCATAGGCCTTGACCTGGCATTCGCTGGAACGCCATTCCAGATCGACACACCCCTGATCGGTATAAACCTCGTCGAAGAAATCGCCTTGCAGCGAAGTCTTGCTTTGATACACCAGCCGCAAGCCGTTGGTGAAGGCCCCGGTGCGCAAGGTCGAGGTCAGGTTGGCCACGGTTTTGGGGTAGGTATAGCGGCCGGCCAGGTTATCGCCGTAGTCGTTGCGCGTCGCGCTGAAGTTTTTAAGCTGTAGCAGGCGCGTGGCGTTCAGGCCCAGATCGAGGCGGCCGATGCGGGTGTCGAAGCGGGTGTTGGCGCTCAGGTCGACGCCGCTGGTCTTGGTGCGCGACACATTCTCGAAACGGCCCGAGGTCGATTGCAACGGCCCGGCGGTGACGCCGTACTGCGCGCGCTCGGCGGGGCTGAAGGTCTTGTCCGACGCCAGCGCGCCACGGATAATCACGCCCGGCAGCTGGTCCGCCTCCGAGGCCAGCAGGTCGTCGGTGCTTTTCAGGCCGATTTCATCCTTGCGCTCGATGTGCCAGTAATCCAGCGAGACATTGCTGCCCTTGACGGGTTCCACAACGAAGCCGACGGTGGCGCTGCGCGTGGTTTCCGGTTTCAGGCCCGGATTGTTGCGCACGATGCTGGCAACGCCGGCCGCGCATTCGTTCTGTTCGACGATGTCGGCGCGCGCCAGCAGCAGCGCCTGGTTGGGATCGCTATCGGGCAGGGCGTTGGCGCTGGTGCGCAAATCCCTGGACAGTGCGCGCGCCTGGTTGCAGCGCTTCGGATCGGTGACGCCGTTATCGAAGGCAAACTTGCTCGACTGGGCGCTTTCGGTCAGGTTGGGGGCGCGGAAGCCGCCTTCATAGGTGCCGCGCAGCATGAAGGCAGGCGTCACCTCCCAGCGCGCCGCCACTTTCGGCGAGGCATGTGCCTTGAAGCCGGGGAATTTATCAACGCGGGCGGCGCCCACCAACTCCAGCTGGTCGGTGACCGGCAGATTGACTTCGGCAAACACCGCCTCGGTGGTGCGGCTGGCATCGGCGCTGGCGGCGCCATAGCCGACGATGTCGCCGGTGGCCAGGTTGGCGGTCGGCGTGATGTTGAACTTCTCGTGACGGATCTCGCCGCCGACCGCCAGCGCGATGGCGCGTTCGCCGATCTTGCCGACTTCGCCGCTGATTTTGCCATCGATGAAATATTGGGTGATCTTGCCATCGTAGCCCTGTTCCGGAAACAACTGGCGCAGCACTTCCGGCGAATTCTGCTGACCCAGCTTGTACAGACCGTTGAAGAAGTTCGGATCGGCCGCCGTGTATTCGCAGTAGCCGGGGAAGCTGGCCTCGCAGCCGGGATCGCCGGCCAGCATCCGGGTGTAATCGCCGACCACCGCCTTGAAGCCGCTGTCGCTCAGCGCTCCGTTGTTGCGCGACTTGGTCTTGCTGCCCATCACACCCAGCGCCGAATCCCAGTCCCATTTGCCGGCCAGCGTGCCGCGCAGACCTGCCAGCACGCGGTACTGATCGCTGTCGTTGGGGTTGCCCTGCGGCGCATCGACAAAGCGGTAACGCAGTTCCAGCGGCTCGCCGGTGTTGTTCAGCGGCGAGGCCGGCGACAGGAAGCGGTAGCCGAACAGCTTGCCGGAACCGGTGGACGGATCGCCCCAGATGGTGTCCGGATTGGTCGAGCCATAGGTGCCGGCGGCCGAGATGTAATTGGTTTTGGTCTTGGAATACAGCATTTCCGCATACGCTTCGGTGTCATTGCCCAGCTTGAGCTTGCCGGACAGCAGGGCGTTGACGCGCTCGGCCTTGGGCACCGCCTCGAAGCGGGCGAAGCGATCGTAGACGCACAGGCCGGCGGCGTTCAGCGTGGCGCAGCCGGCAATCGGCCCTTGGCCAATCAGGTTGCCGGGGTAGGAAAAGGTCGATGGCGCGCCGCGATTGCCGAACATGGCGCCGCTGCCCGGCGCCACCGCCGAGAACTTGTCGCCGTAGGCGGGGTTGATGTCATCCACCACACCGCGCCAGATGACGCTGTCGCGCTTGAATACCTCGATGTTGGCCAGCACGTTGTAGCCATCCTTGCTGTTATCGCCGAAGCCGCCGGTGATGCTGGCGGTGCTGGTTTTGAACTGTTGGTTCTTCAGCGACTGCTGGTAATTAGCGCGTGCCTGGACTCCCTGGAAATCGCTGCGGGTGATGATGTTAATTACGCCGGCAACGGCGTCGGAACCGTAAATCGCCGAGCCGCCGTTGCGTAATATCTCTACCCGTTCGATGGCGTCCAGGGGCAGCGAGTCGAGATTGGTAAATACTTCGTTATAGTCGGCCAGCGCATAAGGCGCAACGCGGCGCGAATTTAATAATATCAGCGTCGATTGTTTCCCCAAATTGCGCAGCGATGCCGATGAAGCGCCGCTGGCAAACGAATTCGAACCGCCAATATCGGATAAGGCGCTGCTGTCGGAAGAGGTCAGGGTGTCGATAATATCCCGCACAGAGTTGACGCCGAGGCGGCTTATTTCCTCGCGGCGCAATATCTGCACCGGGGTGGCGGTCTCTACATCAATTCGTTTGATATTGGAGCCGGTGATAATTACTTTTTCTATGGGCGCTTCCTGGGCATGTGACGAGCCCAGCGTTAAACCGACGGCAATCACGCCGGCTTTCAAGGCGAATTTGTTCATGCAGCCTCCCTCGTGACTATTTAATAGCGGTGGTGCTGCAGGCCAGTATAGGTAGCAAATAAAGTTTGTTCGGTGCGCACGATAGAAATACAACAACCATCCAGGATATGAATACGGCAGATCAGACCGGTTTTTGGTGTGTTCATGCCAATTTTTGGCATGTTATCCGCAGGATAGACGTAAAAAAGCCGGGACCAGCCCGGCTGTGTGGCAAGAAGGCGCAAGCTTATTGGTAGACGCCTGACCCGATCAGGAAGTCGTCTACTCTTTCGATGTAACCCGATTTGGATTCGACCGTTTTGGTGACCGGATTTGGCCATTTAAAATCGACCCAGCCGCTGCCCTTGCTTTTGGCAATAGCAATCATTTCCTTAATCATCAGCTTGCCTTCATTATCTTTAATAATTAAAGATTTCCCCACCATTTTAGGATTGTTTCCGTGGGCTAGGGCTACGCCATTAAAATCATAAACGTAAATATATAAATCACGGTCATGAAACATGGTATTTTCCGGATCGGAAAAAGCTGCAAAGGCTTTGGTTTTGCCTTCGGCTTTAACCAGGGCGACCGCTCTTTTCACCATGGCCACGGCCTCTTCCTTGCTGCCTTTTTGCGCCGCCGATGAAACCCCACATACTGCCAGGCTGAGAACAGTTGCTGCGAATAATGCCTTCATGCGAGTCCTCCAAGTTAATCACCCACTACGCTTTTATTATGGTCAGACATATTAGCCCAGGCAGGTGTCGTAGCGCTATATTTGTTTCTGAATGACAACACCGTCTTTAAATAGGCTATCCCACAGCGCGCGTACCTGGATTGCCTGTTCGGCCACCAGTTCGGGCGCTATGCGCGCCAGGTCCTGGCCCTGCAAGCGCAACTGGTGTTGCAGCTTGCGATACTTGCGGTAGGCGTCCGCCACGCTGGCGGCCAGGCCGGCGTCGATCAGGCCCAGCTCGGCGCAAATGCGCAACAACGCAATGTTGCCAAAATTGGCAGTCAGCTGTGGGTAGGTATGGGCGTGCTGCAACACCAGGTATTGCACGATGAACTCGATGTCGATCATGCCGCCCGGATCTTGCTTGAGGTCGAACAGCGCGCTGTTGTTGGGCTTGGCATCGACCATGCGTTTCCGCATGGCAATTACCTCCTGTTTCAGCGGGCCGTCGGCCGGGCGTTCCTTGCGCAGCACCGCGTCGCGGACCTGCTCGAAACGCTGGCCGATGGCGACATCGCCGGCGCAGTAGCGGGCGCGGGTCAGCGCCTGGTGCTCCCAGACCCAGGCCGCGTTGCTCTGATATTTTTCAAATGCCGTCACGCTCGACACCAGCATGCCGCTGGCGCCGTCCGGCCGCAGCGCGGTGTCAATGTCGAACAGGATGCCGGCCGAGGTGTGCGAGGTCATCCAGGTGATGAAGCGCTGCGCCAGCTTGGCATACTGGGCCGGCGCTTCCTGGTCCGGGTCGTCGTACAGGAAGATCACATCCAGGTCGGACACATAGCCCAGTTCCTTGCCCCCCAGCTTGCCGTAGGCGATGACGGTGAACAGCGGCACCTCGCGGTGGCGCGTGGCCACCGTCTGCCAGGCCGCCCTGATGGTGGCGGCGACGATGGTGTCGGCCAGCGCCGACAGATAATCGGCCAGTTTTTCCACCGTCAGGTCGCCGGCCAGGTCCTGCGCCAGCAGGTGGAACAGCTGGGCGTGGTGGATTTCGCGCAGCACGTCCATCTGGCGCTCGGTGTCGCCCGGATAGGCGCCCAGTTGCTGGTCGATATCGGTGGCCAGCGCCGCCGGATCGAACACGGCGGTGCGTACGCGGTCGTCCAGCAGCTCATCCAGCAGGATCGGGTGCTGGCTGAGGAATTTGGCGGCCCAGCCGCTGGCGTGCACCATGCGGATCACCCGTGCCAGCGTGTGCGGGTATTCGGTCAGCAGCGACAAATAGGCCGAGCGGCGGGCGATGGCTTCCAGGAAATCCAGCAGTCGGCCCAGCGTGGCCATCTGCTTGCCGCCGCTGGATTCCTGCGATGCCTGAATAATCAGCGGCAACGCGGTGTTGATCAGCCCCTGCAGGCGGTTGCGGCTGGCTTCCGGCAGCGATTGCAGGCGCGGCGCCTGCCAGGTGGCGATCAGGCGCTTGGTGGCTTCTTCCGGTTCTTCGAAGCCCAGCGCGGTGAAGCGGGCGACCATGGCTTCGCGGTTGTCCGGATCGGCGCATTCATTGCTCGATTGCAGTTCGATATCGTTTTCGCTGGTTTCGGTCTTGTCGGAGAACATTTCGTCAAACTGGCCGGCGACGAACTGGCGATGCGCGTCCAGCTGCGTCAGCAGGGTGGCCACGTCGGCCAGGCCCATCATTTCGGCCACGGTCTGGCGATCCTCGTCATTGGCCGGCAGGGTGTGGGTCTGGGCATCGTCCAAATACTGCAGACGGTGCTCCAGGTTGCGCAGAAAAGTGTAGGAAGCCAGCAGTTGATAGACGATGGCGTGGCTTAGCAGGCCTTTTTCGGCGATGATGCGCAAGGTGGTACGGGTTGAGCGGTCGCGCAGGGCGGCGTCGCGGCCGCCCCGTATCAACTGGAATACCTGCGCCAGGAACTCGATTTCGCGAATGCCCCCACGGCCCAGCTTGACGTTATTGCTGCGGTCCGGGTGCAGCCGTTCCTGGCGGTTGACCTCGGCGCGGATTTGCGCGTGCATATTGCGGATGGCGTCAATGACGCCAAAGTCCAGGTAGCGGCGGAAACAGAACGGCCGCACAATCGCTTCCAGCGCGGCGATATCCTCGGCGCGCCCCGTGACGGCGCGCGCCTTTACCCAGGCGTAGCGCTCCCACTCGCGGCCCTGCACGATCAGGTAGTTTTCCACCATGCCCAGGCTGGCCGCCAGCGGACCTGAGTTGCCGTTCGGCCTTAAGGCCATATCGACGCGGAACGTGTAGCCATCTTCGGTGATTTCCGCCAAAGCGGCGATCAGCTTCTTGCCCAGGCGGATGAAGAATTCATGGTTGGACAGGCTGCGCTGGCCCGGCCCGGCGGCGGTGTCGCCATCCTCGGGGTAGACGAAAATCAGGTCGATGTCGGATGACACATTGAGTTCGCCGCCCCCTTGCTTGCCCATGGCCAGCACCATCATTTCCTGCGGCTGGCCGGAATCGTGGCCGACCGGCTGGCCGTGCAGCGCCACCATGTCGGCGTACAGCTCGGTCATGTGTTGTTGAATTGCAAAATCGGCGAAGCGTGTCATGGTCTCCACCACTTCCGCCAGGTTGGCCTTGCCCTCCAGGTCGCGCCGGATCAGCGTGCAGACCAGCAGATTGCGCAGGCGGCGCATGGCGCGCGGCAAGGGCAGATTACCACCTGCTTCTTTTTGTAAATATTCTTTCAGGTCGATCCCGGCAAGCGATAATTGCGACAATTCATCAGCCTTGGCGGCACGGTCGGGTGCGGCCGCGAGCCAGCGCTGGTAGAAGCGGGAATCAAACGGGGATACGGACGGTGAACTCATAGAGGGATAAGGTAGAATTGCTCCAAAAACCGAGTGTAGCTATTTATTTGACGCATGGCCTGATTTATTAGCGTATTAATGCAAAAACCAGAAGAGGAGACCGTGACAGGCGAAGGCCCGTTGGCCGCGCGCTGGCATCGGCTTCGTGCCGCCTATCGGTTCTGCAACCAGGCTACCCACCATGTGCTGGGCTTCACCTTGAAGCTGGCGCTGCTGCTGTATTTCGCCTTCACCATCCTGTTCCTGACGCTGCGCTATGTGGTGCTGCCGAATATCGACCATTACCGCGACGATATCGAACGCGCCGCCAGCCGCGCGGTCGGCAACCCGGTCACCATTTCCCGCGTGTACGCCTCATGGAACGGCTACCGTCCCAATCTGTTCCTTGGCGACGTGGTGCTGCACGACCAGCAGGGCCGGCCGGCGCTGACCTTGCCGAGTGTCTCGGCCACGCTGTCGTGGTGGACGGCGGTGACCGGCACGGTGCGCTTCCATGCGCTGGAACTGCACCGGCCCGACCTGAACATCCTGCGCGACCGGGACGGCAAGCTGTACGTGGCCGGCGTGTTTATCGATCCCAAGCAGCCGAGCGACGGCAAAGGCCTGGACTGGCTGCTGACCCAGCGCCTGATCGTCATCCACGAGGGCCGGCTGCAATGGACCGACCGCACGCGCGCCGCGCCGCCGCTGGCGCTGGATAAACTGACGCTGGCGCTGCGCAACAACTGGCTGCACCATGAATTCTCGCTGCGCGCGACGCCGCCGGCCGCGCTGGCCGCGCCGCTGGATGTGCGCGCCGACTTCACCCATCCGGCGTTCGGCGCGCGCGTTTCCAATGTGTCGATGTGGAAGGGCGAGCTGTATGCCGACCTGCGCCGCGCCGATCTGCTGGCCTGGAAACCCTGGATCGACTATCCGTTTGAACTGAGCAAGGGCAGCGGCTCGCTGCGCGCCTGGGTCGGCCTCGACCAGTCGCGCCTGACCGGCTTCACCGCCGACGTCGGCCTGAGCGATGTCACCGCCGTGCTGGGCAAGGAATTGCCGCTGCTGGACTTGCAGCAACTGAGCGGCCGCATCGCCATGCACGAAGATATCCGCCCGCCGCTGGCGCGCATGGGCGCGACCACGCCGCGCTTCGGCGCGCTGGGCCACACGCTGGAACTGCGCGACCTGACGCTGACCACGCGCGACGGACTGGTGATGGCGCCGACCTCGCTGTCGGAAACCTATGTGGCGGCGGCCGGCGCCAAGCCGGAAAAAGTCGAAGTGCGCGCGCGCCAGCTGGACCTGCAAACACTGGCCGGCCTGGCCGAGCGCCTGCCGTTGTCCGAGCAGCAGCACAAGATGGTGGCCGGTTTCGCACCGCGCGGCCTGCTGCAGAATTTCCATGCTGAATGGCAGGGCACGTTCCCGGCCTTGCAGACGTATCGCGTCAAGGGCGAGCTGGTGGGACTGGGCCTGAAACCACAGCCGCCGCGCCTGCCGCAACCGAAGTCCGGCAAGACGCCGGCCATCGCCGGCATGCCTGCGATTCCCGGTTTCGACAATCTCAGCGGGGCGATCGACGCCAGCGAAAAGGGCGGCAGCTTCAGCCTGAACTCGCAGCAACTGGTGTTGCAGATGCCGGATTATTTCGCCGAAGCGTCGATGCCGTTCGATCATTTGAATCTGAAGGCGCGCTGGTCGTTTGAGGCGGACAACAATCTGCTGTTGCAGATCGACAGCATGGACTTCGAGCAGCAAGGATTGCAGGGCACGCTGCAAGGTTCGCACCTGCTGTCGCTGGCTGGCAAAGGCCCCGGCAAGGCCGACCTGAGCGGCACGCTGACCGGCTTCCAGATCAATCGTATCGGCCGCTACCTGCCGATGCAGACTCCGCACGACATCACCCACTGGCTGACCGGCGCGCTGGAAGGCGGCACCGCCAGCGACGTGACGATCCGCCTGCGCGGCGACCTGGCGCATTTCCCCTTCCATGGCGAGCACAAGGCGCACGGCGAGTTCCGCGTGGCCGGCAGGCTCAACGATGCCAAGCTGAATTACGAGCCGGGCTATTATCTGCACGACGGCAAGGAAATCGGCAAGGACGGCAAGCCGCTGCCGCTGTGGCCGCAGGCCGAGCACATCAAGGGCAGCTTCGTGTTCGAACGCGCGCGCATGGAAATCCGCGGCGACACCGCCACCACCGCCGGCGTGGCGCTGAGCAATGTGAAAGCGGTGATCCCCGACTTGAGCATCCACGATTCGATGCTGGAAATCGACGGCAACGCGGCCGGGCCGATGCAGGAATTCCTCAAGTATGTGGCGATCAGCCCGGTATTGGGCTGGATCTCGCACTTCACCGACGAAACCCAGGCCAGCGGCAACGCCAAGCTGGCGCTGAGCTTGCGCATTCCGCTGGCGCATGCGCTGGACACCAAGGTCAACGGCACGCTGACCCTGGCCAACAACGACATCACGCTGCTGAACGATTTGCCGGTGGTGCAATCGGCGCAGGGCAAGATCGAATTCAACGAGCGCGGCGTCAACCTGAACCAGCTGTCCGGCTTGTTCCTGGGTGGACCGGTGTCGATCACCGGCGGCAGCCAGAAGGATAATGCCATCGTCGTCAAGCTGGGCGGGCTGCTGACCGCCGACGGTTTCCGCCAGGCCTATGCGATGCCGGCCATGCAGCGCCTGGCCGATCATTTCTCCGGCGGCGCGCGCTACAGCGGCACCATCACCGCGCGCGACCACCAGTTGCAGATCGTGGTCGACTCCAGCCTGAGCGGACTGGCGTTGGACCTGCCGGCGCCGCTGCAAAAAGCCGCCAGCGACAGCCTGCCGCTGCGCTTCCAGCTGAACGCCGGCCTGACGCCGGATGCGGCCGGCCTGTTGCATGATGACATACGCATCAATCTCGGCGGCAGCGTGGCGGCGCGCTACCAGCGCCAGAAGCTGAGCAGGCAGCACTGGAAACTGGTGCGCGGCGGCATCGGCGTCAATGCGCCGGCGCCGGAGCCGGACAGCGGTCTGGCCTTCAACATCAATATGCGCGAGCTGAATGTCGACAACTGGCTGGATTTCGGCGACGCCGTCGCCGGCAAGGGCGCGACGGCGTCCGGCGCCGCGCCGGCAGCGGACGCCGCCGACTTCACCCAGTACGTGGTGCCGGATGCGATCGCCGCCCGGTCCAGCGCGCTGATTATCGGCGGCCGCAAGCTGGAAAACATCGTGCTCGGCGCCACCCATTTGAAAGGCAGCTGGCAGGCCAGCATCGATTCGACCCAGGCCAACGGCTATCTGACCTGGGTCGAGCCGTCCACCGGCGCCGGACTGGGCAAGGTGACGGCGCGCCTGTCGTCGCTGGTGATTCCCGAGTCGGCCTCCAATGAGGTGCAGGAGCTGCTGGATGGCAAGAGCGCCGCCGCCACCATCCCGGCGCTGGATGTGGTGGTTGAGCGTTTCGAATTGTTCAACAAGCCGCTGGGGCGGCTGGAATTGCAGGCGCATAACGCGCAACTGCCGAATGCGCGGGAATGGCGCGTCAGCAAGCTGTCGCTGGCGAACGCCGATGGCGAGCTGAATGGCAGCGGCAAGTGGGTCAGCAAGGGCGGCGTGCACGATACCAGCCTCAACTTCAACCTGGCGATCCACGACTCCGGCAAGCTGCTGGAACGGTTCGGCTTTATCGATACGGTGAAGAACGGCAAGGGCTCGCTGAAGGGCGATATCGCCTGGAAGGGCGTGCCGTATTCGCTGGACCTGCCGAGCCTGTCCGGCCAGATCACGCTGAACGTGGAGAAGGGCCAGTTCCTCAAGCAGGATCCGGGCGCGGCCAAGCTGCTGGGCGTGCTGAGCCTGCAAGCGTTGCCGCGCCTGCTCAAGCTGGACTTCCACGACGTCTTTTCCGAGGGGCTGGCGTTTGACGGCATCACCGCCAGCGCGAATATCGAGCGCGGCATCGTGCGCACCGACAACTTGAAAATGCATGGCGTAGCCGCCACTGTGCTGATGGACGGCAGCGCCGATATGGCCAATGAAACCACCAACCTGCATGTGGTGGTGATCCCGGAGGTGAATCTGGGCACGGCGCCGCTGGTGTATGCGCTGGCCGTCAATCCGGTCATCGGCCTCGGCAGTTTCCTGGCGCAGCTATTCCTCAGCGCGCCGGTGATGAAGGCGCTGACTTATCATATGCAGGTGACCGGCCCCTGGAAGGCGCCGGTCGTGACCAAGCTCGATGCGACCAAACCAGAACCGATCAAGGGATAGCCATGAACCATACCGTTGCCGCCATACAAATGATTTCCTCGCCCACCGTCGATGAAAACATCGCCACCGCGCGCCGCCTGGTGACGCAGGCCGCGCACGGCGGCGCCAGACTGGTGCTGCTGCCGGAATACTGGGCCATCATGGGCCTGACCGACAGCGACAAGGTGAAAGTGGCCGAGCCGCTGGGCCAGGGGCCGATCCAGGACTTCATGTCCGGCCTGGCGCGCGAGCTGAAGATCTGGCTGATCGGCGGCACCTTGCCGCTGGCTTCCGACGATGCCGAGAAAGTCATCAACACCACGCTGGTGTACAACCCGGACGGCGAGCACGCCAGCCGCTACGACAAGATCCACCTGTTCGGTTTCACCAAGGGCAGCGAGTCGTACAACGAATCGAAGACCATTGTGCCGGGCAAGAATATCGGCGTGTTCGAGGCGCCGTTCGGCAAGGTCGGCATGTCGGTGTGCTACGACCTGCGCTTCCCGGAACTGTTCCGCGCGATGGGGCCGGTGTCGCTGATCGTGGTGCCGGCCGCCTTCACCTACACCACCGGCATGGCGCACTGGGAAATCCTGCTGCGCGCGCGCGCCATCGAGAACCAGTGCTATGTGCTGGCGGCGGCGCAGGGCGGCATCCATCCGAACGGCCGCCGCACCTGGGGCCACAGCATGCTGATCGATCCATGGGGCTCGGTCAAGTCGGTGCTGGCCGAGGGCGAGGGCGTGGTGCACGGCGAAATCGATCTCGAATATATGCAGGGCGTGCGCGACAGCTTGCCGGCGTTGAAACACCGGACCATGTGATATCCACTACAATGCCAACACGATGCGTCACTCCCGCGCAGGCGGGAGTCCATGCTGATTATGGATTCCCGCCTGCGCGGGAATGACGAGCTCACCCTTACAAAGATACTATCATGAAGCCATTTGAACCGAATCTGTCCACCCTGGCCGTAGCGCGCGACATCCTGCTGACGCCGTTCGGGCTGGACGAAGGCAAGCTGCTGAAAACGCTGGGCAGCATGTTCACCCACAAAGTCGACTATGCCGACCTGTATTTCCAATTCACCAAAAACGAAGGCTGGAGCCTGGAAGAGGGCATCGTCAAGACCGGTAGTTTTTCCATCGACCAAGGCGTCGGCGTGCGCGCCGTGTCGGGCGACAAAACCGCGTTTTCGTACTCGGACGAAATCTCCGAAGCGGCGCTGCTGGATGCCGCCTCGGCCACCCGCACCATCGCCCGTGCTGGCGCTGGCAGGATCAAGGTGGCTGGCGCGATGAACCACGTCGGCGGCCGCTCGCTGTACCTGCCGCACGACCCGCTGGTGTCGCTGGACGCCACCGCCAAGGTGCAGCTGCTGGAGCGCATCGAGAAAATGGCGCGCGCCAAGGATCCGCGCGTGGTGCAGGTGATGGCCAGCCTGGCCGGCGAGTACGACGTGGTGCTGGTGGTGCGCAGCGATGGCGTGCTGGCGGCCGACATCCGGCCGCTGGTGCGCGTATCGCTGACCGTCATCGTCGAGCAGAACGGCCGCCGTGAAATCGGCTCGTCGGGCGGCGGTGGCCGTTACGACTACGCGTATTTCGACGACGCGCTGCTGGAGCAGTATGCGGACGACGCCGTCAAATCGGCGCTGGTGAACCTGGATGCGCGGCCGGCGCCGGCCGGCCCGATGACCGTGGTGCTTGGCCCAGGCTGGCCTGGCATCCTGCTGCATGAAGCGATCGGTCACGGCCTGGAGGGCGACTTCAACCGCAAAGGTTCGTCGACCTTCGCCGGCCGCATCGGCGACCGCGTGGCGGCCAAGGGTGTGACCGTGGTGGATGACGGCACGCTGGCGGACCGTCGCGGCTCGCTGAACATCGACGACGAAGGCAATCCGACCCAGTGCACCACGCTGATCGAGGACGGCATCCTGAAAGGCTACATCCAGGACACCATGAACGCGCGCCTGATGAAAATGCCGGTGACCGGCAACGCGCGCCGCGAATCGTTCGCGCACCTGCCGATGCCGCGCATGACCAACACCTATATGCTGGGCGGCGACAAAGATCCTGGCGAGATCCTGGCGTCGGTCAAGAACGGCCTGTACGCGGTGAACTTCGGCGGCGGCCAGGTCGACATCACCAACGGCAAGTTCGTGTTCTCGGCCAGCGAGGCCTACATGATCGAAAACGGCAAGATCACCTACCCGGTGAAAGGCGCCACGCTGATCGGCAACGGTCCGGAAGTGCTGAACCGCGTCTCCATGATCGGCAACGACATGAAGCTGGACCCGGGCGTAGGCGTATGCGGCAAAGAAGGCCAAAGCGTGCCGGTCGGCGTCGGCCAGCCGACGCTGCGCATCGACGGCGTCACCGTCGGCGGCACCGCCTAAAAACTTCGGGGTCAGTGCCGACATTCGGACATTTCGCGCGCGAAATGTCCGAA
>CAUPXZ010000068.1:0-24464 GCA_963515135.1 uncultured Duganella sp. | reverse complement strand
TTTCTACACGGGCTCAACCGCAAAGCGGTTGAGCCCGTGTAGAAATGGGGGACCTGACCCCGTATAAAATGCCGCTGCTAGGGCGGCGGCGCGCATTCCATAGGTTTTATGGGGCGACGCTGGCTTTCAGTGGGTGGGTGGCGCGGGCGGCCATCAGCTTCACTTTCTCCTGCCATTCGGCAGCGTTCTTGACGTGGCCGGCGCGGTCCCAGGCGGCGCCAATGTAGTAGCGTAGCGGCTTGCCGGATTCGACGGGGGCGACGATCAGCTCGTTCAGCGGGTCTTCGGTGATGCTGCTCGCGCTTGGCAGCACGATGGCGGTGCCGAAGGCGCCATTGCTGTTTTGCGTGACCCATTGCGTGACCGCCACGCCGTCGCGGCCGACGACGATCTGCTCGTTCTGCTTTTTGTCGGCCGGTTTTTTGTTCAGTCCGACCGCCACGTTCAGCTGTTGCGGGCCGTTGAAGGTGAAGGTGCTGTCCATGGTGTCGAAGTCCTGGCCGGCGTCGACGGTGAAGCGCTTCACTTCGCTGACCTTGGCGCCGGCGGCATCCCAGCTGTCGTAGCTCAGCTCGAATACGCTGCGGATCGGGCCGTTGGCCAGCACTTTCCATGAGGCGTAGTTGCGGCCAACGTATAGTTGCTTGCCATCCCACACGCCAGTGCCGCCGGCGCCGCGCGATTTGCCGACATTGTACATGTCCATGCCTTCACCTTCGTCGTGGTGATAGTGGTCGTGGCCTTTGTTGTACCAGCGGTCGACGATCGGGTAGGAGACGCGCTTGAACCAGATGTCCAGGCCGCTCGTGACCAGCACTTCCTTGCCCGCGCCCGCCGTGTCCGGCGCGGCCAGTGCCGGGCCGTAGGTACGGTGCGCCACACGGTCGTTTTCCCAGCCGAAGTCGTCCAGGCGCTCGGGGATGTAGCGGGCGAAGGTCTTTGGCGCGAACGGCGGCGACACCGTCTCGGTTTTTTCGACCGTGAAGCTGGCCTGCTTCTCGCCCTTGGCAAAGCTGTGCTGGAAGTACAGCTCGCCGTAGGCGATGCCGACATTGTTCGGGTCCTTGGCCTGCGGCGCGATATTGCTCACCTGATAGGGCAGGACATTGCCCTTGCTGTCTTTGACCGCAATGCGCTGAATCAGCGCGCCGGGCAAGGCGCGGTTGATCTCGCTCCACGGCACGGCGATGGTTTCCGACGGCCGCGCCAGGTCCAGGTCGTGGGTGACGGTGATGCGCGCCAGTTCGGCGGCGCCCAGACCGCCGCTGGCCAGTGTGGCGGCAGCAGCGAGAGGTAGCAGATACATACGCATGTCGGGGTTCTCCTTACTCGTGGCTGTAGTTGGTGGCGCCGGCATCTTTCGGCACGTAGTGATAGGTGCGCAGCTTGACCTGAATATCGATCTTAGGATTGTTAAGCAGCTTGATCATCTCGGCGCCTGCCAGCAGTGCCGGGCCGTAACCGTGCAGCGCGTCAACGCTGGTCGGACGGTTGTAGTAGTAGATGTGGTCGCTCGCGAAGGTAGTGCCGACGCAAGTGCCTTCCACCTGGCCGCGCGCGTTGATGCGGGTGTTCAGGCCCACCCAGCCAGCTTGGGCGATGGAACCGTAGGTGGCGGCGCTGACCCAGCCTTCATTGACGGCGTGCGCGATCACGTAGGTGAACATGGCGCTGGCCGAGGTTTCCAGGTAGGAGTCGTTACGGTCCAGCATCTGGTGCCACAGGCCGGTGCCCGATTGCAGTTCGGCGATGCCGCGCAAGCTGAGGCGCAGTTGCGCCAGCACTTTCGGATAGCCAGGATGGTCCTTCGGCAGCACGTCCAGCAGATCGCTCATGGTCAGCACCGCCCAGCCGTTGGCGCGCGCCCAGTAGAAGCGCGGCGCGTCCGGATTGTTGGCGTTCCAGCCGTGGGCATACAGGCCCAGCTGCGGGTTGAACAGGTATTGCGACATCTGCAGCACGTTCTTGACGGCGTCGTCGTAGTATTCGCGCTTGCCGGTCATATGGCCCATTTCGGCCAGCGCCGGCACGCCCATGTACAGATCGTCGGCCCACAGCGAAACGGCCTGCGGACGTTCGCGCGCCAGCGTGCCGTCTTTCAGGCGGAATTGCTTTTTGTAGACCCAGTTGCTGCAGGTGTCGATGAACTGGCCCATGTCCGGGCCGATCTTGGCGAATCTGGCGCGGATCATGGCGGCGCACATGGAGCCGGCATCGTCCAGCGAACGTGGTTCCAGCACGCGCGCGAAGCTGTTGGCGCGCTTCAGGCTGAACTGCTGTTCTTGGGCTTTGAAGTACGGATATTTGTCGGCGATGAACTGGAAGTGACGCGCGGTCATCGCGGTGTATTTCTTATCGCCGGTAACGGCGGCAGCCTTGATCAGGCCGGCATGCACCACGCCCATCTCATAGACCTGAATGCCCCATTCGGCGCTGCTCGGCTCGACCACTGCGTCGGCCACCGGCTTGCTGAAGTCGGTGATCTGGATGCCGCTGTCTTTGTGGATGATCTTGGTTGGCGTGGTGGCTTCCATGTAGCCGCGGATGCGGTCCAGCGACGCGGTGATTTCGGCCACGGTCGGCTTTTTGTAGGGCACCGGGTAAGTGCCTTCGGCGGCGTCGTAGACGCTTTTGTTGTCCGGATTGCGGTATGGGCCTTCAGCGTAAACTGGTAGGGTTAGGAAGAGGGGCAGGGTAGCGGCGACAGCCGCGATCAGGGCGGTTGGGGAGGTCACGGGGTTTCGTCTCTTTGTTGTTGTAAAACGTTTATTTGGTCAGGCCATTCTAGATTGGTCCGGCCACTTTTGCAATCCGGACAGGCCACTTTTGTTGTGCTCGCCCAGAAGACGAGGGCGGCCAGGCTGAGTCCGGCGCCGAGCAGGCAAACGCCGTTCCATCCGGCCAGCGCGTAAGCCTGCGTGGCGGCCAGTGCACCAGCGCCGCTGCCGACTGCGTAGAACAACATGTAGGCGCCAATCAGCCGGCTGTGGTCGGTTTGCGCTGTGCGCAGGATCAGGCTCTGATTGGTGACGTGCAGCGCCTGCACGCCGAGATCCAGCGCGACGATACCCAGAATGAGCGCGGCCAGCGAGTTTGGCGCCATCGCCAGCGGCAGCCAGGACAGCAGCATCAGTATCAGCGCGGCGGCACTGACGTGCTGCGCGCGTCCGCGGTCCGCCCAGTGGCCGGCGCGCGCTGCTGCCAGGGCTCCGGCCATTCCGACCAGGCCGAATGCGCCAATCGCCGTGTGCGAATACCCATACGGCTGGTCGCTCAAGAGGAACACCAGCGCGCTCCAGAAGGCGCCGAATACGGCGAACATCAGCAGCGCAAGGATGCCGCGCAGCTGCAGCACGCGGTTATGCCGCAGCGATGTGCACATCGACGCGAGCAAGGAAAGGTAGCGCAGTTGCTGTGGCGCTTTGCTGCTGGTGGTCCGCGCGGCCGTGGTCAGGTGCGTGGCGGTGGGCGGGGTGGTGGTCGGCGTCGGCGCGCGCACCGCGCCGGGCTTCGGTAACGCGCGCCACAGCAGCGCGCCGAGGGCAAGCATGATCGCGGCGGACGTGGCGTAGATGCCGCGCCAGCCGGCCAGGTCGGCAATCAGGCCGGCGAACACGCGCGCCAGCAGCAGCCCGGCGACGACGCCGCTCTGCGCCGCGCCGACCACGCGGCCGCGCTCAGCCTCGGAGGCCGCGCTGGCGGCGTAGGCGATCAAACCCTGGGTCATCGCCGTGCCGAGCAGGCCAACTGCCAGCATGCCCGCCATCAGCGTGATGGGGGTGCGGGCCAGGCAAACACCGGCGAGGGCGGCGACCAATGCGCCCACTTGCCACAACATCAGCAGGCGGCGCGACAGCAGATCGCCCAGCGGCACCAAGAGCAGCAAGGCCAGCACACTGCCGGCCTGCGTCGCCGTCATCAGGCCGCCGGCCGCCGACTGGCTGATGCCAAAATCCAGCGCCAACGCATCCAGCAGCGGCTGCGCGTAGTACACATTGGCGACACTCAGCCCGCTGGCGCAGGCAAATAACAACACTAAAGCACGCGGCACGATCGGCCTCCAATCTGGTTTCAAAATAAAACTGCTTGCAGCGTACCGTAAACCAGTTTTAAAATGCAACCATGGCCAAGCGAAAATCCCTGCAAAATGACGATTGCCCGGTTGCCCGAGCGGTCGACCTGGTTGGCGACCGCTGGTCGATGCTGATCGTGCGCGATGCCTTGGACGGCATCCGCCGCTTTGGCGACTTTCAGCGCAATCTGGGCGTTGCCCGCAACATCCTGTCCGACCGCCTGGGCGCGCTGGTGGACGATGGTCTGCTCGCCATCCAGCCAGCCTCCGACGGCAGCGCCTACCAGGAATACGTGCTAACGAATAAAGGGGAAAGCCTGTTCCCCGCCATCGTCGCCTTGCGGCAGTGGGGCGAACGCCATCTATTCGCGCCGGGCGAGCCGCATTCCACCCTGGTTGAAAAGGCCACCGGCAAGCGCGTGACCGCCATGCAGCCGCACGATCACGAAGGTAAGCTGTTAAAAGCCACACAGGCCGTGGTGAATAAACTCGCACCGAAGTGAAGAAATTCCACCAATCTGTCGCCCTTTTCCAGAACATGGGAGTAGAATAGATTTGAACGGTCGTGCTTTTTTCTGCGCAGCCGGATAAAACAAGGAGACAGCATGGATTTGACTTACACGGCTGCGGATCTGGCCTTTCGCGACATGGTGCGCGGCTTCCTGGACACCAACCTGCCAAGCGACCTGCAAAAGAAAGTCCGCAACCACCTGCGGCTGAGCCGTCAGGACTATGTGCGCTGGCACCAGATCGTCGCCCGCCAGGGCTGGTCGGCGCCGGCCTGGCCGGTGGAGCACGGCGGCCCCGGCTGGACGCCGACCCAGCGCCACATCTGGGAAGAAGAATGCGCCCGCGCTGGCACGCCGCCGATCCTGCCGTTCGGCGTCAACATGGTAGCGCCGGTGATCATGGCCTTCGGTAATGAGGCGCAGAAAAAACATTATCTGCCGCGCATCCTCAATTGCGATGACTGGTGGTGTCAGGGTTATTCCGAGCCAGGTGCCGGCTCCGACCTGGCGTCGCTGAAAACCACCGCCGAGCGGGCGGGCGAGCACTACCTCGTCAACGGCCAGAAAACCTGGACCACGCTGGCGCAGCATGCCGACATGATCTTCTGCCTGGTGCGCACCGACAGCACCGTGCGCAAGCAGGAAGGCATCTCCTTCCTGCTGATCGACATGAAAACGCCGGGCATTACCGTGCGGCCGATCATCATGCTGGACGAAGACCATGAAGTTAACGAAGTTTTCTTCGACAACGTCAGGGTGCCGGTGCAAAACCTGATCGGCCAGGAAAACAAGGGCTGGACCTACGCCAAGTATTTGCTGGGCCACGAGCGCACCGGGATTGCCGCCGTGGGCCGCTCCAAGCGCGAGCTGCTGTTCCTGAAAAAAGTCGCATCCGAGCACTACAAGCACGGCAAGCCGCTGATGCAGGATCCGGTATTCGCCGCCAAGATCGCCAGCCTGGAAATCGACCTGATGGCGCTGGAAACCACGGTGCTGCGCGTGTTGACGCGCCAAGAACACGCGCCGGGGCCGGAAGCGTCGCTGCTGAAAGTGCGCGGCACGGAAATCCAGCAACTGCTGACGGAGCTGATGGTCGAAGCGCTGGGGCCGGGCGCACTGCCGTTCGACCCCGATTATCTTGAAGGCAAAACCGATCACGCCGTCACCGGTGACGACACGGGCGCGCCATTGACAGCGTACTACTTCAACTACCGCAAGACCTCGATCTACGGTGGTTCCAACGAGATACAGAAAAATATCATCTCCCAGATGATTCTGGGCCTGTAAGGGAGCGGCGATGGATTTCAATTTCAACGAAGAGCAGCAGCAATTCGCCGACGCGCTGCGTCGCTGGGTGGACAAGGACTACAGCTTCGAAACGCGCCAGCGCAGCGTGCATTCGGTCAGCGGCGTCTCGGATGCCGCATGGAGCATGCTGGTGGAGCTGGGCATGACGGCCTTGCCGGTGCCGGCCGGGCAGGGCGGCTTCGACGGCACGGCGGTCGACATGCTGCTGGTGATGCAGGAGCTGGGACGCGGGCTGGTGGTCGAACCCTATTTCGCCACCGTGTGGGGGGCGAAGTTCCTGCAACTTGCCGGCAACCAGCATCACCGGCTGGAAGATGTGGCCAAGGGCGAACTCAAGCTGGCGTGCGCGCTGGCGGAAAAGCATTCGCGCCACGATCTGGCTGATATCAAGACCATCGCCAGCATCAACGGCGAAGGCTACCGCATCGACGGCACCAAGACCGTTGTGATTCACGGCGGGCAGGCGGGCGCGCTGATCGTGTCGGCCCGCAGCGCCGGCACGCAGCGCGACACCAACGGCATCAGCCTGTTCGTGGTGCCGGCCGACACGCCGGGCGTGAGCATCAAGGATTACCGCACCATCGACGGCCAGCGCGCGGCGACGGTGCAGTTCAGCCATGCGGCAGTGCCGGCGTCCGCCTTGCTGAGCAAGCTGGGCGGCGGCTGGGACATGCTGGAAGAGGCGGCCGACTACGGCGTCAGCCTGCTGTGCGCGGAAGCGGTGGGGGCGATGGATGCCATCTTCAACGCCACGCTGGACTATGTGAAAACGCGCAGGCAGTTCAACGGGCCGATCGGCGGTTTCCAGTCCTTGCAGCACCGGATGGCCGATATGTACGTGCATCTGGAGCAGGCGCGCTCGATGGCGATGCTGGTGGCAGCACGCATGGCATGCGATGCGGAAGAGCGGCGCCGGGTAGCGTCGGCGGCCAAGGTGCGCATCGGCCAGGCAGCCAAGTTCATCGGCCAGCAGGCAGTGCAACTGCACGGCGGCATGGGCGTTACCGACGAACTGCCGGCTGCGCACCACTTCAAGCGGCTGACGATGATCGAGCTGACATTGGGGGATGTCGATCACCACCTGGAACGCTTCGCAGCGCAGCGCGGGTTCCAGCAGCACTCGTGAGGGATGCGGTTTAAGACTTCTCGGGCATTCGCCCACCCGCAGGCGTTTCGTTTTATATTCATTGAAAAGGAGCTGATCAATGCCGGTCTTCACCCCTGATCAACTGGTTACCGAGGTCAGTAAAGTGGAAGGTTGCGCCGAGCCGAATCAATTACTGTGGATCAGTGAGACCGGACAGCTTTCGCAGTTTGGCGCATTCGTTGAAGTCCTCCAGCCTGGTTGCCGATCCTCCATCAAACACTGGCATAGCGCGGAAGACGAGATGGTGTATGTGCTTGCCGGTGAGATCATCGCCGTCGAAGGCGGATCCGAGACAGTGATGCGAGTTGGTAGCGTTGCGACCTTCCGGGCCGGTGTCTCGGTCGGGCATTATTTAGAGAACCGGAGTTCCTCCCCGACGCGTTGCCTGGTGGTCGGAACCCGAGCGCCTGTCGATCAGATTACCTATCCTGAGCATGACCGGATTTGTTTGCGAGACCGCTCGCTGCCAGATGACATCTGGACCGACTCGGCTGGTCAGCCTGCATCAAGCCCATACTAACCGAGGTCGTATAGAGCGCCAACGTGCAAAGAAGCTGGATTATGCCTGCAAGTGATTTTTTGTGAATATTTTCGTCAAGGCAAGATGGTTTTCTTTCCAATATGGATAAAATCCGTGTAACGGACAATAAAGAGTTAAAGTCACTCTTCTCTTGCTTGGACGGCTTGCAGAAGCGGCTTCAGAGCGAGGCTTCTAAGGCATCGAAAGAGTAACTAAGAAAACGGGTGCTATCGGCCAGAAGCCGACTGCCGAAAAAACAGAGAGGCAATTACGAATGCCAATACTTACTGCGATTGCGACGCCATTTTTGTCAGACACGACAGTTCGAGTTCAGTCAGTAAATTTCAATCTGCACGAACTCTCGATCTCGATATCCTCGGAGAACTGGAATGTCGAAGTAATTTTTCAACAAACGTATGGTTTTAGAGTTCTGAACGAATTAGACTTGGGCGAATTCTTGACGCAACCCGAAGGCATTCTTGCTAATGGCTGGATTTTTGAAGTAGCCGATGGCGGCTGGAAAAATCTGGAGCTTACACGGCCAAATTTTGTTTCGGGCCGTAACAGCTGGGTCGGTGAATATCTTATCGCGGGTATTGATGAGTGTGTGTCAGTGCTAAGTAAAGAAAGGCCTTTTTTTAAACCGATTTCTTAGAATGGCCGACGCAAGCGTCGGTAACGCGAAGGTCTGCAACGGGGCGTTAGCACGCGTTGGAGCTACATCGTATTAAGCGATCCCCGATATCTCCGCCTGGCGGAGGCTCAGATATATCGATGCGCTGTACACCGGGTGTTGTATTGCCAAGCGGCTTCGGCAGGACTGCCACACCCATACCTTGCGCGCACTCATGCGCTCGCTGCGGCCGCTCGTTAGCTATCCAAACTGATGCAATAGCGGTTGCGGCCGGTCTGCTTGGCGCGGTACAGATTGTTGTCGGCGGTGCGGATCAGCGGGCTGGGGTCGTGGCCTTCGAGTGGCGGCAGCGCCGTCGCCAGGCCCATGCTGAGGGTGACGTGCGGCGCGGTGGGCGAGGCGGCGTGCGGCAGCGCCAGCTTGCGCACTTCGTCGAGGATGCGGTTGGCCACCACTTCGGTGCCGTCGGCGCCTTCCTGCGGCAGCAGCAGGATGAATTCCTCGCCGCCGTAGCGCGCCAGCATGTCCTGCGGCCGGGTGGCGCAGCGTTTCATGGCGGCGCTGACCTGCTGCAGGCAGGCGTCGCCGGCCTGGTGGCCGTAGTGGTCGTTGTACAGCTTGAAGTGGTCGATGTCGATCATGATCACCGACAGCGGCAACCCGGCGCGCGCGCAGCGGCGCCATTCGGCGTCAACGGTGTCGTTGAAGTTGCGGCGGTTGGCGACGCCGGTCAGGCCGTCGGTCATGCTCAGTTCGCGCATGGCGTCGGCCTGGCGCTTGATGGTCAGCTGGCTGCGTACCCGCGCCCGCACCACCGCCACATTGAAGGGCTTGCTGATGAAGTCGACCGCGCCGGCTTCCAGCGCGCGGGTTTCGTCTTCCGGCTGACTCAGCGCGGTGACGAAGATCACCGGAATATCCTGCAGTCGCGGCGAGGCGCGCAACGCTGCCACCACCGCGTAGCCGTCCATGCCGGGCATCACTGCGTCCAGCAGGATCAGGTCCGGTTGCTGGTCGCGGGCGATCTGCAGCGCCTGCTCGCCGTCCAGGGCAAACAGCACCTCATGTTCTTCGCGCAGCGCATGGTGCAGGATCTGGATGTTTTCCATGGCGTCGTCCACCACGAGGATGCGTCCATTCCTGGCCAGATCGGTCCAACTCATGCGCTTTCCTTTCGCTGCAACATTTTTTCCACCATCCGATGCGCGGCCTTGAAGTTGAGGGTGTCCACTGCCTCGCCCAGCGCTTGCGCTTGCTCGGCCGAAGCCAGCGCGGGGCGCAACGCCTTGAAGTGTTCTAGTGCTTTCAGATTGTTATTCTGAAGCAAACCTTGTAACTCCGCCAGCTTTTGCGCCAGGTCGGAGGGTTCGGTGTTGCTTAAAGGAACATTTTGTTGCGGCGTGGCGAGCGTGCGCGCGGTGCGCGCCACCAGGTCCAACGCTTGTTGTAGGCGGTTCAGGGCGGCCGGCATGGCCAGCGTGTCGGCGTTGACGTCGTGCAGCACGGCTTCGGCGGCGGCGCTCAGGCGGGCGACATCGCTGGCACCCAGGTTGGCGGCGACGCCGCGCAGGCGGTGCAGCACCTGGGCCGCCGGCTGGCGCTGGTGGCCGGCCAGCAGCGCGCGCACTTCGTTGACGGCGTCGCCCTGCGATTGCTCGAAGCGCTTCAGCAGCGCGGTCAGCGCCTCGTAGTTGCCGCCCAGCCGGGCCAGCGCGGCGTCGGTATCGATGCCGGGCAGCGGCGACAGCGGCGGCATCAGCGCGGCGGCCGGCAGCGGCAGCGGCGCCCTGGCCGGCACCGAGGCCACCATTTCGCGCGTGGCGTCGCGGATTGTGACCAGCCGGTTCAGCACGGAAATCAGTTCCTCGACGTCGATCGGCTTGGCGACATGAGCGTTCATGCCGGCTTCGGCAGCGCGGCGGCGGTCGTCTTCCAGCACGTTGGCGGTCATGGCGATGATCGGCAAGGTCAGCTGACCCTGGCGGCGGATTTCGCGGGTGGCGTCGTAGCCGTTCATCACCGGCATCTGCACGTCCATCAGCACCACGTCGTAGCGCTCGGGGGCGGCGGCCAGCCGTTCCACCGCCAGCTGGCCGTTGGCCGCCACCTCCACCGAGGCGCCGGCGTGCAGCAGCATGTACTCCGCCACTTCCTGATTGATTTCGTTGTCTTCCACCAGCAGGATGCGCATGCCGGCCAGACGGCCTTGCAGCGGCGCGTGCTCCAGCTGGGCCAGGATGCCGGCGGCGGCCTGGTCGCCGGCCAGCAGGGCGCTGATGCGTTCCAGCAGGCGCGCCGGGCTGATCGGCTTGGGCAGCACGCCGGCCAGTCCCAGCTGCGACGACTGCTGCGCCAGCGTGGCCGCCTGGTGCTCCGAAACCATCATCAGCACCGGCGGCAGCGCCAGTTCGGGCGGCAGCTGGCGCAGCAGCGTCGGGCCGTCCATGCCCGGCATGTCGTGGTCGAGCAGCAGCAGGTCGTAGGGGCGGGCGGCGCGCGCGCGTTCGATCAGCAGGGTGCGCGCCTGTTCCGTGCCGACCGCGACGGCGGTATGCCAGCCGAAGCTGCGGCCGGCGGTCAGCAGCGCCTGGCGCACGCTGGGGTTGTCGTCGACGATCAGCACCGACAAGGTGGTGGTGGCCGGTGGCGGCTCGGCCGCGTGCAGCGGCTGCGGCGATTCCAACGGGCAGGCAAACAGGAATTCGGCGCCGCGCCCGGCTTCGCTGCGGACGCTGATGGCGCCGCCCATCATGTCGGCCAGTTGGCGGCAGATCGCCAGCCCCAGGCCGGCGCCGCCGAACTTGCGGCTGGTGCTGCTGTCGGCCTGCGAGAAGGCGTCGAAGATATGCGGCTGCTGCTCGGCGGCGATGCCGATGCCGGTGTCGCGCACGCGGAATTCGACCAGCAGTGCGTGGTCGCCCGGCCTGGCCGAGTCCGGCGCCGGACGCACCGATAGCACCACTTCGCCGTGGGCGGTGAATTTGATGGCGTTGCCGACCAGGTTGAGCAGCACCTGTTGCAGCCGCATCGGGTCGCCCGCCAGCTCGGTCGGCATGGCCGGATCGATGTCGTAGACCAGCTCGACGCCTTTGTCGGCGGCGCTGCCGCTCAGCATGACGCTGATGCTGTCGAGGATGTGCTGCAGATGGAAGCTGGCGTGTTCCAGCACCAGCTGGCCGGCTTCGACCCGCGAAAAGTCGAGCACGTCGTTGACCAGGCTCAGCAGGGACTGCGTGGCAAACTGGATCTTGTGCAGGTAGCCGCGCTCGCGCGGCGCCAGCGGCGCTTCCTCCAGCAGCCGGGTCAGGCCGATGATGGCGTTCATGGGCGTGCGGATCTCGTGGCTCATATTCGCCAGGAACTCGCTTTTGGCGCGGCTGGCGGCTTCGGCGCGGTCGCGCGCCAGGATCAGCTCCTCATTGACTTCCTGCAGGTGCAATTCGGTTTCCTTCAATTCGGTGACATCGGAGACTAGCACAAAGAAACCCTTAACTGTAGCAGACTCATCAATATCAGGAATGTAGTTGACCCAGGTATGGCTGACCTCGCCGGACGGCCATTGCAGTTTGCCGGCAAAGCCCTGCGGCTCGCCGGCCAGCGCCGCCTGCACGAACGGCGCGCCGTCGTCATATTGCTGGGCGCCGACCACGTCCCGCATATGGGCGCCGACGATTTGCTCGCTGTCCAGTCCGTGCCAGTCGAGGAAATAGCGGTTGGCGAAGCGGCAGTGCTGGCCGGCGTCCCAGTAGGCCACCATGCCGGGCAGGTTGTCGGTCACGGTGCGGACGAAGTGTTCGCTGGCGGCCAGCCGCTCGGCGGTGGCGCGCAGCACTTCCTTGGCCTGCTTGCGCTCGGTGATGTCGAGCGAGATGCCGAGCACATGCGTGGGGTTGCCGTGCTCGTCGCGCAGCGCCACCTTGCGGGTGGTCAGGTAGCGCGTGCCGGCCGGCGTGGCCAGCGGTTCTTCGGCGATTTCGGTCACCACGCCGGGTGCGGTGGCCAGTACCGCGCGGTCGGCGGCGGTGAACAGTTCGGCCTGCTCGGGCGGCACATAGTCGTGGTCCTGCTTGCCAAGCAGTTGTTCGCTGGTAGCGCCCAGCATCTGGGCGCCGTAGCGGTTCAGCATGGCCAGGCTCAGGTCCTCGGCGCGCTTGAGGAATACCAGTGCCGGGATGTTTTCCAGTACCGAGCTGAGTAGTTGGCGCGAGCGCCGCAGCTCGGTCTCGGCGCGCCGGTATTCGGTCTCGTCCAGCACCATGGCGGTGATGCCGATAATGTTGCCCTCGGTGCCGAATTGCGGGTAATAGCTCAGCACCCACTCGCGCAGTTGCTGCGGCGCGCTTGCCGCGTGGCCGGTGCGGCGGATGCCGGTCAGCGGCCGGCCGCTTTCCAGCACGGTGCGGTAGTCGGCCAGCACGGCGCGCCGCATCGCATGGTCGGGGATCACGTCGCCGATGTGGCGGCCGAGGTGGGCCAGCACGCTGTCGTTGTTGAGCGCGGCGAGGTAGTCGTTGATGCGCACCACCCGCAACTCGGCGTCCACATAGCTGAGCCCGACCGGGGCGGTGGCGTACACGGTTTCCAGCTGGCTGCGGTTGCGTTCCAGCTGGCTGGTGCGCTCGGCCACCAATTGCTCCAGTTTCTGGTTGTGGCGCAGCAAGTCGCCTTCCAGCGCGAGCAGCGCGCGCGCCACCATGTCGGCTTCATGAAAGGTGGTGTCCGGCATGGCGAAAGGCTTGCCGCTGACCAGTGCCTGCGCCGGCGCCACCAGTTCGCGCACCGAGCGGGCGATGCGGCCGCCGACCGTCCACGCCAGCGAGAAGCCGGTTGCCAGCACCGCCAGCATGGTCAGCGCGATCAAGGTGACCGCGTTCAGCAGGTCTTGCATGGCGCGTTCCTGCGGCGTGGCGATGCCGACCGTGGCGCCGCTGACCGGCGCCCGGCTCAGGCCCAGGTAGACCGGCGTGCCCTCGGCATCGTCCATTTCCAGCAGCACCTCCTGCGCCTGTTGCAAATGGCTGCTCAGCGCCGGCTCGGCCGCGTGACCCAGCAACAGGCGCGGGCCGCCGGACTGCGCGACCACGTTGCCGTCGGCGTCGTACAAGGTCATGGCCTGGTCGGCGCTGATGTGTTCCTCCTTGAGGATGCGCGCCAGCCGGTCCGGCTTCAGCAGCGCGGTCAGCGCATAGTCGACGCGGCTGTCGAGGAACACCGGCACATCGATCGCCAGCAGCGCGCTGCCCTCGACGATCACCACCGACATCTGTGGCCGGCCGTGGCCGAACAACGCCGCCAGCCGCTGGCGGTTGTTGGCCGGATTGAGCGTTTCGGGCAGCGGCGCGCCCAGGTTCAACATGGCATTGCCGCCGCCGTCGCTCAGGAGAAATTGCGAGGCGGGAAACTGCGGGCTGAGCAGGGCGCCGGCCTGCAGCCGCAGCGCCGCCCAGTCGCGTGCGCGCAGGCTGGGCGACTGCGCCAGCGCCAGCGCCGCGCCTTCGCTCTGCACCAGATCGCGGTCGATGGCGGCGGCTACCGCGCGCGCGGCTTGCTGGGTATTGTTCTTGAGGTTGGCGTGCTCACGGCTGTAAAACTGGCCCACCAGCGCGCCGAAGCCGACCACGGTCGGCAGTGCGCACGCCAGCACCAGCAGCGCGATCTGCGAGCGGATGGATGGCAGGGGTGGGCGTTGTGTCTCGGGCACGCGGTTGACCTCGGTCGTGGTGCTGGCAGCACGATAGTAGCCGAGGCCGAACTTTTCATAAAGCGCTTTTGTCCGGGACGGTACAAAGCCGCCACATGGTCAGATCGGCTTGCCGCAGGCGTAAGCCCAGCCCAGTTCGGCCATCGGGCGCGTCATCCGGCCCGATTCCAGCGCCTGGGCGCTGGCGGCGGTGCCGTCCACATAGCGTTTCATGATGCCTTGCATGATGCTCGCCAGGCGGAACATATTAAACGCCAGGTAGAAGTTGAAGTCTTCCAGACGGATGTTCTTGCCGGTGCGCTCGGCATAGCGGGCGATGTATTCCTGCTGGGTCGGGATGCCCAGCGATGGCAGGTCGAGGCCGGCGATGCCGCGGAACTGGCCGGGCGGAATGTGCCAGCTCATGCAATGGTAGGAGAAGTCGGCGAACGGGTGGCCCAGCGTCGACAGTTCCCAGTCCAGCACGGCCAGGATGCGCGGCTCGGTCGGGTGGAACAGCATATTGTCGAGGCGGAAGTCGCCATGCACGATGGACGTGTCGTCGCCCGGCGGAATGTGCGCCGGCAGCCAGGCGATCAACTGGTCCATCGCGTCGATGGTTTCGGTTTGCGAGGCCAGGTACTGCTTGCTCCAGCGTTCGATCTGGCGCGCGAAGTAGTTGCCGGGCTTGCCGTAGTCGGCGAGGCCGACGGCAGTGTAGTCAATGCTGTGCAACTGCGCGATCACGCGGTTCAGTTCGTCATAGATGGCGGCCCGTTCGGCCGGCGTCATGCCGGGCAGCGACTGGTCCCACAGCACGCGGCCGTCGACGAATTCCATCACGTAGAAGGCGCGGCCGATCACCGACTCATCGGTGCACAGCGCGTACTGGCGGGCGGCCGGGAAGCCGTGCTTTTGCAGCGCATCCATGACGCGGTATTCCCGCTCGATGGCGTGGGCGGAAGGCAGCAGCCTGGCGGCCGGGGCGGGCTTGGTGCGCAACACATAATGCTGGCCGCCGACGCTCAGCTTGAACGTCGGGTTGGATTGGCCGCCCTTGAACTGCTCTGCGGTCAGTTCGCCATCCGGATAAGCTTCCACATGCTGGCGCAGCCAGAGGTTGAGCGCGGCGAGATCGAACTGATGGCGCGCCGAGACCGCCTTGGTGCCGATGAATTCTTCAAACATGCTGCTGTCTCCTTGTATTCTTGGTGACAGCCATTCTAGAGCAAAAAAGTACGGTTGTGCTTTTA
This sequence comes from uncultured Duganella sp., assembly GCA_963515135.1. GTDB lineage: Bacteria > Pseudomonadota > Gammaproteobacteria > Burkholderiales > Burkholderiaceae_D > Rugamonas. The sequence goes on along the minus strand of CAUPXZ010000068.1, from coordinate 9,341 downwards.
ATCTCAGAAGAACGCGGCGGTGCGCTGGATGACGCTGCCGTTGTTGGTATACGGGCCGGTGGCGCGCACCGAGCCGGTGTTGTATTTTCCGTCGTCCAGCTTGCTATCCAGTTGCTCGGCGAACGAGTCGGGCAGGTTGTCGAAGCGCACGCCGTTGCCGCCGCGGCCGCCGACCACATCGTTGTAGATGTAGACTGCGCCGCCTTGCGCGCTGGTCATGAAGTCGGTGGTGCCGTTGTAGGAACCGGTGATGAAGCCGGCCAGCGCCAGATGCTGCGGCGCCAGCAGGTATTCGGCGATCTGGCCGTCGCCATTGCCGTTGCCGGTGGCGCCGGGCGCGTGGGTAGTGCCTTGCACGTCGTCGCCGGGCAGGGCGCGGAATTTATCCTGGTAGGCGTTGACCGCCGCCGTCAGCGAGGTCGATTGCTGGATGATGTTCTTGACGCGGGCGCTGTCGATCAGGCCCTGGCCTTTCAGCACGCCGCCCAGCAGCAGTCCGATGATGACCAGTACGATGGCGATTTCCACCAGGGTAAAGCCGGGTTGGCGGGCAGGGTTGGTGCGCATGGCGTTTCCTTTCATTCTCATGGTGCGTAGTATAGCAAGCGCTAAGGTTTCTGAGCTGCATTCATGTGCTGCAAGCGATCGGACAGGAACTGCAATTCGCGCGGGTCGGTCACCTGGCCGCTGGCGAGCAGGCCGCCGATCAGCGCGCGCGCGGCGTCCTGCTCGTTCATGTCTTCGAGGATGAAAATTTCCATCTGCCCGGCCCAGGCCGGCACTGCCGGACCGGTGGCGTGCAGGCGGATCGCTTGCGCGTATTGGCGCGCCAGCGGCAGGTCGTGCAGGCGGTGCTTGGCCACCAGCGCGGCGTGCGCCAGCCACGGCCAGCGGCGGTCGGGGTCTTCGTTAAAGCGCCGGTAGACGAAGTCCAGCATTAGCCGCGCACGTTGCGGGTCGCTGACGGCGCCATACACCTGGCTGGCTGCAAGCAGTGGATATTGGCTGCGCGGGTCGAGTTCGAGCACGCGTTGCAGCCAGTCGCGCACCCTGGCGTAATCGAGCTCGCGCCAGGCGATGCTGATGCCGGCTTGCTCGTCGAAGCCCTGGACGTAGAGCATGGATGCCTTCGACAGCGCCAGCGGGTCGCCCAGCGCGGCCAGTTGCAGCGCCGCAAGCGACGGCGCCGGCGGCAAATCCTGCGCCCGCGCGCGGTTTGGCGGACGGCTTGCCTGCCACAGGATCTGCATGCTCAGCGCGATCAGCACTGCCCATAGCACGCCGCGCGGCGCAGTGCGCGGCGCGGATTTGACCGGTGGCGGGACGGTGGGCGGCATGCGGGGCTCAGAGCTCTTTGCGATGCAGGTCGAACAGGGCGGCCGCGCTCAGCAGCACCACGTAGATCACGGTCTGCACCGCGATCATGCCCAGTTCCGCGCCGCTGCCGTTGTGATAGACCAGCCAGTCGCTGCGCGTGAAGCGGTCGAGGTGCGGCAGCAGCAGCGCCAGGCCGTCGATGCCGCCGTTGAGCGCTTGCTGGCCGAAGCTGGACGCCGCGCCCGCGCCGTGGCCGAGCAACTGCAAGGCGCCGATCGCGCGCGCCAGCAGATAGAAGGAAAACGCCGCCGCCAGCGCCGGCAGCACCTGGCTCAGGGTCAGCATGCACAGCAGGCTGAAGGCCGCCACGATCCAGCACTCGCACAACAGGGAAAACGCCCACAAACCGGCTTGCGCCGGCGGCGCAAAAAATAATCCCAGCGCGCCGAACAGCCCGGCCGGCATCAGCGCCAGCGTGGCGAAGCCGGCCAGTTTGCCGAACAGGTAGACGGCGCGCGGCAGCGGCAACGCCATCAGCAGCTCCAGCCCTTTATCGTTGGCTTCGCGCGCCATGCTGGTGATGACAAAGGCGGCCATCAGGAACACCGCCGCCAGGCGCAGCACCGCAGCCAGCAAGGCCGCCTGCAATTGGCGACTTTCGGTCAGCGCCAGTTCGTTGAGAAAGCCGCTGAGCGCGACCGCGCCGGCCATCATGATCAGCACCAGCCAGGCCAGCCGGTTGCGCAGGGCTTCCAGCAGCGTGTAGCGGGCGATGGTGAGGGCCGGGCGCATCATGGAAGGCGCTGCGCCGCCACCATGCGGTTGTATAAAATGTTCGGCGACAGCCACAGCACCATGTCGTCATAGGTGCCGCCCGGCGCGCGCGCGTCGTCGCTGGCATCGCGGTAAATCAGCGCGGTGCCGGCGCTTTGCAGGTTGGTCTTTTCGTCGACATTGCCGGCGCCGGCGTCGGCGACGATGGTGCCCTGGTCGCTGGTGGCGCCATAGCCGTTGCGGCCGAAGGAGATCAGCGCCGCCGGAATATCGTTGACGCCGGTGGCGGCGATCAACTGGCCGTGGTTGGCGCGCGTGGCGATGGTGATATCGCGCAGCGTCCTCAGCGTGAACAGGCTGCCGGAGTCGGCAAAGGCCGGGGTGACCGTGTAAGCCATCAAGCGGTTCCAGCCATCGAGTTTGCTGACGCCCAGCGTGGCCCACGGCAAAAAGCCGTAACGCTTGTTGCAGACGTTGCCGGTACGGTCTTCCAGGCCGTTGATGGCGGAGATGGCCGGGCACGGCAGGTAGCCGTTTTGCAGCGCGAAGCCGAACAGCGCCTCGCGCGCCTCATCCATCACGCGGCGGGTGTCCGAGACACGGCGCTGCTCCAGTTGCGACGACAGCGGCGCTATCAGTCCGCCGATCATCAGGCCGACGATCAGCAGCACAATGGCGATTTCCACCAGCGTGAAGCCGGCGTGATGGCGGGGCACGCGCTTACTCTTCATTGACGTCCTTGACCCGGCCCTGGTTCAGGTCGTAGCGTTGTCCGGGCTTGAGCTCGACTTTTTTCCCCGACGGCAGCGTGACGGTGACACCGGGGGGCGCCGCGCCGCCGCGTTGCGCCAAGCTATTTTGCGCGGAGACTTGCGGCTGATCGTTCAGCCAGACTGTCGTCTCGCGGCTGCCGCTGCGGCGCAGCACGCCGCTCATCACCAGCGCCGGCGGTGGCGCGCTGGCTGTGGCTGGACCACCGGCGCCGCCGGCCGCATCAGCCGCGCCCGGCATCGGCGGGCCGCCAGGCATGCCTGGGGTTGGCTGTTCGCCTGGCGAATTGGGGGCGAGTGCGGCGGAGGCGCCGCGACTGGCTTCCTGCGCTGCGCGCTCGGCCGGCGAGGAGAACAGGCGGCCCAGCGTGACCTGCGCGCATGCCGGCGTGCTGGCGCCGAGCACTAGGGCCAGCAGTGTGGCCAGCATCGGGGCCGCAGAGGCGGTTGTGACAGCCCGGCGGCGCATCATGGCTGGCTTCCCGGCGGCTTGGACGCGGCGCTCAGCGTGATCCAGTTGAGTGTGCAGTCCGCGCCCAGTGAGGATGCGCCCGGTGTGCCGGCCACCACGCCGAGACGCTTGATCGAACAATCCTGCACCGCAAAATAGCTGCGCTCGCGCAGGCTCTGGAAGAAGTTGAACAGATCCAGCTCATGCAGCAACTCCATGTGCAGCCGCATGCGGCTGCCGTGCAGCTGCAATTCGCCCAGGTCCAGCGGCGCTTCCAGCTGCACCAGCTGCTGCGGTTCGATCTCGTAGCTCAACGGCGGCAGCTTCAGTTCCTCCTGTGTCTGGCGAATCGCATCCAGCCAATCCAGCCGGCGTTCCTCGCCCACCAGCCCGCGCTGGCTCAGCGCCACAAAGCGCTGCTGGTAGTTGCGGATGTCGCGCTTCTCGGCGTCCACCTGCGCAAAGCGGGAATAGGCGGCATCGCGGGCGCGTTGCGCGCGCTCCAGCTGCTGGTCCGCTTCCTTGCGTTGCAACTCGCTCAGCAGAACGCCGGTCAGCGACACGGTGATTGCCGCGATCAGCGCCAGCACGCCGGTCCGGATCAGGCCGAATTCATTGATCCAGTAGGGCAGCGCGACGGTGGCCGCCGTGGTTTTTTTAGCGGTAACAGGACTCATGGTTTCCACACCAGGTTCAGGGTGAATTTGGCATGGCCGGAAGCGACCACTGCGGCGCCGGCCTTGCCGGCCAGCTTGACCGAGGAGCGCGTGTCCACCGGCGGTTTTTCGATTTCCACCGTCAGGCGCGGATGCTGCGCCAGCGCGCGGGCGAACTGGTTCATGCTGTCGACGGCGTTGCGGTAGTCGTCCTGCTCGGCCAGGATTTCCGCCTCCAGCACCAGGATTTGCGGCGCGCGGCCCGGAATGCCGGCCACCAGCGACGAAATCGGCACAGCCTGGGCGGCGTCCTGCCCCGGCGCCGACACCGCCGCCGAGGGCACGCTCACTTTCCAGTGCAGCTGCAGCAGACGAATCTGCGGCGCGGTTTCCAGCGCCTGGCTGACCAGCGTCGCCATGCCCAGCGGCGTTGCCGATTGCGTGGCCAGCATCCGTTCGACATTCACCGCCGCCCGCATATTCGCGGTGCTGGTCACGCGCGGCGGAATCTCGGCCATGGTGGCGCGGTAGCGCTGATCGAACTGTGCCGCCTCCGCAGCCAGCTGCACGCTGTCGATATCGGCCTGGCGCTGCTGCCACAGGTTGACGCCGGTCCAGAGCATGCAGCAAACCAGCATGACGGCGCTGCTGGCGTACAGATACAGGCGCGCGCGCCACAGCTTGAAATAGCGCTGCCATGGTCCCAGCGTGTAATGCGTGTCCGGCTTGCGCTGAGCCAGCAAGGCCAGCAGCATCGGCTCGGCCAGCCGCTGCGCCAGCTCGTCCACCTGCTGGCCGTCGGTCTTCAGGCCGGCGCGTTGCGCCACCGATTCGAGGGTGACGAAATGGAATGCGGTTTCCGCGCCATCCGCGCATTGCGCATCCAGCGTGGCGCTGTCGGCGGCCGGCGTGACCACATGCGCGTGCAGCACGCTGCCGCGCGCCATCAACCGCTGGCTGGTGAGGAACTGTTGCGTCTTGGCGGTTTCGGCGCCGATGTTGACCGGGTTGCCGTCGCGGTCGGTGGCCGGCGTCAGGCGCGAAAACTTCAGCATGCCGTTCTGGAAATAGCTCTGGCGCCATCCGGCAGACTGCTGCGTTACCAGCAGCACATGCTCGTCGCGCGGCGCCAGCTGGCGCGCCAGCTCCTGGCTCAGCAGCGTGGTCGAATACAGGCCGGCCAGCGGTATCCGCATCTGTTCCAGCGCTTCCACCCACGGCTGCACCGACCCCGGATTGGTCAGCGCCGACAGCAGCGCGATATCGTCGCGGCGGCCGCCGGCCTCGCGGCCCTGGATCTGGTGATGGCGGAACGGCGTTTCGCGGTACTGCTGCAGCAGCCGGCGTTGCAGCAGCGCGCGGCCGGCGCGGCCGCCGACATGTGGCACACTGGCGCGCTGGAAATCCTCCTCGATCAGGTCGGCCAGAATATAGACCGGCGCCGAGCGGTGATGGTTCTCGATGTAATCCATGAAGTCATCGATGCCGCCGCGGTTGTTGACGAAGCAGACGCCGCCCGACAGCCGGCCGCCTTGCCATTCGTAGGCGCACAGCTGGTCGCTGGTCAGGTAGAACAGGTGTTTGGGGAACATGGCTCAGGTCCTGATCTTGCTGATGGTGTCGTAGATCGGGCCCATCACCGACAGCATGATCCAGCCCACCATCACTCCCAGCACCACGGTAATGGCCGGTTCGATCATCGATTGCACCTTCTCGATCATCTCCTTCACTTCGCGGTTGTAGAAGTAGCTGACGTTGTGCAGCGCGCCGTCCAGGCCGCCGGTCGCCTCGCCGACCTTGAGCATGCGGATCACCAGCGGCGGAAAGATGCCGGTGTTCTGGAACGCCTGCGTAATACCTTGGCCTTCGGAAATCTGCTGCGCCGCGCGGCGCAGGCCGGCCGCCACCACGCGGTTGCCGACGATGCCTTCCGACAGGCGGATGCATTCGAGGATGGTAATGCCGGAGGCGTACATCATGGCGAAAAAGGTGGCAAAGCGCGCCAGGATGATTTTGTGCAGCACCGGCCCCACCAGCCACACGCGCAGCTTGAGGGCGTCGGCGGTGTAGCGCGCCTGCTCGCTGCGCGCCAGCCAGGCGCGCGCGCCGAAGAAGCCGATCAGCGGCAGCGCCAGCATGATGTACCAGTAGTCGATGAAGATGTTGGAGACGAAGATCAGCGCCTTGGTGTGCAGCGGCAGCGTGTTACCCATGTTCTTGACGAAGGAGGTCAGCTGCGGCACCAGGTAAATCATCAGGAAGAACATGACGCCGGTGACGAACAGGCCGACGGCGGCCGGGTACATGACGATCTTCTTGGTCTGCGAGGCCAGCTCGTCCTGCCACTTCAGCGTCTCCGACAGGTTCTTGAACACTTCGGCCAGCTTGCCGCTCTGCTCGCCGGCGGTGATCAGGCTGGTGAAGGTCAGGTCGAACACTTCCGGATACTCGGACAGCGCGGCCGACAGCTGCTTGCCGCCCTCGATGTTCTCGATCAGGCCGGTGATCATCTCGCGGAAGCGCGGGTGGTCGATGCTTTCGCGCAGGTCGTTCAAGCCTTCCAGGATCGGTACGCCGGCGCCGGTCATCTGCTCCATGTGGAAACAGAAGTTGATCAGGTCCTTGCGGGTGATGACGCGCTTGAGCGCGATCACGCGCGCGCGCGACACGCGGCAATCGATCAGGTCCAGCCCCATGCGGTGCAGGCGCAGCTCCAGATCCGGTTCGTTGGCGGCGTCCATATTGCCCGGCTGGATATGGCCGGTGGGGTCCATCGCGCGGTAGAGATATTGTGGCATCAGCGGGCCGGCTCCGATAAGCGTTCGGTCAGATCGACCACCCGGCCCACTTCCTCCAGCGTGGTGATGCCTTCGCGTACGCGCCGCAGGCCGTCGTCGATCAGGCTGTGGAAGCCGCCGGCGGCGGCCGCCGTTTTCAGTTCGCGGGTGGAGACGCGGCGCGCCACCAGTTCGTCCAGCGCCGGCGTCATCTTCAGCAATTCGATGATGGCGATGCGGCCCTTGTAGCCCTGGTGTGCGCATTTGTCGCAGCCGACCGCGTGGTACAGCGTCTGCGGCCCGGCGTCCTCGGCAATGCCGAGCAGTCTGCGTTCAATCTCGTCGGCCACATGCGCTTCGCGGCAGCTGGTGCACAGCCGACGCACCAGGCGCTGGGCGATGATGCCGATGATGTTGCCGGCCATGATGTCGGCCAGCACGCCGATGTCCAGCAGGCGCGGGATGGCGCCGATGGCGGAATTGGTGTGCAGCGTCGAATACACCTGGTGGCCGGTCATGGCGGCGGAGAAGGCCATCTCGGCGGTCTCCTTGTCGCGGATCTCCCCCACCAGGATCACGTCCGGGTCCTGCCGCATCATCGAACGGATGCCATCGGCAAAGCCCATCTTGGCCGATTCGTTGACCGAGGTCTGGCGGATCATGTTCATCGGGTATTCGACCGGATCTTCCAGCGTCATGATGTTGACGCTTTCGGTGTTGATGTGGTTCAGGATCGAATACAGCGTGGTGGTTTTGCCGGAGCCGGTCGGGCCGGTCACCAGTATCATGCCGTCCGGCCGCGCGATCATCAGCTTGAGCAGGTTCAGTTCATGCTCGGCCAGGCCCAGGCCGTCCAGCGGAACGATGCCTTTCTGCCGGTCCAGCACGCGCAGCACGAAGTTCTCGCCGTGCGTGGTCGGCTGCGCCGAGGCGCGGAAGTCGATTTGCCGGCCGCTGAATTTGATCGAGATGCGGCCGTCCTGCGGCGCCCGCGTCTCGGCGATATTCATGGTGGACATCACCTTCAGCCGCACCGCCATCGCCGGCCAGTAGGATTTGTGCAGGCTGCGGATCTGGCGCAGGATGCCGTCGATGCGATAGCGGATACGCAGGAACGATTGCTCCGGCTCGAAGTGCAGGTCGGAGGCGCCGTTCTGCACCGCGTCGGCCAGAATGGCGTCGATCAGGCGCACCATAGGCTGGCTGTACTCATCCGAGGTGGTGCCCAGGCTGGCGTAATTGACCTCGCCGGTTTCGATTTCGTGCAGGATGCCGTCGATCGACAGCTCGAAGCCGTAGAACTGGTCGATGGCGCGCTGGATGTCGGACTCGTTGACCAGCAGCGGCGTGATGGTGATGCCCTTGACCAGCATGGCGCTGATCTGGTCCAGCGCGACGATGTTGCTGGTGTCGGACATGGCCAGGATCAGGTTGTCCGTGGCGCGCTCGTACATGATCGGGAACACCCGGTAGCGCTTGGCCACGTCCTTGGGGATCAGCTTGAGCGCGATGGCGTCCACCACCAGGCTGTTGAGGTCGGCGCTCTGGGTGTTGAGGTTTTCCGACAGCGCCTCGCGCACCGTTGCTTCGGTGACGAAGCCCAGCGTGATCAGCAGTTTTCCCAACGGTTCGCGGCTGTTTTTTTGCTCGATCAGCGCGATGCGCAGCTGGTCTTCGCTGATGATGCCTTTTTGTATCAGCAGTTTGCCGAGGGGGAGTTTGGGTTGTTCTGCCATGGGTGCTTATTGCTTGGGGGCGCCGCCCAGTTCATGCATGCGCTGGCGCAGCGCATTGCGGTCGAAGCCGACGGTTTTGTCCTGCGCCAGCGCCAGCGCGCGCTGGTAGTAGCCGAGTGCCAGCCGGCTCTGGTTCAAGCGGTCGAGGCCGATGGCAAGGTTGTAGGCGTAGTCCGGGTTGTCCGGCGCCGCGCCGACTGCGCGGAAATAGGCTTGCTGGGCGTCGGGCCAGCGGCCCTGCTGCGCGTACAGGTTGCCGAGCGCGAACAGCACCGGGCCGGCTTCCGGATTGTTGGCCAAGATGGCTTTCAGGCGCGCTTCGCTCAGGCTGATGTCGCCCTGGCGCAGGCCGATCAGGCCAGCGGTGGCGTCGGCGTCGTTCGGCGACAGTTCCAGCAGGCGCAGGTAGTAGGCGGCGGCCCGGTCCTTCTGGTTCTGGCGCGCCGCCACATGGGCGGCGCCGAGCAGGGCGTCGCGGTTGTTGGCGTCTTGCGCCAGCGCGGCGTCGTACTGCTGCTGGGCGGCGCCCAGGTCGCCGCTGTTGAAGGCCTGGTAGGCGCTGTCCAGCGCCGGCGCCACCGGCGACGCCTGCAACGCGCGGCTGACGCGGATATCGCTGTTGTCCGGCGCGGCCAGTACCGGCATCTGCTCCGGACGCGGGGCGTTGGCGGCGGCGACCGCCTGGATGGTTTGCTGGGCGGCGGCCAGATCCTGTTCGGTCTTGGACAGGCGGCGCTCCAGTTCCTGCTGGACGCGGCTGCTGCCGGCGGACGAGGGCGCCAACATCGGATCGGTTTCGTCGGGCGCGGCTGCCGCGCCGGTTGCGGCGCCCGGACCGGCGGCGATGATCAGGCCCGGGC
>CAUPXZ010000067.1:0-24924 GCA_963515135.1 uncultured Duganella sp. | reverse complement strand
GGCTCAACTGCAAAGCAGTTGAGCCCGTGTGCGATTGTTGGACCTGACCCCGGGTTTTTTAGCGGGCGCGCCAGACGGCTTGGGCGACGGCGCTTGGCTGGGACTGGCGCGCGGCTTCTTTGCGGGCGCGGGCGTCGTCCAGCGTGGCGACGTTGCCTTCTTCGGCGGTGATTTTGGCTTGCACCGAGGCCAGCACCTTCTGGGCGGCGCCCAGGCGGCGGGTTTCCAGTTCCAGCAGTTGCTGCTTGGCGGCGGTCATCGCGGCCGTCGTTTCGGCTACTTTGCGCTGCATTGCGGCATGGGCCTGGGCGGTTTGCAGCAGCGCTTGCTGGGCGGCGGCCTTGTCAGCCATCGCCTGTTCGGCGGCCTGTTCTTCGTCGGCGCGTTGGCGGGCGCTGGCGGCGACGCTCTTCTCGGCTTCCAGACGGCCGGCGATTGCTTGCGAGGCGCGGACTTCCGAGGCGGCGGCGATCCGCTGCTGCGTCAGTTTCTGGTCGATCAGCGCCAGCGATTTGCGCTCGGTTTCGACAAATTCACGCTCGGCCACCAGCAGTTGTTCCGCTTTGGCGGCTTTCTCTTGTTCTACGCGGGCGCGCTCGGCGTGCACCGCGCTCAGTTCGACCGCCAGGCTGGCTTGCGCGGCCAGTGCCTGAGCGGCGATGGCTTTCTGCTCGGCTTCGGCCGACACTTGTTCGGCCATCATGCGGGCGGCTTCGGCTTCCTTGTTGGCGGCGTCGGCAAGGCGTTGGTCGGCGTATTGCTGCTGACGGAAGGCCTCGGTTTGCGCGCGCTCGGCGGCGACACGCTGACGCGCTGCCTCGCTGGCGCGCTGTTCGGCATCCAGTTTTTCTTTCAGTGCAGCCATGGCTTGCTGCTCGGCTTCGGCGCGCTGCTGCTCGGCTTGCAGCAACGCGGCGGCACGTTCGGCGCGCTCGGCGGCCAGGACGTTGGCGGCGGTTTGCGCTTCAAGCTGTTGCGCCAGCGTGGCGACTTCTGCCTGTTCGACGGCATTCCGGCCGGCGGCCAGCTCGGCGGCGGCGTGCGACAGTGATTCGCGCTCGCGCGCCAGGTCGGCGGCGCGCTGCTGTTCCTGGCTGTCCGCGCGGGCGGCGGCTTCGGCCGCTTCGTCGGCGGCCTGGCGCAGCTTGGCTTGTTCCAGCGCCGCAGCTTCGGCTTCGACCTTCGACAGCGTGGCCATTTCAGCTTCTTCTTCGGCGTGCACGCGGGCCAGCGAGACGGCGCGCAGCTGGTTGTCGACTTCGATCCGCGCCTCGGTGGCGGCGATGATGCGGGCGTCCGCTTCGCGGCGCGCCTGCGCCGAGGCGGCCGCCACGGCTTCCATGCGCTCGCGGTGGATGGCGGCGTCGCGGATTTCTTTTTCGGTTTGCAGGCGCAGACGCAGCGATTGCGCGGCACTGCGTTCGGATTCGGCCTTGGACTGGGCGATCTGTTCGCGCTCCTGCTCCAGGTGCGCCAGCGCGCGCGCCTCTTCCAGCGCGCGGACTTCGGCGGCCGAACGTTTGAAGGCGGCTTCCAGCGCGACCTTGTCGGCCCGCTCGCGCTGCTTGGTCAGTTCCAGCGCTTCGGCTTCGGTTTCGGCCAGTTGTTCCGCCGTCAGACGCGCGCCGGCGGCGTGGCGCTCGCGCTCGCGGGCCAGCGTGGCGACGCGGGCGTCGGCCGAGGCGATGCCCACCACTTCTTCCTTGGCGGCCTGCACGGCAGCGACGCGCTCGGCAGCTTGCAGCCGCGCTTGTTCGGTTTGCGCCTGCAGGTCGGCGGCGGCGCGCGAGGCCTGCTCGGCCAGTTCGGCTTCGGTGGTCAGCTGTTCATGCGCGCGCTTGCGACTTTCTTCTTCGGCACGGGTGCGTTCTTCGGCGGCCTTGCGGATCTGGTTGTCGGCCTCGGCGCGGGCGCGCAGGCCGGCGGTTTCCTGTTTCACCGCGTCCAGCCGGGCGACGCTGGCCTGGGCGGCGGCGCGCATCGATTCCAGCCGCTCTTTATTGGCGGCGATGGCTTCCTCGGCCACCTGTGCGTTCTGCTGCGCCACGGCGGCGGCGGCGGCGTCCATGGCGGCGCGGTCCTCGGCCAGCGCGCGGGCGCGCGATTCGGCGTGCGCGCGGCTCTCGGCGGCGCAGGCGGCCTTGGCTTCGGCTTCCACCCGGGCGATGGCCTCCTGGATGGCTTTCATTTCCATCGCCGCGCGCGGCATCGGGGCTGGCGCGGCGTCCTCGGCGTCATGCACGGTAGCCATCGGCAATGGCAGCAGGGTGACGTCGTCGCGTTCTTGGTTTGCCAGTTGTGCTTGCATGAGAGTCTCGCTGAGAGGTTTTTCCGAGCTCTCATTATCATGTAGCCATCAAGCAAGCCTAGCGCTGAGCAGAGGCGGAAAACCCCGCTATTTCTTCAAACTGGCAGCGGCGCCTCGTCCATCAAGGCCACCTGCTCGCGCAATTCGAGGATGCGGTCCTGCCAGTAGCGCTGGGTGTTGAACCACGGGAAAGCCGCCGGGAAGGCCGGATCGTCCCAGCGCCGCGCCAGCCAGGCCGAGTAATGGATCAGCCGCAGCGTGCGCAGCGCTTCCACCAGATGCATCTGGCGCGGATTGAATTCACAGAAATCCTCGTAGCCGGCCAGGATGTCGCTCATCTGGCGCACCTGCTCGGTGCGCTCGCCGGACAGCATCATCCACAGATCCTGGATGGCCGGCCCCATGCGGGCATCGTCGAAGTCGACAAAGTGCGGGCCGGCGTCGGTCCATAAAACATTGCCGCCGTGGCAATCTCCGTGCAGACACAGCTGCGGCAGTTCGCCGGCGCGGTCATAGCAGCGACGCACGCCGTCCAGCGCCTGCTGGGCGATGGCGGCGTAGGACGCCTTCAAATCCATCGGAATGAAGTCGTTGGCCTGCAGGAATTCGCACGGCTCGGTGCCGAAGGTGTCGATATCCAGCGCCGGCCGGTGCGCGAACGGCCGCACCGAACCCACGGCGTGGATGCGACCGATGAAGCGGCCGGTCCACTCCAGCACCGCCGGGTCGCCCAGCTCGGGCGCGCGGCCGCCGTGACGAGTAAATACGGCAAAGCGGAAGCCTTGATAATGGTGCAGCGTGGCGCCATTCAGCGCCAGCGCCGGCACCACCGGGATTTCGGCGGCAGCCAGTTCCTCGGTGAACGCATGCTCTTCGAGTATCGCCTCGTCGCTCCAGCGGCCGGGACGATAAAACTTCACCACCAGCGGCTTATCATCTTCGATGCCGACCTGGTAGACGCGGTTTTCATAGCTGTTCAGCGCCAGCAGGCGGCCATCGCCGCGCAGTCCGATGCTATCGAGGGCGTCGAGCACGCAGTCGGGGCTCAACGCGGAATAAGAGTGGGATGCAGTCATAGCCGTCATTGTAAGCGGCGCAGCGGTGTATACTGCGATATTCAGCCAAATAAATAGAGCAAGATATGCAACTCGACCAGCCACTGAGCGAAAAAGAATTCGACGAACTGGACAGCTTCCTGCTGTCCGACCGCAGCCCTGAAGATGCCATGACCATGGACATGCTGCACGGCTACCTGACCGCCATCGCGATCGGCCCGGAAACCATCATGCCGGTGGAGTGGCTGAAAAAGGTGTGGGGCAAGGAAGACACCGACGTGCCGAAGTTCAAGCACGAGAAAGAAGAGCAGCGCATCATCGAGCTGATCATGCGCTTCATGAACGAAGTGCTGGTGACGTTTGAAGTGGCGCCGAAAGAGTTCGAGCCGCTGTTCGTCGAGCACGACCACGAAGGCCAGACGCTGATCGACGCCGAAGCCTGGTGCTGGGGTTTCTGGGAAGGCATGGAACTGCGCCCGGGCTCGTGGGACCCGATCTGGGATTCGGAAATCGCCGACCTGATGCGTCCAGTCTACCTGCTCGGCGCCGACGAGATCGAAGAAGAGGAACTGCCGCTGGTGGAAGATCCGGTCAAGGCGCACAAGCTGGCGCAGGAACTGGAAGCCAACCTGCCAAACATCTACAAGTTCTGGCTGCCGCGCCGCAAGGCCGCCGTCGAAACCGTCAAGCGCGACGAGCCGAAAGTCGGCCGCAACGACGACTGCCCTTGCGGCAGCGGCAAGAAGTACAAGAAGTGCCACGGCGCCAACGAAGCCGAATGATGACCCGCGCGGCGCTGCTGCTGACCTTGGCCTGCCTGAGCGCGGCCCTGGCCCGGCCCGTCGCCGCGCAAACCGAATTACTGGCCGACCGCACCCCGGCGGCCACCCAGGCGGCCAACATCGCGCTGCTGCAAAAGCTGGATCGCGACGCATGGACGGCCGGCCATTTCACCACCGACGGCAAAGCCCTGCCCTACCGCCTGTTGCCGCCGGCCACAGTGGAGATCGGCAAGCGCTACCCGCTGGTGCTGGTGCTGCATGGCTCCGGCGCCATCGGCGACGACAATCTCGGCCAGCTCGGCCCACTGGCCATGTCCTGGGCCGCGCCCGAGATACGCGCCGGTTTCCCCGCTTACGTACTGGCGCCCCAGTTCCCTGAGCGCAGCGCCAATTACCGCCCCGCCGACGCCGACGGCCTGCTGGCGGCGCAACCGGGGCCGCATATTCCGACGCTGACCGCGCTCGTTGCCGACCTGCGCAAGCGCTTCCCGATCGATCCCAAACGCATCTACATCACCGGCTTCTCGATGGGTGCCTCGGCCGCCACGCAGGCCTTGCTGCAACAACCCGGCATGTTTGCCGCAGCGGCCGCCTTCTCGGGCGTGCCGCCGGAACGCAGCGCCGCTTCGCGCCTGGCCGGAACGCCGCTGCTGATCGTGCACGGCGATGCGGACGACGAAAACCCCATCGCCCCCGACCGCGCCATGGTCGCCGCGCTGCAACGCCAGCCCGGCGCCAACGTCCGCTTCCTGGCATATCGGGACATGGGGCATCAGGTGCCCGCCGATATGCTGCTCTCTCAAACCTGGCGCGCCTGGCTGCTTTCCCAATGACAGAGGCGGCGTCCTTCTTTCTAAAGTAGAATTTAGGCATCATTTTTCAGGATGCCTATGTTTTCGTTCAAGCTGCCCACCACCGCCACCGCGCCCTTCTGTCCGTCCGAAGTAGCGGGGACTGTCACGGTGCCTGCGGGCGATCCGTTCTGGAAAAAAGTGCTGCGCTTCGCCGGCCCGGGTTTGCTGGTGTCGGTCGGCTATATGGATCCGGGCAACTGGGCCACGGCAATTCAGGGCGGCTCGCAGTTCGGCTACCAGTTGCTGTTTGTGGTGGTGCTGTCCAGCCTGGCGGCGATCGTGCTGCAATGCCTGAGCATGCGACTCGGCATCGTCACCGGCAAGGATCTGGCGGTGCATTGCCGCGAGCAATATCCGCCCGCAGTCGGCAAAACGCTGTGGGGCTTTGCCGAGATTTCGATTATCGCCTGCGACCTGGCCGAGGTGCTGGGTTGCGCGCTGGCGTTCAAGCTGCTGCTGGGCGTGTCGTTGCCGGTCGGCGTGGCGCTGACCGCGCTCGACACGCTGATCGTGCTGGGGCTGAAAGGCAAAGGCTTCCGCCAGGTGGAAGCGATTGTGCTCGGGCTGATTTTGACGGTGGCTATCTGCCTGTTCACGGAACTGATTTTCGTCAAGCCGGACTGGAACGCGGTGGCGGCCGGCCTGGTGCCGTCGATCAGCGCGCTGTCGTCGCGCGAGCCGCTGTACCTGGCCATCGGCATCCTCGGCGCGACGGTGATGCCGCACAATCTGTACCTGCATTCGTCGGTGGTGCAGACGCGCGTGGTCAGCCAGACCGACAGCGCCAGGCGCGAAGCCATTGGCCTGTCGCGTATCGACACCATCGTCTCGCTGCTGCTGGCCTTGCTGATCAACGGCGCCATCCTGGTGCTGGCGGCAGCTGCCTTCCATCGACCAGACAATCCGGTGGTGCTGGACATCGACGAAGCCTATCTGCTGCTGGAGCCGGTGGCCGGCACCGCGCTGGCCGCCATCCTGTTCGGCCTGGCGCTGCTGGCCTCGGGCCAAAGTTCCACCTTCACCGGCACCATCGCCGGCCAGGTGATCATGGAAGGCTTCCTGAAACTGAAGATCCCCTGCTGGCAACGGCGCATGCTGACGCGCGGCCTGGCATTGATCCCGGCCATGATCGGCGTGCTGGTGCTGGGCGAACACTCGGTCGGTAAGCTGCTGGTGCTGAGCCAGGTGGTGCTGAGCATGCAACTGCCGTTTGCCATGTACCCACTGGTGAGCCTGACGTCGCAGCGCCGCATCATGGGCAACTTCGCTAACGCCTGGTGGACCGTGGCGCTGGCCTGGTTCTTGTTCGCCCTGATCTCCGCCGCCAACGCCTGGCTGGTGATCCAGGCCTTCGCCTGATGCGTGCCGCAGCATCAGGCGGCGCGCTGGGCGCGAATATCGGCGCCGGCCTGCTATCGTCGATCATCATGCTGTGCTACGCGCTCAGCTATGCCGCGCTGATTTTCAGCGGCGACCTGTCCACCTATCTGCCATCCGGCGTGCTGGTCACGCTGATATGCTGCGTGGTGGTGGCGCCGGTGATCGCGCTGAGCAGTTCGATCCGCTTTTCGATCGGCGGGCCGGACGGCAACTCGGCGGCCATCCTGGCCGGCATGGCCGGCGGCATCGCCGCCGACCTGGGCGGCAGCGGCGGCGCCGACATGCTGGTCACGCTATTGGCCGCGCTGGCCCTGAGTTCGCTGCTGAGCGGCGTGCTGCTATACCTGTTGGGCGCCACGCGCGGCAGCGCGCTGATCCAGTTCCTGCCCTACCCGGTCATGGGCGGCTACCTGGCCGGCACCGGCTATCTGCTGCTGGCAGGCTCGTTCCGCGTGCTGACCGGTGAACATCTGCAATGGCAACATCTGCACCTGCTGCCGGACCTGCCATGGCTGGCGTGGCTGCCGGCGCTGGTGGTATGCGTCGCGCTGATGACTGGCGCCCGCCGCATCCGGCGCTTCACGCTGGTGGTGCCGATCGGCATCGGCGCCGGCCTGCTGGTGTTTTTCGCCGGCCTGGCCATCAGCGGCATGACGCCGGAGCAGGCGCGCCGCGCCGGCCTGCTGTTTGAAGGCGTGCAGCTGTCGGCGCTGCAATTGCCGCTGCTGCTGCCGCCCGAACAGATCCACTGGCGCGTGATTGCCAGCCACCTGCCGGAGTTCCTGGTGGTGGCGGCGGTGTCCGCGCTGACCATCCTGCTCAACGCCACCGGCGCCGGCCTGGCCTGTCGCCAGGAGCCCGATCTCGACCAGGAAATGCGCGCGGCCGGCGTCGCCAATCTGCTCAGCGGCGCGCTGGGCGGCATGGTCGGCTACCAGTCGCTCAGCCGCACGCTGTTGAACCACCGCGCCGGCGGTGTCAGCCGCGTCAGCGGTCTGGCGGCGGCCGGCGGTTGCCTGCTGGTGCTGCTGGTCTTTCCCGGCCTGATAGGCTGGATGCCGAAAGCGGTGCTGGTCGGCCTGCAACTGTATCTCGGCATCGCTTTGCTGCAGGAATGGCTGTGGCGCTCGTATCGCCGGCTGGGCCGCGCGGAGTACCTGCTGATACCGCTGATCGTGGTGGTGATTGCCGTGCATGGCGTGGTGGCCGGCGTGGCCCTGGGCGTGGTGGCGGCCTGCCTGCTGTTTGTCATCAAGTACGGCCGCATCAGCGCCATCCGCAGCGAGTTCGATGGCTGCACGGCCAGCTCCAATGTCGAACGTGCGCTGGAGGACGTGGCGGTGCTGCGCGCGCATGGCGATCAGGTGATCGGCGCCAGCTTGCACGGCTTCCTGTTCTTCGCCACCGCCAACGCCATACTGCAACACGTACGCGCCCGCTTGGCAACGTCCACTGCGGCGCGCTACGTGGTGCTGGATTTCCGCCGCATCGACGGCCTGGACGCTTCCACCTCGGCCAGTTTCCTGAAGCTGCGGCAGATTTGCGAAGCGGCCGGCGTCATACTGGTACTGACCGCGCTGCCGCACGGCGCCCGCTATCTGTTGCGGCGCGCCGGCCTGTTCAACGATAGCGTGCAGGATTGCGCCAGTCTGGACGTCGGCATGGAATGGCTGGAAGAGCGTCTGCTGGCCAGCGTGGCGCCAGCGGCGGTGCGCAGCGCCAGCGGGCTGCGCACGCACTTCAGCGCGGCGGCGCTGGCGCGCTTCGAGGCGCAGCTGACACCGCGCACGCTGGCAGCCGGAGAACTGCTGTTTGCCTGCGGCGATCCGGGCGATGCCGTCTACCTGGTGGAACATGGCCGCGTTACCGTGTCGCTGCCGCTGGCCGACGGCGGCACACTGCGCCTGCGCTCCTTCGGCGCCGGCACCATCGTCGGCGAGATGGCGCTGTACACGCAGAATCCACGCAGCGCCGACGTGCGCGCAGATGCGCCAACGCTGGTGAAACGCTTGTCGCTGGCAGCGCTGCAACAACTGGAAGCCGAAGACAGCGACACAGCACAACAATTCCACCGCTTTGTCGTCAACGTGCTGGCCTCGCGCCTGAGCGTGGCCAATCAGACGGTGCGCGCCGCCCAGTAATCTGGCGGCCAGCGGGGGCGAGGTGGCGGTGGCAAGTTACAATGGCTGGATGTCCAAAAAACCTCTTTCCCTGCCGCCGCGCGTGCTGACCACCGAAACGCCGGAACAGGCTGCCGCCAACAAACTGGCGCGCGAACAGCGCGATGCGCAAGTGCGCGGCGTCAGTTCGATTCACGAAATGCGCGAGGCCATCAAGCAGGCTTCGCGCGCGCTGCCGGCTATCGACAGCGTGCCGCGCGTCAAAGCCCTGAGCCCGGCACAATTCCGCGAACGCGCCGCGCGCGGGCTGCCCTTTCTGATCGACGGTGTCGTCAACCGCTGGCCTTTGGCGGCGCAGCCGCAGACCATCCTGCGCGAGCGCCATGGCCACATGGCAGTACGCGCCCGTGTCGGCGATTACATCAACACCGCCTTCGCGCCTGACCGCGCCATGCAGGACATGAGCATGGCCGAATATCTGGCGCTGGCAGAAAGCACCGAAGGCCTGCCGCCCTACCTCGGCAACCTGGAGCTGAAAGAGTTGAACAATATGTGCCACTGGCCCACCTGGTTCGACAAGATGGGGCCGGCGCGCTTCTGGATCGGTCCGGCCGGCACGCTGACGCCGCTGCATTGCGATTACGACGACAATATCTTCGCGCAGATCTGGGGCAGCAAGCGCATCTTCCTGGCGCCGCCGCACCACGACGAATTCCTGTATGTGAAAGAAGCCAGCGCCATGCTGTTCGGCTCTCCGTTCAACCCGGAAGCGCCGGATTACGACGCCTACCCGCTGGCGCGCCAGGCCAGCATGATCGAAGTGCTGGTGCAGCCGGGCGACATGCTGTACGTGCCGGCCGGCTGGTATCACCAGGTCCACGCGCTGACGTTCTCGTTATCGTCCAACCGCTGGGCGCGCGGCGTGCCTTTCGTTATGCGTCAGGCTTGAGGACGAAGGCTGCGACGTCATCGAGCGTCGGCGCCAACCAGCGCAGCGGCGCCGCAATCGAGGCTACCAGCGTGGTGTGCGTGACGCGGTCGTAATACAGTTCCCGCACCGGTACGTGCTGCGCGCGCAGCGAAGCTGCCAGCCGGCCAGTGTTACGCTGCGGGTTCACCAGCTTGTCCTGCTGCGCGGCGATCAGCAGGGCCGGCGGTGCGGCGGCGCTAACGTGGCGGATCGGCTGCGAGTCCGGTGGCGTGTCAGGAAAATGGAATACCGGCTTGGTGGTCGGATTTTCGATCGGCAGGAAGTCATACGGGCCGGCCAGGCCGATCCAGCCGCGCAGATCAGCCGGCTTCATGCCCTGCTCTTTCAGCCAGCGCGCGTCCAGCGCGACCATGGCGGCGTTGTAAGCGCCGGCGCTGTGGCCCATCACAAACAAACGTTGCGGATCGCCGCCGTAGCGCGCGGCTTCGCGTCTTGCCCACGCCACGGCCTGTGCGGCGTCGCGCAGGAAATCGGGATAACTCACTTCCGGGTGCAAGCGGTAATCGGCAATCATGGTCACGATGCCGCGTGCCGCCAGGGCACGGCCGACAAACGCGTAGTCGGCGCGCTCGCCGCCCACCCAGTTGCCGCCGTAGAAGAACACCACCACCGGCGCCGGCCCGCGCATATCGCTCGGACGGTAGACATCCAGCTTGCGGCGTGGACCATCGCCATAGGCCAGGCCTTCGACACGCACGGTATCACCGGCTGGCGACAGCGCATTCAGTGCCGTCAATGGCGAGCAGGCGGCCAGCGCCAGCAAGAGTAGCGGCATGCTGATGGCCAGCAAGCGATAGGGACGGGACATGGCGATCGATGGAGAATGACGATGACCAACTCTAGCCCGGCAATTGCGCCAGCACCGTGCGCCAAACCACCGTCAGCTCCGTCATTCCCGCGTAGGCGGGAATCCATAGAACCTTTGCGATTCCAACTCAGCATGGATTCCCGCTTTCGCGGGAATGACGAGGTTTAATTGGATTTAGCCTGTTGCGCAGTCCAGCCGCGTAACATGAAGCCGCCGCCGGGCATGCCCCGGCACAGTGGTCCACTGGACGATTCCAGCAGCTTGAAGCCATCGGCCGTCCAAAGCCAGCTATTGAAGCTGCCGCAATCGTTGATGCCACGCCCCTTGGCGTAGGAACTCAGCACGCCATCCTCGAAAAAGGCTTCGACTGCGGAGTCCTGCTCTTTGCCATCGGCGTCCGGCAGCATCAGGCGCACCGGCGCATACGGCGGCTTATCGTTGGCACGCCACACGCCATACGCGCCTTGATAAGCACCCAGCCAGCATTGGCGCACGACTAGCAACTGCGTTTCAGAGATCCGGTAGACGTCGCCGTAAGCGCCCTCGCTGGCGATGGATTCGCAATCGGCGTCCTTCAACGCATCCAGCAACTGCGGCAGCAATGCCTTGTCGCTGTCGCGCTGCTTGAGCAGCGGCGCGGCGCGCAATGCCGGCGCCGGCAATGCAGCAGGCACCGTACTGGCCGGCTTGCTGCCGGGACGCACCAAGGCGGTCAACGTGCCGACGCGGCCCTGGACATCATCGATTTTCAGCAGCGCGGCGTTGAGGCCGGCCAGCGACAGCAGCCATTCGCGCTTGCCGTCGGAAACGCGCGCCACATCGGCCTTCTTCAAGGCTGGTAGCAGGCGCGCCACCTGCGCGGCCGTCATGTCCTGCTTGATGCCCTTGATAAGCACCTCGCCCGCACGGATGTTCAGCGTCGCGTTGTCGTCCACATCGTCCGCGTACACCATCAGTTTGCCCAGCACCGGCGCGTTGCCGCCGGCGTCGCGGGCCAACCACAACGTAACAGGATCGCCTTCCTCCATACTCTGGTAGCCGACTACCTCGCAGTGACGTGTATTGTCGCAGGCGGCAGCCCAGTCTTTATAGACGAACTCCCCGGCCTGCGCCACCACGGCCAGCGCGACGCCCAGCGCCAGCAATGGCAGGTGCAGCTTCATCACAGCTTGATGAAGTGTTCGCGGTAGTATTTCAGTTCTTCGATCGACTCGATGATGTCGGCCAGCGCGGTGTGCTTCTGCGCTTTCTTGAAGCCGCTGACCATGGCCGGGTTCCAGCGCTTGCCCAGTTCCTTCAGCGTCGACACGTCAATATTACGATAGTGGAAGAAGGCTTCCAGCTTCGGCATGTAGCGCACCATGAAGCGGCGGTCCTGGCCGATGGTGTTGCCGCACATCGGCGCTTTGCCCTTCGGTACCCACTGCTTCAGGAACTTGATCAGTTCTTCTTCGGCGTAGGCTTCGGTGATGGTCGAAGCCTTGACGCGCTCGGTCAGGCCGGAGCGGCCGTGGGTGCCGGTGTTCCAGGCGTCCATCTTGCCCAGGGTTTCGTCCGACTGATGGATGGCGAATACCGGCGCCTCGGCCAGGATGTTCAGGTGCATGTCTGTGACAACAATGGCCACTTCGATAATGCGGTCGGTGTCCGGCTCCAGGCCGGTCATTTCCATGTCGACCCACACCAGGTTGAATTCGTTAGGACGCGGCGCAGCGGCTGCGCCTTCTGGCAAATCAGTAGCTTGTGACATAATTCTCTTTTCTTGGCTAAATTAATCCGGATCTGCCATTTTCTCACAGGCACAGAATGTATTCACTCGCGTTTTCGATTTTGTTCGTATCTTTCATCATTTTGACGCTGCTGGTGCGCTTCTGGCTGGCCTCGCGTCAACTCCGTCATGTGCTGGCGCATCGCAGCGCCGTACCGGCGGAATTTGCCGAAAAGATACCGTTGGCAGCCCACCAGAAGGCCGCCGACTACACCGTCGCGCGCACCAGGTACGGCCTGCTGACGTTGATGGTCAACACGCTGGTGCTGGTCGGCTTCACGCTGCTGGGCGGGCTGCAATGGCTGTCGGTGCAGATTTTCCAGATCACAGGGCCCGGCATGACTTATCAGCTGGCGCTACTGGCGGCGTTCGCACTGATTTCCGGCATCATCGATTTGCCATTTGATTACTACAAACAGTTTGGCCTCGAACAACGTTTTGGTTTTAACAAGATGAGCAAGGGCCTGTTCTTCGGCGACATGATCAAGGGCGCGCTGCTGGGCGTCGCGATAGGCCTGCCGCTGGTGTGGGTGGTGCTGACGCTGATGAACCAGGCCGGAGACCTGTGGTGGCTGTACACCTGGTTCGTCTGGAGCGGCTTCCAGCTGCTGATGATGGTGCTGTATCCGTCCGTGATCGCGCCGCTGTTCAACAAATTCTCGCCGCTGGAAGACCAGTCGCTGAAAGCCCGCATCGAGGGCCTGATGACGCGCGTCGGCTTCGTCTCCAAGGGCCTGTTCGTGATGGACGGTTCCAAGCGTAGCGCCCACGGCAACGCCTACTTCTCCGGCTTCGGCGCCAACAAGCGCATCGTCTTCTTCGACACGCTGCTGGCGCGCCTGCAGCCACAGGAAATTGAGGCGGTGCTGGCGCACGAGCTGGGTCATTTCAAGCTGAAGCACATCATCAAGCGCATCAGCATGATGTTTGCGATTTCGCTCGGCTTCCTGGCTCTGCTCGGCTACCTGAAAACCCAGCCATGGTTCTACGACGGCCTGGGCGTCAACCCGCTGCTGCTGCCGGGTCAGAGCAACGACGCCATGGCGCTGCTGCTGTTCATGCTGGCGCTGCCGGTGTTCACCTTCCTGCTGAATCCGCTGACCTCGCTGGGTTCGCGCAAGCACGAATTCGAAGCGGACGCCTTCGCCGCCCAGCACACCGACGCCCGCGACCTGGTATCGGCGCTGGTCAAGATGTACGAGGACAACGCCTCGACGCTGACACCCGATCCGCTGCACTCGGCCTTCTACGACTCGCACCCGCCGGCCAGCGTGCGCATCCGTCAACTGAACCTGGCGGCGACATGATCGCCGTCCGCGCCGACCTGCTGGCCGCCCACTGCCGCCCCACCAGGGCGGCACTGGACGACGCCGAGGCGGCGCGCCTGCTCTCGCTGCTGCCGGGATGGGCCATCGACCAGGGTCGCCTGGTGCGCAGCTACACCTTCAAGAACTACTATCACACCATGGCCTTCGTCAACGCGCTGGCTTACCTGAGCCACAACGAGGACCATCACCCCGAAATGACCGTCAGCTACAACACCTGCATCGTCCGCTACGACACGCACTCGGCCCACGGCCTGAGCCACAACGACTTCATCTGCGCCGCCAAGGCCGATGCCCTGTACGAGGCCCACGCATGAGCGGCGCATCGAAGCAGCAGCGCACTGCCACCATCATCGCCGCCCACGGCCGCCACTACCTGGCCGAGGCCGACGGCGAGAAGCTGCAATGTGTCACGCGCGGCAAGAAGACCAATGTGGCGGTGGGCGACATCGTCCACATCACCATGACCTCGCCCGACCAGGGCGTGATCGACAAGATCGAAGAACGCAAGACGCTGCTGTACCGCTCGGACCAGTACAAATCCAAGCTGCTGGCGGCCAATCTGACGCAGCTGTTCATCGTGGTCGCCACCGAGCCCGGCTTCACCGACGACCTGGTGTCGCGCTCGCTGGTGGCGGCGGAAGCGGCCGGCATCAAGGCCCATCTGATCCTCAACAAGACCGACGTGGTGGACGCCTTGCCACGCACCCGCGAGCGGGTTGCCGCGTATGGCAATCTGGGCTATCCGGTGCACGAGGTGTCGGCCACCGCCCACCCCGAGCACGCGATCGCCACCTTGCAGCCGCTGTTGGCGGGCAATTCGTCGATCCTGATCGGCCAGTCCGGCATGGGCAAGTCCTCGCTGATCAACCTGCTGGTGCCGGAAGCCGACATCGCCGTGCGCGAAATCTCGGCCGCGCTCGACACCGGCAAGCACACCACCACCTTCACCCGGCTGTACACGCTGCCGGACCTAGGCCCGGACTCCTCCATCATCGACTCGCCCGGCTTCCAGGAGTTCGGCCTCTATCATCTGAGCGAGGGCATGCTGGAGCGCGCCTTTGTAGAATTCGAACCGTATCTCGGTCATTGCAAGTTCTATAATTGCCGTCACCTGATCGAGCCGCAGTGCGCGGTGCTGGCCGCCGTCGAGGAAGGCAAGATCGCCAAGATGCGCCACACGCTGTACGGCCAGCTCTTGCACGAATCATCACAAACACTGTATTAAAACTGAGCTTTGTGTCTATAATGCCTTGGGGCAAGTACCTGGGGAAACGAGATGGACCTGTTTGCGCTGGACGACGCGTTAGCCGACTGGGAGGCCACCCTGCCCTCTCTGCGCGGTGCCGCCCGTTTGCCGCTGCTGCTGCCGCTGGCGTGGCACCTGCGCCAGCGCGACACGCCGCGCGCGCTGCAACTGGCGGCTGAAGCCCACGCGCTGCTGCCGGCCCTGCCCAAAGACAATACAGATGGCGACGCCGTCGCCGCCCGCCTGCTGCTGATCCAGGCGGAGGCGACCTGGCTGCACGGCCAGTTGGCCGCCGCCGACGTCCAGGCGCAGCAGGCCGGCGAACGCTTCGCCGCGCTCGGCCTGCAACTCGGCCAGGCCGACGCCCACTGGCTGCGCGCCTGGATCGCCATCGACAGCGGCGAACACGCGCGCGCCGAGCAAGAACTGGAACAGATGGCCGCCGCCGCCCGCGCCGCCGGCGACCCGCAGCGCCTGGCCATCGCCGACGCGGTCAACGCCCGCTGGAGCGTGCTGCGCGACCTGCCCAGCGCGCTGCAACGCTGGTCCGGACGTTTCAGCCGCGAGGAAGAAGCGCTGCCGGTGGTGGCCAGCTGGATCTACGACTACTATGGCCTGGCCGCCAGCCAGGCCAGCGACTTCGGCGCCGCCGCCGGCCACTACCTGCGCTGCTACGAGGTGGCGCTGGAGAGCGGCCAGCTGCGCATGGCGATCACCGCCGCGATCAACATCGGCCTCGATTTCACCATCCTCAACGATCACCACGCAGCGCTCGAATGGATGGAGAGCGCGCTCGATCTGGCGCGCCCCACCGGCTGGCCGCGCAGCATCGGCACCTGTCTGATGCACACCGCCGATACCATGCGCCGCCTGGGCCGGCTGGACGCCGCCGAGGAACTGCTGCAGGAAGCGGTGCGGATCCTGGCGCCGCTGAGCGGCGCGCGCGCCTACGCCACCACGCTGCACTACCTGGGCGACCTGGCGCTGGACCAGGGCGACTACAGCGCCGCGCTGGACGCCTTCCGCAAGCTGGAGGCGCGCGGCGCCGCGCTGCGCCACGCCGACTTCCTCAGCATCGCCCGCCGCGGCCAGGCGCACGCGCTGTGCTTCCTCGACCGGCCGCAGGAGGCGCAGGACGCCGCCGAACGCGCCGCCACGCTGGCGCGCCAGCAGGCCAACAACTACAACCAGGTGGCGGCGCTGCGCGTGATGTCGCTTATCCACCTGCGCCACCAGTTGCCGGCGCCGGCCGGCATGACCGAGCCGAACGCCACGCTGCATTTTCTGCATCAGGCGCTGGCGGTGGCCGGGCATATCAACGGCTACACGCTGCCGGCCGACCTGCACGAGGCGCTGGCGCGCGAATACGCGCAGATCGGCGATTACCAGCAAGCCTACGCCTCGGCGCAGTTGGCGGCGGCCGCGCGCCAGAAGACCCACAGCCAGGACGCCACCAATCGCGCCATCGCCATGCAGGTGCAGCACCAGACCGAGAATGCGCGCGCCGAGGGCCTGCACCACCGCGAACTGGCCGCCGCCGAAGCGCGCCGCGTGCAGTTGCTGCAGCAGACCTCCGCCATGCTGGAGCGGCTGTCGGCCATCGGCCAGGAGATCACCACCCACCTCGACGCCGGCGCCGTGTTCCAGGCGCTGCACCGCCATGTGCACGCGCTGCTGCCGGCGGACTCGCTGGCGATCTATATGTGCGATCCGGGCTGCGACACCATCAGCCGCGTGTTCGGCATGGAGAACGGCCAGCCGCTGGCCGGCAACACCATCGAGATCGACAACCCGCGCGCCAACGCCGCCCGCAGCCTGCGCCAGCGCGAGGAGATTTACGTCGCCGAGGCCGGCCCGGAAGACATCTTCCTCGCCCCCGGCACGCAGCTGATGGCCAGCGCGCTGTACGTGCCGCTGCTGCTGGGCGAACGCGCGCTGGGCGTGATGACGGTGCAGTCGATCGAAGTGGACGCCTACGGCGAACGCGAACGGCTGATCTTCCGCACGCTGTGCGCCTACGGCGCCATCGCACTGGACAACGCCGAAGCCTACCGCCAGCTGAAGGACGCGCAGACGCAGCTGGTGTCGCAGGAAAAGCTGGCGGCGCTCGGCGCGCTGATGGCCGGCGTGGCGCACGAGCTGAATACGCCGATCGGCAACAGCCTGCTGATCGCCAGCACGCTGGCGCAGAAAACCGAGGAAATGGAAGCGCAGATGAACGGCGCCGGCCTGAAACGCTCGGCGCTGGCGACCTATCTGGAAGACACGCGCAAGGCGCACGAACTGGTGATGCGCGGTTTGAACAGCGCCGCCAACCTGGTCAACAGCTTCAAGCAGGTGGCGGTGGACCGCACCACCGAGCAGCGGCGCGAGTTCAATCTGGCGCAGGTGTCGCAGGAGGTGATCGCCACGATGATGAACCGTATCCGCGCCGCCGGCCACCACATCGAGATCGACATGCCCGAGGCGATTTCTCTCGACAGCTATCCCGGCCCCTACGGCCAGGTGATCGCCAATTTCATCAACAACGCGCTGCTGCATGCCTTCGCCGGGCGTGCCGGCGGCGGCATGTGGCTGCGCGCGCAGACGCCGGTCGAGGGCCGGGTGCTGGTCACCTTCCGCGACAACGGCGGCGGCATCGCGCCCGAGCACATGTCGCGCATCTTCGATCCCTTCTTCACCACCAAGCTGGGACAGGGCGGAAGCGGGCTGGGACTGTCGATCAGCTACAACATTATCACTTCGCTCATGGGCGGGCAGATTTCGGTCCACAGCTCGCGCGACGGCACCATCTTCACGCTGGATGTGCCGCTGACCGCGCCCGAGAACAAGCTGCCGAGCACCACCCACATCTACCATTGAACTGTTTGTATAGACAGCATAATCTGCGGTAATTAGCCCTATCCGCCGAATTGCCTTTATAATTGTTCGGCTAAGCTACAGCCATCTGTCAGTTGTCATTATGCCTATCCAAAAACCGATCAAGCATTACCTGCAGTTTTCCGACCTCTCGCTGGAAGAGTATGAGTACGTGATCGAACGCGCGCATATCATCAAGCGCAAGTTCAAGAACTACGAGATCTATCACCCGATGATCGACCGCACGCTGGTCATGGTGTTCGACAAGAACTCGACCCGCACCCGCCTCTCGTTCGAGGCCGGCATGCACCAGCTGGGCGGCGCCGCCATCTACCTGAACACCCGCGATTCCCAACTGGGCCGCGGCGAGCCGGTGGAAGACGCCGGCCAGGTCATGTCGCGCATGTGCGACATCATCATGGTGCGCACCTTCGGCCAGGACATCATCGAGCGTTTCGCCGCCAACTCGCGCGTGCCGGTGATTAATGGCCTGACCAACGAACACCACCCGTGCCAGGTGGCCGCCGACATCTTCACCTACATCGAGCATCGCGGCTCGATCACCGGCAAGACGGTGGCCTGGGTGGGCGACGCCAACAACATGCTGTATTCGTGGCTGCAGGCGGCTGAAATCTTCGGCTTCCACGTCAATGTCTCGACCCCGCATGGCTACGAGATGGACATGTCGCTGGTGTCGACCGACCGCTACACCTTCTTCAAGAATCCGTCCGACGCCTGCGAGGGCGCGCACCTGGTCAATACCGACGTCTGGACCAGCATGGGCTACGAAGAAGAAAACGCCGCCCGCCTGAAAGCCTTCGACGGCTGGATCGTCGACAGCGCCAAGATGGCGCGCGCCGCGCCGGACGCGCTGTTCATGCACTGCCTGCCCGCCCACCGTGGCGAGGAAGTCTCGGCCGACGTCATCGACGGCCCGCAATCGGTGGTATGGGATGAAGCGGAAAACCGCCTGCACATTCAAAAAGCGCTGATCGAGTACCTGCTGCTCGGGCGCATAGAAAACAAGTAATCTTCAACTGGGATCAATCATGAGCGATATTAAAAAAGTAGTCCTCGCCTACTCGGGCGGCCTCGATACCTCCGTCATCCTGAAATGGCTGCAGGATAACTACCAATGCGAAATCGTCACCTTCACCGCCGATCTGGGCCAGGGTGAAGAGCTGGAACCGGCGCGCGCCAAGGCGCTGAAGTTCGGCATCAAGCCTGAGAACATCTACATCGACGACGTGCGCGAAGAATTCGTGCGCGACTTCGTGTTCCCTATGTTCCGCGCCAACACCGTGTACGAAGGCGAATACCTGCTGGGCACTTCGATCGCGCGTCCGCTGATTGCCAAGCGTCTGATCGAGATCGCCAACGAAACCGGCGCCGACGCCATCTCGCACGGCGCCACCGGCAAGGGCAACGACCAGGTACGCTTCGAGCTGGGCGCCTACGCGCTGAAGCCAGGCGTCAAAGTGATCGCCCCATGGCGCGAGTGGGACCTGCTGTCGCGCGAAAAACTGCTGAAGTACGCGGAAGACGCCGGCATCGCCATCGACATGAAACACAAGAACGGCGGCGCGCCGTACTCGATGGACGCCAACCTGCTGCACATCTCCTTCGAAGGCCGCCATCTGGAAAACCCGAGTGCCGAAGCCGAAGAATCGATGTGGCGCTGGACCGTCAGCCCTGAACAGGCGCCGAACGAAGCCGAATACATCGACCTCGAATACGAAAAAGGCGACATCGTCGCCATCAACGGCGTGCGCATGTCGCCAGCCACTGTGCTGACCGAACTGAATCGCCTGGGCGGCAAGCACGGCATCGGCCGTCTCGACCTGGTGGAAAACCGCTACGTCGGCATGAAGTCGCGCGGCTGCTACGAAACCCCGGGCGGCACCATCATGCTGAAAGGCCACCGCGCCATCGAGTCGATCACGCTGGACCGCGAAGTGGCCCACCTGAAGGACGACCTGATGCCACGCTACGCTTCGCTGATCTACAACGGCTACTGGTGGGCGCCGGAGCGCGTTGCGCTGCAAACCCTGATCGACCACACGCAATCGACCGTCAACGGTTGGGTACGCCTGAAACTGTACAAGGGCAATGTGATCGTGGTGTCGCGCGATTCGAAGACCGACTCCCTGTTTGATATGAACATCGCCACCTTCGACGAAGACGGCGGCGCCTACAACCAGGCCGACGCCGGCGGCTTCATCAAGCTGAACGCGCTGCGCATGCGCATCGCCGCCAACGCGCGCCTGAAGCGCGGCCAGTAAGCTGCACTTGCGTCGCACATGAAAATGGCCGCTCGCTGAGCGGCCATTTTTTTGATACATTGGCTCCACAACCTGAACGGGAGTGGAGCGGTTATGCTGAAGAACCTCAGTATCAAGAAAAAACTCGCCAGCGGTTTCGGCGCCATCGTCGCCATCATCGTCATCCTGCTGACGCTGGCCTACACCAACTTCACCAAGCTCTCCGCCGCCAGCCGCTGGGATCTGCACACCATGCAGGTGCTGCTGGAAGCGAACCAGATCGAAACGGCGATGGTGCAGATCCAGAGTTCAACCCGCGGCTTCCTGCTGACCGGCGACGCCACCGCCATCCAGCGCGTCAGCAACGAGGAAGAGATCCTGCGCCGCCACCTGGCCGAAATCACCAGGCTGACTTCCGACAATCCGGCGCAGCAGGCGCGCCTGCAAAAGCTCACACCCTTCATCAACGACTGGCTCAATCAAGTCATCAACCCGCAGCTGGAAAAGCGCGGCGCGGGCACACAGGCAGTCAACGCCGACGAGGTGCGCGTGGGCAGCCGCACCATGGCCGAAGCGCGCGCGATGATCAAGGAAATCACCGACCTGGAAAACACCCTGCTGGCCGAACGCACCAAAACCACCTCCGGCCTGTCGGAATCGATGATGCTGCTGCTGGTGCTGGGCGGCGGCGTGTGCACGGTGCTGGCGCTGATCATCGGCGCGGTGCTGCTGCAGGCGCTGGGCGGTCCGATCAACCGGCTGGCGGCAGTGGTCGAGCGCATCGCCCACGGCGATCAGGGCGCGCGGGTGGAGGTGACCTCGCGCGACGAACTGGGGCAGATGTCGCATGGCTTCAACCAGATGGCGCAGGCGATCCAGGACGGCCACGCCAAGGAACTGGCGGCCACCAACCTGCTCAAGTCCAAGGTCGATTCGCTGCTGGGCGTGGTGTCGAAAGCCGCCGCCGGCGACATGACCGGCAAGATCGAGGTGCACGGCGACGACGCCATCGGCCAGCTGGCCGATGGACTGGAGCGCATGTTCGATAACCTGCGCGCGCTGATCAACGACGTGCAGAAGGCCGGCATCCAGGTCACCACCTCGGCCACCGAGATCGCCGCCTCGGCCAAGCAGCAGGAGGCCACCGGCGTCGAACAGGCGCAGACCAGCGTCGAAATCCTTAGCACCACCAAGGAAATCTCGGCCAACATCGCGGAACTGGTGCGGACCATGGAGGAAGCCACCAGCGTGGCCGATTACACCACGCACGCCACCGCCGACGCCCAGGGCAACCTGAAACGCATGGACGGCACCATGCAGACCATGGTCGCCGCCACCGACTCGATCAACGCCAAGCTGGCCGCACTCTCCGAAAAAGCTAGCAATATCAACAGCGTTCTGATTACAATCACCAAAGTGGCCGACCAGACCAACATCTTGTCGCTGAACGCCGCCATCGAGGCCGAGAAGGCCGGCGAGGCGGGACGCGGCTTTTCCGTCGTCGCCACGGAAATCCGCAGGCTGGCAGACCAAACCTCCGTCTCCACCTGGGACATCGAACAGATGCTCAAGGAAATGCAGTCCGCCGTCTCCGCCAGCGTAATGGGCATGGACAAATTCTCCGAAGAGATACGCCGCAGCGTCGGCGAAGTGCGCCAGGTGACCAACCAACTCACCGGCGTGATGGATCAGGTGCAGAAACTGGCGCCCCAGTTCGACCTGGTCCTGCAGGGCATGCAGTCCCAAGCCGTCGGCGCTGCCCAGATCAATGAAACCATGATGCAGTTAAACGACGCCACCCAGCAAACCGTGGAATCGCTGAAATCGACCAGCGAAGCGGTCCACCAGTTGCAGTATGCGGCGGGCGGGCTGCAAACCAGCGTCGCCACCTTTTCGGTAGCGGCCTGAGAACCCACAAATATGGCCGGTATGGGACAATGCCAGTTGCAATCTGGTACCCGCCAGCCCTGGAGAGAAAATGTTTAAAGACTTGAGCATCAAGAAGAAGCTTTACCTCAGTTTCAGCGCCATCCTCGCCATCATCCTGGTCCTGCTGTCGATCGCCTACAACCGCTTCAGCAGCCTGTCCGAAGCCAATGCGTGGGACCGTCATACGATGGACGTGATCCAGGCCATCGACGTGCTGCGCAACGACCTGCTGCAAGTCCAGGTGGAAGCGCGCGGCTACTACCTGACCGGCACCCAGCAGCGCCTCGACCGCACCATCAAGGAACGCGACGACCTGCCGGCCTCGATCGCCGAACTGCAGAAACTCACCGCCGACAATCCGGTGCAGGTGGAGCGTTTCAAGAAGCTGGAAGACATGATCAAGGTGTGGAGCATGGAGGTGATCGAGTCGCAGTTGAAGATGCGCCAGGAACTGGGCGACAAGCCCGGCGCCGCCGACGCCATGGGCCGCACGCCGCAACTGGCCAGCACCAACAATTCCGCCATCGGCGCCATCTACAAATACATGAACGACGCCGCCGGCGAGGAAAAGCGCCTGCTGGCCGAGCGTTCGCAAGCCTCCGACCGGCTGCAGGAAACCATGCGCATGGTCCTCTCCGGCGGTGGCCTGATCTGCGTGGTGCTGTCGCTGGGCATCGCCTGGCTGCTGGTGCGCTCGCTGCTGGCGCCGTTGAACAATCTGACGCAGGCGGTCGGCCGCATCGCCGCCGGCGACCAGTCGGCGCGCGCCGAAGTGCTGTCCGCCGACGAACTGGGTGAGGTCAGCACGGAATTCAACCGCATGGCGCAATCGATCCAGGACAGCCAGGCCAGCGAACTGGCCGCCACCAACGCGCTGCGCGCCAAAGTCGATTCGCTGCTGGGCGTCGTCTCCAAAGCCGCCTCCGGCGATTTGACCGGCAAGATCGACGTCAGCGGCGACGACGCCATCGGCCGCCTGGCGCAAGGCCTGGACCGCATGTTCGACAACCTGCGCGGGCTGCTGAACAATGTACAGAAGGCCGGCATCCAGGTCACCACCTCGGCCACCGAGATCGCCGCCTCGGCCAAACAACAGGAAGCCACCGGCATCGAGCAGGCGCAGACCAGCGTCGAGATCCTCAGCACCACCAAGGAAATCTCGGCCAACACCTCGCAGCTGCTGAAGACCATGGAGGAAGCCACCGCCGTCGCCGACTACACCACCAGCGCCACCGCCGACGCGCAGAACAATCTGCGCCGCATGGACGGCACCATGCAGCACATGGTGTCGGCCACTGACTCGATCAACGCCAAGCTGGCGGCACTGTCGGAGAAAGCCTCCAACATCAACAGCGTGCTGATCACCATCACCAAGGTGGCCGACCAGACCAACATCCTGTCGCTGAACGCCGCCATCGAAGCCGAGAAAGCCGGCGAAGCGGGCCGCGGCTTCTCGGTGGTTGCCACCGAAATCCGCCGTCTGGCCGACCAGACCTCCGTCTCCACCTGGGATATCGAACAGATGCTGAAGGAGATGCAGTCCGCCGTTTCCGCCAGCGTGATGGGCATGGACAAATTCTCCGAAGAGATCCGCCGCAGCGTCGGCGAAGTGCGCCAGGTGACCGACCAGTTGTCGGGCGTGATGGACCAGGTGCAGAAACTGGCACCGCAATTCGACGTGGTGCTGCAGGGGATGCAGTCGCAGGCGGTGGGCGCGGAGCAAATCACCGCCACCATGATGCAGCTGAACGACGCCACCCAGCAGACGGTGGAATCGCTGAAAGCCACCAGCGAAGCGGTGCATCAGTTGCAGTACGCGGCCGGCGATTTGCAGACCAGCGTCGCCAACTTCGCCGTGGCGGTATAAGCGCGGCGCGGGGACAGACACCATGAAACTCCTCGTCTTCCACATCGGCGCCGACCGCTACGGCCTGCGCCTGCGCGACGTGGTGCGCGTGCTGCCGCTGCTGGAACTGAAGCAGCTGCCGCTGGCACCCGTCAGCGTGGCCGGGCTGATGGACCTGCACGGCGTCTCGGTGCCGGTGATCGACCTATGCCGCGCCAGCGGCCTGCCAAGCGGCCCGGACCACTTCGACACGCGCATCATCGTCGCCGACTACGTCGCGCCGGACGGTGCGCACCACCAGCTCGGCCTGCGCGCCGAACATGTGCTGGGAGTGCAGGAGGTGCGCGACGATCAACTGTTCGACAGCGGCGTGCAGGCCGCGCCTTTCCTCGGCCGGGTGGCCAGCGACGGGCAAGGCATGCTGCAACTGGTGGAACTGGAGCAGCTGCTGCCGGCCGAGCTGCGCGCGCTGCTGTTCCAACATGACGGAGCCGCGACGTGACGCCGGCCCAGTCGCTGCTGCGCGAAGCCACCGGCCTGAATCTGTCGAAGTCGGTGGTGGACCGCGCCATCAAGAATCGCATGGCGCAAACCGCCGTCAGCGATCCCGACGCCTACCTCAGGCAGATGACGCCGGCCGAAATGACCGCGCTGGTGGAATTGGTGGTGGTGCCGGAATCGTGGTTTTACCGCGATCCGCAGGCGTTTGTCGCGATGACCGAATTCCTGCGCGCGCGGCTGGCCGCCAACAGCGACCGGCTGCTGCGCATTCTCTCCATCCCCTGCGCGGGCGGAGAGGAACCGTACACCATCGCCATGGTGCTGACCGACGCCGGCATCCCGCCGCAGAACTTCATCGTCGACGCCTTCGACATCAGCCCCACCTGCGTGGCGCGCGCCAAGAGCGGCATCTACGGCCGCAACGCCTTCCGCGCACAGGATCTGACGTTCCGCGACCTGCACTTCACCAGCGCGGGCGACGGCGATTACAGCATCAACGACGAGATCCGCAAGCAGGTGCGCTTCAAGCAGGGCAACCTGCTGGAGTTCGATCTGACCGCGCGCAGCGGCCACTACGACGTGGTGTTCTGCCGCAACCTGCTGATCTACTTCGACAAGCCGACCACCAAGGCCGCCATCGCCAAGCTGCGCGGGCTGCTGGCCGACGACGGCCAGCTGTTCGCCGGCTACGCCGAAGTGCCGTCGTTCTGCCAGCACGGCTTTACGCCGCTGGCGTACAACCAGGCCTTCGGTCTGCTGAAGGACAGCGCCGCACCGCCCAGGCCCGCCGCCAAGCCGGCGCACGCGCCGCGCGCCACGCTCAAGGCGCCGCCGCCGACAGCCGCGCGCAGGATCGCCTCGCCGCCTTCGCTGCCACCGGCACTACCC
>CAUPXZ010000066.1:0-25438 GCA_963515135.1 uncultured Duganella sp. | reverse complement strand
CATTCGGACATTTCGCGCGCGAAATGTCCGAATGTCGGCACTGACCCCGAAGTTGGATTTAGCGTTGGACTACTTTATCTTGCAGAATCTGCAACAGGTATTGACCGTAGTTGTTTTTCTTTAGCGGTTCGGCCAGTTTGCGCAGTTGCTCGGCGTCTATGTAGCCTTTGCGGTAGGCGATCTCTTCCGGACAGGCCACTTTCAAGCCTTGGCGCTTCTCAATGGTGGCGATGAACTGGCCGGCTTCCAGCAACGATTCATGGGTGCCGGTGTCCAGCCAGGCCATGCCGCGCCCCATCACTTCAACGTTCAGCTCGCCCTTGTCCAGGTAGACTTTGTTGACGTCGGTGATTTCCAGCTCGCCGCGCGCGGAGGGCTGGATGCTGGCGGCAATGTCGCATACCTGCTTGTCGTAGAAGTACAGGCCGGTGACGGCGTAGTTGGATTTCGGCTGCTTCGGCTTTTCTTCGATCGAGACGGCGGTGCGCTGGTCGTTGAATTCCACCACGCCGTAGCGCTCCGGGTCTTGCACATGGTAGGCGAATACGGTGGCGCCATCGGTGCGCTCGGTGGCGTGGCGCAGCAGCGCGTCCAGATCGTTGCCGTAGTAGATGTTGTCGCCCAGGATCAGCGCCGACGGCGCGTCACCGACAAAGTCGCGGCCGATGATGAAGGCTTGCGCCAGCCCGTCCGGCGATGGCTGCACCGCGTAGCTGATGCTGATGCCCCACTGGCTGCCGTCGCCCAGCAAGTCCTGAAAGCGCGGCGTGTCCTGCGGCGTTGAGATCAGCAGGATTTCGGTGATGCCGGCCAACATCAGCACGGTCAGCGGATGGTAGATCATCGGCTTGTCGTAGATCGGCAGCAGTTGCTTGGAAACGCTCATCGTCACCGGATACAGGCGCGTGCCCGAGCCGCCCGCGAGAATAATGCCTTTGCGCTTGCTTGCAATGCTCATTGCTGTTCCTCGCGATTGAAGTAATTGGCTTCCACCCAGTTGGCATAGCTGCCCGACTGCACGTCGGCCACCCAGGCCTGGTTGTCCAGGTACCACTGCACGGTCTTGGCGATGCCGCTCTGGAAGGTCTCGGCCGGTTTCCAGCCCAGTTCGCGCTCCAGCTTGCGCGCGTCGATGGCATAGCGGCGATCGTGGCCGGGACGGTCTTTGACGAAGGTAATCTGGTCGCGATAGCTGCCCTCGGCCTTCGGCTTCAATTGGTCCAGCATGTCGCACAGCGTGTGCACCACGTCCAGGTTGGCCATCTCGTTCCAGCCGCCGACGTTGTAGGTCTCGCCCAGACGGCCGTCTGCCAGCACGCGGCGGATGGCGGCGGCGTGGTCGGTGACGTACAGCCAGTCGCGCACCTGCTGGCCGTCGCCGTAGATCGGCAGCGGCTTGCCGGCCTGCGCGTTGGCAATGATCAGCGGGATCAGTTTCTCCGGGAAGTGGTACGGGCCGTAGTTGTTGGAGCAGTTGGTGGTCAGCACCGGCAGGCCGTAGGTGTGGAAGTAGGAACGCACCAGGTGGTCCGACGCCGCCTTCGACGCCGAGTACGGGCTGTTCGGCGCAAACGCGGTGGTTTCGCTGAACGGCGCATCGTCCGGCCCCAGCGTGCCGTACACCTCGTCGGTCGACACATGCAGGAAGCGGAACGCCGCCTTCTCGTCGTCCGGCAGCGCCGACCAGTACGCGCGCGCCGCCTCCAGCAGGCTGAAAGTGCCGTTGATGTTGGTATTGATGAATTCGCCCGGCCCGAGGATCGAGCGGTCGACATGGCTCTCCGCCGCGAAGTGCACCACCGCGCGCGGCTTGTACTGCTGGAACAAGGCCAGCACCTGGGCTTGGTCGCAGATGTCGCCGCGCACGAAGGTGTGCCGCGCATCCTGCTTCAGCGAGGCCAGATTGTTCAGGTTGCCGGCATAAGTCAGCTTGTCGTAGTTGAGAACAGGCTCATCGGACTGGGCCAGCCAGTCGAGAACAAAGTTAGAGCCTATGAAACCAGCACCGCCCGTTACAAAAATCATTTAGTATCCCGCTGCAAGCGTCAGTTAGTCGTACCTATGATTTTATGTGAAGTCCCAGGTGTCCGGGCAAAAATAAAAAGCGAGCGTCCAAATGAAAACCTATGTCATCGGCGATTTGCAGGGCTGCCACGAACAGGCGCTGGCCATCCTTGACCGCATTCGCGCCCACGCGGCGGCCGCTGGTGTGGCCGAGCCCGCCATTCTGTTTGCAGGTGACCTGATCAATCGCGGCCCGGATTCGCTGTCCACGCTGCGCCACGTGCGCAAGCTGGCCATGGCCAGCGGCGGCCTCATCGACAGCGTGCTGGGCAACCATGACCTGCACCTGCTGGCGGTGGCCTACGGCATCCGTCCCGAACACAAGTCCGACACGCTGGCCGAGATCCTGCATGCGCCGGATCGAGACGAGCTGATCGACTGGGTCCGGCGCCGGCCGCTGGCGATCCGCTCGGGCGAACACATCCTGGTGCATGCGGGTCTGCTGCCGCAGTGGACCGGCGCCCAGGCGATGGCCTTGGCCGGCGAGGTGCAGCAGATGCTGCGCGGCGTCGGCATCGAGGAGTTTCTGGCCGAGATGTACGGCAACGAGCCGGCCCAGTGGTCGGATGATTTGCAGGGCGCCGACCGGCTGCGCTGCATCATCAACGCCATGACGCGGCTGCGCTTCTGCACCGCCGACGGCGTGATGGATTTCAAGATGAAGGAAAGCGGCAGCGCCGATCCGTCCACCGGCCTGATGCCGTGGTTCGAGGTGCCGGGTCGCCGCAGCGCGCGCCAGACGGTGGTGTTCGGCCACTGGTCGGCGCTGGGCCTGAAGATGGAATCCAACTTGCTTGCGCTGGACAGCGGCTGCGTCTGGGGCGGCCAGTTGTCCGCCGTGTGCCTGGAAGACCGGACACTGCTTCAAGAGCAGTGCCCGCAATTCAAGGAACCCGGCAAGAAATAGCCGTAGCTTAGCTGACGCCGAGCGCGGCGGCCACGGCTTTGTGCGATGCCTCCGCCAGCTCGCGGCGGTGGGCGCCGTCGGTGGACAGCGGCGTCAGAATCGCCAGTTGCGCCTGCACTGGCGGTCCGTTCAAAATCAGCATGATGCTCTCGGCAAAGCTGGTCTCGCCGATGAAATCCACCGATGGATGCGAACCGCCCGAGGCATCCTGATAGGTCAGCGCGAACGGCTGCACCGGCACCTTGGCATCGATCGCCGCCTCGAACAGATTG
This sequence comes from uncultured Duganella sp., assembly GCA_963515135.1. Lineage (GTDB taxonomy): Bacteria > Pseudomonadota > Gammaproteobacteria > Burkholderiales > Burkholderiaceae_D > Rugamonas. The sequence continues at coordinate 22,195 of CAUPXZ010000066.1, read as the reverse complement.
GCATGGAACGGCAGCAGATTACCTTGCGCCCCCGTGGTGCCCTCGGGGAAGAATGCCACCCGCTCGCCCTGCTCCAGGCTGCTCACCAGTCCCTTGAAGATATGCCGCAGATCGCGCCGGTTGCCGCGCGCGATGAACACCGTGCCGGCCTTCTCCGCCAGCCATCCGGCCAGCGGCCAGGCGCGAATCTCCGCCTTGGCCACGAAATGGCTGGGGTACAGGCTGTGCACCACAAAAATGTCCAGCCACGACACATGGTTGGCCACCACCATCGAGCGCGCCAGCACCGGCGCGCTGCCCGGCGCCAATGACACCGTGACATTGCACAGCGCCAGCAGCCGGGTCGACCAGCGCCGGATATGCGCATTGCGGCGGTCCCAGCCTATCCACGGAAACACCGTGGCACAGATCGCCATACCCTTGAACACGTGCAGCAGCACCCGCGCCAGGCGGAATATCGTCGACAGTTTCATGCGGCCGGATCAGCGTTGATAAGCAACGTGGCCCGCCACGATGGTGGTTTTCACTTGTCCCGCCAGGTTGTAGCCGAGGAACGGCGTATGCTTGCCCTGGCTGGCCAGCGCCGACGCTTCCACCGTCCAGTGCGCGCCGGCATCGAACAGCACCACGTCCGCCACCGCGCCAACCGACAGCGTGCCGGCGTTCAGGCCGGCCACGCGCGCCGCTTCCGAGGTGATGCGGGCCAGCGCGCGCGACAGCGGACGCTGCACACCGGTGTCCTGTTGCGCCGCGTAGTCGTCCGCCCACTTCAGCGTCAGCGACAGCAGCAGTTCCAGGCCGGTCGCGCCGGGCGAGGCTTCGCCGAACGGCAGCAGCTTCTCGTCGTCATCCACCGGCGTGTGGTCCGAGCACAGCGCGTCGATGGTGCCATCCAGCAGGCCGAGGCGGATCGCATCGCGGTCGCGCTGGCTGCGGAATGGCGGGTCCATGCGCGCATTCGAATCGAAGAAGCCGATGTCGGCGTCGGTCAGGTGGATGTGGTGGGCACCGACGTCGCAGGTGACTGGCAAGCCCTCTTCCTTGGCCTTGCGGATCAGCTCCAGGCTGGCGGCGGCCGAGATGCGGCACAGGTGCACGCGCGCGCCGCTGGCGCGCATCAGTTCAAAGATGGTGTGCAGGGCGATGGTTTCCGACATCACCGGCACGCCGGACAGGCCCAGGCGCGAAGCCAGCGGACCGGAAGCGGCCACGCCGCCCCGGCCGATGTGCGCATCCTGCGGCCGCAGCCAGACGGTGTAGCCGAAGGTCTTGGCGTACTGCATGGCGCGCAGCAGCACGTTGGTGTTTTCGATCGGCTGCTCGGCGTGCGAGAAACCGATGCAACCCGACTCGGTCAACGCCGACATTTCGGTCAGCGCCTCGCCCTTCAGGCCCATGGTCAGCGCGCCCAGCGGGTGGACGTGCGCCTGGTTCAGCTTTTGCGCGCGGTGTTTCAGCATCTCCACCAGGCCGGGCTCGTCCAGCACCGGATCGGTGTCCGGCGGGCATACCAGCGAGGTGACGCCGCCTTGCATGGCGGCTTGCATTTCCGATTCCAGCGTGGCCTTGTATTCAAAGCCAGGCTCGCGCAGGCGCGCCGACAGGTCGACGAAGCCCGGCGCCACGATCAGGCCGATGGCGTCGATGGTTTCGTCGGCGGCAAAGCCGGCCGGCGCGGCGCCGACCGCCAGCACTTTGCCGTCGGCGAGGTAAACGTCGTTGAGGCCGTCAATGCCATTGGCTGGGTCGATCACATGGCCGTTCTTGATGTGGATGTTCTTCATGCTTGCGTTCCTGCTACGATACTCATCACCGCCATGCGGACTGCGATACCAAACGTCACCTGCGGCAGGATCACCGCCTGCGCGCCATCGGCCACGGCCGAGTCGATCTCGACGCCCCGGTTCATCGGCCCGGGGTGCATGACGATGGCGTCCGGCTTGGCCAGCGCCAGGCGCTCCGGCGTCAGGCCGTAGCTCTTGAAGTATTCGCCGGCCGACGGCAGCAGCGCGCCGCTCATGCGCTCGTTCTGCAGGCGCAGCATGATGATCACGTCCACGTCTTTCAGGCCTTCATCCATGTTGGTGAAGGTGCGCACGCCCATCTGCTCCAGGCCGCCCGGCAGCAAGGTGTGCGGGCCGATGGCGCGTACTTCCGGCACGCCCAGCGTGGTCAGCGCATGGATGTCCGAACGGGCCACGCGGCTGTGCAGGATGTCGCCGACTATCGCCACGCGCAGATTGGTGAAGTCTTTCTTGTAGTGGCGGATGGTGTACATGTCCAGCAGACCCTGGGTCGGGTGCGCGTGGCGGCCATCGCCGGCGTTGACCACGTGTACGTGGTTCTGCCGGGTTTCCATCAGATGCTTGGCGATCAGGTACGGCGCGCCCGATTGCGCGTGGCGCACCACGAACATGTCGGCGTGCATCGCCGCCAGATTGTCGATGGTGTCCAGCAGCGATTCGCCCTTGCTGGTCGACGAGGCCTGGATATTCAGGTTGATGACGTCGGCCGACAGCCGCTTGGCGGCGATCTCGAAGGTGGTGCGGGTGCGGGTCGAGTTCTCGAAGAACAGGTTGAACACCGATTTGCCGCGCATCAGCGGCACTTTCTTCACATCGCGGTCGGAGATGCCGACGAAGGACGAGGCGGTGTCCAGGATGTGATTGAGAATGCCCTTGGGCAAGCCCTCGATCGACAGCAAGTGCTGCAACTCGCCGTGTTTGTTCAGTTGCGGATTAAGCATGGTGTTATTCGATGGTTAGCGTGAATTTGTCGTCATCGGCGCGTTTCAGCACCAGCGCCTGGCCGGCCGGCACGGTCACCTTGGCGGCGACGAAATCGGCGGCCACCGGCAACTGGCGCTCGCCGCGGTCGACCAGCGCCGCCAGCATGATGCGCGCCGGGCGGCCGTAGTCGAACAGCTCGTTGATCGCGGCGCGCGTGGTGCGGCCGGTGTACAGCACGTCGTCCACCAGCAGAATGTTGGCGGCCGCCACATCGAAGGTGATGTTGGTCGGTTTCACATCGGCCGGCAGGCCCTTCTTGGCGTAATCGTCACGGTAGAAGGACACGTCCAGCACGCCGCAGCGGGCCGACAGGCCGAGATCGGCCGCGAGACGTTCGGCGATCCAGGCGCCGCCGGAGTGGATGCCGACAATCGCGACATCCGGCACGCCGGCCAGGCCGGCTTGCACATCGGCCAGCAGCGTCGCGTACAGTGCTTCGGCATCGAGTTGGTGGGGATTCAGGGTAGACATGATCAAAGGGAGTCGAAGTATTGTTGCAGAATGATGGCGGCGGCGCGGTCGTCGATGACCTCGCCGCGCCTGGCCGCGATCACGGCCGAGGAATAACGCTCGTCGACCAGCTCCACCGGCAGGTTGAAGCGGCCGTTCAATTGATTGGCAAAACGGCGCGCCCGCGCCGTCATTTCGTGTTCGTTGCCGTCCGGGTGCATCGGCAGCCCGACCACCAGCAGCGCCGGCTGCCATTCGTCCAGCAGCTTTTGAATGTCGGCAAAGCGGGTGGTATTGTCTTCCGCCTTGATGACCTTGAGGGGTTCCGCCTGGCGCAGCATGGTGTTGCCGATTGCCACGCCGATTCTTTTGACGCCGAAATCGAAAGCAAAGATGGTGTCGATACCGCCCATTTACGCGTGGCCCGCCTCGGAAGTAAGCATCAGCGGATCGATGCCGAGCAGCCGCATGGCGGCGGTGTAGCGGTCTTCGATCGGCATATTGAACAGGATCTCGGGATCGGCGCCGACCGTCAGCCAGCCGTTGCGGCCGATTTCGTCTTCCAGCTGGCCAGGGCTCCAGCCCGAGTAGCCGATCGACACCAGGATGCGCGGCGGTCCTTCGCCGGCGGCGACCGCCTCCAGCACGTCGATCGAGGTGGTGAAGGCCACTTCGTCGGTCACCGTCAGCGACGACGAATAGCGGTGGCCGGGCGTGTGCAGCACAAAGCCGCGGTCGTCCTGCACCGGGCCGCCGAACATCACCGGCTCCTCATCGTGGCCTTCCAGGCCGGACTCGATCTTGAGGTCGATGCGTTCGAACAGCGTGTGCATGGTCATGTCGGTCGGCTTGTTGATGACGACGCCGAGCACGCCGTTTTCATTGTGCTCGCAAACATACACCACCGTGCCGCCGAACACCGGATCTTGCATCGACGGCATTGCAATGAGGAAATGATTGGCCAGATTGAGGGCGGCCGCCGAGACCGCGCCGGAGGGTTCCAAAGGATCGCCGGCGTCCATGACGCCGGGGACAGCCAGAGTTTTGTCTATTTTGCTCTTCTTCATACAAGTTGCTCTCTCTGCTGGGATGCGTGGTCTTTCTGTGCTGCTGACAATTACTGTAGTATTCGCGCGGCTAGCAACTCGGTTTTACCCGCTAGTTTACACTGAAACGCGGGTGCGGCCATGATTGCGTCCACCACAAGATTGATACAGACCCAATGAAACTGACTTCTTCCCTCGTATGGCTGCGCCGCGACCTGCGCGTTTTCGACCATGTGGCCCTGCATCAGGCGCTGATGGCCAGCGAGAAGGTATATTGCGTTTTCGTCTACGACACGACGATTCTGGACGCGCTGCCGCGCCGCGACCGCCGGGTCGACTTCATCCACGCCGCCATTGCCGAAGTGGCAAGCGAGCTGGCGCTGCTGGGCGGCCACCTGATCATCCGTCACGGCGACCCGGCGCGGGAAATTCCGTCGCTGGCGGCCGAACTAGGCGTGCAGGCGGTGTTCTGCAACCACGATTATGAACCGCAAGCGATGCAACGCGACGCCACGGTGGCGCAGACGCTGGCAGCGGACGGCCGCCAGTTCTACAGCTACAAGGATCAGGTGATTTTCGAGCGCAGCGAGGTGCTGTCGCAGACCGGCGGGGTGTTTTCGGTGTTCACGCCGTACAAGAATGCCTGGCTGAAAAAGCTGATGGCCGATCCGTCGGTGCTGGCGCCCTACAACATCGAGCCGCATGCGGCCCGCCTCGCCCCGCCGCCCGCTGCGGCCCCGGCCTTGCCGACGCTGGCCGAACTCGGCTTCGAGCCGAGCAACCTGGCCGCGCTGAAGATTCCAACCGGCATGTCCGGCGCGGCGCAGTTGTTTGAGGATTTCCTGCCGCGCATGGCCGACTACAATGTGGCGCGCGACTTCCCGGCGGTAAAGGGGCCGTCCTATCTGTCGGTGCACTTCCGTTTCGGCACGCTGTCGGTGCGCCATCTGGTGCGCACGGTGCTGGATTGGCAGGAACGCGGCGGCGGCGGCGAAGGCGCGGCGGTATGGCTGTCGGAACTGATCTGGCGCGAGTTCTACGCGATGATCCTGTATCACCACCCGCAGGTGGTGGACGGCGCCTTCAAGCCGGCCTACGACGCCATCGAATGGGAAACCGGCCCGGAGGCCGACCAACTGTTCGCCGCCTGGTGCGAAGGCCGCACCGGCTATCCGCTGGTGGACGCCGCCATGCTGCAGCTGAACCAGACCGGCTGGATGCACAACCGCCTGCGCATGGTCACCGCCTGCTTCCTGATCAAGGATCTGGGCATCGACTGGCGGCGCGGCGAGGCTTATTTCGCGCAGCACCTGAACGATTTCGACCTGGCCTCCAACAACGGCGGCTGGCAGTGGGCGTCGTCGTCGGGTTGCGACGCGCAGCCCTACTTCCGCATCTTCAACCCGGTGACGCAGTCGCAGAAGTTCGACGCGCAGGGAAAATTCATCCGCCGCTACCTGCCGCAACTGAAGCAGCTGAGCGACAAGGAAATCCACGCGCCGTGGGACGCGCCGCGCATGCTGGCGCCGGACTACTGGCCGCCGCTGGTGATGCACGACGCGGCGCGCAAGCTGACGCTTGAGCGCTACGAGGTGGTCAAGAAGCCTGCGGCGTAAGCAGTCCTTCGATTGCCTCCAGCAGCACCACTTCCTGGTAAGGCTTGCCGAAGTAGGCGTTGACGCCCAGCTCCAGCGCGACATTGCGGTGCTTGTCGGCGCTGCGCGAGGTGATCATGACGATCGGGATGCCCCTGGTGCGTTCGCCGCCGCGCACATTGCGCGTCAGGTCGAAGCCGTCCATGCGCGGCATCTCGATATCAACCAGCATCAGGTCCGGCGTCGTTTCCTGCAGTTGCTCCAGCGCGTACACGCCATCCTTGGCCAGCAGCACCCGATAGCCTTCGCGCTCCAGCAGGCGCTGGGTGACGCGGCGCACCGTCAGCGAATCGTCCACCACCATGATGGTGCGCGCCGGCGCCGGCGGTGCGGCCGGGCTGTCTTCCGCCACCTGCGCGTACTGCTGCTTCAGCTCCGGATGGTGCGCCAGGTGCTGCGCCAGCGCCACCGGGTTCAGTATCAGGACGATGTCGCCGCTACCCAGCACCGTGGCGCCGGCAATGCCCACCATGCGCGCCAGTTGCGGACCGATGTTCTTGATCACCACCTCGCGGTTGCCCAGCACTTCATCGACTTGCAGCGCCAGGCGCTCGTTGCCGTTCTTGAGCATCATCACCGGCGTCGAGCGCTGTACCGGCGGCTGCGCGGCGTCGCCCAGCAGCGTGGGCAGGTATTGCATGCCGTTGTCACGGGCTTCGGCCAGCGCGGCGTCCTTCATCTGCGCCACTTGCTCGACCAGAATGGCCGGCAGCGCGTAGGTCTTGCCGCCAGCGGCCAGCAGCACCACTTGCGTGACGGCCAGCGTCAGCGGCAGACGGATGGTAAAGCGGGAACCCTTGCCCGGCTCGGAAAACAGATCGACGCGGCCACCCAGCGACTGCGCTTCCGACTGCACCACGTCCATGCCGACGCCGCGCCCGGACAATTCGGTCAGCGTATCGGCGGTGGAGAAGCCGGGTTCGAAAATCAGGTCGGCGATTTGCGCGTCGGTCGCCATGTCGTCCTCCGACAGCAGGCCGCTGCTGATCGCCTTGGCCTTGATCCGTTCCAGATCGAGACCGCCGCCGTCGTCGCTGAATTCGATGACGACTTCATTGCCCTCTTGCGCCACCTGCACCAGCAGTTCGCCGGTTTCGTTCTTGCCGGCGGCGGCGCGGGCATCGCGCGACTCCACGCCATGGGCGATGGCGTTGCGCAGCAGGTGTTCGAATGGCGCGGACATGCGTTCCAGGACGCTGCGGTCCAGCTCCACGCCGGCGCCGCGAATATCCAGGTTGACGCGCTTGTCGACATCCTTGGCGCTCTGGCGGGCGACACGGAACAGGCGTTCGGAGATGCTGGCGAAAGGCACCATGCGCACGCGCATCAGGTCGCGCTGCAGTTCGCGCGTCAGGCGGGCTTGCTGCGTCAGGTCGTTGTGGGCGTTGTCGACGCTGCGGCTCAGGCTTTCGTGGAAGCTGGCGACATCGTTAACGCTTTCGGCCATCATGCGGGTCAGTTCCTGCAAGCGGGTAAAGCGGTCGAATTCCAGCGGGTCGAATTCGCGCTCGCTGGAGACCGCCATGCGCGAGGCGATTTGCGACTCGGCCTGCATTTCCACTTCGCGCAGTTGGCGGCGCAGGCGCGCCAGGTTGTCGGAGAAGTCGGTCAGCGAGACGCGCAGGGTGTCGACTTCGTTTTCCAGCCTGGAGCGGGAAATCGAGACCTCGCCGGCCTGGTTGACCAGGCGGTCGAGGATGTCAGCGCGCACCCGGACCAGCGGCGAGCGCGTGCCGGCCTGCTGCTCGTCGGCGGCCGGCGCTGCAACTGGCACCTCTGCTGGCACGTCGGCTGGTGCTGCGGCGTCGGCATGCGAGGGTTGCAATTGTTCGAACAGCAGCAGCGCGTGGTCGTAGTGAGCCAGCAGTTCTTCGAAGTCCTGGTGCGAGGTGGCGCCGGTGTGCACCATGTTTTCGATGTAGGTTTCGATTTCATGACAGTGCTGACCGAGGCGCATCGCGCCGGCCATGCGCGCGCTGCCCTTCACGGTATGCAGCAGGCGCAGCAGACTTTGCGCGGGCCCGACATCGGCAGGGTTGTGCTGCCAGGCGCGCAGCGCTTCGCCGACTTGCGGCAGCAGATCCGCGCCTTCTTCCAGGAAGACCGGCAGCAGTTCCGGGTCCAGCTCATCATGGAAGACGGGCGGCACGGCAGCCAGCACCTCCGGCGCGACTGGCGCCAGCGCGATGATCTCCGCTTCCGCTTCCTCTTCCTCTTCCAGCTCCTCTTCCGCCTCCGGCTCCGCAGGCTGCGGCTCGGCGGGCGCGGGGGCCGGCCCCGCTATTTTCAATGGCGGCTCGGCAAAGGCGTCGTCGAACGCGGCGTTGAACAAATCGTCGATGCCGTCATCCACATGCACTTCCGCCTTCTTCTTCGGCGGCGGCGAATGCGGCGCTTCCGACTCCGGCACCGTCCCGCTGATGGCGTTGTACACTTCGCGGAACAGCTTATCCAGCGCCGGTTCCTCCTCCTCCACCGGCGCATTCAGACCGTCCATGGTCTCCGCCACCAGATCATCCAGTCGCGACTCGATCTCGTTGCTGGCCGCCGCCGGCGTCGTCGCCAGCTCCTCGCGCAAGCCCTGCAAGGCATTGATCAACTCCGGCTGTGCATCCGGCAGCTCGCCCGCCGCAAAACTCTGCAGCATCTGGCGCATGCGTTCCATGGTGAAGTCCAGCAGATCGTGCTGCACCTGATCCAGATGCGGCGCTGGCGGCAGCAGCGCCTCCAGCGTCGACTCCAGCGCCAGCGCCAGCTCGCGCAAGGCCTTGAAGCCCACCGTGCCCGAGGTGCCGGCCAGGGTGTGCGACGCCGCCAACGCCTCCGGACTCACCGGCCGGCGCGGCTCGTGCCGCCACTCGCCGAAATCCGTCACCAGCTTGCGCACCAGATCATCCGACTCGTGCATGTAGATATTAAACAGCGGCAGGGGAATCTCCAGTCCACCGACATGCTTCACATTGTCGTCGCGCGGCGCCGTCGGCGTAATCGACGGGAACTCGATCACATTGCCATGCGAAACCACCGGCGGCGCGGTAGGCACCGCCACCAGCTCCGCCTCGCCGCCCTCCTGCACCCGCGCCGCCGCAGCGATCAAGGCATCCGCATTGCGCGACGAAACGCCGCTGGCGACCAGCTCTGCCACCCACGCACGCATCTCCTGCGCCACGCTGTTCAGCAAATCGAACAAGGCATCGGTGGCCGGACGCTGCTCCGCCAGCCACACATTCAGCACCTTCTCGACCGCATGCGCGGCATCGGCAAACTGGTTCAGGCCCACCATGCGGCCACTGCCCTTCAGCGTATGGAAGGACCGGCGCAGCATGGTCAGATGCTCCTCGCTGCGCGGCTGCGGCAAGGTCTCATCGACAAACGCCAGCACCTCCTGCGCCTCCGAGATGAAAACCTCCAGCAGTTCTTCTTCCACCGCCGCATCGCTGGCGGCCGGCGGTGGCGCTTCCACCGGCATCGACACCGGCGCTGGCGCCGGCACTTCATCCTCCAGCAGCGGAATCGCACCGGATTGCGCGATCTTCTTGAACGGCACGGAACGGAAGCTGCCCTGTTCCGCGTCAAACGCAAAGCGCTCGCGCGCGCCGGCCGCATTCTGCGCCAGCATATCGACGAAGAACCCCAGCGCGCCGACATTCTGCGCGATCTCGTCCAGCGACTTCGAATCGCCCTCGCTTGCCAGCGCCTGCACTGCATCCTTCACATGCTGCACCGCCTTGGTCGCGTCGTCCTGATCCAGCACCGACAGCGCACCCTGCAGCTGATGCAGCACCGGCGCCAGCTCCGTCAGCGCGGCACGCCGGGACGGATCGGCGTAATACTCGTCCAGCACCTTCTCAACCTGACGCAAGCCGCTCTTCATCTCCCCCGCCAGCGCCACGGCGACGTCTTCCTGCCGCATCTGCCATTGCGCCGGTTCCGGCGGCGTGTCGCCGGACAGCAGCGCCGCCAGCCGCGCGCCGATCGTGTCGGCATGGGCGGCAAAATCGTCGGGCAGATGACGAATATGCTGCAAGCCATGTTCGACAAACAGCAGGGCCGTCGCGATTTCCAGCGACAGTTGTTCGCTGCGACCAGCCGTGACAGCCCGGCGCGAGACGAAGGCCAGTTGGCGCATCAGCGCGCCCAGCGCCGGCAGGTTCAGTTTTTCACAGCGCGCCGATGCCACGGACAGCGAAGCATCAAAAGCCGCATCCAGCGTGGCGTCGATTTCCGCGCCGGCCAGACGGTCCCAGTTGGCCTGCGCCTGTGCGACGGCGGCCTTGGCGGCCTCCAGCGCTTCGGTGTCGATCTGACCATAGCGGCGGGTTTCGTAATCGGCTACAGCCAGGCCGTCCAGCGCAAAAGCCTGGCGCAGCTGCTGCACGGTGCGGGCGGCGGAATCGGTGCCGGCGGTGGCGATGAAGAACAGCGCGTCGCGCAGCATCGCTTCCGGCTGCGCCGCCGTGCCCTGGCTCAGGCGGCGGATCTGCAGGTTGATCAGGCCGAACAGCTGCTTCACATACAGGCTGGCCGTCAGCTGACCGCCGGCCACCAGTTCGGCAAAGCCCTGCATCGCCAGCCAGAAGGCGCGCGCTTGCGACTCCTGCTGCGCCTCGGCCACCAGCTTGACCGCGTCCAGCAGCGCAGCCGCATGCTCCTGCTGCTGCGCCGGATCTGCGCTTTTCATGTAGGGCAGCAGCGCGCGCTCGAAGCGCTGGCGATAGGACGCGTAATCGGGCGTGGCGGCGTCGGCCGGCGCGTCGCGGTGCTCGAATGGCAGGTCCAGCGGCTGCGACAGGTCAGGAAAAAACAGGTCGGCCGGATGCACGCGCTCCGCGCCCATCATCTCCTGCACCGCGCGATAGTACGGGAACAGCTTGACCGGTTGCGACGGCGCGCCGGCCAACAGTTCTTCCAGATACTCCACCAGCGCCTGATACAGCTGCGCCACCGCCTGCGCGTTATCGCTGCTGCACTTCAGCGTGCCGGCCTTGAAGCGGTCCAGCGCCGCCTCGGCCACCTCGGTCATCAGGCTCACGCCATCCAGATCCACCATCAGCAGCGCGCCGTGCGCCTGATGCAGATGCGACTTCGCATGCTGCAGCTGCGTGGCCTGATCTTCCGGTTCCCTGCCGCCCGCCTCGAACAGCGCGGTGCGCGAACGCGCCAGCGATTCGCGGATCTCCACCATCACCCACGACAGCGGGCCGGTGTCCAATTGCGCTTGCCTGGGAGTCGAAAAATCGTTGTTGGTCATGCTGTCTTGGCCTTTCAATAATCGGCTAACTAAGCGATCCGGAAGCGCGCCACCGAGTTTTTCAACTCCTGCGCCAGCACGGACAACTTGTGTATCGATTGAGCGGTTTGCTGGGTGCCATCCTGCGTCTGCTGGGTCACCGTCAAAATATGTTGAATGTTGTGCGCCACACCGCTAGCCGACGTGGCCTGCTGCCCGGTCGCCTGCGAGATGCCGGAGATCAGCTCCGCCAGCCGGTTGGACACCTGCGAAATATCGTGCAGCGCGGCGCCGGCCGCATCCGACAGGCGCGCGCCCTCCACCACGCCCTGCGTGGATTTTTCCATCGCCGCCACCGCGTCGTGGGTGTCGGTCTGGATGGTGCGCACCAGCGCGCCAATCTGCTTGGCCGCTCCGGCCGAGCGTTCAGCCAGCCGCTGCACCTCCTCCGCCACCACCGAGAAGCCGCGCCCTGCCTCGCCGGCCGATGCGGCCTGGATGGCGGCGTTCAGCGCCAGCACATTGGTCTGCTCGGTGATGTCGGAAATCAGCTCGGTGATCTCGCCGATTTCCTGCGACGACTCGCCCAGCCGCTTGATGCGCTTGGAGGTATCCTGAATCTGCTCGCGGATCTCGTGCATGCCCTTGATGGCGTTTTCCACCGCCGTCGAACCCTGCCGCGCCGCCGCCACCGACTGCCGCGCCACATCGGCCGACTCACTGGCGGAGCGCGACACGTCGGTGATCTCGTCAGCCATCTTCACCACCGTGGCCGAGGCCTCCTGAATCTCGCGCGACTGCTGCTGCGACGCCTGCAGCAGATTGCTGGAAATGCTGTGCGCATGGGTGGAGGCGCGCGTCACCTGCTCGGCGGTCGCCGTCACCCGGCCCACCAGGCCGCGCAGCTCTTCCACCGTGTAATTGACCGAATCGGCAATCGCGCCGGTGACGTCCTCGGACACCGTGGCGTGCACCGTCAAGTCGCCATCGGCCACCTCCTGCAACTCGTTCATCAGGCGCAGGATGGCGGCCTGATTCTGGTCGTTGGTCGCCTTGGCCTCTTCCTCCAGCCGCTTCGACTCCTGGCGCATCGCTTCCGCTTCCCGGCGTCGGCGTTCCGCGCCGCGCGTGCGGTTGTAGGAGTCGACCAGCAGCACGCGGCCGATCAAGGCCGCCGCCACCAGCGTCAGCATGCCGCCGGCGACCATCAGCCAGAAGGTCACGCCCAGCGAATCCTGGTCCTCGCGATACGCCTTCTGCAAGGTGCCCAGGCGCTGGCGCAGCGCCTCGTTGTCGTTGAAGATCAGCAGTTCCGCCGCTTTCGCCGCAGTGAATTTATCCAGCTTGTCCAGCACCGCCGTCACCAGCTTCTGATATTCCTCGAACTCCGTCTGCAAGGCGACAAACTTGGCGCGCTGCTCAGGCTCGCGCACGGCGGCCAGTCCGAGCGGCACGCTGCCGTTGAGGAAGCCCTCGATGGTATTGCGGAACACCGTGGTGTCGCGCCCCAGCTGGAAAGCCGTTTCCGAGCTGATGCCACCGGCGCTGAGGAATTCAGCGGCGCCCAGGTTCATGCGCTGCGACAGCATGGTCAGCTTGCCCAGCGCCGCGATCTCGCGCGCCGATGCGCCGCGTTGCAGCTTGATGCCGATGATGTCCTCGGTGCGCACCAGCAGGTCGGGCGACATCTCGTTGAGCTTTTGCAGCGTCTTGTCCATGCCGCTCAGGTCCGCCTTCAGCGCCAGGATGGTGCCGGCGGCCAGGTCGGTCGCGTTCCACTGCTTGCGCGCGGCCGCCACCACCATCGCCAAGTCGGCACGCGGCTCGCCGATCGAGCGGCCCTGGTACTTGCCACCGCGCGTCATCAGGTTGATGTCTTCGGTGAGCTCCTTGCGGCTTTCCTCCAGCTGGCGGAAGCTTTCGGCGCTGCCCTGCACCGCGTTGGGGGCGGCCTTGCCGATGCGCTGCGAATGCATCAGCGCATCGCTGGCAACCTGGGTCTGCGCCGAGCGGTTGGCGCTGTGGATGTTATTCAGCGCGACAAACACCGCGCTGGCGCCAAGGCAGACGCCAAGCGCGGTCGACAAAATGCTCAGTTGGCGCTGGGCGGGAAGATGGCCGATCAGCGGCAGTTTGAAGGAGACCGCCGGCTCGGCGCCGGCAGCGGCGCGGCGGCGGCCCAGCGCGTCGCGCAGGCGCAGCGGCCCCTCGCCATCGTCGCTGTCGCCGGCCGGCGCTGCGGGAGCAGGCGTGGGCGTGTGCAGAAACCGCGAATCGCCGAACTCCGAGTTCGGCGTCGCCTCAGGGGCGGCATGGCGGTCGCCGCGCGAGAAAAAACCCAACTTGAAAGCCATCACACCCTCTCCGGATTCAGTGTTTGCCTGCCTTGAGCCCTACAGCAGCCCCACATGCGAAAATCGCGCTTCCTGCACCAGCAGCGCCAGATCGATGCGGGTCCATTGCCGGCCGTCGCCGTCGCGGAACCGCTGGCTGCTCCATGCCGGCGCGCCGTCGGCGGCCGGCGCCGGCGCCATCTCGGCCAACTTGCGCAGTCCCAGCACGCGCTCGGACAGCAGCGCGCAATTGAAGCCGAGGCCGGGCGCGAAGGTAATCAAGCGCCGTTCGGCCGGCGCGCTGTCGCCGGCGGCCTGCCGCTGATAGCGTGCCAGGTCGATCACCCCGGTCAGGTGGCCGCGGACATTCACCAGGCCCAGATACCAGTCCTGCGTCAGCGGCACCGGGGCTGCGGCCTGCGGCGGCACGATCTCGCTGATCTGGGTCAGGTCCAGCAGACAGGGATGGCCGCCGATCAACACCCCAAGTTCACGCCCGCCCACCGCCGCGCCGCTCCTGGCGGCCTGCATGCGCTCCAGCAGCTGCACTTGGTACTGGCGCAGGCGGCTGCGGCGTTCGGTGGCGGCCGGGCTGCTCATGGCTAGCCCAGGGCTGCGATTTTTTCCAGCAGCTCGCCCGGATCGACCGGCTTCACCAGATAGTCGCGCGCGCCCTGGCGCAGCGCCCAGATGCGGTCCGTCTCCTGGCTCTTGCTGGAGCAGATAATGACCGGCACATCCTTCAGCTCCGGATCGCGGGCGATCGAACGCGTGACCTGGAAGCCGTTCGCGCCGGGCATCACCACGTCCATCAGAATCAGCTGCGGCTTGTCTTCCCTGATCTTGAGCAGCGCTTCCTCGCCGCTTTCGGCCACGGCCACGGTGTAGCCGTTCTTCGACAGGATGTCGCTCAGGTAGTAGCGCTCCGTGGGCGAATCGTCGACGATCAGAATTCTTTGTATGGCCATATTTCCCTCTGCGGCTTTCTTATTCTGGTGTAGCGACAGCGCCGCCGGTGTGCTCGCGCACTGCGGCCAGCAGGCTGTCCTTGGTAAAAGGTTTGGTCAGATAGGCCACCGCCCCGACCATGGCGCCGCGCGCGCGGTCGAACAGGCCGTCCTTGGAAGACAGCATCAGCACCGGCGTGGCGTGAAATTTTGCACTTTTTTTAATCAGCGCGCAGGTCTGGTAGCCGTCCAGGCGCGGCATCAGAATGTCGCAGAACACCAGCGCCGGGTGGTGGTCGTTGATCTTGGCCAGCGCGTCGAAGCCGTCTTCGGCCAGCACCACGTCGTAGCCGGCTTGGCTCAGGAAGATCTCGGCGGAGCGACGGATCGTGCTGCTGTCGTCGATCACCATGATTTTCAGGGGCGTAGAGGTCATAATGGATCCGCTAAGATGAGGCTACACCATAGCATATGCGGCCGCTACGCTGGCGCGGCGGTCGGATTAGATGGCTACCATCTCGAAATCGTCCTTGCGGGCGCCGCACTCCGGGCAGCTCCAGTTCATCGGCACGTCGGCCCAACGGGTGCCGGGCGCGATGCCTTCGTCCGGCAGGCCGGCTTGCTCATCGTAGATCCAGCCGCAGATCAGGCACATCCACGTCTGGAATTCCTGCGTTGTTTCGTTGCTACTCACGTTTTGCCACCCTCAAGTAAAATGCTGAATTAGGTATCTTAATCTACCCGCCGTGCAAAACCAAACTTCTCCCCTTATTCTAAGCTTTGGCGCCGCCGATCCGGCCGGCGCCATCGGTGTCCAGGCCGACCTGGCAGTTTTTTCGGCGCTGTCCTGCACCGGGCTGGCGGTGACCACCGCGTTGCTGATCGGCGACAGCGCCCGCGTCGAAGACCTGCAGGATATCGATCCCGACTGGGTGGCCGACCAGGCCCGCGTGGTGCTGGAGGACATGACCATGGCCGCCTTCAAGGTCGGCGCCATCAGCGATATCGAGCAGGTGGCGGCGATCGCCGAGATTTTGTCCGACTACCCGGACGCGCCGCTGATCCTCGATCCCTTCAGTTCCCGCCTGCCGGCGCTGCCGGATGACGATGCCGAGGAGCTGCTGACCGCGATCCGCCAGTTGCTGGTGCCGCAGGCCACCTTGCTAATGCTGTCGCAGGTGGAGCTGGGCCGGCTGGCCGAGACCTGGCGCGAAGGCGTCGACGGTGCTGAAACCAGCGATGGCGCCGACGGCGAGGATGGCTCGCTGGCGTCGGACGTCGAGCACCTGCTGGCCCTCGGCTGCGAGTTCGTGCTGGTGACCGGCACGCCGGGCGGCGGCGACGCCGCCGCGCCGAACACGCTGGCCAACACCCTGTACGGCGCCGATGGCGTCATCAGCCACGACGCCTGGCAGCATCTGAGCGGCCCGTTCATCGGCGCCGGCGGCACGCTGTCGGCGGCGCTGACCGCCTTCACGGCGCGCGGCGCCGACATCCCGGAAGCGGTGGCGGCCGCACAAGAGTACACTGTCGGCGCGCTGGCGCATGCGCAGCGCTACGGCATGGGCAAGCTGGTGCCCAACCGTTTCTTCCATTTACAGTCCGCAGCGGACCTGCAGTAGCCAAGAAAGATGCCACTATGACCACGATTTCCAACAACGACCGGCTGTTCGAACGCGCCCAGAAAACCACGCCGGGCGGCGTCAACTCGCCGGTGCGCGCCTTCCGTTCGGTGGGCGGCACACCGCGCTTCATCACCCGCGCCGAAGGCCCGTATTTCTGGGACGCGGACGGCAAGCGCTATATCGACTACATCGGCTCGTGGGGTCCGGCGATCGTCGGCCACGCGCACCCGGACGTGGTAAAGGCGGTGCAGGAGGCGGCCACGCGCGGCCTGTCGTTCGGCGCGCCGACCGAGGGCGAAGTCGAAATGGCCGAAGAAATCGTGCGCCTGGTGCCGTCGCTGGAGCAGGTGCGCCTGGTATCGTCGGGCACCGAAGCGACCATGAGCGCGCTGCGCCTGGCGCGCGGCGCCACCGGCCGCGACAAGATCGTCAAGTTCGAAGGCTGCTACCACGGCCACGCCGACTCGCTGCTGGTGAAAGCCGGCAGCGGCCTGCTGACGTTTGGTAATCCAACCTCGGCCGGCGTGCCGGAGGACTTCGTCAAGCACACGCTGGTGCTGGACTATAACAACGTGCAGCAGATCGAAGAGGCGTTCGCCAACTTCGGCGACGAAATCGCCTGTGTCATCGTCGAACCGGTGGCCGGCAATATGAACCTGATCAAGGCGTCGGCAGCCTTCCTGCAGGCGCTGCGCGACCTGTGCACCCAGCACGGCGCGCTGTTGATCTTCGACGAAGTGATGTGCGGGTTCCGCGTGGCGCTGGGCGGCGCGCAGGAACTGTACGGCATCCAGCCGGACCTGACGGCGCTGGGCAAAGTGATCGGCGGCGGCCTGCCGGTGGCGGCCTTCGGCGGCAGCGCCAGGTTGATGAGCAATATGTCGCCGGTGGGCGCGGTGTACCAGGCCGGCACGCTGTCCGGCAATCCGGTGGCGGTGGCGGCGGGCATGACCACGCTGAAGCTGATCCAGCAGCCGGGCTTCTACGAGGAGCTGGGCGCCACCGCCAAGCGCCTGGCCGATGGCCTGACTGCGGCGGCGCAAGAAGCCGGCATCCCGTTCTGCGCCGATTCCGTCGGCGGCATGTTCGGCCTGTACTTCAGCGAAACGCCGCCCAACAACTACGCTGAAATGATGGCCGGTAACCGCGAGCGCTTCAACCTCTTCTTCCACGCCATGCTGGACGAAGGCGTCTACTTCGCCCCGGCGGCCTTCGAAGCCGGCTTCGTCTCCGCGCAGCACAGCGACGAAGTGATCGACGAAACCATCGCCGCCGCCCGCCGCGTGTTCGCCAAGCTCTAAAATCATCGGGGCCAGTGCCGACATTCAGGCGGCGTCGGCGTCGGGGCGCTGAATCACGCCGGTGTTGAAGTTGTATTCGAATAGGTCGCCGTAACGGCCCCACTCGATCGCCACGCGCAGCGCGCGCTCGGCTTCTTCTTCGCTGAGCGTGAAGCGCAGCAGTTTGAGGAACAGGTCTTCCGGCAGGTCGCCGGATTTATCCTGTTGCAGGCCGTGGCAGATGTAGGCGATCAGCGGCACATGCTCCAGAAGCTGTTTGCCGAACATCTGTTGCCGCTCGGCGGCTTTCACATAACGGCCGCCCAGTTCCGTCAGCAGGATGTCGCCGTTGGTCAGGTAGGCAAAGCCCAGCAGGATCAGCGCGTTCAGCACTTCCAGCAGTTCGGCATCGGTCAGCTCCGTTTCTTCGGCGATCTTCGGCAGGTCGGCGCGGCCATGGAACGGTTCCTCGGCCAGCAGTTCCAGTATGCCCTCCATGTGCGCGATGCCGGCTTGCGGCAGGCGGTCGCCCAGTTGCAGCTTCACTTCGCGTTCGCTGATCAGGCCATTGCCGCTGTTGCCCCGGCGGCCGGCGCTGGCCGTCATCAGCTCATAGACTTTGTCGATCAGCTGACGCACCTCGGCGCTTTCGGCCTTGCGCGGCTGCGGCAGCGAGATCGGCAGCTCGGCGCGCACCCGCCCCGGATCGCTGGCGAAGATCAGCACGCGGTCGGCCATCATCACCGCTTCCTCGATATTGTGCGACACCACCAGTATCGCCTTGGTCGGGATCTGGCCGGACTGCCACAGTTCCAGGATTTCCTCGCGCAGGCGCTCGCCGGTCAGCACGTCCAGCGCGGAAAACGCCTCGTCCATCAGCAGCACTTCCGGCTCCATCACCAGCGCGCGGGCGATGCCGACCCGCTGGCGCATGCCACCCGACAGCTCGCGCGGCAGCGCGCCTTCAAAGCCGGACAGGCCAATCAGGTCGATCACCCTGGCGGCGCGGCGCGCACGCTCATCCGGCGCCATGCCCTGCGCTTCCAGCCCCAGTTCGACATTCTTCTGCACCGTCAGCCACGGAAACAGCGCGAACGACTGGAACACCATGCGGATACCGCGCGCCGTGCCGTACAAGGGCATGCCGCGATACAGCACCTGCCCCTCGTCGGCCTGGATCAGGCCCGCCATGATGCGCAGCATGGTCGATTTGCCGGAGCCGGATTGCCCCAGCAGCGCGACGATCTCGCCTTCGCGCAGCGTGAAGTCAACGCCTTCCAGCACCGAGCGCGCGGAGCCGTCCGCACCACGAAAATGTTTGCCAACGGCTTTCAGTTCAACGATAGGAGTGGTCATGATTCGCTTCCTAGAAATGCAGCCGGCTTTCGGCCATGGTGTACAAACGGCGCCAGACGAAGTGGTTAAAGCCCATCACGAAAATGCACATGATGCCGATGCCCAGCGCGATGCGCGGGAAGTCGCCGCTGGCGGTCATCTCGGCGATGTAGCTGCCGATGCCGTGCGCCTTCAGCGTGGTCGGGCCCCAGCTGACGAATTCGGCGACGATGGCGGCGTTCCACGAACCGCCCGAGGCGGTGATCGCCCCCGTCACAAAGCTGGGGAAGATGGCCGGCAGCAGGTAGCGCCGCCATTTCAGCCAGCCGGTCAGGCCGAAGTTCTTGGCCGCGTGGCGCAATTCGGTCGGAATCGTCGAGGCGCCGGCGATCACGTTGAACAGCAAGTACCACTGCGTGCCGAGGATCATCAGCGGCGACAGCCAGATATCCGGGTTCAGGTGATAGCGGACGATCAGAATCACCGCCACCGGGAACACCAGGTTGGCCGGGAACGCCGCCAGGAACTGCGCCACCGCCTGCGTGCGCGAGGCCCAGCGCGGATTCATGCCGATCCAGATCCCGACCGGCACCCAGATCAGGGCGGCCAGCGCCAGCAACACCACCACGCGGAGCATGGTGTACACGCCCAGCAGCAGCACATGCCCTACCTCGCTCCAGCCGACTTCCGTGCGGATGAAGTGCACCAGGCTCCACAGCGCGTAGAACACCACGGCGGCGATCACCGCATCCCACACGCGCTGCGGCACCAGCGATGGCCGGTCCTTGCGCGCGCGGATCGAGGTGCCGTCGTGCGACAGCCGGAACACGGCGATGGAGCGCGACAGCTGGTGGCCGAACCACGCCACCATCTGCTGCGTGCGTTCGGTGCGGCGCAGCCAGGTCAGCAGCCATGAGGACTGCGCGGTGTCGCCGCCGGTTTCTTCAAAGCGGAACTTGTCGGCCCAAGCCAGCAGTGGACGGAAGAACAGCTGGTCGTACAGCAGCACCGCGATCAGCATGGCGAAGATGGCCCAGCCGATCGCGCCCAAATCACTCTGCTCGATCGCCAGCGCGATATAGGAGCCCATGCCTGGCAGCTTGATGGTCTGGTTCGACACCATGATCGCTTCCGAGGCCACCACGAAGAACCAGCCGCCGGACATCGACATCATCATGTTCCACAGCAGGCCGGGCATGGCGAACGGCAGTTCCAGCCGCCAGAAGCGCTGCCAGCCCGACAGCTGGAACACCTGCGCCGCCTCCGACAATTCGGCCGGCACCGCGCGAAAGCCCTGGTAGGCCGAGAAAGCCATATTCCACGCCTGCGAAGTAAAGATCGCGAAGACGGCCGCGCATTCCACGCCCAGCAGGTTGCCGGGGAAGAGCGCGATAAACGCCGTCACGGTAATCGACAGAAAGCCGAGAATCGGGATCGATTGCAGGATGTCGAGCAGCGGCACCAGCACCTTTTCGGCCAGCCGGTATTTGGTGGTCAGCGCGGCGAACACGCAGCTGAAGACCACCGACGCGGCCATCGCGATGAACATGCGCAGCGTGGTGCGCAGCAGGTAGTAAGGCAGGTTGGCCGGGTCGAGCGACAGCGGCAGCACTTGCCCGAGTTGATACGGACGCGCCATCTGCTGGCTGCCATACGCCATCAGCACGAAAATCGCGAGCACGATGGGCAGCAAGGCCCAATCCCAGCGGTTACCGCCGGCTTCCACCACCTGACGGGGGAAAAATTGCCGTTTCTTGTACATAGTATGTCTTTCTCTGGCGCGGCGAAGAGAGGCCGCGTGGAGCGAAGGGAGGGAGCGCATTGCGCCGACCGACATTCTAATAGATTAACGCGCGCGGCTTTATTACGGTCGTGAAAGCCAGGCTGTCAAAAGCTATATAATTGCAAGTTATGAAACTGATTGCCGAGAAGCGGTCGAAGACCGACAAATACGACGTGCTGCGCTTCGTGCGCAACAACGGCAGCTGCACCGAGGCGCTGATGCCGCGTCAAGGCATCCTGCCGCACGATCTGGTGCATTACGTGGTGGAGTCGGCGCTGCCGTTGCGGCACGGCTTCCTCAGCCTGCTGGCGCGCGGCGCCGATGCGCAATTCGTCATGGAGTCGGTGCACGACAAGACCAACCCGGATGTCGAGACGGAGGCCGTGCAGGCGGAAGCCATCGTCGAAGGCCTGCAGGCGCAGTTATGGTCCGGCGCTTTCGACGAAGCGGCGTTCATCGAAGGCGCCGCAGCCGCCTGCGGCGCGCGCAACAAGCCGCCGTTCGACTTCAGCGGCCTGGCGCTCAATCTCAAGGCCGTCCTGTACCAGCGCGCCCTGGCGCTGAACGAACAATGGAGCAGCGCGCCCTATTACAGCACGCTCGCGCTGGAGTTCAGTCCGCAGCCGGTGTGATTATTTGAGCCAGCCGCGGTGGCGGAAGTAGAGGAACGGCGCGATCGCGCTGGTGATCATCAGGCCGATGGCGAACGGGTAGCCCAGTTGCCACTCCAGTTCCGGCAGCCACTTGAAGTTCATGCCGTAGATCGACGCGATCAAGGTCGGCGGCAGGAAGGCGACGCTGGCCACCGAGAAGATCTTGATGATCTTATTCTGGTTAATGTTGATGAAACCGACGGTGGCGTCCATCAGGAAGTTGATCTTGTCGAACAGGAAGGAGGTGTGGCCGTCCAGCGACTCGATATCGCGCAGAATCTGGCGCGCCTCCTCGAACTGGTCGGAATTCAGCAGGCGGCCGCGCATCAGGAAGCTGACCGCGCGGCGCGTGTCCATCATGTTGCGGCGGATGCGGCCGTTCAAGTCCTCCTCGTGCGCGATGGCGTTCAGCGCGGCGGCCGCGTCCTGGTCGGTGAATTCTTTCTGCAGCACGCGGCCGCTGACTTCCTCCAGCTGCTGATAGATGCCTTCCAGCGCATCGGCCGAATACTCGGCGTCGGTCGCGTACAGGTCCAACAGCACATCCATGTAATCGGCGATCGAGCCGGGCCGCGAGCGGGCGCGCATGCGCACCAGGCGGAACACCGGCAGATCATCGGTATGCACCGAGAACAGGATCTTGCGCGCCAGGATAAACGCCACCGTCACGATGCGCGACGGCCCGTCCTCCTCCTCCAGCAGGAAATCGGTGCGCAGGTGCAGATCGCCGTTTTCCGCCTCGTAATAACGGGCCGACGCCTCGATATCCTTGACCTCGTCCTCGCCCGGCAGAATCACGCCATAAATATTGCGCACCCAAGCTCGTTCCGCATCGGTCGGGTCGGTCAGGTCGACCCAGACAGGCTCGACCTTTTCCAGGTCTTCGCGCGTGTCGATAGGAACCTGGTTAAGCCGGCCATTCTGAAGAACGAAAACATTAATCATGGGTAAACGCACCTTTGGAAACAGCGCAAGTGTACCCGCAAAGCCCAACCGAAGCCAGCCCGGGGTCAGGTCCCCCATTTCTACACGGGCTCAACCGCTACGCGGTTGAGCCCGTGTAGAAATG
>CAUPXZ010000065.1:0-26668 GCA_963515135.1 uncultured Duganella sp. | reverse complement strand
TGAGCTGCCCGCTGCATGGCTGCTGGCTGGAATCCTATTGGGGCGTGCCTGGGCGGTTTCTCGGCTGGGAGAACGCCGACACTGCGTCGCGCACCGCCAGCGACGCGATTGCAGTGATGGACCGGCGTACCTGGCAGGCACTGACGACCGGCCATGTGGAACTGCCGTGCCGACGCATCCACGCTGGATTGTGGTTTCGACTGCTACGCACGCTGCTCGATGAGCTGAACACCCCGCTTTCGGCGTGCGGAACCTACGCGGGGTATCTCCGCCAAGTCTGGCAAGGCTGCGGGCATCCGCTGCGTGCTGGGCAAAGTCTGTGGCGACCGTATGAAACCCTGAACCCGGCAATACGGTTGCAGATGCTGGAGGCGGCGGCAACGGCAATCAGCTTGATCGAGGTGAGGGATATCAGCCCGCCAGGCGAGCATGCAAAGCTGTTCTGGTCCGAGCCCCAAACCGGGTTCACCAGTGGTCTGCCGGCGAAACCGCCGAAGCCCGAACCCGTCAATCACTGGCAACGGGCGGTCCAAGCTATCAGTGAGGCGATCATTGAAGCCCGGCACGACCCCGAGACGGCACGCTCGCTGTTCGCGTTGGCTTCCTATGGTCGGCGCGATCCCGCTTCCCTGGAACAGTTGCGCGCCACCTTTGCAAAGGAAGGCATTCCCCCGGAATTTCTGTCACATTACGAGGCTGATGGACCCTTTGCATGTCTTAGACAGAATGACGGGTTAAGTGACAAATTTTGACGACCAGAACTTTCCGGTGCACACTGTCACATAATCGAACGTATATGTGACAGGTGCAAGATGCTGATTGGCTACATGCGGGTATCGAAAGCAGACGGCTCACAGGCCACCGACTTGCAGCGTGATGCACTGATCGCTGCCGGCGTCGATCCGGCCCATCTCTACGAGGATCAAGCGTCGGGCAAACGCGAGGATCGTCCCGGCCTGTTGAGCTGCCTGAAGGCGCTACGACCGGGGGATACGTTGATGGTGTGGAAACTTGACCGGCTCGGGCGCGATCTGCGGCATCTCATCAACACCGTGCATGACCTGACCGGGCGAGGCATCGGTCTGAAAGTGTTGACTGGGCACGGTGCAGCCATTGACACCACGACGGCCGCCGGCAAGTTGGTCTTCGGCATCTTCGCCGCGCTGGCCGAGTTCGAGCGCGAACTGATTACCGAGCGCACGATTGCAGGATTGGCTTCGGCGAGGGCGCGCGGTAGGAAGGGCGGCCGGCCCTTCAAGATGACTGCCGCCAAGTTGCGGCTGGCGATGGCCGCTATGGGGCAGCCCGAAACCAAGGTCGGCGATCTATGTCAGGAACTGGGCATCACAAGACAGACCTTGTATCGGCACATTTCGCCGAAGGGCGAGTTGCGCCTTGATGGCGAGAAACTGCTCAGTCAAGTTTGATGGCAGGACAGCGGTTACTGTAGACGAATCGTGACGACTGGTTGAGTCAGTATGTCCTACCTGTTATCACTTGAACGCCAATAACAGAACGCCTCCGGCGACCATCGAAATGCCGGACCACTCCCTCAGTGACGGGCGTTCGCCCAAAAAGGCGAAAGCAAATACCGCCACCAGGACAAGACTGAGTTTATCCACTGGCGCAACCTTGGATGCATCGCCAATCTTGAGTGCGCGGAAGTAGCAGACCCACGATGCCCCTGTCGCCAAGCCGGACAGCCCGAGAAAAAGCCATGTCTTGGGTGATAACTCCAAGGGGTTGGTCCATTTCCCCGTGTAGGCAACAAACGCCGACAGGACGACGATGATGATGGCCGTGCGGATCAAGGTGGCCAGATCGGAATCAACTCCCTGAATGCCAACCTTGGCAAAAATAGCCGTCAGTGCCGCAAGGATAGCGGACAGCAAAGCCCAATAAAACCACCCCACCGAATTAACCATTTAGCCTGCCTCCGCGTTTCTCAAACCGCTACCGCATGGGAGCGATAACGGCAACATTTAAGCCAGTTTGCTTCTCTTGATCTGAGAAGTCGAGGCGGATTTCAGCACCGATGCGATTGGCAATCGTCTGGACAATGGATAGTCCCAGACCCGAGCCGATCTGCTCGCTCCCCAGCGTGCGGTAGAAGGGATCAAACACTCGATCCCGTTCAGCCAACGGAATGCCAGGCCCACTGTCCTGAATACGTAGTACGACCTTCCCTTCCGAAACACCCACAGAAAGATCAACACGCCCTCCCTCTGGCGTGTAGCGGATGGCGTTATCGACTAGGTTCTTGACCACAGCGATCATGTCCAGCTCGCTTGCCCACACTTCGGCGTCCAGCGCGCCTTCGACACCGATGTCGATGTGCTTGGCCTCGGCCAGCGGCATGAGGTCTTCCAGCACGCGGCGGTAGATGCTCTGGACAGATACAGGCGACTTCGGCAGGTCGGTGGCCGACTGTGCCTTGGCCAAGGTCAAGAGTTGATCGAGCAGGCTGCGGCCGCGCTCGATCCCTTGGCGCAAAACCGTCAGCCGTTCGCGCGCCACGCTGGACATTTCCGCTTCCGCGAGCCGTTCTGCTTGCAGCGACATGGCTGTCAGCGGCGAACGTAGCTCGTGCGCGGCATCCGCCACAAAGCGGCGCTGAGATTCCATCGACTGGCTGACACGAGCGAGCAGGCGATTGATCGCCACGGCAAACGGACGTACCTCGACCGGAAGGTGGCGGTCTTCGACGGGATGCAGTTCCTGCTCTGCCCGCTGGTCTATTTCCTTGGACAGCGCCGCGATGGGCTGGAACATCTTGCGCACCAGGTCAGCAACGATCAACAGCAGCACCGGCACGAGAATCAAGAAAGGCATCACCGTGCGCAGTGCCCCGTCGCGGGCAATTTCATTGCGGAAACCGGACTCCTGAGCCACAGCAATGCGTTCGCCGCTCGCCGTGGTCTTGACCAGCACGCGAAACGTCTCGCCACCAACTTCCAGCGTGTGCAATCCATCCGCCAAGGTCGCCGGGAGCGGGAGCACGCCTCCTGCATCCACGCCTACCGTAGAGGGACTGACCTCACCCAAGCGCTGGACGATCACGCGCGACTCTTCATCGACATCCTTGAGACGGATATCGGTGGTTGGCACGGCAGGCAACAAGCGCTGGCGATCCATGAGCTGCGCCACCTGGCGCAGTACATCGTCCTGTAGTTCGTGCGCTTCATCGAAGGCGGACAGGAACGAGAATACGCCCGCCACAACGGCCACCACGAGGATGGCCAGCGACAAGGTGAAGGACAGCTTGAGCTGAACTGATTCGTTCAAGCGCCTTTTGAGACCATCCATCCGACCCCCCTGACGTTCTTGATGACCTCGCCACCGAGCTTGCGCCGCAGTGCGTGGATCAGATATTCGACGGCATTGCTTTCGACTTCTTCCCCCCAGCCATAGATGCGATCCTCCAGTTCGCTGCGCGAAAGGATGGCACCAGGCCGAACCAGCAAGGCTTGCAGTAACGAGAACTCGCGGTTGGACAGTTGCACTTGGGGGCCATCATTGGCACAAGCCTCTTTGGTGGCCGGGTCGAGCGTCACCACGCCGTTGCTGAGCACGGGAGCTGCCGTGCCACCTTTGCGCCTCAGGACGGCGCGCATCCGAGCCAGCAGTTCCGCCATCTGAAAGGGCTTGGACACATAGTCGTCGGCCCCGCCATCCAGGCCGCGCAGGCGATCATCCAGACCATCGCGAGCCGTGATGATGAGCAGGGGAACCGGGTTGTCCTTGGCTCGGATGCTGGCCAGCACCTCCAGCCCATCCTTTCCGGGCAGACCGAGGTCGAGTAGCACCAGGTCGTAATGCTGGCAGCCCAGCGTGGTGAGCGCCGTCTGCCCGTCCTTCACCCAGTCGGCGGCGTAGGACGCATCCTTCAATGCGCCCTGGATCGCGTCACCGATCATGGGATCGTCTTCGACAAGCAATACCCGCATTCCCCCTCCGTTCAATCGTTGTTCAATGTGCCGTCCTGGCTGCTCTCTGCCTGAACAGCAGGATCGCAGTCAGCATGAAGGCCAACAGTGCGGCCGATGCCGAATAGCGGCTCAACGCCAGACCACCCGCGCTCAGTGGCTTGTCCAGAAAATCCCCGACCACGGCACCCAGCGGGCGAGTCAGGATGAACGCCGCCCAGAACAGCAGCGTGCGGGACACGCTCGTCCAGTAGTAGGCTGCCACGACCAGCGCGAGCAGCCCGCCGAACACGACGGCCGCACCCGTGTAGCCCAAGCCCGCCGTGTCGGCTGTCCAGTCGCCTAACGCGGTGCCCAGCGTTTGGGAGAACATGATCGTCAGCCAGTAGAAGGCTTCTGCCTTGGGCGAGCTGACCGTGCTCACCGACACGGAGCCGAGGGTGCGATGCCAGACGAAGAGCGAGCCGAGCAGCAAGGCCAGCAGCAAGCTCGAACCTCCAGCGTACCCGATTCCCAGCGATCGATCCGCAAAATCGGCCAATGTCGTGCCGACCGTGGTCGTGGCGATGATGGTTGTCCAGTACAGGAAGGGATGGAAGCCTTTGGCCTTGACCTGCGCGACGACGGCAGCCAGGAAGATCGCCGCGAAGATGGCTGTACCGACCAGGTAGCCCAGGTTCATGGACATCGAAACCGCATCACCGCCAGTTTCACCGAGCGTCGTGGCGGCAATCTTGATGAGCCAGAAGCCCAGCGTGACTTCGGGCACCTTGGCCAGCGCGTGTTCAGTGGATGTTTTCATGGGGCGCGCTCACTTTCCTTCGAGCGTGTTAAAGGTTTTCAGCAGGGCATCCATCGCAGCCTTGCAGTCAGCCTGGCTTGGCGTGTCTGCGCGAAGCGTCGCAAGCGACTTGTCGATGGCCTTGTCGAGCAGATGCCAGTCATCTGCCGCGCGCGGTTTGAGTCCGGCTTCGGCCGAATCCCATGCGACTTCCAAGTCCTTGATGCGTGACTTGGCAGCAGGCAGATCGCCCTTGTCAACGATGGCGGCGACATCGGTGGCGATGCTGCGGAAGGCCGACAGGTCGCCCAGCTTGGATGCAGTTTTGACTTGCAAGGCCGAGACAGTCTGGGCCGGTGTAGTTGATGCCGAGCTTGCGTTGTTCTGATCGGCAGATTTGGAACAACCAGCCGCGAGGACCACGAGCACGGCGGCCGAAATGGCGGCAACAGGGCGAGCGATTGAGTGCTTTATGAGCATGTTTTTCTCCTTGTGTAGAGCGAAGATGGTTATTCGACGAGCTGGGCCGAGCGGCGTCCATTCATGCCGATCTGCGCGACGGCCACCAGCATGACGATCACCGTGAGGAACAAGGCGCTTGTCCACATGGCACCCATGCCAAGGCCGCCATAGGTCTTGGCCTGAGTCAGCAAGTCGCCGAGTGCGGCCCCGAAGGGGCGGGTCAATATGTAGGCGATCCAGAAGGTCAGAACGGCGTTGCCGCCCATGCGCCAGGCGGTATAGGTGATGCCAATCAGCACACCGAACGCCACCGCGCCCCAGGTAAAGCCCAAGCCCAATGCCTCGGTCGCCAAATCGCCAGCAGCCGTGCCCAGCGCGAACGTGCAGAGGATGGCAGCCCAATAGAACAGCTCCCGGCTGCGCGTCACAATGTCGTGAATGGACAGGGTGCGCTCGATCCGATACCAGACGAAGAAGATCGCGGCGAGCGCAACGGCGAACGCCGAGGTGCTGATGTACAGGCTGACGCCAAGGCCATCGGTCAGCAGATCGGTGATCTGGGTGCCGACCACGCTGACCAGTACCACCGTCAGCCAGTAAATCCAAGGGGTATAGCGTCGGGTGCGCAACTGCATGAACAAGGCGGCCGCCAACAGGGCAGCCATGACGGTTCGAGTCACGCCTTGCCCCCACCCTGCGTTGACCGCCAGGAAATCGGCTCCCGTCTCGCCCACCGTGGTGGACATGATCTTGATGATCCAGAACGACAGCGCGACTTCCGGGACTTTATTGAGCCAGCCAGTGGTGCTGCTCGTGGGCAATTTGTTCATGGTGTTCTCCTGCCGGGGGTGAAATGGTTTGCCAGCAGTTTGAACATGCTGACTTAGCCCGCCCATAGGCTCACTCGCGCACCCATCCAAGCGCGATCAACCCGCTGAAAAGCCGCCGATGGATTCCGGTGGCAAGTTGATAACTTGGCAATAGATACCAGTGTGCTTCACGTAACGTCAGCCAGGCACAGATTGCAGCAACGGCGATGGCCCCGAGCATGTCGAATGGGAAGTGCACTCCAAGGTAGATGCGCGCCCAGGCAATGGGAACGCCCAGCAAAGCCAAAGTCACGCCTGCAATTCGTGGGCCTCGTTGCAGCGCGAGGCTGAAGGCAACCGCCCACCACAGCGTCAGGTGATCGCTTGGGAAAGACGAATCGGCAACATGAGGGATGAGGGTGTGACCCAGGCCGATCATGAAAGGTCGGGGATGCAACCAAGCCAGGCCGATGATCTGGTTGATGAGCAGGCCCAGCAATCCCGATGCGCTAGCAACGAGCATCGTCTTGCGGGTAGGCTCGCCGCCGCGAAGCCAGCCGATGCCGATCAGGAGTGGAACCGCCCAGATGAGCTGTTCGGCCAAGAAGGTGGCCAACGTCAGAGCCAAAGCACTGGGATGCTCCGGTGCGTTGAGCCAGAGAAAAAATGTATGGTTGAGTGATTCCATGAGGTCTCCGGGCCGGATCGCCTCCGAGGGAAACGATCCGGCCATACTGTCGGGAGTCAGTCCCGCTTGTCGTGGTCATCATCGTGATCCGCCTTGTCCTCGGCAGACGAGATGACCGTGCCCTTGTCGGCATCGACCCGGACATCGAAGACCTTGGCCCCGCTGACGACTTCCACGTCGTAGACCCAGCCTTGCTTCGAGTTCTCGTACTCGGCGCGTGACGCCTTGCCATTGGCGTGCTGCTCGGCGACGGTGACCGCCTGTGTGAGGGGAATCTTGGCCTTGCTGATTGCCAGTGCGTCGTTTTCCATACCGCCATTGGCGGCGTAGGCGACCGCGCCGGTTGCAGCGATGGCGACGGCCAGAAGGGAAAGTTTGGTATAGCGGTACATGATGCTTCTCCAGAAGAGTGCAGGGATTTGCACAGTGGAGAAGGTACGCAGGCAGACTTAGCTCGCACTGAGCCGGGAAGTTTTCGCTCTCGCCGATGTAGTGTTATCGACTCCTGACAATTGGTGCAGTCGTCTTCTGAAAATGACAAGCGGCAGCTTGCTCAAGCACAGCGACAATCCACAATCCCTTTCCAATATTCAAAGTCCAGCTATACTGAATTTTCGTGATTTATTGGACAAGTCGCCATGCTGATCGGCTACGCCCGTGTATCGACCGACGACCAGAACTTGGACTTGCAGCGCGATGCGTTGCAGGCGGTCGGTTGCGAGCGTGTCTTCGAGGACATGGTGAGCGGAGCCAGAGCGGACCGCACCGGGCTGGTTACCTTAATGAGCATGCTACGCGCCGGCGACACCGTAGTCATCTGGCGGTTGGATCGGCTGGGCCGGTCGCTCAAGAACCTGATCGAGCTGGTCGAGCGGCTCGAATCAGCCAAGGTCGGGCTGCGCAGCCTGCAAGAAAACATCGACACCACGTCGAGCGGCGGCAAGCTGGTCTTTCACCTGTTCGGCGCACTGGCCGAGTTCGAGCGCAACCTGATCCGCGAACGGACGCAGGCCGGACTGGTCGCGGCGCGCGCGCGCGGCCGCATGGGCGGTCGGCCGAGGCGCCTTGATCCTGTCAAGCTCGCGCTCGCCGTGAAATTGCACCGGGAGCGCAACCACACTGTTGAGGAAATCTGCAAGATGATGGGGATTTCCAAATCCACGCTCTACAACTACCTAGACAAGGCTGAGAGCGATGGCTGCCGGGTGGCGTAAGCAGATCCCGGCCGAATCGCTGCTGCAATTGCGGCAGCGGCTCGACCGTCTGCCTCACAAAAGTCCGGAGCGTGCCGCCCAAGTGCGCGCCATGTCCGAGCTGTACGGCATGTCCACCACGTCGGTGTATCGCGCCCTGAAGGACTTTCTGAAGCCGCGCGTAGTCCACCGCACCGATCACGGCAAGCCGCGCGTCCTGCCGAAATCGGAACTGGAGCGCTACTGCGAGCTGGTCGCTGCCCTCAAGCTACGCACGACCAACAAGCAGGGCCGCCACCTGTCCACGAAGCGCTCCATCGAGCTGCTGGAGGAATATGGCGTCGAGACGGTACAGGGACTTGTGCGCGCACCGCAAGGGGTGCTGACGCGCAGCACGGTCAACCAGTACCTCACACTTTGGCACCTCGACCAGCCGCGCCTGCGCCGGCAGCCGCCAGCCGTGCGCTTCCAGGCCGAGCACAGCAACGACTGCTGGCAGTTCGACATGTCGCCGTCCGACCTCAAACGGATCGACAAGCCGGACTGGATCGAACCGGGAAAGGGCGAGCCGACGCTGATGCTGTACAGCGTCGTGGACGATCGTAGCGGTGTGGCCTATCAGGAGTACCGCTGCGTCTATGGCGAAGATGCCGAATCGGCGCTGCGCTTCCTGTTCAACGCGATGGCAGCGAAGGCGGACCCCGAATATCCGTTCCAGGGGCGGCCGTTGATGATCTACCTGGACAACGGCCCTGTCGCCAAGAGTCGCGTATTCCAGAATGTGATGCACGCGCTTGGTATCGAGTGGATGACACACATCCCGGCCGGCAAAGACGGCGAGCGGGTTACAGCGCGCTCCAAGGGAAAGGTCGAGCGGCCGTTTCGCACAGTGAAGGAAGCCCACGAGACGCTGTACCACTTCCACAAGCCGGAGACCGAGCAACAGGCCAACGAATGGCTGTTGCGCTATCTGATGCGTTACATTCGCCAGGATCATCGCTCCGAGCAGCATTCGCGCATCGAGGACTGGCTTGCCAATTTCCCGAGCGGCGGCATCCGGCAGATGTGCGCCTGGGAGCAGTACTGTCGCTTTGCCCGCGAGCCGGAGCGGCGCCGCGTTGGCGTGGACGCGCGCGTGTCGGTGGAGGGTACCAGCTACGAAGTCGAGCTGGACATGGCCGGTGAATATGTGTTGCTGCTGTGGGGGCTGTTCGACAACGAACTGTACGTGGAGTACGAAAGCGTGCGCACCGGCCCGTACTACCCGGTCGCCGGGCCGATTCCATTGAACCGCTATCGCGCCTTCAAGCGCGGCGCGGCCGACGCGCGCGCCGACCGTATACGCACCCTGGCCGACCAGCTCAAGCTGCCCATCGAGGCGCTGGCCGGCAAGGACCTGCACTTGGCCCCGCTGAATCTACCAGGCGAATTACCAATCCAGCCCTTCGACGCCGAGGCGCACGAATTCCATTTTGCAAACGTCATCGCCGCCAAGCTGGCGATAGCGGGCGAGCTGGCCAAGCCGCTGGCCAAGCTGTCGCCAGCAGATCGCGCCGTCATCGACCAGGTACTGAGCGAGACGCTGACGCGCAGCGTCGTGCTTGCGCGCATACGAGATTATTTCCGAAACAAGAAGACTGGAGAGGACCATGCGAGTTGAAGTGATGCAGTACTACGGGCTGACGCAACCACTGAGCCAGGCCGGCTACTACGAAACTGACCACCACAAGCAGCTGATCAAGGACATCAAAGGGGCCACCCTTGAGGGGCGGCTGATCGCCTTGTGCGGTGTTGTCGGCAGCGGCAAAACAGTCACGTTGCGCCGCCTTCAGCAGATTTTGAAAGACGAGAACCGCGTTGCCGTCGCTAAGTCGCTGTCCGTGGAAAAGCACAGCATCAAGTTGGCCACCTTGATCTCCACGCTCTTCTACGACCTTACGCAGGACAAACAGGTGCAAATTCCCAAGCAGAGCGAAAAGCGCGAGCGCGAATTGCAGGAAATCGTCAAAAAGGGGAAGCGGCCGGTGGCACTGTTCGTCGACGAGGCGCACGACTTGAACGGACACACCCTCATCGGCCTCAAACGTCTGATGGAAGTGGTCGAGGACGCAGGCGGCCGGTTGTCGGTGATCCTGGCCGGCCATCCGAAGCTGCGCAACGACCTGCGCCGCCCGACCATGGAAGAAATCGGCTACCGGACCGATATCTTCACGCTCGATGGCGTCGCCGGCAGCCAGCGCGAGTACATCCTGTGGCTGCTTGGCGCCAGCGCGGCTCCGAACACTGATCCAGAATCGATCCTGAACAGCGAGGCAATCGATATCCTGTCCACCAAGCTGCGCACGCCGCTGCAAGTCCAACTGCACCTGACCTTGTCGCTGGAAGCGGGCTACCAGACCGGCGAGAAGCCTGTCACGGCCGCGCTGGTGGAAACTGTGCTGTCGCGCCAGCTTGACGATCTGGAGCCGACCCTGACCCGCCACGGGTACAGACTGAAGGATATGGTCGAACAGTTCGACGCCAAGCCAGCGGAAATCCGCGCGCTGTTCAACAACAAACTGGAACCGGCGCGCACAGCGGAGCTGCGCGACCGGATGCTTGCCGCTGGCCTGCCCATCTAATTCTGCTCATGAAATTCAAACAATTTACAGTCGCATCCTGCTTTTCGTCCTTCATGCTGCCGCACGTCCTCTTCGTTGAAGAACAGGAGGCGCGAAAGAAGGCTGCCATGAGCTGCTGTCTTGCCTGGAATATCAGTCTGTTTCCTGAAGCTGAGCAGGAGGACCACATCGAGCGAATTTGGAAAATGGTCGAGGCCGACAATCGGGACGCACCACCTCCGGGATTGGAACAGGGATTCAAGCAGGACCTGCGCATGCTGGTGGCACAGAAACAGGAGCTGTTTCCGTGGACGCATACGAACATCCCGACGGCAGACTTGATCGGAGCGGGCGTCCACGATGTATTGAGGATCGCCACCGGCACCGGCACGACCGAGGAAATCGAAATCCTTGCCTGGCCGAATCCAACCGGATTGCCGCTCATCATCGAGCATCTGCGGCGCATCCAGAGCGACACGGCCGCCCAGGTTGGCCTACAGGAGCAGGCCCGCAGTACCCCCGGAGCATTTACCGACATCGAGGCAACCCAAATGACGATCGCGTATTGCGTCCAGCGGGCCGATCTGGTCGGCTACCAGCGCATCCTGACGGTTTGGCGCGACACCCAGCCGGCATCGAGCGTCAAGCGGGTCATAGGTCATTGGCTGGGCGTGCTGGCTGAAATCGAGGCCGATACCAAGGCCGTGTTGAACATCCTGGTCAGTTGCAGATAATTCTGGTTCGCGGCGATGGAATGCTGGTTGGCGCGGATAAATGCAGGTTCATTTACAGCTAATGCTGGTTTGAAGGGGGCATCAGCTGCAGTTATTCCTGGCCGAGAATCGGCTGGAATGCTGGTCGGGCCTGTTTCAAATGCAGGTCGCTACACGTAGCGGGGACCGATGGTAGAAATAGGAACTGCGCGGCAAGTCGAGCCGATCAAGCAGCTCTCGCAGGGCATACTCCTCTCTCAGGGCGTCAACCAGCGTCGTCTTCTCCTGGTTGCTCAGGAGTCGTGGGTCGACGCCCAGATCTTTTTTTAGGAGTTCATTCGCTTTCGTAAGAAGGTCGTGTTCCAGCTTCAGATTGCGAATTTCACTTTGGAGCGCCGCGACCTGCTGTTCCAGATCGTTCTGGTCCGATTCTGATGGCGGGCTCTTTTCTCGTTTCATGGATGCCGGGGCCTCTCGGCCAAGTAACTGATTCTTCCAGTTGTACAGCGTCACGCGGGCGACGTCCAGCTTTGAGGCTACGTCCTGCGCACTTCCCTCGCGCGTACACAGTTCGTAGACAGCTGCGCGCTTCGAGTCCAATGAGGCTGCCGGCTTGCTCACCTTGCCAACAACGGTTTTCTTAGTTTCTGGATAGCGTTCGCCAACCCACTCGGTAAGCTTTTGGCGAGAGGGATAGCCCAACGCCCGGAGGGTAAAAGCAAAGCACCGCCCATGATTGACGTAATGCTCGATGGCAGTGTTCTTCTGCTCAGCCGAGTATTTGGAAAGCGAGCGAACGTATTTCTCCTGTAGTTCTCCTACCTCTTCAAATTCGGCGCACCAAGCCTTGAGCGAATTCTTCGTCGGATAACCCAGCTCGCGGATGGTCGCTTTAAGGCGCCTCCCGTATTTTAGGTAAAGCTTTACTGCCCGAAGGCGCTCTTCGTATGAATACATGGACTATTCCCAAATAGTCCAAGATTTTGTCCGCATCCCCAGGTGGAAAGTTTTCGACGCTGATTGACACATCTGGACGACACCGACCATGCGCTAATCGCTGAGAAGCGCGGCGCGCACAATCGGCTTGGCTTCGCCATCCAGCTGGGCACAGTGCGCTACCTGGGCGCGTTTTTGGAAGATCCGCTGGCCGTGCCCCAGCCCGTGTTGCGGACGCTGGCCAAGCAGCTACGCATCGAGGCGCTGGACAAAGCAAGCGCCTACAGCACCGGCCGACAACGCTGGCAGCATGCGACAGAAATTCGCGCGCGCTATGGCTACGTCGAATTCACGGAACCCTTGATCGCCTTTCGCCTTACTCGGTGGCTGTACGCGCTTTGCTGGACCGGCACCGACCGGCCGAGCGTTCTGTTCGAGCGTGCCACGATGTGGCTCGTGACGCACAAAGTACTGCTACCAGGCTGCACGACCCTCGAACGGTACGTTGCGCGCCTGCGTAGCCGTGTCGAGGAGCGCTTATGGCGCTCGCTCGGCAAGGGAATCAGTCTGGACCAACAAACGCGCTTGGAAGGCCTCTTGGTCTCTTCTGGCGGCACGCGGAACTCGCCCCTTGATCGCCTGCGCACCGGGCCGGTAGTGGCCAGCAGCCGATCAATGAGTCTAGCGCTGATGCGACTGCAAGCCGTCCGTGAGCTTGGCATCCGGTTGCCAGCCGCCACGCGTATCCCCGCCACGCGGGTCGCGGCACTGGCCCGATTCGCCGGCGCCGCCAAGGCCAGTGCGATCCTGCGCCTGCCGGTGCTGCGCCGTCTGGCCACCCTGGTAGCGTTCGTGCACTGCCTCGAAGCATCGGCACAGGATGACGCCTTGGAAGTGCTCGAAGTCATCCTGCGGGAGCTTTTCGGTGACGCAGTGAAAGCCGACAAGAAATCGCGCCTTCGCTCGCTCAAGGACTTGGACGAGGCTGCGGCCACCCTCGCCAGCGCCTGCCAAATGCTGCTGGACGACACTGTGCCGGATGCCGAGCTGCGCAATCAGTGGTTTGCGCGGATTTCGCCTGATGCGCTCGCTCTTGCCCTCACCGGCGTCAACAAACTGATTCGACCGACCGACAATGTGTACTACCAGGAGTTGGACGCCAAGTACAAGACCGTGCGCCGCTTCCTGCCGGCGCTGGCCGAGCACATTCACTTTGGCGCGAATGCCGCTGGCGAGCCGTTCATCGCCGCCTTTGCCTGGCTTCGCGCCAACATGACGGTAAAGAGGCCGGACAACGACGCGCCGCGCGACATCATCACCAAGCCGTGGCAACGCCATGTACTGCGCGAGGATGACGCCATCGACTTCCACGCTTATACTTTTTGCGTTTTGTCCGAATTGCGTATCGCGCTGCGTCGGCGCGATGTGTTCGTGTCCCCGAGCTGGCGTTACGCCGATCCGCGCGCCGGCCTGCTCAATAGCGCTGAATGGGAATCCACGCGCCCGATCATTTGCCGCACGCTGGGTCTGTCGGCGGTGCCGGGGCCGACATTGACGGCCCTTGCCGATGAACTGGACCGCACCTACCAAGCTGTCTCCGCCAGGTTGCCCGACAATCCGGCCGTTCGGTTCGAGAAGGTGGGCGACAAACAAGAGCTGGTGCTCAGCCCATTGGATAAAATGGATGAACCGGCATCGCTGATCGCGCTGCGCGCCAAGGTCATGGGCATGCTGCCGCGCGTCGATTTGCCGGAACTGATCTTGGAGATTGCGGCCCGCACGCGGTTTACGGACGCCTTTACTCACATATCGGAGCGCACCGCGCGCGCTTCCGATCTGCATGTGAGTATCTGCGCGGTGCTGATGGCCGAGGCCTGCAATACGGGGCCGGAGCCGCTGATTCGCGGCGATGTGCCGGCGCTCAAGCGCGACAGGTTGTCATGGGTGGACCAGAACTATCTGCGCGACGACACCATCACTGCGGCGAACACCATGCTGGTCGCCGCGCAGAGCCGTTCGACGCTGGCCAGCCTGTGGGGCGGCGGCGAGGTCGCGTCGGCCGACGGGATGCGCTTCGTGGTGCCGGTGCGATCAGTGCATTCCGGGCCGAACCCGAAATACTTCGGCGTCGGGCGCGGCGTCACTTGGTACAACCTGATATCGAACCAGTTTTCAGGGCTGAACGACATCACGGTACCGGGCACGTTGCGCGACAGTCTGGTCCTGCTGGCCGTGGTCCTGGAACAGCAGACTGACCTTCAACCGACGCAGATCATGACGGACACGGGGGCCTACAGCGACGTGGTTTTCGGCTTGTTCCGCCTGCTTGGATACCGATTTAGTCCGCGCCTGGCCGATGTCGGCGGCACGCGTTTCTGGCGAATCGATACCAAAGCCGACTACGGACTGCTCAATTCTGTATCCGGACACAATATCAGCCTACAGAAGATCGAGCCGCATTGGGACGACATGCTGCGCTTGGCTGGCTCGCTCAAGCTCGGCCGGGTTTCTGCCGTCGATATCATGCGCACGCTCCAGGTCGGCGAGCGCTCGACCAGGCTGGCCCAGGCCATCGCCGAGTTCGGCCGCATCGACAAGACGCTGCACACGCTGACGTACATCGATGACGAAGCCAAGCGCCGGGGCACGTTGACTCAGCTCAACCGTGGCGAGGGGCGGCACAGTGTCGCCCGCGCCGTCTTCCACGGCAAGCGAGGCGAGTTGCGGCAGCACTACCGCGAGGGGCAGGAAGACCAGCTCGGTGCGCTCGGCCTGGTGCTCAACATGATCGTGCTGTGGAACACCAGCTACATGGAGGCCGCATTGAACCAATTGCGGGCCGATGGTTTCGAGGTAAGAGATGAGGACATGGCCAGGCTGTCGCCGCTGCTGCATGAGCACATCAACATGCTGGGCCGGTATTCGTTTTCGGTGCCTGATGCGGTGGCCAAGGGCGAGTTACGTCCGTTGCGTAACCCAGCGAGCGATGAATAGTCCCGCGAACCTGGCTTAACCGTGTTTTCCGTTCCACTGCACCTCAGACCCCACATTGAACACTTGCCCGTGCAGCGGTTCCCCCTCTTGGAACAACTCGTCGTTTTCCACTTTTTCAAAGCGACCGAATACCACCAACGACGCTGCTACTACGGTCTATCTAATTCTTGCACACGATGAACCATGCTGTACTCCATCCGGTCCTTCGCGAACGAGACTGATGCATCGAGATAGCGTAGAGCCGACTTGATGTCCCGCCACCCCACATATTCCATGAGGCTCTTTACATCCCAGCCATCGGACGCCGCCCAATTCGCGAAGCCGCGGCGCAGCGAATGGCCGCTATATGCGCCAGCCGCAGCCAGGCCGCCATTTTTCAGCATCGCACGCAACAGCGGCGCGATGCTGTCAATATGCAGGCCATTTTCACGTACATGGCCCCAGCGGTCGATCGCGCGATAGACTGGACCGGCGGTCAACTGCGCGACGCCGATCCAGTCCAGGTAGGCCTCGACCGGGCAAAGCCGCGACAACGCGGGCGCGCGGAACGTACTGCCGAGATTTTGCCGATCGCCCTTGGTCCGACCTAGGAAGCAGCTGATGCCTTCGCCGGCGTTGGCCTCCACATGCTCGACGCGAAGCCGGCTCAGTTCGTCGCTACGAAATCCTCGCCAGAACCCGAGCAGGATCAGTGACTTGTCCCGCAGACTACGCAGCTCGGCGGCGCGATCGTTCCCGCGTCGAGCGGCGTTGACCGCGCGATCAAGTGCGCCAACGACGCGTTCCAGTTCATCGAGTTGCAGGGGCTTTGCCTGCTTCTCCTGCGCTGGATGCAGCGCGCGGATGCCGCGCATGGCTTGACGGACGATGGGCGCCTTGGTCGGGTCAGGAAACCCCTGTGCGGTGTGCCATTGGGCGAGCGCCGCCAGACGCTGCCTTAGCGTGCTGACGGCCAGCGTATCGGCGTACTCCGCCAGGTAGCGGGCTACCCCGTCGGCGGTGGCGGGCAGCATGCCTTTCCATTGCACTTCGAAGTGCTCGATGGCGGCGCGATAGCTCTGACGGGTGTTGTCCCGCGTCGCCGCTACGATGTATTGATCGAGTTTTGACATGGCGTCAGTGTCCTACCTTCGCCCGGATATAGTTGAATATCGTCCGGGTTGCATTGGCGGCCAAGTGGGCCTCAGGTTCACCCAGCAGGTCATCGGACGGGTGCGCGATGCTGCCGTTGTTGCGCAGGGAGTTGATGGCGTCGATCGCGTTCGCGAACCCATGCAGAACGCGCACCAAGTCGTTGTCATACGAGCCCAGGTTCCTGAGTATCGGGTGTGCAGTGCGCAAGACCTTGAACAGTGCGGTCAACGAGGCATCGTCGGCTACCGCGATGCCGCTTTCAACGCACAGGCTTCGAAAGTAGCCGTGTAGCGCCGTATGCAGGCGGTCGACCGCGCTGACCGGGCCGCTAATGCGCATTAGATGCTCGGCATCATTGAGTGCAAGCAGTACCACGTCGCCGCTCGAGAGGCTGGAGGGCGCCTCAGTATGTACGCTTTGAATATTCGTGCGCACAAAAAACGAAAGGTTCGGGATCTCCGCCAGCAGTTGGCTGGTCACCTTGGGATGGTTGATGAGCTGGTCTACAACGTCCCAGCCTTCGCATGAAAAACGCTCAAGCGCCTGCAGGACGCAGTCGCCATAATCAGGGTCCCGCCAATGCAAGCTGCGCAGTAGCCGGTCATGACGCTGGATGTAGTCGGCTTCTCCGGACAAATACCCAAACTCGCGCCAGTCTTCCGTTGTGAATTCACTGACGATCGCTTTCCTGAGCGCGAGGATCAGCGCACCGCGTTTTTTCGGATCAATGGTGTATTCGTCGAGCGTCACTATCGCTACCTCCACAACAAAGTATCAATGTAGCTGGCCAACTGCGAAATTACAGCGACGGCGCCAAAAAACGGCGGATTATAGCCATCATACCGGATAAACCTACTTTATCCGATGTAAAATTTAAACGCAAATCACCTTGAAGTAGGTACAAATATAGGATGTAATAACGTGGTATGTAACATATTATCTTATTTCATCCTCGGGAGACCCCATGGCGCGGAGCGGACTATACAAATCGGATGTACAAAAGGCGCGTGACGCCCTGATCGCGCAGGGTATAAACCCGTCGGTGGACGCCGTTCGCGTGGCGCTGGGGAACACCGGATCCAAAACCACCATTCACAAATACCTCAAGGAACTGGAATCCGAGGATGGTGGCGCCGGCGGCAAGCGCGCCTCGGTCAGCGAAGCGTTGCAGGACCTGGTAGAGCGACTGGCCGCGCGATTGCAGGAGGAGGCTGAGGAGCGGGTAGCGACGGTCCGCGTCGATTCCGATGCGAAGGCGGCCGAGCATGTGGCGGCGCTGCAAGCTGCCCAGAACGAAAATTCGCAGCTGCGGGCCCGCGCGCTGGAACTGGATACTGCCCTGCAGGAACAAGCGCTGGCACTGGTGGCCAGCCAAGCCGGTCATCAACGGGAATCGACCATGCGCCAGGTCGCCGAACAGCAGGTGTCGGACCTACAGCAGCGCCTGGTCGAGAATGAAGCGCACCGCCAATCGTTGGAGGAAAAACACCAGCACGCGCGCCTAGCGCTGGAGCACTATCGCCAGTCGGTAAAGGAGCAGCGGGAAGCCGACATCCGGCGCCACGAACAGCAGATCCAGCAAGTGCAAGCCGAACTGCGGCAGGCACAGCAGACGATCGCCGTGAAACAGGACGAGACGACCCGACTGAACCAGGAAGGGGCGAAGCTGGTGGCAGAGCTGTCTCACACGAAACAGGGCCTGTATGAGCAACTGACGCAGAACCGTAAGCTGGAGCAGAAAATCGACACATTACAATCGCTGCACATGCACGCCGCCGATACCGAGCGCCAACTGACCAGCAAAATTGCCGAGGCGGAGCTGCTCGCCGAGCGGCTTAGCGACGCCAACAGCCAGATCGCGCCGGCGAAGGCGCAGGTCCGCGAGCTGGAGCTTTTGCTGGCCCAGGCGACCGCGAAATTGCAGGCACAGGAGCAAATCGGCGAGCAGTTGCGGGCCTACCTAGACAAGATCGCAACCACTCCAGCGACAGCAGGGCCAGACCGATGAGAATCCTCCTGCGTCCAATGCCAGAACGACAATTATATAATTGTTTTTTGAGAAAAAGACCGTTTTGTAATCGTTTTTTAGTCAAAATAATTGTTTTTGCGTACTCGTGTCGATCAGCAGCCGTTCATTCAGAGGCTGGCTAGCCGCAGCACCCTCGCTGCAGTTGGATCGGCGGACATTTCACTGTGCCGTATGAACAGAAGACGCAACAGTCGCCCGCTTTCGGCCGCAACACGACGGCGCAGCCCGTGCATTCATAATAGAACTGGCACGCATCGGTAGGCATGACTTCCTGCTTGCTTATCCCACAGTGCGGGCAGGTCAGGGTCGATGCGAGAATTGCCTCGGTCATGGTGCTACTTCCCGACCGTGGACGGGAAACCCGCATCGGCGGTCGCCTTGGTCAGCAGCGCGATATTGGTCTTGTCCGCATCCAAATGTACGGTTGCGGTCTTGTGCTCGAAATCGATCTTCACATCGTTCACGCCTGGAACCTGCTCCAGCGCTTTTTTGACGGTGATCGGACATGCCGCACAAGTCATGTTCTGGACATTGAGGGTAACGGTCTTCGGCGAGCTGGCGAAAGCCGATCCAGCCAGTAGCAACGCGAAAATGAAGGTGGGGATGCGCATGGAATATCCTTTCAATAAAACAGCGGGGCGTACAAGGGAAATGCCAGCAGCAGTATCACTGGCAACGTAACAAGCCAGAACAGAATGCGCTGGTTCCTGATGACTCTATCTGCAGCGCACGCGTCACCTGGCGCGCAGGCACGTCGACGCACATAGAGATTGTAGAAGGCCAGGCCGAGAAGCAGCAGCGTCAGGCCAGTGAAATAAGGACTGTACGGCTCAAATGCGATAAGGCGCGATGCCCAACCGCCGCCGACACCAAGTAGCAGCAGGATGAGCGGGCCGGCGCAGCATGCGGATGCGCCAAGCGCCGCCAGCACCCCAGCGGCCAGAGTACCTTTCGTTCCGATCGTCATGGCGACTCCAATGGTTTTACACGAGAATAGGATAAACTCCGTACATGGATACGGAGTCAAGTGCATGATCGAGAAGATGACCATCGGCCGCTTGGCCGACGCCGCCGGTGTGAACGTGGAAACAGTCCGGTTTTACCAGCGTAGCGGACTGATCGTGGAGCCGTCGCGGCCGCGCGCGGGCTACCGGACTTATGGGGAAGAGGACATCCGTAGGATTCGGTTCATCAAGCGTGCGCAGCTACTTGGCTTCACGCTCGATGAAATTACGAGCTTACTCAAACTGGAAGGCTCTCTGGCCTGCACCAGTACGCGCGACCTGGCAGCCAAGAAGCTTGCCATGGTGGAGTCCAAACTAACCGATCTGCAGGCGATGAAAACGGCTCTCACAGGCATGGTTGCGCGGTGCGACAGTGAGGATCGGGACGATGGCTGCCCAATCATCCAGGCGCTGATCGACGACTGAAA
Organism: uncultured Duganella sp.; assembly: GCA_963515135.1. Taxonomy (GTDB): domain Bacteria; phylum Pseudomonadota; class Gammaproteobacteria; order Burkholderiales; family Burkholderiaceae_D; genus Rugamonas. The sequence continues at coordinate 6,971 of CAUPXZ010000065.1, read as the reverse complement.
TGTAACCCCTTAGGCCGCACTCGGCATGACGGTGTGCGACTCGGTTCGGTAGGAGCAGCGCCGACTATCGGTTTGCTCCGTTGCCCTCAAGAAAGCCGATTTCAAAACTTTTACCTTTTCGAGGGGATGGGCACATATAGCCACTATACAAATCGGACGTGCAAAAGGCGCGGGATGCCCTCATTTCGCAGGGTACCAACCCGTCGGTCGACGCAGTTCGTGTGGCGTTAGGTAACACCGGGTCCAAGACCACCATCCACAAGTACCTCAAGGAACTGGAGGCCGAAGACGGCGGCGCCGGCGGCAAGCGTTCCTCGATTAGCGACTCCTTACAGGACCTGGTCGAGCGGCTGGCCGCTCGGTTGCAGGAAGAGGCAGAGGAAGGAATAACGGCACTCTGCGCTGAAGCTGACGCGAAGGTGGCCACGCACGTGGCTTCGTTACAATCGGCCCAGATGGAGAACTCGCAGTTGCGGTCTCGCGTATCGGAGCTTGAAACAGCCCTTGAAAAGCAAGGCGCGGCACTGGTGGCCAGCCAGGCCGATCATCAAAGCGAATCGACTATGCGCCTGATCGCCGAGCAGCAAGTGGAGGATTTTAAGCAGCGCCTGGCCGAGAACGAGGCGCATCGCCAATCTCTGGAGGAGAAGCACCTCCACGCGCGCCAAGCACTGGAGCACTACCGCCAGTCCGTAAAGGAGCAACGCGAAGCCGACATCCGGCGCCACGAGCAGCAAGTCCAGCAGGTGCAGTCCGAGCTACGCCTGGCACAGCAGACCATCGCCGTCAAACAGGACGAAACGACCAGACTGAACCAAGAGGGGGCGAAACTGGTCGCTGAGCTGTCGCACGCCAAGCAGGACCTCTATGAGCAACTCACGCGGGGCCGCAAGCTGGAGGAAAAGATCGACACGCTGCAATCCTTGAACACCCACGCTGCCGATACGGAACGCCAACTCGTCGGAAAAATCGCCGAGGCAGAGCTGCTGGCCGAACAGTTGAGGGACGCTAAAGATCAGATGGCGCCAGTCCGGGCCCAAGTCCGCGAACTGGAGCTTTTACTTGCGCAGGCCAACGCGAAGCTGCAGGCGCAGGAGCAGATTGGCGAGCAACTGCGGACGTACCTCGATAAGATCGCAACCACTCAAACGGTGTCAGGGAAAAGCCACTGAGAATTCCTTTTGCAAAAAAACGCTATAAAAAACGAATTTCTTCAGATAAGTCCCTTTTTTTACACTGAGCCACAATATGACCAACGATCCAATCTCCTCGAGCGCTCTCACTTCATCGGATCAGACAGACAAACCTTCCGTCCAGGTGGTTCCGGGCGCGCTCGATTCATTGAACTATGGATTAATGAAGCTGGGCCTTAACCAAGACCGATTCGTGCCAATCTCGAAGGATGCCTTCGATAAAATCACGACAGCGCGGGACTGCCTCATGCAGCTTGTCGTTATCGAAGAGAAGTTCGACTTCGTCGTCGAGAATCTCGCGGCGCTAGAAAGAGCAGTTCTCGAAGCGGCCGATCTGTGCAAGACGGCCCCGATCGCGACCGTCGAGTTCCAGGTCAACAAGAGCGACATCAACCGCCATGTCGCAAACTTGGTCGCCCTTGGACGCATGTTCATCGAGCAATCGTTGGTCCATGTCGACAAACTGAGCGCGTTAGCTGGTGGTGTGCTTTTCGATTTGGCGGGCGCCCGAACACGGCAATATGATGCGAGGCTAGGTTACCGGCTATTCGAAGAGCTGCGGAACTATATGCTCCACAGGGGTTCCGCCGTTCACTATGCCGAATATCATACTAAAAAGGAATACGATGCCGAAGGCGCGATGACGCTTCGGCACAAAGTCAACGTCTATACCAGCGCAGCCCAACTGGCAGAGGACAGGAAGTTCAAGAAGAGAGTGTCGGCACAGCTTGAAGCAATCGGAGACCGCCACGATCTGATTGTCATGGCCCGCGACTACGTCGCCGGCCTTTGGGACGCCCAACTGGAATACCGAAGAGCTTTGTCCAATTTCATATCCGACACCGAAGCAGCGTACACCGAGGGTGCCTATCTCTACGCCGAGGCGGATGTGGAAGACGGGTTACCTAAAGTTATTGCCCTTGCTGCGGTGGGACGCACCGCAGAGGGCTCGATCAGAGAAAAGACACCGATCGTTTTTGACTTAATTGTCCAACGTGAGCATTACGAACAGAAAAATGGTGAAGTAACCAGGAGGCAGTTAGACTGAAAGCGGTGGATTGACATCCGCTTCTGTGAGGGCTCACGAAGAAACCCGATGTCTCGGTCGATTATTGTTATATCAGGGCGGTCTTTTATTACTTTTTCACTTATGTGCTATTTCTGGCCTTATCCCGGCTGCCCCTCAAAAACACGAATCCCGGCCGTCCCTCGAGTTGCGCCTATGCTGAGAGGAGAAAGTGGCGCCAGCGCCCTGAATGCCCGGCACGACTCAGGCCGCGCCGTCAGGAAATACGTCGTCCAGGATGGAGTGTTTCAAGGTGGGCCAGTTTGTTTATTTCTGCGGCAACTTGAAGCCGGTGACCTTGGTGTACCTGTCGATGATCTGAGCGATCTCGCCGCTGGCAATGAGCTTTCCAACAGCTTCTTTCAGCACCTTGATCGTTTCCGGTTTCGCGGCTTTTTTTGAATAAAATAAGATGAATTCGTTGTCCCCGAGGACAATGGGGATCCCCAGTTCTTCCGGCTTTACCCCGGCAGTGTAAGCGCCGTAAAACAAGCCCACACTGGACCCCACGCCGGCATCCAAGCGCCGCATCGCCAACATTCTTGCCATCGTCATATAGTCTTTGACGGCATATTTCTGTATCGCAGTGTCACTGTCAAACTGCTCGACATATTTACTAGTCCTGATAACACCAACGGTCTTGCCGTGCAACTTGTGTAAGCTATCGAAGCGCGTTCTAGCTGGACCTATCAGGATGATGGGCATGGCCACGATTGAGGCGACCGCCACGGCGTCGCGCCTCATCTGATCATTGCCGAATCGCAGTATAAAATCGGCGCTGCCGCGCTCTATCTCGACGGCGGTTCGGGGATAAGGCACAAGGGTGTTGGTGTAGTCGAATCCCGCCTTCGCCGCGATGCGATTGCCAATTTCGTACATGATGCCAGTGGGCTTGCCGTCAACGCCAACAAATCCCCACGGCGCGCCGTCAATCGTCACGATTTTGAGCGTTTCGCTTATGGCAGGCAAGGCTATAGCCATAGCCGTCGCAACAGCAAGGCATCGAGGAAAATTGGCTTTCATCATAAGCTTCAAGCTCGGCGCGCGGTATCAGGGTCTTGCGGGCATTGTGCACACGCCAAATAGCGTCAATCCCGATCTAGCATGTCACATATTTTGGATCCTGAAAACCAGACTAGCATGCTCATCCGTCGTGGGCAAGTCCCAGATTTTTGTTCGCCTGCACAGCGACATCAATCAATTTTGGATTGGGTAAATTCAAGCCGTCCATCAACGCGACGAAATCTTCCAGACTGCGGCCGGCGAGCCGCGCGTTGTGCCGCTTCTCCCATCCGATCGTCGATACCGATTGCCCCTTGTAGTCGTGCCCAGGCCACATGCGCGTTGAGTCGGGCAGCGCAAACAGCTTATCGACGACGCTGGCATACAGCGCTGCCGAACTGCCGCTCTGAAAATCGGTGCGGCCGCAGCCGTCGATCAGCAAGGTGTCGCCCGAAAAGACATTGCCGCGCCAGACATAGCTGACGCTGCCGGCGGTATGGCCCGGTGTGTGTAGCACCTCAATGCACTCATTCTGACCGAAGCGAATGACATCTCCATCACTCAGTTGCAGCTCGGCCTGCGCGATGCCGCAGCCGGACGGCACGGCGGCCTGAGCACCCGTGACTTGGCGCAGCTTGCCAGCAGAGGTGACATGGTCGGCGTGGGCGTGGGTTTCCAGTACGTAGACAAGGCGCAGGCCGAGTCGTTCCAGGTGCGCCAGATCGCGGTGCAAGTGACGCTCGACAGGATCGATAATCACCGCCGAGGTGTCGTCGTCAGCAACGAGTATGTAAGTGAACGTCGATGATTCAACGTCGAACAACTGGATGGGATTAATCATCATTGCAGGTCTCCGAACTAAAAAAATGGACTGCTGTTTCAAAGGCCGGACTTGACGATCATGCCAACGGCGACTGCGGCCGAGACGATCGCAAAGCCGATCTGAAGATGAGCGCCTGCCAGGCGCGCCGCCACCAGACGGCCACCGAACATGCCGACAAGGGCACCGGCGGAAAACGGCAACGCCACGGGCCACACGATGCCGCCGGTGGCTGCGCTGGTGGCGACGCCGGTCACCGACACCAGCGCGATTACCGCCAGCGAGGTGGCCACCACCGAGCGCATCGGCAAATCGGTGTAGCGCTGCAGCGCCGGCACCATGACGAAGCCGCCACCCACGCCCAACAGCCCGGACAACAGTCCCGCGCCCGTGCCCGACAAGGCTAGCGCGCGAGCGCAGCCGCTGGTCCAGTTGAAGCGCCCGGTGTCGGCGCTGCGTTGACAGGGGTACAGATTGGCGCAAGCCAGCGCGGGAGCTGGTGGTTGCCGCGCGTGGCGCCAGGTGCGCACGGCCACCAGAAATAGAACAACAGCGAACAGGATGCTCAGCCAGCGGTTGTCAATGCGATGCGCCAACCATAAGCCCACTGGCGAGAGTAGCATGCCGGCGTCGGCGATCAGCAGCGCCGCGCGATAGCGAACGATGCCATCGCGTAAACCGAGCAGCGCGCCGGCAGCCGCCGCCATGCCGACGGCCAACAGGCCGATTGGTCCGGCTTGCGCCACCCCCATCGGGATGCCGAACACCAGCAGCGGCGCGGCCAGAATGCCGCCGCCGGCGCCAGTGAGCGCCAGGATGAGGCCAACTACCAGGCCCAGAGTGAGTGCGGTCAGCATGGTGATGGCTTAATCAGGTCGCTTGCCTGCGGAGCTTTGAAACGCGTTCGAGCAGGGCGAATATCGCCATTCCGACAAGCATCGCCGCGCTGAAGATGAGCGGTTTGGCGCCGCCGCTTGCGAGCGATGCCAGCGCCGGGCCGGGGCAGTAGCCGGCAAGTCCCCAGCCGGCACCGAAGGCCAGACCGCCGAACACCAAGCGGCGGTCGATGTGCGTGGCGGTCGGTAGCCTGATTGTGTCGCCGAGCAGGGACTTGTCGCGCTTCGCCACAAAGGCAAACGCCACCAGGCCGACAGCGATGGCGCCGCCCATGACGAAGGCGAGCGAGGGATCCCAGCGGCCAGTCAGGTCGAGAAAGCCGATGACCTTGGACGGATCGGTCATGCCAGAAACGATTAGGCCGATGCCGAACAGCAGGCCGGTGGCCAGTGCCATGATGATGTTCAAGACGCGCTCCTTATCCAACGATGTGACGAACGATTGAAACGGTGACAAAACCGGAGGCCATGAAGGCGACTGTTGCCACCAGCGAGCGAGGCGAGCGACGCGACAGCCCGCATACGCCGTGGCCGCTGGTGCAGCCCGCGCCGTAACGAGTGCCGACGCCCACCAATAGGCCAGCCAACACTAGGGTTGCCATGCTGGCATCTACCTCCACCTGCGGCAACGTGGTAAACAAGCCATAGGCGAGTGGCGCGCCGATTATGCCCAGCAGGAAAGCAATGCGCCATGCGATGTCGCCGCGCGGCCACTCAAGCAGCCCACCCAGGATGCCGCTGATGCCGGCGATGCGCCCATTGAAAAGTAAAAACAGCGCAGTGGCCAGGCCGATCAATACGCCGCCGACCAGCGATGCCCACGGCGTGAAATGCGCCCAGTCGAGCATCATGTTGTTGCTCCTTCCGGTTTGCAGCAATACAGCTGGTACAGCAACTGCATCACCGCCAGCGCCTCGCTGCTGGCGATGTTGTAGAAAATCTGCTTGCCTTCGCGTCGGGTGCTCACCAGCGCCTCGTCGCGCAGCACACCGAGCTGCTGCGACAAGGTAGGCTGCTGGATTCCCAGGGTGGCTTCAAGTTCGCTCACGCACAGTGGCCCCTGACTCAGCTGGCACAGCGATAGAAGCCGGTCGGGGTTGGCAAGCACTTTCAGCAGCCCGCATGCCTGCAGCGCGGCTGCGCGCATGGTGGCGGGGTTGAAGTCGTCAGACTGATTCATGGGGGATCGCTCCTTGCACATCAATATATAAAGCAATGATATATTAAATCATATAATATGTGAAGCATAGTTCTTGGAGGAGTCATACCCCGGAGTGCGTCGGGTCGAGTACCAAACTAATAGGGTGGACTATGTCGTCAACTCGCATCCTGATGGCGATCACGCATCAGGGCTGTCCGTTGTGCTGGAAGAGCTCGATGTAGGGCAACTAAGGATGCACCAACCTTGGCATCGCTCTGACATCATCCGGGACTATTTCCACGACGGCCGCATGACAGAAAAAAGTCTGGCCGAACGACTCAAAAGAAAAATGGGCGCCGCCCACGAACTTGAAGCGATAGCGATGCACAAGAAAATTCCAGTGCATGAGCCATTCCAAGGCGATCAGATTGGTATATTTACGGTCCTCTCGCCACATGAAAACTGGTACACCCATGAGCTCATCCGTGAGTTCGCAAAATCTCCTATGGAAAAAAAGGCATCGGCCGTCGCTGAGGATTGGTTTTCACTAGCCGCAGTTACACCAGGCTGGTTCGCAGCTACGGATTACGGCAGGAATTCATCACGCCTCACTGACGGAGCAAAACGGCATGGTGGAGCGCGTCATCCGGACGTTGAAGGAGCAATGCGTTCATCGTCATCGCTTTGAGAGTTTGCAGAACGCCAGTCGGGTCATCGCTGACTGGATTGGCTTCTACAACAACCAGCGCCCACATCAGGCGCTGGGTATGAAAACGCCAGCTGAGACATTTAGATTAGCTGTCGAGTCCCGTTTGATCATAAACCCGTTTAACGAATAACTCCGGCTTGGTCT
>CAUPXZ010000064.1:0-27645 GCA_963515135.1 uncultured Duganella sp. | reverse complement strand
TTGCAGCATCAAACGCCCACATTTATCGACTGTAAATTTTTAAAGATCTTGTATTTCGCTGCTGAAGAAGCGTTTTGTTCATCAGCACAGAAGCGAGATTATGAAGCACTTGATTTATCTCGTCAACCCCTCGTTTTCTTCGTTTCGCTTTACAGCGTCTGCGATGTCTTGCGAGGGACAGAACTATAGCAAGCAGAATTCACTTTGGCAAGTGCCGGCACGACAAATACCGTCTGGTCGCCGTTTTTTGCAGACTGTCGCAATCGCATGGCGCAGTAGGGCGCGGCTCGTTACACTTGCATCATGTTAAGAGTGAAAGCCGTTCATGTTTCCTACGCCCAAAGTGCAAGACACCCTGAAAACCGTCGGCAGCCTGCTGCACAACGGCTTTGATGCCATCGTCACCTGGGTTACCCAGCTGTCGTGGTGGAAATTCCTGGTGTTTGCATTACTGATGCTGGCCGCCGGCTCCATTCTGCAGGACGAACTGTTCTCGGGGAATCCGATACAGGAGGAGGTCGAGCATGACCGCATGAACAAGCGCAAAGGCAACGATACCAATATCCGCATCGACGACAGCGGTATTCACTTCAGCCAGCGCGGCAAGATCCGCAACAAGAACACCGAGGAGAACGGGCAAGCAGCGCCAGTGACCGAACCGGAAGCGCCGGAAGCGCCAGCCGCAGCGGAAGCGCCCGAAGCACCGGCTGCGCCAGCGGCTCCCGCCAGAGCCGGCAAATCGGGCTCGGCCTCCATCCCTTCCCTGCCATCGCTGCCGGGCGAGGAAGTCCACATCGAACTGCCGCCGCAGATTGGCGAGGAATTGTCCAACGCGATTGAAGAGGCGGTCGACGATGCGGCCGAACAGAAAGTGGCCCGCTACCACGGCCAGGCGTCCACCTGGTTCAAGAGCTTCATTACGCTGCTGGTGCTGGCCTTGTTCGGCACCAAGTTCCTGATGGGTAGCAAAAAGCGCGCCGAGGCCGAGACCCAGTCCGCCAACGCCGCCGCCGAGCGCGAATCCATGCAGCGCCAGCTCAGCGAAGCGAAGATGCAGATGATGCAGGCGCAGGTCGAGCCGCACTTCCTGTTCAACACGCTGGCCTCGGTCGAGCACCTGATCGAGACCGACCCGCCGCGCGCCTCGGCCATGCAGCGCAGCCTGATCAAATACCTGCGCGCGGTGCTGCCGCAGATGCGCGACAGCTCGCTGTTCACCAACCTCGGGCGCGAAGCCGACATGGTCGAAGCCTACCTCAACCTGCTGAAGATGCGCATGGAAGAACGGCTCATCGTCGAATTCGACGTGCCGGAAGGCCTGCGCACCGCCGCCTTCCCGCCGATGATGCTGCAATCGATGGTGGAAAACGCCATCAAGCACGGCCTCGAAGCCAAGCCCGAGGGCGGCACGCTGAAGGTGCGCGCCGACGTCGCCCACAACAAGCTGCGCGTGATCGTCTCCGACACCGGCCTCGGCTTCGGCGCCAAGCCGAGCACCGGCACCGGCCTGGGCCTGACCAACATCCGCGAGCGGCTGAAACTGCTGCACGGCGACCAGGGCCAGTTGCTGATCGCCGCCAACAGCCCGAGCGGCGTCATCTGCACCATCGAAGTGCCTTACCAGCTGGCTAAAAAATCAAGCTGATTGCTTATTAACGCAATTCGTTGAATAATAATTTAAACAACCTTACACACCCGCACCATGCCTACAGCAATCATTGCAGATGACGAACGTTTAATGCGCGACCAATTGCGCATGCGCCTGGGCCAGGTCTGGCCCGAGCTGGACATTATCGGCGAAGCCAAGAACGGCGACGAAGCCATCGAACTGGTCGATCAGCTCAAGCCGGACTTCACCTTCCTCGATATCCGCATGCCGGGCAAGACCGGCATGGAAGCGGCCAGCGTCATCGGCAACAAAAGCAATATCGTGTTCGTCACCGCTTACGACGCCTACGCCGTCGAAGCGTTCGAGCGCGGCGCCATCGACTACGTGCTGAAACCACCGGAGCCGGAGCGCCTGCAGATCACCGTCGACCGCCTCAAGGCCCGCCTGGACAAGCCGGCTAGCGCCGCGCCGGACATCAGCTCGACCGTGAGCGCCATGCTGGCCCAGCTGACCGAGAAAATCGCCGCGCCAAAACCGGCCCACCTGCAATGGATCCAGGCCAGCATCGGCCAGGACCTGCGCATGATACCGGTGGAGGAAATCCTGTTCTTCCGCTCCGACGAGAAGTACACCTGCGTGCAGACCGAAAAGTACGAAGCGCTGATCCGCAAGCCGGTGCGCGACCTGGCGGACGAACTGGACCCGGCGCTGTTCTGGCAGATCCACCGCGCCACGCTGGTCAACGTCAACGCCATCGAAGGCGTGACGCGCGACATTCGCGGCCGCCACCTGGTGATGATCAAGGGCCGTTCCGACAAGCTGGAAGTCAGCCGCAGCTTCCTGCATCTGTTCAAACAGATGTAGATCAAACCCTGCTCCCTGCTTCTGCTTTAGTGTGACGTCACGCGGCCTCCTGGCCGCATGGAGTCGCCCATGCATCGCCTTCCATCCACCCTGCTGATTCTGTGCGCACTGACGCTTGGTGCGCGCCTGTGCTGGCGCCTCGGCCAAAGCACTGAAGCGCCGGGCCAGGCTGCGCGCAGCCTGGTGCAGGAGCAACTGGAGCAGTCCTACTCACAGCTGCGCGAATTGTCGGCTGCGGTGCAGACCGTCCGCGAAGAAGAACGCAAGCATATCGCCCGCGAACTGCATGACGACCTGGGCCAACTGCTGGCCACGCTGCGCGGCGACCTGGCCGTGCTGCAACGGCACAGCCACGACAGCGCCGCCGCGCGCAAGCTGCAGCGCAGCATGGATGAGTTGCTGATGACGGCCATCGCGTCGCTGCGGCGCATCGCCGGCAATCTGCGCCCGCGCGCGCTGGATGAAGGGGGATTGTATTTTGCGCTGGAAAGCCTGCGCCAGGGTTTTGTCGAGCGTAACAATATCGCTTGCACGCTGGACGCCAGCGAGGAGGATTTGATACTCGATGATATCTACAGCACGGCCATCTTCCGCATCGTGCAGGAGGCGCTGACCAATATTGTCCGGCACGCCCGAGCCGGCAAAGTGGTGCTGTCCCTATACCGTCACGAAGCGACTCTGCATGTGACGATACACGACGACGGCCGCGGCATCGCCGAAAAGGACATGGACAAGGCGTCGTCCTTCGGCCTGATCGGGATGCGCGAACGCGTCTGGGCACTGCATGGCGATATCGCCATCGTCAGCGACGGCGGCACACGGATCATGATCCGCCTGCCGCTGCCGCCGCCAGAAACTTAGAAAGCGTGACGGATGCCCACGTTGAAGGCTTTGTCGCCGCTACCAGCTTCGTTGTTGTTACCCACGGTGTAGCCGGCGCCGTTCTTGTTCTTGATTTTGGCGTAGCTGATGTAGGCGCCGGTACGCTTCGACAGCGAGTACAGGTAGCCCAGCGCGAACTGGTTGGCGTCCTGGTTGTTGGCGGTCTTGTCGTCCTTGCGGATGTACGAGGTCATGAAGTAACCGTTGCCTGCCGGGATTTGCGCGCCGATCAGGATGTCGTTGCTGTCGGTGCTAGGCTTCGGTGCCACGGCGAAGCCGTAAGCGTTGGCCACCGGGATCTGGGCGCTGTTCACGCCCTTGTCGGCGCTGTAAGCGAAGTAAGCCTTGATGACTTTGAAGTCGTAGTTGGCAGCGAACATGGTGTTGCGGCCGGTATCCTGGTTTTTAGCCGGGGTGGTGCCGACAGCAGCGGTGTCGTTGTTTTTGTTGTTGTACACCAGACGCGCGTTCAGCGGGCCTTGCGCGTAGTTCAGACCGAAGCCGAACTGACGGCCGGCCGAGGCGCTGCCGGCTTGCTCGCCGAGTGCGTACAGCGCTTCAGCGCTGAAGCCGCCGGCGGTTGGGGTGGCGTAGACGATGGCATTGCTGACGCGGGTGTTGGCGCCAGCCGAAGGGAACAGATTTTTGATCGAACCGGCATAGCCTGCGCCGAACGGGTCAGCGACCTGGCTTTGCGCGTTGTACAGCATGGTGTACTGGCGGCCGATGGTCAGTTGGCCGGCGTCTTTGGATTTCAGGCCAACGAAAGCTTGACGATTGAAGATCGAGTTGGCGGTGTCCAGCGAGCCATCATCGGCCTTGAAGCCGGTTTCCATCTGGAAGATTGCCGACAGGCCGTTGCCCAGGTCTTCCGTGCCACGGAAGCCCAGACGCGACTGACCGCCGATACCGCTGGTGACTTTGGTCACGGAACCATTGACGCCGCCGCGCTCGCTCACGATACCGGCATCCACCAGACCGTAGATGGTGACGTTCGATTGCGCTTGGGCTTGTGCAGCGAAGCCGCCGATGATCAGTGCTGCCAGAGTAAGTTTTTTCACTTGATGTTCTCTACTTTAGGTTGAAGAAATAGGCGTTGAATCCACGGCCAGAATCATGCCTATCAATTACTTCAACAATGTGACAACACTAATCTGTTGTAATTTAGCATCAAGATAAAAAAAGCCGCGCAAGGCGGCTTGGGTGGCTCACTTGAGTTTGCAACTGAGCAAATAGTAATATTCCAGCCGCTCGATGCGGAACTGCTTGGCATGGTTGGTGAAGCGCTTGCGCTGGGTGCTGTCGGTCAGGTAGTTCTTCAGGATTTCGTAGCGCTGACCGTCGTCGGCGGTCAGGATCTGGTAGGTATTGCCTTCCGCATCGGTACGGGCGATCACCATCGAATTGCCGTCCACATACGATTCGTCCAGCAGCACCAGCAGGATGTCCTTGCCCAGCTTGGCGCGCAGCTGCTTGAGGAAACTGTCGTGCTGCTCGCGCGGCACATGGCTCCACAGGCCGGCGGCAAACACGGCGGTGTACTGGCCTTCCAGACCGTCCGGCAGGTTGAAAGCGTCCATCAGGCCGAAGCTGACGATGTCCTCGTCGAGGCCGCGGGTTTCCGCCAGATCCAGCATTTCCTGCGAAATATCGGTGGCGTAGACCGATTCGGCGGTTTCCGCGATCAGGTCGGTCCAGTAGGCGGTGCCGCACGCCAGTTCCAGCACCTTGTGGCCGGTGAACAGCTCGGCGACCATCTCCTGCAAATCGTCCAGGTCATCGAAGCGCGCTTCCTGCGCGTAGACCTGGTCATAGTTGTCCGCGTTGACGGCGTAATATTGTGTCAACTGGTTGGTAATCATGTTGATGCTTTCTTTATAGTTCGTAGTTATCTTTTTCACCGCTCATGGCCTGTTCGATCAACTTGCGGTTGAGCGTAGGCGTCAGCAGTTCAATAAAAGTGTAAATATAGCTGCGCAGATAGGCGCCCTGCTTGACCCCCACCCGCGACACATTCATGCCGAACAGGTGCCCCACCGGGATGGCGCGCAGGTTTTTGTCGCGCTCGGCGTCGTAGGCCATGCCCGCTATGATACCAATCCCCATGCCCAACTCCACATAAGTCTTGATGACGTCAGCGTCGATGGCTTCCAGCAACACGTCCAGCTTCAGGCCGCGCAGCGAAAACGCATGGTCGATCTTGTTGCGGCCGGCAAAGGCGCCATCATACGTGATGATCGGGAAAGCCGCGATCTCTTCCAGCGTCGGCTGCCTGGTGCGCAACAGCGGATGGTCGGGCGGCACCACCACCACATGCTCCCACTGATAGCATGGCAACGTGACAAGACCGGTGACGCCGGCGATCGATTCGGTGGCGATGCAGATGTCGGCCTGGTCGCGCTGCACCATCTCGGCGATCTGCTGCGGATTTCCTTGCAACAAAGACAATCTTACTTTCGGAAACTTCACCATAAAGGCCTGCACAACCTTGGGCAAGGTGTAGCGCGCCTGCGTGTGGGTGGTGGCGATGGTAAAGCTGCCGCTGTCCTGGGCCGCGTATTCCTTGCCGATGCGCTTCAGGCTGTCGATTTCCTGCATAATCAGCTCCACCGATTGCAGCACCAGCCGACCCGGCTCGGTCAGGCCACGGATACGTTTGCCGTGGCGGGTGAAGATATCGACACCCAGCTCTTCTTCCAGTTCGATAATCGCTTTGGACACGCCCGGCTGCGAGGTAAACAGCGCCTTGGCGGCATCGGTCAAATTGTAATTCTGGCGTACTGCTTCGCGCACAAAGCGCAATTGATGAAGGTTCATTGCAGGTCTTGGCCCATCTTAAAATTATTAGCGTCCATGCTTATGCTCAATCCTTATATAAGCAAATAAAGACTAAGTCGTATGGAATAAAGACGAAGTTTATTACTATTAGCGCTAGTTTGGGGAATCAGCGACTATCCAGGAAGAATATTCATGTATCAATACGACCAGTACGACCACCTCATTGTCCGTGAGCGCATCGCCCAGTACCGCGACCAGGTGCGCCGCCGCCTGTCCGACGAGCTGACCGAAGCCGAATTCCTGCCGCTGCGCCTGCAGAACGGCCTGTACATGCAACGTCACGCCTACATGCTGCGCATCGCCGTGCCGTACGGCCTGCTGGCCAGCAAGCAAATGCGCATGTTCGCGCACATTGCCCGCAAGTACGATCGTGGCTATGGCCACTTCACCACCCGTCAAAATATCCAGTTTAACTGGATTGAGCTGGAACAGACCCCGGACATCCTGACCGACCTGGCCTCGGTGGAGATGCACGCCATCCAGACCTCGGGCAACTGCATCCGCAACACCACCTCCGATCCGTACGCCGGCGTGGCCGCCGACGAGATCATCGATCCGCGTCCGTACGCCGAGGTGTTGCGCCAGTGGTCGACCTTCCACCCCGAATTCATCGCGCTGCCGCGCAAGTTCAAGGTGGCGATCAACGGCGCCGTCGAAGACCGCGCGGCGATTGCCATCCACGACATCGGCCTGACCGTGGTGCGCAACGAAGCCGGCGAAATCGGCTTTAAGTTCATGGCCGGTGGCGGCATGGGCCGCACGCCGATCATCGGCAGCGTGATCCGCGAATTCCTGCCATGGCAGCATCTGCTGACCTACACCGAAGCCGTGATGCGCGTGTATAACCAGCACGGCCGCCGCGACAACAAGTACAAGGCGCGCATCAAGATCCTGCTGAAAGCGCTGGGCGTGGAAGAATTTACCCGCCAGGTGGAAGCGGAATGGGTCGACCTGAAAGACGGCCCGGAAACGCTGACTCTCGAAGAGATGCAGCGCATCATCGATTACTTCCAGCCGCCGCAGTACAAGCAGCTGGACGACTCGGACGTGGTAGCCGCGCAGCCGGGCAACAAAGCCTTCGCCAATTGGGTCAACCGCAACGTCAAGCCGCACAAGACGCCGGGTTACGCCGCAGTGGTGCTGTCGCTGAAGAAAACCGGCGTGCCGCCGGGCGACGCCACCGCCGAGCAGATGGACTTCATGGCCGATCTGGCCGACCGCTACAGCTTCGGCGAACTGCGCGTCACCCACGAACAGAACGTGGTGCTGGCCGACGTCGAACAGTCGCAGTTGTTCGCGCTGTGGCAGGAAGCCAAGGCGCACGGCCTGGCGACGCCAAATATCGGCCTGCTGACCGACATGATCTGCTGCCCCGGCGGCGATTTCTGCTCGCTGGCCAATGCCAAGTCGCTGCCGATTGCCGCCGCCATTTCGGAGCGCTTCGACAATCTCGACTACCAGCACGACATCGGCGAGATCGAACTGAATATCTCCGGCTGCATCAACGCCTGCGGCCACCATCACGTCGGCAGCATCGGCGTGCTGGGCGTGGATAAAGACGGCAGCGAATGGTATCAGGTGTCGATCGGCGGCGCGCAGGGCAACCACGCCGCCATCGGCAAGATCATCGGCCCGTCGTTCTCCGCGCTGCAAATGCCGGAAGTGATCGACCGCCTGCTGAAGGTCTATCTGCGCGATCGTTTTGAAGATGAATCGTTCGCCGCCTGCGTTCAGCGCATCGGCGTCGCACCGTTCAAGGAATTTGTGTACGCCACGCCGATCGCTGAAAAAGGCGGCCGCCTGGTTGGAGAGGATGAATATGTCTAAGCATTTGATTATCAAGGGCCGTGAAGTAGTGGAAGACGACTGGCAGGTGCTGCGCCTGGCCGAACCGGTGGAAGGCGCGCCGGTAGTCGATCCGGCCACCGTGGCCGTCCCGGCAGGCAAATTCATCGTGCCGCTGGGCCTGTGGCTGGTGCAGCGCGAGGTGCTGGCGGCACGCACCGCCGCCGGCGAGATCGCCGTGTGGGTCGCCTCCGACGAACGCCCTGAATCGCTGAAAGGCCTGCTGGAGCAGTTCCCGCTGATCGCCGTCGACTTCCCGAAATTCACCGACGGCCGTGGCTACTCGATCGCCTACAACCTGCGCACCCGCCTGGGCTGGACCGGCGAACTGCGCGCCATCGGCGACGTGCTGCGCGACCAGCTGTTCTCGATGCAGCGCGTAGGCTTCGACGCCTACTCGGTGCGCGCCGACCGCGATGTGCACGATGCGCTGAAAGGCCTGTCCGACTTCTCCGAAACCTATCAGGCTTCGGTGGACCAGAAGGTGCCGCTGTTCCGCCGTCACGCACGCCCTGTGCCGGCCGCGTCCAACAATGACGGCGCCGGCATCTGATTGGAACAGCACATGAGTGACCTGAGCAAGCTGATTGCGGACACGCGCGCCACGCTGTCCCGCATCGCCAGCGACTTTACCCCGGCTGTCTTCGCATCGTCGCTGGCAGCGGAAGACATGGTGCTGACCGACCTGATTTTGAAAGGCGGCTACGACATCGGCATCTTCTCGCTGGAAACCGGCCGTCTGCACAAGGAGACGCTGGCCATGCTGGACAAGGTTCAGCAGCACTATGGCTACCGGATCGAAGTGTTCAAGCCGCAGCAGGAAGCGGTGGACGGCTATGTGGCGCTGCATGGCCTGAACGCTTTCTACGACAGCGTCGAGCTGCGCAAGGAATGCTGCCGCATCCGCAAGGTCGAGCCGCTGGGCCGCGCGCTGCTGGGCAAGAAGGCCTGGGTTACAGGCCAGCGCCGCGCGCAAGCCGCCACCCGTGGTTCGCTGCTGGTGGAGGAAGACGACGCCGCGCACTTCATGACCAAGTTTAATCCGCTGGCCGATTGGTCCGAGGAAGACATCTGGAACTACATCCGCGACAACGGCGTGCCGTACAACGCGCTGCACGACCAGGGTTATCCATCGATCGGCTGCGAACCGTGTACCCGAGCCATCCAGCCAGGTGAAGATGTCCGCGCCGGCCGCTGGTGGTGGGAGAATCCGGAATCGAAAGAGTGCGGCCTCCACGTCGTCGACGGCAAACTGATACGCATTAAATCTGTAGCAGCTTGAAAGAATTCAAATGAACGCTTTAGTAGAAAACAACGCGCACGTGAACTCGCGCCACCTCGATGCTTTGGAATCCGAAGCGATCCACATCATGCGCGAAGTCGCTGCCGAATGCAGCAACCCTGCCCTGCTGTTCTCGGGTGGCAAAGACTCGGTGGTGCTGCTGCGCATCGCCGAGAAGGCTTTCCGTCCCGGTAAATTCCCGTTCCCGCTGGTGCACGTCGACACCGGCCACAACTTCCCGGAAGTGATTACCTTCCGCGACAAGCGCGTGGCCGAACTGGGCGAACGCCTGATCGTCGGCTCGGTCGAAGACTCGATCAGGAAAGGCACCGTGCGCCTGCGTAATCCGCAGACCGATTCGCGCAACGCCGCACAGGCGGTAACGCTGCTGGAAACCATCGCCGAACACGGCTTCGACGCCTGCATCGGCGGCGCCCGCCGCGACGAAGAGAAGGCCCGCGCCAAGGAGCGCATCTTCTCCTTCCGCGACGAATTCGGCCAATGGGATCCAAAATCGCAGCGCCCGGAACTGTGGGATCTGTATAACACCCGCGTCCATCCGGGCGAGAATATGCGTGTATTCCCGATCTCGAACTGGACCGAGCTGGATGTGTGGCAGTACATCGCCCGCGAAAAGCTGGAACTGCCGCCGATCTACTTCGCCCACGAGCGTGAAGTCATTCCGCGCAACGGCCTGCTGGTGCCGCTGACCGACCTGACGCCGCCGCGCGAAGGCGAAACCGTCGAAAAACAAGTAGTGCGTTTCCGTACCGTCGGCGACATCTCCTGCACCTGCCCGGTGTCCTCGGACGCGGTGACGCTGGAGCAGATCATCGCGGAAACCGCGATCACACAAGTGACCGAACGCGGCGCCACTCGCATGGACGACCAGACGTCCGAAGCTTCGATGGAAAAACGTAAAAAAGCAGGATACTTCTAATGACTCAGAACACTAACGAACAAAGCCTGCTGCGCTTCATCACCGCCGGTTCCGTCGACGACGGCAAATCCACCCTGATCGGCCGCCTGCTGTTCGACAGCAAAGGCATTTTCGCCGACCAGCTGGACGCCATGTCGCGCTCCAAGCACAAACGCACGGTGGGCGACACGGTCGACCTGTCGCTGCTGACCGACGGCCTGGAAGCCGAACGCGAACAAGGCATCACCATCGACGTGGCCTATCGCTACTTCGCCACGCCGAAGCGCAAGTTCATCATCGCCGACACGCCGGGCCACGAGCAGTACACCCGCAACATGGTGACCGGCGCCTCCACCGCCGATGCAGTCATCATCCTGGTGGATGTGTCGAAAGTGAAGCTGCGTGAAGACGGCGGCGTCGACCTGCTGATCCAGACCAAGCGCCACTCGACCATCGCCCACCTGCTGCAGATCGAGCATGTGATCGTGGCCGTCAACAAGATGGATCTGGTGGACTACAACCAGGATATCTACGACCGCATCGTCAAAGCATACGGCGAATTTGCCGCGTCGCTGGGCCTGAAGGACATCACACCGATCCCGCTATCGGCGCTGACCGGCGACAACGTGGTGGAAAAGAGCGAGAAGCTGGGCTGGTATCAGGGCCCGACGCTGATCGAGCTGCTGGAATCGCTGTCGGTGTACGACGAATCGCACAACTCGCCGTTCCGCTTCCCGGTGCAGCTGGTGGCGCGCCACAACGGCCACGAAGCCAATGACTTCCGCGGCTATATGGGCCGCATCGAAGCCGGCAAGGTGTCGGTGGGCGACAAGCTGGTGGTGCAGCCGTCCGGCCAGACCGCCACCGTCAAGGATATCGTCACGCTGGAAGGCTCGCACCAGTCGGCGGTAGCCGGCCAGTCGATCACGTTGCTGCTGGAAGAGTATCTGGACATCTCGCGCGGCGACCTGCTGGCCAGCGCCGACCAGCCGGCAACGCAACTGAAGCAGCTGAAGGCGGATGTATGCTGGATGTCGGACGAGCCGCTGGACGTGCGCCGCAAGTATTGGATCAAGCACGGCACCAAGCAGACTTCGGCCAAGGTGAAGGGGATTGAATCGCTGCTGGACATCAATACCCAGCAGCGCCATGCAGCCGAAGGCTTGAAGCTGAACGACATCGCCACCATCGAGCTGGCAGTGCAGCAGCCGCTGGCGGCCGACGCCTACAGCGACATCCGCGCCACCGGCGCCTTCATCCTGATTGATGAAGTGACTCACCAGACCGTCGCCGCCGGCATGATCCGCCTGTAACCTCCCCCGCCGTCATTCCGGCGAAAGCCGGAATGACGCAGTCAAAGCTGACACGCCATGACATCTCCAGCAAAAGTCTACCTGATCGGCGCCGGCCCCGGCGCCCAGGATCTCATCACCCTGCGCGGCGCGCGCCTGCTGGCGCAAGCCGACATCGTGCTGCACGACGCGCTGGTGACGCCCGAGATGCTGCAACTCTGTCCGCAGGCGGAGAAGATCCCGGTCGGCAAACGCAGCGGCCAGCGTTCGGTCGCACAGCAAGTCATCAACCAGCAGCTGGTGGAAGCCGCCGGCCGCGCGCAGTTGGTGGTGCGCCTGAAAGGCGGTGACCCGATGCTGTTCGGCCGCGCCGACGAGGAACTGCGCGCGCTGGAAGAAGCCGGCATCGACGTCGAAGTCGTCCCCGGCATCACCACCGCCGTCGCGGCAGCAGCGGCCACCAAGCAGCCGCTGACCAAGCGTGGCGTCGCCCGCAGCGTGGCCTTCTTCACCTCCTCCACCGCACCCGAGCACTCCGATCACGACGCCATCCCGGCAACCGACACGCTGGTGCAGTACATGGGCGGCCGCGAAGCCATCGCCACCGCCGAGCGCCTGCTGGCCCACGGCCACGCGCCGGACAAGCCGGTGGTGGTGATCGAAAACGTCAGCCGCGCCGACCAGCAAGTCCACCGCATGACCATCGCCGAACTGACGCAAGGCTTGGGCACGCCGCACGGCCCGGTGCTGGTGATGATCGGTGAAGCCATGCGCACCCGCCCGCAGCAGAATTTCGATACCGAGATTAGCAAGACAATAGCCAGCCAACTCCGCGCCTGAATTCCGCTTTTCGGTATTAAAATGTCCATTCCGATCACAAGAGGATGTAATGGACACTGTTCAACGACTGGAAAGCGCCTGGAACGCCCACTCCGCCGGCGAGTTTGAACCCGCCCTGCAGGAATACATCGCGCTGTTCGACGCCACCGGCAAAGACCCGGAAACCGCCTCGCTGCGCCTGTCCTACGTGCTGGCCGCGTGGGCCAGGCTGGCGGAAGAATACGTGCCGGCGCGCCGCGCGCTGGTCGAGGAACGCGACCGTCTGGCCGCGCAGCTGCCGTCGGCACCTGACTTGTTCCACGATATCCGCATCATCAACGACAAGCTGGGCGACTTGCAAAACACGTATCACCTGTTCGAGCACCTGTCGGACGATCAGGCGCGGCAGCACGCGCGCGAAGCCCTGCCTTCGGTGATGGCCTGCGGCGACTACGCGCTGGCGCGCCGCCACCTGCCGCATCCCGAGCAGCATCTGGCGCAGGCGGCGGCGCAACTGAATGAGCTGAAGAGCCACATCAACGTGCTCACCGCCGAAGGCATGGCCGAACTGCTGGCGGACGTCTTCAACTACATCACTGAAGTCGCTTTGGTACTGGACTTGCTGAACGGCTGCGGCGATACTGCTGCGGCGGACAGCGCGCGCCGGCAAGCCGTCGACCTGGTGCAGGCGCCGGAAGCCCGCGCATGCGTGCAAGCGGAGCTGGATGCTCCCGGCACCACGCTGGACGCCATGGTTGAACTACAAAATTCGGTGACTGCATAGTGAACAAGATTTACGCTCAAGCCCTCCTCCTCTCCGCCTTCCTGCCGGCCGTGACCCTGGCCTCGGCCGCCGTGCCGACCTATGATTACAAACTGGTGCGCAGCTATCCGCACGACGCCCAAGCCTTTACCCAAGGCCTGCTGTATCGCGACGGCTTCCTGTACGAGAGCACGGGCCTGAACGGCAAATCCTCGATCCGCAAGGTCGACCTGGCCAGCGGCAAAGTCCTGCAAAGCCAGAACATCCCGCCGCAACACTTCGGCGAAGGCCTGACTTCGTGGGGCGATACGCTGGTCAGCATCACCTGGCAAACCCAGACCGGCTTTGTATTCGACCTGAAGACTTTTGAAGTGAAAAGCCAGTTCGCCTATCCGGGCGAAGGCTGGGGCCTGGCCAGCAACGGCAAGGAGCTGATCCTCAGCGACGGTAGCGCCACGCTGCGCTTCCTCGATCCGAAGACCTTCCTCGAAGTGCGCCGCGTCAAGGTCACGGCCGACGGCATCGCCGTCAATCAGCTGAACGAACTGGAAGTGGTGGAAGGCGAAATCTACGCCAACATCTGGCACACCAACACCATCGCCCGCATCGATCAGGGCACCGGCAAGATCACCGGCTGGATCGATTTCGGCAAACTCTATGCGGACGCCGGCAAAGGCCCGAACGGCGAAAACGTCATGAACGGCATCGCCTACGACGCCGACAAGAAGCGCCTGTTCGTCACCGGCAAACTCTGGCCGAAAATCTATGAGGTAAAGATCGTCCCGCGAAAATAACTGCTAGGACAAGGCGCCAACGCAGTAGTCGGACAGCGCCTTCAGCACCGCCGCATTCTCGCCAGCGGCTTCCACCACCTTGATGGCGGCTTGCGGGTAGGCGATGCGCAGCTCGTCGAGCATTAGCGGCAAGTCGCGCAGCACATGGCCGCCCTGTCCCAGGAACACTGGTACCACCGTGAGGTCAACGATACCTTCGGCGGCCAAGGCCGACACCACGTCCGGCAGGCGCGGCGTCATCAGCTCAAGGAAGGCCAGCTCCACGCGCACCTCCGGCTCGCGCGCCTGCGTCAGGTCGCGCAGCCGCTCGAACGGCGCCGCCCAGGATGCGGATCGCGCGCCATGCGCGAATAAAATCAGTGCTCGCTTGTTCATCGCTAATGTCGCTCCACCCACCACAAGGCGCCTATCGCCAGCACCAGGAATATCAGACTAGGCGCGATCGCCGTCAGCATCGCCGGCCAGGTGCTCAACAGGCCCAGATGCGAGAACAGCGTGTTCACCAGCAGGAAGCTGACGCCCAGCATAATGCCGAGGAAGATCTTCAGGCTGACGCCGCCGCTACGCGTGTGCAGATAACCGAACGGCAGCGCCAGCGCCATCAGCACAAAGATCGCCAGCGGGTCGAACAGCTTTTTCCAGAACGCGATCTTGAAGCGCTCGGTCTCCTGCTTGTTCTCGATCAGGTGACGCGTGTACACCGCCAGCTCCACCGCCGACATGCGCTCCGGATCGGAGCGCGATACCGACAGGATACGCGGTGTGATCTCCGACAGCAGGTCCCTGGTGGCGCTGGTGCGGGTTTCGATCAGGCTCGATTCGAGCGCATAGTTGTTGGCCAGGTTGGCCTCGATGCCGGGCTTGAGCAGCTCGGGATTGGTGAAGATATTCTCGGTCACCTCCTGCAGCAGCCATTTGTTCTGGCCCTGGAAAGTCGCGGTCTTGGCCTGGGTGATGGAACGCAGGCGGAAGTTGGTGTCGAATTCGTACAGCTTCACGTCCTTCAGCGTGCCGTCCGGGCGCACTTCCTTCACATTGAAGAAGCGCGAGCCGGTCACGGTGCCGGTCATGCCCTCCGACTTGACTATGTCCTTGGTCCACAGGCCGGAGCGGAATTCGGTGGAAATGGTAGTGCCGCGTGACGTCAGCTTGAATTTCTCCGCCAGCGGCGCGGTGCGCGGCACCACCAATTCACCGATCAGGAAGGTGATGATTACCAGGACCACGCCGATCTTGGTCAGCATCCACGCCACCATGCCGGTCGACATACTGGACGCGCGCATGATGGTGAATTCCGATGTGGCGGCGAATTGCGCCATGATGTAGATGGTGCCGATCAGCGCCGCCAGCGGCATCACTTCATACACATGTCCGGGCAGCTGCAGCAGCACATACAGGAAGGCATACTGCACGCCGACGCCGTTCTTGCTGACCTTCGGCAGTTCGCCGGTCAGGTCCATGAAGGCTTGCAGCGCCAGGAACGCCACCAACACGAAGGCCACTGCTTGCAGTATCGAGACTGCGAAATAGCGTTGCAGGATTTTCATTGCGATACAGCTTTCTTGTCGGCGCCATTGCGCGAGCGTTTATACGCAGCCATCAGCGCCAGCGGATGATATGGGTGGTTCAGGTACAGGCGCCAGGCAAACAGCGCGAACACGGTCAGCGCGGCGGCCAGGTGCAGCGGCCACCACGACAGCCCGAACATGAACTTCCCTTGCCGCACGCTGGACTCCAGCAGCTTGACGAAGTTGTTATAGCTGAAGAAGATCAGCAGCGCGATGATCAGGTTGGCCGAGCTGCCGGCGCGCGGATTGACGAAGCCGAGCGGAATCGCCAGCAACAGCAGCACCAGGCAGGTCAGCGGCGACGACACGCGCCACAACAGCTCCGCGCGGGCGCCGTTGCTGCTGTCATTGAACAGCTGCATGGTGGGGATGGCGTCAGTGTCCTTGTCGCCCTCCAGGTCCTGCGCCTGGCTGGTGACGCGCATGCTGTAGCTTTCGAACTCCATGGTCTGGAAGTCCGCCTGGCCCGGCGTGCCCTGATAGCGGCGGCCGTTCTTCAGCACCAGATAGCGTTCGCCTTTCGGTCCGGTATTGATCACGCCTTCGCGCGCGACGATGACGGCGGTGCCCTTGTCATCGACAGTGTTGACGAAGACGTTCTGCACCACCGCCGTCTTGCCGGCCACGCCTTCAACGAAGAAGATGCGGTTGGCCGATGCCGACTCCTTGAACTGGCCCGGCGAAACCTTCTGCAGGTCTTCGCGCTTTTCGAAGCGCTCGACGTATTCCGCGCTTTTCTGCTTGGCCCACGGCGTGGCGACAAAGCTCAGCAAGCCGGTGATCAGCACCAGCGGCAGGCCGAAAGTGAGCACCGGCACGATCCATCGGGTCAGCGACAGGCCGGAGGCAAACCACACCACCATCTCGGAGTCGCGGTAGGTCCGCGTAACCACCATCAGCACCGAAATAAAGCTGGTGAGGATGACGATAGTTGGCAGATAATTCAGCGTTGCGAAAACGATCAGCGCGACCACGTCGCTGGACGCCACCTTGCCGCCGGCGGCCTTGCCGAGGACTGCGATCAGGGTCCAGGTAACGCAGATACTGAACAGCACCGTGAAAGAGGCGCCGGCCGTATTGGCCATTTCACGTCGTAGGGCGCGTTGAAAGATCATTGAAGATTATAATTCGGTAGTTTGGCCCCGCTTTTAAGCTCTAACTTACGCTATGCGGGACCATAAAAGTTTTAAGTACGTACACGACACGGAGAATCAAATGGACTTTAGCATAAAAGCATTCGACACAAAAAACACCATCGCTACGGCCAAAGCCGGCGTCATCGCCGTCGCGGTCTTCGAGAACAAAAAGCTGTCGCAAGCTGCCAAGGCGCTGGACGGCGCTGGTGAAATCACGGCTGCGCTCAAGTCCGGCGACATTACCGGCAAAGCCGGCACCACCCTGCTGCTGCGCGGCGTCAAAGGCGCCGCCGCCGAACGCGTGCTGCTGGTCGGCCTGGGCAACGACGATGCCGTCGGCGAGAAAAGCTTTGCCGGCGGCGTGACCGCTGCGCTGAAGGCATTCTCCTCCCTCGGCGCGAACGACGCTATTATCGCATTGCCGCTGACCGAAGTGAAAGAGCGAGACGTCAATTGGGCGATCCGCTGCGTGGTGCAGAGCGCCCACGAGTCGGTATTCCGCACCGACGGCCAGAAGAGCAAGAAAGATCCGGCCGTTGCCGGCGTCAAGAAAATCGCCCTGGCCGTGCCGAACGACGCCGCCAACAAGCTGGCGCTGGCACAGGCCGTGGCCATCGCCAACGGCATGGACCTGACCAAGGAACTGGGCAACACCTCGGCCAACGTCTGCACCCCGACCCACCTGGCCAACGTCGCCAAAAAACTGGGCAAGGACTACAAGTTCGAGGTCGAAGTGCTGGACCGCAAACAGCTGGAAGCGCTGAAAATGAACAGCTTCCTGTCGGTCACCAACGGCAGCGAGCAGCCGCCGAAATTCATCATCCTCAAGCACATGGGCGGCAAGGCCAAGGATGCGCCGGTGGTACTGGTCGGTAAAGGCATCACCTTCGACACCGGCGGCATTTCGCTGAAAGCCGGTCCCGGCATGGACGAGATGAAGTACGATATGGGCGGAGCGGCGTCGGTACTGGGCACCTTCCGCGCCATCGGCGAGATGGGCCTGAAGCTGAACGTGATCGGCGTCATCGCCGCCTGCGAGAACATGCCTTCCGGCCGCGCCACCAAGCCGGGCGACATCGTCACCTCGATGAACGGCCTGACCATCGAGATCCTGAACACCGACGCCGAAGGTCGCCTGGTGCTGTGCGATGCGCTGGCTTACGCCGAGCGCTTCAACCCGGCCGCCGTGATCGACATCGCCACGTTGACAGGCGCCTGCATCGTCGCCCTGGGCCACCACAAGAGCGGCCTGTTCACCCGCGACGACGACGTCCACAACGCCTTGGCCGACGAGATCATGGCCGCCGGCAAAGCTGCCAGCGACACCGCATGGCGCCTGCCGATCGGCGAGGAGTACAACGAGCAGCTGAAGTCCAACTTCGCCGACCTGGCCAACATCGGCACCCCGGGCGGCGCCTCGTGCACCGCAGCCGCGTTCCTGGAAAACTTCACCCGCAAGTACACCTGGGCGCACCTGGATATCGCCGGCACCGCATGGAAATCGGGCGGCGCGAAAGGCGCTACCGGCCGTCCGGTGCCACTGCTGTCCAACTTCCTGATTAACAGAGCTAAATAAGCGCGCTAACCATACTCAGTAAAGGGTCACCCCGGCAGCCGGCGGTGGCCCTTCTTCCTTTTCCTGCGCGGGACGCATGACGACCGTCAGCACGTTCGGATAATCGTAGCCCGCGCCGGTATTCCGGTCCACATACACGCCCACACCGGCCGTCAACACCAGATTCCCCCAGATATTGGCGTCCGCCCTGGAATCGACCTTCTCATACGCCCAGCCTTTGCCGGCCTTCTGGCAATCGATGCGCAGCGGCCCTGCGCTCTTGCGCAGCGTGATGCGCGCCGGCGTGGTGACAAACCATTTGCCCATGTCGTTATACAGCACGCAGCCGACACCAGCGATCTCGCGGTGATCGAGCACAGTCTGCACCAGCACATTTTGATCGGTGGATTCAGTCAGGGACGCGCAGCCTGCCAGCGAGGCAAGCAGCGCAACCGCTGCAGCGGGGCGGAGATACATGGTTTGTCTCGGGAATAACGATACAAATCAGTGTACCAGCCCGCTGCCGGTTTTATATGCTTAATCAGGCGGCGTAAAGCCTTGCACTTTACGCCTTGTACCTCAGGCGTTCTGACGCACCGGCGCTTTCGCGGCTACCGGGTCGGCAGCCTGCTCCTGCTTCTTCTTCAGGCCCTGCACCACTTTCAGGATATCGTCCATGCCACGCTCGCCGCCCAGCGACGAGAAAGCGTCCAGCACTTCGTTCAGTACCTGATTGCGCACGGCAGCTTCGTCGGAGTTGATCGCCGGCGGGCGTTGCAGGGCTTCCGTGGCGCGCTTTTCAGCGGCGACAGCTTCCTTTTGCGCTGCGGTCTTGCGGCCGCCGGGCGTCTTGCCGTGTTCCAGCGCCGCTTGCCAGATGACCCAGCGGCGTTGCGTTTCGAAGACCAGATATTCGTCTGGCTTGTCTTCTCGTCGGCGGACAATATGGCCGTCGCGCTGTGCCCATGCCTCAAATGCAGTTCGCATTTCTCGTTCCTTTGCAAATGCGCTACGCGCAATTCACGATAAATATTACAAATTATTTCCGTATAGTATCATTTATTGCGCCATCACAACGCAAAAAGATACGCTAGTTTTGCTTTTATATGTTGTTTTATGGAAACATAAGTTTTCCATTAAATTTATTAACAGTATATTTCCAATTGCCTTATTTTGTCTCGTCTTTCGGTTCTATTTTGACAACAGCGAGACAAATTTGGCAATTATTTTTTTATTTGACACATTACGCAACATTTTAGGCGCTCGCGCCCTCTGAAAGGAAGGGTTTTTCATGTTTTTTCATACAACTTTACAAGATGGTAATGCAATGTGTTAAATCCAGATGCGGTAAGATGCAAGCCACTCGACCTAAAGCATGAAAGCGCAACCATGAAAATAGCTACCTGGAATGTTAACTCTTTGAACGTTAGACTGCCGCACGTTATGAAGTGGCTAGAGGAAAACCCCACGGATGTGCTAGCGATCCAGGAAACAAAATTAACGGATGACAAGTTTCCGTTGGCAGCACTGGAGGCAGCCGGCTATCACGTCGCCTATACCGGTCAGAAGACCTATAACGGCGTGGCGATTATTGCCAAACTGCCAATCCTCGACATCGTCAAGAACAACCCGAAATTTGACGACCCGCAGCAACGCATCATCGCCGGCACGATCGATGGCGTGCGCGTGGTGTGCGCCTATGTGCCGAACGGCCAGGCCGTCGGCTCGGAAAAATACCTGTACAAGATGGCGTGGATGAACGCCTTCCACGACTGGATCCAGGAAGAAGCGGCAAAGCATCCGCAACTGGCGGTGGTGGGCGACTACAATATCGCGCCGGAAGACCGCGACGTGCACGACCCGGCCGCATGGGAAGGCATGGTCCATGTGTCGCCGGAGGAGCGCGCGCAGCTCAAGCGCCTGCTGGACCTGGGCCTGACCGACGCCTTCCGCATGTTCGAGCAGGCCGATAAATCCTACAGCTGGTGGGACTATCGCGGCCTCGGCTTCCGCCTGAACAAAGGCTTGCGCATCGACCACCTGCTGCTGTCGGACGCGCTCAGGCAGCGCTGCACCGCATGCGTCATCGATCGCGTGCCGCGCAAATGGGAGCAACCGTCCGACCACACGCCGGTGATCGCCACCTTCGATTAAATCTGCGGCAGCAGCAGCTGGGCCGCCGTATGCGGTACCGGCTGCGCAAACAGGTAGCCTTGCGCGAACTGACAGCCGTGACGCTGCAACAGCGCGTACTGCCCTTCCGTCTCCACGCCCTCCGCCACCACCGACAGCTGCAGGCTGTCCGACAGCGCGATGATGGCCGCGACAATCGCGCGGTCTTCCGCGCTCTCTTCCAGATCCTTGATGAAGGCGCGGTCGATCTTGATCTTCTTGACCGGGAAGCGCTTCAGATACGCCAGCGACGAATAACCGGTGCCGAAATCGTCGATCGACAGACGGATGCCCATGGCGTTGATGTGGCCGAGGATTTCCAGCGTCTGCTCGCCATGCTGCATCAGCGCCGTTTCGGTGATCTCGAATTCAATCAGCGCCGGATCGATGCCGGTTTCGTCGAGAATGTCGCGCAGCGAATCCACCAGCCCGCGATGCATGAACTGGCGCGGCGAAAGGTTCACCGCCAGCGGCACCGGCAGCATGCCCTGGCCTTGCCACGCCATGCTTTGCTTGCAGGCCTGGCGTATCACCCACTCGCCGATCGGCACGATCATGCCGTTTTCCTCCAGGATGGGGATAAAGTGGTCCGGCGTGACCAGCTCCGTGCCGCCGCGCCGCCAGCGCAGCAGCACTTCCATCGCGTGCAGGCGGCGCGTGCCGATGTCCATGATCGGCTGGAAGTACAGTTCGAACTCATTGGCCGCCAGCGCGCCGCGCAGGCTGGACTCCAGTTCGAAGTGGCGCGCCGCCGACAGGTTCATCGCCTCCTTGAAAAACTGGTGGTTATTGCGGCCGCTGGCCTTGGCGTGATACATGGCGCTGTCGGCGTTGCGCATCAGCGTTTCGACATTCACGCCGTCGTCCGGATAGACGCTGACGCCGATCGACGGCGTGATGTGCAGGTTGCGGCCTTCCAGCGGAAAGCCGTCGGACAGCGCCTCGATGATCTTTTCCGCCACCTGGCTGGCTTCGTCCGCCGTGCGGATGCCCGGCACTAGCACCACGAATTCGTCGCCGCCCAGGCGCGCCACGGTATCGCTGGCGCGCACCGCGCCGCACAGGCGGGCCGCGACTTCCTTCAGCAACTGGTCGCCCGTCATATGGCCCAGCGAATCGTTGATGGTCTTGAAGCGGTCAAGATCGATGAACATCACCGCCAGCTTGCGCCCGCTGCGCTGCGCGGCCAGCATGGCGCGGTCCAGCCGGTCCGACAGCAGCGCGCGATTCGGCAAGCCGGTCAGGCTGTCGTGATAAGCCATGTGATGCACGCGCGCCTCCGCCTGGCGGCGTTCGACGATTTCACCTTGCAGCTGCGCGTTGGCGCCGGCCAGTTCGGCGGTGCGCTCCTGCACCCGCAGCTCCAGCTCATCGCGCGCGCGCGCCACCGCTTCGGACGCCTCGCGCCGCGCGGTGATATCGTCCACCAGCCACACCGAACGCCCGCGCGCCTGCGCCAGGTCGAACGGCCGGCCGGACAGGCGTCCCCAGAAAGTGCTGCCATCCTTGCGCACCAGTTCATACTCCGACACGTTGACCTGCGCCGACTCGAAATCACGCAGGGTTTCGGCGCGGGCGCGCTCCCATGCCTGCTTGTCGGCGTAGAAGGCCTGCACGCTGAGGTGATTCATCTCCCCCGGCCCGTAACCGAACAGCTCTTCCATTTTGCGGTTACAGCGCAGGTTGCGGCCGTGCTCCACCACCGAGATGCCCAGCACCGCGCTGTCCAGGATCGCCTGGTTCTCCAGCAGCGCGTTGCGCAGCGCTTCCTCGGCGCGCTTTTGCTCGCTGCGGTCTTCGATCACCCAGATCGTGCCTTGGGCAGGATCGTCGGGATTGACCACGTAACCGATCAGCTGCGCCCACAGGATGCTGTCGTCCGAGCGGCGCATCTCGATCTCGGTCTGGAACGGCTTGCCGATGGACAGGAAGGGATAGGCTTCGGCGCCCAGCCGTTCATACGCCGCCTGGGATGGATACAGCGCTCGGCCCGGCAAGCCCAGGCCCGACTGTTCATCGTAGCGGAACATCTCGGCGAAGCCGCGGTTGTAGCGGGTGATGACGCGGTTCTTGGTGAACAGGATGCTCATCGAGGCGTTGGTCATGATGGCCTCGACCTCCATCTGGGTTTGCCGCGACTCGGTGACGTCTTCCAGTATCCAGATGGTGCCGCCGCCGCGATGTTCGAAGTCCACCGCGTTGGCGCGCACACGGCACCAGAACAAGCTGCCGTCCTTGCGCCTGAACTGCCACGCCGGTTTCTCGAACGGCTGGCCGGAACCCAGCAACGGCCCGGCCTCGCGGCCGAAACGGGCGTAGTCTTCGGGCGACTGGAACACTATCGCGGACGGCTGCCCCTCCATCTCGCCGGGTGCGTAGCCGAACATCTCCGCCATGCGCACATTACAGCTCATCATGATCTGCGCCCTGCTGAACAGGATGCCGACCGAGGCGTTATCGTGAATCGCCTTCTGCTCCAGCAGCATGCGCTGCAGCTTTTCGCCGTCCAGCCGCAGATCGTGGATGTCCTCCATGATCCACACCGTGCCTTCGGTGTTGTGCAGCGGATCAACGGCACGGCCGTACAGGCGCGCCCAGAACAGCGAGCCGTCCTTGCGGCGCAGCTGGATCTCGGCGGTGAAGGACTGGCCCTGCGACAGCGGCGGGCCGGCATCGCGTCCCAGTTTGAGGTAATCGGCTTCGTCCGGATAGGCGATCAAGGCGGGGGCGCCTTCCAGCTCATTGCGGCTGTAGCCCAGCATCTCGGCGCAACGGATATTGCATTCCTGGATAACGCCATCCTTGCTGAACAAGATGCCGACGGCGGCATTCTCCAGAATGGCCTGCTGCTCCAGCAGCGCTTTGCGCAACGCGCGCTGGTCGCGCTGGACTTCGGTGATGTCGTGGAAAACGATGGTGACGCCGTCTTCCGGCAACTGCTTGGCCCAGGCCTGCACCGACAGGTAGCGGCCATCGGCGCACGTCAGGCAGCTTTCCCAGCGCCCGGCGTCACCGCTGTTCACACGCTCGACGGCGGCCGCACGCACATGGCGGGCAAATAAATCGCCTACCGGACGGCCGCCGGGATCGAAGCCCAGCAGCGCCGCCAGTTCCGCATTCGCGGCCAACACGATTCCCTCCGCAGCGCAGGCGCAGGCCGGCACACCGATCAGCGACAGCGCTTCGGCAACGAACTCCGGATGGGTAGATACGCGATACCTGGGCTGCATGGTTGGCAGATGATAAACCACATTCATCGCTATCGCTATTAAAGTGGTTTCGTCGCGCCCTTAAAAACGACAATGCCCGGCAAGCCGGGCATCGTCGCTACAACAAGTTGTTATTTATATCAGTGCGCCGATGCGCCAGCCGCGCCGATGCCGGTTTCCGAGCGCATCTGCTGCGCCTCGTAGCCGGCGCGGTCGATGCGCGCGCGTGGGCTCTTGTCCAGCATCGAGAACAGCCAGATGCCGATGAAGCCGGCCGGCATGGAGAAGATCGCCGGCGAAGCGTAAGGGAACAACGCTTCCGCGTGGCCCAGCACATCGACCCACACGGATTTCGACAGCACGGTCATCACCAGCGCCAGCGTCAGGCCGATGAAGCCGCCGATGGTGGCGCCGCGCGTGGTGCAGTTCTTCCACAGCACGGACATGAACAGTACCGGGAAGTTGGCCGATGCGGCAATCGCAAACGCCAGCGACACCATGAAGGCGATGTTCTGCTTCTCGAACGCGATGCCCAGCACCACGGCCACGATGCCCAGCACGATGGTGGTGATCTTCGACACTTTCAGCTCGCTCTTGCTGCTGGCCTGGCCCTTGGCGAACACGGTGGCGTACAAGTCGTGCGACACGGCCGATGCGCCGGACAGCGTCAGGCCCGCAACCACCGCCAGGATGGTGGCGAAAGCCACGGCCGAGATGAAGCCCAGGAAGACGTCGCCGCCGACCGCTTTGGCCAGGTGCACCGCAGCCATATTGTTACCGCCCAGGAGCTTGCCCGCTGCGTCCTTGAACTCAGGATTGGTGCCCACCAAAACGATGGCGCCGAAGCCGATGATGAAGGTCAGCACATAGAAATACGCGATCCAGGTGGTGGCCCAGAACACCGATTTGCGTGCTTCCTTCGCGCTTGGCACGGTGAAGAAACGCATCAGGATGTGCGGCAGGCCGGCGGTGCCGAACATCAGCGCCATGCCGAACGAGATCGCCGAGACGGGATCCTTGATGAAGGTGCCAGGACCCATGATGGCTTCCTTGTTGGCGTGCAGTTCCACCGATTTGGCGAACAGCGCCTCGGGGCTGAAGTTGAACTGCGCCAGCACGGCGATCGCCATGAAGCTGGCGCCGCCCAGCAGCATGACAGCCTTGATGATCTGCACCCAGGTGGTGGCGGTCATGCCGCCGAACAGCACGTAGATCATCATCAGCGTGCCGACCAATACCACGGCGATCCAGTATTCGAGGCCGAACAGCAGTTTAATCAGCTGGCCGGCGCCAACCATCTGCGCGATCAGGTAGAAGGCCACCACCACCAGCGTGCCGGAAGCCGAGAAGATACGGATCGGCGCCTGCTTGAAGCGGTAGGCGGCGACGTCGGCGAAGGTAAAGCGGCCCAGGTTGCGCAGGCGCTCCGCCATCAGGAAGGTGATGATCGGCCAGCCGACCAGGAAGCCGATGGCGTAGATCAGGCCATCGTAACCGTTCAGGAACACCGACGCGGAAATGCCGAGGAAGGATGCCGCCGACATGAAGTCGCCGGCAATCGCCAGGCCGTTCTGGAAGCCGGTGATGCCGCCGCCGGCGGTGTAGAAGTCGGACGCGGAACGGGTTTTCGCGGCCGCCCACTTGGTGATGTAGAGCGTGAACAGCACGAACACGCCGAACATGATGATCGCGGTCCAGTTGGTAGGCTGCTTGGTGGCCTGGCCGAGGTCTCCACCGGCCGCCAGCGCGACGCCACATGCGGCCAGCAGTGCTGGCGCCATCAGTTTCTTCAAGATGCTCATGCTTTCACCTTGGCGTGGATGGCTTGGGTCAGTTCGTCGTACTGGCTGTTGGCGCGGCGTACGTACACGCCGGTGATCAGTACCGTGAAGATGATGACGAACAGGCCGATCGGCATGCCCCAGGTCATGACGCCTTCACCGGTTTTGGTGGCGAGGAACTCTTTATCGAATGCGATCAGCAAGATGTAGCCGTAGTAGACGACCAGCATTGCTGCGGTAAGCAGCCAGCCGAAGCGGGAGCGCGACTTCACCAGCTTCTGATAATTGGGGTCGCGCTTGAGTTGTTGAACTATATCGTCATGCATTTTGTGTCTCCGTTATTGATGCTCTTCTATTCGAGCTTACACGCAGAATAGAAGAACAGTCTTACCGGTGGCTTACAAGAGTGCACGTTGAATCTGTTGTAGCGATGCCGGGTCTTCGATGGTGGTGACATCGCCGGGGTTGCGGCCTTCGCAGATGGCCTGGATCGAGCGACGCAGCAGCTTGCCGGAGCGCGTCTTCGGCAACTGCGTGACGAAGTACACGCGCGCCGGCCGCGCCACTGCGCCCAGCTGGCGATCCACCACCGCCATCACATCCTGCTCGGCCGTGCCGGCATTGGCGTCTTTCAGGATCGCGAACGCCACCGCCACCTGGCCCTTGATTTTATCCGCCACGCCGACCACCGCCACCTCGGATACATTCGGATGACTGGTGATGGATTCCTCGATCTCGCGCGTGCCGAGACGGTGGCCGGCGACGTTGATCACATCATCGGTGCGGCCAAGGATGAAGTAGTAGCCGTCTGCATCGCGCACGCCCCAGTCGAAAGTCGAATACAGCCGATCCGTCCAGTAGGTATCGACGAAACGCTGATCGTCGCCGTAGATGGTCTGCATGCAGCCGGGTGGCAGCGGAGCTTCGATCATCAATACACCTTTTTCGTTGGCGGCGCATTCGTTGCCGGTGGCCTCGTTGATCAGCTTGACCTTGTAGCCGTACATGGCGAGGCCGGGGCTGCCGAGTTTAGTCGGCACATCCTCTATCCCTTTGGCGATCGACAGGATAGGCCAGCCGGTTTCGGTCTGCCAGTAGTTGTCGATGATCGGCACGCCAAGTTCGGATGCGATCCAGCCCGATGTGGTTTCGTCCAGCGGCTCGCCGGCCAGGTAGAGCGCCTTCAATGACGACTTGTCGTGCTGGCGCATGAACTCCGGCGGCTGCTTGCGCAGCACGCGGATCGCCGTCGGCGCCGAGAACATGCGCGTGACCTTGTACTTCTCGACGATGCTCCACCAGATGCCGGGATCGGGACAGACCGGCAAGCCCTCGTACATGATGGTCGCCATGCCGGTGATCAGCGGGCCGTAGACGATGTACGAGTGCCCCACCACCCAGCCGATATCGGAAGTGGCAAAGAAGGTCTCGCCGGCCTTGCCGCAGAAGTTGTACTTCATCGAAGCGGCCAGCGCCACCGCATAGCCGCCGACATCGCGCTGCACGCCTTTTGGCTTGCCGGTGGTGCCGGAGGTGTAAAGGATGTACGACGGCTGGTTCGATTCCAGCCACGTCACCGGCACATGCGCGGCCAGGTGCGCGGCGCTCAGCGCGGCGTAGTCGACATCGCGGCCGTCGACGCGCTGCATCGGCGTCAGGCCGCGATCGACCAGCAGCACGCGCGCCGGCTTGGCGGAAGACAGCGAGATCGCCTCATCCAGCAGCGGCTTGTAGGGAATCGCCTTGCCGTTGCGCGAACCGGCATCGGCGGAGACGATCAACACCGGCTTGGCGTCATCGATGCGGCTGGCCAGGCTGTTGGCGGCAAAGCCGCCGAACACCACCGAGTGCACCGCGCCGATACGCGCGCAGGCCAGCATGGCAAACGCGGCTTCGGCGATCATCGGCATATAGATCAACACCCGGTCGCCCTTGCGCACGCCGAGCGACTGCATCATCGCCGCCCAGCGCTGCACCTCCACATGCAGTTGATTGAAGGAGTAGCTGCGCTCCGTATTGGTTTCGGTGGAGATGGCAATCAACGCCGGCTGATCGCCCTGCGTGGCGCACCAGCGGTCCACCGCGTTGTGGCACAGATTCGTCTTCCCGTCCACGAACCAGCGGGCGAACGGCGGGCGCGAATCATCCAGCACCTGCGAGAACGGCGTATTCCAATCGATAAGCGCAGCCTCGTCGCGCCAGAACTCCTCCGGCGCAACGACAGAGCGCCGATAAAAATCAGCGTACTTCATAGTCTCCTCCATTCGGGGTCAGTGCCGACATTCGGACATTTCGCGCGCGAAATGTCCGAATGTCG
>CAUPXZ010000063.1:0-27670 GCA_963515135.1 uncultured Duganella sp. | reverse complement strand
TGGACCCCCTGGTCCCAAACCAGGTGCGCTACCGGGCTGCGCTACACTCCGAAGACCGGTATTCTACTAGCACTCCCTCAAAACGTCAATCAAAGCGCGTGATTTAGTTTTCGCGCCGGGGTTCAGGCCGCCAACTGGGTTTCAACTTTGTCCGCAATGCGGCGCGCCATCGATTGCGCGGCGTCGGCATCGCGCGCCTCGACCATCACGCGGATCAGCGGCTCGGTGCCGGAAGCGCGGATCAGCACGCGGCCGCTGTCGCCCAGCTCGGCTTCGACTTTGGCTTTCTCGGCCACCATGGCGGCGTTCTGGGTCCAGTCGAAGCCCGGCGCGACGCGCACATTGATCAGGGTTTGCGGGAAGATGATCAGGTCGGCGCAGCACTCTTCCAGCGACTTGTCGGCGCGCTTCAGCGCCGACAGCACTTGCAGCGCGGAGATGATGCCGTCGCCGGTGGTGTGCTTGTCCAGCGCCAGCAAATGGCCCGAGCCTTCGCCACCCAGTATCCAGCCGTGCTCCTGCATGACTTCCAGCACATAGCGGTCGCCGACCTTGGCGCGCGCGAAGCCGATGCCCTTCTCTTTCAGCGCCACTTCCACCGCCATATTGGTCATCAGCGTGCCGACCGCGCCGGCCACCGGGCCGGTGGCCAAGCGATCCATCACCATCAGGTACAGCAGCTCGTCGCCGTTGTACAGCCGGCCGTTGGCGTCGCACATGATCAGGCGGTCGGCGTCGCCGTCCAGCGCGATGCCGAGGTCGGCGCCATGCGCCTGCACGGCGGCGGCCATGGCTTTCGGCGCGGTGGCGCCGTGTTCCAGGTTGATGTTGAAGCCATCCGGCTTGTTGCCGATGGCGATCACTTCCGCGCCCAGCTCATGGAACACATGCGGGGCGATGTTGTAGGCGGCGCCGTGGGCGGTATCGACTACGATTTTCAGGCCGCGCAGGTCCAGTTCGTTCGGGAAGGTGCTCTTGCAGAATTCGATGTAGCGGCCCTGGGCGTCGTCCAGGCGCTTGGCGCGGCCCAGTCTTTCCGACGGCACGCAGTGCATCGGCTGTTCCAGCGCGGCTTCGATGTCGAGCTCCACCGCGTCCGGCAACTTGGTGCCCTGGGCCGAGAAGAATTTGATGCCATTGTCCTGGAACGGATTGTGCGACGCCGAAATGACCACGCCGGCCGACAGGCGCAGCGCGCGGGTCAGGTAGGCGATGGCCGGGGTCGGCATCGGACCGGCCAGCATGACATCGACGCCGGCGGCCGAGAAACCGGCCTCCAGCGCCGCTTCCAGCATATAGCCGGAGATGCGGGTGTCTTTGCCGATCAGCACGGTCGGGCGGCCGCTGCCGCTGCGCTTGCTGGCCAGCACCTGGCCGGCCGCATAGCCGAGGCGCATGACGAAATCAGGAGTGATCGGGGCTTCGCCTACCAGACCGCGGATGCCGTCGGTGCCAAAATATTTACGTGTCATTGTGTTTGCTCTTTATCGTTGTAGTTAGCGGCCAGCCTGAAATACCTTCAGGGCGTCGACGGTTTCGGCGACGTCGTGCACGCGCACGATCAGCGCGCCCTGCGCCACCGCCGCCAGTGCGCCGCCGACGCTGCCGGCCATGCGCTGTTCCACCGGCTTGTCGATCACCGCGCCGACCATCGATTTGCGCGACAAGCCCGCCAGCAGCGGCAGCTTGAGTTCGTCAATCAGGCGCGCGGTGGCCTTCAGCAGAGCGTAATTATGCTCCACTGTCTTGCCAAATCCAAAGCCAGGATCGATGCAAAGTCGACGTGGATCAATTCCAGCCGCCAGCAGCGCGTTGGCGCGCTCGCGCAGGAAGGCGATCACTTCGTCCACCACATCGGTGTACGCCGGCGCCAGCTGCATGTGCTGCGGGTCGCTTTGCATGTGCATGATGCACAGCGCGCAATCGCTATCGCGCACCGCGTCGATGGCGCCCGGCGCGCGGAAACCGTTGATGTCGTTGATCATGTCGACGCCGGCGATGATGGCCTCGCGCATCACTTGCGGCTTGTAGGTGTCGACCGAGATGGCCGGCCCCAGGTCGCGCAGCGCGTACAGCACCGGCATCACGCGCTGCAGCTCGTCGTCCAGCGACACCGGCGGCGAGCCGGGACGGGTGGATTCCCCACCCACGTCGATGATGTCGACGCCATCCTGGATCATCTGCTCGGCGTGCGACAGCGCGAATTCCAGCGCGTGGTAATTGCCGCCATCGGAGAAGGAATCGGGCGTCACGTTGAGGATGCCCATCACGCGGGCGCGCACGCCCTGCCCCCGCCACGGGAAATTGAAACGGCCGAACTGTAAGGTAGATTGCATGGAGAACTGAAATGAAAAAGGGCGAGGATCGCTCCTCACCCTTGTCGTTGATGCCGTGCCGCGAATTAAGCCGGTGCGGTCACGCTAGGCGATACACCGCTGCCGCCGTCGCCCGGAGGCTGTTTGCGGATGGTGACGCCGGCTTTCGGCGGACGTGGGTCCAGGCCGGCCATGATGTCGTTGATCTGGTCCGCGTCGATGGTTTCCCATTCCAGCAGCGCCTTGGTCATGACTTCCACTTTTTCGCGGTTGTCTTCCAGCAGCTTGCGCGCCAATGCGTATTGCGTGTCGAGGATGTTGCGGATTTCCGCATCCACCTTCTGCTGGGTGGCTTCCGAGATGGTCTTGTTGCTGCCACCCATGAAACCGTCGTTCTGCGAATCTTCGTAGACCATCACGCCCAGCGCGTCCGACATGCCGAACTTGGTCACCATCGAACGGGCCAGCTTGGTGGCACGCGAGAAGTCGTTCGACGCGCCGGTCGACATCTGGCCGACGAAGATCTCTTCGGCGATACGGCCGCCGAACAGGATGGAAATTTCCTCCAGCATCTTGTCCTTGTAGCCCGAGATGTTGTCGTGCTCAGGCAGCTGCCAGGTCAGGCCCAGCGCCCAGCCACGCGGCATGATGGTCACTTTGTGGACCGGATCAGCCTTCGGCAGCAGCTTGGCGACCACCGCGTGGCCGGACTCGTGGTACGCGGTATTGCGACGCTCGTCTTCACGGATGACCATCGATTTACGCTCGGGACCCATGTAGATCTTGTCCTTGGCGTCCTCGAAGTCCTGCATGTCCACCAGGCGCTTGGAACGGCGTGCGGCAAACAGCGCGGCCTCGTTGACCAGATTGGCCAGGTCGGCGCCCGAGAAGCCCGGCGTGCCGCGTGCCAGGATATCGGCCTTGACGTCGGTGCCGATCGGCACTTTGCGCATGTGCACGTTCAGGATCTGCTCGCGGCCACGGATGTCCGGCAGGCCGACCGTCACTTGACGGTCGAAACGGCCGGGACGCAGCAACGCCTTATCCAGCACGTCGGCGCGGTTGGTGGCGGCGATGACGATTACGCCGGACTGCGCTTCGAAGCCGTCCATTTCCACCAGCAGCTGATTCAGTGTCTGTTCGCGTTCGTCGTTGCCGCCGCCCATGCCGGCGCCGCGGTGACGGCCGACCGCGTCGATCTCGTCAATGAAGATGATGCATGGCGAATGCTTTTTGGCGTTCTCGAACATGTCGCGCACGCGGCTGGCGCCAACGCCGACGAACATTTCAACGAAGTCCGAACCGGAAATCGAGAAGAACGGCACTTTGGCTTCGCCGGCGATGGCGCGCGCCAGCAGGGTTTTACCGGTGCCCGGAGGACCGACCATCAGCACGCCGCGCGGGATGCGGCCGCCCAGTTTCTGGAACTTGCTCGGGTCTTTCAGGAAGTCGACGATCTCGGCAACTTCTTCCTTGGCTTCGTCGCAACCGGCCACATCGGCCAGGGTGACGGTGTTGTTGGCTTCATCCATCATGCGCGCCTTCGACTTGCCGAAGGAGAACGCGCCGCCCTTGCCGCCGCCCTGCATCTGTCGCATGAAGAAGATCCACACGCCGATCAGCAGCAGCATCGGGAACCAGGAGACGAAAATCTGCGACAGGAACGATGGTTCCTCCGGCGGTTTGACGTCGAAACGGATGCCGTTGTCGCGCAGGTCGCCGATCAGGCCGCGATCCAGCACGGTGGCGGTGGTGCGGACCTTGGTGTCGTCGCTGCGGGTGGCGATGATGTTGCCGCCCTCAATGGTGACATCCTTGATGCGTTTGGCTTTCACGTCATCCAGCAAATCGGAGTAGGCGATCGGTTTCGCGCCGCCCGTGACGCCATGGCTATCAAACTGCTTGTACAGCATAAGCAGGAGCAGTACGACGACTACCCAGATGGCTGATTTGGAAAACATGTTATTCACGAAAACTCCTTGGATGCGAGACGCATCGATAAACCTGGCTGAAATCCGATTTTACTCGTAATAGGCAGGCGTTGCCAGAAACCTGCCGTGCGCCAGTCAAAAACCGGCGGAAAAGCGCATTATTTGACCAAAATCATGCTGCAATCAAGGCAAAAACGGCATTCCCCGGTTCGATGTAAGGGTTATTTAGCAAATATCAAGGGCGCCATCCGTCAGAATCTAACGGTTGTGCCGACGCCATGCCGCCGTCGGTCGGATTTTTCAGACCCCGGCCCAGCAGGAAGATCTCGGACGACTTGTCGCGGCTGGCTTTTGGTTTCTTTTGCGTCACGGTTTTAAATTCGGCACGGAATTTATGCACGATGTCGTTAAAACCCATGTCTTTAAAACATTTGACCAGCAGCGCGCCTTCCGGTTTCAGGTGCGCCTGCGAGAATTCAATCGCCAGGTCGATCAGGTGCTCCATGCGGGCGGCGTCGGAATCGTGGATGCCGGACAGATTGGGCGCCATATCCGATAACACCAGATCAACTTTTTTCCCCTGCACCACGGCTTCCAGTTGCTGGATGACGTCGGCTTCGCGGAAATCGCCCTGGATGAAATGGAAATCGGCAATCGGCTCCATCGGCAGCATATCGAGGCCGATCAGCGTGCCATTGATGCCGCCGCCCTCCTTGCCAGCCAGCTTGCGCCGGGCGTACTGCCCCCAGCTGCCAGGGGTACAGCCGAGGTCGACGATGACCTGACCGGGCTTGATCAGCTTCTCGTCTTCATCAATCTCTTTCAGCTTGAAAGCCGCACGGGCGCGATAGCCCTCTTTCTGGGCTAATTTCACGTAAGGGTCGTTAATATGGTCGTGAATCCAGTTTTTGTTTAATTTGTTCTTAGCCATTCGCGTAGAATACTGCCTTTAAGGAACCTACAAAAAATAATTTTATGATCAAACTGACTCCCGTCGAGCGCAGCGCACTGCGCGCCGAAGCCCATGGCCTGAAACCTATCGTCCTGATCGGCGCCGATGGCCTGACTGCCAACGTCCTCAAGGAAATCGCCCTGGGTCTCGACTCGCACGGCCTGATCAAGGTGCGCGTATTCGGCGACGACCGCGAAGCCCGTATCGCCATGTACGAAACCATCTGCGAGCAACTGAAGGCAGCGCCGGTGCAACACATCGGCAAACTGCTGGTGCTGTACCGTCCGAAAGTGGAAGCGGAAAAGACCCGTAGCTCCACCAGCGGCAAAGGCATGCGTGAAGTCACCATCGTCAAAGCCAGCCCTAGCGGCACCAAGCGTCCGTCGGTCACCAAGGTACTGCTGAAGGGGA
The DNA here is from genome assembly GCA_963515135.1 of uncultured Duganella sp. Classification (GTDB taxonomy): domain Bacteria; phylum Pseudomonadota; class Gammaproteobacteria; order Burkholderiales; family Burkholderiaceae_D; genus Rugamonas. Next base: position 22,061 of record CAUPXZ010000063.1, on the reverse strand, counting down.
ATGAACGCGTGACCCAGGGCGGCAACGTCAAGCGCGCCAAGACACGTCAGAAATCGACCAAGAAAACCGTATTGGGTTAAAACGTCATTCCGGCGCAAGCCGGAATCCATAACCCGCGTACCGTGTTTGCGAGCTCAGCATGGATTCCGGCTTTCGCCGGAATGACGGTGGCGAGCTTACTGTTTCACCACCAGCCAGGCGGCCAGCAGGCTCTGGATCAGATAGATCGTGCTGGAAATACCGTGCAGGATGCCGAATTCGTTTTTCGCGGCGGCTTCCATCACCCCGCCCGGTCCTGCAGTCGCACGCAGCGACGCCATCATCGGCTGCAGGCCGAAGTGCGACACCAGCGTGCACACCAGCATCACCACCACGATAATCAGCAGCGTACGGCGCGATTTGGCCGCCATATTGGCGGCCGGCCCGGCAAAAATGCCGCCGGTGCTGGTTTGGGTCGCACCCAGCAGCACCAGCATCACCACCGCGCAGGCAATCGACAGCCAGGCCTGATTGGTGAACAGACTGCCGGCAATGGTGCCGGCCAGCACGCGGTCACTCAGCGTGGCGAACAGGGTCGGCGCGGCCAGATAGCCCACCGCCCATAAACTGCCGGCCCACAGGGTCGCGACCAGCAAACGTGTGCGGGCAAGTAGCATCAGACGTAACGCACTTCCAGAATTTCGTATTCGCGCGGACCCGACGGGGCCTGCACTTCCACCACGTCGCCGGCCGACTTGCCGATCAGCGCGCGGGCGATCGGCGACGTCACCGAGACCTTGCTCAGCTTCAGATCGGCTTCATCGATGCCGACGATCTGGTAGCTGACTTTGGCGCCGGATTCCAGGTCTTCCAGGTCCACGGTGGCGGCGAACACCACGCGGCCTTCCGCGTCCAGCGTGGTTGGATCGATGATCTGCGCTGCGCTCAGCTTGCCTTCCAGTTCCGCGATGCGGCCTTCCACGAACGCCTGGCGTTCCTTGGCGGCATCGTACTCGGCGTTTTCCGACAGATCGCCATGCGAGCGCGCTTCGGCAATCGCGTCGATCACGATACGGCGTTCTTTGGTCTTCAACTGGTGCAGCTCGTCTTTCAGGAGCTCGGCGCCGAATTTGGTAAGTGGAACTGAAGTCATGTTGTCTATTTACTCTGTTATTACAATGGAAAACCACAGAGGCCGCGCTTAACTGCCTGCGCGAGCTCTGTGGTCCGGGTACTACCTAAACCTATTAGGGCTTAGTGTAAGGTTTTATGCAGCCCTTGTAAATCGTACACTTGCAATTCGTCGAGGTGACGGATGCCTTCCACCGCCGCTTCAGCGCCGGCGATGGTGGTGTAGGTGGTCACGCGCGAAGCCAGCGACGAGGTGCGGATGGCGCGCGAGTCGACAATCGCGTTGCGCTTCTCTTCCACCGTGTTGATGACCAGGACGATTTCATGGTTCTTGATCATGTCGACGATGTGCGGACGGCCTTCCACCACTTTGTTGACTGCGGTGACTGGAATGCCAGCCGCCGAAATCACCGCAGCAGTGCCCTTGGTCGCAGCCAGCGTGAAGCCCATATCGACCAGGTCGCGCGCCACCTTGACGGCGCGCGGCTTGTCCGACGATTTCACCGACAGGAATACCTTGCCCGACTTCGGCAGCTTGACGCCGGCGCCCAGCTGCGATTTGACGAAGGCTTCGCCGAAGGTTTTACCCACGCCCATCACTTCACCGGTCGATTTCATCTCAGGGCCGAGGATGGTGTCCACGCCCGGGAATTTCACGAACGGGAACACGGCTTCCTTGACGCTGTAGTAAGGCGGCACCACTTCTTCGGTAACGCCCTGCTCCGCCAGCTTCTGGCCGACCATGCAACGCGCGGCGATCTTGGCCAGCTGCAGGCCGGTCGCTTTCGACACGTATGGCACGGTACGCGAAGCGCGCGGGTTCACTTCCAGCACGTAGACGACATCTTTGCCGTCCTGCTTCTGGATCGCGAACTGCACGTTCATCAGGCCGACCACGTTCAGGCCCTTGGCCATCAGCGAGGTCTGACGCTTCAGTTCATCGATGGTCTCTTGCGACAGCGAGTACGGTGGCAGCGAGCAGGCCGAGTCGCCCGAGTGGACACCAGCTTGTTCGATGTGCTCCATCACGCCGCCGATGAAGGTGGTGTCGCCGTCCGAGATGCAGTCGACGTCGCACTCGATGGCGTCGTTCAGGAAGCGGTCCAGCAGCACCGGCGAATCGTTCGATACCTTGACCGCTTCGCGCATGTAACGCTCCAGGTCGCGCTGCTCGTGGACGATTTCCATCGCGCGGCCACCCAGCACGTAGGAAGGACGCACCACCAGCGGGTAGCCGATTTCCTGTGCCAGCGCCAGTGCATCAGCTTCGGTACGCGCGGTGCGGTTAGGCGGCTGACGCAGACCCAGGTCTTGCAGCAGCTTCTGGAAACGCTCGCGATCTTCGGCGGCGTCGATCATGTCCGGCGAGGTGCCGACGATAGGCACGCCATTGGCTTCCAGATCCAGCGCCAGTTTCAATGGGGTCTGGCCGCCGTACTGCACGATCACGCCGACCGGTTTTTCCAGTTCGACGATTTCCAGCACGTCTTCCAGCGTCAGCGATTCGAAGTACAGGCGATCCGAGGTATCGTAGTCGGTCGACACGGTCTCCGGATTGCAGTTGACCATGATGGTCTCGTAGCCGTCTTCGCGCATCGCCAGCGCCGCGTGTACGCAGCAGTAGTCGAATTCGATACCCTGGCCGATACGGTTAGGGCCACCGCCCAGCACCATGATCTTCTTCTTGTCGGTCGGATTCGACTCGCATTCCTCGTCGTAGGTCGAGTACATATAAGCGGTGTTGGTCGCGAATTCCGCCGCGCAGGTGTCAACGCGCTTATACACCGGCCGGATGTCCAGCGAGTGGCGGTATTTGCGCACCTCGGCCGGCGTGGTTTGCAGCAGGAAGGCCAGACGACGGTCCGAGAAGCCCTTCTGTTTCAGCTTGTACAGCGTGGTCTTGTCCAGCTGTTCCAGCTTCTGCGTGTCCATCCACAGTTCCAGGTCGACGATCTCTTTAATCTGGATCAGGAACCACGGATCGATCTTGGTCAGCTGGTGCACTTCTTCCAGCGTGAAGCCTTGCGCGAACGCGTCGCCCACGTACCAGATACGCTCCGGACCTGGCTCGCCCAGTTCCTCTTCGATCTTCTCGCGGTCCTTGGTTTTCTCGTTCAGGCCATCCACGCCCACTTCCAGGCCGCGCAGCGCTTTCTGGAACGATTCCTGGAAGGTGCGGCCGATCGCCATCACTTCACCGACAGATTTCATCTGCGTGGTCAGGTGGTGGTCGGCGGTCGGGAACTTCTCGAAGGTGAAGCGCGGGATCTTGGTCACGACGTAGTCGATCGACGGCTCGAAAGAGGCCGGGGTGGCGCCGCCGGTGATCTCGTTGCGCAGCTCGTCCAGCGTGAAGCCCACGGCCAGTTTCGCAGCCACTTTGGCGATCGGGAAGCCGGTGGCTTTCGACGCCAGCGCCGACGAACGCGATACGCGCGGGTTCATCTCGATGACGATCATGCGGCCGTCTTTCGGGTTGATCGAGAACTGCACGTTGGAGCCGCCGGTGTCGACGCCGATTTCACGCAGCACCGCCAGCGAGGCGTTACGCATGATCTGGTATTCCTTGTCGGTCAGCGTTTGCGCAGGAGCGACGGTGATCGAGTCGCCGGTGTGCACGCCCATCGGGTCCAGGTTTTCGATCGAGCAGATGATGATGCAGTTGTCCGCCTTGTCGCGCACCACTTCCATCTCGTACTCTTTCCAGCCCAGCAGCGATTCTTCGATCAGCAGCTCGTTGGTTGGCGAGGCTTCCAGGCCGCGTTTGCAGATCGCTTCGAATTCTTCTTCGTTGTAAGCGATGCCGCCGCCGCTGCCGCCCATGGTGAACGATGGGCGGATGATGGTCGGGAAGCCGACTTCGCGCTGCACCGCCCACGACTCCTCCAGCGAGTGGGCCACGCCCGAACGCGCTGAACCCAGGCCGATCTTGGTCATCGCATCCTTGAACTTGGAGCGGTCTTCGGCCTTGTCGATGGCTTCCGGCGTGGCGCCGATCAGCTCAACCTTGTATTTATCCAGCACGCCGTTGCGGTGCAGGTCCAGCGCGCAGTTCAGCGCGGTCTGGCCGCCCATGGTCGGCAGGATCGCGTCCGGTTTTTCCTTGGCGATGATTTTCTCTACGATCTGCCAGGTGATTGGCTCGATGTAGGTGACGTCGGCCATTTCCGGATCGGTCATGATGGTCGCAGGGTTGCTGTTGACCAGAATGACTTTGTAGCCTTCTTCGCGCAGGGCCTTGCAGGCCTGGGCGCCGGAATAGTCGAATTCGCAGGCCTGGCCGATGATGATCGGGCCAGCGCCAATAATCAGGATGCTTTTAATATCAGAACGTTTTGGCATTTATTTTTTCTCCGTAGCTTCCATCAGGCCGATGAAGCGGTCAAACAGGTAAGCGACGTCAGTCGGGCCAGGCGATGCTTCAGGGTGACCCTGGAAGCAGAAGGCCGGGGTGTCGGTGCGGGCGAAGCCCTGCAGCGAACCGTCGAACAGCGATACGTGGGTCACGCGGCAGTTGGCCGGCAGCGTGGCCTGATCCACCGCGAAACCGTGGTTCTGCGAGGTGATCATCACATGCTTGCTGTCCAGGTCTTGCACCGGGTGGTTGGCGCCGTGGTGGCCGAATTTCATCTTCAGCGTCTTGGCGCCGGAGGCCAGGCCCATGATCTGATGGCCGAGGCAGATGCCGAACAGCGGCAGCTTCTTCTCCATGAAGACCTTGGCGGCGGCGATCGCGTAATCGCATGGTTCAGGATCGCCAGGACCGTTGGACAGGAACACGCCGTCCGGGTTCAGCGCCAGCACTTCCTCGGCGGTGGTCTGCGCAGGCACCACGGTGACTTTGCAGCCGCGCGCGGTCAGCATGCGCAGGATGTTTTTCTTGACGCCGAAGTCGTAGGCGACCACATGGAACTTCTGGTCGGCGGCGGCCAGCTTGCCGTAGCCTTCGCCCAGCGTCCACTCGGTTTCGGTGTATTCGTATTTATCCTTGACGGTGACCACCTTGGCCAGGTCCATGCCGGACAGGCCGGGGAAGGAGCGTGCCAGGTCCAGCGCCTGCGTGACCGACGGCTCGTTGCCCTGGGTGCCGGTGACGATGGCGCCGGATTGCGCACCCTTCTCGCGCAGGATGCGGGTCAGCTTGCGGGTGTCGATACCGGCGATGGCGACGATGTTCTCGGCCTTCAGGTAATCTGCCAGCGTTTGGGTCGAGCGGAAGTTCGAAGCGATCAGCGGCAGGTCACGGATGATTAGACCGGCGGCGTGCACTTTGGTGGATTCGACGTCTTCGGTATTAATACCGTAGTTGCCGATGTGAGGATACGTCAGGGTGACGATCTGGCGACTGTAGGAAGGATCGGTCAGGATCTCCTGATAGCCGGTCATGGAAGTGTTGAAGACCACTTCACCGGTCGTATGGCCGGCGGCGCCGATCGAAAAACCTTTGAAAATGGTTCCGTCAGCGAGGGCCAGTATGGCTGGAACGGCGGGGCCAGAAAAAAATGGCGGCAAGGGCAACTCCTGATAAAGTTACCGTAGCTGCGCCACGTCAGACGACCGTCAAGCAACCCAGGCGAAGTTATGCGCCACGGGGGAGTTGGTCAGATTGATGATGGATGAGTGGTAGTCGCTACGGTAGAGATGTGATTTGGCTAAACCTTTGAATTATAACCAAATCCACCCCACCTGGCAAGGCCGCCGGCGTTGCGCGGGCGGCCTTTTTTTTAGTTCAGTGCTGCAATACCGGCTTTTGCAATTTGTGCATCTTCGACGGATTTGACGCCGGAGACGCCGACCGCGCCGATGATGTGGCCGTCAACGATGATCGGCACGCCGCCTTCCAGCATGCCGTCGGTCTGCGGCGCCGGCGCGCTCAGGAAGGACACGCGGCCGTTGTTGATCATGTCTTCGTAGATTTTCGATTCGCGGCGGCCCAGCGCCGACACGCGCGCCTTGGCCGGGGCGATGTGCGACGACAGCGCGTTGGCGCCATCCTGGCGCTGCAGCCACAGCAGGTGGCCGCCGTCGTCGACGATGGCGATCACCACCGGCCAGTTGTTGGCGACAGCTTCCGCTTCGGCAGCAGCAGCGATTTTCTTGACGTCAGCGAGCGACAGATACGGCTTGGTTTGCATAAGACACTTCCTTGGTTACGGTTTGCGTTTTGCTTCGAGTTTGAGTTTGATCTGGGCCATCACCTGCGCGGCGGCCTGCTCGCCGGCCAGCACCGCCTGGTTGCGGCCGTTGAAGTCGTTGCCGGCCATCTTGCCCAGCGGCGGGGTGATGACGATGTCGGCATCGCGCAGTTCATATTCGTTGATGCGCTGCCCCATGATGGAGAAGGTCTGCATGATCACGTCCAGCGAACTGACGGTGGCCTGCACGTCGGCCTGGGTTGAGATATTGACGGCGATGACGAAGTCCGCGCCCATGTCGCGCGCGAAGCGCACCGGCACCGGCGCCACCAGGCCGCCATCGACATAGGTATGGCCGCTGATGGTCACCGGCTGGAACACGCCCGGCACCGCCGACGAGGCGCGCACCGCCATGCCGGTATTCCCGCGCTGGAACAGGATCGGCTTGCCGTCCTTCAGGTCCGCCGCCACCGCGCCGAACGGAATCTTCAGCTTTTCCATCGGCTGGTTGTTGACCGCCTTGTTGACGTAGGCCTGCAGCGCCTCGCCTTTCAGCACACCGGTATTTTTGCGGAACAGCGGCACCGCCCAGTCGGAAATCGAGGCCTCGTCCATCTCCATCGCCAGTTTTTGCAGCTGGAAGCCTGTATTGCCGGCCGCGTACAGCGCGCCGACCACGCTGCCGGCGCTGGTGCCGACCACGATGTCCGGATAGATGCCCTGCGCCTCCAGCGCCTTGATCACGCCGATGTGCGCAAAGCCGCGCGCGGCGCCGCCACCCAGCGCCAGGCCGATCTTGATTTTCTTCGGCGGCAGCGGCGCCGGTTCGACCACCGGCGCCGCCACCGGCGTTTCGATGACGGGAGTAGTTTTGCAGCCGACCATGGCGGCGGCGGACAGGATGGCTAAACTGGCAAGGGCGAGACGGCGTGAGGGCATGAGCGGTGTAAAAGCGGTTTTAAGCGACCAAATTGTACACCGCTCCGTCCCGCGTCACGAAACCCGCACCGCTTCCAGCAGCAGCGCGTGCTCGAAACGCAGCGTCAGGCGATTGCGGCCGCCCTCCACTTCGCCGATTTCCTTGCCGTCCACATAGTCGCGCAGGCGCCAGCGGCCAGCACCAAGGCCGCGGATCTCCACCGGCCCGTTCCAACGCGGCGCGTAGAAAGCAAAGTACATCTTGCCTTCCTTCTCGACCGCGTGCGTTTCCGGCTTGTCGAAGCCGATGTCATACAGCTCGCCGCGATACACGCCCTTGGCCAGCATCTTGTCGCGATAAATGCCGATCCACTTGCGCCACTGGACCTCGCGCTCGGGCGTCAGCAGGAAGCTGTCCTTCGGTTTCGGGTCCACCGGCCAGGTGAACTTGGTCGACAGCACCGCGCCGATGCCGATGGTGGTGGCGAAATCGTCGCCGCCGTCGCTCAGCTCAACGTGGTCGCCGGCGTACGGCGCCGAGCGGCCCATCAGCGCCTTCAGCGTCTTGCCCTTGTGGCGGATCTGCCAGGACGACAGCGGATCGGCCGCCGGCGCCTGGTTCATGTACGGGAAATTGTGGAAGGCGTACGAGGTGCCGCAAGGGCACAGTTCAATCACCGCGTTCGGATTCACTTCGCGCGCGGTGTCGTACACCATCTTCCAGAAATCCTGCAGCTTCTCGTAGGATTCCTCGGGGCGCGCATGCTTGTGCGCCGGGTTGTGGCACGGCGCCACGCCGTTCAGGTGCTGGCCATCGATCTTCAGGCCCTGGTAGCCCCACTCGCCGAAGATCTTGCGGATCCACTGGCGCGTCATTTCGATAGTCGGCTGGTACGCCGGGCACAGATAGAAGCTGTTCCACCAGGTGATCAGCTGCGGCGCGCCGTCCTTGTCCAGCAACAGCATGTCGGTGTGGTCGTGCAGCAGGTCCGAGCCGGGATCGACCGCCAGCGGCGTAATCCACAGCCGCGCCTTCAGGCCGGCGTCCTTGATGGCGCCGACCAGGCCGCGCATGTCGGAGTCGCCATGCGGGAATTTTTTGGTGTCCAGCTTCCAATCGCCTTCGTTGTTCTGCCAGCCATCATCCAGCACCGCCCATTCGAGGCCCAGCTCCTTGGCCTTCTGCAGCGTGCCGACCATCAGCGGCACGGTGAAATTGCGTTCGTAACCCCACGCACACCAGATCGGCTCATACGATTCGGCCGGCGCGTCGGGCGCACGCAGGCCGCGTTCGGCCATCGCCTGACGGTATTGATCCAGCGCGGCGAAGTAATCGCCTTTGTGCAGCGCCAGGAAGGTGTCCATGGTGTCCAGCGTTTCGCCCGGCTGCAGCGTGGCCACGGTATCGAATTCCACCGCCAGCGACGCGCCGCCGGCGACTGCGCGCACCGGCAGCGCGACCAGGCGCGGCACCGTGTCCAGATGGCCGACCGCCAGGCCGCAGTCGCGGTTCCAGACGTCGACCGCCGGCGTGCCGCTGCCGTAGTCGGAGGCGTTCATGCCCATGAAATTGCGCTGATCGAAACCGGCCACCAGCGGCTGCACCCAGTCGCGCCGGTCGGCATGCGAGGCGCCGGAGAAGGTCCAGAACTCCGCCTTGCGGCCGGCCGCAGGACGCAGCGTATGCCCGCTGTTGCTCCAGCCGGCCACCGTCACCGGCCCGTCGCCGGCATTGCGGTAGGAGGTGCGCAGCACGGCGAATCCCGGCTGGCGCTCATAGAACGTCACCGCAACCGTCTTCTCGATACCGTCGGTCGACTTGCCGCTCAGCCGATGGCGCACGCCGGGTCCGTGCGGACCGTCCACCCGGTCGGCCGCCTGCGATGTCAGCGCAAAGCGTTCGATCCAGCGGCTGTCGCCACCACTCGCGGCATCCAGCAGGCTGGCGTTCAGGCCACCGCCGGCGCCGATCACCGCAGGCGCACCCTGTGCGGCCTTGGCGCGCTTGAGCACGCGCAGACGCTCGCTCGGCGCAAAGGCGGTGACGGCGGCCGCGCGCGGGCCGAGCCGCGACACCACGCGGCATTGCAGTTGGCCGTCGAATTCCAGCGCCATAACGGTGTCGCCGATGCGCGCGATATCCTTGCCCTTGGAAGCCGCCGGCGCGGCGGCGCCGGCGTCCACCACGGTGGATGCGACGGCGCTGCCGGCCAGCCATTGCAGCAGCGTGCGGCGGCGTTGATCGTGTGGCTTGTTCATGAGTCTCCCTTTATTTGTGTTTGCGCCAGGCTTGCGGATAGGCTTTCTCCGCATTCAGGCGATACAGCTTGTCGACCACCGCGCGCGGCAACGACAGGCCACGCACCGGCTGATCCAGTTCCGGCACGGCGAAGCTGTCGGCGCTGACGAAGTAGCGCCAGTCGCGCCGCCACACCGTATCCAGGTCGGACACGAAGGCGGCGTCGTCCTGCTCGGCCGATTGCGCCAGGTCGGAACCGTACATCAGCCGGTCCTGGTATTTGACGAAAAAGGCGCGCACCCGCTCAAGGTCGCGCTGCGACTGGTATTGCAACTGGCCGATGCGCGCCGCCACGTCCACGCTGACGCCCGGATGGGCGTCCAGCCAGCGCCCAAGGCGCTCGACGTCATATTCCAGCGACGCCATGTGCACGCCGGTGAAACGCAGCGTCGGATGTCTGGCCAGCAGGCGGTCGCGCGCGCCCATCTGCTGCTCGTAGCCGGGCATCTCGGGATGCAGGTACATATGGTAGGCCGGATGATGCTTGAAATATTCGCGGTCGTTATTGACCGTCATCTGTTCCACCGGCAGCCAGCAGTTATGCGGCTCGCCCTGATGGCCCAGCACCATCACGCGGCGCTGCGCCAGGCCGTCGAACAAGCGGTCGAAACGCGCATCGTCCACCATCACCAGCCTGCCCTGCTGGTCGCGCAGGCTCATGCCGATGTTCTTCCACACCTTGACGCCGACCGCGCCGGCGGCCAATGCGCCGTCCAGGTCTTTCAGTGTGGCCGCGCTCCATCCCGGCTGCTCGAAGCCGTCGGTGGAAAAGGTCGCGGCCCACGCCACCTGCTGCGGATGCTGCTTGCCCAGCGCGACCGCGACGCGGCGTTGCTGGTCGAGCGGCGGAAAGTCCGGATAGTCGACGTTGATGGTCAGCGCGCGGAAGTTGTCCTTGCGCGCCAGCGCCAGGAAGGCGTCCTGGCTGGCGCCATGCAGATGCAGGTGGGCGTCGATCTTCGGCACCCGGTCGAAATCGCGCACGGTGTAGCTGTCGGCGACGGCCAGCGGCGCCGCCAGCAGCGCCGCAACGAGAGTAGATATCACAGTCCAACGCATGCTTGTCTCCTGCTGAAGATTATTGAACGGCCAGTCGCGCCAGCGCGGCTTCGCTGAGCGGCGTGCCGGCACTGCGCGCAGCATACAGCGCCGCGCCCAGCACCGGCGCCAGGCGCGGCGGCGCCAGATGGAAGGAACCGGCGCGCTCGGCCAGCGCGCGCGCAAACGGTGCGCGCAGCGGGCTGTCGTCGCCGAACAGGCCGCCGGTGTAGGACACGGCCACGCCCTGCCCGGCAGCCACGCCCAGCGCGCTGCGCACCGCATCCACCAGCGCCGCCAGTTCTGCGGCGGCGGCGTCGATGATGGCCTGCGCCTGGCCGTCGCCCAGTGCGGCGGCCTCGGAAACCAGGCGTGACAGCGCGGCGATGCGGCTGCGTTCCGCGTTCATGTCGCCGTAGACCACCTGGCAGAGGTCCAGGTCCTGCTGCAGCGCCAAACGTTCGCGCACCAGCCGGTGCAGCGGCCCGCGCGGCGCGCGGCCGTCGCTCATGCGCGAGAACAGCGCCAGGCCGGCGCGCGCGATCCAGTGCGCCGAGCCCTCGTCGCTGAACAACTCGCCCCAGCCGCCGGCGCGCGCGCGGGCGCCGGCAAACTCGCCGTACGCCATTGAGCCGGTTCCGGCGATCACGCTGATGCCGTCGGCGCAGGCCAGCGATCCGGCCCAGCTGCACACCATGTCGTTGCCGCACAGGTAGCGATCGTGGCCCAGCACCGCGCGCGGCAACGCATCCAGTTGCGCCTGCACTGCGCGGTCCTCGCCGTAAGCCGGCAGGCCGAAGAAAGCGAAGCGCAGATCGGCGGCCGTTGCGCCGGCCGCCGCAAACACGCTGTCGCAGCCGCGCGTCAGCATGGCGGCCAGGCCGTTCATGCCGACTTCCAGATAATAGGCGCTGCTCTCCTGGTGGCGCGCCAGCACCCGCCCCTCGCTGTCGATCAGCGCGAAGGCGGTCTTGGTGCCGCCGCCGTCAATCCCGAGAAACATGCGCGTCCCCGTCCAGCGGATAGATGGTCACGCCACGCACCACGCGGTTGACGGTGCCCGATACGCTCGGCGTATCCGGACGCAGCCCCAGCGCCAGCGACTGCAACAGCGCGAACGACTGGCAGAACAGGATGTACGGCAGCGCCAGCGCCAGGTCGTTGGCGCTCTGCGTAGCGCGCAGCACCACGCAATCCTCGGCCGATTCCGGCGTGGCCTGGCCGCTCAGCGCCAGCACGCGGCCGGCGCGGCCATCGTTACGCAGCTCGCGCAGCAGGTCCAGGTCATAGCGGCGCGCTTGCGGGTCGTTGGACAGCAGCACCACCACCAGCGTCTCGCCATCGACGATGGTCTTGGGTCCGTGCCGGAAGCCCAGCGGCGAATCGAACAACGCCACCACCCGGCCATCGGTCAGCTCCAGCAGCTTGAGCGAGGCTTCGCGCGCCAGCCCGCGCAGCTCATTGCTGCCGAGGTAGACCACGCGCTTGAACTGGCGCGCCACCAGCGCCTGCAGCAGCGGCAGCGCCGTCGCATGCAGGTCCGCGCCGGCCGCCGACGGCACGGCGGCCGCACCGGGCGCCAGCACGCCGAACGCCAGCGCGGCCGCCAGCAGCATCGAGGTAAAGCTGGTGGTCATGGCGAAGCCGCGGTCGTGGGTCGCATCCGGCAGCAGGATGGCGAAGGCATTGCTGCGGCCCTGCGCCATGCGATACAGTTCGCCGTCGGCGTTGCAGGTAATGACCAGATGGTGCACATCCGCCACCAGCTGGTTGGCCAGATCGAATGCCGCCACGCTTTCCGGGCTGCTGCCGGAGCGGGCGAAGGACACCAGCAGCGTCGGCGCCGCCGGCTGCAGGAAACGCAGCGGGCCGGAGACGATATCGGTGGTCGGCACGGCCTCCGCGCGCCAGCCCTTGGCCAGCATCGCCGGCGCCAGGCATTCGCCGAGGAAGGCGGAGGTGCCGGCGCCGGTCAGCACGATGCGCAGGTCCGCTCGCGCCAGCAGCGGCCCGAGGAAGGCGTCTAGCGCCGGGCGGTGGCTGCCGACCAGCGCGTCGATCTGCGGCCAGACGGCCGGCTGCTGCGCGATCTCGCGCGCGGTCAGGCCGCCGCCGGCTTCATCCAGGCGCGCCGCGCCTATCCCCAAAATATCCTTGTCGACCACTAGCATGTTTCCAACTCCTTTGTTGTGGCGCCTGCGCAGGCGTCCATGTACTGACGCAGCACTTTGGCCACGCCCTCTTTGAGCAAATCGGCTGGCAGGTTGCGCACGCGTCCTTCGCGCACCGCCTCATATTGCGCCGGCAGGTACTGACTTAGCAAGGTCAATGGCGGCGCCGCGCGTTGCAGATTGGCCAGCAGCTGCGCTTGCGCCGCCTGAATGGCCGGGTGCGGCCAGTAATAGCGAATCCGGTCGCTCAGGCTGTACTGCTGGTCGAACCGCGCGCGCGCCGGGTCGCTGTCATAGTATTTGCGCCAGTATTCCGGCTCGGCGCGCATCACTTCCAGCACCGTGTTCTTGAAGTCCGAACCGTTGCCGGCACCGGCCATCTGTTGTTCGATATCGGCCAGCGCCCACAGCGTTTCGCGCAGCGCGAACGTCAGCCCCGGCCCCACCTTCAGGATGGCGAAGTGGCCGGCCACCAGCGCGGCCAGATTGGCCGGCGTCTGGTAGTCGGTCGAATGGGCTTCGTACACCAGCGTCGGCTCGCTCTCGATGAAACGGCTGAGCGCCGCCGCGCGCTGCGGCTGGTAGTCGATCACCTTGTGATGGTCGAACTCCACGCCCGGCTGCACCACCAGCCCGACCACGCGCGGCCAAACCGCTTCCAGCCCGGCGGCGGCAAACGCCTGCCGGTGCACCTGAATGGTCAGCGCCGCCGCTTGCGGCGTGGTGACGGCCAGTTCGTCCAGGTCCTCGTGCGCGCCGCCCGGCACCGGCACTTCGGTGCCGACCACGTACACCGGCGCCTCGCCGCCGGCCGCCTGCCAGGCGCGTTCCGCCACCGCGCACAGACGCGCGGCACGTTCCGCCACCACCGCATCCGGCAGCGGCACCGGGTCGCCGGCGCAGGACATCGAGCAGTCCAGGTGAATCTTGCGGAAGCCGGCGCGCAGATACTGGTCGATCAGCACCTCGGCCTTGGCCATCGCTTCTCCGGGCGCCTGCTGCTGCCAGGCGTTCGGTCCCAGGTGGTCGCCGCCCAGCAGCACGCGCTCGCGCGCCATGCCGGTGCGGTCGGCGATGCCGTGCACGAAATCGCGGAAGGCGGAAGGCGTCATGCCCGTGTAGCCGCCGTCCTGGTTGACCTGGTTGGAGGTCGACTCGATCAGCACCGGCAGCCCGCGCGCGGCGGCCGTTTCCATCGCCGCCTCGATCACCAGCGGGTGCGCCGAGCACACCGAGTGAATGCCGACCGGTTCGCCGGCCTTGTGGCGGCGAACCAGATTCAAAAGATATTCCATCGTCAGTTTCCTTGTGTAGGTTCGTCCGGTTGCAATGCCAGTAACAGCGCGGCCGCCAGCGACAGGCCGATGCCGGCCAGCCGGTAGCCGGTCGGCAGCGAGGCCGCCAGCGCCATCGAAATGACCGTCGTCAGCAAGGGTGCGCCGGCGTTCACCAGCGGCGACACCATCAGCGCTTTCCCATGGCGGAAGGCGTACACCAGCGTCAGCGCGCCCACCGCGTTGAGGATCTGCGTGGCGGCGGCCAGCAGCGGTCCCGACGGACCGTAGTTGATCGGCTGCGAGAAATCCGTCATCGCCAGCGCCACCGGGATGAACAGCAGCCCGCTCAGCGTCATGTAGAAGAAGATGCTCTCGGCGTCCATGCTGGCGTTGGCCAGCTTGATGAAGTAGGCCTGCAAGCCCCACGCCGCCAATACCCCAAGCGCCAGCAAAAACCACAGCCCGTACTGCTGCGGGGCGCCGCCCGGCGAGTAATCGAACAGCGGCAGCGCGCAGCTTGCCAGCACAATGCCGGCGATGCCCATGGCGCCGGTGCGCTCGCGCAGGAACAGGAAGGACAGCGCGATGGTGATCACCGGCGACAGCGATATCAACGGGAAGATCAAATAGGTCGGCCCGGCCTTCACCGCGTAGAACAGCACCATCTGCCCGCCCGCGCCCAGCAGGCCGATGGTCAGGCCGTAGGCGATGGAGCGGCCGTCGCGCCGAACGCGCCAACCGTTGCGGGCCAGCACAACCAGCGCCGGCGGCACCATGGTCAGCGCCCACACCACATAGATCAGCGTCTCAGGAAAACCGTGCTGGCTCGGCAGGCCGGCAAACGCGCCCCACAAACCCCATAGCAGCGTGGTGGTCAGCGCATATCCCAGCCAGCGTGGCTGGCGCGCGGCGATCGTCGTATTGGTATTCATCGGCTCAGAACTTCACGCTGACGCCGGCGGCGTAGGTGCGCCCCCAGGTCTCGAAGCCGTACAGCGCATCGCTGCGGCCCAGGTTGGAGCGCATCACCGCATCGCCCAGGTTCTTGCCCTCGACGAACAGCGTGAGGTTCGGCGTGACGTCCCACGAGGCCGACGCCGTGACCCAGGTCAGCGCGTCGACCTTGTTCGGATAGCCGGCCAGCACGTTGGTGCTTTGCGTGTAGTCGCCGGTGTAGTCGAACGAGATGGAGGCGTTGATGCCGCTCTTCTCATACAGGAAGCCGATCGACGACGCCGTCGGCGCCACGCCTTCCAGCTGGCCGACATACTGGCCGCCCTGATACGCCTTGGTCAGCGTCTTGGCAAATTTGGCGTTGAAGCCGAAGCCGTTGTCGAACAGGTGCTGGATGCCGAACTCGAAGCCGCGCACGCGCGCCTTGTCGCCATTCACCGGATGAGTAACGGTGTACAGGTAGCCCGGCACGCCGATGTCCACCCGTTCGTCGGTCTGGTAGGTGACGAAATTCTTGATCTGCTTGGCGAAGATGGCCGCCGTGATGGCCGATTTAGGACGGTAGTACCACTCCACCGAAATATCCTGCTGCACCGCTTCGGTCGGTTTCAGGCCTGCGTCGCCGACGATGTTCAGGATATAGCTGCGATCCAGCGTATTGTCGGTGCGGGTCGGCGCCAGCTTGTCCAGCGATGGCCGCGCCATCACCTTGGCCAGCGCCCCGCGCACCACGAAATCCTCGCGCGCCCACCAACTGATGTTCGCCGACGGCAGCAGCTTGGTGTAGCGGCCGTCCTCCGACACCGGCACCGCCGGGCTATAAGTGATGTCCGGGCTGCTGGTCGGGATGTTCGGCGTCGGATCGTTGATGGCGACGATCTGGTCGATCGCGGTGCGCGAGGTGGTGCGGGTGCGCACCAGGCGCGCGCCGATATTGCCGTTCCAGTTGTCGCCGGACAGTTCCAGCTGGCCGTACAGCGTATTGGTCTTCTCGCTCACCGCATACGAATCGGTCGGCACGAACACCGGCTGCGACTTGCCGACGTCATAGGTATTCCCGGTCGGCTTGCCGTCGGCGTCGAGCACCGGCTGGCCATCGAGCTTCTTCAGCGCGGCCAGGTAGGCCGCCACGTCGAACTTGACGAAGCTGCCGGGGAAGCTGCCGCCGGCGTTGCGCATATAGTTCGGCAGCGTCATCGGACTGACCACGTTGGCGCCCAGCGCGGCGAAGGTGGTCGAGTACATATCGCAGTACTGGCAGGCGCCGCCGCTCTTCTCGTTGCCAATCGAGTTGCGGTCCTTCTTGCGCGAAGTGGCGCTGACGCCGAACTGCAGCGCGTCCACATGCCAGGCGCCGCTCAGCGACAGGCGGCCGTCCAGCGAGGCGCCGTCCACCGTGTCCTTGATGTCGGTGCCGGTCAGGCCGGCGAAATGCACGCCGTAGTCCTTGTTGCCCAGGCGCCCGGCGGCCAGCTCGGTGGCCAGATCGCGGCCGTCTTCCAGCGTCACGCGGATATCGGGGAAGCTGCCGTTGTTGGCGCGGTAGTAGCCGGTGTTGTGGCCGGCGATGCCCGCCACCACGAAAGTATCCTTGCCGCCGGAATTGCGCTCCGAGGTGGAGCGATATACGTCGCCGGTCAGTTTCAGCTGGTTGGAGGACCGCCATTCGCCGCGCCAGCCGATCTGCCGGGTATCGACCACGCGGTCGGTGGTGACATTGGACATTTCAGGGATCAGGTCATGCACCGTCATGCTGGTGATCAGGCCATTCTTGACCGCGACATCTGACCAGCGGCCTGGCGCATGCTCGATGTAATAGGATTGCTGATAGCCGACCTGCGGCGAATCGAGGCGCGTGGCCAGCGCATCGGCGGTCATCTTGAAGGTCGGCGAGAGCTTCCATTCAAAGGCGCCGGACAGCGCGGTACGGCGCTTCTCTTCGAACACCGAGCCGAAGGAGATGCAGCACGGCGCCAGCAGATTGCTTTCGCCGGCGCCGATCACGCCATCGCCGTTGACATCGTAGCTGCCCGGCGAATCGGCGTTATAGGTCTGGTAGCCCAGCGAATCGGTGCGCACCTTGCGCTTGGAGACCACCGCGCCGAGCAGCACGCCCATGGTGTTGTTATTGAAGGTGTTGCTGATCACGCCCGACAGCTTGCCGCCATCCTTGCGCGACAGGTCGTTGTGGTCGGCCTCGAAGCGCGCCGAGGCGTGGTAGCCGGGATTGTCCATCGGCCGCGCCGAACGCAGATTGACCGAGCCGCCGATGCTGCCCTCCATCTGCGCCGCGTCGGCCGACTTCATCACGTCGGCGCCGCTGATCACCTCCGACGGCAGCACGTCGAAGGCGAAGTCGCGGCCATCGCCGTCGGTAGCCAGAATGCGCTTGTTGAGGGTGACGATGTTGTAGCCGGAACCGAGGCCGCGCACATTGATGTACTGCCCTTCGCCGCCACGGGTGCGCGACACCGAAATGCCGGAGATGTGGGTCAGCGAATCGGCCACGTTATCGTCCGGGAAGCGGCCCAGCTCCGTGGCCGAAATCGAATCCTGGATCACGTCGGCATTGCGCTTCAGTTCCAGCGACTTCGCCAGCGCGGCGCGCGCACCGGTCACCACCACCTTCGGCGCCTCGCCTTCCGCCTGCGGCTCGGCCTGCGCCAACGCCATGCCGCACACCGCCATCTGCACCGCAACTGCGATCAGGCTGCGGCGCAGCCCCCTTTTCATCCGGCTACCACTCATGACAAATCTCCCGTGTTCTTTGCTTATGTTTGGAATACTAATAAGCAAAGAAAAAATTTACAACAACCTTTCGAATTATTTCGTTTTGGTGTTGTTTTTACGTTTTCTTTCGTTTTAACACAAAAACACTTTCATTTTATTTCGAAAGAAAAATACCTGCGCGGCTTGCTTTCACACGGGCTACGATCTGGTAAGCTGGCATTTTGACCATAACAACAGCACAACCCATGCGACTTACCAGTCAACGCCGCGCCGCGATTCTGCACGCGCTCACCCAACACGGTTCGGTGCAAGTCAACGCGCTGGTGGAACAGTTGGGCGTTTCCGCGGTGACCATCCGATCCGACCTGAGCGCCCTCGAATCCCAGGGACTCGCCACCCGCAGCCACGGCGGCGCCACGCTGGCGCGCACGCCGCCGCCCGAGCACACGGTGCCGCAAAAGGACGCCATCAATCACGAACAAAAGGAACGCATCGGCGCGCGCGCGGCGCATCTGGTGCAGCCCGGCGACAACATCATCATCGACTCCGGCACCACCACCATCTCGCTGGCGCGCCACCTGCGCGAGGCGCAGAACGTGACGGTGATGACCAACGGCCTGAATATCGCCTGGGCGCTGGCCGACGCGCCGGGCGTGGACCTGATCCTCACCGGCGGCCTGCTGCGCAAGCAGTCGCTGTCGATTCAAGGCACCCAGGCCGAAGCCTGTCTGCAGGCCTATAGCTTCGACAAGCTGTTCCTCGGCGTCGACGGCTTCGACCTGCAGTTCGGCGTGACCACCCACCACGAGGCGGAAGCCAGCCTGAATCACAAGATGGTGGAACGGGCCAAGAAGATCATCGTGCTGGCGGACGCCTCCAAGTTCGGTCGCGTGAGCCTGCACCGCATCGTGCAGCTGGGCCGGGTGGACACGGTGATCACCGACGCCGGCATCAGCGCCGAATACCGCGACGGGCTGCTGGAAGCCGGCATCGAGCTGCTGATCGCGGAGTGACGCTGTGCTGAGTGGACGCATTCTTACCCCGAACGGCTGGATCAACGGCAGCATCGCCTTCGACCAGCGCATCCGCCAGATCCGCGCGCAAGATGGCGCCGACACCACGCTGACCATCCTGCCCGGCTTCATCGACCTGCACGTGCATGGCGCGGCCGGGGTCGACATCATGCAGGGCGGCGACGCCGGCGCCACCGTGGCGCGCGCGCATGCGCAGCACGGCACCACCGCCATGCTGGGCACCACCATGACCGCCACCGACAATTCGATCCGGCGCGCGCTGCGCGGGCTGGCGCCGACCATCGCGCAGCGGCCGGACGGCGGCGCGCGCATGCTGGGCGTGCATCTGGAAGGACCGTTCCTGAGCATCCATCGCCTCGGCGCCCAGCCTGCGGACGCGGTGGTCACCGGCAGCATCGATCTGGTGCGCGACTATCACGCGCTGGCGCCGGTGCGGGCGATCACGCTGGCCACCGAGGTGCATGGCCACCTGGCGCTGATTCCGCAGCTGAATCAACTGGGCATCCGCGTGCAGATCGGCCATAGCAACGGCAGCTACGAGGATGGCGTGGCCGCGCTGGAAGCCGGCGCGGCCGGTTTCACCCATCTGTACAACGGCATGACCGGGCTGAATCACTACCGGCCCGGCATCGTCGGCGCGGCGCTGGCGCATGCGGAATATGCGGAGATCATCCCCGACCTGCAGCATGTGGAAGCGGGCGCCATCCGCGCCGCGCTGCGCGCGATTCCGCGCCTGTACGGCGTGACCGACGCCACCTCGGCCACCGGCATGCCGGACGGCGAATATGGCCTGGGCAGCCAGCGCGTCTACAAGTGCATGGGCTGCGTGCGGCTGGCCACCGGCTCGCTGGCCGGCAGCGTGCTGACCATGGACCAGGCGCTGCGCAACTTCGTCGATCTGGGCCTGGACCTGGCCGACGCCTCCAACCGCCTGTCGCTGTACCCTGCCGACTACCTGGGCGAGACCGAACGCGGTCGCCTGGCGCCGGGCGCGTGGGCGGATATCGTGGTGCTGAACGCGAAATTACAACCGTTGGCCGTCTTCGTTGAAGGCGAAGCCATCGACCTGACCACCAAGACCAACTAGACGGAGACTCGATGCAAGCACGCGCCATGGGCTATTTATTGTTTATTGCAGGGCTGGGTGGCCTGCTGTACGGGATCGACGTCGGCATCATCGCCGGCGCCTTGCCGTATCTGGAGTCCACCGCTTCCGTGGCATGGCGTTTAAGTGCGCAGCAACTGAGTTTTATTGTGGCGGCGGTGCTGCTGGGGTCCGTGCTGTCGTCGCTGTTTGCCGGCGCGCTGGCCGACTGGATCGGCCGCCGCCTGGCGATGACGCTGGCCGGCGTGCTGTTCACGCTCAGCATCCCGCTGATCGCGCTGTCGGACGGCTATGTGCCGCTGCTGCTGGGACGCTTGCTGCAAGGCGTCAGCGGCGGCTTGATCGGCGTGATCGTGCCGCTGTACCTGGCCGAGTGCCTGCATGCGCGCCAGCGCGGACGCGGCGCGGCCTTGTTCCAGCTGCTGCTGACTGTGGGACTGGTGGCGGCCGCGCTGATTGGCCTGTTCCAGGCGAATGCGGTGGAGACGGCGACGCTCGCCGCGCAGCAGTTGGGCGAGGCGGAGCGCGCGGCGGCGGTATTCGCCGCCAAGGACCACGCGTGGCGCAGCATCTTCTGGTGGTGCCTGACGCCGGGCCTGGTGTTCACCGCCGGCTGCCTGCTGCTGGCCGAGTCGCCGCGCTGGCTGGCGCAGCGCGGCCGCATCGAAGAAGCGCGCAGCGCCCTGCTGCGCACCCGCCCCGCCGCTGAAGCGCAGGCCGAACTGCGCGAGATCGAGCAGGCACTGGTGCCCGCCGCGACGGCTGGCACGCCGCTCGCCAGCGGTCCGCTGCTCAGCCGCCGCTACGTGCTGCCGTTCCTGCTGGCCTGCCTGATCCTGGCGCTGAACCAGGCCACCGGCATCAACTCGGTGCTGGCCTACGTGGTCAACATCCTGAATCAGGCCGGCCTGCCCGGCACCACCGCCAACGCCGGCGACGTGGTGCTGAAAGTGCTGAACGCGCTGATGACCATCGTTGCCGTGATCCTGGTCGACCGCAAGGGCCGCAAATTCCTGCTGATGCTGGGCACCGCCGGCATCGTCATCGCGCTGGTGACGGCCGGCCTGCTGTTCCGCAGCGCCGAAGCCGAGCAGCACGACGTGCGCCCCGCCCTGCAAGCGCGCATCCAGTCCGACAGCCTGGCGCTGCAACTGGATGCCGGCACGCTGCAATCCTTCGGCGCTGCGACCGGCGCGGACGGCAAGCCGGTGCAGCTGACGGTGGCCTATTCCTACGGCCCGTTTACCAATGTGCAGACGCGCCGCAGCGACGACGCCGCGCTGCCGCTACTGCGCATGAGCCGTGAAGACACCGTACAGCCGGACAGCGTGATCGGCGTTTTCTTCCGCAAGCTGCATCTGAATCCCTTCGCCGATCCGGCCGAGGGAATGACGGCGCCGCTGCGCATCGAGCGCGCCGACCTGGCCGCCGTGCCATCCCCCGCGCATGGCTGGAAAGTGGCGCTGGCCATGTGCCTGTTCGTGGCCGGCTTCGCGGTCGGCCCGGGCGTGTGCGTGTGGCTGGCGCTGTCGGAACTGATGCCGACCCGCATCCGCTCCAACGGCATGAGCATCGCGCTGCTGATCAACCAGTTCGTTTCGACCATGATCGCCGCCACCTTCCTGCCCACCGTCGGACAGTATGGCTATGCGACCATGTTCTTCTGGTGGGCCGGCGCCACGCTGCTGTACTTCCTGACCGCCGCCTTCCTGTTGCCGGAAACCAAAGGCAAGACCCTGGAAGAAATCGAAGCCCACTTCGCCGGCAAAGCATGAGCATCGCGCCGCCGGGTGGAGCTTCCGCTCAGAAATAAATATTCCCGGAAAACGTGGTGCATTTGCATCATTTACGCTGATGGGCAAACCTGAGACAGTAGATGGAGTTGTCATATATACATGACTGATCCATTTCTGAAAGGTCTGCCCCATGCGCATGCTTCCTCCAGGCCCGCCCCGCAAGCTGGTTCCCTTGCTTCTGACGCTGGCCATCAGCCAGGCCTACGCGGTCGATGTCAGCCAGTCCGGCAGCGCCGGCAACCAAGGCGCAAATGGCGCAACACCCGGCGCCAATGCCAGCCCCGGCAGTGCCGGTGGCAACGTCGTCGCCACCAACACCGGCAGCAGCGACGCCAGCAATAGCGCCTCGGCGGCTGGCGGCGCCGGTGGTAGCGGCGGCTACGGTGCGGCCGGCAGCGCTGGCATCAATGGCGGCAACGCGGGCGCCGGCGGCGATGGCGGCAGCGCCGCCGCGCTGGGCACGCTGGTGCGTGACGGCTATGGCTATCTCGGCG
>CAUPXZ010000062.1:0-28172 GCA_963515135.1 uncultured Duganella sp. | reverse complement strand
TCGGACATTTCGCGCGCGAAATGTCCGAATGTCGGCACTGACCCCGAAGTTTCAGAGCCAGTAGTTCATGAAGCGGGCGGCCCATTCTTTCATGCGGTCGCCGAGCGGGCGCTTGCGCCAAGCTTCCAGCGTGACCTGGTTGGAGTCGCGCAGGTCTTCCTGGAAGGCGCGCTCCATTTCGCTGCCAAAGGCGTCGCCCATCACAATCACATTGATTTCGCTGTTGTGCAGGAAGCTGCGCATGTCGATGTTGGTCGAGCCGACGGTCGACCATTTGCCGTCGATGACGGCGGTCTTGGCGTGCAGCACCGCCAGCTTCAGCTTGTAGATCTTGACGCCGGCTTCCAGCAGTTCGTCGTAGAAGCCATGGCCGGCATAGACCACCAGGCCGACGTCCGACACGCCGGGCACGACCACCTTGACATCGACACCGCGTTGGGCAGCGGCTTTCAGCGCGTCCACCGTCTGCCGGTCCGGTACGAAGTAGGCGGAGGTCAGGTGGATGGATTTTTTGGCTTCCTGCAAGGCCAGCGCGTAGGCCTTGTAGATTTCAAAATGGCCGTCCGGCTCGCTGCCCAGCACGCGCACCACCTTGTCGCCGGCGATCACCGGCGTCGGGAAGTAGTCGGCTTCCGGCAGATCGTATTTGTCGGCCTTGGTCCACTGGCGGATGAACAGCCACTGGAAGGCCTGCACCGCCGGCCCCTCGATCTTGATGTGGGTGTCGCGCCAGCCGACATCGTCCTTGTTGGTCGGCCGCGAGGCCGAACGGAACAAGGAACTCTTGGCGTAGGTGGCGCTGATGTTGATGCCGCCGGTGAAAGCGGTCTTGCCGTCGACGATCAGCACCTTGCGGTGGTCGCGGTTGTTCAGCTTCCAGCCGTCGCCGCTGACCTTGGCCGGGTTGACCGGGTTGAATTCGATCAGCCGGATGCCGGCGTCGCGCATGCGCGTGAAGAACTCGGCCGGTACGCCGAAGGTGCCGACGCTGTCGTAGATGATGTTGACCGTCACGCCTTGCCGCTGCTTCTCGATCAGCGCATCGGCGAATTTCATGCCCAGCTCGTCCTGGTCGAAGATGTAGGTCTCGAAGTTGATGTTGTTGCGCGCGCCCTGGATGGCTTTCAGCATTTCCGACAGGGTCTGCGGCCCGTCGAACAGCAGCGTGCATTTGTTGCCGGCGATAAGCGGCACGCCGGTCGCCGCTTCTTCCAGCGAGGCCTGCGCCTGCAGGTCCAGCGTACCCTTGGCCCAGCGCTTGGACAGCAGCGCCTTGGTGCGCGCTTCGCTCAATTCGCCATCCTTGCCTTTGACGGTGGGCGCCGTCGCCGTGGCCGGTTCCAGCTTCTGATTCAGCGCGGTGACATTCGGCAGCGATGCACATGCGCCCAGCGAAGCCAGACACAAGGTGCCGGCGGCAAGCCAGTAGCGCATGGGCGGCAGCAGTTTCATTTGTCGGCCTTTTCAATAAGCAGTGTTGGTTCGTGTTTGGAGCCGATCAGAAAGGCGATCGGCGCAATCCGGAACCGGCGGCCCAAGGCCTTCATCAGCTGCCAGCCATGCTTGAAGCGCACCTGGCGCGAACGCAGCGCCACCCACAACGCCAGGCCGAAGCTGACCAGCAGATTGACGATCCCGATGGAAAGAAAACCTGCCACCGAGGTCACAACCAGTTCCCAGCCGACATTGTGATCCAACCCAACAATTGCTGTCGCAAAGTTGGCGGATGAGAAGGTGACGTGGCGGATGTCCAGCGGTATGCCCAGCACGAAGCCGATAAACGGCATCATGCCCAGCAGGATGCCGAAGCAGAAATTCCCCATCAGGCCGCCCAGATTGTTTTCCAGGTACACGCCCAGCCGCGCCACGCGCTCCTGGCCCAGCAGCCAGCCCAGGCCGCGCAGCTGCGCGATGCGCTGCGCCCAGCGCGTGTACAGCGCCTTGTTGTCGTAGTAGCCGGAGATCAGGCCGGCCACGAACAGGCAGACGCCGGCAATCGCCGCGTACACCAGCGTCGGGCCGTGGATCGGATCGATGTCGGCCAGCAGGTGCATGGCTTTTTCCGGCGTCACCAGATGGTGACCGGTCAGGTGCGGCCAGGCCATGGCGATCAGCCACGCGGTCGGGATGCAGATCGCCAGGTTGCCCAGCACCGCCATCACCTGCGTGCGCAGCACCTTGTTGCACAGCTCGGCCATGCTGTCGATGTCGATGTTGCGTCCGTCCCTGGAATGCAGCCCGGCGGCGATGTGCGAGGCGGTCATCGCCGGCTGCTTGGTGGCCACGGTGAAGTGCAGCAGGTGGATGAACACAAAGCCCAGCGAGTAGTTCATGCTGTACAGGAAGGCTTCCACCAGCGGCGGCGCGTGCAGATAGGACAGCAGAATCTTGAACAGCGCCATGAAGCCGATGATCAGGCCGGCACCGGCCGCCGAGGAGAACATGGCGCCCAGCTCGCGCCGGGTATTGGCGACATAGTGCTCGCCGGTGTGGCTGGCGTTTTCGGTGACGTTGCGCGCCAGCAGGTTGATGTTGTCGCGCAGCAGGTCGCCCACCAGGTATTTCTTGTTGTGGGCCTCGACCAGCTCCAGCCCCAGCGCGATGGCGCCGGCGCGGCGCGCGTGGTCGTCGGCGTCGCCGGGCTTGTCCTCATCGACCAGTACCAGCAGCTTGCGCATGCGGTTCATGCTTTGCGTCAGCGTCACCAGCAGATAGGTGAGGGCGATGCTGGTGCCCTGGTTCAGTGCCTTCTTGCGGATCTTGGTGATGACGGCGTCGCACTGGTCCAGCATCACCAGCAGGTGGCGGGCATCGGCCAGGTCGACTTCCTCGCCGGCCAGCTTGCGATGGTAGGCGTCGAGGTAGGCGTTGACTTCGAAGTTCTGCACCATGAAGGGCGACTCGTAGGTCTCCATCTCGGTGTGGAAGTTGGTCAGGCGCGGCTCCAGGCCGATCGCGCAGACGCGGTAGGACAGCGTGCGGATCGCTTCCAGCAGGCCGGGCAGCATCAGATTGCCGCCGCGCTGCACGGCGGCGCGCTGTTCGGAATGGACGATCACGTCGTGCAGGGCCAGCCAGTCATCGACAGGCACGGCGGCCATCCAGATGTAATCGGTGCGCTGGTAGACCACCTGGTCCAGCGCTTCGCTCAGATAGTCGTTGCCCAGTGCCGGCGGCAGGATGCGGTAGGCGATGCGGGTGCGCAGTTCGCTGAAGAAGCCGTCGTTCGACAGCACGCCGATCTCGGTGTACAGGCTGGAGTGGCGGCGCGCGGCGACGATGTTGCGCGCATAGTTGCGCAGCGCGTTGGCATGTGCCGGGCTGCCCTTCAGCAGCTGGGTCAGGGTGCGCACATTGGCGATGGCGCGGGCGCCATCGCTGGCGCGCTTGGGACGCAGGGTATCGAACAGCTCGACCATCAAGCCGATGTCGCTGCTGTCTGCGTGGATGCGTTCCAAAATATCGAGCATGGAAAGAGCCTCGTAATACAAAAACGCAGTATAACCGCAGCAAGGCGCCAGGTATGTACGCTGACGAACATAGGTTTCCTCCGCGAAATGCTAGCGGTGCGTGATGATCCGCACAGAGCAGGCGCACAGCGTGGACTAGACTGGCTGCAACGACTAACAATACTTCTGGCTCATCATGAAACCCGCTTTGATTACGTTAGCAATGCTGGTGCCGCTGACCTCGCTGGCTCAGACGGAAGTGTATGGACTGATCGATGCCGGCGTGGTTGCCGAGCATGGCTGCCAGGGTGACTGCGCCAGGACGCGCCTCGATAGCGGCGTCGCCAGCGGCTCGCGCCTCGGCGTGCGCGGGCGCGAAGCGCTGGGCGGCGAGACGGCGGCGGTGTATGCGCTGGAAGCCGGCTTCCTCAGCGACAACGGCAGCCAGGAACAGAATGGCAAGCTGTTCAACCGCCAGGCCTATGTCGGCATCGACGGTCCGTTGGGCGTGGTGACGCTGGGACGGCAGTACAATCTGGTCTACGAAACGCTGACCGATGTGGCCGACCCATTCCACGGCGGCATGGCCGGCAACGCCGGCAACCTGATCGGCTATACCGCCAAGCGCAACGACAACACCATCAAGTACAAATCGCCGCGCTCGCGCAGCGGCATCATCGGCTCGATGACGTACAGCCTGGGCGAATCGCAGTTCAACAGCAAAGCCAACCGCGCTTACGGTGCCACTATCGGCTACGAAGGCAGCAAGGCCAATCTGCGCATCAGCCACCAGCGCAAGGAAAACACGCTGGACGCCACCGGCGCCTCGCCAGAGTTCGACCGCACCGCGCGCAACACACTGGTGGCGGCCAATTATGACTTCGGCCGCTTCACCGGCTATGCCGCGTATGGCGCCAGCAAGGGCGACATCAGCAGCCAGTGGAGCGAGGCCAATCCGTATGGCTTGCTGGGACAACGCGATCTGTACACCAACAGCCGCGATGCGCTGGTGGGCGTGGCGGTGCCGCTGGGCGGCGCCACCACCTTGCTGGCGTCCTATATCCACAAGGACGATCGCGGCGTGGCCGACCGCGACGCCAGGCAACTGGCGATAGGCGCCAGCTATGCGTTCTCCAGGCGCACCGACGTGTACGCGGCGTTCTCCAAAATCCAGAACCGCAACGGCGCCGGCTACACGGCCGGCAACGCCACCAGCCGCGGCAGCGGCGACCGCGCCATCAACGTCGGCTTCCGCCACGCCTTTTAAGCCCATCGCCAAACATGCTACATTGCTGGTTTTGTTGACCGGAACGTAGCATGTACCTCACTTATTTCAACGGCAACTGGGCCGAAGGCAACGCGCCGCTGTTCGGCGCGATGGATCACAGCGTATGGCTGGGATCTTCCGTATTCGACGGCGCCCGCTCGCTGCGCGGCCATATGCCCGACTTGCGTCCACACCTGCAGCGGGTGATCAACTCGGCCGAGCGGGTCGGCCTGACCTGCCCGCTGAGCGTCGACGAAATGGAAAAGCTGGTGCGCGAAGGCGTGGCCAAGTTCCCGCCGGATGCCGAACTGTACATCCGTCCGCTGGTATTCGGCACCGATGGCCTGCTGATTCCAGTGCCGGAGAAAAGCGCCTTCGCGCTGACCTTGTTCGATGCGCCGATGCCGCCGTTTACCGGCTTCTCGGCCTGCCTGTCGGCCTTGCGCCGTCCGGATGCGTCGATGGCGCCGACCGACGCCAAGGCCTCTTCGCTGTACGCCAACACCAGCAAGGCGCTGCGCGATGCGCGCGATCGCGGCTTTGACAATGCGGTGGTATGCGACAGCAGCGGCCATGTGGCCGAGTTCGCATCAGCCAATCTGTTCTTCGTGACGCCGCAGGGCGCAGTGGTAACGCCGGTGGCGAACGGCACTTTCCTGTCCGGCATCACCCGCGCGCGCGTGATCGAGCTGCTGGCGCAACAGGGCATCGAGGTGGAGCAGCGCAGCGTGCGTGCGGAGGAACTGGAGTCCGCCGTGGAAATCTTCAACACCGGCAACTACGGCAAGGTCACGCCGTGCGTGCGCTACGAGGCGCGCAGTTTGCCGGTCGGCCCGATCGCCACGCTGGCGCGCGACCGCTATATGGCGTTCGCGGCCAGCCAGTGATTAGCGCGCGCTAGCCGGGCAACTGGCGCCTAGCCAGCGCCCGCTCGATTCCACGGTGGCGTTGCGCGGCCCGGTGCCGCTGTTGTTGCTAACCTCCATCGTCGCCGTATAGGCGTTGTCGCCCTGGAAGCGGATCTGTCCCTGGCCGCTGGAAGCGGGATCGGTGCAGCTGAACGAAACGTTCAGCCCGCCGGCCACCGGGTCTTGCTTCGACGTGCACTTGCCCTTTTGGCTCAGCGGCAGTTCCTTGCGCGCGGCCATTTCCGGCGTGACGCAGGCAGTCACCTTGAGGCTGCCGTCGCCGCCGGCCTGCGGCATCGACACGCCGTTCTGCGCCATCATCGCTTCCACCCTGGCGCGCTGCTCGGGCGGCAGCACCGCCAGCTGCGCCAGCGCGGCGCTGAGCGCCTGGTCGGTCTGGGCGTCGCCGGTCTTGATCCGGTTGGTCAGCTCCCACAAGCCGGGCTTGACGGTTTGCGCGGACGCTGGCGCCGCAGCCAGCACGGCCAGCGCGATCAATAGACGTTTCATCATGAATCCTCCTTGAGTCGGCAGCATAAATGAAAACGGCGCCACTGGCGCCGTTTCTCCTGGGGTGATTCAGTCTGCTATATGCCGCGACCGCTAATCAGGCGCAGCAGCACCATGATGATGGCGACCACCAGCAGAATGTGGATGAAACCGCCGATGGTGTAGGAAGTTACCAGGCCCAGCAGCCACAGGATAAGCAGAACGACAGCGATGGTGTAAAGCATGATGATCTCCTCGGGTTGTGTTGAATCTATTATCTGCGGTAACTGTTGCTCTTTCTGTACGCTGCCGTACGTTATGCTTTAGTCGATCGCACGCAACTGGCCTTTGACGATGCGCACCGGATCGCCATTGCGCCACTGCGGCGCTGACGACGAGTGGATGGTGCGCTTGTTGCCGTTGTCCAGGCGTACTACCACGTCCCAGCTGTAGGTGGTTTTCATATTGCCTTCGATCTGGTTGCCGGCCACCGCGCCGCCGACCGCGCCGGCCACCGTCGCCAATTGACGGCCGTGGCCGCCGCCGACCTGATTGCCCAGCAAGCCGCCCAGCACCGCGCCGCCGACCGCGCCGACGCCGCTGCCTTGTGGACGGTGCTCCACCCGCCGCACCGATTCCACCACGCCGCAGTTGCTGCATGGCGCGTTGCGGGCTTCCTGTTGTGGCAACTGGCCCTGGTCTTGCGACAGGGCCGGCGCGGCGTTCTGCGCGTAGCTTGCGCTGACTGGGGCGGGTTCGGTGTACGCCGTCTGCGCTTGCTGCTGCGGCGCCTGCGGCATGCCGGCCACCTTGTCCGGCACGGTGGCGTTGGAGTTGGGCAGCCAGCCCAGGATGGCGGCGCTACCGACGCCGCAGAACAGCACTACTGCAACGGCGGCGATGACCATGATCGGATGGGTAGTTGGCTTAATGTTTTGCGAGTCCATGCGTGAGCTTCCTTTTTATATTTCGATGGCGGTATTTTCTTGGAGGGCATGTTTTGCTTCCGTGCGTCACCGTACATACAGTGCAAATAATTGCCACTAAGCTGGTCTCATGCATACCTCTATCTCACATTCCCCCGATGAAGACCGCGCGCAGCCGCGTCTGGCGAACAATCGCCTGCTGGCTAGCCTGCCGGATGACGACCAGGCCCAGCTTGCAGAAAAATGCGAGACGGTGCGGGTCGACAACGGCCAGGTATTGTCGGAGCCGGGGCAGGAAGTGCGGTATGTGTATTTCCCTATCGATAGCCTGGTGTCGCTGCTGGGCGTGGCCGAGGGTCGCATGACGCTGGAAGTCGGGTCGATCGGGCGCGAGGGCATGCTCGGCGCTTCGGTGGTGCTGGGCCATGAGCTGGCGCAGGTGCGCGCGGTGGTGCAGCGTTCCGGCCGCGCTTATCGCATGGCCTCGGGGGATTTTGTGACGGAGTTTTATCGCATGGAATCCTTGCAGCGCTTGTTGCACCGTTATACCGATACCGCGCTGGCGCAGGCGATTCAGATTGCCGTGTGCAGCCGCTTTCATGTGCTGGAGGCGCGCCTGGCGCGTTCGCTGCTGATTACGCGCGACCGGCTGCAATCGGAGAAGTTCCACCTTACGCATGAGTTTCTCGCGCACTCGCTGGGAGTGCGCCGGGTCGGCGTGACCAAGGCCGCCAGTGCGCTGCAAAATCAAAAGCTGATCACCTACAGCCGCGGCAATATTGAGATCCTGGATTCGGTGGGACTTGAGGCGGCGTCCTGCCATTGCTACGAAATGTTCAAAGACAAGTAAAGACAAGTAAGCGTGGGGCCGGGCGCCCCAAAACGTCATTCCCGCGCAAGCGGGAATCCATAGAACGCCGGTGTGACGGCGCAGTATGAATTCCCGCTTGCGCGGGAATGACGAGGTGGAGTGGTGGGGATTAACGCGGTGGCTTCTGCACCTGGTTACCGATCACGCCGCCCACTGCCGCGCCGCCGACGGTGCCGACCGCGCTGCCGCCGGTCAGTACCGAACCCGCTACCGCGCCGACGCCGGCGCCGATGGCGGTGTTTTTATCCTGGCCGGACATGTTGGCACAGGCGCTCAGACCCAGGGTGGCGGCTACCACGGCGGCAGTTGCTGCAATACGCTTGATGTTGTTCATGATTTTCTCCTCTGGCAGGAAAGGCGCGGTATTGCGCCTGCTCCGATGACTACAGAGTAGCAAACCGTCGCGATACTTCCGTTCGCCATCCCACATAGAGGAAAAATCAATGCTGTGTCGTGCCGGGCGGCGGCGCCACCGCCTTGCCGCCCACCCGCGCGATCAAGGTGCGGCAGGCCGGCGTTTCGCCCGGCCCGGTGCTCACCAGCGGCACAATCGCCGCCACTGGCGCCATCACCGCCAGCGCCAGCGCGCCGCCGGCACGCAAGGCCAGCGTGCCCTTGTCGATGCTGAGGTCCGGATTCTTGAAGGTGCCGCGCACATAAATCGGCGCACGCAGTGAAATCACCCGTACCGACTTGGCGTCCGGCTTCAGCGTCAGGTCCAGCTGTTCGTTGCCGAGGTTGACGGTGCCGTTGATGTCGATGCGCGCCTCCGAGGTATCCACCGCGAACAGCCGCGACTTCATCACGCCGTTGGTGACGGCGAAGTCGGTCACCATGCAGTTGAGCTTGACCTGCTTGTCGCCGGCGATCCGCGTCAATACCACGCTGCCGATATTCAGGCCCATGGTTTCCAGCATCAGCTTGCTCACGCTGCCCTGGTTGATCACGCCTTTCAATTCGCCGTTGGACGAGCCGAGCAGGCCGGCAACCGAATCGCCGGTGGCCGACAGCGAGACGTCGGCATTGATTTCGCCCACCGTGGCCTGCATGCCCTCGATCGCCGGGAACAGTTGCTTCAACTGCAGGCGCCTGGCGTCGGCCGTGAGCTCGGCGCGGATGGCGTGCGGATTGATCTTGCCGCTGCCGTCCAGCATCACGTTGGACGTGAAGCGGCCGCCGGCGATGTCGAAGTTCAGCGGCGTCAGCGCCAGCACGCCGTCTTTCAGGTGGATACGGGTTTCCAGGTTTTGGATCGGCAAATCCTTGTCGCGCGTGATTTGCGCGGCCTTGAAATCGACCTCGGCATCGATGGCGGTCCAGCGCTCGGTGCGGAATTTCTCCACCGGCAGCACCTTGTTGCCCGGCTGTCGCTGTTCGGCGCCGCGCTGCTCCTTGCTGGCGTTGGAATCGGCGCCGATCAGCGGGCCAAGGTCGGACACTTGCAGCAGCTTCGACTGCACCGTGCCGCTCAATAGCGGACGCGGCGCGCCGGTCTTGAACTCCAGCTTGCCGGCGATGTCGCTCTGGCCGACCTTGCCGGTAAATTTGTCATACACCCAGCGGCTGGCGTTGGCGCCGAGGTTGCCGGTCAGGTGACCTTGTGTGGCGAACGGCGGCGTTTCCGGCAGCAGCACACCGGTCAGCGCGTACAGGCGCGCCATGCTGGGCCCGGACAGCTGAAGCTGCATATCGATCGCTGTCAGCGAAGCGGGTTTGGTCAGCGTGCCGTCGAAACTGATATTGGTGCCGCCGACATTCAATTTGGCGGCCAGCGGGTAGGGCTGGATCTGCTGCAGTGCCAACACGGCGCCGGCCTTGCCGCTGCCGCTGACATCCTGGTTATTCCATTTGCCGCGCAGTTGCCAGGCGATGCCATGGCGCGGGTCGTTGATGGTGTCGATTTGCGCGCTGGCGTCCAGATGCGTGACGGCGTCGATGTAGCGCAGCGTACCTTTGGAGAACACCACGCTGTGGATATTCAGCTTCCATACAGACGGCTGATCGTCGTCCTTGAAAGTCCAGTTGTTGCGGCCGCCCGCTTCGCGCTGTAACAGCAACTGTGGATTATCGAAGCGCAGCTGCGGAATTTCGATGCGCTGGCGCAGCAGCGGCAGCGGTTCGATGGCAAACGCGAACTGGCCGACACTGGCCATTTCGGCCGGCGCCCGCATGCCGCGCGGATTGCCGATATGGACGTCGCGCGCCACCAGGTGCGGCATCGGCAGCCAGCTGCCGTGCTGGCGCCAGGCCAGCGACACGGTGCCGCGAATTTCGAACGGCCGCTCGATGGCGGCGCTGATCTTGTCGTTGAGCCAGGGGCGCGCGCGGTTCCAGTCGACGCTGGCGAGCGCGATCACGGCCGCCACGGGCACGGCCAGCACGACGGCGCCGGCGGCAAGGGCGATGCGGGTACGGCGGGGAAGGGGCATACAGAACCTTGAAACAATCGTTGCCTCATTTTACACACTCCGGCTTTTTGTGCGTCACCGTACTGATGTTGAAGCGACAAGCGTCTATAACATCAACCGTACCATCCAATTTTTGAGGAGAAAAATAATGATGATGAACAGACAATGGCAAATGTTGTGCGGCGTGGCCGTATTGCTGGGCCTGACTGCTTGCGCCAGCGACAAAACTCCTGCCACCGCCGATGTGGCGGTGTCGCGTGCCCAGGTGGCCGCAGCCACCAACGCCGGTGCAGCCGATCTGGCGCCAGCCGAAATGCAGGCCGCCCGCGAGAAACTGATGCGCGCCAACCAGGCGCTGGCCGCCAGGGATTACAAGCTGGCGCAAGACCTGGCCACGCAGGCCTCGGCCGATGCGCAACTGGCGCAAAGCAAGGCCAGTTCGGCCAAGGCCACCACCGCCGCCGACGAGCTGCAAAACAATATCCGCCTGCTGCGCGAAGAAGTTCAGCGCGCCAACGCCACCAGCCAACAATAAAGGAGTCGCCATCATGAAAAAACTCGTTCTGTTGCCAACCGCCTTTGCCATGTCGGTGATGTTTGCCGCTTGCAGCACCACGCCTACCACCACCAGCCAGCTCGACCAGGCCCGTGGCGATTTCATCGCCGCGCAGAGCAACCCGTCGGTGGCCGCCAACGCGCCGCTGGAATTCAAGGCGGCCTCGGACGCGCTGGACCGCGCCAATGCCGCCGCCGCCAAACGCGACAGCCTGGAGGAGATCGACAAGCTGGCCTACATCGCCAAGCAAAAGATCGCCACCGCGCAGGAAACCGCCAAAGGCAAGCAGGCTGAATCCGAAGTGGCCAATGCCGCCCGCCAGCGCGACGAGATCCGCCTGCAGGCGCGCACCGCCGAAGCCAACAACGCGCGTGCCGCCGCCGACCGCGCCCGCACGCAAGCGGAACAAGCCAAGGCGGATGCCGACGCCGCCCGCCTGCAAGCGGACGCCGCCGCCAATTCTGCGCGCGACGAGGCCGCCAAGAACGCCGCGCTGCAACAGCAGCTGGCCGACCTGCAAGCCAAGCAAACCGAACGCGGCATCATCATCACGCTGAGCGATGTGCTGTTCCAGGTCGACCGCGCCGAGCTGAGCGCCGAAGGCATGCGCACCGCGCAGAAGGTGGCCGACGTGCTGGCGCAGGAACCCCAGTCGATTGTGCAGGTCGAAGGCTTCACCGACAGCACCGGCACTTCGTCGCACAACCTGGAGCTGTCGCAGCGCCGCGCCGAATCGGTGCGCAATGCGCTGGCCGGACTCGGTGTGCCGGCCAGCCGCATCGCGACCCGTGGTTACGGCGAAGCGTATCCGGTGGCCAGCAACTCGGACGCCGGCAGCCGCCAGCTGAACCGCCGGGTGGAAATCGTGCTGTCGCAAAACGGCGCACCGATCGCCAACCGCCGTTAATTTGTACTCTCACTTAGGAAGGAAAGACTCATGGCTGAATCCAATCCCACCCAACCGGCAGGCATCGATACCGAAGCCATCCGCGCCGCCGCCCGCAATCTGGAAGACGGCCCGGTGACGGCAGGCTATCAGGGAAACCGCCAGGCGGTCATCAAGATGCTGAACGACGCGCTGGCGACCGAGATCGTCTGCATCGCCCGCTACAAGCGCCACTACTACACCGTCAGCGGACGCGAGAACGCGGCCATCAAGGCCGAGTTCCTGGAGCACGCCAACGAGGAGCAGGAGCACGCCGACTGGCTGGCCGAGCGCATCGTGCAGCTGAACGGCGACCCTGACTTCAACCCGGCGACGTTGCTTGCGCGCAGCCATGCCGAGTATGATGCGTCTGAAGACGTACAATCGATGGTGCGCGCCAACCTGATCGCCGAGCGCGTGGCCATCGAGGCCTATCGTCAGATGATCGAGCAAATCGGCGATACCGACCCGACGACACGCCATCTTTTGATCAAAATCATGGCGGTCGAAGAGCAGCACGCGGACGATATGCGTGACATGTTGACCGAGCACGGTTGACGCGGCGAAACGCAATTTGCTGTACAGTTTTCACATCAACAACCAAAACAGGAGCTTAATCATGCTGGAACAAAACATCAGTACCGTAAATAACGACGTGAAAACTCTGGTTAAAGATGCCCAGGCATTGTTCACCGCCGCCACCGCGCTGACCGGTGAAAAGGCCGACGAACTGCGCGGCCGCGGCATGCGCGCGCTGGACACGGCACTGGCCAAGGCCCATGAAGCCCAGGTCAGCGCCGTGGCGGCTACCAAGGTGGCGGCCCAGCACGCCGACGAGTACGTCAAGGAAAATCCATGGCGTTCGATCGCGGCGGCGGCCGGTATTGGCCTGCTGATTGGCGTCATCATCGGCCGCAAGTAATGAGTCAACACGACGGAACCCGTCCGCCGGGCCTGATCGCGTCGCTGGGTCTGGTGACCCGCAACGCGATCTCCTTGCTGCTCAACCGGCTGGAACTGGCGGCGCTGGAGCTGGCGCAGGTGCGCAACCATTTGCTGCAACTGGTGGTGGTGTTCGCGCTGGCCGTGCTGCTGGGCGGCTTTGCGCTGATCTATGCCTCGGTCACCATCGTCTACCTGGCGTGGGCCGCGATCGGCTGGATCATCCTGCCGGTGATTACCGTGGTGTTCCTGCTGTTCGCTGTCGGACTGATCTGGTACGCGCGCTCGATGCTGCGTGGCGGCAAGCTGTCGATGCCGGCGACCATGGCGGAACTCAAGTCCGACCGCGACATGCTGGTGTAAGGAGACCCCATGAGCAATAAGCACGAAGACGATGCCGCGCTGGCGGCGGAAAAGCAGCGGCTGATACGCGAGGGCGAACTGCTGCGCATCAAGGTGGTGCATTCGAAGGCGCTGGTCGGCCAGGCCTTGCAGCCGGAAGCGCTGATGCACGGCGCGGTCGACCATGCGGTAGCGCTGGCACAGGCCCGCCTCGGCGGCCTGCTGCATCCCGGCGGCGGCGGTGGCGGCTTGCTGGGCGGGCTGAATTTCAGCACGCTCAAGTCGCTGATGCCGTATGCGTTGACGGTTGGTTCCTTCATTGCGCGCAAGCGCCTGGTCAAGCCGGCCCTGGCGCTGGTGACGGTGGCGGCAGCCGGTGTCACCTGGTTGCTGAAACATAAGCGTCAAGCTTAAAAACAAGGGCCGCAGATGCGGCCCTTGTTTCATTTGCCGGCAAGTTGCTGCGGCACCCTGGCCAGGTCGGCCTGGTAGATGTCCTGTGCTTGCTTCAGGCAGGCGGCGCGTTCGGCGGCGGGGGACTGTTTGCAGGCCTGCCTGGCTTCGGCCAGCGCGGCGCCGATTTCCTTGCGCAGCGTGCGTGCCTGTTCCGCCGTGGAGTTGTCCGGCTGCGACCAGCGCGCCGGTTCGCCTTTGGCGATTTCCTGTTTCTGCAGCTGGACGTTCAGTGGTGGCGTGGTATCTTCCTGCGCGTGCGCGGCGAAGACCGCGCACGCCATCATCACGCCGGTGACGATGCGTTGTTTCATGACGTTCTCCCGAGTTTATAGCCTGCCGGTGAGCAGCATAATCAGCAGTATAACGACGATCAGGCCGGTGACGCCGCTGGGCGCGTAGCCCCAGTTGCGGCTGTGCGGCCAGGTCGGCAGCGCGCCGATCAGCGCCAGGACCAGGATAATCAGAATGATGGTGCCCATGGGGTTCTCCTTGTTGTGGTGGCGAATGCTGGGTCGGGATTGTGGGGATTAGTAGCGGTACAGGCGGCCGTCGATCAGGCGCACGCGGTTGCCGACGCGCAGATCGTAGACGCTGTCCTGCTGGATGATGCGGGTGTCGCCGTTATCCATGCGCACGCTGATCTGGTATTCCTCTTTGCCGGCGGCGCGGTTGTTCTCGACATTGTTGCCGACCACCGCGCCGCCGACCGCGCCGGCCAGCGTGGCGGCGGTGCGGCCGCTGCCCGAACCCACCTGATTGCCCAGCAGGCCGCCGATCAGGCCGCCGGTGACGGCGCCGACGCCGGAGCCGCCGCGCGACTGCATGATCTGGATCGAATCGATGGTGCCGTAGGTCGACGAGTCATTGCTGATGTAGCCGATCTGTTGCGGCTGGCTGGTGTTGGCGCAGCCGCTCAGTACGGTAACGCCGGCCAGGATGGCGGCGGCAAACGTCGTTGAGCGTTTCATGTTGTTCTCCTTGGAAAAGTGTGTGTCCAGCTTAGACAGCCCAGGCAGCGGGGTCTGTGCGATTACGCACGATGTTTGGTCGTGCAGGTTTTTGTACGCTACCGAACAGTAAGCCGGCGCGAAGCAGGGTTTAATGGCGACATCGGTAGCAGAGACGGCAGCACTGAACGTCCCGCTGGCTGACAAACTCATTTCGTACACACTAAGGAGAATCGCCATGAAAATCGCACATAAAATCGCTACTGCCCTGTTCACCGTATCGCTGCTGGGCGCCATGACCGGTTGCGCATCGACCTCGACCAAAGAAGGCACTGGCGAGTATGTCGACGATTCC
This sequence comes from uncultured Duganella sp., assembly GCA_963515135.1. Classification (GTDB taxonomy): domain Bacteria; phylum Pseudomonadota; class Gammaproteobacteria; order Burkholderiales; family Burkholderiaceae_D; genus Rugamonas. The sequence goes on along the minus strand of CAUPXZ010000062.1, from coordinate 13,331 downwards.
GTCATCACCACCAAGGTCAAAGCCAGCATCTTCAACGAGCCGACCCTGAAATCGACCGAAATCAATGTCGAAACCTTCAAGGGCACGGTGCAGCTGAGCGGTTTCGTCGCCCAGCCTGAAGACATCGCCAAGGCCGGCCAGGTGGCGCGTGGCGTCAAAGGCGTAACGGGCGTTAAGAACGACCTGCACGTCAAGTAATTCCCCCGGCTGGCGCGCGCTCCCTGCGCGCGCCGGCGCACTCTTTGTGAGTCATCATGAACCAGCCTGTCGATCTTCCCCGGACTCACGCACAGGCGGCCAGCGCCGACGCTGAGCTCCCCACCGCTTTACCTTCCCGTATTCCCCTGCATGTCAACGCGCGCGGCCTGGCGCTGGCGGTGATCGCTACGGTTGCCTTCGTCTGGGCGCTGCAATGGTCGCGCGACTTTCTGGTGCCGCTGTTGCTCGGCATCCTGATCACCTACATGCTCAGTCCACTGGTGTGCTGGCTGGAGCGCTTGCGCATACCGCGCGTGATCGGCGTCACGCTGGTGACCGCCGCGATTGTCGGCGGCTCGGTGCTGGTGGTCGACAAGGTGCAGGGCCAGTTCCAGTCGATTGTGCAGGAGTTGCCGAGCGCTGGCCACAAGCTGTCACGGCTGCTGTCGGAGCATTTGCACAGCGGCGGGCCGAGCGCCCTCCAGCGCATCCAGGACGTCGCCACCGAGCTGCAGCAAGCCACCACCGCCACCGCCCAGGAACGCCGGGCGGCACGCCGCGCGGCCGCCGCCGCGCCGCCCTCGGCCTTCCCGGTGATGGACTGGATCTGGGCCGGCTCGATGGGCGTGGCCGGCTTCCTGAGCCAGGCGACGATGGTAGTGTTCCTGGTGTTTTTCCTGCTGCTGTCGGGCGACACCTTCAAGCGCAAGCTGGTCAAGCTGACCGGGCCGTCGCTGAGCAAGAAGAAAATTACGGTCCATATTCTCGACGATATCAATATATCGATCCAGAAATACATGCTGATGCTGCTGGTCACCAATGCCGCGTTGGCCTTGCTGATGTGGGTGGCGCTGCGCTGGATCGGCCTGGAGAACGCCGGCGCGTGGGCCATCGTGGCCGGCCTGCTGCACCTGATGCCTTACTTTGGTCCGCTGCTGATCATGATCGCCACCGGCCTGGTGGCCTTTCTGCAGTTTGAATCGGTGCAGATGAGTTTGCTGGTGATGGGCGTGTCGCTGGCCGTGGCCACGCTGATCGGCACGGTGGTCACCACCTGGATGACCGGCCGCTTCGCCCGCATGAATGCGGCGGCGGTGTTTGTCAGCCTGCTGTTCTGGGGCTGGTTGTGGGGCGTGTGGGGCTTGCTGCTCGGCGTTCCCGTGATCGTTATCGTCAAGGTGGTCGCCGAGCGGGTGGAAGGGATGGAAGTGCTGGCCGAATTACTCGGCGAGTGAGGAGCCGCGCAAGCTGCCCAGCTGCAGCGCATACTGTCGCGCAAACTCGGCGCCGAGGAAGAAAATCTGCGCCGAGTAGTACACCCACATCAGCACCGCGATCAGCGAGCCGGCCGCGCCATAGCTGCTGGCCACGCCGCTGTTGCCGATGTACGCGCCGATCGCATATTTGCCGAAGGTGAACAGGGCGGCGGTGCCGATGGCGCCGATGGTCACGTCATGCCACGACAGCCTGACGCGCGGCAGCATCTTGAAAATGACGCCGAACAGCGCGGCAATCACCACGAAGCTGATCGACAGATTGATCACCGTCAGCACGATGCCGGCATCGGTCCAGTAATTGCCCCAGAATTTTTCCAGGAGCGTCAGCGCCGCGCTGACCACCAGCGACACCATCAGCAGGAAGGCCAGCACCAGCACCATGCCGAATGACAGCAGACGGGTGCGCACCGTGTCCCACACGGTGCCCTTGTTCAGTGGCGGCACTTGCCAGATGGCGTCCAGGCTGGCCTTCAGTTCGGCAAACACGGTAGTCGCGCCGAACAGCAGCAAGGCGCCGGCGATCATGGTGGCCAGCCGTCCTTCCTCCTTGTTCTGCGCGCCGGCCAGCACCGCCTGGATGGCCTCCGCGCCTTGCGCGCCGACCAGGCCGCGCAGCTGCGCGAACAGTTCGCCCTGTGCCGCCTGCGGCCCGTAGAACCAGCCGGCGATCGCCAGCACCAGCACTATGATCGGCGCCAGCGAGAACAGCGTATAAAACGCCAGCGCCGCGCCCATGCTGCTGCCGCGGTGCTCGAACCATTCGAGGACGGTGCATTTCAGCACCGAGAGTATCGTTTTCTTTTTCATAAATAAAAAAAGCCCCGCAACCGGAGTCGCGGGGCTATCGCTTTCAAGAATTATTGAACGCGGCGTTCGATGACGATTTGTTCGACTTCAACGCGGCGGTTAGGCTCCAGGCACTTGATCAGGTCAGCGCGTTTCTTGTCGTTGCACTCGACCACCGGGTTCGACTCGCCCTTGCCGACAGCGGTCAGGCGGTTGGCGGCCACACCTTTGCTGACCAGGTAGTCCTTGACCGAATTGGCGCGGCGCTCGGACAGTTTCTGGTTGTACTTGTCGCTGCCCAGGCGGTCGGCATAACCGGAGATGGTGACGTCGTTGATGCTGCCATTGGCGTTCAGCACGTTGGCGATTTCGTCCAGCTTAGGCTGGTTCGAATTCAGCTTGGCGCTGTCGAACGAGAACAGCTCGGTGGCCGACATGGTCACCTTCTCGAAGCGCGCTGGTGGCGGTGGAGGAGGTGGTGCTGGCGGTGCTGGTGGCGGTGGTGGTGGTTCTGCCACCGGCGGTGCTGGCGGCGCCGGTGGGGCGACGCGTGGCGGCGCGTTGAAGGCGACGTTCAGGCCGATGGTGGCGTAGTAGTTGTTGGCCTTGCTGTTAGGGAAGGCATCGCCACGGATGAAGCCGTGCACATTGCGGATGTCGGCTTGCAGCGCGACGCGCTCGTTCAGATCAGCCTGGAAGCCCAGACCGGCGCTGACGTAAGGCGAGGTTTTCTTGCGTTCGATGTTGCCGACCAGGTTGGCCTTGTCGCGCTCGGCGCCGACACCCACCAGGATGAATGGACGGAAGGATTTACGGGAGAACAGGTACAAGCCATCGACGCCCAGCGTCTCCTGCTGGTAGCGCTGGCCGTTTTCACGGGAGCGGGCATAGGTGTAGCCGGTCTGGATATCCCAGTTTTCGCTGACGGCCTTGCCGAATTTCAGGCCGGCGCCGTAGCCGGTCTTGTCGACTGCTTTGAATTCGTCGTCCGGCTTGACGGCGTTGACGCTAGGCTGGATGTACCAGGATGGGTTAATGACCGGGTCTTGCTGGGCCATTGCAGAGAACGATGCGCACAGTGCCGCAACGGCTAAGGCGATTTTCTTGGATTTATTCACAGGGTTGCTCCCGATTTTGTTTAAAAAATTTCACTGCCAGCAATGTTGTTGCATCGCTGTTGGACCGAAGATTAGGGGACATGGTGCGCGCCTTCCGTTCGCTACCGCACCAAACTTTGAGCTGTATCAAATCAGCCACATTTCTTGAAACTTATCTGAATTTCGTTTGTCCCAACTTAACGCTATAGATGCTTCGCTAATGTTCGTTGACGCACAGACTGTCGGGGCGCAAACGGGCATTCTTGCGTCAAAGCAGTACCAATTCGCGCATTAATTTAAGGAGTGATCCCCATGCACGCAGTCAGCAAACAACAAACCCTGGTCCAGAACGAGATGAAAGCCTCGCCGGAGATGCAATCCACCACGGCGCGCCTGACGCTGATGGAGCGCTCGACGCCGGCACCGCTGGACCGCAAGCCTGCCCTGTCGATGGCGTCGATCGAGCGGGTACGCTCGACTTCGGCCACGCTGCGCCGTATTGAGAACATGCAAAAATTGATTGCCGAGCTGACCATGCACGAGATGCTGGCCGACGAAATCGCCTGGTTCCTGAAATTCTCGCCGTCCGGCGCCCGCAAATATATCCGCGACCTGCGCGAGGCCGGCGTCATCGAGCTGGCCCGCTACGTCGAAGGCACGGCCACCTACCTCGGCAAGGCGGTCTACCAGCTGACGCCCGACCCAGAGCGCATTGCCGCCTTCCTGGCCGCCATCGCCCAGCCGAAGCGCGAAGGCGCGCCGCCACGCAAGGAGCGTCCAGGCCTGCGCGAGCAAGCCATGGCTGGCAGCGGCCGCCACTTCCACATTCTGGCCGACGACACCCATTACGCGATCCGCGTCAATCGCGGCCCGGTGATGCGCGATCCGCTGGTGGCGGCCCTGTTCGGCAGCGCGCCATCGCAGCAAAGCGCAGAATAAAACCTCCCGCAGGGGTATCCGGGGGTACTATAAGCAGCCGGCGCATGCGCCGGCTGTTTTCGTATTGAAATGTTGATATGCAGCCCCACCTTGGCTGGACTGACATCTTACGGACCCTGCGGCACATGGAAGCTTTGATCTGGATCGGCCTGTCGGCGCTGGCGATCGCGCTGCCCTTCATCTACCCGCGCTGGCGCTTGCAGCGCGTGCTGGCCAGGCCTTTGCCGCCCGAGGCCGAGGCGATTTTACGGCGCAGCATTCCGGTCTACGGCCGCATGAACGCGGACTTGCAGCAGCAGTTGCGGCGCATGGTGGTGCAGTTTCTGCACCAGAAGAAGTTCATCGGCTGCGAGGGGCTGGAAGTCACCGATGAAATCGCGGTGACGATTGCCGGCCAGGCGTGTTTGCTGCTGCTGAACCGTCACAGCAAGGTGTATCCGGCCTTGCATACCATTCTGGTGTATCCGAGCGAATTCGTGGCGCAGCGCGCCGAAGTGGGGCCGGGCGGCGTGATTACGCCGGGCCGCCAGAGCATGCTGGGCGAGTCGTGGGATGACGGCCGCGTGGTGCTGTCGTGGGACGATGTGCGGCGCGGCGCCGGCGACTGGACCGACGGCCACAACGTCGTCCTGCACGAGTTTGCGCACCAGCTGGACAGCGAGTCGGGCCGCGCCAACGGTGCGCCTTACCTGGGCAATCCGGCCAGCTACAGCGAGTGGTCGGAAGTGCTGTCGAACGCCTATCAAAACCTGCGCTGGCACGCGATGCACCGGCAGCCGGCGGTGATGGACCATTACGGCGCCACCAACCCGGCCGAATTCTTTGCCGTCGCCACCGAGACCTTCTACGAGAAGCCGTACCAGATGGCCGAGCATTATCCCGAACTGTTCGCCGAATTCCTCAAATACTACCGCGTCGATCCGCGCGAATGGATGGCGCCACCGCCGCCGCCGCCACCGCCTGAACAGCCGCCCAGCTACGCCTACGGCTGGTGATCACAGGATGATCGAGCCGTCGTCGCTGCGCTTGACGTGCAGCAGGCCCGGCTCCTCTTCCTCCAGCCGGCGCGCCTCCAGTTCCGCCGCGCTCGGCGCCTTGCCGGCCTCTGCCAGCAGGCGCTGACGTTCCTCCAGCCCTTGCAGGATGTTCTGCTCCAGCTCGGCCTGCTGCCACGGCTTGGGAATGAAGCGGAAAACATGGGCGTCGTTGATCGCCGCCATTGCCGTCTTGAAGTCGGTCGAGGCGCTGAGCATGATGCGCACGGTGGTCGGCGCCACCTCCTTCAGCGCCTGCAGGAAATCGCCGCCGGTCATTTCCGGCATCATGAAGTCGGACATCACCAGATCGAAGTCGCAGACGCAGATGCGGTTCAGCGCGTCGAAGGGATTGGTGAAGGTTTCAATCTGCGCGCCGGCCAGCGCCTTGCTCTGTCGCAGCGCGCGCTGTAGCGCGCTCAGCATGTTCGGCTCATCGTCCACCAGCAGTATGCGGGTCATGTTTGCTCCTCGGATTGGCGGATCGGCAGCAGCACGCGGAAGCGGGTGCCGCGCCCCAGTTCGGAATCGACTTCAATGCGGCCCTTGTGCTTCTGCACGATGCCGTAGGCCAGCGACAGGCCCAGCCCGGTGCCCTTGCCGACCGCCTTGGTGGTGAAGAAGGGGTCGAAGATGCGCGACAGCGTATCCGGCGCGATGCCGTTGCCAGTATCCTCCACTTCCAGCTTGACGGTATGTTCGTCAGCCATGCCGGTGCGCACGGTGATGGTGCCGCGCTGCTCGCCCATGGCCTGGGCGGCGTTGACCACCAGGTTCAGCACCACCTGGTTGATCTGTAGTGGCAGGCATTCGATTTCCGGGATGGCGCCATACTCCTTGACCACGTCGGCGCGGTATTTGACCTCGTTGGCGACGATGTTGAGGGTGGAGTCGATGCCCTGGTGCAGGTCGGCGCGGCTCCATTCCTGGTTGTGGTCGGCGCGCGAGAAATCCTTCAGGTCGTCGACGATGTGACGCACCCGTACCAGGCCCTCGCTCGATTCGCGCATCAGCGCCGGGATATCCTCGCGCAGGAAGTCGAGATCGATGCGTTCGCGCATGGCGCGCAGCTTGACCGCCACCGCCGGCTGGGCGATGCTGGTTTCGGCGTCCTGGTAGGCGTCCAGCATCTCGAACAGCTGCGTCAGGTAATTCTGTAGCGTGCCGACATTCGAGAACACATAGCCGATCGGGTTGTTGATTTCGTGCGCCACGCCGGCCGCCAGCTGGCCGATCGAGGCCAGCTTCTCGGACTGCACCAGCTGCTGCTGGGCGGCCGCCAGCAGGTCGTTCAGTTCGGTCAGCTGGCGGATATCGTCCTCCAGCTTGTCGTTGGCCTGGGCCAGCTGGCCGGTGCGTTTCTCGACGATGTTTTCCAGGTTGTCGCGCGACTTGCGCAGCGCGTTTTCCGCCACCCGCCGCTCGGTAACGTCGCGCAGCGTTTCGATGGCGCCGACCACATTGCCGTCGTTGTCGCGCAGCGGCGCGGCGGTGAAGTGCAGCCAGTGGCCGCTGGCGCCGATATTGGGAAAGAAGTCTTCCGATTCGTAGCCGCCGGGAATCAGCGCCGACGGCCGGGTGTTGCCCGGATAGTAGGACTGGATGTCGGGATCGCCGGACAGGATCAGGTCGCACAGCAGCGGGCGTTCCTTCAGGTAGAACGGCTGCCACTGGTTGCGGGTGCCGACCATGCAGGCGCGGGTCCAGCCCAGCAGTTGCTCGCAGGCCTTGTTCCAGTGGGTGATGACGTGATGGCGGTTGATGGCGAAAGTGGCGACCGGATGGCCGTCAAAGAATTCGGACAGGGCCACTTCCGCCTGGGTAGCGAGTTTCATCGCGGTCTCCTAGTTCACCAGTATCTGACACATATCGTTGACCATCAGCGGACAGCTCGCGCTGAGTTGCTGGCGCTGCTCGTCGTCGAATGCCAGCCGCTGCCACGCCTGTTCGCGCTGCTCGTCGCTGGCCTCGGAGGTCTCGGCCAGCAGGTGGGCCAGCGCCACCGCCCGTGCCAGGCCGGTGGCGTTGTCGCGGTGCTGGTGGCTGATGGCGTCCTGTATCGCCTGCGGAAATTTCCAGTGGGCCGCCAGCGCGCTGCCGGCCTGCGCGTGGTCGACGCCGAACACCGCCTGTTCGGCATCGGCCAGGCTGGCGCCCTGGTGGGCGGCGCGCCAGGCCGGCACGGCGGCATATTCGGCGGGAAAGCGGGTCGCCAGCACCAGCGTGCCGAGGTTGTGCAGCAGGCCGGCGGTGAAGGCGGTGTCCGGGCTTTGCCGCAGCTGGCGCGCCAGCGCGCGCGCCCAGACGGCGGTGGCGATGGCTTCGCGCCAGAACCGATCCAGGTTCAGCACCGCGCTGGCCGCCGGCGGCGTCGCGCCGATCACGCCGCAGGCGGTGACCAGCGTGCGCACGCTGTGCAGGCCCAGCACCGCCATCGCCTGCTGGATGCTGGTGACCTTGGACGGCATGCCGTAGAACGAGGAGTTGGCCAGGCGCAGCGTCTTGGCGGTCAGCGCCTGGTCCAGCGCGATGCGGCCGGCCAGGTAGTTCAGGTCGATGTCATCCTCATCCATGCTGCCCAGCAGCTCGGCCACCACCGCCGGCAGCGACGGCAGGTCGTGAATGCGGCGCGCCACGTCGTCCAGTGCAATCTGACTCATGGCCGGGCCTCGTCCAGGCTGAAGGTGATCAGGCTGCCGCGCGAGGCCGAGCTGATGCCCATCGGATAGGTCTTGACCGCGTAGCGCGTGCCGCCGACGTCGGCGTGGTGGCCGGCCGGCGGCAGCGCGCCACCGGCCGGAAACAGCTGCGGCAACACGGCGCTGGCTTCGCAGCCGAGCAGCGCGCCGCCACGCTGGAACAGGCGGCCGGCGGCGCCGTTGACAAAGGCGATCATGCCGTCGTCATCCAGGCCGATCACCGGCAGCGGCAGCTGCTGCAGGATTTCGCGCGCGACGTTGAGGCTGATCTCGTCGCGGTCGATCTGGCGCTGCATCTGGTGCAGCAGCTGCTCCATGCGGCGGTTGGCGCTGGCCAGCTCGTGGTTGGCGTTGCGGACTTCCATATTGAGGCGGGCGTTGTCGTCGCTGATCTCCTTGAGGCGGAAGGCGTCGGCCAGATGGGTGCGCAGCTGCTCGTCGTTCCAGGGCTTGGTGAGGAATTTGTAGATCGCCCCCTCGTTGACGGCGTCGGTCACCGATTGCAGCTCGGTATAGCCGGACAGCATGATGCGGATGGTGTCCGGGCGCAGGATGCGCGCCTGGCGCAAAAAGTCGGCGCCGTTCAGGCCCGGCATGCGCTGGTCGGACATGATGACGTCGATCGGCCGTTGCGCCAGTACCTCAAGTCCCTGTTCGCCAGAGTTGGCGGTATGGATGTCGTAGCCTTCCGGGCGCAGCAGCCGTTTCAGCGCCGAGATGATGTTGACCTCGTCATCCACCAGCAGCAGGCTGCGGCGCTTTTGCTGCCCGCGCAGCAGCTGGGCCGGCAGCCTGCGGTCCTCGCGTAGCAGCGCGCCCATCTGCTCCGGCGCCTGCGGCGCGGCGTAGATCTCGCCCTGCACCAGGTCGCACAGATTGTCGCGCAGGAAGCTGCACTGCGTGCCGTCCTGCACGCCCTCGGCGGCGACGCGGATGCCGAGGTGCAGCGCCATCGCGATCAGCGCCTGGCATTGGGCGGCCACCGCGCCGTCGTCGATGACTTCGCGCACCACCGCGCGGTCCAGCTTGATGTAATCGAAGGGATAGCGTTGCAGATTGATCAGGCAGGCCGGGCCGGCGCCGAAGTGGTCCAGCGTCAGGCTCACGCCCAGCCGTTTGAGGAAGTCCAGCGCGGCGGCGCTGGCCTGAGGGTTGTGCATCAGCGCGGTTTCGTCCAGTTCCAGCGTCAGCGCGGCCGGGGCGATGGCGTATTCGTCGAGCAGGGCGGCGACCCCGGGGCCGAAGCGGGCGTCCTGCAACTGGGACGCGCCGATATGCATGGCGACCTGGAAGTCGCAGCAGTTCAACACGCCGCCCTGCCACAGCTGGCGGTCGTCGCAGGTGCGGCGCAGCAGCGCCAGGTCGGCGTCCTGCGCCGATAGCGCTGCCACACAGGCCACCGCACCATTGCGCAGATCGACCAGCGGCTGGTAGCGCGGCGAGGGATCATCGAACTTCATCAGGCGTTCCTATCGAAATGGAAGCTTGCTGCTCGAAAATACTATCGACTGATTATTACGGATAAGCCGGCCGCATTCAACCTTTTTCACGGTGCGGGAGCGAACGGAAGCCAGGCCGCATGCGGTCCACACTGGGCTGACGTTAATCCAGGAGAAGACCAATGAGTACAATTATCGCGGGCCATTTCCAGTTGCAGGACGAAATTGCCGATGCGCGCCTGGCCTTGCTGGGCGCCGGTTTTGCGGCACAGCGCATCAGTTCTTTTTACGTCAACCCGCCGGGCCAGCACGATATGCACGCGCTGGGCGGCGACCATGACAAATCGCCGGGCGCCCGGGAAAGCGACGAGGGCGTGGTGCAGGGCGGCGCCGCCGGCGCCATCGCCGGCGCGGTGGCGGGCGCGGCCGCCATAGCGGTTGCCGGGCCGGTGGGGCCGGTGGTCGGCGCGCTGGTGGGCGCCCATGTCGGCTCGCTGTACAGCCTGAACAAGATGAAGGAGCGCGGCGAGCCGGACGAGGATGGCAGCAATGTGCGGCCGCCGCGCAAGGCCGGCATGCTGATCGCGGTCGCGGTGGACGACGCCGCGCAGGAAGGCAAGGCGGTGGACATCCTGCAGCGGCTCGGCGCGCGCAACATGGAACGCGCCGAGGGCAGCATCCACGCCGGCGACTGGCAGGATTTCGATCCGAACTCGCTGCCGGTGCCGGTGTAAGGCCTGGCAACCGGGCTGGCTGGCCATCTGTCATTTGGCTGGCGCTGTTGCTTATCCGAGACTATGCCTGCGCACAGGGCAATTTTCGGTATGATAGTCGCACGACATCATCCCGAACGCGGAGGCGGCAATGACGCAGGCATGGCTAGTACTCACACGTCCGGACGGACGCGACGTATCGGCGCCGTCCGAGGCCCAGCTGGCGTCCGCGCTGGCCGACGTCTATAGCGGCCAGGTGGCCAGTCCGGAGGGCGGTCCGGGCAGCGCCGTGCTGCGTTTCGGCTATGACGACGGCCTGATGTACGAGATGGAAGTGGCGGCCGACGGCGCGGTGCGCTTTGCCGAATGGTCGGACCGCGATTGCGAAATCGCGCTGGCCTCGCCGCGCACCATGACCGTTGCCCGGCAGGCCGATGCGCTGCAGCTGTGGCGCCTGATGGCGCAGCGGCAGGTGGCCAAGATCCGCAGCCAGCCCTGGCTGAACGGCGACTAGCGGCTGGCTTGTTCCAGCCGCGTCTGGCAACGGATGCAGAAGCGCGCCTCGGGGTGGGCGTTCAGGCGCGAATAGCCGATCGCCGCGCCGCAGTGTTCACACCAGCCATAACTCTGGTCATCGAACTTGGCCAGCGCACGCCGCACATGCGCCAGCTGGCGCGCCGTCAGCGTCGCCGCTTCGTGCACGGCGGCGTGCAGCGTGCGCTGGCTGGCGTTGTCGGCCGGCGAGGCTTCCGCCTGATGGGGCAGCGGCGTGCGCAGGTCGGTACTGCGGTCGAGATCGTCTGCAAGCTGGCTCAGCAGCGCGACGCCGGCCTGCTCCAGGCGCGCCTGCAAGAGATGCCATTGTTCCTTGTCCAGTTGGTTCATGCCGCATGCTCCTTTGGGCGTTGGACTGGCGCGGCGGCGAATCGTTCTACATTGCTTCGATGTGGTGCTTGAGTTTTTCCAGGGCCGGCAAAATGCGCTCCGGCTTGCCGCTGGCGACGGCTGCGCCGGCGCCGATCAGCTCGCCGGTGAGATCGAGCAGATCCTTGACGCGGTCGACGCCGGCGATGATGGTCGCGGCGCGCGCGGCCAGCTCCGCCAGTTGCCGCTGCTGAGGAGCGAGCTGGCCGCCGGCCAGCACGGCGGCATCGAGGTAGAGACGGTTGGCGCGCTGGCGCAGCTGCACCTCGCTTTCAAACAGCGCCTGCGCTGCGGCTTGCGACAGGCCGGGCAGGGCGCCGTCGGCTGCGGGCTGGCGCAGCGCGCGCATCAGGCGCCGGTGCAGCGCGTCGGCGCTGGCCGACAACTGATCGGCCAGCGCTTCGGACAGGGCTTGCTGTTGCGGGTCGGACATGGTGGCTCCTTATTGCGCGGGCAGGGTGTCCAGCAGCGCGCGGTGGCGTTGCTCGATCAGGTCGAGATTTTTGCGCGCCAGCGTGAAGCGCAGGCCGATCAGGCGGAACTCGGCCTGCTTCTCCTGTTGCCGCGACTTGGCCAGCGCCAGCAGCAGGCGGTCGCGGGTGGCGTCAAGGAAGGGGATTTCGGATTCCAGCATGCCGAGCACCAGATCTTCCTCGTTGTCGCTGGACTTGCTGTACAGGCGCAGCAGCGTGCGCATGGCGTCCAGCACCTGCTGCACTGCGGGCCGGCCTTCCTGCAGCATCTGGTCGACCGTGTGCTCCTGCAGCGGCCCGGTCCAGGCGCGCGCCGCCAGCCGCGTCAGGCCGGCGTAGGCGTTGACGTGGCGGTCTTCCAGGCCGGTGTCGGGCCAGGCCTTGATGCCGGTGGCGAGGTTCTTGACCTGGTCCTCCAGATCGTACTGGCTGTCGCCGGCCAGCTTGCCGAGCGCCTGCATATACGCCTGCAGGCCATATTGCAGCTTGACGAAATCGTCGCAGGCCTGCTGGCGTCGGGCGTCCAGCTGCTGCTCGCGGGCGTCGGCGGCCGGATACATGAAAGGCTGCTGGCGCTGGTACGTGTGGCGGTAGCGTTCGGTCAGCTCGTGGTAGGCGCCGAGCTTGGGCGCGTCGGCGGCGAAAGTGCGCACTGCGGCCATGCGCGGCGTGCTGCTGGCGCAGCCGGTGAGCACGGCCAGCAGCAAGAGGAGCGGATAGAGACGGTTCATGGAGCACCCCACGGTTGAGTGAGATGATTGTGGCGCGGGGTGGGACGGCGCGTGTTGCGCCAGCGCAGACTAGCTGGTCAGCGCAGTCCGCCAGCCGAGGCCGGCATTGGTGTCGGCGGCCGGAATGTACTCGCAGCCGAGCCAGCCGTCATAGCCAAGCTGGTCGATGAAGGCAAACAGGTGGCGGTAATTGATCTCGCCGCTGCCGGGCTCGTGGCGGCCGGGCGTGTCGGCGATCTGCATATGCTTGATCAGCGCCAGGTTGGCCTGGATGGTGTTGGACAGCTCGCCTTCCATGCGCTGCATGTGATAAATATCGTACTGCAGGAACAGGTTCGGCGAGCCGGTTTCGGCAATGATATCCAGCGCCTGGCGGCTGCGGTTGAGGAAGTAGCCGGGCATGTCGAAGTGATTGATCGGCTCGATCAGCAGGTTGATGCCGGCCGGCGCCAGTTGCGCCGCCGCGTAGCGCAGATTGTCGACATAGGTAGCGTGCGCCAGTTCCGGCGCCAAGCCGCCCGGCAGCTTGCCGGCCATGCAGTGCACTTGCGACACGCCCAGTTCGCTAGCGTACTCCAGCGCCGCAGCGACGCCTTCGCGGAATTCCTCGACCCGGCGCGGATCGCAAGCCATGCCGCGATCGCCGGCATTCCAGTCGCCGGCCGGCAGATTGAACAACACCAGCTTCAACTGATAACGGCGCAGCCGTTCAGCGATCTGGTGTGCGGCGAAAGCATAGGGGAAGAGAAATTCGACCGCTTCAAAGCCAGCCTCGTGTGCGAGGGCAAAACGGTCAAGAAACGGGACGTCGGTGTACAACATCGACAGATTGGCGGCAAACTTGGGCATGGCGATACAACTCCGGGGTCAGGTCCACCTATCGTACACGAGCCCATGTACGAAAGTCAGACCTGACCCCGTTTTTTTAGCGGCCGCGGCCGCCGGAGCGGTGCTGGGCAGCGGCGCGTGGGGCGTTGCCGCCGCCGTTGCCGCGTGGCGCGCCGCCAGCGCTGCTGCGCGC
>CAUPXZ010000061.1:0-28694 GCA_963515135.1 uncultured Duganella sp. | reverse complement strand
TTCGGACATTTCGCGCGCGAAATGTCCGAATGTCGGCACTGACCCCGAAGTTCAGAGGCGGCGCTGGATGGCTTCGAGGTAGGCGGCGCCGTCGGGCGGGGTGCCGGTGCGCTGGGCGTTCCAGATCATCTCGCCCAGGCATTCCATGATTTCGTGCTGCGCCGCGTGGGCGTCGTCCAGCTTCAGCGTCAGCGCGGTGGCCAGCGCGCGGATGCCGGGCGGCTGGTCGATCGAAATCTGCTCGTCGATCGACAGGTGCATCGACAAATGCAGGAAGGGGTTGGCCTGCGCGCCTTCGACCTGGTAGTCGCGCGTCAGGGCGGTGTCGACGTCGGCCAGCACGTCGTGGTATTCGGGATGGTGGCGGATCCAGTCGGCCGCCATGGTTTCGAGCGGGGTCAGGATGTCGTTGGCGCGCTGCTTGCGGTAGGCTGCACAGAAGAAGCGGCGGACGTCGTCGGAAGAGGGATTGAACATAGGGCGCCATTGTACGGAAAAAAAAGCGGGACCGTCAGACGGTCCCGCTGTGCGCATCATGCGCTGTTTTTCTGCTCGGCTACCGGTTCGGCGCAGCCGCAGTCGTCGGCGTCCGGCGGCAGCGGCTTGGGCGCCGGCGTGGCGCCGTTGCGCGGCGCGTGCGGCTGGCGCAGGTAGCGCGAGCCGTGGTGACGCCGCTCGTGGCCGTTGGCCGGCCAGGTCAGGAAGCGCGACAATTCCTGCAACGCGCGCTGGTAGACGTCGCGCTTGAATTCAATCACCACGTCCAGCGGCACCCAGTAGTCGTGCCAGCGCCAGGCGTCGAATTCCGGGTGGTCGGTCAGCCGCAGGTTGACGTCGTTGTCGCGCGCGCACATGCGCAACAGGAACCAGATCTGCTTCTGGCCGCGGTAATGGCCGCGGATTTCCCGCTTGATGAAATGGTCCGGCACCTCATAGCGCAGCCAGTCGCGGGTGCGACCGACGATCTTGACGTGCTCGGCCCGCAGACCGATTTCCTCTTCCAGCTCGCGATACATCGCCTGCTCCGGCGTCTCCCCATATTTGATGCCGCCTTGCGGAAATTGCCATGAGTGCTCGCGCACCCGCTTGCCCCACCACACCTCGTTCTGGGCGTTCAGCAGGATGATGCCGACGTTGGGCCGAAACCCTTCACGATCGAGCATATTGCACCTCAAACTTTCTGCGGCTTAGCTCCCTATCTTATCTTTTTGCCCACAAAACGGCACGCCGGCACGGTTTTCGCGGTACGAAAACAGCCGGAGAGCCCTGATTTGAACGCATTTGTATAAAGTATGGGTGCATCAGCCAGCTAATCCTTTAAAATTAGGTTGATTATAACTCTCTCTTTTTAAAAAGAATTCACCGTATGCGCGCGTCACGTTTTTTTATTTCCACGCTTAAAGAAGCTCCTTCCGATGCCGAGATCGTTAGCCATCAGTTAATGATGCGCGCCGGCATGATCAAACGTCTCGGTTCGGGCATTTACACCTACATGCCGATGGGCCTGAAGATCATCCGCAAGGTCGAAGCCATCGTGCGCGAAGAGATGAATCAATCGGCCGCCATCGAACTGCTGATGCCGCTGATCCAGCCGGCCGAGCTGTGGCAAGAGACCGGTCGCTGGGACAAGATGGGCGCCGAACTGCTGCGCATCAAGGACCGCCACGGCCGCGAATTCGCGTTCCAGCCGACCGCCGAGGAGGTGATCACCGATGTGGTGCGTTCGGAGATCAAATCCTACCGCCAGCTGCCGTTGAATTTTTACCACATCCAGACCAAATTCCGCGACGAGCGCCGCCCGCGTTTCGGCCTGATGCGCGGCCGCGAGTTCACCATGAAAGATGCGTACTCGTTCGACCGCGACCTGGCCGGCATGCAGGCCTCGTACAAGGTCATGTATGACGCCTATGTCCGTATTTTCAACCGCTTCGGTTTGAAGTTCCGTGCGGTAGCAGCCGATAACGGCGCAATTGGCGGCACCGGCTCGCACGAATTCCACGTCATTGCCAGCACCGGCGAAGACGCGGTGGTGTACTGCCCGACCTCGGACTACGCCGCCAATATGGAAGCGGCCGAGGCCTTGCCAGTCAACGCCAGCCGTCCCGCCGCCGCGCAGGCGCTGACCAAGGTGGATACGCCAAACGCCACCAAGTGCGAGCTGGTGGCCGAGCAGCTGAAGCTGCCGCTGGCGCAGACCGTCAAAACGCTGGCGCTGACCGTTGAAAACGAAAAAGACGGCAAAGTGACTAAACAGTATTTCATGTTGTTGTTGCGTGGCGACCATGAACTGAACGAAGTCAAGGTCGGCAAAGTGCCGGGCCTGGCCGCGCACCGTTTCTCGACCGAAGAAGAGATCGCCGAAGTGTATGGCTGCGTGCCGGGTTATCTGGGCCCGATCGGTACCAAGGCGCCGGTCACCGTGGTGGCCGACCGCACGGTCGCCAACATGGCGGACTTCGTCTGCGGCGCGAATGACGCCGGTTATCACTACAGCGGCGCCAACTGGGGCCGCGACTGCGCCGAGCCGGAGCTGGTGCTGGACCTGCGCAATGTGGTCGAGGGCGATGCGTCGCCGGACGGCCAGGGCGTGCTGGCGATCGAGCGCGGTATCGAGGTCGGCCACGTGTTCCAGCTGGGCACCGCGTATTCGGAAGCCATGAAGGCGACTTTCCTGGACGAAAACGGCAAACCGGCGCCGCTGCAGATGGGCTGCTATGGCATCGGCATCACCCGTATTCTGGGCGCGGCGATCGAGCAGAACTTCGATGACAAGGGCATCATCTGGCCGACCGCGCTGGCGCCGTTCGAGCTGGTGCTGTGCCCGATGGGCATGGACCGCAGCGAAGCGGTCAAAGAGACGGTGGAAAAGCTGTACGCCGAGGCACTGGCGGCCGGTATCGACGTCATCGTCGATGACCGTGGTCATCGCCCGGGCCAGATGTTCGCCGACTGGGAGCTGATCGGCGTGCCACACCGCGTGGTGATCGGCGACCGTGGTCTGAAGGAAGGCAACCTGGAATACCAGGGCCGCCGCGACAGCGAAGCCACCGCCGTGCCGGTGGCCGAAGCGCTGGCCTTCATCAAAGGCAAACTGGCGCAGTGATGACGGCGCGACGGTGGCGGGCGTGGGCGGCATTGCTGCTGGCGCTGGCCGCTGTACCAGCGCTGGCCGGCAACCAGAAGGAAGAAGCGCTGGCCGACGCGGTGCGGCTGGCGCTGTCGAACGCGATCAAGGATGCGACGCCGCCAACGCCGAGTTTCCGCAATCCGTCCGACCAGGCGCGTTACCAGAACTGGCTGGAGACCATGTCCTACCGGCTCCAGCGCAAACTGCCGGACCAACAGACCCGCAGCGAATTCCTTGCCACCGTGTGGTACGAGGCGCGCCGCGCCGGGCTCGATCCGGGGCTGGTGCTGGGTTTGATTCAAGTGGAGTCGGCCTACCGCAAATATGCGGTATCCATCGCCGGCGCGCGCGGCTATATGCAGGTGATGCCGTTCTGGACCAATGTGATCGGCGACCGCAACCGGCGGGCCTTGTTCGATATGCAGACCAATCTGCGCTACGGCTGCTCGATCCTGCGCCTGTACCTCGACCTGGAGGCCGGCAATCTGTATCTGGCGCTGGGGCGCTACAACGGCAGTCGCGGCAAGCCGGACTACCCGAACGCGGTCTTGAAGGCGTGGAATAACTGGAAATAAAAACCGGGGTCAGTTCCGGCAACCCGCCATCTGGCGGATTGCCGGAACTGACCCCCAGCGCTTTTATTTCAGGTGGTCGGAAATGAGCTTGGTCATTTCGAACATCGAGACCTGGGCTTTGCCGCCGAAGACGGCTTTCAGCTTGTCGTCGGCATTGATGTTGCGACGGTTGGTCGGGTCTTGCAGGTCGTGCTTTTTGATGTAATCCCACACTTTTTTGGTGACTTCGGTGCGCGGCAAAGGTGCGGCGCCAACGACGGCAGCCAGGGAGGCGGATGGCGTCAATTCTTTCATGAAGGCGGCGTTCGGCTTGCGTGCGGCTGGCGCTTTCTTCGCTGCTGGTTTTGCTGCTGCTTTGACAGGTGCTTCTGCTTTCTTCGCGGCAGGCTTTGCCGCCGGTTTCTTAGCTGGTGCTGCTTTTTTGGCTGTTGCCATATTCGAGCCTCCTTAACGAACACATAGAAAATTGCGCAATTGATCGCACCGGGTAATATTGGTGGGGATTTAACTCGTACGCAAGTGTTTTTCGCGTTTTTTCCCGGAAACACCACGTAAACACCGGGCTGGCGCCGCGTTTACGTGTGTTAATGCTCATTCAGTGGCGCCTGGGCCGCTTAGCGCAGGCCCGGCATCATGCCCTTCATCGAGCGCATCATCTTCATCATGCCGCCGCCCGACAGCTTTTTCATCATGGTTTGCATCTGTTCGAACTGGTTCAGCATGCGATTCACCTCTTGCACCTGGACGCCGGCGCCGGCGGCGATGCGGCGCTTGCGGGTGGCTTTGATCAGCTCCGGCTTGGCGCGTTCGGCCGCCGTCATCGAGTCGATGATGCCGACCATGCGGCGCACCTGCTTGTCGGCCTGGTCCATGTTGGCGTTGCCGGCGGCTTGCTGGAACTGCGCCGGCAGCTTGTCGACCAGGCTGGCCATGCCGCCCATTTTCTTCATCTGGCCCAGTTGCGCCTTGAAGTCGTTCATGTCGAACTTGCCGCCGGACTTGACCTTGTTGGCCAGGTCGGCGGCGGCCTTGGCGTCGACGCCCTTGCGCGCTTCTTCCACCAGCGCCAGGATGTCGCCCATGCCCAGCACGCGGTTGGCCATGCGCGCCGGGTCGAACGCTTCCAGGCCGTCCAGTTTTTCCGAGACGCCGGCAAACTTGATCGGCTTGCCGGTGATGTGACGCACCGACAGCGCCGCGCCGCCGCGCGAGTCGCCGTCCAGCTTGGTCAGCACGATGCCGGTCAGCGGCAGCGCGTCGTTGAAGGCCTTGGCGGTGTTGATGGCGTCCTGGCCCAGCATGGCGTCGACCACGAACAGGGTTTCGATCGGCTTGACCGCGCTGTGCACTGCGGCGATCTCTTGCATCATTTCTTCATCGATGCCGAGACGGCCGGCGGTGTCGATGATCAGCACGTCGTGGTAGTGCTTCTTGGCCCAGTCGAGCGCGGCCAGCGCGATGTCGACCGGCTTGTCCTGCGCGGTGGAGGGGAAGAAGTCGGCGCCGACCTGGCCGGTCACCGACTGCAGCTGGGCGATCGCGGCCGGACGATAGACGTCGGCCGACACGGTCAGCACTTTCTTTTTCTTCTCTTCCTTCAGGTATTTGGCCAGCTTGCCGACGGTGGTGGTTTTACCCACACCCTGCAGACCGGCCATCAGGATGATGGCGGGCGGCTGCTGCGCAAAGCTCAGCTGCGCGGCTTCCGGGCCGAGATCGGCGCCCATCAGCGTCGCCAGTTCACGCTGCACCACGCCGACCAGCGCCTGGCCCGGCGACAGCGAGGAAATCACTTCCTCGCCGAGGGCTTTCTCCTTGACGCGGGCGATGAAGTCGCGCACGGCCGGCAGGGCGACGTCGGCCTCCAGCAGTGCCATGCGCACTTCGCGCAGCATCTCGGCGGTATTGGCTTCGGTCAGGCGGGCCTCGCCGCGCATGGTCTTGACGACCTTGGCAAGGCGTTGAGTCAGATTATCTAGCATGGTGATCGATCGGTTGGTGTTGGCGCCGGCCGCACGGCCGGACAATGGTCGCCATTTTACCGCATCGCTACGCCGCTCACGCATTTGATACATTGCCAAAAAATACAATTTCCCATTGACAACATCTTGTTTTGCCGGCAATGTATTGTTTTCTAATTAATGAGCAGGAGTTGTGTATGGAGCAGTTACTGGAACCCGCCACGCCGGCGGCGGTCGATCTGGCGCCGCAGCGCATCAAGTTCCACGCCAGCGGCAGCGAGTATTTCCGTATCTGGATCGTCAACCTGTTGCTGACCATCGTTACGCTGGGCATTTACTCGGCCTGGGCCAAGGTGCGGTGCAACCAGTATATGTATGCGTGCACCGAGCTGGCCGGCGCCAGCTTTGAATACCACGGCAAACCGCTGGCCATCCTCAAGGGCCGCATCATCGCGGTGGTGCTGATCGTCGGCTACAACCTGGCGTTCCAGATTGCGCCGCTGGCCGGTGTGGTGATGCTGGTGCTGCTGGGCGCGGTGATGCCGTGGCTGGTGCTGAATAGCCTCAAGTTCCGCCTGCATTACACCAGTTATCGCGGCATCCGCTTCGGCTTCGACGGCACGCTGAAGCAGGCCTATTTCCACTTCCTGCTGCTGCCCATCGTGTACATGGTGTCGCTGACGCTGGCGCTGCCGTTTGTGCACCAGCGCATCAAGCAGTTCCAGCACACCGCTAGCCGCTACGGCGTCCAGCATTTCAACTTTGATGCCAGCGTCGGCAGCTTCTACCAGCGCTATCTAGTGTTGCTGCTGATGATAGTGGTAGGCGGCGTGCTGGCTGCGGTTGGCAGCGCGGTGTTCGGCGTTACTTTGCTGTCCTCGCCGCTGACGGCGCTGGCGGTGATGGCCTGCGTGTATGTGTACATGGCGCTGCTGGTGCCGGTATTCCTGACGCTAATCCAGAACCTGATCTGGAACCACACCGGCCTCGGCCCCCACCGCTTCCAGTCGGCGCTGGAATGGCACAAGGTGGCCGGCATCCTGATCACCAATGTGCTGGGTATTGTCTTGACGCTGGGCCTGTTCACGCCGTTCGCGGTGGTGCGCTGGCAGCGTTACCGGTTGGAGTCGCTGAGCTTGCAGCCGGCCGGCAGTCTGGAGGAATTTGTTGCTGGCGCCAACGATGGCGTCGGCGCCACCGGCGAGGGCGCGACCGACCTGCTGGACTTCGACCTGTCGATGTAATGGACAGCCAACCGCTCGACGCCGTCTATTTCGACGGCCGCAGTTCGCGCCTGCACCGCGTCACGCTGCAGGTGTGCGACGGCGTGGCGCAGGTGCGCGGCGACGCCGAACGCGACAGCCCGCTGAGCGAACTGCGCGTTTCCGAGCGCAGCGTGCACGCGCTGCGCAAGATCACCTTTCCCGACGGCGCCTATCTGGAAGTGCGCGACCTCGGCGCGCTGGCGGCGCTGCTGCACCGCACCGGTCATGTCGACAGCTGGGTGGTGCGCCTGCAGCAAAGCTGGCGCGTCGCGCTGGCGGCGGCGGTCGGCACGCTGGCGGTGCTCGGCTTCGGTTATGTGTATGTGCTGCCGGCGGCTGCCGACTTGCTGGCGCGCAATATGCCGGCCGGCATGGAGCGCCAGCTGGGGCAGGGCGTGCTGGCGACGCTGGACAAGCATATGTTCGAGCCATCGGCGTTTTCCGAGCAGCGCATGGCGGCCTTGAGCGAGCGCTTCCGCCAGTTGCGGCCGGCCGACGGCGAGGCGCCGGACTGGCGGTTGGTGTTTCGCAAGAGCCGCATCGGCCCCAATGCTTTCGCGCTGCCGTCCGGCGACATCGTGCTGACCGACGAGATGGTGCGGCTGCTGGACGACGACGAGGCGGTGATGGGCGTGCTGGCGCACGAGCTGGGCCATTTGCAGCAAAAGCACATCACGCGCCGCATCATCCAGGGCGCGGTGGTGGGCACCAGCGCGGCGATGCTGTTTGGTGACGTGTCGTCGCTGCTGACGACGGCGCCGGCGGCGCTGGTGGACATGAAATACTCGCGCGACGCCGAGCGCGACGCAGACGATTACGCCATCGCCATGCTGCGCCGTAACGGCATTCCGCTGGAGCATCTGCTGAAGGTGTTCGAGAAGCTCAACGAGTTCGAGCAGAAACGCGGGCTGAAGATGGCCGACTATCTGTCCAGCCACCCGGCCAGCGAAGATCGCATCGAACGGGCGCGTGCCGCCATGCGCTGATTGCCAGCAGGCTAACACTGCGGTTAGAATGAGAATTATTCTTATTTGTAGCTTTCCGCGCCGCCTGTCTCCGTCTTCGCCAGCCATTCCCTTGTAGCCAGCCTGTCGTTCGCCGCTTTTTTGCGGCGCAGCGGCGGTGCGCTTATTCAAGGAGTGATGGATGTTTCGAGCTTTTCCCCGCCGCAGCGTGATCGGCGCGGCCGTGGTGTTGACGCTGGCGGCAGCCGGCGCTGGCGCTTGGCTGCTGCGCAAGCCGGCCGTGGTGTATGAGACGGTGCCGGTCAAGCGCGCCAGTATCGAGGCCAGCGTGACGGCGATCGGTACTTTGCAGCCGCAGCGCTATGTGGACGTCGGCGCGCAGGTGTCGGGCCAGATCACGCGCCTGCATGTGGCGCCCGGCAGCAGCGTCAAGCAGGGCGAGTTGCTGGCGGAGATAGATCCGAGCGTGCAGCAGGCCACGGTTGACGCCGGCCGCGCGGCATTGGCCGGCTTGCGCGCGCAACTGGCCGAGCAGCAGGCGCAGCACCGGCTGGCGACGCGCCAGCATGAGCGGCAGCGCATGATGGCCGAGCATGATGCGACCTCGGGCAGCGACCAGGATATCGCGCAGGCGACGCTGGAATCGGCACTGGCGCGCATCGCCAATCTGAAGGCGCAGATCGACCAGACGCAGGCCAGCCTGAAGGCCGATGAGGCGCGCCTGGGCTATACGCGGATTTATGCGCCGATGGGCGGCACCATTGTCAGCGTCGATGCGCGCGAAGGGCAGACGCTGAATGCGACGTATCAGACGCCGAACCTGCTGCGGATTGCCGATCTGGCGGCGATGACGGTGTGGACCGAGGTGTCGGAGGCCGATGTGCGCCGCGTGCGGCCGGGCATGGGGGTGTATTTCACCACGCTGGGCGGCGATCAGCGGCGCTGGAGCGGCAAGGTGCGGCAGGTGCTGCCGGCGCCGCCGGTGGCTGGCGGCGTCAATGCCGGCACCGCGCTGGCGCCATCTACCAGCAAGGTGATTCTGTACACGGTGCTGTTCGAGGTGGATAACGCCGACGGCGAGCTGATGCCGCAGATGACGGCGCAAGTGGTGTTTGTGACGGCGGCGGCCACGAATGTGCTGGCGGTGCCGCTGCCGGCGCTGAAGCCGGTAACCGGCGAGGGCGCCCGGCGCGGCCAGTTCACGGCGCGCGTGATGGCCGCTGACGGCAGCGTGCAGACGCGCGAGGTCAAGCTCGGTGTGCGCAACCGTTTGAGCGGCGAGGTGCTGGAAGGGCTGCGCGAGGGCGAGTTGCTGGTCACCGGCGAGCAGGTGGCGGAAGGCGTCAGCAGGTTCCAGTTATGAGCGAGGCGGACGATTTCGGCTTGCCGCGCGCGACGGCGGAGGGCGAGGGCGGCAAGCCGGCGCTGATTGCGCTGCGCGGGATACGCAAGCGCTATGGCGGCGTGGATGGCGCGCCGGCGGTGGAGGTGCTGCGCGGCGTCGATCTGGAGATTCGCGCGGGCGAGTTTGTGGCGATTGTCGGCGCTTCCGGCTCCGGCAAATCGACGCTGATGAATATGCTCGGCTGCCTGGACCGGCCAAGCGAGGGCAGCTATCTGTTTGCCGGCCAGGATGTCGCCGGCATGAACGCCGACGAGCTGGCGTGGCTGCGGCGCGAGGCGTTCGGTTTCGTGTTTCAGGGCTACCATTTGATCGCCACCGAGTCGGCGCGCGAGAATGTCGAGGTGCCGGCGCTGTACGCCGGCATGCCGGCCGCCGAACGGCATGCGCGGTCGGTGATGCTGCTGGAGCGGCTGGGACTGGGCGGGCGGCTGGACAACCGGCCGAGCCAGATGTCCGGCGGCCAGCAGCAGCGGGTGTCGATCGCGCGCGCGCTGATGAACGGCGGCCGCATCATTCTGGCCGACGAGCCGACCGGCTCGCTGGACAGCAAGAGCGGCGCCGAGGTGATGGCGCTGCTGGGCGAGCTGGCCGATGCCGGCCATACCATTATCCTGATTACCCACGACCGCAAGGTGGCGGCGCAGGCGCGCCGGGTGATTGAGGTCAGCGATGGCCTGGTGGTCGCCGATTCCGGCCCAGCGGCCGATGCCGCAGGCGCGGCTGGCAGCGCCGCCGGTCCCGCGCGCGGCGTGCTGCCGCCGCTGGATCTGGCGCGCGCCAGGTTGGATAGCGGCGCCTCGCTGTGGTCCGAGCTGGCCGACGCCGCGCGCGCCGCCTGGCGGGTGTTGTGGATTAACCGTTTCCGCACCGGCCTGACCTTGCTCGGCATTGTCATCGGCGTGGCCTCGGTGATCGTCATGCTGGCCATCGGCCTGGGCACGCGCCAGCAGGTGATGGCGCAGCTGGGCGCATTCGGTTCCAACCTCTTATATATGTCGTCGCGCGGCGAGAGCTCGCGCATTCCCGGCCGCAGCATCACGCTGGGCGACCTGGAGGCGCTGGCCGACGTGCCCGGCGTCGCCCATGTGCTGCCCAACGTCACCGGCAACAAGGTGGTCCGCCACGGCAATATCGATGTGCAGACCTATGTGCGCGGCACCGGCCCGGAATTACCGCGCATCCAGACCTGGCCGGTGGCGCGCGGCGGTTTTTTCACCGAAGAAGACGAACGCGAGATGGCCACTGTGGCGGTGCTCGGCGCACGGCTGGCGCAGAAGCTGATGCCGGACATCGCCAACCCGGTCGGCGAGACCGTCCTGATCGGCAACGTGCCGTTCCAGGTGATCGGCGTGATGAGCGCCAAGGGCGCGCTGACCGGCGAGCAGGACCAGGATGACGTGCTGCTGCTGCCGTTCTCCACCGCCGGCATCCGCGTGTTCGGCCAGCGCGAGCCGACCTATACCGTGCTGGCCGCCGCCGACGTCAGCCGCGTGGCAGAAGTGGAGAAAGCGGTGGATGAAGTGTTGTTCGAGCGTCACCGCATCCGCGACTACGGCATCGGCAACGCCGCCGCCGCCATCGCCGCCGAAGCGCGCGCGCAGGACAATATGACGGTGATGCTGAGCCTGATTGCGGCGGTGTCGCTGGTGGTGGGCGGCATCGGCGTCATGAATGTGATGCTGATGACGGTGCGCGAGCGTACCCGCGAAATCGGCATTCGCATGGCCACCGGCGCGCGCCGGCGCGACATCCTGCGCCAGTTCCTGACCGAGGCGGTGCTGGTGTCTGTGGTGGGCGGTGTGGCCGGCATCGTGGTCGGCGTGGTGTTTTCCGGTCTGCTGCTGGTGTGGGCGGTGCCGGTGATCTTTTCGCTGAGCGCGATCGCCGGCGCGTTCGGGTGCGCGGTGGTCACCGGCCTGGTGTTCGGCTTCATGCCGGCGCGCAAGGCCTCCGGACTGGACCCGGTGGTGGCGCTGGCCGGCTAAGTTGGCCGGTTAAGCTGGCCAGTAACGCGATTAGGAAAGCTCCGATAGGCAAGCGGAATACTCCTTGGTATTATTTCCAAAATACCACCAAGGAGAGACGGATGAAACTCAAAGCGATTTGCAGTGCCGTAGTCATCACCGCAGTGTTTGGTTCAGCTCAGGCCCAGGACGTCGTCCGTCTTGGCAACCTCAAGTTTGCCCATTACGGCGCCGTCTCCTATATCAAGGAGATCGCGCCGAAATGCGGCATCAAGGTCGAGGAGCGGGTGTTCGCCAAGGGGCTGGATGTGATGCAGGCCATCATCGCCGGCGAGCTGGACGTCGGCACCACCGCTTCCGAGGCCGCGATCTCCGGCCGCGCCGGCGGCGCGCCGATCTATGTGGTGGCCGGCTTCGCCAAGGGCGGCGCGCAACTGGTCAGCCGCGCCGACCTGAAGCTGAAATCCGTCAAGGAGCTGAAGGGCAAGAAAGTTGGCGTCACGCGCGGCGGCATCCAGGAAGTGTTGCTGCTGGCCGAACTGCAACAGAATGGCCTGAGCTTCGCCGACCAGCCGGGCAAGGATGTGCAACTGGTGTGGCTGGCCTATGCCGACCTGAATCAGGCGCTGCTGGGCAAGCAGATCGACGCCATGATGCAGTCCGAGCCGCAATCCTCGCAGGCCATCAACAAGGGCTTCGGCAGCGAGATGCTGAAGCCGTACGATACGCCGATCGGCGAGCCGGTGCGCACCATGGTGATGACCGAGAAGTTCTATAAAGAGAAGCGGCCGTTGGCCGAGAAGTTCATGAACTGCTTCGTGCAGTCGACCAAGCTGTTCATCGAGAACAAGGCGGTGGCCGAGAAGTATGTGCGCGAGGTGGTGTTCAAGAACCAGATCACCAAGGACGATTTCGACGACGCCATCGGCAATTCGCCGTACAGCTACGACATCACGCCCGAGCATATCCAGATCACCACCGATGTCATGGTCAAGACCGGCGTCGGCCGCATGAGCAAGCCGCCGCTGGCCAGGGACTGGGTCAAGACCGACCTGCTGGACGGCGCCAAGAAAACCCTGGGCGTCAAATAATGGCCGCCGCTACGTCGTGGCGGCAAATCGGCATCGGCCTGGTGCTGCCGGCCCTGGTAGTGGCGCTGTGGCAGGCGGTGGCGACGATGGGCTGGGTCAATCCGCAGGTGCTGCCGTCGCCGCTGGCGGTGGCAGAGAAGTGGGTGGCCTACCTGCTGCCATTAACGCCCTACGACCCGGCGGCCGGCGGCTGGCTGCACTGGGCCTTCTCAGGCGAGCTGATTACCGATTCGCTGAGTAGCTTGTACCGGGTGGTGCTCGGCTTCCTGATCGGCGGCGGGCTGGCCTTGCCGCTCGGCCTGGCGATGGGCATGAGCAAGCGGGTCTACGATTGGTTCAACGTGCTGGTGCAGATGGTGCGGCCGATTCCGCCGATCGCCTATATCCCGTTGTCGATGCTGTGGTTCGGGCTGGGCAATCCGCCGGCGGTGTTCCTGATCGCGCTGGGGGCGTTCTTCCCGGTGCTGATGAACACCATCGCCGGCGTGCGCCAGGTGGACGGCATTTATATCCGCGCGGCGCGCAACCTGGGCGCTTCCGGTTTCACCATGTTTACGCGCGTGATTTTGCCGGCGGCCGTGCCCTATATATTGTCCGGCGTGCGGATCGGCATCGGCACCGCCTTCATCGTGGTGATCGTGGCCGAGATGGTGGCGGTCAACAACGGCCTCGGCTTCCGCATCCTGGAGGCGCGCGAATACTTCTGGTCGGACAAGATCATCGCCGGCATGATCAGCATCGGCCTGATCGGGCTGGCGATCGACGTCGGCATGAACAAGCTGAATAACCATCTGCTGCGCTGGCACCGCGGACTGGAGAACTGATGACGCACATCCTCGTTTCGCAAGTCAACAAGGTGTTCCAGACCGCCGAGCGGGAAGTGGTGGCGCTGAAGGACATCAACCTGGAGATCCCGCAAGGGCAGTTCGTCTGCCTGCTGGGGCCGTCGGGCTGCGGCAAGTCGACGCTGCTGAACGCGGTGGCCGGTTTCGCGCCGCCGTCGTCCGGCAGCATCAGCGCCGACGGCAAGCTGGTGACGGCGCCCGGCCCGGAGCGCGGCATGGTGTTCCAGGAATACGCGCTGTTCCCGTGGATGACGGTGGCCGACAATGTCGCCTTCGGCCTGCAGATCAAGGGCCAGCCGAAGGCGCAGATCGGCGCCAAGGTCGACCAGCTGCTGACCATGCTGTCCTTGCAGGACTTCCGCAACCGCTATCCGAAAGACCTGTCCGGCGGCATGCGCCAGCGGGTGGCGATCGCCCGCGTGCTGGCGCTTGATTCGCCGATCATGCTGATGGACGAGCCGTTCGGCGCGCTCGATGCGCTGACCCGGCGCAACCTGCAGGACGAGCTGCTGCGCCTGTGGGCCGAGCTGAAAAAGACCATCATCTTCGTCACCCACTCGATCGAGGAGGCGATCTACCTGGCCGACCGCATCGTGGTGATGACTTACCGCCCCGGCACGGTCAAGCGCGACATCCTGGTGGATTTGCCCCGGCTGCGCGATCCGGCCGCCGCCGAGTTCAATGCGCTGAAGCGCGAACTGGGGCAGTTGGTGATGGAAGAACAGCAACGCCATCATAACGATGAGCTGCGCATGGCCGCCGTGGACTGAGGCGATGGTGTAAACTGCACGGATGCAGATCTATTCTCTTATCGCAGCCATCGCGCTGTATATAGTGTGCGCCGCCCTGCCATCGCGTCGGGGCGGACTGATTTCCGGCGTGACGCTGGCGGCCTGGCTGTTGCATGGCGTCGGCCTGTGGGTCGAGATCGCCGGCACCGGCGAGCTGCGCTTCGGCTTTGCCGCCATGCTGTCGTCGGCGCTGTGGGTGTCGGTGGCGGCGTATTGGGTGGAAAACCGCAACTTCAGCCTCGACGGCCTGCGCCGCCTGGTGATGCCGAGCGCCGCGCTGGCGGCCGCGTTGCAAGTCATTTTTCCCGGCAACCTGGTGCCGCTGGGCGGCAAGTCGCCGCTGTTCGGCTGGCATATCGCGGTCGCCACCATGGCCTACAGCACGCTGACGCTGGCTGCCTTCCATGCGGTGCTGATGGCGTTGCAGGAGTCGCGCCTGCATGCGCGCACCGATAAGAAGTCTTTCCTGTCCGGCGCGCTGGACCAGTTGCCGGCGCTGCTGACCATGGAAAAGCTGTTGTTCCGCATGATAAGCTTCGGCTTCACCTTGCTGAGCCTGACCGTGTTGTCGGGCATCGTGTTCTCGGAACAATTGTTCGGCCAGGCGCTGAAATGGGATCACAAGTCGGTCTTCACCTTGCTGTCGTGGCTGCTGTTTGCCGCGCTGCTGGCCGGGCGCCGCTTCCGCGGCTGGCGCGGCAAGACCGCGTTGAGTTTCACGCTGGCCGGATTCGCGACGCTGGCGCTGGCCTATGTCGGCAGCCGGTTTGTATTGGAAGTGGTGTTACATAAGGGTTGGGCATGATGAAGTTTTTAATGTGGCTGGCATTGGCAGCGCTGGTGATCTTTGCAATCCGCAGCAAGATCCGTCAGGCGCAGAAGCGTTATCAGGACCAGTTCCGCCAGCAACAGCAGGCGGCGCAACCGCAACCGCAGCCACAACCGACCTACAAAGCGCGCGCCGCCGCCCAGGCCGCCAATGCCGCCGAAGTGATGCTGCAATGCGCGCATTGCGGCGTGTTTTATCCGGCCTCGGAAACGGTGCAGGCCAGCGGCCGTGATTATTGCAGCGCGGCGCACGCCGCCCTGCCATCGGCGTAATTTCCGCCGCGCGTCATGATCGCGCGCCTGCAAGCCCTCACGGCCGAATCGCGCGCAACCTTCTGGCGGTCGCTGCAGACGCTGAGCGCCACCCGGGTGGTGATCGCGCTGGTGCTGCTGGTCTATCTCAGCTTCGGCAACCGCAGTAGTTTTTATCTGGGCGGTGCCGGTCTCTACCTGCAAATCTGCCTGCTGTACCTGCTGCTGGCGCTGCTGTTCGCGTTGTCGGCGGTGCTGGCGCAGCGCCGCTTCGTGCTGCAACTGCTGTCGCAGATCGCCTGCGACCTGGCCATCATCTCGCTGCTGTACCTGGCCGGCGGCGGCATGCGCAGCGGGCTGGCGATCCTGTATCTGTTTCCGCTGGCCGGGCTGGCCATTCTGGCGCCGCTGGTGGTGGCGCTGTTCTGCGCTTCGCTGGTCACGCTGTTCCTGCTGGGCGATAGCACCTGGCAAATCTTCCTCACCGATAGCGACCGCGATGTGATGCAGGCCGGCCTGTACGGCGCCGCCTTCCTGGCCGCCGTGCTGGTGGTGAACCGCATGGCGGCCAAGCTGATCGGGCAGGAGGAGCTGGCCAGCCGGCGCGGCGTCGAGATCAACGTGCAGCAGGCGGTCAACCGGCTGGTGATGGCGAATATCGGCGACGGCATCCTGGTGGTCGATCCGGACGGCCGGGTGTACGCCGGCAATCCGGCGGCGCAGCAGATGCTCGGGCTGGCGGGGCTGGAGATGACATTCAAGCTGTCGGCGGCGGTGGCGCTGGCGCCGCTGGCGCAGGCTTACGCCGAATGGCGCGCCGACAGCGGCCGCGCGACCGTGGTGCTGACCATCCGTCCGTTCAGCGACGCCGCGCTGGAAGGCGTGGCCGCCGCCTGGAGCGCGCGCCGCGAGCTGACCGCCCACTTGAAAGTCCGCTTCGCCGCTGCCGACACCCAAGGCCTGGGCGCCGAGCGCAGCGTGATCTTCCTGCAGGACGTGACCGACATCGAGAATCAGGCGCAGCAGCTCAAGCTGGCGTCGATGGGCCGGCTGACCGCCAGCATCGCGCACGAGGTGCGCAACCCGCTGGCGGCGATCGCTCACGCCACCGCGCTGCTGGCGGAGGAGGCCTGCGAGCCGATGCAGCAACGCCTGCTGGCCATCGTCGGCGACAATGTGGCGCGCGTCAACCGCATGGTGGAGGACATCCTGCAACTGTCGCGCAAGGCGCAGGCCAACAGCGAACCGCTGGCGCTGGATGTCTTCCTGGCCGAGCTGCGCGGCGAGTTCGTCGAGACGCACAGCCTGGCGCCGCAGGTCATCAGCGTCGCGGTGGCGCCCGGCACGCGGGTGCGCTTCGATGCGCTGCACCTGCGCGAGGTGCTGCTCAACCTGCTGGGCAACGCGGTGCGCTACGCCAGCGGCGGGCCGGCCTCGATCCGCCTCAATGTCGCGGCCGATACGGCGCAGCGGCTGGAACTGCATGTGCAGGACGACGGTCCCGGCATCACGCCCGAGGTGCGCGCCCACCTGTTTGAACCGTTTTACACCACATCCAGCAAAGGAACCGGGCTGGGGCTGTATCTGGCGCGGGAATTGTGCTTGAATAATGAGGCGCGGCTCGATTATGAATATCGTTTCAATAGCGAGGGCGGCGCCGAGGGCAGCCCGTCGCTGAGCGGGCGATTCGTAATCACCTTAAAGGCTGCTTGATGAGTGCTCGTTCCCCGCGTGTTCCGCATGTGCTGGTGGTCGACGATGAAGCAGACCTGCGCGAGCTGCTGGAGCTGACCCTGGTCAAAATGGGGCTGGACGTCGACAGCGCCGCTTCGCTGGCCGAGGCGCGCGCGCTGCTGGCCGATACCGAGTATCAACTGGTGCTGACCGATATGCGCCTGCCCGACGGCCTTGGGCTGGAACTGGTGCGCGAGGTGACCGCCGCCTACAAGAACACGCCGGTGGCGGTGGTTACCGCCTTCGGCAGCGCCGACAACGCGGTGATCGCGCTCAAGGCCGGCGCCTTCGACTATATCTCCAAGCCGGTGGCGCTGGACCAGTTGCGCCTGATGGTGACCTCGGCGCTGCGGCTGAACTCGGCGCCGGCCGGGCAAGCGCCGGTGGTGCCGGCAGCGGCCAGCCGGCTGCGCGGCGAGTCGGCGGTGATGCAGGCGCTGCGCGCGCAGATCGCCCGGCTGGCGCGCTCGATGGCGCCGATCGCCATCCACGGCGAATCGGGCAGCGGCAAGGAACTGGCGGCGCGCGCGATCCACGCGCAAAGCGCACGCGCGAGCAAGCCCTTCATCGCGGTCAACTGCGGCGCGATTCCCGAGGCGCTGATGGAGGCCGAGTTTTTCGGCTACCGCAAGGGCGCCTTCACCGGCGCCGCCGACGAGCGCGAAGGCTTGTTCCAGGCGGCCAACGGCGGCACCCTGATGCTGGACGAGGTGGCCGACCTGCCGCTGGCCATGCAGGTCAAGCTGCTGCGCGCGATCCAGGAGCGGCGCGTGCGCAAGCTTGGCGCCACCGCCGAGGAGCCGGTCGATGTGCGGATTATCAGTGCGACCCACAAAAACCTGGCGCAATGCGTGGAGCAGGGCGGCTTCCGCCAGGATCTGTTCTATCGCCTGAACGTGATCGAACTGAGCGTGCCGCCGCTGCGCGAGCGGCCGGACGACCTGCCGCAGCTGACCGCCGCCATCCTCGACCGGCTGGGCGCCGCCGGCCACAAGGCGACGCTGGGGCCGGGCGTGCTGGAGGCGCTGCGCGGCTATGCCTTCCCCGGCAATGTGCGCGAGCTGGAAAACATCCTGGAGCGGGCGCTGGCCTTTGCCAACGGCGGCGTGATCCAGGTCGACGACCTGTCGCTGAAGGGCGCGCGGCTTGCCGCACCGGTCGCGCCGTTGCCGACGCCGCTGCCGGCCGCGTCCAGCGTGCCGCCGCCGAATCCGGATTCGCTGCCCAGCAGCCTGCCCGAGTACCTGAACCAGGTGGAACGTGAGATCATCCTGCGGGCGCTGGCGCAGACCCAGTTCAACCGCACGCAAGCCGCGCAGCTGCTGGGCATCAGCTTCCGCCAGCTGCGCTACCAGATGCAGAAGCTGAATATCCAGGAGCCTGAAGTTTGAGCATTTTTGATGGTTGGCTGCCGCTGGCGCAACGCTACGACAGCCCGTATTTCGACGCCCGGCCGGACCCGGCCGACATCACCCTGCTGGTGGTGCACAACATCTCGCTGCCGCTCGGCTGCTTCGGCGGGCCGCATGTGTCCGACCTGTTCAGCGGCCGGATCGACTATAATGTTGACCCCTCGTTCGCCGACCTGCGCGGGCTGAAGGTCTCCAGCCACTTTTTTATCCGCCGCGACGGCCGCGTGATCCAGTATGTTTCTGCCAACGATCGCGCCTGGCACGCCGGCCGCTCCTGCTTCCTGGGACGCGAAAAATGCAATGACTTTTCGCTCGGCGTCGAGCTCGAAGGCAGCGATGTCGTGCCGTTTGAACCGGCGCAATACGAGGCGCTGGCGGCGCTGACGATCGCGCTGCGGGGACACTATCCGTTGACGGATGTGCAAGGTCACCAACACATCGCACCGGGCCGTAAAACCGACCCCGGGCCGTGTTTCGACTGGGATTTTTACCGCGGTCTGCTTAATAAAAAGGCACTGGATGAGCCCGCGTTAGTAAGCGCTATCGCGGGATTGCGCGTGGTAAAAGGCCTCCTGCAAAGTCAATAGAAAAATTGCCGTAAAAGACAAAATTTCCCCTTGCACGGGTATTGAGCGGCTACTACAATCAGTGGATCGAGTTAGTCTCGACACTAGATATAGTGGTTGCAGTGACACTGATTCTTATTAAACATATACGCGGCGCAGCAATGACTGCACGTTGTAACCGGGGAGCTTAAATGCAATCTACTCAAGACATCACCATCAATCCAGCGCTGGTACCAGCGGCCGCTGCGAGCACCGCCAGCAGCCCAGCCGTGGCTGCCAGCGCGCTCGGTGACTACCGCATCATCCGCCGTAACGGCGCGGTCGTCGCGTTTGAACCGTCGAAAATTGCAGTCGCCATGACCAAGGCCTTCCTGGCGGTCAACGGCGGCCAGGGCGCTGCCTCGGCCCGCATCCGCGAGCTGGTGGAAGAACTGACCAACAACGTGGTGACCGCGCTGGTGCGCCGTCAGCCATCGGGCGGCACCTTCCATATCGAAGACGTGCAGGACCAGGTGGAACTGGCGCTGATGCGCTCGGGCGAACACGACGTCGCCCGCGCCTACGTGCTGTACCGCGCCAAGCAGATGGAAGAACGCCGCGCCGCCAAGGCTGCCTCCGGCGCCACCACCATCGCCGCGCCGCAAATCAATGTGCTGGAAAACGGCGAGCGCAAGCCGCTGGAACTGTCGCGCGTGACCAATCTGATCGGCGCTGCCTGCATCGGCCTGGAAAAACACGTGGACGCCGACGCCATCGTCGCTGAAACCCTGAAAAACCTGTACGACGGCGTGCCGGTCGAAGAGCTGCACAAATCCGCCATCCTGGCTGCCCGCGCGCTGATGGAAAAGGACCCGGCTTACTCGCAAGTGACCGCCCGCATCCTGCTGCACACGATTCGTAAGGAAGTCTTCGGCAAGGAAGTGGCGCAAGCCAACGCCGCCGCCGAGTACGTAACCTACTTCCCGCAATACATCGCCAAAGGTATCGCCGCCGAGCTGCTGGACACCAAACTGGGCGAGTTCGACCTGGAACGCCTGGCCAAAGCCATCGTTGCCGACCGCGACCTGCAATTCGGCTACATCGGCCTGCAAACCCTGTACGACCGCTACTTCCTGCACATCCGCGACACCCGCATTGAAATGCCGCAGGCGTTCTACATGCGCGTCGCCATGGGTCTGGCCCTGAACGAAAGCGACCGCGAAGCGCGCGCCATCGAGTTCTACAACCTGCTGTCGTCGTTCGACTTCATGTCGTCGACCCCGACGCTGTTCAACTCGGGCACCCTGCGTTCGCAGCTGTCGTCGTGCTACCTGACCACCGTGTCGGACGACCTGGAAGGCATCTACGACGCCATCAAGGAAAACGCATTGCTGGCGAAATTCGCCGGCGGCCTGGGTAACGACTGGACCCCGGTGCGCGCGCTGGGCGCCCACATCAAGGGCACCAACGGCAAATCGCAAGGCGTGGTGCCGTTCCTGAAAGTGGTCAACGACACCGCCGTGGCGGTCAACCAGGGCGGCAAGCGCAAGGGCGCGGTGTGCGCCTACCTGGAAACCTGGCACATGGACATCGAAGAGTTCCTGGACCTGCGTAAAAACACCGGCGACGACCGCCGCCGCACCCACGACATGAACACCGCCAACTGGATTCCAGACCTGTTCATGAAGCGCGTGATGGAAAAAGGCGCATGGACGCTGTTCTCGCCATCCGACACCCCGGACCTGCACGATCTGGTCGGCAAGGCCTTCGAAAAAGCCTATCTGGGCTACGAAGCCAAGGCCGCCGCCGGCGAAATCCGCGTGTTCAAGAAGATCGAAGCGCTGGACCTGTGGCGCAAGATGCTGTCGATGCTGTTCGAAACCGGCCACCCATGGATCACCTTCAAAGATCCGTGCAACATCCGTTCGCCACAGCAGCACGTCGGCATGGTTCACAGCTCCAACCTGTGCACCGAGATCACGTTGAACACCGGTCCGGACGAAATTGCCGTCTGCAACCTGGGCTCGGTCAATCTGCCAGCCCACATGAAAGAAGGCAAGCTGGACCACGTCAAGCTGCAAAAAACCATCCGCACCGCGATGCGCATGCTGGATAACGTGATCGACATCAACTACTACGCAGTTGAAAAAGCGCGTAACGCCAATATGCGTCACCGTCCGGTCGGCCTGGGCGTGATGGGCTTCCAGGACTGCCTGCACATGATGCGCGTGCCGTTCTCGTCGATGGAATCGGTGCAGTTCGCCGACACCTCGATGGAAGCCGTCTGCTACTACGCTTACCTGGCGTCGACCGAGCTGGCCGAGGAACGCGGCCACTACGCTTCGTACAAAGGTTCGCTGTGGGATCGCGGCATCCTGCCACAGGACTCGATCAAGCTGCTGGCTGATGAGCGCGGCGGCTACCTGGAGCAGGATCTGTCGTCGGCCATGGACTGGACCCCGGTGCGCGAGCGTATCGCCAAATTCGGCATGCGTAACTCGAACTGCGTGGCGATCGCTCCGACCGCGACTATTTCGAACATTATCGGCGTCTCGGCTTGCATCGAACCGACCTTCCAGAACTTGTACGTGAAGTCCAACCTGTCGGGCGAGTTCACCGAGATCAACTCCTACCTGGTGCGTGATCTGAAAGCACGCGATCTGTGGGACGAAGTGATGATCGCCGACCTGAAATACTTCGACGGCTCGCTGGCCAAGATCGACCGCATCCCGAACGACCTGCGCGATATCTACGCCACCGCCTTTGAAGTGTCGCCAAGCTGGCTGGTGGAAGCCGCCTCGCGTCGCCAGAAATGGATCGACCAGGCGCAATCGCTGAACATCTACATGGCTGGCGCTTCGGGCAAGAAACTGGACGAGACCTACAAGCTGGCATGGCTGCGTGGCCTGAAAACCACCTACTACCTGCGTACCACCTCGGCCACGCACACCGAGAAGTCGACCTCCAAGACCGGCGCGCTGAACGCGGTGGCAGTGGATGGCGGCATGTCGGCCAGCGCCAAAGCTGCAGCACCTGCTCCGGCGCCGGTGGCAGCCGTTCCGGCCGCAGCCGAAGCCGATGGCGAAGCCTGCTACCTGCGTCCAGGCGACGACGGTTTCGAGGAATGCGAAGCTTGCCAATAACAGCCGTCATTCCGGCGAACGCCGGAATCCATGCTGAGTATGTATGGGCCCCGGCGTGCGCCGGGGCGACAGCGGTACTAATATATATAGCTAGAATTTAAGAGGAATTGAATATGTCGTTGTCCTGGGACGAAGAGGCCGCACCGGCCAACCAAGCTGCCAACCACGCTGCAATCGAAAGCGAAGGCACTGCTGAACAAGTCGCGCTGCGCGTCAACGCCGATGACAAGCGCATCATCAACGGCAAGACCGACGTCAACCAGCTGGTGCCGTTCAAATACAAATGGGCCTGGGACAAATACCTGGCCGGCTGCGCCAACCACTGGATGCCGCAGGAAGTCAACATGCAGCGCGACATCGAGCTGTGGAAGAATCCGAACGGCCTGACCGACGACGAGCGCCGCCTGGTCAAGCGTAACCTGGGCTTCTTCGTCACCGCCGACTCGCTGGCCGCCAACAACATCGTGCTGGGCACCTACCGCCACATCACCGCCCCTGAGTGCCGCCAGTACCTGCTGCGCCAGGCGTTTGAAGAGGCGATCCACACCCACGCCTACCAGTACATCGTCGAATCGCTGGGCCTGGACGAGCAAGAGATCTTCAACGCATACAACGAAGTCAAGTCGATCCGCGACAAGGACGAGTTCCTGATCCCGTTCATCAACACGCTGACCGACCCGGCGTTCACCACCGGCACCATCGAAAACGATCAGAAACTGCTCAAATCGCTGATCGTGTTCGCCTGCCTGATGGAAGGTCTGTTCTTCTACGTCGGCTTCACCCAGATCCTGGCGCTGGGCCGCCAGAACAAGATGATGGGCGCCGCCGAGCAGTACCAGTACATCCTGCGCGACGAATCGATGCATTGCAATTTCGGCATCGACCTGATCAACACCATCAAGATGGAAAACCCGCTGCTGTGGACTCCGGCCTTCAAGGAAGAGATCAAGCAGCTGTTCCTGGAGGCGGTGGACCTGGAGTACGCCTACGCCGAAGACACCATGCCGCGCGGCGTGCTGGGCCTGAACGCCACCATGTTCAAAGGCTACCTGCGCTTCATCGCCAACCGTCGCGCCACCCAGATCGGCCTGGAAACCCTGTTCGACCAGGAAGAGAATCCATTCCCATGGATGAGCGAGATGATCGACCTGAAGAAAGAGCGTAACTTCTTCGAGACCCGCGTCATCGAATACCAGACCGGCGGCGCGCTGAGCTGGGACTAATCCCGCTCTATATTAGTAGCACCCATGAAAGCCCGGCTCATGCCGGGCTTTGTCA
The DNA here is from genome assembly GCA_963515135.1 of uncultured Duganella sp. GTDB lineage: Bacteria > Pseudomonadota > Gammaproteobacteria > Burkholderiales > Burkholderiaceae_D > Rugamonas. The sequence goes on along the minus strand of CAUPXZ010000061.1, from coordinate 5,513 downwards.
TTTCAGGCGTTCGCGATTGGCGGCGATGATGCTGGCGATGGTTTTGACTGTCCCCGTCCGGATCGGCGCCTTGCGCGCCAGGCTGGCGAACAGGCCAGCCTGTGCGGCCATGCCGGCAATGATGTCGCGGGCACGGCGTTCTGGGACGGCGGTGTCGGCGGCCAGCCGCAGCAGGTCGGCCAGCGTCGGCACCTGACACTCGCCCATGATGGGCATCTGGTGTCGGCCCAGAGGGCCGTGGCTGAATTCCAGACCGTAGCAGGGCGCCAGTTGCCAATCTCCCTTGCGGTTCATGCGGTACGCGAAAGCGCGGGCGTGGTCGCCGCGATTATTAAACAGGACGTTGAATACGCAACGCTGGTAAGCAGCTTCCACCTGGCGCTGGTCGCGCGTCAGCAGGCGGGTGGCGCGCAGGAAGGTGCTGTAGTCGACCGATGGCAGGCGGAAGTTGGCTTGCAGCAGACTGGCCAGCGTCTGCACCGGGACGCGCATGCCGTCCTCGAGGTCGAAGCGGAGGCTGGCGAAAGCGGCCAGGCGGCGGTCCAGATCGAGGTAGCGCGTTTCCGGCACCTCCAGACCGCAGGCGCGGGCCAGTTCACTGTACACGTATTCGATGGCGCAGACTTCCTTGTGCTCATCGTGGGCTGGAAACTTGATCAGCCAGGGTGGGGCGGCGGCGTTGGTCTGGTCGCCCCCATCGGGCGTGGGCAGGGACAGCAGCAGCTTGGGACGCGCGCCATGCGGCGCGGCGCCCAGTAAGGTGAGTTGGCCGGTCAGCGGGCTGTCCTCGCCTCGGCCGATGGCTTGCGCGGCACTGGCCAGCGCGATCAGCGTATCCGGATCGGCCCCGTGCGGCAGCTTCGGCTCGCGGGCGGTGGCGGGCAGGTAGCTCAGGGCGCCCATGCCATCCTCGCCTATGAACGCCAGATGGTCGAGTGGTGAGAGACTAGCTTGACCGCTTAGCCGGTCCATCAATAACTGTCCCCAGCCGTCGGGCAGCGAGTCCGCGAACAAACCGGGCAGATGATGCTGGTGGCGCGGCGCCCCGCCGAAGGCGATCACCCGTAGCGGCAGATGACGCGGCGATAGCTCGATGCCGCGCCGCAGCGCCTCGGGCGAATACTCGAACAGGATGTCGTGACCGTTGTCGGCCAGGGTGCCGAGCGGCCAATGCTCGCCCCAGCCGCGATAGATGACGGTCAGCAGTTTCATTTGGCCGGCTTGCGCGGCGCGCGCTGACGGTTGGCCTTTTCCGCCTGCTCCATGGCGGCGATGGATACCATCTTGATGCGGAACAGCTCCCCCAGATCCTCGACCAGGCCGAGCGCGGCGACCACCTGCACGAAGGACTCCAGCGACGCCTGGCCCTTGCCCTCCATATTCTTGATCGTGCCCACCGACAAGCCGGCGCGCTGCGCCAGCTCCATCTGCGACCACTCCTGCATCAACCTGCGCGCCCGCAACCGCCGCCCAAGCTCGGCGCAGATTTCTTGTGGAGTCGATAAGGTAAAGTCGAATATCATGGCTGTTAACTTAAATATTTTCTTTTAACAGTTAATATATTAATCCTTAATATTCATTCGCACTACTGTTTAAGATCAATGTAGTTTGCTGAGATGGGGCGAAAGTGAACTCTGGTTTAACAATCGGAGGGGACGATCATGGATAAAACAGATGCAGTATTGACGAGCGAGCTGGAGTCTCTGCATGCGGAATTACGCGCGCTCATTGCTTCCAGTCGCCTGCGTCTGGCGGCAACCGTCAACGCAGAACTGAGTCAGCTTTACTGGTCAGTCGGGCGACGTTTATCTACAGAGGTGCTGGCAGGAGAGCGAGCCCAGTATGGGACGCAACTTATGAAGCGCTTGGGCGCACGGCTGGAGCATGAGTTTGGCAGAGGGTTCGAGGCTAACAATTTGCGTCGGATGGTGCAATTTACTCAAGCGTTTTCCAACGCGGAAATTGTCGCATCACTGATGCGACAATTGAGTTGGACACATTTTTTGCTCTTGATCCCTATAAAGTCAGAGGCGGCGCGTATGTACTACGCACAGCAGAGTGCTGCTGAATGTTGGAGCGTCAGGGAATTGCGTAGGCAGATTGAGCGGAAAGCTTATGAGCGGCGCTTGATCGCCAGTACTGAGGCGCCACCTTTGCCGGGGTCTTCTCCCGCAGGAGTTTTCAAGGATCCGTACTTTCTCGACTTCCTCGGTCTGCGTGACGGTCATGACGAGGCGGACCTGGAGTCTGCGATTCTGCTTCAGCTAAAGTCCTTCATCCTGGAACTGGGCAGCGGCTTCGCTTTCGTCGAGCGGAAGAAGCGGATGATTATCGATGGCGAGGACTTCCACCTCGATCTGTTGTTCTTCCACCGGCGTCTGCGCCGGCTGGTGGCGATTGAGTTGAAGCTGGGGCGTTTCAAGGCTGCGCACAAGGGGCAGATGGAGTTGTACCTCCGCTGGCTGGATAAGTTTGAGCGTCAACCTGGCGAGGAGTCGCCTCTCGGCTTGATCCTGTGTGCTGAGTCCAGCCGCGAGCAGGTCGAGCTGCTGCAGATGCACAAGGATGGCATCACCGTCGCCGAGTACTGGACTGAACTCCCACCAAAGGTGGAGTTGGAGCGCCAGCTTCGCGCTGCGCTGGCCGAGGCGCGCGAGCGACTAGAAAACAAACGGCGACGCTCACTCGATAGTGGTCTGCTATCCGGGCATGCATCGTCGCAGTCAGCGCGTGAATAACCATATCCGCGATTTGTATGACGTGCACGTGGGAGGAACTGGTCAGCCATTTGACCATCGAGCGATGCGATCTCGCCCGACCACTCGAACGTCTACGGGCCCAAGTCGATTTCAAACGCCGCCTTTAGTCACACGCCTTAACGCTGATTTAAGTGATCGCGTTCGCCGCGATCTTCATCTTCATCGCGTTCGATCACGCACTCTAAAACGCAGGCGCGATGCGGCACACCGCTGTATTCCACTTGCTATTCGCCTTACTCTGTCTCATAATCGCGACGAATTAAAAACACTGAGCAGTGGCGGCGCGCAGACGAAGCGCAAGCGCTCTCGGATTCGGAAGCGGGTGACGCGAATTTCAAGCCGACGACGGCGGCATCGAAGAAACCCAGGCAGCATAAGGCTTACTTTGAAGTGCGATTTTTCCGACGCGATGCGCGCGGCACTTCCCGAACCCGATTGAGCGCGCGTGAAGCAGGCGCGATGCAGCGACGAGCAGGTTGAAGCAGCATGCGTATGTGAGTTGGCCAGCGTAAGTCGACAAAAAAGCGCGTGAATCTCTAACGTGCCGGTTGCGCATCGATAAGGTTTTCGTGTACTTTACGAACTTGAAAATACGTGTTTTAAAGTGCGTTGAAATTTTCGAAGTACGCACCACGTAGTGATGACCGAATACGGGATATAGAATCACACCGATATGCACAAGCCCACGCCGTTTTTGTTCAACCGTCTTTCCTGATTGAGTTCAGGTTGGGCGGTTTTTTGTTTGAAAACGAAAATCGCGACGTGGCTGCGACGCAGGTTCCAGGAGCTGAGTACACGCCCGGACCACCGCAAAACGTCGCGACAAGATTTGTATCTGCACGCCGCTCCGGCTTCGGAAGGCGGGCGGATCGATGGCTGAAGCGCTGCACTTGTGAGGAGATGCAGCAGTTCAGCTAGTGCCGAATTCATTAGCGCAAACCGCATCTGGTTTGCGCCGATGAATAATTCGCCTGGCCCAATTCCGGGTTGGACGGGTTTAAATCTTGTAAACGAATTTTTCCCATCCCCGATGAAGGAGAACTAAATATGGCTACCGCCGCTAAGAAACCAGCAGCTAAGAAAGCTGCTGCACCAGCAAAGAAAACCGCCGCCGCTAAAGCAGCTGCGCCAGCAAAAAAACCAGTCGCCGCTAAAGCCGCCGCCAAGCCAGCAGCCAAAGCTGCCGCTAAACCAGCAGTGAAAAAAGCCGCCGCTAAACCAGCAGCCAAACCAGCAGTGAAAAAAGCAGCTGCCGCCAAGCCAGCAGCTAAACCAGCTGTGAAAAAAGCCGCAGCCGCTAAACCAGCAGCGAAGAAAACCGTCGCTAAAGCCGCAGCCAAACCAGCAGTGAAAAAAGCCGCAGCCGCTAAACCAGTAGCGAAGAAAACCGTCGCCAAGGCAGCCGCCAAGCCAGCGGTGAAAAAAGCCGCAGCCGCTAAACCAGCAGCGAAGAAAACCGTCGCTAAAGCCGCCGCCAAGCCAGCAGTGAAAAAAGCCGCAGCCGCTAAACCAGCAGCGAAGAAAGCTGTTGCCAAGCCAGCCGCTAAAAAAGTCGTCGCTAAAACCGCCGCCAAGCCAGCCGCTAAAAAAGTCGCCGCTAAACCAGCAGCGAAAGCAGCCGTCAAACCAGCAGCCAAAAAAGCTGTCGCCAAAAAACCAGCAGCAAAAGCAGCAGCTAAGCCAGCTGCAAAGGTAGCGGCTAAGCCAGCAGCAAAAAAGCCAGTTAAAGGCTCGACTGCGAAGTCGAGCGCTAAGCCTGCAGCTGCTAAACCAGCAGTAGCCAAGCCAGCCGCCGCAAAACCGGTCGCTAAAAAAGCCGCTGCCAAACCAGCTGCCAAACCAGCCGCCGCCCCGGCCGCAGCTCCAGCAGCAGCCGCTGCGCCAGCCGCCAAGCCAGCAGCGAAAAAAGCCGCGCCGAAAAAAGCTGCTCCGAAAAAGGAAGCCGCTAAACCAGCAGCCGCACCTGCGCCAGCAGCTGCACCAGCCGCTCCGGCCGCAGCGCCAGCAGCAAAAACCGTACTGGCTCCGGCCGCCGCATGGCCGTTCCCAACCAGCACCCGCCCTTCCTAAGCCGTAATCGCTTAGAAGCCTGCTGAGGCAATGGCCGCTGTGTGAGACAATCACACAGCGGCTTTTTTATTGGAGGGGTTCCGTGCTGATTAGTATTCTGAAGTTGATTGTCGACGCCATCGCCGTCCTGTTGGGCGGAGCCTTGCTGCTGCGTTTCTGGATGCAGGCGATCCGCGTGCGGCCGCCGTCGTCGGTGGCGCAGTTCACTTTTCAATTGTCGGACTGGCTGGTGCGCCCGCTGCGCCGTATCGTGCCTGGTGTCGGCGGATATGACTGGGCCAGTCTGATCGGCGCCTTCCTGATCGTGCTGGCGGCCACCTCGGTGCTATTCCTGGCCGGCTGGCCGGCGCCGGCCGTGCTGCTGGCGGCCTGTCAGCGCTTCCTGGAATGGATACTGTACGGCTTCATGGCGCTGCTGGTGATCGAGGCGATCTTCAGCTGGGTCAATCCACATGCGCCACTGGCGCCGTTCGTGCGCGCGCTCAACGAGCCGCTGCTGCGGCCTATCCGTCGCGTGGTGCCATTGGTAGGGAATCTGGATCTGTCGCTGCTGGTGGCGCTGATCCTGCTGCAGATCGCGCAATTGCTGCTCGGCGTCGCGTTCAGCAGCCGCTAAGTACATCGGGGTCAGTTCCGGCCAGCCGCCACCCGGGGCGGATTGCCGGTACGTACCCCGATTTTTTT
>CAUPXZ010000060.1:0-30408 GCA_963515135.1 uncultured Duganella sp. | reverse complement strand
CATTCGGACATTTCGCGCGCGAAATGTCCGAATGTCGGCACTGACCCCGATGTTTAGGCTTGTACGCTTTTTTGCGTTTGGTAGAGGCGGGCGTAGATGCCGTTTTGCGCCAGCAGCGCTGCGTGGCTGCCGGCTTCGGCGATGCGGCCGCCATCCATCACCACGATGCGGTCGGCATTTTCGATCGTCGACAGGCGGTGGGCGATGACCACCGTGGTGCGGCCTTGCATCAGCACTTCCAGTGCCTGCTGCACCAGGCGCTCGGATTCGGTGTCCAGCGCGCTGGTGGCTTCGTCCAGGATCAGGATCGGTGCGTTCTTGTACAGCGCGCGCGCGATCGCCAGCCGCTGGCGCTGGCCGCCCGACAGGCGCAGGCCGTTTTCGCCGACCGGTGTGTGGTAGCCTTCCGGCTGGCGCAGGATGAATTCGTGCGCGTGCGCGGCGCGTGCCGCCGCTTCGATGCGCTCCATCGACGGCGCCGCATCGCCGTAGGCGATGTTGGCCGCCAGCGTGTCGTTGAACAGCACCACGTCCTGCGATACCAGCGCGATCTGCTGGCGCAGCGAGGTCATGGTGTAGTCGCGCAGGTCGACGCCATCCAGCTCGATGCTGCCGCCGCTGACGTCGTAGAAGCGCGGCAGCAGGCCCGCCAGCGTGGTCTTGCCGCTGCCCGAACTGCCCACCAGCGCCACGGTTTCGCCGGCGGCGATGTCCAGCGAGATACGGTCCAGCGCCGGCCGCGCGTCCGGCGCCAGCGGCGCGCCATCGGCGCCGCGATAATGGAAGCTGACGTCACGCAGCGACAGCTGGCCGGTGGCGCGCGCCACCGTGCGCCGGCCTTGGTCGGCCTCCGATTCCATGTCGATCAGCGTGAATACCGAAGCGGCGGCGGCCAGCCCGCGCTGCATCGGCTCGTTAATCTTGGTCAGGTTCTTGATCGGCGACTGCATCGCCAGCAGCGCCACCAGGAAGCCGACAAAGTCGCCCGCCGACAGCGCGCCGGCCTGGTTGCGCAGCAGCGCGAAGTAGATCACCGACGACAGCGTGATGCCGATCAGCAGCATGATCAGGCCCGAATTCAGCGCCGACGTGGCGGCATGTTTGACCGCCAGTTGACGATTCAGCTTGACCACCTGATCGAAGCGGGTCTGTTCATATTTCTGGCCGCCGAAAATCTTCACCACGCGCTGGCCGCTGATGCTTTCGTCCAGCACGTTGGTCAGCTCGCCCATCGCCGCCTGCGCGCTGCCGGCCAGCTTGCGCATGCGGCGGCCGGCGAAGACCACGATGCCGGCCACCAGCGGCAGCAGGCAAAGGCAGAACAGCGACAACTGCCAGTCCGCCAGGAACATGGTGATCAGGTAGCCCACCACCAGCACCGATTCGCGCACGGCGACGGTGAACACGGTCAGGCCGGCCTGCGCCACCTGGGCGGCGTCGAACGCCACGCGCGACAGCGTGGTGCCGGTCGAGGACTGGTCGAAATAGCTGTTCGGCAGCCGCATGATGCGGCTGAACATGACTTCGCGCAGGTTGGCCTGGACCCGGCTGCTGAGCCACGCGCCGCCGTATTCGCCGGCGAAGCTGGACACCATGCGCAGCAGCGCCAGTGCCAGGATCATCGCCGGAATCGCCCACAACGCGGCATGCGCCGCTCCCTGCGGCGCCAGTTTGCCGAGCAGCGCCTGCACCGACGCCATCACGCCGTGCGCCGGCGCCTTGGCCATGCCCAGCGCCTGCCCCTGTCCCAGCGTGTCGACCACGGTCTGCAACTGGTTCAGCAGCAGCACGTCGGTCAGCGCCGCCACGCCGATCGCCACCAGCGTGACGACGGCGATCCAGGCGTAAGGGCGGAATTCCTTGATCAGGCGGAGGTAAAGGAGGCGGCTGGACACTGGTTGTTCACATGGGAGAATGCTGGAAGCCTGCATTGTACCTGTCCCGCAACTGAATTCCCGCAGTTTGCCTGATACACTCTGCCTCTTGCACCGAATGGAGAACCTGATGCGCCACACCCTGTTGCTTGCCGCCCTGCTGGCGGCCCTGCCGGCCCATGCCGACACCATCATCGACCGCGCCAACGGCTACACGCTGAACGCCGCCGGCCAGTTGCAGCGTTTCACTTCGCTGGCGTTCGATGACCTGGGCCGCATCGTGGCGGTGGGCAGCGAGAAGGAGACGGCGGCGGCGCTGCCGAAGGCCGATCACATCGACGTCCAGGGCCGCACCGTGCTGCCCGGCCTGATCGACGCCCATGGCCATGTGTTCGAACTGGGCGAAATCGCCTCCGGCGTCGAGCTGTATAGCCCCACCTCGCTCAACGCCGCCGTGCGCGCGGTGGCGGAATTCGCCCGCAGCCATCCGAAAAACGCCTGGATCGTCGGCTTCGGCTGGAACCAGGAGAACTGGAAGCTGGGCCGCTTCCCCACCGCCGCCGAGCTGGATGCGGCGGTCGGCGAGCGTCCGGTGCTGCTGCACCGGGTCGACGGCCACGCGGTCTGGGTCAACACCAAGGCGCTGGAAATGGCCGGCGTCACGCGCGAGACGCAGGATCCGTCCGGCGGCAAGATCGAGCGCGACGCCAGCGGCAAGCCGACCGGGGTGCTGGTCGACGCGGCCATGGAGCTGGTCAACCGGGTGGTGCCCCTGCCGACGCCGGCCGAGGCGCGCGCCACGCTGGATGTGGCCTTGCAGTCGCTGGCCAAAGTCGGCCTGACCAGCGTGCACGACGCCGGCATCAAGGTGGCGCAGGACGATATCTACCGCGACTACGCCGACCACGGCAAGCTGACCACCCGCGTGTACGCGATGATCGGCGACACCGCCGCCGATTTCGACGAGCTCTCCAAGGACGGTCCGCTGAAGTCCTACGCCAACGATGTCTATGCGCTGGCGGCGGTCAAGCTGTATTCGGACGGCGCGCTGGGCAGCCGCGGCGCCGCCTTGCTGGCGCCGTACTCGGACATGCCGTCCACCAGCGGCCTGCTGTTCTACCCGGACGCCGAAATGCGCGCCAAGATGAACAAGGCGATGAAGGCCGGCTACCAGGTCAACATCCACGCCATCGGCGATGCCGGCAACCACCAGATTCTGGACGCCTACGCGCAGCTGATCCCGCAGTACAAGAACGTGGCGCTGCGCCACCGCATCGAGCATGCGCAGGTGGTGACGCTGGAAGACATCCCGCGCTTCCAGCAGCTGGGCATCATCCCGTCGATGCAGCCGACCCACGCCACCTCCGACCAGAATATGGCCGAGCAGCGCGTCGGCCATGAGCGCATCAAGGGCGCCTATGCATGGCGCACCTTCCTCAACCAAGGCTCGAAGATCGCCTGTGGCTCGGATTTCCCGATCGAGTCGCCGAATCCATTCGAGGGCTTGCACGCCGCCGTCACGCGCCAGAACAACGCCAACGTGCCGGCCGGCGGCTGGTACAAGAACCAGGCGATGACGCTGAACGAGGCCTTCCGCTGCTTCACGCTGGATGCGGCCTACGCGGCCCATCAGGAAAACGTCATCGGCTCGCTGGAGGCCGGCAAATGGGCCGACTTTATCGTGATAGACCGCGATATCTTCAAGATCGCACCTGAGCAGCTGGGCAAGACCCAGGTGTTGCAGACCTGGATGGGGGGCAAGCGGGTTTATAGCCGCAAATAAATAAAAGGGAATCCGTCGGATTCCCTTTTTGCCGCTGAAAACGGGTTGACTTGGTTGTCTATACAACTTACGCTGTGACGATTCCAACTCATCGCAGCGGAGACCCCCATGAGCAGCCTGTTTGACAACGATCCTCGTTATGACGCCAGCCGCGACATCCGTGCGCCGCGCGGCCCCGGGCGCACCTGCAAGAGCTGGGGCGCCGAGGCGGCCTATCGCATGATCCAGAATAATCTGGATAAGGAAGTGGCGGAGCATCCGCAGCATCTGGTGGTCTACGGCGGCATCGGCCGCGCCGCACGCAACTGGGAATGCTATGATCAGATCCTGGCTTCATTGCGCGAGCTGGAAGACAATCAAACGCTGCTGATCCAGTCCGGCAAGCCGGTCGGCGTGTTCCAGACCCACGAGGACGCGCCGCGCGTGCTGATCGCCAATTCCAATCTGGTGCCGAAGTGGGCCAACTGGGAGCACTTCAATGAACTGGACCGCAAGGGCCTGTTCATGTACGGCCAGATGACGGCCGGTTCGTGGATCTACATCGGCACCCAAGGCATCGTGCAGGGCACCTTCGAGACCTTCGCCGAAGCGGGGCGCCAGCATTTCGGCGGCGACCTGAAAGGCCGCTGGGTGCTGACCGCAGGCCTGGGCGGCATGGGCGGCGCGCAGCCGCTGGCCGCGACCATGGCCGGCGCGGTGTCGCTGACCGTCGAGTGCCAGCAAAGCAGCATCGACTTCCGCCTGCGCACCCGCTATCTGGACAAGCAGGCGGCATCGATCGACGAGGCGCTGGAGCTGATCAAGCAGCACAAGGCCAATGGCGACGCCGTCTCCATCGGTCTGCTGGGCAACGCGGCCGACGTGCTGCCGGAGCTGGTGCGCCGCGCCAGGGCCGGCGGCCTGGTGCCGGACATGGTGACCGACCAGACCTCGGCGCACGACCTGATCAACGGTTACCTGCCGCAAGGCTGGAATGTGGCCGAGTGGAAGGCGGCGCAGCAGGACGTGTCGCGCCACGCGCAGCTGAAGGCCGCCGCCACCGCCGGCTGCGCGGTGCATGTGCAGGCGATGCTGGATTTCCAGGCGCTGGGTGCAAAAGTGGTCGACTACGGCAACAACATCCGCCAGGTGGCGTTCGACCATGGCGTGGCCAACGCCTTCGATTTCCCCGGCTTTGTGCCGGCCTATATCCGGCCGCAGTTCTGCGAGGGGCGCGGCCCGTTCCGCTGGGTGGCGCTGTCCGGCGACCCGGAAGATATCTACAAGACCGACGCCAAGATCAAGGAGCTGTTCCCGCATCACGCGCAGGTGCACCGCTGGCTGGACATGGCGCGCGAGCGCATCGCCTTCCAGGGGCTGCCGGCGCGTATCTGCTGGCTGGGCCTGGGCGAGCGTCACATCGCCGGCCTGGCCTTCAACGAGATGGTGCGCAACGGCGAGCTGAAAGCGCCGATCGTGATTGGCCGCGACCATCTGGACACCGGCTCGGTGGCCAGCCCTAACCGCGAAACCGAGGCGATGAAGGACGGCACCGACGCCGTCTCCGACTGGCCGCTGCTGAACGCCTTGCTGAATACCGCCGGCGGCGCCACCTGGGTGTCGCTGCACCACGGCGGCGGCGTCGGCATGGGCTACTCGCAGCACTCCGGCGTGGTGATCGTGGCCGACGGCACCGATGCCGCCGCCAGGCGCCTGGCGCGCGTGCTGGTCAACGACAGCGGCTCGGGCGTGATGCGTCACGCCGATGCCGGCTATGAAACCGCGGTCGCCTGCGCCAAGCGCAATGGCCTGAACCTCCCAATGATTAAGTGATGAAGCTATGACCCTGATACTGAAACCGGGCGCGATGACGCTCGCCGAACTGCGCTCCGTATGGACTGCCGCCGCGCCGCTGTCGCTGGCGCCCGAAGCCTATCCGGTGATTGAAGCCGCCGCCGCCGCCGTGCAGGCCATCGTCGCCAAGGGCGACGCCGCCTACGGCATCAACACCGGCTTCGGCCTGCTGGCCAAGACCCGCATTCCGGATGAAAAGCTGGAACAGTTGCAGCGCAACCTGATCCTGTCGCACTCGGTCGGCACCGGCGAGCTGGTGTCGGATGCGGTCTGCCGCCTGATCCTGCTGATGAAGATCGGCAGCCTGGCGCGCGGCTATTCGGGCGTGCGGCCGCTGATCATCGATACGCTGATCGCCATCTACAATGCCGGCATCATGCCGGCCATTCCGGCCAAGGGCTCGGTCGGTGCATCGGGCGACCTGGCGCCGCTGTCGCATATGACGCTGGCCATCATGGGCGTGGGCCAGGTGCGCGTCAACGGCGTGCTGACCGATGCCGCCGCCGCGCTGAAAGCCGCCGGCATAGCGCCGGTGGTGCTGGCCGCGAAAGAAGGCCTGGCGCTGATCAACGGCACCCAGGTGTCGACCGCGCTGGCGCTGCATGGCCTGTTCATGGCCGAGCGCCTGCTGGAAGCCGGCATGGTTGCCGGCGCGCTGTCGCTGGACGCCGCAAAGGGTTCGGATTCGCCGTTTGACGCGCGCGTGCATGAAGTGCGCGGCCAGCCGGGCCAGATCGCCGCCGCCTCGATTTACCGCCAGCTGGTGTCGGACAGCGCGATCCGCGCCTCGCATCTGGTCGGCGACGAACGGGTGCAGGACCCGTACTGCCTGCGCTGCCAGCCGCAGGTCATGGGCGCCTGCTGGGACATCATCAACAACGCCGCGCGCACGCTGCTGATCGAAGCCAATGCGGTGACCGACAATCCGCTGCTGTTCAAGGATGGCGAGCTGTCGGTGGTGGTCTCGGGCGGTAACTTCCACGCCGAGCCGGTGGCTTTCGCCGCCGATACGCTGGCGCTGGCGATCGCGGAAATCGGTTCGATCTCGGAACGCCGCGTGTCGCTGCTGATCGACGCCACCTTGTCCGGCCTGCCGCCGTTCCTGGTGCGCGATCCGGGCGTGAACTCCGGCTTCATGATCGCCCACGTGACCGCCGCCGCGCTGGCGTCGGAGAACAAGTCGATTGCGCATCCTGGCAGCGTGGATACCATTCCGACCTCCGCCAACCAGGAGGACCATGTCAGCATGGCGACCTACGCGGCGCGCCGCCTGGATGATATGGCGCAGAATACTGCGGTGATTGTCGGCATCGAGTTGCTGGCGGCGGCGCAGGGTATCGATTTCCATCGTCCGCTGACGACTTCGCCGCATCTGGAACATGTGCATGCGCAGTTGCGCGCCAAGGTGCCGTTCTACGAAGAAGACCGCTTCTTTGCACCGGATATCGAGGCGGCCAAGGGCATGGTGATGCGCGGCGAGTTGAGCGCATCGTGCAAACAGCTGTTCACGGCACTGCATCCGTAAGGAGAAACCGGCATGGATTATCAGTTCAAAGCAGGCAGCATTCCCTTGCTGGTGTCCATGCCGCATGTGGGCACCGAGATTCCGGGCGAAGTGCTGGCGGCGATGACCCCGGCCGCCATCGACAGGCAGGACACCGATTGGCATCTGCTGCGCCTGTACGACTTTGTGGGCGAGATGGGCGCGTCGGTGTTGTCGGCGCGCTGGTCGCGCTATGTGATTGACCTGAATCGTCCGCCGGAGAACACCAATCTGTATCCGGGGCAGGACACCACGGGCCTGTGCCCGCTCGATACTTTCCATCGTGAGCCGCTCTACCTCGAAGGCCGCGCGCCGGACGAGGCGGAGGTGCAACGGCGCCTGCAGGCTTACTGGAAGCCGTACCACGATCAACTGCGCCTGGAGCTGGAGCGCCTGCTGGCGCTGCACGGCCGCGTGCTGCTGTGGGATGCGCATTCGATCGCTTCGCATGTGCCGCGCTTCTTTGAAGGCAAACTGCCCGACCTCAACTTCGGCACGGCGGACGGCAAAAGCTGCGCGCCGGGACTGGCCGAGGCAGTGGCGGCGCGGGTGGATGGCGGCTACACCGTCGCCGTCAACGGCCGCTTCAAGGGCGGACATATCACGCGCTTTTACGGCGAGCCGGCGCAGGGCATCCACGCGATTCAGCTGGAGATGTGCCAGTCCACTTATATGGATGAAGAGGCGCCGTATGGCTATCGCGCCGATCTGGCCGCGCAGGTGCAACAGCCGCTGCGCGCGATGATGCAGGCCGCCGCCGACTGGGTGCGGACATGAGTCAGCTGTTTGCGCATCATGCACTGCTGCCCGGCGGCTGGACCAGGGATGTGCTGATCGAGTGGGACGGGGGCGGCGCCATCACGGCGGTGACGCCGGCGGCCGTCGCGCCGGCGGGTGTGGCGGTGGCCGAGTACGCTCTGCCGGGCATGATCAACCTGCACTCGCACAGCTTTCAGCGCGCGCTGGGCGGCCGCACCGAGAAGGCCGGCGACGCAGTTGGCAAAACACAGGACAGCTTCTGGACCTGGCGCGACCTGATGTACCGCTTCGCGCGCAATATCACGCCCGAGCATATCGAAGCGATCGCCGCGCAGTTGTTCAGCGAATGCTTGCGTCACGGCTATACTTCCTTGTGCGAATTCCACTATGTGCAGCGGGCGCCGGACGGCGCCATGTACCCGCGTCCGGCGGAGACGGCGGAGCGCGTCATCGCCGCCGCACGGTTGGCCGGAATCGGCGTGACCATGCTGCCGGTGTTGTATAGTTATTCCGGCTTTGGCGAAAAGGCGCTGAAACCGGAGCAGCAGCGCTTCAAGACCGATGCCCGGGACGTGTTGCGCGTCGTGGACGCGCTGGAAGCGCAGCGCGATGCGCAGGTTGAAGTCGGCATGGCGCCGCACTCGCTGCGCGCGGCGTCGGTGGCGCAGATCGGCGAAGTGCTGGCGACATTGCCCAGGCAGCGGCCGGTGCATATTCACATCGCCGAGCAGCAGGGCGAGGTGCAGCAGTCGCTGGCATGGAGCGGGCGCCGCCCGGTGCAGTGGCTGCTGGAGAATCTGGAGGTCGATCAGCGCTGGTGCCTGATTCACGCCACGCACCTGACGGCCGATGAAGTCGGCGGCATTGCGCAAAGCCGCGCGGTGGCTGGACTGTGTCCGACCACCGAAGCCAATCTCGGCGACGGCCTGTTCCCGCTGGAGCGCTTCCTGGCGCAGGGCGGCCGCTTCGGTATCGGCAGCGACAGTCATGTGTCGCAAAGTCCGGTGGAAGAACTGCGCTGGCTGGAGTATGGCCAGCGCCTGCAGCATCAGCGCCGCAACATCGCGGTGTCCGATGGCGAGCGCAATGTGGCGGACTTCCTGTGGCAGGGCGCCTTGCGCGGCGGAGCGCAGGCGGCGGGACGGCCGGTAGGCGCATTGGCGCCGGGCCATCGCGCCGACATCGTGGTATTGGACGATGCGCATCCGAATATGTTTGGGTTGGCGCTGGACGAAGTGCTCGGCAGCTTTGTCTTCAGCGGCAACGATAATCTGGTCAAGGACGTTATGGTCGGCGGCCAGTGGGTAGTGCGCAATCAGCAGCACGTGGCGCAGCAGGCGATCGCTGCGCGCTTCAAGCAGACCTTGGCCGAACTGAGGGAGTTCCGATGACCCAGCTGATCCAGTATGCAAGCCTGCGTGCCGCGCCGTGGAAGAACGGCGGCGGCAGCACCACCGAAATCGCCATCTCGCCGGCCGGCGCCACGCTCGAAGACTTCGACTGGCGCGTGAGCCTGGCCACCATCGCGCAGGATGGCCCGTTCTCCATTTTCCCCGGCATCGACCGTTCGCTGGCGCTGGTTGACGGCGACGGCGTGCTGCTCGATTTTGGCAACGAACGCTTTGTCCTCAGCCCGAGCGAGCCGCTGATCGAATTCGCCGGCGAGGATGCGGTGCACGCCACCGTCACCGGCCAGCACACCACCGATTTCAATGTGATGACGCGACGCGGCCAGTGTCGCCATCGGCTGGAACTGTTGCTGGTCAAGGGCACACAGGCGCTCAAGCGCCGTGGCGGCAGCACGCTGCTGTTCCTGGCCGAGGGCGAGAGCCTTACCCTGAGCAGCGCGCGCGAACGCATCGCCATGGTCCGTTACGACACGGTGGTGCTGGAATCCGAGCAGGACTGGACGCTGGAAGCACAGCAGGCCACCGTGCTGGTGGCCGATATTATCCGTAACTAAGCATCCGCAATTAAGAAAGCAAAGCATGTGGGACGTGTTGTTTACGAATGTCCATCTGGCGACGATGGTGGATGGTTATGGCGAAATGCGCGATGCCGCCATCGCCGTCAAGGACGGCCGCATCGCCTGGCTGGGGGCACAGGCTGAATTGCCGCAAGGCGCGCAGGCGGTGACGGTGCACGACGGCGGCGGCAGCTGGCTGACGCCGGGACTGATCGACTGTCATACCCACATCGTCCATGCAGGCAACCGCAGCGATGAATTCGAAGCGCGCCTGAACGGCGCCACCTATGAGGACATCGCCCGCGCCGGCGGCGGCATCATGTCCACCGTGCGCGCCACGCGCGCGGCGTCCGAGGACGAGCTTTTAAGACAAAGCCTGCCGCGCGTCTTCAGCTTGCTGGCGGAGGGCGTAACCACGCTGGAGATCAAATCCGGCTACGGGCTGACGCTGGAGTCGGAAGCCAATATGCTGCGCGCGGCGCGCCGCATCGGCCGCGAACTGCCGCTGCGCGTGGCCACCACTTTCCTTGGCGCGCATGCGGTGCCGCCGGAGTTTGCCGGTCGCGCCGACGACTACATTGAGGAAGTCTGCAAGATGATCGCTCCTCTGGCCGCCGAAGGACTGGTCGATGCGGTGGATGCTTTCTGCGAGCGCATCGGCTTTTCGTATGAGCAGACGGAGCGCGTGTTCCAGGCCGCGCGGGCGCAAGGCTTGCCGGTCAAGCTGCATGCGGAGCAATTGTCGGATCAGCGCGGCGCCGAGCTGACAGCGCGCTACGGGGGCTCGTCCGCCGACCATCTGGAACATCTGACGCCGGCCGGCATCGAGGCGATGCGCGCGGCCGGCACGGTGGCGGTGCTGCTGCCCGGCGCCTACTACTTCCTGCGGGATACCACGCCGCCGCCGGTGGCTGCGCTGCGCGCCGCCAGCGTGCCGATGGCGGTATCGACCGACTGCAATCCGGGCACTTCGCCGATGACCTCCCTGCTGCTGGCGATGAATATGGCCTGCACGCTGTGGCGATTGACGCCGCAGGAGGCCTTGGCCGGCGTGACGCGGCAGGCGGCGCGCGCGCTTGGGCTGCATGAGGAAATCGGCAGCCTGGAAGTGGGCAAGCGGGCCGACTTTGCGCTATGGCGCATTGCGCGGCCGGCCGACCTGTCATATGCCATCGGCCTGAATCCGTGTCGCGCAGTCGTCAACGCCGGCAAATTGCGCCCGCCGGCGCTGTAAAAAACCCTCGCTTTCTGGGGCTTTCGGTTACATTAGCCGGATGTCATCCAAGGGAGCACTATGTTTGTCCTGAATTCCATCCGCGTCGCCATGCTGGCGTTGCTGTGCATCGGCACTGCGACAGCGGCGGATACACTGCATATCGGCTCGAAGCGCTTCGCCGAGTCTTACATTTTGGGCGAGATGCTGAAACAGGTGGCCGAGCCGCATGCGAAGGTGGAGCATCTGCAAGGTCTTGGCAATACGGCGATTGTGCTGGCGGCCTTGCAGGCGGGCCGCATCGATGTGTATCCGGAGTATATGGGAACCATCGACCTGGAGATTCTGAAGCACGCGCAGCCAACTTCCATGGAGCAGATCCGCAAGGAGCTGGCGATCATGGGCCTGGGCGTGGCGGTGCCGCTGGGCTTTAACAATACCTATGCGCTGGCGGTGCGCGGCGGGGCGGATGCGCCGCGCAAGTTGAGCGAGCTGGCGGGGCGCGATTTCAAGTTCGGCTTGTCGCACGAGTTTATCGGTCGCATGGATGGCTGGCAGGGATTGGCGCAGCGCTACGACCTGTCGCAACGGCCGGAAGGGCTGGATCATGGCATCGCCTACGAGGCCTTGAAGCGCAGGCAGGTGGATGTGATCGATGTGTATTCGACCGAGGCGCGCATTGAGCAGTATGGCTTGCGGGTGCTGGAGGACGATCGCGCATACTTTCCGCGTTACGATGCGGTGTTGCTGTATCGGCTCGATGCGGTGAAGCGTTTTTCGGCGGCGTGGAAGGCGATCCGCCAACTGGAAGGACGCATCAGCGGGCAGGATATGATCGCGATGAACGCGGCGGCCGAAATCAGTGGTCAGAGTTTCGACCGCGTCGCGCGCGACTGGCTTGCGGCCCATCCGCTGCCGGCCATCGCAGTGGCTGCGGCGGGCAGCGCGGAGGCGCGCCAGGCCGCGCCCGCCGCTGCAAGTACGCCGGTTGCAGCGGCCGGCCCGGCATCGCCCGGCATGGCTGCCGCGCCGGCCGTGCGGGCCGGCCTGCTGGCGAAAATCTTCGATCAGAACTTATGGCGGCTCACGCGCCAGCATCTGACGCTGGTGCTGCTGGCGGTGGCGCTGGCATGTGCGATCGGCGTGCCCTTGGGTGTGTTGGCGGCGGCGATTCCGCGTCTGCGCCAGTTCGTCCTCGGCCTGACCGGCGTGCTGCAAACCATTCCGTCGCTGGCCCTGCTGGCGTTGCTGATCCCGCTGCTGGGCACCATCGGCACCGCTCCCGCGCTGGTGGCGCTGGTGGTGTATGCCTTGCTGCCCATCGTCCGCAACACCTGCACCGGGCTGCTGCAAGTTTCGCCAGGGCTGAAGCTGGCGGCCAAGGCGCTCGGCCTGCGGCCGATGCAGCGGTTGATTCATATCGAGTTGCCGCTGGCGCTGCCGGTGATCCTGGCCGGCGTGAAAACCGCAGCGGTGCTGAGCGTGGGCACGGCCACCATCGCCGCCTTCATCGGCGCCGGCGGTTACGGCGAGCGCATCACCATCGGCCTGGCCTTGAACGACAACGACATGCTGCTGGCCGGCGCCATTCCTGCGGCAATCCTGGCATTGCTGACACAAACCCTGTTCGAGCTGCTCGAACGCACGGTTATTAACAGGCAGCGGCTTTCTGTAAAGTCGCCGTAATGATTTGTAAGGCTTGGGGCGGCGGTCATATCGGCGGGATATAGTGAACCCGTTGATTCAATCTCCCTCCCACTGACAACGGGTTCCGCCCATCCAGCGCGTGCCGCCGGGTGGGTTTTTTTTACGCCTGCGCCGACAACTGCGCCAGCGCGTCACCGGTCACGCGGCAGATGCGCCAGTCCGGCATCACGGTCGCGCCCATGCCTTCGTAGAACTTGATGGCGTTGGCATTCCAGTCCAGCACCGACCACTCGAAGCGGCCGCAGTCGCGCTCCACCGCCAGCTGCGCCAGCGCCACCAGCATCTGCTTGCCGTAGCCCTTGCCGCGCTGCGCCTGCTGCACGTACAGGTCTTCCAGGTACAGGCCTTTCTTGCACAGGAAGGTGGAGAAGTTATGGAAGAACAGCGCGAAGGTGACCACCTCGCCGCCGGTTTCGCCGACCAGCGCTTCGCACACCGGCTTGTCGCAGAACAGGCTGTCGTGCAGCATGGCTTCGTTGGCCACCACCATGTGCTCCAGCTTTTCAAACACGGCTAGCTCGAAGATCATGCCGAAGATGGCAGGGATGTCGGCCGGCGTCGCCGGGCGGATGGTCAGTTCGGAAGTACTCATCAGGTTTTTGCGGTAGTAGAAGAATTCGGTTGCAGCGCCCAGGCGACGCTGGACAGACAGAGTATCATGCCCAGCCATTCGATGGCCCCGGGGCGGTAATGTTCCAGCTGGATCGACAACAGCACGGAAATCACCGGCGTGACGACGCCGATATACACCGCCTTGTCCGAGCCGATGCGGTGGATCAGCGTAAAGTAGGCGGCAAATGCGATCACCGAACCCAGCAGCGACAGCCACAACAGCCCGCCCCAGTATCTGGCGGTGGCTGGCATGACGAAGTGCTGACCGGTGGCCAGCACGTACAGCGCCACCAGCAGCGTGCCCCACAGCATCGACCAGGCCATGGTCAGCAGTACGTTGTCCGAGTGCTGGCGCACCTTGACCACCAGCAGGTTGCCGAACGAGCTGGCGATGGTGGCGCACAGCGCCAATACCAGGCCGAGCAGGAAATGACCGCTGCCGCCGCTGTTGATCTCGGCCCAGGCGTCGTGTATCGAATGGAAGAACAGCAAGGTCACGCCGCAGATGGCGATGCAGCCGGCGGCCCAGGTGCGCCAGCTGATCGCGCTGCCGAAGATCAGGCGGTTGAGGATAGGGTTCCAGAACACCATCAGCGCGAACAGCACGGCCACCAGGCCGGACACCAGGTATTGTTCGGAGGTATAGGTGCAAATGTAGCTGAGGGCGAACGTGGCGGCGCCCTGCAACATCATCCAGCGCTGGGCGCGCCACGGCAGCAGCAGGCGGTCGCCGCGCACGGCGCACCAGGCGAACAGCACGGCCGAGGCCAGTGCGAAGCGGTACACCACCGACACCGCTGGCGGCACCGCGCCCAGTTGCAGCGTGATGGCAAAAAAAGTGGAGCCCCAGATCAAACAGGCGATGATGAATAGCAGTGGAGAGGACATCGAACGAGTATAGCTGGGCAGGCCGCATCTTGCCTAGCGGCTAGCATTTTGTTGCGACGCAACAGATTGATGATTAAGTTGTATCGGAAGTGTAAATTCAGCGGTGTGTGTCTGAAGACCAAGTATAGTGAAATGACACCACATCACTAACCGCCGGAGGCGTCATGAGCACCGCGCTGCAGATCAAAGTCGTCACGCTACTGGGTTATGTTGCCCTGAGCACCGCGCTGGTGCTGATGCTGGCGGACGACCAGATGCAGGGCGCGGTGCATGCGCTGTTCTACTCCTGGTTCCACTGATCAATAGGCCAGGTGCAGGCGGCGGTACAGAAAGCTCAGCACGAACAGCGGCCCGATCAGCAGAAAACGCAGGTCATCGAAGAACGACGGCTTCTTGCCCTCGATCTTGTGGCCGATGAACTGGCCGATCCACGCCAGCACGAAGATGGCCAGCGACAGCGGCAGGATCGACGCTTGCGGCAGCGCGGCCAGGATGGACAGCATCACCGCCGCCATCATGAACATGCCCACCGCGAACGGCTTCGACAGGCGCAGGTAGTACCACATCGAAGCGGCGGCGAAGGCGAAGGCCACCAGCGGATGCAGCGACCACAGCAGGCCGAGCAGGGTGAACATGATGACCGGCACGCAGACGAAGTGGATCAGCTCGTTGGTCGGATGGAGGTGGCTTTCGCTGTACTGGGCCAGCAGCGTATCGATGGTACGGGGTTGCGGCATGGTGGTCTCCTGTCGTGTCGCTATCGTGCGGTCTGTGCGGTCTGTGCCGCCAGCAAATTCTACACCTGAACGCTACAATGGGGCATGAACGACGCCGCTACCTCTTCTTCCGCTTTGACCGGCCTGGCCCCGGTGCTGAACGCCCGGACCCGCATTTTGATACTCGGCAGTTTCCCCGGCGCGGCCTCACTGGCGGCGCAGCAATACTACGCCCACCCGCGCAATTTGTTGTGGCCGATTCTGTCGGCGCTGACCGGCGAACCGCTGGCTGATTTGCCGTATGCAGAACGCCTGCCGCGACTGTTGGCGCAGGGCTTCGGCCTGTGGGACGTGCTGGGCGCGTGCGAGCGCGAGGGCAGTCTTGACTCCGCCATCCGCAAACCTGCCGCCAACGACTTTGCCCGCCTGCGCGAGCTGTGCCCGCTGCTGGCAACGGTAGGATTCAACGGCCAGACCTCCGGCAAATTCGCACCCCAATTCGCGGCCGAAGGCTACCGCACGCTGGTGCTGCCGTCGACCTCGCCCGCTCACGCTTCGCTGACATTAGCGCAGAAACTAGCGTGTTGGAAACTTCTGCTTTAGTTTGCTGCTCAGTAACGAAGCATTGAGATTCGAGAGGATTGCGTTCGCACGAGCGAGGCAAGGATGCCCATTTCATTTGCGGCTTTGCGCGGCTCTATTCGTTCTGATCCGCAGGCCAAGCTTGCCCCGCATGCTACGTACGGGCTTGCAATCGTATCGGGTTAGCGTCTGAGCCCATTTGCAGTTCAGCATGGTTGCTCCAGATCGGAAGGATCATATTCGTTCGCGACAGAAACCACTCACTTCGCGGCCGAAGGCTGGAAGGATGGGAACTACCGCGCTAACCTCATCCTCCATGCTCTCATACTGTCTGATCTCAATAGGTGCTACCTCTGCATTAGCTAGGATTGACCATTTGAGGGATAAAATGATATATCGCCATTTACCAACTACCAGCCAATAGATGGATGTAGCCTGTCATATGGGTTGCAGTGGCTGCCCTTTTCGTAGGCTTGCTTTGTGTCCGGCTTCTCTATAAAAATTTGTATGTCCTCATTGTTAGCTGGCTTCGCAATTGGCGCGATTTTGGTCCATGCCGGAAGCGCAGAATTGAAGCGGCTTTCCTTTGTTCTGAAAAAAATGGGGGAGCGTCTTCAGGCAGATGATGTGCGCAGGAAGCGGAGGCGCGGCAGATAGACCGCGTCGCCGGTGGCGGTATCGTCTATGGTTAGGAGGCTATAAATGCAATCTCAATTTGATTTGTTGGCTGCAGAAGCTTTGAAGCTAAGCGAGGATGAACGGGAGGCTTTTGTGCAACTGCTCTCTGCCAGCTTGGAGCAGGATGCTGCTGAGGAAAGTGCTTTGGCTGCCGAAGTCGAGCGTCGCGCGGCAGAATTGGAAAGCGGAGCTACTCAGGCCATTTCGATTCATGACGCAATCGCGTTGGTGCGTGCAGGGCTGAAGTGAAACTCGTCATTGTCCCTGCTGCGGTGGCAGAACTGCGGGATGCTGCTGCTTTTTATTCCGATCAGGGAAGGCCAAGCTATTGGCGCAAGCGTAAATAGTCACTCGGCGACGATGACGCGAACGGTGGATTCGAGATAGTCCGTGAAGCCCATGGCCAAGTAAAGCTGGTGAGCCGGGTTGGCGCGCATGACGTGCAGGAAGGAATGGTCGCCGCGCTGCTGGTGGCGGTGCAGCAGTTTGCCGATCAGCTTCTTCGCCAGGCCGCGGCCCTGGTAGTCCGGATGCGTGCAGACGCCGCTGATTTCACAGTAGCCCGGCGCGCGCAGGCGTTCGCCGGCCATCGCCATCAGCCGCTCGCCGTCGAAATAGCCGAAGTAGTCGCCCAGCTCGATGGTGCGGATGCCGAACGGGCCAGGCTTGCACAGCGTCGCCAGTTCCAGCGCCTGCTGCGCGTGTTGCGGTCCCAGCGGCCGCGCCTCGGGCGCCGGATCGGCCGCCGGCGTGGCGCCTTGCCACAGCATGCGGAACATGGTGGTTTCAGCGTCGATGCGCCAGCCGGGCGGCGCGGCGCCGCGCCAGCCGTCGCAATAGAAGGTCTCGCCCGGCGTCACCCACGGTGCCAGCGCGGCGAAGTCGGGCGCGGCTGGATCGGCAAAGGCGATGATGGGCGAGAAACCGTGGGTGTAGCGGCGCGCCGTGTCGCTGCCGTTCGACCAGTGCCGGTGCGCGCCGTCGAGGGCGTGCCAGAAGATGTTCTTTAGTACCAAAGCTTGATCCATGCGTCTTCTCTGCTGTAAGCGATTGTGGGATGCTGTTCCCAGTGTACTCAAAACAGGAGAAACAGTTGGATCATCAAAAAATCGCGATTATCGGCCTGGGTCGCATCGGCGCGGCGTTCTTGCGTCATCTGCTGGCGCGCAACGCCAGCGGCGTGGATGTGCTGGGCGTGGCGGAAGCAGCCGATACGCCGGGCCGCCAGCTGGCGCTGGACGCCGGCCTGAAGATCGCCACGCTGGATCAGATCGTGGCGCTGGGCAGCAGCGTGGATATCCTGTTCGACCTGACCGGCTTGCCGGAGGTGCGGCGCGAGATCCGCGAGAAGCTGCTGGCGCAGGACAACCATCACACGGTGGTGGCGTCGGAAACCATGGCCCGCCTGATCTGCTCGCTGATGGCGACCGACGATCTGCCGGAGATCGCCGGCCGCAGCATCGGTTACTGAGCCGAACGCGGACTGGCGCGCTGCTGCGCCTCGTAGGCGCGGATGCGGTCCAGCTTGGCCGAGTACAGGTCGTGGGCGCTGCGCGTGGTGCTGTTCTGCATGGCCAGCGTCATGTGGTTGTCGGCCGCGCGCAGATTGCCGAGGTGGTAGTGCACCACCGCCAGCCAGAAATGGATTTCGTGGTAGTCCGGCACCCGTTCCAGTTCCCGTTCAAACAGCCGGCGCGCGCGGACGTAGTCGCCCAGCTTGACCGCCTCCTGGCCCTGGTGAAAGAAGTGGAACGGCGGGTAGGGTTCCAGCAGCGCCAGCCGCGCGCGCAGCAGCGCCGCTTCCTCCATCTTGTGCTCGTTCTCCAGCGTTTGCGCCAGGTTGGACAGGTAGACGGTGTTGTTGGGCGCTTGCGCATGGGCGTAGCGCAGCGTCTGCTCGGCGGCGTCGTGGTTGCCGTGGTGCTGGTAGATCACGCCCAGCGTGTTGTAGGCGTTGGTGAACAGCGGGTCGACCTCGGCGGCCTTGCGCGCGGCCCAGTAGGCCTCGTCGATCTGGCCGGTGGACAGCAATTCGGCGGCGCGGTTGTTCAGGTACATGGCCAGTACCGTGTGCTCCTCCAGCGGCTTGGCCGCTTCGCGCGCCTTGGGCGGCACCGGAATGAAATCCACCGTCAAGGCGTTGGCGTCGTCCATGCCGTAGGTGGTGTAGGGATTGCGGTCGCTGCGCGGCCGGCCCAGCGCCAGGTTGACGTGGTTGGCGGCGAAATACAGGTTGCCGGCGCGGCTCCAGACTTCATCGACATCGATCTGCTGGAACACCACCGGCATGTTCAGCTCGCGCGCCAGGGCGGCGGTCATGATCGCCAGCGACAGACAGTTGCCGGCGCGCGCCGCAAAGGTTTCGCTGGCGTTGCGGGTGATGGCGGCGTCGTATTCGAGTTGCAGCTTGTCGCGCCGGTAGAGCGCGTCGAACAGCTGGCGACGCACGTCCTTGCCGGGCGCGGCGGCGCCGATTTCACGCCGCACGTAGTCGCGCATGGCGGGGCTGGTGGCAAACACCTGGCTGGTGTCGATCGGCGTGACGGACGGCTGGAACAGCTGGTCGTGGAACAGTTGCTGGGCCGGTGCAACGCGCGCCGGCTGCTGGCTGGCGCAACCGCCGAGCAATGCGGCGGTGCACAGGATCCCGATACGGATGAGGGTCCATGGTGTCATGACTGTCTCCCTTTGCTGCGGAGCACAAGGCCGGCGCCGCACCAGGCAGCGGAATCTGCGTTCCGCGTTCTGGAAAGTATCCTCGGCTAAAGGGGGACTGTCAAACGAGAAATCGCTTTCAGGAAAGCGGGTCGGCCGAGACTGAAATGTCGGTGATGCCGAGGCTGGCCAGCGCGTCGGCCAGGTCTTCCAGCGCCAGTTCCAGATCGGCGGCCGGGTCGAGCGGCTTGCCGGCGGCGCCCAGCAGCGTGTCGCCTACCGACAACTGCACCAGCAGCAGGGCATCGTCGTGGTCTTCGGACGGGGCGATGACGGCTTGTACCTGCGCCGGGTCGTGATCCGTCAGCGCCTGGTTCAGCGTCGACAGCAGGTGCAGCATGTCGTGCTCGGACTGGCCCTGGGCGCGGGCGCCGAAGAACAGATCCTGGTACAGGAAGTTCAGCGTCAGCGCAGCATCGGCGCCGCGCGCGCGGCCAAGGCAGCGCGCCACCAGCGGTGCAAAGTCTTCGGTCCACTTCTGGTAGCGCTCGGCGCGCTGGCTGAAGTAGGCGTCGGCGGCTTTGTCGCCGGCCGGCACTTTGTAGAAAGCGTCGTCGGCGCGCTTCAGCGCGAAGCCGAGCAGGAAGCGCAGTTCGACCGCGCTGTCGTCCGGACCGAAGCTGGTGGCCGACCAGCCGGCCGCCATGCTGCGCTCCAGCGCCGGCGCGGCGGCGATTTTTTTATCGGTCAGCGATTGCGCGGCTTCGCGCACCATGGCGTGCAGCTGGCCGTAATTGATGCGTTCGATTTCGCCGAGGTCGTAGGCGTGGCTGACCAGCACCACCTGCGCCTTCGGGCTTTCCAGGCCGGCGTCGGTGAAGCTGTTGAGCAGGGCGTCGTAGGCGTCGCTGTTCTGGAAATCGGCGGCCGGATCGAGGCCGCCCTGGCTGTGCACGAACACTGGAATGGCGAAGGCGTCGACCTCCAGGTCGGCGGCATTCTCGCGCCGCAGGATCAGGTTGGCGGCGCCTTCCTCGACCGCGCTGCGCAGGTAGCGGTAGCCGTCCAGCGATTCGTCGCGCGCCATTTCGATGGCGCCGTACAGCACTTCGTTCTTGCCCTGCGCCAGCAGGCGGCGCAGCAGGCGCTGGAATTCGATGTGTTTCTGCGCCAGCTCGGCGCGGGTGGCGGCGGAGACGATGTCGCCGCTGGCCGATTCGTCGGCCAGGTCCAGCGCCAGCGCGCACAGTTCGGTGGTTTGCTGTTCGTCTTTGACTTCGGGGGCGTTGGCGGATTTGCGCGGTACCGGGCGCTTATTCTTGGGCATGCGGGTTCTTTATCGTTCGGTGTGGAAGGTTTCGTTCAGCTCTTCGAGCAGGTCTTCGGTTTCATCCTCGGTCAGACCGAGGTGGCGGCAGGCGCTTTCGCCGCCTTTTTCCCATTCGTAGGAGCTGTGGTGGTTGTGCAGCCGCTGGATGCCTTTTTCGGCCAGCAGCGACAGCGCCACCAGCGAGCGGATGGCGTCGTCGGTGGCCGGGTCTTCCAGCACGCGGTAGTCGTGGTGCAGCAGGATCGCCCACGAGACGTCCGGCGACAGGCCCCAGTTGCGCGCCAGCAGGCAGCCGATGGCGGCGTGGTTGGTGCTGTAGCGCGCATCCTCGACGGCGGTGAACACGCCGCTGGCATCGTTGCAGGCCTGCTCGTAGGTGTCGTTGTAGTCGGCGAAGCGGTCCATCAGCAGCGGCACGCCGATGTCGCAGAACAGGCCGAAGGTGTGGGCGATGTCGGGCGGCGCCACGCGCAGCTTGCGCGAGGTGAACACCAGCGCCTGGGCGCGGCGGGCGGAGATTTCCCAGAACGCGCTGAGATCGGCCTGGTTGCCGCCGATGGCCTGGCGCGCCAGCAGCCCGGTCAGCAGCGCCGCGCACTGGTTGATGCCGAGGAAGTTGATCGCCTGCTCGACCGACTTGGCCTTGCGGGCGGCGCCGAAGAACGGCGAGTTGGCCAGCTTGAGCAAGGCGCCGGACATGCCGACGTCGTTGGCGATGATGCGGGCGATCTGGCGCGGCGACGGATCGGGCTGGGCCAGTTCGCGCTGCAGGTCGACCAGCAGGCTGGGCCGCGGCGGAATACGGATGGAACGCATCAAGGCGTCTTCCACCGCGTTTTCTGTTGGCAAGGCTTGGGCAGCTACTGTGGTCATTGTGATATTCAGGCAAAAGGCAATCTTACCCTCGATTATCGCCGCATAAGGGAGGCGAATGCGCGAATTTGTCGTGATTTTCTGGGCGGCCCGCCATATTTTGTCGTGAATTACGTGGGATCGATAACTATTTGGCACCACTTTTGTAGCCGTGCCGTCCAGATTGGCATTTAGAATAGACGCATGATGACAACTCTGGCAGGGATCGATTTCAGCGCACCGTCGCACCAGGTGGCGCCGCAGCTGATCGGCGTGACGCTGCTGGTCAACGGCGTCGGCGGCCGCATCGTAGAGACCGAGGCGTATGACCGCGAGGAGCCGGCGTCGCACTGCTATATCGGCGAGACGCCGCGCAATTTCGCCATGTTCGGCGCGCCGGCGCGCAGCTATGTGTACCAGTCGCACGGCATTCACTGGTGCCTGAACTTTGTCTGCCGCGAGCCGGGGCACGGCGCCGGCGTGCTGATCCGCGCGCTGGCGCCGCTGCCGGACGCGCCGGGGCTGGCGGCGATGCGCGCGCGGCGCGGGCTGGAGGATGAGCGCTTGCTGTGCTCCGGGCCGGGCCGGCTGTGCCAGGCGCTGGGCGTGACGCGCCAGCATAACAATCTGGCGCTGTCGGAGCCGCCGTTCCTGCTGCTGCCGCGCGATCCCGCGCATGAAGTCGTGGTGCTAGCCGGCCCGCGCATCGGCATTTCCAAGGCGGTGGACCTGCCGTGGCGTTTCGTCGAAGCCGGCTCGCGCTTTTTGAGCAAGCCCATGCGCCGGCTCTAGTTTGAACACCGACACTGCCTGCGACAGGTGGCCGGCCTGGTCCTGCAGGCTGGCCGCAGCGGCGGCGGCCTGTTCGACCAGCGCGGCGTTCTGCTGCGTCACATCGTCCATCTGCCCGACCGCCTGATTGACTTCGGCGATGCCCTGCGCCTGTTCGGCGCTGGCGGCGCTGATGCGGGCGATGATGTCGTTCACCTGCTGCACGGCGGCGACGATGCCGCCCATGCGTTCGCCGGCCTGCTGCACGGTGGCGCTGCCGCTGTCGATGGTGGCGACCGAGGCGGCGATCAGCGTCTTGATTTCCCTGGCGGCGGCGGCCGAGCGTTGCGCCAGCGTGCGCACTTCCTGCGCCACCACGGCGAAGCCGCGTCCTTGCTCGCCGGCGCGCGCCGCTTCGACGGCGGCGTTCAGGGCCAGGATGTTGGTCTGGAAGGAGATGCCGTCGATGACGGCGATGATGTCGACGATCTGGCGCGAGCTGGCGCGGATCGAGGCCATGGTCTGCACTGCATCCTGCATCGCCGCGCCGCCATGCTGGGCCAGGTCGCTGGCGCCGGCGGCCAGTTGGCAGGCCTGGCGCGCATTGGCGGCGTTGGCTTGCACGGCTTGCGTCAGGCTGTCCATGGCGCTGGCGGTTTGTTCCAGTGAGGAGGCCTGCATTTCGGTGCGGGTCGACAGATCGAGATTGCCGGTGGCGATTTCGCGCGCGGCGGTGTCGATCGAGCGCACCGCGCCGAGGATGGTGGTCAGCGTTTGCGTCAGGTTGGCCATGGTCTGGTCCAGCATGCGCGCGGTGTCGGCGATTTCGTCGCGGCCCTTGCTGCCGCGGCCGGCGGCGAGGCGGCCGGCGGCCAGTGCGATCACCACCTCGGCGATGGCGCGGATGTCGCGCAGCATGGCGCCGCGCACCGCCATCGTCACGCCGAGCGACAGGGCGATCGACAGCAGCACCATCACGGTCATGCCGGTGTTGAGCGTGCGGAAGTCGGCCTTGGCCTGCGCGTGGGCCTGTTCGCTGAGCTGCTTTTCCAGCGCCGACAGTTGCGCCAGCTGGTCGTTCAGCAGCAGGAATTGTTTTTCGGCGATGGCCATCGAGTTGGTGGCGATGCTCTGGTCCATCTGCGCCATGTCCATGGTTTGCAGCACGGCCTTGCGGTAGGCGGCCAGCGTTTGCAGCGATGCGCCGAGGATCTGCCGTTCGGCGGCGGGGGCGCCGGCGTCGTCGAGCTGGCGCAGCAGGGTTTCGATGCCGCTGTGGCGGGTCTTGATGTCGCGCGACAGAGCGTCGAGGCGCGACTGGGCGAAGCTGCCGTTGACCCACGCCAGCAACTGGTAGATATGGGCATGGGCGTAGCGCGCTTCGCCGCTGACGTCGGCGGCGCTCTTGAGGCGCGCGGCGCGCACCTGCACCAGATTTTCCAGCGAGGCGTTCTGGCGCAGCATGCCGAGGTAGGCCGCAGCGGCGGTGGAGATCAGCAGCATCAGCACCAGCATCGGCGCGAGCAGCAGTTTGGGACCGATACGCAGTTGGTTCAGCATGGCGCGCCTCCCGTCTTATTTTTTGTAGATGCCGGCTTCCAGCACGATCTCGCCGACCTTCAGGATGTAGGTGGTCTTCGGTTCGATCTTGCCAGTGGTGGGATTTTTGTACAGGTAGTCGACCCAGCCGCTGCCTTTTTTTGCGGCCAGTTCGATGATCTCGCGGCGGTACTTCTTGCCGCTGGCGTCGGGGATGTCGGTCAGATCCTTGCCGACGATCGACGGGTTGACCGGGTGCGCCAGCACGATGCCGGTCTTGATGTCGCGCACATCGACGTATAGCGAGCCTTGCAGATAATCGGGATCTTTGCCGGCGATCTTTTTGAGGAAGGCGTCCTGGCCATGGGCCTTGATGAAGGCGGCGCCTTTTTCGGCCATGGCGATGGCGTCTTTTTCGGTGGGATCGGCGGCCAAGGCGGGCAGCGTGACGAGCGCAAAAGTGAATGCAAGAGCAGTGAGGGTTTTCATGAACGGACTCCTGAGGTGTGGGATGACGCAATCAACTGTACGCCGCTGGCCATTTCAGGAGTTGCGTTGCCGCAAGATCTTGCAAGGCGGCACGGCCTAGCATGGGACTTTCCCAAACAACTCAGGATTCCGTGATGGATACGCCAAAATTCAAACCGTTCATACGCCAGACGATTTCGCATTCGCGCCAGTGGGAGTGGATTCCGCCGGACCTGCAGGAGGCGGTGCAGGTGGTGTCGCATGTGCTGCCGTTCCGCACCAACGAGTATGTGATGGACCACCTGATCGACTGGAACAATATTCCTGACGATCCGATCTACCGCCTGACCTTTCCGCACCGTGACATGCTGGCGCCGGACGACTATGCGCGCCTGCGCGAACTGGTGCTGGGCAAGGCCGACCAGCCGGCGCTGGTGGAGCTGGTGCGGCGCATCCGCCTGCGCATGAATCCCCATCCGGCGGGACAGATGACGCACAACGTGCCGCGCGTGAACGATGCGCCGCTGAAGGGCTTGCAGCACAAGTACAAGGAGACGGTGTTGTTCTTCCCCAGCTCCGGGCAGACCTGCCATGCGTATTGCACCTTCTGTTTCCGCTGGCCGCAGTTCGTCGGCATGGACGACATGAAGTTCGACGCCAGGGAGTCGCACGAGCTGGCGTCGTATCTGCGCATGCATCCGGAGGTGACCGATGTGCTGATCACCGGCGGCGATCCGCTGATCATGAATACGCGCTCGCTGGAGGCTTACATCGAGCCGCTGCTGGCGCCGGAGCTGGCGCATATCCAGAACATCCGCATCGGCACCAAGTCGGTGGCGTATTGGCCGCAGCGCTTCGTCACGGACCGCGATGCCGACGATCTGCTGCGCCTGTTCGAACGGGTGGTCGGCGCCGGCAAGAATATGGCGATCATGGGGCATTACAACCACGCGGTGGAGTTGCGGCAGGAGATCGCGCAGCAGGCGGTCAAGCGCATCGTCGGCACCGGCGCGACCTTGCGCATGCAGGGACCGCTGATCCGGCATATCAACGAAGATCCGGCGTCGTGGGCGGAGCTGTGGCGGACCGGCGTGCGGCTGGGGGCGATTCCTTACTATATGTTCGTCGAGCGCGATACCGGACCACGCGAGTATTTCGAGTTACCGCTGGCGCGCGCGCATGAGATTTTCCAGGCGGCTTACCAGATGGTGTCCGGCTTGTCGCGCACCGTGCGCGGGCCGTCGATGAGCGCTTTCCCAGGCAAGGTGGTGATCGACGGCATTGTGACCATCGGCGGCGAGAAGGTGTTTGCCCTGCAGTTCCTGCAGGCGCGCAACGCGGACTGGGTGCGCAAGCCGTTTTATGCGAAGTTTGATCCGCAGGCGACCTGGATGGATCAACTGAAGCCGGCGTTCGGCAAGGAGAAGTTCTTCTTCGAGGAGGAGGGGGGCAGCCGCAGCGAATACGGCGCCGAGCCGCCGGGCGCGCGCAAGGTGATTCCATTGATGGCGGCGCGATGACCAGCGCCACGCCGGCGCCGCTGTCCGGGCGGGCGGTGTTCGTGCTGGTGTTTCTGCCGTTCGCGCTGGGGCATTTTCTATCGAGCCTGATGCGGACGGTGAACGCGACGCTGGCGCCGCAGCTGGTGGCGACACTGGCGCTGACTCCCGGCCAGCTTGGCCTGCTGACCAGCGCTTTTTTTCTGGCCTTCGCGCTGGCGCAGCTGCCGGTCGGCATGGCGCTGGACCGCTGGGGGCCGGCCAGGGTGCAGCTGCCGATGCTGCTGCTGGCCGGCGTCGGCGCGCTGGCGTTCGCCGGCGGCCAGAGTTTCGCCCAGCTGCTGGTGGCGCGCGCGCTGATCGGGCTGGGACTGGGAGGCTGCTTCATGTCGGCGGTGAAGGCCATCTCCACCTGGATCGCGCCGGCGCGGCTGCCGTCGGTGCAGGGCTATCTGATCGCGGTGGGCGGACTGGGCGCGGCGGCGGCCACGCTGCCGGTGCGGCTGGCGATGCAGTATATGGACTGGCGCGGCCTGTTCCTGTGGCTAGCGCTGGCGGCGGCGCTGATCGGCATCCTGATCCGCGCGCTGCCGCCGCCGTCGCCGCAACTGGCCAGCGCGCGCCGCCCGGCGATGCGGGAGGCGATGCGCGAGGTCTATCGGCATCAGGCCTTCCGCGAGGTGGCGATGCTGGTGCTGATCCCGCACACGGTATTCTTCGGCATCCAGGGCTTGTGGATCGGCCGCTGGCTAAGCGATGTCGCGCGCTACAGCGAGGCGGCGGTCGGCTACCTGCTGTATCTCGGCATGGCGGCGGTGATCTTCGGCGCCATCGCGGTCGGCATGATCACCGAGTGGGCCGGCAGGCGCGGGGTGCGGCCGATCAGCGTGGCGGCGGCCGGCGTGGCCGTGTTCATCGCGGTGCAGGCGGGCCTGGTGTGCGACTGGCGGCCCAGCTACCAGCTGCTGTCGGTGTTGTTTACGCTGGTGGGGACGGTCACCGGCATCGAGTACACCATCGTTGCACAAAGCCTGCCCGGCGCGCTGACCGGGCGCGCGGCCACTTGCCTGAATCTGCTGATCTTCGTGGGCGCGTTTGCGGTGCAGGCGGGTTTCGGCCTGATAGTCGGCTGCTGGCGGCCGGACGCGCTGGGCCATTATCCGGCGCCGGCCTACCAGATCGCCTTTGGCGCGCTGGTGTTGTTGCAGTTGCCGGGGCTGATCTGGTTTGTGCTGCGGCGCAGGCGCAATCCGGTAGAATGGATCTCCCATCCGACCAGTCCCTGATGATGCGATGACCCCATCCGACAATGTGTTTGCCTCCCTGCCGCTGACCTGGCGCGAGTGGATCATGGAAAACCTGGCGCGCGCCTGCAGCCCGCTGGACATGGCCAACAGCATGGTGCGCTCCGGCCAGTACGGCATGGCCACTGCGCGCGCCGCGATCGACGAGGCGGTCAGCCTGCGCGCCGCCGGCGGCGATGCGGCGGTGGCGGTGGCGC
This sequence comes from uncultured Duganella sp., assembly GCA_963515135.1. Classification (GTDB taxonomy): domain Bacteria; phylum Pseudomonadota; class Gammaproteobacteria; order Burkholderiales; family Burkholderiaceae_D; genus Rugamonas. The sequence goes on along the minus strand of CAUPXZ010000060.1, from coordinate 3,639 downwards.
CACCGGCGCCAGCGGCCAGCGCATTCTCGGCGCCGCGCGCGATGCCCTTCATTGATGTCAGCAGCAACCGCATCGCGGCGCCGGACCGCGAGATCGACGTGCTGTTCGTGCTGAAAAAGCCGCAGGTGATCCTGCTCGGGAATGTGCTCAGCGACGCGGAGTGCGACGCCATCGTCGAACATTGCGGCACGCGCTACACCCGCTCGACGGTGACGGCGGAAGCCGACGGCGCCAGCGTGGTGCACGAGGGCCGCACTTCGGAGATGGCCTTCATCCAGCGCGGCGAGGCCGAGGTGGCCGAGCGCATCGACCGCCGGCTGGCGGCCATCGCCCACTGGTCGCCCGAGTGCAGCGAGCCGTTCCAGCTGCAGAAGTACGGCAAGACGCAGGAGTATCGCCCGCACTACGACTGGCTCGATCCGGACAGCGCCGGCCACCGCTCGCACCTGGCGCGCGGCGGCCAGCGGCTGGCGACCTTTGTGCTGTATCTGTGCGATGTGGAACAGGGCGGCGGCACGGTGTTTCCGAACCTGGGGCTGGAGGTGTTTCCGAAGAAGGGCAGCGCGCTGTGGTTCCTCAATACCGACAGCAATCACCAGCCGGACCCGCAGACGCTGCACGGCGGCGCGCCGGTGGTCAGCGGCACCAAGATCATCGCCAACAAATGGCTGCGGCAGGAGCGCTACGGTTAGAATGGCGGGTGAATTTTAACCGAGGGTGTTGTATGAGATTAGTGCGTTACGGCCGTCCAGGCAAAGAGAAACCAGGCTTGATCGACGACGAGGGCAAGCTGCGCGACCTGTCCGGCGTGATCGCCGACATCGATGCGGCGGCGCTGGCGCCGAAGTCGCTGCGCAAGCTGGAGAAGATTCCCCATGCGTCGCTGCCGCTGGTGCGCGGCAATCCGCGCTTCGGCGTGCCGCTGGCGCGGGTCGGCAAGTTCCTGTGCATCGGCCTGAATTATTCCGACCACGCGGCGGAAGCCGGCATGCCGGAACCGCAGGAGCCGATCATCTTCACCAAGGCGATTTCGGCGCTCAACGGTCCGGACGATCCGATCATGCTGCCGCCCGGCTCGAAGAAGACCGACTGGGAAGTGGAGCTGGGCGTGGTGATCGGCGCGCGCGCGCAGCACATCAGCGAGGCCGATGCGCACAAGTACATCGCCGGCTACACGGTGGTCAACGATGTGTCGGAGCGCGCCTATCAGCTGGAGCGCGGCGGCACCTGGGACAAGGGCAAGGGCTGCGACACCTTCGGCCCGGTCGGTCCGTGGCTGGTGACGGCGGAGGATATCTACGACGTGCAGGACCTGGACCTGTACCTGGAACTGAACGGCAAGCGCATGCAGACCGGGAACACCGCGACCATGATCTTCACGGTGGCGCAGATTGTCAGCTATGTGTCGAAGTTCATGACGCTGGAGCCGGGCGACGTGATCGCCACCGGCACGCCGCCGGGCGTCGGCATGGGCCGCAAGCCGCAGCGTTTCCTGAAGAAGGGCGATACGCTGCGCCTCGGCATCGCCGGTCTCGGCGAGCAGCAGCCGGAGGTCATCGGCTGGCAAGCGACGAAGTAAGCGCATCGGCCAGGCGGCTGGTGATTTCGGCCAGATCGGCCTCGGTGGCGATGAAGGGCGGCGCCAGCAGAATATGGTCGCCGTGGCGGCCGTCGATGGTGCCGCCCATCGGGTAGACCATCAGGCCGCGCGCCATCGCCGCGTCCTTGATGACGGCGTGCAGGCGCCGGGCCGGATCGAACGGCGCCTTGCTGGCGCGGTCGGCCACCAGTTCCAGGCCGAGCAGCAGGCCGCGGCCGCGGATATCGCCGACGTGCGGGTGATTGCCGAAGGCGTCGCGCAGCAGGCGCCGGAACGCGGCGCCGCGCACGGTGACGGCACCCAGCAACTGGTCGCGCTGGATCACTTGCTGCACCGCCAGCGCGGCGGCGGCGGCCACCGGGTGGCCCATATAGGTGTGGCCGTGCTGGAAGGCGCCACTGCCGTCGCGCAGGCGCCGGACGATGGGCGCGCGCGCCAGCACCGCGCCGATCGGCTGGTAGCCGGCCCCCAGGCCCTTGCCCAGCACCACCAGGTCGGGCAGCACGCCGTCCTGCTCGAACGCGTACAGCGTGCCGCTGCGGCCCATGCCGCACATCACTTCATCGAGAATCAGCAGCAGGCCGTAGCGCTCGCACAGACGGCGCACGCCGCGGAAATAACCGGGCGTGGGCGGCAGCGCGCCGGCGGTGGCGCCGGTCACGGTTTCGGCGACGAAGCCGATCAGGGTGTCGGGACCGGCGGCGAGAATGGCGGCTTCCAGTTCGGCCAGCAGGGCGGCGGTGTAGTCGTCGGTGCTCTGGCCGTCGGCGCGGTCGCGGTATTCGTAGCAGGGGGCGACGCGCGGGACGTCGATCAGCAGCGGCGCGAACGGCTGGCGGCGCCATTGGTTGCCGCCCACCGCCAGCGCGCCCAGCGTGTTGCCGTGGTAGCTCTGGCGGCGCGCGAGGAAGGTGGTGCGTTGCGGCTGGCCGGCTTCCAGCCAGTACTGGCGTGCCAGCTTGAGTGCGGTCTCCATCGCTTCCGAACCGCCCGACACCAGGTAGACGTGATCGAGGTCGCCGGGGGCGTCGGCGGCCAGCCGGGCGGCCAGTTGCTCGGCGGCGTCGCAGGTGAAGAAGGCGGTGTGGGCGTAGGCGACGCGCTCGATTTGCGCGTGCATCGCGGCCAGCACGTCCGGATGGGCGTGGCCCAGCGAGGAGACGGCGGCGCCGCCGCTGGCGTCGAGGTAGGTGCGGCCGGCGCTGTCGGTGACGGTGAGGCCGGTAGCGTGGATCGCGACCGGCGGCACGCGGCGCAGGTTACGGTGGATGAGGTGGCTCATGGCATCCTTTCGTGGTGAGGGGCAGACTGCCGACGATAGCCGCGTTTTGCCGGTGGCTTATTGATGTATGCCATGATGAGGTCTTTAAGGGAGGCGGCATGCAGCAGCAGGGGGAAGATCGACTGGGACCGATCGCGTTCGCCGACATGAGCGCGGCGCAGCAGGTGGCGGCGCAGGCGGTGATCGACGGCCCGCGCGGGGCCTTGTACGGACCGTTCGTGCCGCTGATCCGCTCGCCGGAGCTGATGGCGGCGGCGCAGAAGATGGGCGAGTATCTGCGCTACCGCAGCGCGCTCGGCACGCGGCTGACCGAGCTGGCGATCCTGGTGACCGCGCGCCAGTGGAACCAGCGGGTGGAGTGGGCGATTCACGCGCCGATCGCGCGCGACTACGGCATCGGCGAGGAAGCGATCGCGGCGATTGCGGCCGGGCAGCGGCCAGCGGGCTTACAGGCCGACGAGGCGCTGGTGTACGATTTCTGCATGCAGTTGCACCGCCAGCAGCGGGTGGACGACGCCAGCTACGCGGCGGCGCTGGCCGCCTTCGGCGAGCACGGCGTGGTCGATCTGATGGGCATCAACGGCTACTACACATTTCTGGCGATGGTGATGAACGCCGCGCAGACAGCGGCGCCGCCATCCAGCGCACCACCGCTGCCCTAAACTTCGGGGTCAGTGCCGACATTCGGACATTTCGCGCGCGAAATGTCCGAATGTCGGCACTCGTATATTGAACGTACCGCCTCTGAGCGTGATAA
>CAUPXZ010000059.1:0-32723 GCA_963515135.1 uncultured Duganella sp. | reverse complement strand
TTATGAGTTGGGTGGGGGGTTTTTTTTTATACACCAACAGGTCCCTCAACGCCGCCGCGGGGGGTCTAGGCCCGGAACTGACCCCGATCGCTTACTGCGCCACCCAGCCGCCATCCATATTCCAGGCGACGCCGCGCACCTGCTTGGCTGCGTCCGAACACAGGAACACCGCCAGCGCGCCCAGTTCTTCCGGCGTGACGAATTCGCCGGATGGTTGTTTGTCCGCCAGCAGCGCTTTTTTGGCCTGCTCGTTGCTGATGCCTTCCTTGGCGGCGCGGTCGTCGACCTGCTTCTGTACCAGCGGGGTCAGCACGAAGCCGGGGCAGATCGCGTTGACGGTGACGCCGGTGGTGGCGGTTTCCAGCGCGTTGGCCTTGGTCAGGCCGATCAGGCCGTGCTTGGCGGCCACATAGGCCGACTTGCCGGCCGACGCCACCAGGCCGTGGGTCGAGGCCAGGTTGATGATGCGGCCCCAGTTCTGTTCGCGCATGCGCGGCAGCACCAGGCGCGAGGTGTGGAACGCCGAGGTCAGGTTAATCGCGATGATCGCGTCCCATTTTTCGACCGGGAAGTCCTCGACATTGGCGACGAACTGGATGCCGGCGTTATTCACCAGCACATCGACGCCGCCGAACTTGTCGCCGGCAAAGGCGATCATCGCCTCGATTTCGGCCGGCTTGGTCATGTCGGCGTTGTGGTAGGCGACCTGCACGCCGAATTCCGTGGCCAGATCGGCCTGCAGTTGTTCGATCTCCTTGGCGTCGCCAAAGCCGTTCAACAGCACGTTGGCGCCCTCGGCCGCCAGCGAACGGGCGATGCCCAAACCGATGCCGGAGGTGGAACCGGTCACCAACGCGGTTTTACCGCTCAAAGTCTTGTTTGCCATACTGTCCTCTACAGGGTTGATAATCGAAGGCGCGCTGCGCTACACTTTAATGGGATTTTAACCACAACGCGGTAAAATGGTATTTCTGAACATCAAGGAAGCCGCATGCTCGAAGCCAAAATAAAGTCTGTTCAATGCCTGTCGCTGGCAGGCTTGCATCGCATGGCCTATAAAGAATGGGGCGATGAGAGCAATCCCAACGTGCTGCTGTGCGTGCACGGCGTGACCCGCGTCGGCGACGACTTCGACTACCTGGCGCGCGCGCTGGCCAAGGACTACCGCGTGATCGCGCCCGACATTGTCGGCCGCGGCCGCTCCGACTGGCTGAAGAATCCTCAGCTCTACGTCATCCCACAGTATGTCAGCGATATCGTAACCTTGCTGGCGCGCGTGCTGCCAGACGCCGAAAGTCAGAAGGTCGACTGGTTCGGCACTTCGATGGGCGGTCTGATCGGCATGGGCCTGGCCTCGCTGCCGGGCAATCCGATCCGCAAGCTGGTGTTGAACGACATCGGCCCGGTGCTGGCGCCGCAAGCCATGCAGCGCATCGGCGACTATATCGGCCAGGACCTGCGCTTCGACAGCTTTGACGCCGGCGCCCAGTTCGTACGCGACGTCTCGCTCTCGTTCGGCGAACACAGCCCGGACGAATGGCATAAACTGGCCACCGATGTTTTGCGCCAGGACAAGGACGGTAAATGGGTGCGCCATTACGATATGGGGCTGGCACTGCCGTTCCGTTCCGCCACGCCGGAGCGCGCCGAAGCTGACCAGGCCATGCTGTGGGCCGCCTATGACGCCATCAGCTGTCCGACGCTGCTGGTGCGCGGCGCCGATTCCGACCTGCTGTCGCGCGAAACGGCGCAGCAGATGAGCCAGCGCGGTCCGAAAGCGCAACTGGTGGAAATTCCGAACGTCGGCCACGCGCCGACCTTCATCCATGACGATCAGATTCAAATAGCAAAGCAATTCCTGTTAGGTTAATACGTATGGAAATCAAACGACTGCATGTAGGCAAGCGCCTGTCCGAAGTGGCAATCCACAACAACACCGTGTATCTGGCCGGCCAGATCGCCGAAGACACGTCGGCCGACATCCGGGGCCAGACGCGCGAAGTGCTGGCGCAGGTCGACCGCCTGCTGGCCGAAGCCGGCAGCGACAAGACCTGCATCCTGAGCTGCCAGATCTACATCAAGGACCTGGCCGACTTCGCCGGCATGAACGAGGAGTGGGACGCCTGGGTGCCGCAAGGCCACACGCCACCGCGCGCCACCGTCGAAGCCAGGCTGGCCGACCCGAACTGGCTGGTGGAGATCGTTGTCGTCGCCGCACAGCGCTAGGAACATCATGGTATCCACGACTGCGCTGACCAGTGCCAACTCCGAGCAACTGGTCCAGGGACTCACGCCTGACGAAAGCGCCCGCATGCTGGCGGCGCTGGAGTTCGCCAGCAGCGCCTACGCCGACAAGCAATGCAGCAGCGGCCAGGCCGCGCTCGACTTCGCCATCGGCGTGGCCAGCACGCTGGCTTATCTCAGCACCGACATCGAGACCCGCATCGCCGGCCTGCTGTTCGAGCTGACCCTGCTCGATACCGATCAGGCCGCCGTAATCGAACCGCGCTTCGGCACCGACGTCAACGAGCTGGTGTCCGGCGTGCGCCAGCTGATACGGCTGCGCGAACTGACGCAAGGCCAGAACGCCGCCGCCGCCGCACCGGGGCGCGGCCGCAACGCGCAGCAGATGGCGGTGGCGCAAGTCGAAACGCTGCGCAAGATGCTGCTGGCCATGGCCACCGACATGCGGGTGGTGCTGGTGCGGCTGGCCTCGTGCGTGACCACGCTGCGCTACTTCGCCGACATCAAGCTGTTCAACGACATGACCTGCGCCTACGGGCGCGAAACGCTGGACCTGTACGCGCCGCTGGCCAACCGGCTCGGCATCTGGCAGCTGAAGTGGGAGCTGGAGGACTTGTCGTTCCGCTTCATCGAGCCGGAAACCTACAAGCGCATCGCCAAGATGCTGGAAGAAAAGCGCATGATGCGCGAAGGCTTCGTCACCAACGCCATCGCGCGGCTGCAGTCGGAGATGGCGGCGGCCGGCATCCAGGCCGAAGTGTTCGGCCGGCCGAAGCACATCTACTCCATCTGGAGCAAGATGAAGGGCAAGGAGCTCGACTTCACCGACCTGTACGATGTGCGCGCCTTCCGCGTGATCGTCGCCGACGTCAAGACCTGCTACACCGTGCTGGGCGTGGTGCACAATATCTGGACGCCGATACCGAAGGAATTCGACGACTACATCTCGCGTCCCAAGCCGAACGGCTACCGCTCGCTGCACACGGTGGTGACGGCCGATGACGGCCGGCCGCTGGAAGTGCAGATCCGCACGCAGGAAATGCACAGCTTCGCCGAATACGGCGTGGCCGCGCACTGGCGCTACAAGGAAGAGGGCGGCTCCAACTTCCAGGGCCAGAAGTACGACGAGAAAATCGCCTGGCTGCGTCAGCTGCTGGCATGGAAAACCGACGTCGCCGACGCCGTGGTCGGACAGGAAGAACAGCAGCGCGAATGGGTCGAAAAACTTAAGGCCGCCGCGCTGGACGACCGCATCTTCGTGCTGACGCCGCAGGCGCGCGTGATCGAACTGCCGGTCGGTGCCACGCCGATCGACTTCGCCTACCACCTGCACAGCGATGTCGGCCACCGCTGCCGCGGCGCGCGGGTGGACGGCATCATGGTGCCGCTGAACACGCCGCTGAAGAACGGCCAGACTTGCGAAATCATCACCGCCAAGGGTGCGCCGGGCACGGCCGGCCCGTCGCGCGACTGGCTCAGCGACGAATACACGGTGGCGACGCGCACGCGATCGAAAATTCGCGCCTGGTTCCATGCCATCGACATGCAGGAAACGTTGTCGCACGGCCGCGCGATGGTCGAGAAAACGCTGCAGCGCGAGGGCAAGACCGCCGTCAACCTGGAAGCCTTGGCCAACAAGCTTGGCTTCGCCAAGGTGGACGACCTGTTCCTGTCGGTCGGCAAGGACGAATTCAGCCTGCGCCACATCGAGCAGGCCTTGCACGACAGCGGCGAGCCGGCCGAGCCGGTGGACGAAGTCTTCCTCGGCAAGAGCCGCGCGTCGAGCGTGGAGCAGGGCGCCAAATCCGGCGTGCTGGTGGTGGGCACCGACGGCCTGATGACGCAGCTGGCCAAATGCTGCAAGCCGGCGCCGCCGGATGGTATCGTCGGGTTTGTCACGCGCGGCAAAGGCGTGTCGATCCATCGCGCCACTTGTAAGAACTTCGCCGAAATGCGCGCCAAGGCGCCGGAGCGGGTGATTGTGACCGAGTGGGGGCGTGCTGTGTCAGACACCGTCTACCCGGTCGACATCTTCATCCTGGCCAACGACCGCCAGGGATTGCTGCGCGACATCTCCGAAGTCTTCTCGCGCGAAAAAATCAACGTCATCGGCGTCAACACGCAGTCGGCGAAAGGTTTCGCGCGCATGACCTTCACCGCCGAAATCGGCGCCACCGCCCAGTTGCACAAGGCGCTGAACTCGATCGCCGAAGTCACCGGCGTCCAGGAAGCCCGCCGCAGCTAAAGCTAGGTGTGTGCTTGCAGGGCGGCTTGTGTGGCGGGCCGCTCTGCGATGCGTTGCTCGTAAGCTGCAATGGCCGGCCATCGGCCTAGTTCGATGGCGAAGAGTTTGAACCATCCCAATACGGTGTACAGATAAGCGTCGGCAACGGTGAAGGTCTCGCCCAGCAAGTGTGGGTGTTGGCGCAGTGTGTCTTCCAGTACGGTCATGCGGCGCAACAGGCGCTCGCGGAAGATGGCTTGTGCGGACTCCGGCAAGTCCTGGTGGAATAGCGGCCCTATGCCGGCGTGAATTTCGCTGGTGATGAAATTTAGTGTCTCTTGCAGTCGCACACGCGGCCAGGTGCCGGCCGGTGGTGCCAGCCCTGCGGACGGTTTCAGGTCCGCCAGGTATTGAATGATGGCCGGACCTTCGGTCAGCACTTCCCCATCATCCAGCTCCAGCGCGGCGACATAACCTTTCGGATTGATGGAGCGGAAATCGCGCCCGTCGGCGGTGCGTTTGGTCTGGTTGTCGACCTTGATCAGCTGGTGCGGCAGGTTCAGCTCTTTCAATACGATCAGCGGCGACAGCGAACAGGTGTGCGGTGCGTAATACAACTTCATGGTGGCTCCTTGGTGGTGAGGCGTCACTGTATGCCCGCATCAGTACGCTGTAAAATTAATGCTCAAGTAATCAGCTATCAGTTTATCTAATGATGAATTTATCCCATTGGCGTTTGCTGGCTGCGGTGGCCGAGTTGCACAGTATTTCGCGCGCGGCCGATCGGGTCGGTATTTCGCAATCCGGCGCCAGCCAGGCCATTGCGCAGATCGAGACGGCGCTGGGTGGCAAGCTGTTCGTACGCGAGCGGCGCGAAGTTTTGCTCACCGCGCTTGGCGAACAGGTCATGCGCCATGTGCGCGACATGCTGGCGAACTTCGATGCGATTCGCGCGCTGGCCGACACGGCGCAGGGATTGAACGTCGGCCGCATCCGCCTGGCCACCTTCCCGTCGGTGCTGGGTGCCGTGTTGCCGCCGATGTTGGCGGCATTCAGGCGTCGCCATCCTGGCATCGATGTGGTGGCGCTGGAAGGCACGGATGACGAGGTCGAAACCTGGCTGGCCGAAAATACGATTGAGCTGGGCGTGGTGCTGAATCCTGAGCCGGAACGTCAGGCGGTGATGATCGGCCGCGATGCATGGGTGGCGGTGGTGCCGTCGCAGCATCGCCTGGGCAGACGCTCCAGCGAGCAGGGCGTGACGCTGGCCGAATTGGCCGATGAGCCGTTTGTGCTGGCCACCGGCGGCTGCACGGTACATGCGCAGAGTCTGGCGGGGCAGGCTGGTGTGACGCTGTCCGATATCCGCGTGACGGTGCGGGATCTGGCCAGCGCTGCGGTGCTGGTGCGCGAAGGATTGGGCGTGTCGGTGATACCGCACTCCGCATTGCCGGTGGATCAGCGGGGCTTGCGGGTGATGCCGTTGCAGCCGCCCGCGTATCGGGAGTTCGGCCTGGTGTGCTCCCAGGCCGGTCGCGACTCGGCGGCTGTGCAGGCGTTGCTGCGGCAGTTATGACGCCATTGTCCGCTCGATGCGCTGAGCGATGGCCTGGGCCAGCAGGTGGACATGGTAGCCATCGATGAAGCCGTGATGCGCCTGCACCGCCATTGTCAGGCTGAGCTTGCCATCGGCGCGCGGTTCGCTGTAACGGCCCCAGGCGAGTGAAGGGATGTCGTAGCTCTTGTGCTCGTAGATGGGATGCTCGATCGCCGACAGCTTCAGCCACGGCATACAGGTAATGTAGATATTGCGGCGCTGCTCGTATTCGCTGAGGTCTTCGGCGGTGTTGATCAGCTTGGCCGTGGTTTCGGCTTCCTTGGCTGATGCCACGCTCCGCGCGATAAATTCCGGCAGATCGTCGGTCATGACGAAGCGCGCGAAGTTCAGGTTCTGGTCCTGATTGATGACGGTATAGGATGCCCAGAAATCGTCGATCTTGATGACCTCACCTTGATAGATGCGGTACATATAGTTGTCGATGCCCTTGATGGCGTGCAGGACGTGATACAGGAAGAAGTGGAAACTCGGCAGCTTGTGCTGCTTGCAGTACGGCCGGAAATCCGGCACTTCCAGTTCAAAACTCAGGTTGACCAGCGGGTTTTCGAACGACGCAAAGGCATTGTATCGGTCGCGGCGTTTTTCAAAATTCTGCATAAGATTAGCGATTCACTTTAGAGGCGCCAGCATTATAGCCCTCTACCAATTTTCGCTATACATAAGCGTTGTTTCTCATCGGCGTGTTGGGCCAGTTGCGCCAGCGCTTCAGTTGATGGCGGCGTTGCCGCAGGAATTTTGCGCCGTTCGGCGTAGGGTACGAAAGGGCCGTCGTAGGTGGCCTCTTGTGCTAGTTTGCAGACGAGATCCAGCGCTTGTCGGCGGTCGCCGCGCGCCAGCGCTTCCTTCAGCATACCCATGCCAAAACATGCCTTGCCGACAGCTTGGCGCAGATCGATGCTTACTGGCGCCGTGGTTTGCAGTCGATCCTCGATTTCAAGAAAACCGGCTTGCCCTCGAATTGCTGTGGCAGCGCCCGGTGCGTTGCAGTCTACTTGTACTAGGTCCTGCTCTTTGCCATAGGCGGTTACGCCAAAAGCTGGTGCCGAACACAAGGCATCAAGAAATTCTCGATTTTTAAAGTTTCCCGCTGTGCCAACTTGGGAGAAGTATGTAATAGCTTGTTGGTAGGGGCGTAGGCTATCAGGAGTTATATAGCTGAAATTTTCTACGATCACAGGTTGGTTGCTGGCGCAACTGCCTCGCCCATCGGCCATGGTCAGTAATTGACGTGAGGGTGGGGCGTCGAGTCGCAGGCGGTACGATAGCAATTTCACGTTGATTGTATTGGTGTCGATTATGAACTTCACTTCGGTTGGGTAATGCCATTGGCCAACCTTGCCCACATAGCGAATGGTGTAATGAGCCCCTGCCTTGAAGCCATCGGCAGGTCCGACGCGCACCAAACGTTGCCCATGCATGTGAGGACGATTGGTCAGCATGTCGGGATATGACAATGCCACTTTTAGCTTGCCTGCCTGCTGGTCTGAAGTGATGACGAAGTCTGCCTCTTTGACATCGGGCGCAGGATTTCCTTGAGGCGTCAGAAACAACGCTCCGAGTGCGTTGGCGGGCAAGTGTTTCAGGCTGGCGTGCACAAAGCCCGCTGGCTCAATAAACGGGCACGAGCATGCTGCGGCCGGGCCTGCAAGCAAGAGTGCGGCCAAGATCGCCAATGCAGCACGAATCATTTTATTTCTTCCAGGATGGCCGCCAATATATTGGCGGAACGCCGCTGGCCGTAGCCTTTGCCATAGGCGCTGGAGGTGATCGCCACCACCATGTTCAGCGCCGGGATGACGTAGATCTTGTTGCCGCCATTGCCGGAGGCGAAATGGACGCGGATATCGCGCTCGCCAATGTGGTGGGTTTTTTGGTACCAGAAATAGCCGTAGTGGTCGGCATAAGGATCGACCTCGCCGATGGCGACATGTGGCGCCAGTGCCGCCTCCAGCCAGCCGGCGCTGATGATGCGCTTGCCGTTGTAAAGCCCTTTGTCGAGCACCATCTGGCCGATTTTGGCCAGGTCGCGCGTGCGCAGGAACAAATTGCCCTGGCCCTTGGGGTGGTTGGTCGCGTCGCGCAGCCATTTCCAGTGCTGGATGCCGAGCGGGGCGAACAGCGTTGTGCGGGCGTAATCTTCCAGGTCCGTGCCGGTGGCTTGTTCCACCGTGATGCCGGCAATGTAGGCGGTCAGGGAGTTGTAGCGATAGCGCGTGCCGGGTGTGGTTTCCGCTGGCGTGGCCAATGCGAACGCGACCGGATCGGTCGCTTCATCCATCTTGTCTTCGTTGCCCGGCGAGGTGGGGTCTTCATCGAAGGCGGCGAGGCCGGAGCGCATGGTCAATAGCTGGTCTACCGTCACGCTGGCCAGTGCCGTGCCGCTGGCCGCCGGCCAAAGACGGTCGATGCGGTCTTGCGTGCGTAGTTTGCCGCGATCGGCGGCGGCGCCGACCAGTAGCGCGGTGATGCTTTTGCCGGCCGAGCGGATGTCGTGCAAGGTATCGGCAGTCTCGCCGTTGTAATAGCGTTCGGCGACGATGGCGCCATCGCGCATCACCAGCACGCTGCGCAGGTCGGTATGCTGGTCGCGGTCCCAGCGGGCGAGGACATCGCCCAACGGTTGCGCCAGCGCTTGGCTGGCGGCCATCAACAGCAGGCAGGCGATATATCTCATCATGCGTGAGGTTGCGGCGCGACTTCCGCCTGTAGTGTGATGTGGTCGATACCGTGCTTTTCCAACAGCATGGTCTTGATCGCGTGCAGGATGGTAGGCCAGCGCGCCAGTTCGGTGATTTCTACGTGGCCGATCAGCGCCGGCTGGCCGGGCGACATGTCCCACACGTGCAGGTCGTGCACCGAGCAGACGCCGTCGATCAGCTCCAGGTCGGCGCCGACGCTAAGATAGTTGATATCTTCCGGCACGCCGCCCATCAGAAAGTGATACGACTCGCGCAGCACGCCAATGGTGGACTTCAAAATCAGCAGCGCCACAAACAGTGACAACAGCGGGTCGATCTGCATCCAGCCGGTGTAATAGATCACCGCACCGGACACCAGCGCGGCCACTGAACCCAGCAAATCGCCCAGCACATTAACCAGCGCCGCGCGGGTATTCATATTGCTGTCGCCGCGCGACAGCAGCCAGGCCAGCACCAGGTTAATCAGCAGGCCCAGCGCGGCCACAATAAATACCGTGGCGCCGTGTACTTCTTCCGGATGCGAGAAGCGCGACAAGGCCTCGTATGTAATCCAGCCCACCAGCAGCAACAGCACCAGGCTGTTCACGAACGCCGCCAGCGCCTCGGCGCGGCCGAAGCCGAACGAGTGGCGCGCCGAAGGCGGGCGCTTGGCGATCAGTTGCGCCAGCAAGGCCAGCCCGAGCGCGGCGGCGTCAGTCACCATGTGGCCGGCATCCGAAATCAGCGCCAGCGAATTCGACATGAAGCCGGTCACCACCTCGACCACCGCAAAGCCCAGCGTTAGTACCAGCGACCAGGCCAGCACCGACTGGCTGCGCTGCACGGTGTAATGTTTGTAGCGGGCGTCGCCTGCACGGTGTTCGTGCAGGTGGGCGGAAGGCGAGGAGCTGTTTGCTTGCATGGGCTTGTTGTTGAATATTAATGGCGACAGTGTAATGTAAGCCGGAATGCCACGCTTTTATGTCCTCATAGGAGAAATAGAAATGTTTCCGATGATTACCCTTGTTTTTCTTCGAATCGCTCTCTATAATGCTGGTCTTCGGGCGGTTAGTTCAGCTGGTTAGAATACTTGGTCGACATCCAAGGGGTCGGGGATTCGAATTCCTCACCGCCCACCAGATTTCGCAGTTTGCAGTAAAAGCGGTAAAATAGCAGTACCCACGGGCGGTTAGTTCAGCTGGTTAGAATACTTGGTCGACATCCAAGGGGTCGGGGATTCGAATTCCTCACCGCCCACCAGAATACATGTAAGAGCGAGAAAGGCAATCACGGTTATGACACCGCGAACTACTACCAAGTTTTGGGAGTGACGCTAGTCAACGGGATTCTTTTGCTTGAAAAAAAGAGAAAACGCGGCTAGCCCGCGTTTTTTTTTCGTCTGTCATTTTTAAATATCACCGGCCTGCGCGCCGACTTTGGAGATCACCATGATTTCAGTTCGCCTCCCTGATGGTTCCGCCCGCGAATTTGACGGTCCTGTCACCGTAGCTCAAGTGGCGTCGAGTATTGCTACCAGTCTGGGCAAGGCCGCACTGGCCGGCAAGGTTGATGGCAGGGTGGTCGACACCTCGTACCTGATCGAAAAAAATGTCGATCTGGCCATCGTCACCGATAAAGATCCGGAAGGCCTGGATGTGATCCGTCACTCGACCGCTCACTTGCTGGCGTACGCCGTCAAAGAGTTGTTCCCGGATGCGCAAGTCACCATCGGCCCGGTGATTGAAAACGGCTTCTACTACGATTTCTCGTACAAACGTCCGTTCACCCCGGACGATCTGATCGCCATCGAAAAGAAAATGGCCGAGCTGGCCAAGAAGGATGAGCCGGTCACGCGCAAAGTGCTGCCGCGCGACGAGGCGGTGGCCTACTTCAAGTCGATCGGCGAAGCCTACAAGGCCGAGATCATCGCATCGATCCCTGCCGATCAGGATGTGTCGCTATATAGCGAAGGCAACTTTACCGACCTGTGCCGTGGACCGCACGTGCCATCGACCGGCAAGCTGAAAGTCTTCAAGCTGATGAAGCTGGCCGGCGCCTACTGGCGCGGCGACAGCAAGAACGAAATGCTGCAACGTGTCTACGGCACCGCCTGGGTGAAAAAAGAAGATCAGGAACAATACCTGTTCCAGCTGGAAGAGGCGGAAAAGCGCGACCACCGCAAGCTGGGCAAGCAGCTGGACTTCTTCCACTTCCAGGATGAGGCGCCGGGCCTGGTGTTCTGGCATCCGAAGGGCTGGACCATCTGGCAGCAGGTGGAGCAGTACATGCGTCATAAGTACCAGGTCAATGGCTATCAGGAAGTCAAGGCGCCGCAGATTCTGGACGCTAGCCTGTGGGGCAAGACCGGTCACTGGGACAACTACCGCGAAAACATGTTCGTCACGGAGTCGGAAAACCGTTCGTACGCGCTGAAGCCGATGAATTGCCCGGGTCACGTACAGATTTTCAACAGCAATATGCGCTCGTACCGCGACCTGCCGCTGCGCTACGGTGAGTTCGGTCAATGCCACCGCAATGAGCCGTCGGGCGCGCTGCACGGCATCATGCGCGTGCGTGGCTTCACCCAGGATGATGGCCACATCTTCTGCACCCAGGAGCAGATCGAGCCGGAAGTGGTGGCTTTCCACACGCAAGCGATGGAAGTGTATAAAGATTTCCACTTTCATAATATCGATGTCAAGCTGGCGTTGCGCCCGGACAACCGCATCGGTACGGATGAAGTCTGGGATGAGGCGGAAGAGGCGCTGCGCTCGGGCCTGCGCGCCTGCGGCGTGACTTGGACCGAGCTGCCGGGCGAGGGTGCGTTCTATGGTCCGAAGATCGAGTACCATCTGAAGGATTCGCTGGGTCGTCCATGGCAGGTCGGCACCATGCAGGTCGACTTCTTCATGCCGGAGCGCCTGGGCGCCGAGTACGTGGCGGCTGACAACAGCCGTCAGATCCCGGTCATGCTGCACCGTGCTATCGTCGGCTCGATGGAGCGCTTCATCGGCATTCTGATCGAAAACTATGCGGGCGCGCTGCCGGCATGGCTGGCGCCGGTGCAGGTTTCGGTGCTGAACATCTCGGATGCGCAGGCGGAATATGTGCAGCAAGTGGCTGAAAAGCTGCGCCGTAGCGGGTTCCGCGTGCAGACCGATTTGCGCAACGAGAAAATAAACTATAAAATACGCGAACATTCCGTCCAAAAACTGCCGTACATCCTCGTGGTGGGCGACAAGGAACGGGATGCCAACACCGTCGCCGTGCGGGCACGGGGCAATGTCGATCTGGGCGTCATGTCCGTCGATGCCCTGATAGAGCGACTGCAACAAGACGTCGCCACGAAAGCCTAAGCGCACTGGCATATCATCAGATTTTAAAAGGAATCACCATAGCTACTGACAAGTCGTCGCATCGCATCAATGGCGAAATCACTGCCCCTGAAATGCGCTTATCCGGGGTCGATAACGAGCCGCTCGGTATCGTGAGTTTGGCCGAAGCCTTCCGCCTGGCGGAAGAGGCAAACGTCGACCTGGTCGAGATCGCGCCTAACGCGACTCCACCGGTCTGCCGTTTGATGGACTACGGCAAGTTCAAGTATTCGGAGCAGAAAAAGGCTCACGAAGCGAAATTGAAGCAGAAAGTCATCTCCGTGAAGGAAGTCAAATTCCGTCCGGGCACTGATGATGGCGACTACAATATCAAGCTGCGTAACCTGATCAAGTTCCTGGAAGACGGCGATAAGACCAAAATCACGCTGCGCTTCCGCGGCCGCGAGATGGCGCACCAGGATATCGGCTTCCGTATGCTGGAACGTCTGAAGGCCGACCTGGAGCCGCATGGCCAGGTCGAACAATTTCCGAAAATGGAAGGCCGTCAGATGATCATGGTGCTGGCGCCGAAGAAAAAGAAGTAATCCTGCGATAAATAGCGGATAAAAAGGGCACGGATAGTGCCCTTTTTCATTTTCTAGGCTATAATTGTCGGCTGTAGTAAATGTAGTGGACTCGCATCCGCTGCACAAACAAGTGAGAGCAGGCATCTAAGAGCGACGTAGTGTTGCCACCTGTAATCCTGTTAATAGGAGCTGTCCGAGAGGGCAGAATATCTATGCCAAAAATGAAAACCAAGAGCTCGGCGAAAAAACGTTTTCGCGTGCGTCCAGGTGGTACCGTTAAATCGGGTATGGCTTTCAAACGCCACATCCTGACCAAGAAGACGACGAAGAACAAGCGTCAACTGCGCGGCACCCGTAACATCAATGCGTCCGACGTCCAGCGCGTCTACGCGATGATGCCATCCGCTTAATCTCACCACTCATCTAAGGAGCTAATATGCCTCGAGTAAAACGTGGGGTTACTGCGCGTGCCCGTCATAAAAAAGTACTGAATCTTGCCAAAGGCTACCGCGGTCGTCGTAGCAAGGTATACCGTATCGCCAAGCAAGCAGTGATGCGCGCTGGTCAATACGCATACCGTGACCGTCGTAACAAGAAGCGCGTCTTCCGCCGCCTGTGGATCGCTCGTATCAACGCTGCTTCCCGTGAGCACGGCGTTACCTACAGCGTATTCATGAACGGTCTGAAGAAAGCTGCAATCGAACTGGACCGTAAAGTCCTGGCCGATATGGCAGTGATGGACAAGCCAGCGTTCGCTGCGATTGTCAACGTCGTTAAAGCTAAAATCGCTGCTTAATTTCAAGCGCTGATTTACGCAAGAGAACGGGGCAAGGGTCATACCTGTGCCCCGTTTTTTGATTCAAGGATAAGAAAAACGCATGGACTCCCTGGAACAACTCGTCGCCTCAGCGGTGCAGGATTTCGACGCGGCCAAAGATGACGCCGCCGCACTGGAAAACGCCAAAGCCAAATACCTGGGCAAGACCGGCCAGATTACCGAATTGATGAAGGGCCTGGGCAAGCTCGACCCGGACGCCAAGAAGGCGCAGGGCGCGCTGATCAACGCCGCCAAGCAGCAGATCGAAGCCGCGCTGACCGCGCGCCGTGACGCGCTGGCCGAAGCCCAGTTGCAAGCCCGCTTGAACGCCGAGGCGATCGACGTCTCGCTGCCAGGTCGCGGCCGCGCCGGCGGCGGCATCCACCCTGTGATGCGCACCTGGGAACGTGTGGAAGAAATCTTCCGCTCCATCGGTTTCGACGTGGCCGACGGCCCCGAAATCGAAAATGACTGGACCAACTTCACCGCGCTGAACAGCCCGGAAAACCATCCTGCGCGCTCGATGCAGGATACCTTCTATATCGAAGGCAACGACACCCAGGGCAAGCCGCTGCTGCTGCGTACCCACACCTCGCCGATGCAGGTGCGTTACGCGCGCAATAACAAGCCGCCGATCAAGGTGATCGCGCCGGGCCGCACCTACCGCGTGGATAGCGATGCGACCCACTCGCCGATGTTCCACCAGGTCGAAGGCCTGTGGATCGCCGAGGACATCAGCTTCGCCGACCTGAAGGGCGTGTACCTGAACTTCGTCAAGGCCTTCTTCGAGACCGACGATTTGCAGGTGCGCTTCCGTCCGTCGTACTTCCCGTTCACCGAACCGTCGGCCGAGATCGACATCGCGTTTGGTTCCGGTCCGCTGAAGGGCCGCTGGCTGGAAGTGTCCGGCTCGGGCCAGGTGCACCCGTCGGTGGTGCGCAACTTCGGCCTCGATCCGGAGAAATACATCGGTTTCGCGTTCGGCTCCGGCCTGGAGCGCCTGACCATGCTGCGTTACGGGATTAACGACCTGCGCCTGTTCTACGAAGGCGATCTGCGTTTCCTGAAGCAGTTCAATTAATTCGGTCCCGATAAAAAGAAAGCTCGAACGAATATGCAATTCTCTGAAAATTGGCTGCGTACCATGGTCGATCCGAAGATGACTTCGGATGAACTGGCCCATCTGCTGACGATGTCCGGCCTGGAAGTGGAAGAAGTAGAACCGGTGGCGCCACCGTTCTCCAACGTGGTCGTCGGCCACGTGCGCGAAATGGCCAAGCACCCGAACGCCGACCGCCTGAACGTCTGCCAGGTCGACGTCGGCACCGGCACGCTGCTGAACATCGTCTGCGGTGCGCCGAATGTGCGCCCGGGCCTGAAAGTCGTCTGCGCGATGGCCGGCGCCGTGCTGCCGCCTGGTGCCGACGGCAAGCCATTTGAAATCAAGGTGGGCCAGCTGCGTGGCGTCGAGTCGCAAGGCATGCTGTGCTCGGCCAAGGAACTGAAACTGTCGGAAGAGGGCAGCGGCCTGCTGGAACTGCCGGACGACGCGCCGATCGGCAAGAACTTCCGCGACTACTACGCGCTGAACGACCTCAAGTTCACCATCAAGCTGACCCCGAACAAGGCGGACTGCCTGTCGGTGCTGGGCGTGGCGCGCGAGGTGTCGGCGCTGACCGGCGTGGCGCTGACCGCGCCAACCTTCCGTCCGGTCGCGGTCAATCTGGATGAAAAGCTGCCAGTGAAAATCTCGGCGCCGGACCTGTGCGGTCGCTTCTCGGGCCGTGTGATCCGTGGTCTGAACGCCAAAGCAGCTACCCCGGACTGGATGAAGCAGCGCCTGGAGCGCAGCGGCCAGCGCTCGGTGTCGGCGCTGGTGGACATTTCCAACTACGTGATGCTGGAGCTGGGCCGTCCGACCCATGTGTTCGACCTGGACAAGATCCATGGCGGCCTGGACGTGCGCTGGGGCCGTCAGGGCGAGTCGTTGAAGCTGCTGAACGGTAACACCGTCGCGGTCGACGAATGGGTGGGCGTGATCGCCGACGACCAGGAAATCGAATCGCTGGCCGGCATCATGGGCGGCGATGCCACCGCCGTGTCGCTGGATACCGAAAACATCTACCTGGAAGCCGCATTCTGGTGGCCGAACGCCATCCAGGGCCGCGCCCGCAAGTACAACTTCTCGACCGACGCGGCACACCGCTTCGAGCGCGGTGTCGACTACGCGACCACCGTCGAGCACATCGAGCGCATCACCGCGCTGCTGATCGAAATCTGCGGCACGCCGACCACGCAAGTGGGCCCGGTCGACGACCAGAGCGTCAACCTGCCGCAGCGCGAGCCGGTCAAGCTGCGCACCGCGCGCGCGCAGAAAGTCATTGGCGTGGCGCTCGACGACAAGGTCATCGCCGACATCTTCACCCGCCTGGCGCTGCCGTTCACGCTGGAAGACGGTGTGTTTTCGGTGACTTCGCCGTCGTACCGCTTTGACATCGAAATCGAGGAAGACCTGATCGAGGAAGTGGCCCGCGTCTACGGCTTCGAGAACATCCCGACCGTGGCGCCGGTGGCCGCCAACACCATGATCATCGCGCCGGAAAACACCCGCTCGCTGTTCGCCGTGCGTCACCAGCTGGCCGACCTGGGTTACCAGGAAGTGGTCAACATGAGCTTCGTCGAAGCCGCGTGGGAGCAGGACTTCGCCGGCAACTACAACCCGATCAAGCTGCAGAACCCGATCGCCAGCCAGCTGAGCGTGATGCGTTCGACGCTGCTCGGCAGCCTGGTGGCCAACGTTCGCTACAATCTGAACCGCAAGGTCAGCCGCGTGCGCGCGTTTGAAATCGGCGCCATTTACCAGCGCGACGACAGCGTGACCGATGGCCCGCTGACGGTGGCCGGCTATCACCAGCCGAAGCGCGTGGCCGGCATCGCCTACGGCCCGGTGGCCGACGAACAGTGGGGCCTGGACACCCGCGTGGTCGACTTCTTCGACATCAAGGCCGATCTGGAACACCTGTTTGCACCGCTGCAACTGCGCTTCGTCAAGGCCGACCATCCGGCACTGCACCCTGGCCGCTCGGCGCATGTGCTGCTGGATGGCAAGGTCATTGGCTTCATTGGCGAGCTGCACCCGCGCTGGCTGCAGAAATATGAACTGCCGAACGCGGCAATTGTGTTCGAACTTGATGCGCTTGCCTTGCAGCAACGACCTGTGCCAAAGTATGATGAGATCTCCAAGTTTCCGGGCGCCACCCGTGACTTGGCGGTAGTCGTCAAACAGGCGGTCCCAGCACAGGATTTGCTGGACGCATTTAATGCTGCTGTGCAATCAATTCCACAGGGTAAGATTGTGCAAGCTATTGTTTTGTTTGATGAATATCGTGGCAAAGGGCTGGAGGCGGACGAGAAATCGCTTGCTTTCCGCTTTAGCTTGCAAGATACTCAAAACACGCTGCAGGACGATGTGGTGGAGGCTGTCATGGCCGCCGCCAGCGACGCCGCCAAGCAACAACACGGCGCACGTTTGCGTTGATGCGGCCCCGCCGGAGGCGGGAATGACGTTGTTACCGGAGTCCGGCCCGTGCCGGACTTGTTCATTTTTACTATAAGGCAGGGCTGGAAAATTAATAACAACGACGTTGATTCCGCCGTACTCCAATCCGCATTGGCTGCCGATTTGCATCGGGCCATGCAGGTTGCCAAAGTGCGCCAGGATGCGGAAAAAGATTTGCCCACACTGACCAAGGCGGAGCTGGCCGAACTGTTGTTCGAACAGGTCGGCCTGAACAAGCGCGAGGCCAAGGACATGGTGGAAACCTTCTTTGACGAGATCCGCAACGCGCTGGAGCGCGGCGAGGCCGTCAAGCTGTCCGGTTTCGGCAACTTCCAGCTGCGCGACAAGCCGCAGCGACCGGGCCGCAACCCGAAAACCGGCGAGGAAATCCCGATCACGGCGCGCCGCGTCGTGACCTTCCACGCCAGCCAGAAACTCAAGGGCATGGTGGAAGAGAGCAATCCGATGGCGCGCGCCGCCTGAACGGAGCTGAGCTGCAATGAACGAGCGTCTCGTCAAGTCTGAACGGGCGGTGCTGCCGCCGATCCCGGCCAAGCGCTACTTCACCATCGGCGAAGTCAGCGAGCTGTGCGGCGTCAAGCCGCATGTGCTGCGTTACTGGGAGCAAGAGTTTACCCAGCTGAAACCGGTCAAGCGGCGTGGCAACCGGCGCTACTATCAGCACCACGAAGTGCTGCTGATACGCCGCATCCGCGAGTTGCTGTACGAGCAGGGCTTCACCATCAGCGGCGCCCGCAATAAACTGGACCACCGCAATGCCGGCTTGGCAGAGTATGATGACGGTGCGGCTGTCAACGGCGCGCCGCCGGCGGCCGTTATTGCCCCGCTGGACCGTGACTTCATCCGCAGCGAATTGCTGGCCGTTCTCGACTTGCTTAAGGTCGACTGAAGGGCGCACGCACTGCTGGCGCGAAGCGCGAGCGGTGCCCGATTGCTGCTATACTTTCAATATTATTCGATTATCAGCCATGAAAGCTGATGCACGGTGGCGGACAGTCCGGGTCTATGCCGGACACGACGAGAGGAAACAATGATACGCGTTGCCATTTGTGACGACCATCAAATTGTAAGAGCAGGCTTTAAACAGATTTTTTCGTCCTCGGATGACTTCGAGGTGGTGGCGGAAGCCGGTACCGGGCGCGAAGCGCTGGATATCGCCCGCCGCGAAATTTGCGATGTGCTGTTGCTCGATATCGCCATGCCGGATCAAAGCGGTATCGACACCTTGCGCACCATCCGCCAGGGGCAACCTGATCTGCCGGTGCTGATCCTGTCCGGCTATCCGGCACAGCAGTACGCGCTCAATTTGTTCAAGATGGGCGCCAACGGTTACCTCAACAAGGAATGCGAGGCAGATGAGCTGATTACCGCCGTGCGCACCGTGTTCCAGGGGCGCCGTTACGTCAGCTCGCAAGTCGGCGAACTGCTGGCGCAGAGCTTCGACCGCGACCCCAACAAGGCGCCGCATACCGAACTGTCGGACCGCGAGTTCCAGGTGTTCCTGCGCCTGGCGCGTGGGGCCACGGTGTCGGACATCGGCGTGGCGCTGTCGCTGAGCATCAAAACGGTATCCACCTACCGCACCCGCATCATGGAAAAAATGGGCATGCAGTCGAATTCCGACCTGACCTACTACGCCATGAAGAATAATCTCCTGGATTAAGGCTGCGCGTGCGTTGCCGGTGCGCACTGTTGCGGTGCGCACAGACAGCATCTGTTTTTCTTCCGGTCTATAATGGATTAGCTTGGGCACTTTGTGGCCCAAGTTCCCATTTGTGAAGGAAACGGATGTATTTCACCGCAGAAACAGCGCCCCATCATCGCATGCCGCTGTACAAGACCGTCTTGTGCGTGACCTGCGCGTTGCTGTTGATCGTCAACGGTTTTAGCCTGTTCAACAATTTGCAGTCCTTGCGCGGCGCCCAGGTTCTGCTCGGCCAGACGGCGCGTGTGGCCGACCGCCTGCAATATTTGAACGTGCTGGTGCTGGATGCCGAAAGCAGCATGCGCAGCTACTTCCTTTCCGGTCGCGATGCTTATCTGGGGCCGACCCGCACCGTGCTGAACGACAGCGAAACCGAGTTCCGCGAACTGGAAAAGCTGCTGGCCGATAATCCGTCGCAACTCAAGAACCTGGCCCAGCTGCACACGCTGGTGCGTCGCCGCCTGAGCATCATGAGCCAGGCGATCGAAGTCTACCGCGACGGCGGCTTGCAGGAGATTGTCAACATCGCCAAGCTTAGCGACGACCGCGCCAGCATGGATGAGATCCGCCTGCTGGTGGTCATCATGGAGCAGGAGCAGAACGAGATGCTGACCACGCGCAGCGCGATGTTCTACCAGGAGTATCAGAAGGCGGTATGGCTGGGCATGAGCATCAACGCACTGGCCATCATGGTGCTGATCATGTTCTACCAGCTGGTGCGGCGCAGCTTTGCGCACCGCGCGGCGGTGGAATACGCGCTGCAAAGCGCCAACGAAAACCTGGAAACCACAGTGCAGCAGCGCACCGAGCAGCTGTCGGTGCTGTCGCGCCGGCTGATCAGCATCAGCGAGGAAGAGAAGGCGCGCCTGTCGCGCGAGCTGCACGATGAACTGGGCGCCAACCTGACCTCGATCAGCATGGATATCGCCGCCGTCACGCAGCAGTTGCGCACCAGCCATCCCGAACTGGCGGAGCAATTGAAGCGCGCGCGCGGCACGCTGGTAGAAACGGTGGAAATGAAGCGCCGCATCGTCGAGAATCTGCGGCCAAGCCTGCTGGATAACCTGGGCCTGTGCGCGGCCATCGAAAGCTATTGCCAGGAATTCAGTCGCCTGTCGCAGGTGCGCTGCGATTGCACCGTGGCGGCCGAGATCGAAGGCTTGAGCCGCAACTCAGGCGACTTGTCGATTGCCCTGTTCCGTATTGTGCAGGAGTCGCTGACCAATATCCGCAAGTATGCGAAGGCCAACCGCGTGACGGTTACGCTGAACCGCGACGACGAGGGGTTGATGTTGCGCATCATCGACGACGGTATCGGCATCGCGCCGGATACCATCATCAAGCCGATGTCGCACGGCTTGCTGGGCATGCGCGAACGCGCCTTGCAACTGGGTGGCACCATGAACATCCGCCGTGGCCGCAGCGATACCGGGACCTGCATCGAAGTGGCGATCCCGCTGCGCAGCCGGGACGGCGTGGCGCCGCAGCCGGCGCCGGCCGGTCAGGAGCGCCGCTCGCCCATGACCGCGACGATACTGCCGCCGGCCATCAGCGATGTCATCAGCAACGCGCTACATCCAGGCGCAGACGATCAAACTCCGTCTTCGCGACCTTATAGCACTCACCCGCATAAGCCTCCAGACCTGAGCGATCAAGCACAGTGATGTTGCCACGGCGGTAGGTGATCAGGCCTTCGTCCTGCAGCTTGCCGGCGGCGGCGGTGATGCTCTCGCGGCGCACGCCCAGCATGATGGAGATCATTTCCTGGGTCACCTTCAGTGAATTCGATGGCGAGCGGTCCAGGCGGTCCAGCAACCAGCGGCACAGCTTCTGCTCGATCGAGCTGTGACGGCCGCCGACCGCATTCTGCGCCATCTGCGCGAACAGCGCGGTGTTGTAGCGCATCAGCAGGGCGGGCAGGGCGCCGCCCTTGGCGAACGCCGCACGCAGATGCTCCGCCTTCATGCGGTAACCGTAGCCGGCTGCCTGCACCACCGCGCTGCACATCGCGCGCTCGCCTTCGAACAGCGACACGCCCACCACGCCTTCATGGCCGACCACCGCGATCTCGGTGGTGGCGCCGTCCTCCATCACATACAGCAGCGAGACGATGGCGGTAGTCGGGAAATGCACATATTCCATCGCGCTGCCGAATTCAAACAGCTCTTTGCCGAACGGCAGTTGCACCATTTCCAGATGTTCGAACAACGATTCGAGGACTTCCCGTGGCAGCGCGCCCAGCAATTCATTCTGTTGCGTGCCGCTGAAAGTGACCGCAGGCCGGGCCGCAATATTCTTGTAGGAATTCTTGACGATCGCGTGGACTTGGGTGGTGTGCATGGTGTTCCTCAAAGCTAGTTACGTGTTGGTGTAACTTTATGAGGAATGTTAATTGGCGAACATAAGAGGAGGGGACGCGCAAATGTAGGCATGGAACAGGCAGACGTGTAGTCCTGCTCCTACAGGGCTACTGTCTTTCCTACGAAGGCAGGGCATAATGGCATATATCCCGATAACAGGGCGCACGAATATGCATGTACTGGTGGTCGAAGACGACGCAGTGTTGGCAGATGGCCTCAGCCGCGCGCTGGGCGGCCACGGCATGCAGGTTGACGTGGTGGGAAACGGCGCGCAAGCCGATCTGCTGCTGCAACGCGCCGCCCCTGCCGACGTGGTGGTGCTGGACATCGGCCTGCCCGGCCTGGACGGCTTTGAAGTAGTGCGCCGCCTGCGCACGCGCGGTTGTGCCGTGCCGGTACTGCTGCTGACGGCGCGCGACGCCATCGAAGACCGTGTGCGCGGCCTGGAGCAGGGCGCCGACGATTACCTGGTCAAGCCATTCGCCACCGCCGAGCTGATCGCGCGCGTAAAAGCGCTGGCGCGCCGCCATACCGCCCCGCCGGCCGCGCTGGCGCTGGGGCGGCTGTCGCTGGACATGGCCACCCGCCGCGCGCGGGTCGGCGACAAGCTGATCGAGCTGTCGGTGCGCGAGTGGGCGGTGCTGGAATATCTGCTGCAGCATGCAGCGCGCGTGGTCTCCAAACAGCAGATCATTGAAGCCATCCTGCCGTGGGGCGACGATTTGAGCCTGAACGCGGTGGAAGTCTACATCTCGCGCCTGCGGCTGAAAATCGCCGATGCCGGCGTCAGCATCCGCACCATTCGCGGCTTCGGTTACATGCTGGAGCCGATCGCATGAGCAGCATCCGCCTGCGGCTGCTGAAGTGGCTGATTCCGCCTATCCTGCTGATGAACCTGGGCGCCGGCGCGCTGGCCTACGCGTTGGCGCCGCCGCCGTTGCGGGAAGCGGTGCTGCGCACGCTGGTGCTGCTGGAAATGGTGTTGGCGCTGGCGTGCGTGGCGCTGATCTGGTTTTCGGTCAGCAGCGGGCTGCGGCCGCTGAACCGGCTGCGCTCCGAGCTCAACCAGCGCGAAGGCGACGACCTGGCGCCGATCGCGGCGGACGACGCGCCATATGAGCTGGAACCGGTGGTGTCGGCCTTCAACGGCCTGCTGGCCAAGGTGCGCGAGGGCGCGCAGGCGCGGCAGGACTTCCTGGCCAATGTCGCGCATCAGTTGCGCACGCCGCTGGCCGGCCTGAAGACGCAGCTCGAATGGCTGGGCGCGCGCCACGCCGAGCCGGACACCGCGCAATCGGTCCGGCTGATGCTGTCCGCCACCGAGCGCATGATACGGCAGACCAACCAGCTGCTGTCGCTGGCGCGCGCCGAGCCGCATCACTTCGAGAAGACCCGGCTGGAGCCGCTGGCGCTGGATGCGCTGGTGGCCGACGCGGTGCAGTCGTTTGTTGACCAGGCCTCGCTGAAACAGATCGACATCGGCTTCGACCTGCGGCCGGCCACCATCGCCGGCGACCGCTTCCTGCTGCGCGACCTGATCGACAACCTGATCGACAACGCGATCCGTTACACGCCGCCGCGCGGCACGGTGACGGTGACCGTCCGTCCCGGCCTGCTGACGGTGGAGGACAACGGCCCCGGCATCCCGTTAGCGCGGCGCGAGCAGGTGTTCGACCGCTACGTCCGGCTGGACGACAAGACCCACGGCAGCGGCCTCGGCCTGGCCATCGTGCGCGACATCGCCGCCGTGCACGATGCAAGACTGGCGATTTCCGATGCGCCCGGCGGGCAGGGCGTGCTATTCACGGTGAAATTCAGCTGAAATCTGTGCGTTTGTCAGGTGTTTGTCAGGTTTTCCTCAGGGTATTGCAAGGAGGCAAGCGTACACTGGTCCTCAGGCGATAACTCAAGGGGAGCAGGGGCATGAAGCGCATCCAGCGGGGCTTTACACTGATCGAAGTGCTGGTGACGGTGGCGATTGTGGGCATCCTGCTGGCCGTGGCCGTGCCGGCCTACGGCGATTATGTGACGCGTGGCCGCCTGAACGATGCCTTCACTGGCCTCGGCGGCGCGCAGCCGGCGGCCGAGCAGTTCTGGGCCAACAACCGCAGCTACGTCGGCTTCGACGCCTCGGCCGGCTTTCCGCAAGCCTCGCCCAACTTCACCTATGCGCTGAGCAACGCCAGCGCCTCCACCTACACCATCACCGCCACCGGCCGCGCCAAGGCATCCGGCTTCGCTTTTACCATCAATGAAAGCGGCACGCGCGCCACCACCGCCAGCCGCACCGGCTGGGGCACCAACGCCAGCTGCTGGGTCGATCACAAGGGTGGCGCATGTACCGAGTGAGCCTGCAGGCCGGCTTCACGCTGGTCGAGCTGCTGGTGACCATTGCCGTGTTCGGCATGATGCTGGCGGTCGGCATACCCAATGCCGGCAGCTGGCTGCTGGCCAACCGCGCGCGCAGCGTCAGCGAATTTTATGCGGAAGGCTTCGGCATGGCGCGGCGCGAGGCGGTCGCCCATAACACCGCCAGCCGCATCTCGCTGACGCCCAATGAAAACAGCGGCCAGATGGATTGGCAGGTCGACCTGTGCTACCCCGGCGCCGACACCCAATGCCTGCCGGGGCAGGATGGCTGGTCCACCACCGCCGCGCCGGCCGCCAACGATCCGCTGGGCGCGAGCGGCTACCGCTCGGTGCGGCGTTCGGCCGGTGGCCTGCCATCGGCCGAGGTGCTGCGGCCCAGCATGCGGCCGGAGGGAGCGTCGCAGGTGTATTACACGGCGCTGGGCTGGATCGACACCACCTTTGCCGAGCGGCTGGCGCAGTTGCGCATCACGCCCGCCGGCAAGTACGCCGGCGAAGTGCCGGCGTCGGCGTTGAGCATCACGCTGGCGGGCATGGCCGCCAAGTGCGATCCGACCGTGAGCGGGCGCGATAACCGCGCCTGTCCACCATGACAGCGCTGGCCCGGCCCGGCCTGCGTGGTCGCCATCGCGGCGACCGCCGCGCACGCCGTCAGGTCGGCATCGCGCTGCTGGAAGCGATGCTGGCCATCGTCATCCTCGGCATCGGCCTGCTGGGCACGGTGGGCATGCAGGCGCGCGCCTACTCGGCGCTGTCGGACGCCGGCATGCGCGCTGAGGCCACGCTGGCGACCGAAAAACTGATCGGTGTCATGACGGCCGACGTCGCCAACATCGGCCAGTACGCCCTGGCCGAGAACGGCTCGCCCAACGCCCGGCTGGCGCCGTGGGTGACGGAAACCAAGGCCGCCATCCCCGGCGCCGTGCTGGTGGTGACGGTGGCCGACCAGCCGGCGGCCAACCGCTACCAGGTCGACATCGCGATCCGCTGGCAGCGCAAGGCGCGCAGCGAGGCCAACCGGCATCGCGTCACTTCCTACATCGCGCGCTGACCATGGCCACCTTGCTCAAGCGCCGCGCGCGCGGCTTCTCGCTGGTGGAGCTGATGATCAGCGTGGTGATCGGGCTGCTGGCGCTGCTGTTTGCCACGCGGCTGGTCATCAGCGGCGAGGCCAACAAGGATGCCGCGGTCGGCGGCGGTGACGCCATGCAGAACGGCATGCTGGCCATGTTCCAGCTGAGCGGCGATGCCGCCATCGCCGGCTGGGGCCTGAACGACCGCACCGTGGCCGGCTGCGCCACCAATTTCAGCGATCAGCGCGGCTACCAGTTGCTGACCGCCCAGCGCAACGGCGTCGCCATCACGCCGCTGGCGGCGGTGGTGATCCAGTCCAACGGCGCCAATCCGGATCTGATTTCCTTCAACAGCGGCAGCTCGAACGCCGGCGTCGGCTCGACCATGATGAAGGCCGCTTACGCCGGCGAAAGCTTTGTCATGGCCGCCGAGAGCATGCCGTACGGCTACAGCGCCGGCGACGTGCTGGTGGTGGCGCCGCAGACGCCGGACCGGCCGTGCACGGTGATGCAGATCGCCGGCTTCAATCCGGCCAGTGGCCGTGGCGCGGAAATGCTGCTGCAATCCGGCAGCCAGTTCCGTTACAACGCCGCCGCCAGCATGACGCAGAACTATGCGATGAATGTGACCTATATGTATAACCTGGGCCGGCCGGACCAGTTGCATTTCCACACCTGGTCGGTCAGCAACGGCGTGCTGCTGCTGCGCGCGGCCGACCTGGCGGGGGCCGAGGCGGCCGGCGTGTCGGTGGCCGACAACATCGTCTCGATCAAGGCGCAATACGGTTTCGACACGCGCGTGCTGGCCGGCTACGACCCGAATCCGACCAACAACGGCAAGCAGCTGCTGCCCACGCCCAATGGCGGCATGCAGATCGGCGCCTGGAGCGGCGCCATGATCGACGCCGACGGCGACGGCATCAACGGCGGCCTGGGGGACTACCAGCGCATCGTGGCCGTGCGCATTGCCGTGGTGGCGCGCAGCAAGACGGTGGAAAAGCCGCGCCCGGGCGCCGAATGCGCCGCCACCGCCGTGATGCCGACCGTGTTCGCCACCAGCGTGCCGAGCGGCGTGGCGGCCGTGCCGGTGCAGGTCAACGTCGCGGTGGCAGGCGACACGCTCGGCTGGAAGTGCTACCGCTACCGCGTGTTCGAGACCATCGTCCCCATCGTCAACGCGCAGTATCGGCCATGAGCACCACGACCTTCCAGCGCGGCATCGCCCTGCCCATCATGCTGATCATGCTGGCGGTAATGATGGTCAGCAGCATTTACCTGCTGAAGTCCAGCACCTCGACCACGCTCACCACCAGCAACCTGGCCTACGACGCCGCCATGACCAAGGCGGCCGACGCCGGCCTGCACGCCGGCTTCACCTATCTGCGCAACCTCGCTACCAAGGCCAACCTGCTGACCGATCAGCCGGGCGCGGGCTATGTGGCCACGCTGTCGCCAGCCTGGACTGCCAGCACGCCCAATTTCTGGCTGGGCTCGGTCACGCTGCCGGCCGACGCCGACGGCAACCGGGTCGAGTACGTCATTCACCGCATGTGCAACTTCGCCGGCGCCTACGATGCGAACAACAACAAATGCCAGACCACGGCGCCACGTCCCGGCATCGGTGGCCCGCGCGCGCTGGGCGAAACCCTGCGCGTCGACGCCCCCAACCTGGCCAGTGCGCCGCAGATTCATTACGTGGTTACGGCGCGCGTGTTCGGTCCGCGCGGCGGCAATGTGGTGACCCAGGCGGTCATCATGAAAGGGCCTTGAGGAGATCATCATGAAGAAGCTGTTAGCCCTGCTGGCCTTGCTGGCGGCCTTGCCGGCCATCGCGGCCACCACGCAGATCGCCCAGGTGCCGCTGCTGAACATCACCGGCACCGGCACCGTCAAGCCCAACCTGATGCTGCTGTTCGATAACTCCGGCTCGATGGACCAGACCTACACGCCGGACTATGTCAACGACAACCTGTGCCGCAGCAGCCTGACGCTGGCGCTGGGGGCGATGGCCTGCAATGTCGGCCACCCGCCGTTCATGAGTCCGGACTTCAACAAACAGTACTACAATCCGGCGATCCGCTACATGGTGCCGATCAAGGCCGACGGCACGTATTATCCGGAGCAGAACGCGGCCAATACCAGCAACTGGACCGTGGTCAGCAACGATGGCTTCGGCGCGCGCCGGGCCGACCTGTTCGGCAATACCGGCAGCAACAACATCAACCTGGTGACCGGGTTTCCTGACCTGAAGTGGTGCTTGCTGACGGCGCTGAACCTGTGCGCCTTCAACAGCGCCAGCTATACCTACCCGGACCTGCTGTTCCGCTCGCCGGTGGACGTCACCACCGGGCCCTACTATTACACCATCGGCGTCGGCCAGTATTGCACCGATGACACCATGCGCACCTGCAAATCGACCACCATCGGCGGTTCCGCGCCGGCCGGCTATCCGGTGCCGGTCAAGGTGCGCTGGTGCAGCGACCGCGCGCTGACGCAGTGTCAGGGCAAGCGCGTGGGCACGTATATCTATCCGGCGTATTCGCAGCCGAGTGGCGCGATTGTGTCCTATGGCACGATCGGCATCGGCGCGTCGGCATCGGCCATTTCGCTCAGCATCAGCAATGTGCAGGTGACGGACACCAGCAACAACGTCGTCACCATCAGCAGCGGCGCGGTGACGGCCAGCACCGGCACCAACAGCGCCATCAAGCAGCAGACCATGGCCAGCGCGCTGGCCGCCAACATCATCGCCACCTCCAACGCCACCTTCGCCAGCAATCCGACCTCGGCGCGGCTGTACTACGCCTGCGTGCGCACGCCGACCGGACAGTCCAGCGTGCCGGCCTGCAGCAGCTTCGGCATCGACCTGAGCGCCGAGAACGTGGTGGCGGTGGTGCCAATCCTCAGCTGCGCCGGCACCTTTATCGTGCTCAACTGTACGCCCTACACCGATGGCGCGCGCTCCGGCTGGGGCTTGTCGGCCACCGCCAGTTCGGTGCGGATTTCGCCGGCCTCGGTGACGTTCAGCGGCGTCACCGGCAACTCGGCACGCATCACCTTCAGCTTTAACGGCAACACCCTGATCAACAATGCCAGCCTCGGCAACAACCGCACGGCGGCGCAGGTGGCCGCCTCGGTGGTGAGCGGCATCGGTACCGGCAACAGCACCGGCCGTGCCTATATTGGCGGCAGTACCAATTGCCCGTCGCCGCTCGGCAATACCAGCGTGTGCCTGATCGACGCCACCAGCGCTTCCAGCGGCGGCACGATTGCGCTATCGGTCAGCAATGCCGCCAGCCTCAGCTGGGTGAACAGCCCGGCGGTGGTGGACAGCATACCGTTGACCTACGCCGCCATCACGCCCGGTCTGGCGGCGCCGAATCCGTTTGTACGGGTCAACATCATCAGCGGGCAGACCTATCCGAAGACGGCCGAGCGCGTCGATTGCGCCGGCGCCACCTGCACCTATGCCGAAGAAATGACCAATTTCGCCAACTGGTATGTGTACTACAAGAGCCGGTTGCAAATGATGAAGACCTCGGTCGGCATCGCCTTCTCGCCGATCACCGCCAACTACAAGGTTGGCTACGTCAAACTGTCCGGAGCAGGGGCGGGCAGCGCCATCGACATGAAGCCGGCGGAGTTCACCGGCGCCGCGCGCAGTACCTGGTACACCACGCTGTACAACACCACCACATCGGGCGCGACGCCGATCCGCACGGCGATGGACAACGTCGGCCGCATGTTCGCCAACCTGTCGCCGTACAACTACGCGACCGGGCAGGAGGTGGTGCAGTATCCGTGCCAGCCGAACTTCCTGATACTGACCACCGACGGCTACTGGAACGGCGCCACCACCAACAACGTGGTCAACAACGATAACGTCGAAAACCCGGCGCGCTTCTGCACCATCGCCGCCGGCTGTGTCGACAAGCGCGCGCAGAGCCAGCCGTCGATCGCCGACGTGGCGCTGCACTGGTATAACGGCGGTTCCAGCACCGGCACCGTGTCGCTGCGGCCGTCGCTGGAACCGGACATGAGCAAGCCCGGCTCGGTGCCGGCGGCGGCCGGCGAGAACACCCATCTGCACATGAATACCTACACGCTGGGGCTGGGCGTGGACGGCATCATGACCTACGAGCCGAACTACGACACCGCGCCCAGGCCGGGCGGCGACTTCTACAACCTGATCACCCAGGTGACCAGCGGTTGTCCTTGGAACGGCGGCGGCGCCTATGTCTGGCCGAACCCGGACGTGACCAACACCGCCAGCACGGTGCAGGAGCGGGTGGACGACCTGTGGCACGCCGCCATCAATGGTCACGGCAAGTATTTCAGCGCGCAGGATCCGAAAGACGTGGTCAACGGCTTGCGCGAGGCGCTGTCCAATATGCAGGTGCGCACCGGCGCGGCGGCTGCGGCGGCCACGTCGACTCCCAACATCACGCTGACCGACAACGACATTTTCTCGGCCACCTTCACCACCGTCCACTGGTACGGCGAGCTGACCGACCGCAAGATCGACACCAGCACCGGCCAGGTGCTTCCCACGCCGGACTGGAGTACCAACACCACGGTTGGCAGCGCGCTCGCTGCGCGCCGCATCAAGATGATGAAAGCCGACCAGCTGCCCGGCACCGATCCGGTCGACTTCCTGTTCACCGATGCGCTGATGGACGCCACCACCAAGAGCTGGTTCGCCAACAAATGCCCGATCCTTTCGCAATGCACGCTGCTGTCGGCCGGCGACAAGGCCATCGTCAACAACGGCGTCAACCTGGTGAACTGGCTGCGCGGCGTGCAAACCTATGCCGACAACGACATCTTCCGCGCCTACACCACCACCACCGACGCCGGCGGCAACATCGTGCCGATCGTTATCGGCGACATCGCCTCGTCCAAGCCGGCCTATGTGCGCGAGCCGCACAACAATTACCCGGACCTGTCCTACGCGCAGTACAAGGCCGACTACGCCAACCGGATCGGCACCGTGTTCGTCGGCGCCAACGACGGCATGCTGCACGCCTTCCATGCGAAGACCGGCGCCGAGCGCTGGGCCTATGTGCCGCGCATCGTCATGAGCAAGCTGGCGGCGCTGGCCAGCACCACCTACGGCACCAACCACCAGTTCAGCGCCGACGGTTCGCCCGAGGTGGCGGACGTGCAGATCAACGGCGCCTGGCGCACCGTGCTGGTGGCCGGCCTGAACGCGGGCGGGCGCGGCTACTACGCGCTCGACGTGACCGAGCCGGACAGTCCCAAGGTCTTGTGGGAATTGTGCGCCGACGCGGTGGCGTGCCCGCAGCATAACGACACCGACCTCGGCTTGAGTTTCGGCAACCCGCAATTCGGCAAGTGGCGCGGCAGGTGGGTGGTGTTCCTGACCTCCGGCTACAACAACGTTGCCGGCACCGACGGCGTGGCCGGCGGCACTGGCGTCGGCACGCTGTTCGTGGTCGACATCGGCACCGGTGCGGTGCTGGCCAAGGCCACCACCTCGGGCGACACCGCCACTCCGTCGGGGCTGGCGCGCATCACCGCCATCAGCAACGACCCGCTGGCCGATCCGGTGGTCACCTATATCTACGGCGGCGACGTGCCGGGGCAGATGTGGCGCTTCGACCTGACCAGCCAGGCCGGGCCGATCGGCGTATTACGCATGGGCTCGGCCGGCGCCAGCAAGCCGATCACCACGCGGCCGGACGTCACGCTGTGCGGCGTGCCGGTCACCAGCACCGACGCCAGCGGCATCACCAGCACCCGCACCACCGCCTCGCGGGTGGTGCTGTTCGGCACCGGTCGTCTGCTGGATGTGCCGGATACCTCGAATACCGATGTGCAGACCCTCTACGCGCTGAAGGATAGCGGCACGGCGCTGGGCAATCTGCCCACCTCGAATATGGTGCAGCAAGTGCTCAGCGTGCGCGGCTCGTCCAGCAACACGGTCACCTACGCGGTGACCGCCAACCAGGTCGACCTGTCGCAAAAAGATGGCTGGTACTTCAACTGGAACCTGAATGCGGGGGAACGGATGAACCTCGATCCGCAGATCGTCAGCGGGGTCGCCAACGTCATCACCAACGTGCCGTCGTCCTCGTCGGCGTGCTCGGTGGGCGGCACCAGCAATCTGTACCAGGTCGACGTCTGCAGCGGGCAGGGCGTGAACGGCGATCCGGCCGGGGCCACGCTGTCCAACACCTCAGCGGCGGTCGGCTTCATCATCGTGCGGCTGCCGAGCGGGCAGCTGAAACTGATCACCACGCTGGCCGACGGCAGCAATGTCACCAGCGCAGCCAAGGAGCTGGACACGGCCGAAGCGCACCGGGTCGGCTGGCGCCGCATCAAAGGGCAACAGTAAAGGAACAAGAGGCGGTATAATCGAGGGTTTGCAGAACCGCCTCAGATCGCAGAACACATGGTCAACGATACCGAACACACAATCCCAGAGAATAACGACGACGCCCTGGTCGCTCCGAGCGCCAGGGCGCCGGCGCTGATCGCGCGTGAAGTCCAGCGCCGCCGCACCTTCGGCATCATCTCCCACCCGGACGCGGGTAAAACCACGCTGACCGAAAAGCTGCTGCTGTTCTCGGGCGCGATCCAGATGGCCGGCACCGTGAAAGCCCGCAAATCGGGCCGCCACGCCACCTCGGACTGGATGGAGATCGAGAAACAGCGCGGCATCTCGGTGGCCTCGTCGGTGATGCAGTTCGAGTTCCGCGACCACGTGGTCAACCTGCTGGACACCCCGGGCCACCAGGACTTCTCGGAAGACACCTACCGCGTGCTGACGGCGGTCGACTCGGCGCTGATGGTGATCGACGCCGCCAAGGGTGTGGAAGCGCAGACCATCAAGCTGCTGGACGTGTGCCGCATGCGCAACACGCCTATCGTCACCTTTATGAACAAGCTGGACCGCGAAACCCGCGACCCGCTGGAACTGCTGGACGAGCTGGAATCGGTGCTGAAGATCCAGTGCGCGCCGGTGACCTGGCCGATCGGCATGGGCAAGAACTTCCGCGGCGTGTACCACCTGCTGAACGACACCATCATGCTGTTCAAGGCCGGTGAGGAAAAGGCCGACGGCGCCTTCGAACTGATCGAAGGCATCGACAATCCGCGCCTGCAGCAAATGTTCCCGCTGGAGATGGACCAGCTGCGGATGGAAGTGGAACTGGTGCAGGGCGCGTCGCACCCGTTCGACCTGGAGCAATTCCTGGCCGGCGTGCAGACGCCGGTGTTCTTCGGTTCAGCGATCAACAACTTCGGCGTGCGCGAGATTCTGTCGGCGCTGGTCGACTGGGCGCCGGCGCCGCGCGAGCGCGACGCCACCGTGCGCGCGGTCGATCCGAAGGAAGAGCGCTTTACCGGCTTCGTGTTCAAGATCCAGGCCAATATGGACCCATCGCACCGCGACCGCATCGCCTTCCTGCGCGTATGCTCCGGGCATTTCGAGCGCGGCATGAAAGTCAAGCACCTGCGTTTGGGGCGCGAAGTGAAACTATCGTCGGTGGTGACCTTCATGGCATCGTCGCGCGAGCAGGTTGAAGAAGCGTATGCCGGCGACATCATCGGCCTGCCGAACCACGGCAACATGCAGATCGGCGACTCGTTCTCCGAAGGCGAACTGCTGACCTTCACCGGCATTCCATTCTTCGCGCCGGACTTCTTCCGCCAGGTACGCATCCGCAATCCGCTGAAAATCAAGCAGCTGCACAAAGGTCTGCAACAGCTGGGCGAAGAGGGCGCGGTTCAGGTCTTCAAGCCGGTACAAGGTGGCGAGCTGGTGCTGGGCGCAGTCGGCGTGCTGCAGTTTGAGGTGGTAGCCAGCCGGCTGCTGAATGAATATGGCGTCGACGCCGTATTCGAAAGCACCAGCATCAGCAGCGCGCGCTGGGTATCCAGCGACGACAAAAAAGCCTTATCGGACTTCGAAGACCAGCTGGGCCACAACGTCGCCTACGACGCCGCCGGCAATCTGGCGTATTTAGCCACATCAAGCGTCAACCTGCGCCTGACGCAGGAACGCTGGCCGAAACTGCAATTCCACGCCACCCGCGAACACTCCGCCAAGCTGTAAAAAACCCGGGGTCAGGTCCTCCATTTCTACACGAGCTCAACCGCTTTGCGGTTGAGCTCGTGTAGAAATGGAG
>CAUPXZ010000058.1:0-35285 GCA_963515135.1 uncultured Duganella sp. | reverse complement strand
GCGCAATGGCGGATTGCCGGAACTGACCCCGAAGTTAATTGTGGCTGAGGGCGTTTGAGAGCAGTTTGGCGGTGATGTCCACTATCGGGATCACCCGCTCGTAGGCCATGCGCGTCGGACCGATCACCCCCAGCGTGCCGACGATTTTGCCGTTGGCGGTGTACGGCGCGGTCACCACGCTCATCTCGTCCATCGGCACCAGGCTGGATTCGCCGCCGATGTAGATCTGCACCCCGCTGGCCTTGGACGACACGTCCAGCAGCTGCAACAGGCCGGTTTTCTGCTCGAACATGTCGAACATCTGCCGCAGCGACGACATATTCGACGACAAATCGCTGACCGACAGCAGGTTGCGCTCGCCGGAAATGACCATGTCGTCCGAGTCATCCTTCATCGCCTCGCTGCCGGCTTCCACCGCCACCTGCATCAGGCGGCCCATGTCGTCGCGTAGCTGGCGCACTTCGTTTTGCAGCCGTGCGTGCACTGCGTCGAAGGCCAGCCCGCCGTAATTCTGGTTGATGTAATTGGCAGACTGCACCAGCTGCGCCGGCGTGTAATCGACCTCGGTCAGCAACAGGCGGTTCTGCACGTCGCCATTCGGCGCCACAATCACCAGCAGGATGCGCTTCTCGCCCAGGCGCAGGAACTCGATCTGCTGGAACACCGACTCGCGCCGCGGGCTCAGCACCACGCCGGCAAATTGCGACAGCGACGACAGCATCTGCGCCGCATTGGTGATCATCTTCTGCGGCTGCGGCGATTGCAGGCGCAGCGGCGCGCCGACGGCGTGCTCGTCAAGGTGCTGCACGGTCAGCAGCGTGTCGACAAAGATGCGGTAGCCGCGCGGCGTCGGCACCCGGCCGGCCGAGGTGTGCGGACTGGCCACGTAGCCCAGCTCCTCCAGGTCCGCCATGATGTTGCGGATGGTGGCCGGCGACAGGTCCAGCCCGGATATCTTGGAAAGCGCACGCGATCCTACCGGCTGGCCGTCGGCGATATAACGTTCCACCAGGGCTTTCAGCAGGGTTTGTGCGCGGTTGTCGAGTTGCATGCTAAATATCAGTGTCGATGTTGTGCTTATTATGCACGGCTATGCTGCATCTGCCCATGGATCCAGGCCAGCAGCTCGTCAAACGTGGCGCAAATGGCGTCCGGCGTGACGCCAGCCTCCAGGTGCGCGCTGCTGCCGTGACGGTTCATCCACACCGCGCGCAGGCCGGCGCCCTGCGCGCCCTGCACGTCCAGCCGCAGGTCGTCGCCGACGTAGACCGCGTCCTGCGGCGCCACGCCCATTGCTTCGCAGGCGGTCAGGAAAATACCCGAGTCCGGCTTGGCGCGGCCAAATACCGACGACGACAGCTGGTACTCGAAATGGTGGTTCATGCCGATCACTTCAAGATCGGCATTGCCGTTGGTGATGACGCCCAGCCGCAGCATGCCTTGCAGCAGCGGCAATACCGGCAGCACATCGGCATACGGCACGACCTTGTTGCGCAACACCGCGAAATGCTGCATCGAGCCTTCGATATGCGCCGGGTCTTCGCCGGTTTCGGCAAATATCTCCGCCAGCGCCTCGCGGCGCAGCTGATACAGGTCGGAAATCAGCTCCGGCCGGCGCTCCAGCACCGCCATGCGGCGCACCCGCAATTCGGCCACGCTGAAGGCGGCCGCCACCTTGGGCGCGTGCCGGGCCAGCCAGGCATGCCAGCTTTCCTCTGCGGCGTGGATCACCGGGGCGATCGGCCACAGGGTATCGTCCAGGTCGAACAGCAGAGCAAGCGGGCGGCGGGCAGTCATAGGCGATCAGTAAGAGTGGCGAAATGCCTATTGTAAGCCCATGGTAAATTATGCGGATTATCCCTGCTGGAGCTGTCGTGCTGCCATCCCTGCTAAAACGCTGTTTTCCCATCGCGCTGCTGGCCGGCTGCGCCGCCACCAACCCGCTGCCGCCGCCGGACTTTACCTCGTATGTCGTGCTGGGCGAATACGGCGCCGCCGTGGCGCGCGTGCTGATCGACGCGCCAGGCTGCCCCGCCATCGTGCTCAACCAGCGCAGTCAGCCGATGACGCTGCGCGCGCCGGCCGAGACCATCGCGCTGCGGCCTACGCCCTTCGCCCCGGCCGATTCCAAACCGGCCGAATTCCCGCTGCTGACCTGCGAGGCCAATCTGCCGGCCGGCACCACCAGCGCCAGCGTGCTGGGGCGCAAGCTGCCGGTGCCGAAGGCCGAGCCGCAGCGCATCGTGGTGATCGGCGACACCGGCTGCCGGCTGCAAAAGAGCAGCAACAGCTGGCAAGCCTGCAACGATATCCAGCAATACCCGTTTGCCACCGTGGCCGCCCAGGCCGCCGCGTGGAAGCCGGACCTGGTGGTCCACGTCGGCGATTACCACTACCGCGAAAATGCTTGCCCTGAAGGCAACGCCGGCTGCGCCGGCAGCCCATGGGGCTACGGCTGGGACGCCTGGGACGACGACTTCTTCGCCCCCGGCGCACGGCTGCTGGACGCCGCGCCCTGGGTGATGGCGCGCGGCAACCACGAAAACTGCCAGCGCGGCGGCCAGGGCTATTGGCGCTTCCTCGACCCGCGTCCGCTGCTCAAGGGCCGCGACTGCAACGCCGCCGCCGATGACGACGCCGGCAACTACAGCGATCCGTACGCGATTCCGCTCGGCCAGGACACCCAGCTGCTGGTGCTGGATACCGCCAACACCAGCTGGAAAGGCCTGAAGCCGGGCGACACCGGCTACGCCCGCTATCGCGACCTGTACCGCAAAGTGGACGCGCTGTCGCAGCGCGCGCCCAACAATATCGGCGTCAGTCACCACCCGCTGCTGGGCATGGGCGCCGACCGCAAACCTGACGGCAGCATCGTGCTGCTGCCGGGCGACGCCGGCCTGCAAGCCAGTTTCGGCTCGGTCAACCCGCTGCTGTTCCCGCCTTCGATACAGGCCATGCTGTCCGGCCACATCCACCTGTGGCAGCAGCTGAGCTTCTCCAGCGCCCATCCGAGCCAATTCGTGTCCGGCTTTGCCGGCACCTCGGAAGACATCGTGCCGCTGCCGGAACGGCTGCCGGCCGGCCAGCCGCCGGCGCCGGGCGCGCTGGTCGAGCACTTCAGTTCCTGGGTCGACGGCTTCGGCTTCATGACCATGGAACGGCGCGGCCCGCAACAATGGGAGGTGCTGGTGCATGATCTGCAAGGCAAGATCCGCAACCGCTGCCAGCTCGACGGCCGCCGCTCGCAGTGCGAGCTGGCGCAGGTGAAATAAGCCGCAGGGACACACGCTGTTACATCCATTTGCGCGGACTGGGTTACCAAATGCACTAAAATACGCCGCACAAGTGTAATATGCTGCCTCCCGTGCGTGCTGCCGGGCCCTATTCGTTTTGGAGAGAGAGTTTTATGAAAAGTTCGTTTCTGCGTGCGGGCCTGGCCCTGCTGTGTGGCGTCATTCTGAGCGCCTGTGGCGGTAGCAATGGTAGCCTGGCGCTGTCGGGCGCCGTCACCTATAACGGCCCGACCACTGCCAGTATCGTGCTGGCCAACAAGTCCAATGGCGATAAATTGACCCTGAACATCGGTGGCGGCGGCGCCTCCACCAGCTTCGTGTTCGCCAAGCTGCTGGCGACCGATGAACGCTTCGACGTGGTGGTGGAGACGGCGCCGACCGGCGCCAAATGCACCCTCACCGAGGCCAGCGGCTCCGCCTCCTATTACACCGTATATCGCGTGGCGATCGACTGCAAAGCCAATCCGTTCACCCTGGGCGGCACCGTCAAAGGTCTGAACAGCAAAGGCCTGGTACTGGCCAATGGCAGCGACACCACCGCCGTCGAGCCGCCAGCGACCGCCGGCGCCGACGTCAGCTTCAAATTCCCGACCAAAGTATCGAATAGCGCGCTGTACGGCGTGAGCGTCTTGAACCAGCCAGCCAGCCAGACCTGCACCGTCAGCCCGGCCCTGAATCCGGGCATCATGCCAGCCGACGCCGATCAGTTGGGCCTGATCGTGAACTGCGTCAACAACTAAGCCGCCGGCCGTCTAATTTTTGGAGAACTACATGAAATTTTCGTTAGTAAGCGGCGCTGCGGCGCTGGCCGTGATGGCCGTGCTGGCCGGCTGCGGCGGCAAGCAGCAGTACACGGTCAAGGGCACGATCGTCAACCTGAACAACAGCGGCCTGGTACTGACCAACAACGGCGGCGACGACCTGCCGGTTGCCAACGGCGCCACCAGTTTCTCGTTCAGCAAGCAGATCGACTACGGCACAATGTACACGGTGGGCATCAAAACCCAACCGGCGCACATGACCTGCAGCTGGAACACCGCCAACACGGGTTCCGCAGGCTACAACGTCGAAATCCAGATGACCCTGGCTTGCACGCAAAACGCTTACAGCCTCGGCGGCCAGGTCACCGGCCTGACCCCTGCTGCCGATGGCACCACCGCGCGTACCATTACGCTGGTCAACGGCTCGACCAGCACCCTGGTCCTGAGCAGCGCCAGCGCCACCAACGGCAACCTCGACTTCGTCATCGGCACGGTTCCCGATGGTCTGGCTTACGGCGTGACCTTTGTCGACTACAACACCGGCCTGCTGTGCGACGTAACCAACGGCACCGGCGTCATGCATGAAACCCCGATCAGCAATATCGTGGTGGCCTGCCGCAACAAATAAAGGAAAGGCGGGGGAGATATCCGATATCGAAATAATTGATATTCGGAAAATAAAGTGGCGTTATAGCTGTCGACGCCGCATACTGCATCTGTCTCCTCCACTTCTCTCAAAGAAATGGATTTAAGCCCGCTCAACAGCGGGCTTTTTTTTATTCGGTTTATTTGAGCAGGTTGGCCAGGGCGACGTACTGGGCCAATCCGACCACTTCCGGACGGTCGGTCGGGTTGATGCCGGCGGCGATGATCTGTTCTTCGGTGAACATGCCGGCCAGGCAGTTGCGGATCACCTTGCGGCGCTGCGAGAAGGCTTTCAGGACCACCGCTTCCAGCGTGGCTTCGTCGCACGGCAGCTGATGCGCGACCGGGATCATGCGCACAATTGCCGAGTCGACCTTGGGCGGCGGGTCGAAGGCATCCGGCGGCACCACGAACAGCAGCGACATGTCATAGCGCCATTGCAACATCACCGACAGGCGGCCGTACACTTTGCTGCCCGGCTCGGCCACCATGCGCTCCACCACCTCTTTTTGCAGCATGAAATGCTGGTCCTGCACCTGCGGCGCGAATGTCGCCAGGTGGAACAGCAGCGGGCTGGAGATGTTGTACGGCAGATTGCCGACGATGCGCAGCTTTTTCCCTTCCGGCACCGGGATGGCGCCGAAGTCGAACTTCAGCGCGTCGCCCGAGTGGATCGTCAGTTTTTCGCGCGGATAGGCTTTTTCCAGGCGCGTCACCAGGTCGCGGTCCAGCTCGACCACATGCATGTGCTTCAGCCTGCGCAGCAGCTGGTCGGTCATGGCCGCCAGGCCAGGGCCGATTTCGACCATGGTGTCGCCGTCCTGCGGATTGATGGATTCGGTAATGCTGCTCAGCACATTCTGGTCGTGCAGGAAGTTCTGGCCGAAGCGTTTGCGGGCTACGTGTTTCATAGTTTTCTATCTCAAGTTGAAGCGGTGGCGTGCACCGCGTTGGCCATCGCCAGCGCGGTGTCGATCGCCTGTTCCATGCTGCCGCAGTCGGCTAGGCCCAGCCCTTGCGCGGCCAGGTCCAGCGCCGTGCCGTGATCGACCGAGGTGCGGATCAGCGGCAGGCCCAGCGTGATGTTGACGCCGTTGCCGAAGGTGGCGTACTTCAGCACCGGCAAGCCCTGGTCGTGGTACATGGCCAGCACGCAGTCGGCGTCCTGCAGGTATTTCGGCTGGAACAGCGTGTCGGCCGGATACGGGCCGGCAGCGGCTATGCCGCGCGCCTGCGCCGCTGCGATGGCCGGTGTGATGACCTCGATTTCTTCGCGTCCCAGATAACCGTTCTCGCCGGCATGCGGGTTCAGGCCGCACACCAGGATGCGCGGGTTGGCCAGGCCGAATTTGTTCTTCAAGTCGGCGTGGATGATGTCCAGCACGCGCGCCAGGCCATCCTTACTCAGCGCGGCGGCCACGTCTTTCAACGGCAGGTGCGTGGTCGCCAGCGCCACGCGCAGCGGTTCGCCCGAACCGGCTTGCGGACCAGCCAGCATCATCACCACCTGCGGCGTGCCGGTCTGGTCGGCAAAGTATTCGGTGTGGCCGGAAAATTTGACGCCGGCGTCGTTGATGGTGCTCTTTTGCAGCGGCGCGGTGACCACCGCCTCGAACCAGCCGGCCTGCACGCCTTCGATGGCGGCGTCCAGCGTGTCGAGCACGGCACGGCCGTTGTCCTTGTCCAGCTTGCCGGGAACCACATGCGCGCTGAGCGGCACGTCGATCACGGTGATGCGGTCGGCGCCGAAATGCGGCAGGCCGCCGTTGCGCACCGCCATCAGGGACAGCGAGGATAAACGGATCTCAGGATCGATATCGCTGGCCGTCATGGCCAGGAAGGCGGCGTCGCCCAGCAGCACGCAGTTGACCTGGTGCCGCCGCGCCCACGCCGCGCGGATCGAAATCTCGGGACCGATGCCGGCCGGTTCGCCAACCGTCACGGCAATGGCAGGGCGCACTCCCGGGCGCCGTTTGGATGAAGTGGCGCTCAAGCGTGCTCCCCTTTCTGCTTATTTGTTGGCGGCGGCGTTGGCGGCCTTGTCGTCGTCGTTGCGGTACTCGACGTAGGCACGGTCGCGCACCTCACGCTGCCAGCTTTCCGCCGCTTCTTCCAGCTTGCGCTCGCGCAGCGCCTGGCGCGCATTGTTGCGCTCGCGCTCTTTCGAGACGTCGTCGCTCTTGCGCTCCAGCACCTCGATCAGGTGGACACCGAAGCTGGTTTCCACCGGCTGGCTGACTTCACCGATCTTCAGCCCGTTCATCGCCGCCTCGAATTCCGGCATGGTGTCGCCAGGGTACAGCCACCCCAGGTCGCCGCCCTTGGAGGCCGAGCCGTCGTTCGACACCAGGCGCGCCAGGTCTTCGAACTTGGCGGCATTGTTGTCCAGGCGCTCCTTCAGTTCCAGCAGCTTGCGCTTGGCGTCGGCCGCGCTCATGGTCGGCGTAACCTTGATCAGGATATGGCGGGCGTGGGTCTGCTGCACGGCGGCCACGGCTTGCGCCTCGGCCAGGCTGCGGCGATCCACCGCCTTCAGGATGTGGAAGGCGCCGGTGCTCTTGATGATCGGCGTCACCTGGCCAGGACTCAGCTTGACCAGCGCTTCGGCGAACACCGGCGGCAGGCGTTCCGGCTGGCGCCAGCCGACCGCGCCGCCTTGCAGCGCGTCGCTGGAATCCGAATAGGTGGCGGCCATCTTGGCGAAGTCGGCGCCGGTGCGCAGCTGGCGCATCACTTCCTCGGCGCGCGCGCGGCGCTGGGCGATCACTTCAGCCGAAGCGTTGTCCGGAATACGCACCATAATCTGCGAAATATTGATTTCGAACTGGTCGGCGGCGGCGGCTTTCTCGGCGGCGATGAAGCTGTCTACCTCGGCGTCGGAAATCTGGATCTTGGCGTCGACTTCATGCTCGCGCAGGCGCTGCATGATGATCTCTTCGCGAATCTCTTCGCGGAAGGAGGCGTACGGCGTGCCGTCTTTTTCCATCTGGTCGCGCAGCTGCTGCACGGTCATCTTCTGCGCTTCGGCGATGCGCTGGATCGAGCGGTCCAGTTGCAGGTCGTCCACGCGCACACCCATTTCCTTGGCCAGTTGCAGCTGCGAGCGTTCGACTAGCATGCGTTCCAGCAGCTGGCGACGCAGGTCGGCCGGCGACGGCATCTGCACGTTCTGCGTCTTCATGCGGGCGGTCACGCTCTTGATGCGGTTGGCCAGCTCGCGCTGGGTGATGACATCGTCATTGACCACCACCACGATCGAGTCGATTTCGACGTTGCCCGACGCGCCCGGCGGCAGGAAGCCGGCGCCGTCTTTCTTGGCGGCTGCGGCCGGCGCAGCCGGTGCGGCGGCGGCTGCGGCTGCGGCGGGCGCACTGGCGGCCGGGGCCGGTGCAGGCTCAGCTTTTTTCTTCGACGAGAACAGGCTACAACCGCTGAGCGCGGCCGTGCACAACAGGACTGCGAGGACTTTCATCTGGTACTTACTGGCATTACGCATGGTAGAAGAACGCTCAAAGGTGTAAAAAAGTCAAAAGGCGCCGCGGTCAAAATTGCCCGGCGGACGCCAAGTGTACATGGGTTAGCGGGTATAACCCTCATTCAGGCGCTGATAGCCCGGAATACTGCCCTTCATCGC
The DNA here is from genome assembly GCA_963515135.1 of uncultured Duganella sp. Classification (GTDB taxonomy): domain Bacteria; phylum Pseudomonadota; class Gammaproteobacteria; order Burkholderiales; family Burkholderiaceae_D; genus Rugamonas. The sequence continues at coordinate 26,952 of CAUPXZ010000058.1, read as the reverse complement.
CTCCAGCGGACTGCCGACGCCCAGGTGCGACAGGCCGTTCAGCTCCAGCTGGAAGAAGATCTGGGTCGACTGCTTGGTCGAGGTGGTGACGAAGCGCTGCGCGCCGGTGCGGAACACCCAGCAGTCGGCGTTGTATTCGAGGCCGGCCAGGCTTTCCAGAATTTTCTTGCCCTGCAGCGAGTAGCTGATGCGGCCGACGCCGTACCAGCGCTGGAAGATCGGCCACTGGCTCGACAGCTCGACGTTCTTGAAGCTGTTGCGCAGGTAGCGGTAGCCCAGGTTCAGCACTTTCTTCTGTCCCGGCATCCATTGCGCCGTGTAGCTCTGCGAAATCACGCTGTTCTCGGCCTGGTTGTACTGCACCGCGCTATCGAAGGTCCAGGTGTCCGAGATGCGGCCGGTGGCGGCCAGCAGGATGTCGGAGCGCGAATCGACCACCGGCGTGGCCGAATTCAGCTGCACCTTCTGATCGCGGAAGTAGAAGCGCTGGCCGAACGCCAGGCGCAGCACTTCGGCGCCGCTGGAGTCGAGGAAGCGCGAGGTCAGCGCGGCGGTCAGCTGATTGGCGTCGCCGATACGGTCCGAGCCGACGAAGCGGTTCTCGCTGAAGATTTGCGAGAAGTTGAAGGTGGCGGCGTCGGTGTCGAAGGTCGGAAACTTGCTCTGGTCGCGGTACGGCGTGTTGACATAGAACAGGCGCGGCTCCAGCGTCTGCGTCATCTGCTTGCCGCCCCAGGTGACGTCGCGCTCGAAGATCAGGCCGGAGTCCAGCGAGAAGGTCGGAATTGCCCGCGACAGGTTCTCCGAATTCTGCGTGTTATACGCGTCCAGACTGTAGCTGGCGGCGTTGACCATCAGCTTGGGCGTGATGAAGTAGCTTGGCCCGATGATCGGGTAGCTGACCTGCGGAATCGCCACCAGCCGGGTGCCGTTGATCATATCCGGGTGGTAGAAACGGGTCAGCTCGGAATCGAAGGCCCAATCGAAGCCGCCGGCCACGTCGTACTGCGCAGCGTGAAAGTTGACCGCCGGCAGACGGTCATACGGCCGCGGCACGGGAGTGACCGACTCTGGGTCTTGCAGCACCTGGTACTTCTGCACGCGGGCGGTCAGCGTCCAGATGTCACCGTGGTAGTCGGTCCGCAACTCGCGCAGCAACTGGCGTTCGGTCGAGCCCGACACGGTCTTCGAGAAATCGTTCGGATAGTTATCGTCCGACGCCGCGCGCAAGCTCCAGCTGTAAGCCCAGTCCGGCGTAATGTCCTGCGCGTGGGTCGAGCGCACCATCCAGCGGTCGCTCTTCTTGTCCGGGTTGGCTTCGGCGTAAGCGCGGTCGCGCGGCATCACCTCGATATACGTTTCACCCTTGTACAGGCCGCCGTCGGTCTCGCCCATGTAGCGCCCCAGCGCGCCGATTTGCAGCCCGCGATTGCCGATCAGCTTGGGATACAGCGTCAGATCGCGATTCGGCGCGATGTTGAAGTAGTACGGCACCACCAGCTCGGGGCCATTCTTGGAACCGAAGCCCGGCGTCGGCGACAGCCAGCCCGAGCGGCGTGCGCCCGACAGCGAGAACGACAGCGCCGGCGTGCCGATAATCGGCACGTCCTTGAAATAAATCAGCGTCTTGCCGGCGGTGCCGACGTCGCGGCCGGAGTCCAGGTTCAGCGTATCGGAGCGCAGATACCAGTCCGGCGTCAGGCTCTGGCAGGTACTGTAGGTGCCGTTGATGACCTGGGCTTCATCCTCATTGATGAAATTCAGGCGCTCGGCCTTGCCCTGCGCCTGGTTGGTTTCCAGCTTGTAGGTCGGGTTGAGCATATAGCCCTTGCCCGAATCCATATTCAGCTTCAGCTCGTCGCCGGTGAAATAGTCGCCGAAGCGCCAGATTTTCACATTGCCTTCGGCCTCGACCTCATTCTCCACCTGGCGGAAACAGGCGTTGTCGGCATTGACCCTGGTCTTGTCCTTGACCACCTCGGCATCGCGCACCAGCACGACTTCGCGCTCGGGGCGGCCGCTGATGTCCTCGGCCTTGACGATGGTGGGGGCGTTCTGGTCATCCACGCGCGGCGCACGCTGCTGCTTGTGCGTTTGCGCATAGGCGTACGAAGGCAACGCCGATACGGTAAAGATAGCGGACAGGGCATACGCCAAGCGCTGCAATTTGGGCATGCGGGTCATGAAAAGAGGAGGCCAAGCACCATGAAAGGCGATTTTTTAATTTGAATCCCTTATTATATGGGAATCTTCACCTGACGCCGGTTTCCTCGGCACGCTTCGATGTCTTTATTACAGAATTTAACTTCCGATACACGCCTGCAACTGCTGGTGACCTGGCTGCGCGGCCTCGATGTGGTCGATGTGGAAAGCTTGCGCCCGGCCTCGGCCGACGCCAGCTTCCGCCGCTATTTCCGCCTGAACGTCTTGCCTGAAAAGCAATCTGCGCTGGGCCTGACCCTGATCGCCATGGATGCGCCGCCGGAGCGCGAGAACGTGCTGGGCTTCGTCAAAGTTGACGAAATGCTCACGCATGCCGGCGTTACTGTGCCGCGCATCGTCGCCACCGATTACGAAGCCGGCCTGATGTTGCTGTCCGACCTCGGCACCACCACCTATCTGTCGGCGCTGAACCATGACAACGCCTCGACCATGTACGCCGAGGCGCTGGAAGCGCTGGTCAAGTTCCAGATCACCAGCCGTCCCGACGTGCTGCCGGAATACGACCGCGCCTTCCTGCAACGCGAGATGAGCCTGTTCCCAGAGTGGTACATCGGCCAGCACCTGAACGCCACGCTGACGGACAAACAGACCGCCGAACTGCAAGGCGTGTTCGACGCCATCCTGGCCAATGTCACCGCGCAGGCACAGGTGTTCGTGCACCGCGACTTCCACTCGCGCAATCTGATGGTGGTGGACGCCGGCAACCCCGGCGTGCTGGACTTCCAGGACGCGCTGTACGGCCCGATGACCTACGACCTGGCCTCGCTGCTGCGCGACGCCTATGTGCAGTGGGACGAGGAACTGGTGCTGGACTGGGCCATCCGCTACTGGCAGCACGCCAAGTCGCTGGGCCTGCCGGTCAACAAGGACATCGACGCCTTCTACAAGGACTTCGAATACATGTCGCTGCAGCGCCATCTGAAGATTCTCGGCCTGTTCTGCCGCCTCAACTACCGCGACGGCAAGGCGCAATACCTGGACGACCTGCCGACCGTGATGGAATACGTGCGCAAGACCGCCGGCCGCTACAAGGATCTGAAGCCGCTGATCCGCCTGCTGGACCTGCTGGAAGACACCAAGCCGCAAGTCGGCTACACCTTCTGAGGACCGGCGCATGAAAGCGATGATTTTCGCCGCCGGCCGCGGCGAGCGCATGCGGCCGCTGACGGACAGCACCCCCAAGCCGCTGCTGAAGGTGCGCGGCCGGCCACTGATCGTCTGGCACATCCTGAACCTGGTGAAGGCCGGCATCACCGAGATCGTCATCAATCACGCCCACCTGGGCGAGCAGATTGAAGCGGCGCTCGGTGACGGCAGCCAGTTCGGCGCCAGGCTGCTGTACTCGCGCGAAGAGAAGGCGCTGGAAACCGCCGGCGGCATCGCCCAGGCGCGGGCGCTGCTGGGCGAGGAACCGTTCGTCGCCATCTCCGGCGACATCTATGTGCCTTACTTCGACTTCGAGCAGGTCAAGGACGTCTTGCACGACAAGGATATGTGGGGCAATCCCTACCCCGCCGACAAGCGCGACATCTGCTGGCTGTACATGGTGCCGAATCCCGACTGGCATCCGGACGGCGACTTCGGCATGACCATGTACTCGCTGAGCAACGACGGTACGCCGAAATGGACCTTCGGGAATATCGGCGTGTACCGCATGGAGATGTTCGACCGTATCGCCGCCGGCGACTACGCCAAGCTCGGCCCGCTGATCCGCGAGTACGCGGACAAAAAACAGGTCGGCGGCGAAGTCTACGAAGGCGAATGGCACAACGTCGGCACGGTCACGCAACTGGATCTGCTGAACGCGCCGCTGGCGGCACTGGCGCCCGCCGCCAAAGGCGTGCAGTGACAATGGCCGCCGCGTTCGACGTCGCGCGCCATGCCGACCGGCGCGCGCGTCTGCTATCGCAGATGGCGCCCGGCGCGGTGGCGGTGTTGCCGACCGCGCCGGAAGTCATCCGCAACGCCGACAGCGAATATCTGTACCGTCACGACAGCTATTTCTATTACCTGACCGGCTTCACCGAGCCGGAAGCCGCCGTGGTATTGGTTGCCGCGTCGGGCGACACGCCGGCGCGCGCTATCCTGTTCTGCCGGCAGAAAAACCTTGAACGCGAAATCTGGGAAGGCTTCCGCCACGGCCCCGAAGCCGCGCGCGTGACCTTCGGCTTCGACGAGGCGCACGCCATCGAGTCGCTGGATGACGAAATGGCGCGGCTGCTGGCCAACGCGCCTGCGTTGTACTACGCGCTTGGCAGCCCGCTCGATGCGCGCGTGGCCGGCTGGCTGTCCGCCGTGCGTGCCAAATCACGCAGCGGCGTCACACCGCCTGCTGCCATGATAGACCTGCTGCCGCTGCTGGACGAAATGCGCCTGCTAAAGGACGAACACGAACAAGCCATCATGCAGCGCGCCGCCGACATCTCGGCCGGCGCCCATGTGCGCGCCATGCGCGCTGCCCGCGCCGGCATGTACGAATACGAACTGGAAGCGGAACTGCTATACGAATTCCGCCGCAACGGCGCACAAGCGCCAGCTTACAACGCCATCGTCGCTTCCGGCGCGAATGCCTGCGTGCTGCACTACAGCGCCAACAACGCGCAAGCGCGAGACGGCGAGCTGGTACTGATCGACGCCGGCTGCGAGCTGGATGGCTACGCCGCCGACATTACCCGCACCTTCCCGGTCAACGGCAAGTTCAGCGAGCCGCAAAAGCGCCTGTATGAACTGGTGCTGGCCGCGCAAGCCGCCGCCTTCCAGGCCATCGCACCCTGCCTGCCCTACTCCGGCGCGCACGAAGCGGCGGTGCGGGTGCTGGCGCAAGGCATGCTGGATCTGGGTCTGCTGCAAGGCACGCTGGACGAAGTCATCGCCGACAAACGCTACACGCAGTTTTACATGCATGGCACCGGCCACTGGCTGGGCATGGACGTGCACGACGTCGGCCAATACCGCGATGTGACGCAGGCCGACAAGCCATCCCGCCCGCTGCGAGCAGGCATGGTGGTGACGGTGGAACCGGGCATCTACGTGCGCCCGGCCGACGGCGTACCCGAGGAATACTGGCACATCGGCATCCGCATCGAAGACGACGTGCTGGTGACCGCCGACGGCCACACCATTCTGAGCGCCGCCGCGCCGAAGACTGTGGAAGAAATCGAACAACTGATGCAGCAACATGAGTGAACCTATCTACGACATCGCCATTTGCGGCGCGGGGCCGGCCGGCATGGCGCTGGCGGCGCTGCTGGTCAAGCGCGGCGTGGCCGCAAGCCGCATCGCGCTGATCGACGCCAAGACGCTGGCGCAAGCCAGCAACGACCCGCGCTCGCTGGCGCTGTCCTGGGGCAGCCGCCAAATCCTCGAAGAGATCAAGGCCTGGCCAACCGCCGCCACCGCCATCGAACAAATCCACGTCTCGCGCCGAGGGCAGTTCGGCCGCAGCCTGATTGATCGCAAGGACTACGACCTGCCCGCACTGGGCTACGTCACCCGCTACGGCGACATCGTCACCGCGCTGGGCGCCGTGTGCGAACAAGCCGGCATCGCCTCGCTGCGCCCGGCCCGCGTGATCGCGCTGGATGAAGAAAGCGACGCCGTCACGCTGACCATCGACGCCAACGGCGCAGCGCAAACCGTGCGCGCCGCCATCGTTGTGCAAGCCGAAGGTGGCCTGTTCAACGAACAGCAGATCCGCAGCACCAACCGCGACTACCAGCAAACCGCCATCATCGCGCAAGTGCGCAGCAGCTTGCCGCCACCGCACCGGGCCTACGAACGCTTCACCGATCAAGGCCCCCTGGCGCTGCTGCCGCAGGACGACGAATACTCGCTGGTATGGTGCGTGCGTCCTGAAAATGCCAGCGAACTGCTGGCCCTGAACGATAAGGATTTCCTGGCCGCGCTGGGCCGAGCCTTCGGCGACCGTGTCGGCAGCTTCACGCATGCCACACCGCGTCTGAGCTTCCCGCTGGGATTGAATGCGGCCGCGCACAGCACCGCGCGCACCGTCGCCATCGGCAACGCCGCGCAGACGCTGCATCCGGTGGCGGGCCAGGGCCTGAACCTCGGCCTGCGCGACGTCACCGTGCTGGCGCGCCTGCTGGCACAGGGCGCCACGCCGGACATGCTGGCGCAATACACCGAACTACGCCAGCGCGACCGCTCGACCACTGTGCGCGTGACCGACACCATGGCCCGCATCTTCGCCAACGACTCGCCGGCACAAGCCCTGCTGGGCCTGTCGCTGGCCACCATCGACATGGTCGCCCCCGCACGCGGCCTGCTGGCCGAACTGATGATGTACGGCCGCCGCTAACCGCAAGGAAAACACCCGCACCATGAAATCTCTGCTTGTCATCCTGACTACCAGTCTATGTTTCGTGGCCCAAGCTGTTGAAAGACCAAGTGCGACGTCCAACCCTCTCACTGCCGTTTTCATGCGCGACCTGACCGCTCAAGCAGAGCTAGGCAATGTGCAGGCTCAAGTGCGTCTTGGTGACATCTATCAGTCTGGTAAACAGGTGAAGCAGGATTATCTGAGAGCATACCAATGGTTCGCCAAAGCGGCTGCACAAAACAACGCCGAAGCACAGCTGCAACAAGGGTGGATGGATCAGTATGGCAAAGGTGTGCCTGTCAATCTGGAGCGCGCCGCCCAGTTGTATCGCGCATCGGCAGAACAAGGCAACGCTTCGGCCCAATATCATCTGGCTCAATGCTACGTCCATGACAGCTGCGTTAAGCAGGATTATCAGCAAGCGCTCAAATGGTTGCGCCTCGCCGCCGCGCAAGATGACGACAGGGCTCAGAACAGTCTGGGCTACCTCTACGATTCAGGCAACGGCGTCGAACAGAACTTCGCCGAGGCGCGGCGTTGGTACACGCTGGCAGCTGAAGCGGGCAATAGCTCCGCACTGTTTAATCTGGGGGTGATGTACGACGCTGGCAATGGCATTCCCAAGGACTATCGCCAGGCCCACCTCTGGTTTGAGCGCGCGGCGGCGGCCGGCGACGAGACGGCACTCGCCCGGTTGGGCAAGCATTTCGAACTGGGGCAAGGCATCGGGCAAGATAAAGCCAAAGCGTTCTCGCTCTACATGCAGGCGGCACAGGCAGGCGACGCTTACGGTCAGCTGCGACTAGGCACAGCCTATCAGGAAGCCATCGGCGTCAACAAAAACGTCATGGAAGCCGTCAAATGGCTGCGTAAATCCGCCGACCAAGGCGACAGCGAGGGGCAACGCAGACTTGCGCTTTTATACCAAAGTGGCGAGGTGAGTGGCGCCTCCATCGAAGATACGATCAGGTATATGAACCTCTCCATCGAACAAGGCAATCAAACGGCGGTTGCAGACTTTGGCATGTTTGCCCTCAATGGCCTGAATCCTGACAATGCAGAGTTGGCCGAGACTGCCGTAAAAATGTTCCGCCGGTCTGCGGACCACGGTAACGATGTCGGCCAGATGCGACTGGGCCGCGCATACAGCCTGGGTCTGGGGCTACCCAAGGACACGGGGCTGGCGCAGCAATGGCTGCGCCGCGCCGCCGCACAAGGCAATACAGAAGCCAAACAATTTCTGAAGCAACTCTACAACATTGATGATTGAGTGATCGCGGCAGCTTCCCCTGTTTGCGGCTTTAGCAGTCCGCCCGCCTGCGAGCTAAAGCTTTCGTCTTTCGGCATCAGACAGCGGACGTTCGACACTACGCGACTGAATGTGGTCACCAGCTGATTGGCATTGTCCAGCGCGGCCGCAAACGACCAGGTTTCGTCCCAGCAATCGCCTGTCGCTGAATCGTTGGCAAAGATCACTGCATTAAAATTGTGCTGAGCCACATGAAACCTCCCAGCCTTGGCTTCACTCCAGGCACCTGCTGCATCCATCACAAAAACCTGTGCTTTTTCTCCTTGAATGTATAGGCGCACCTTCATTGGAGGCTTGCCGTGGTCGGCGGCAGATAAGCGGTTCAGCGCCCCTTCCCATTTTCCATCCAAATAAAACGCTGGCGCCGCTTTCAATTCGACGGCGCATGCAGTGTGCATCGCCGCCGCCAGAGCCATCAATAGAATTTTTCTCAGAATCAAACTCCTTGTTGTGTTATTCGACTGCCTTCACCATATCTTCGATGACCTTCTTGGCATCGCCGAACACCATCATGGTATTAGCCTGATAGAACAGCTCATTGTCCAGCCCCGCGTAGCCGGAGGCCATCGAGCGCTTGTTGACGATGATGCTCTTGGCCTTGTACGCCTCCAGAATCGGCATGCCGGCGATCGGCGATTTCGGATCCTTGGCGGCCGGGTTGACCACGTCATTCGCGCCGAGGATCAGCACCACGTCGGTCTGACCGAACTCGCCGTTGATATCCTCCATCTCGAACACCTGATCGTACGGCACCTCGGCCTCCGCCAGCAGCACGTTCATATGGCCCGGCATGCGGCCCGCCACCGGGTGAATCGCATACTTCACCGTCACGCCCTTGTGCGTCAACTTCTCCACCAACTCCTTCAGCGAGTGCTGCGCGCGCGCCACCGCCAGACCGTAGCCTGGCACGATGATCACGCTTTCCGCATTCGCCATGATGAACGAGGCGTCATCGGCCGAACCGGATTTGACCGGACGCTGCTCCTTCGCACCACCCGCTCCCGCCTCCGCCGGCGCACCGCCAAAGCCGCCCAGGATCACGTTGAAGAACGAGCGGTTCATCGCCTTGCACATGATGTACGACAGGATCGCGCCCGACGATCCTACCAGCGAGCCGGCGATAATCAGCATCGAGTTATTCAGCGAGAAGCCGATGCCTGCCGCCGCCCAGCCGGAGTAGGAGTTCAGCATCGACACCACCACCGGCATGTCGGCGCCGCCGATCGGGATGATGATCAGCACACCCAGCACAAACGCGATCGCGGTCATGATGAGGAACGGCGTCCATGCCGGCTCTGTACCATCGGCCACCACAAACACCAGCCCCAAACCGACCATCACAATCGCCAGTATCAGATTCAGCAAATGCTGACCGGCGAAACTGACCGGCGCCCCCTGAAACAAACGGAACTTGTATTTGCCCGACAGCTTGCCAAACGCGATCACCGAACCGGAGAACGTAATCGCACCGACAAAGGTGCCGATAAACAGCTCGATGCGGTTCCCGGTCGGCAGCGCTTCGCCTACCGCCGCGATGCCAAACGCATGCGGCTCAGACACCGCCGCCACCGCAATGCACACCGCCGCCAGACCGATCAGCGAGTGCATCGCCGCCACCAGCTCAGGCATCTTGGTCATCTCGACCTTCTTAGCCAGCACCGCGCCAATGCCGCCGCCGACGATCACGCCCACCGCCACCAGCCCCAGGCCCATGCCGCTGCCATGGCCCGCCGCTGCTGCAGCTTCCGACTGCAGCTTGAGGATCAGCGCAATCGTCGTGACAAACGCGATGGCCATGCCGGTCATGCCGAACGCATTCCCCTGGCGCGCGGTCGATGGCGACGACAGTCCTTTTAGCGCCTGAATAAAGCATACCGATGCGATCAGATACAGCATCGTCACCAGATTCATGGAGATGAAGTTCATTGCTTATCTCCTTGCTTGGCTTTCGGTTCCTTCTTCTTGAACATCTCCAGCATGCGCTGCGTGACCAAAAACCCGCCGAACACATTGACGGCGGCCAGCGCCACCGCCACCGTGCCGGCGATTTGTCCGACCAGTCCTTCGGTCAGCGCCGCCGCCAGCATGGCGCCAACGATGATGATGGCCGATACCGCATTGGTCACGGCCATCAGCGGCGTATGCAACGCCGGCGTCACGGTCCAGACCACGTGGTAGCCGACATAAATCGCCAGAACAAAAATAATCAGATTGATGATGGTGTGGCTGATTTCCATGGTGTCTCCCCCGGTTATTTGCGCAGCAGTTCGCCGCCGGCACACAGCAGCGTGGCTTTGATGATTTCATCCTCGCGGTCGATCACTAAATTGTCTTCCTTGTCGATGATCAGCTTGAGGAAATCCAGCACGTTGCGCGCATACAGCGCCGACGCATCGGCCGCCACAAGCGTCGCCAGATCCGGCTCGCCGACGATATGCACGCCATGCTTGACCACCGTTTTATTCAGCTCCGACAGCGGGCAGTTGCCGCCCTGCGAGACCGCCAGGTCGACGATCACCGAACCAGGCTTCATCGCCTTCACCGTTTCCTCGGATATCAGCACCGGCGCCGGCCGGCCAGGAATCAGCGCGGTGGTGATGATGATATCGGCCAGCTTGGCGCGTTCGTGCACCAATTCGGACTGGCGGCGCATCCAGTCGGCCGGCATCGGCCGCGCGTAGCCGCCCGCACCCTGCGCGATTTCCTTCTCTTCGTCGGTCAGGTAAGGCACATCGATGAACTTGGCGCCCAGCGATTCCACCTGCTCCTTCACCGGTGGCCGCACGTCGGACGCCTCGATCACCGCGCCCAGGCGCTTGGCAGTGGCGATCGCCTGCAGGCCGGCCACGCCGACGCCCATGATCAGCACCCGCGCCGCCTTCACCGTGCCGGCCGCCGTCATCAGCATCGGCATGAAGCGCTGGTAGGTATTGGCCGCCACCATCACCGCCTTGTAGCCGGCGATATTGGCTTGCGATGACAGCACGTCCATCGATTGCGCGCGCGTGATGCGCGGCACCGCCTCCAGCGCGAACGCCTGCAAGCCGGCCGCCGCCATGGCGGCGTTGTTGTCCGCATCAAACGGATTGAGCATGCCGATCACCACCGTGCCCGGCTTGATCTGCGCCCTCTCCTCGGCATTGGGGGCACGCACTTTGAGAATCACATCGGCCGCCCACACTTCGCTGGCGGGCACGATTTGTGCACCAGCAGCAACATAGGCATCGTCGGTGACGGAAGCTGCCAGTCCGGCACCGGACTGCACGATAATCTGATGCTTGGCGGCCAACTTTTTTACCGTCTCCGGCGTGGCTGCTACCCGGGTCTCCCCCGGCCTTGTCTCGGCCGGTACGCTTATTCTCATGGTGCCTCCAGAGGATTAATAAACTGACTACAATCTATCACGGTTTTTTGGGCTATGTAACACCGGTTTCATCACTTCAAGTATTACTATTTGTCATTAATTACCCTGTAAATTTGTTCCAGCTCAAACCAAAAGGCCGGAACAAGCTAAAATATCGGCTCTTTCAAGGATGACTCATGCCGCGTATCTGGAAACCCTCTGTTACTGTTGCCGCCATCGTCGAAAAAGATGGCAAATTCTTGCTGATCGAAGAAGAAACCAGCGATGGCATCCGCATCAACCAGCCTGCCGGTCATCTCGACCCGTATGAATCATTGCAGCAGGCTGTTATCCGTGAAACGCTGGAGGAAACCGCGTACGACTTCACGCCGACCGCGCTGGTCGGCATGTATATGTCGCGCTACACCTCCAACCGCACCGGCGAGGAAGTGACGTATCTGCGTTTCACTTTCTGTGGCTATCCGGGCGAAAAGCATGACCGTCCGCTGGACGAAGGCATACTGCGCACCATGTGGCTGACGCGCGACGAACTGGCGGCTTGCGCCGACCGTCACCGCAGCCCCACCGTGTTGCAATGCGTCGATGAATATCTGGAGGGCCGCCGCGCCCCCCTCGAACTGGTACAAACACACGCTTCGGTTTTCCGCGAAGCGGTTAGCACTGCGAATGGATAAGTAATGAGCAAGAAACGGGTCGTAATCGGTATGTCGGGCGGGGTGGACTCCTCGGTCTCGGCATGGCTGCTGAAGGAGCAAGGCTACGAAGTCATCGGCCTGTTCATGAAGAACTGGGAAGACGACGACGACTCGGAATACTGCTCCACCCGCCAGGACTGGATCGACGCTGCCTCGGTGGCCGATGTGGTCGGCGTGGATATCGAAGCGGTCAACTTCGCCAGCGAATACAAGGACCGCGTGTTCGCCGACTTCCTGCGCGAATACCAGGCCGGCCGCACGCCGAACCCGGATGTGCTGTGCAATGCCGAGATCAAATTCAAGGCCTTCCTCGACCACGCGATGTCGTTGGGCGCGGACCTGATCGCCACCGGCCACTACGCGCGCGTGCGCCATCTGAACGGCAAGGCCGAGCTGCTGAAGGCGGTCGACCATACCAAGGACCAGAGCTACTTCCTGCACCGTCTGAATCAGGCGCAACTGTCGAAGACGCTGTTCCCGCTGGGCGAAATCCCGAAAACCGAAGTGCGCAAAATCGCCGAAAAACTCAAGCTGCCGAATGCGGCCAAGAAGGATTCGACCGGCATCTGCTTCATCGGCGAGCGCCCGTTCCGCGAGTTTCTGAACCGCTACCTGTCGTATAAACCGGGGCCGATGATGACGCCGGACGGCAAGGTGGTCGGCGAGCACGTTGGCCTGTCGTTCTACACGCTGGGCCAGCGCAAGGGCATCGGCGTCGGTGGCATCAAGTCGTATCAGAACGCCGACGGTTCCAGCGACGCCTGGTATGTGGCCAAGAAGGATGTGGCCAACAACGCGCTGTACATCGTGCAGGGCCATGACCATCCGTGGCTGCTGTCGTCGACCTTGCGCGCCGACCAGGCCAGCTGGATCGCCGGCGTGGCGCCGGCCGAGGGCGCGCTGTCGGCCAAGACCCGCTATCGCCAGGCCGATGTGGCGTGCGAAATCGCACCCGAAGGCGAGTCCGACTTTGCGTTGAAATTCATGGATGCCCAGTGGGCGGTCACGCCGGGCCAGTCGGCCGTGCTGTATGACGGCGACGTCTGCCTGGGCGGCGGCATCATCGACAGCTCGACCTTCGCCGCCTCGTAATTGCTAGCCGGCGGCAGGCTCGCCGCCCGGCTCCGTGGGCGGCGTGGCGCCGGCGGCTGCCGCTTCCGCCTTGGCCAGCGCCGCGCGCTGGCGCTTGACCATCGCGATCACCACGTTGCGTATCGTATTCAGCACCGTATCGGCCTTGAACGGCTTGACGATGAAGCCGCTCACGCCCAGCGCGTGCGCCGACTGGATGGTGGCCGCATCGAGTTCGCTGGAGACCATGAAGATCAGCGTCTTCGGCCAGTTCTTGCGGATTTCGCGCAGCGCCTCGTCTTCCTTCTCCATCTGCTCCCGGGCGACGCAGACGATGTGCGGGTGATGCTTGATCAGCTGCACCATGGCGCTGGCGCAAGTGTGGGTCGAGCCCACCACATCGTAGCCGCCGTCCAGCAGCACCGTGTTGAGCAGACCGCGCGCGACGGCGCTGGGGTCGATAATGACTGCTTTTAACATCTTGCAAACCTTGTTCTTAGTGGGACCAGGTCAGCATGTTCCAGCTCACGCCAACACGTACGTCCGTTTTTAACTGTACCAGTTGTCGAGAAAGATACAGCATTTCGCGTTCTTTTCGAAGCGTTTCCCCCAAGGAATCTTTAAGAATCCCGGCGCCGGCCATGATGGCGTCCAGAGTGCCGTAAGTACGCAACAGTTTGGCGGCGGTCTTGACGCCGACCTTGGACACGCCGGGAATCGAATCGGTGACATCGCCCATCAGCGCCAGCAGGTCGGGCAGCTGTTCGGCGGTGACGCCCCACTTCTTCTCCACCCAGGCATGATCGTGCCATTCCGACTTGAAGTGGTCCCACACGCGGGCGCCTTGGGCGATCAGGCAATGCAGGTCTTTGTCGGTGCTGGCGACGGTGGCCTCACCGCGCCCTTCGGCCAGCCAGCGCAGCACCACGGTGCCGATCACATCGTCGGCCTCGACTTCGGGCAGCGACACCGGATGCATGCCGAGGCCGCGCAGCTTGTCGTAGAACGCCGGCAGCGCGTCGCGCAGCGGCGACGGCATCGGCGCGCGGCCTTCGCGGTAGCCGCCGTACAGATCGTGGCGCCAGGTGCGGCCGCCGAAATCGAAGGCCGGCAGCAGATGGGTAGGTTCGTGGTCGTTGACCAGTGTGCGGAAGGATGACAGCGCGTGGCGCAGCGCAATGTCCGCCTTCTCGGGGCTATCAGGTTCGGGACTGGCTTCGTAGACGCGGCGCACAATATTGAGGCCGTCGATGGCAAGGAGTCTACCCATGTTCAACTTCATCCGGGCTTGGTCAAGCCGCCATTTTACCCGACACAGCCATACGTGCTATATGCGCTGACTCAAAGTTCAAAAGGATCAACGTTACCGCCGCCAACAATTGGCCTATTATTAAATCTCACTCAAAAATGTGGAGAGATCATGATTACCGCGATTTCACTATCCGAGTTCAAGGAAATAGCACCTGAGATTTATCGGCGTCTCACAGAATCCGGTGGCCCGTTGTATGTAGAAAAAAATGGGCGGGCGGTAATGGAAATCCGCACGTTACAAGAGGGGCCGAAAATATCCTACCACCCTCAACGAGGGATAACCCTCAACGAAGATGATATTCTTTTCCCGTTGGAACCGGATGGATACGAACCGCTCAAATGATTATGCTCGACACCCATGCGCTGGTCTGGTGGCGAGAAAGAAGCCCAAGGCTCTCGCAGCATGCAAAGTCTGCTATTGCACGCGAGGCGCAAGGAGGAGGTATTGCCATTTCCGCTTTTTCATTCTGGGAGATAGCTTTGCTGATCGAGCATAAAACGACTGGTATTAACACAAGATCTCGCTAGCTGGGTCGCTGCGGTAGAGGGCATCAATTATATGCATTCAATTCCCGTGGATAATCGAATCGCGGTAGCCTCCACCCAACTCCCAGCAGGTCTTCCTAAAGGTCCAGCCGACCGCATCATCGTCGCCACAGCGATTCAGCTCAGCATCCCGATTGTGACCGCAGATCATAAGATGCGCGCCTATCCGCACGTGCAGACGATCTGGTAGTGACTTACTTCAGCAGCTCGTACGGGCCGCCGCGTTCGAGGGCGCGCTGGAAGGCGGGGCGGCTGTGGATGCGCTTCAGGAACGCGGTCAGGTTCGGTCGGCTCTCGTTGAGGCCGGCGCGCGCGGCGGCGGCTTCCAGCGGGAAGCTCATCTGGATGTCGGCGGCGCTGAATTCATTGCCGGCAAACCAGGGGCGCTGGCTCAGCTCAGCCTCCAGGTAATCCAGGTGCATGGCGATCTGCGGCTGGATGTAGCTGCCCTTGACCTTGCCCGCAATCGCCTTCGCAATCGGCTTGACGAAAAACGGCGCCGGGCTGCTTTCCACGCGGTCGAAGATCAGCTTCATCAGCAACGGCGCCATCGCCGAGCCTTCAGCGTAGTGCAGGAAATAAGTCCAGCGGCGGCGCTCCTCGGTGCCGGCCGGCGGGATCAGGCGGCCATTGCCGTAGGTGTCGATCAGGTACTCGGCGATCGCGCCCGACTCGGCCACCACCGCGCCATTGTCGGTGATCACCGGCGACTTGCCCAGCGGGTGGATCGCCTTCAGTTCCGGCGGCGCCAGCATGGTTTTCGGATCGCGCTGGTAGCGCACGATTTCATATTCCAGGCCCAGCTCCTCCAGCAGCCACAGCACCCGCTGCGAGCGCGAATTATTCAAGTGATGAACGACGATCATGTGGAATATCCCGAAAAAAGAACGGCCGTGCGCCGCAATGCTGCTAGCTTAACATTGTTAACCCCGCCATGCCCCACCCGCTTCGGAGATGGATTCCATTGGGAAACAGCAGTACACTCCGCTACTACCACGCTGCCGCCGGAGAGTTCATGAATTTGCTGTCACCACGTTACCTTGCCTTCAACGCTTCTCTTGTTACGCTGGTGGTCTCGCTGGCCCTGCATGCGCCGTGGGAGATTCCCGCCGTGGCCGCTGCGCTGGTGATCGTCGGCATCACCGACCTGCTGCAAACCCGGCGCGCGCTGCGCCGCAATTACCCGATCCTGGCGCACTTCCGCTTCTTCTTCGAATCGATCCGTCCCGAGATCCGCCAGTATTTCCTGGAGGACGACACGGTGGCCGAGCCGTTCTCGCGCAACCAGCGCAGCATCGTCTACCAGCGCGCCAAGCAGGACAGCGACAAGCGGCCATTCGGCACGCAGCTGAACGTCTACGCGCCCGGCTATGAATGGATCAACCATTCGATTGCACCGGCGCCCGAGCAGCCGCACGATTTCCGCATCGAGATCGGCAACCATCCGGACTGCCCGCGCGCGCAGCCGTATTCGGCCAGCGTGTTCAATATCTCGGCGATGAGCTTTGGCGCGCTGTCGGCCAACGCGATTCTGGCGTTGAACGGCGGCGCCAAGCTGGGCGGCTTCATGCACGACACCGGCGAAGGCAGCATCAGTCCCTACCACCGCCAGAACGGCGGCGACCTGGTGTGGGAAATCGGCTCGGGATACTTCGGCTGCCGCAATGACGACGGCAGCTTCTCGGAAGCCAACTTCATCGCCAACGCCACCTCGCCGCAAGTGAAGATGATCGAGCTGAAGATGTCGCAAGGCGCCAAGCCCGGCCATGGCGGCGTGCTGCCGGGCGCCAAGGTGACGATCGAGATCGCCCACACGCGCGGCGTGCCGGTGGGCCGCGACTGCATCTCGCCGTCGCGCCACTCGGCCTTCAGCACGCCGATGGAAATGCTGGCGTTTATCGACCGCTTGCGCACGCTGTCGGGCGGCAAGCCGACCGGCTTCAAGCTGGCGATCGGCCACCCGTGGGAATTCTTCGGCATCGTCAAGGCGATGCTGGCGACCGGCATCGTGCCGGACTTCATCGTGGTCGATGGCGGCGAAGGCGGCACCGGTGCGGCGCCGGTCGAATTCACCGATCACGTCGGCACGCCGTTGCAGGAAGCGCTGCTGCTGGTGCATAACACGCTGGTCGGCGCCAACCTGCGCGACAAGATCAAGATCGGCGCCTCGGGCAAGATCGTCACCGCCTTCGACATCGCGCGCACGCTGGCGCTGGGTGCGGATTGGTGCAACTCGGCGCGCGGCTTCATGTTCGCATTGGGCTGCATCCAATCGCAAAGCTGCCACACCGACCGCTGCCCGACCGGCGTCGCCACGCAGGACAAG
The DNA here is from genome assembly GCA_963515135.1 of uncultured Duganella sp. Lineage (GTDB taxonomy): Bacteria > Pseudomonadota > Gammaproteobacteria > Burkholderiales > Burkholderiaceae_D > Rugamonas. The sequence continues at coordinate 9,768 of CAUPXZ010000058.1, read as the reverse complement.
AGCCGCCAGCGCGCGCTGGTGGTGCCGGACAAGATTCAGCGGGTGGCCAACTTCCATGAGAACACGATGGACGCGCTGGCCCAGCTGATCGCCGCCGCCGGCCTGACGCACCCGTCACAGCTACGCCCGCGCCACCTGGTCCGGCGCATCTCGGAGAATCAGGTCAAACTGGCCTCGGCGCTGCTGCCCTACCTGGAGCCAGGCGAGTTGCTCGACCCAAGCCAGCTGTCGCGCCTGCCGCCGGTATTCGGCCACTACTGGCCGATGGCGCAAGCCGAATCCTTCGATCCGTTCTGCGGCTGAGTTTATTCAGGAAACGGCACATAGCCGCGACGGATCGCCCATTCACGCAGCACGGCATTGATGCCCTGCTGCCAGTCATCGCCCTGCCGCTGGAAAGCGGCGATGGTGGCGGCATCAAACTCCATCGTCAGCGTCACCGTCGGCGAGCCCGACGGCGCCAGCAAGCGCGCCCGCCACGGCCTGAACTGTGCCAGCTCCTCCTCCGTCAACGGCTGCGCATCCGGGTCCGACAGCGCTGCGGCGGTAATAGCAGCATCCTCTTCATCAGTAACCCAGATCATTGCGTCTTCCCAATCAAAGCGGTCCGCAGCGGAAAGTGAAATACCGTGCTTGCGCCGGTTGCGGCTTGTCTTTGTTTGGATCGAAGGTGATCACCATTTTTCATCTTATCCGCAAAAATTGAGAAATCAATCATTTGCGGACAAGACTAAAGCGGTGTGGAGCGGGCGGCTTTGCGCCGCCGCAGGGGACGGTGACTAGCGCTGCACGTGCAGCTTGATGACGCGCTGTTTCGGCGTGGCCGATTTGCTGTCGCACGACGACGCGGTGGTCGACGGGCCACAACTGGAGCAGCCGCTACCGCAGCCGCCACCGCCGTTGGTCTTGAAGAACTTGGCCAGCTTCATTTCGTTGAAGCCGCGCTTGCCCAGCGTGTAGACGATGCGCCGGCGCCACGCCATCGGCAGGTACTTGGTGCTGAAGTGCACCGCAGCGCCCGCCACGATCAATGCCACTATCAGTTCTTGCCACATATCAGCCTCCGAAAGCCAGCGCGATACGGTACGTGATGAACGACGCCACATACGCCAGCGCAAACAAATAACCCGCCATCAGCCACGCATAACGCGCGCTGCCGGTTTCGCGGCGCACGGTGCTCAGCGTCGCAATACATTGCGGAGCAAACACATACCAGGCCAGCAGCGACAGCGCGGTCGCCAGCGACCAGGTCGACGAAATAATCGGCGCCAAGGTCTGCGCCACTTCATCGCCGGTCTGCGACAGCGCATACACCGTGCCCAGCGCGCCCACCGCCACTTCACGCGCGGCCATGCCAGGCACCAGCGCGATACAGATCTGCCAGTTGAAACCGATCGGCGCGAAGATGAACTCCAGGCCGCGGCCAATGATGCCGGCCAGGCTGTAGTAGATCGGCGGATGGGTCGCGTTGTCCGGCGCGCCAGGGAAGGAGCTCAGCACCCACAGCAGAATCGTCAGCGTCAGAATCACCGTGCCCACGCGGGTGATGAAAATCTTGGCACGCTCCCACAAGCCCAGCGCCAGGTTGCGCATATGCGGCCAGTGGTACGCCGGCAGTTCCATCATCAGCGGATGCTTGCCCTGCGCGCCCATGAAGCGCTTCATTACATACGCCACCGCCATCGCCGAAATGATGCCGGCAAAGTACAGCGCGAACAGCACCAGGCCCTGCAGGTTGAAGATGCCGGCCACATCGCGGTCGGGAATGAAGGCCGAGATCAGCAGCGCATACACCGGCAGGCGTGCCGAGCAGGTCATCAGCGGCGCGATCATGATCGTCACCAGGCGGTCGCGGCGGTTCTGGATGGTGCGCGCCGCCATCACCCCGGGAATCGCGCAGGCAAAGCTCGACAGCAGCGGGATGAAGGCACGGCCGGACAAGCCGACGCCGCCCATCAGGCGATCCAGCAGGAAGGCCGCGCGCGGCAGGTAGCCGCAGTCTTCCAGGAACAGAATGAAGAAGAACAGAATCAGAATCTGCGGCAGGAACACCAGCACGCCGCCGACGCCGCCCATGACGCCATCCACCAGCAGGCTATGCAGCACGCCTTCGGGAATCGATGCGGTCATCCACGCGGCCAGATGCTCGACGCCGCCGGTAATCATTTCCATCGGCGTCGCCGCCCAGCTGAACACCGCCTGGAACACCAGGAACATCAGCACCGCCAGGATGATCGGGCCGAGTACCGGATGCAGCACCACGTTGTCGATTTTTTCGTTGAGGCTGTCGACGGCGTGCGCCGGCTCGGTCAGCGCCAGGTCGAGGATGCGGCGCACTTCGCGCTGCGTGTCTTCCACACTGACGGCGTCGATCGCCGACAGCGGATTCGGCTTGGCCGCCGACAGCGGCCACATCTGGTCCAGCGCGCGCAACAGCGACTTCTCGCCGCCGGCCTGCACCGCCACGGTTTCCACCACCGGCATGCCCAGCTCGCGGGACAGCACGTCGGCATCGACGTTGACGCCGCGCTTCTTGGCGACATCGACCATATTCAGCGCCAGCACCATCGGCAGGCCCAGGCGTTTGATTTCCAGCACCAGGCGCAGGTTCAGGCGCAGATTGGTGGCGTTGACCACGCACACCACCACGTCCGGCGCGGCGTCGCCCTGGCGCAGCCCGGCCACCACGTCGCGGGTGATTTCCTCATCCGGCGTTTGCGCGTTCAGGCTGTAAGCGCCCGGCAAGTCCAGCACGCGGAAGCCGTTGCCGGCGGCCGTGGTGAACGCGCCTTCCTTGCGCTCAATGGTCACGCCGGCATAGTTGGCGACCTTCTGGCGGGCGCCAGTCAGGCGGTTGAACAAGGCGGTCTTGCCGCAGTTCGGATTGCCCAGCAGCGCCAGCATTGGCGTGCGGGACGCGTGCGGCGACTGCGCCACCTCTTTATCTACTGCACCCATGGTATTTATTCCGGTTGAATCGAGACCAGCGCGGCTTCAAAGCGGCGCAACGCAAACGTGGAGTTGCCGACTTTGATCGCCAGCGGTTCACCGCCCGGCATGCCCCGCTTGAGCATGCGGATTTTTTCGCCGGGCACAAAGCCCAGCTCCATCAGGCGGCGCGACAGGCTGACGCCGTCATCGGCGGACTCGCCGGCAGAAACACGCACCACGGTGGCGGTGGCGCCTACCTTCAGTGCATCCAGGGTGATCGGGGGAACAGCATGCGTCATGAGCAAAATCCGGTCGAGATTGCCGCTGGCAAGTGGCTGCGGCATGGGCCGGCGAGCGTGCAATGTTGCATTCTCGCCGGAATTAGATACTAGCATTATAAACGGTAATGCGAATGACTACTATTTAGCTTGCATACTGCTGCGGTTTACGGCAGTATACGCTTAATGATAATGATTCGCATTAAGTTGCTGGCAATCATGTCAGAAAAGTCTTAACCCGAACTTATTACCAAGTCATTACCCAGCCAGAAGGTGCATCAATGATTGTTTGTGTTTGCAACAACATCTCCGATCGCGAAATCCGTCAAGCCATGGAGTTTGGTATCACGTCGATGGACGAGCTGCGCGACGCCCTGGGCGTCGCCACATGCTGCGGTCAATGCTTCTCCTGCGCCGAAGACATCCTCAATGAACACCTGGCCGCGCAAGCCGCTGCCGACATTCAAGAAACTGTGCTGAAACGCCCAGTCTTCACCAACTAAACTATGAATACAATGAGCTACAGTCGGACGGCGTCGCCGCTGTCCGCGGACGACGCCGGCCTCGCACTGGAATTCAAACGCCGCAGCCGTAAATTGGCGCCCATGACCGCGATCATCGTCGGTCATGCCGTGATCTTCTATCTGGCCTACTCTGGCCTGCTGCGCACGGTAACGCACGCCATCATCCCACAGGTTGTCAATGTCACTTTCGTGGCTTCGCCCGAGCCGCTGAAGCCGGCCCCGCCGCCGAAGGAAGTGCCGCTGGTAACGCCGAAACAGACCTTCATTCCGCCGCTGCCGCAGGTGAATATCGTTCAGACCGAACCGACGATCACGCTGCCGCCGCCGCAACCGCGTCCGAGCGAACCGGCGCCGGCCAATGCCGTGCCGTCGTACACCGCCGCGCCACCAGCGCCGCCGGCGCCGGCGACGCCCAAGACTGTGTCGGGTGTGGAATATATTCGCGCACCGCAGCCGGTGTACCCAAGCATCGCCCGCCGCATGGGCGAGAGCGGTACCGTCACGCTGCGCGTGTTGATTGGTGAGAAGGGGAATGCGGAACAGGTGACGGTGCAGAAATCATCGGGTTCCGCCAACCTGGACGAAGCCGGCCGCCAGGCTGTGCTGCGCGCACTGTACAAACCGCATATCGAGGATGGCAAGGCCATCCCCGTCTATGCGCTGGTGCCGATCAACTTCCAGCTCGGTTAATCAGAGATCCAGCCGGCCCTCGATCGAATCGTCGAGGGTCTTGCCGATCACGGCGCCGATCAGCATCTTGACGCTGGCCACGGCCTTGCCGTGTTTCGTGTCCCAGTAGTAGCCGTAGGTCGGCGCAAACTTGATCAGCGTGATGCGCGGATCGTCCTCCCCTTCGGTGAACCAGGTCTTCATCGTAAAACTCCACAACTCCTTCAGCTTGACCGGGTCGCGCAGCACGGTGGCGATGCCTTCCAGGTGCATGAACTCGGAATGCGCCGAGCCCTGGAAATACAGCGTCGCCGAAGGATCGACCGCCAGCTCCTGATTCTTCAGGCTGTCGCTGGCCGAGATAAACCACAGATTGCCTAAATCATCCACCTGCAGCGCGGTCATTGGCCGGGCGTCGCCAGGGCCGCCGTCGGCATCGCTGGTGCAGAAGAAGCAGCCGGGCGTGCTATCGACAAATTCCCGAATCTTGTGCACCGCGTCTTCACCGACGAGGTCTTGATGGTTGTGCTCTGGTTGCTGGGCGTTGATGGAATCCATGGCGTAGCTCCTTAAGTTGAGCTCTCATGGTAGCGGCGGCTGCGACCGGCCACTGTGGTGTGCCTCACACACGAATGCTAATAGTTTTCATTTGCACCAATGCTCTCAATAACCGAAGTTAGATAGCATTTCGACGAAATTAGCAGGAATTCTGCTACACATCGCTGGGTATTTCGTGGCACAATGGCGCCATTCGCAACTAATACAGAAAGAACAGCCATGAAGGGCGACCAAGAAGTTATCCGTCTGCTGAACGCACAGCTGACCAACGAACTCACCGCGATCAACCAGTACTTCCTGCACGCCAAGATGTACAAGCACTGGGGCCTGGAAAAAATCGGCAAGAAGGAGTGGGACGAGTCGATCGGCGAAATGAAGCACGCCGACAAACTGATCGACCGCATCCTGATGCTGGATGGCCTGCCGAACCTGCAAGCCATGCACAAAATCATGGTGGGCGAAAACACCGAAGAGATGCTGGGCTGCGACCTGAAGCTGGAAAAAGCCGCGCAGATCACCGTCAAGGAAGGCATCGCCGCCGCCGAGAAGGCCGCCGACTACGTGTCGCGCGACCTGCTGCTGATGATCCTGGAAGACACCGAAGAACATATCGACTGGCTGGAAACCCAGCTGGACCTGATCAGCAAGGTAGGCATCCAGAACTACCTGCAAAGCCAGATGAGCACCGACGAGTAACCGTCATTTCCGCGTAGGCGGGAATCCATAGAACGCTTGCTGTGTATGGGTTCCCGCCTGCGCGGAAACGACGGCTTACTGCGGAACGGTGTCCTTGAATGACTGGCGCTCGGACAGCTTGTCATACAGCTTGGCCAGATTCGGATAATCGTCGCGCCAGGCGATGTCCGGGAAGCGGAACGACAGCCAGCCCAGCGTGCAGCCGACCGCCACGTCGGCCAGCGAGTAATGGATGCCGGTGCAGTAGGCCTGCTCGCCCAGCTTTTCCGACAGCGCCTTCAGGCCCAGATCGACCTTGCGCATCTGGCGCGCCATCCACTCTTCGCTTTGCAGTTCCTGCGGCCGCATGGTGCGCTCCAGGCGCACGCTGACAGCGGCGTCCAGCATGCCATCGGCCAGCGCTTCCCAGCACTTGACGTCGGCGCGGTCGCGGCCGTTCGGCGGCAGCAGCTTGCACACCGGCGTCAGCGTATCGAGGTACTCGACCATGACGCGCGAATCGAACATCACCGTACCATCCTCCATCACCAGGCTCGGCACTTTGCCGAGCGGATTCAGCTGGCTGATGGTAGTGTCAGCCGCCCACACATTCTCCAGGACGAACTGGTAATCGAGCTTTTTTTCCGCGAGGACAACACGCACCTTGCGGACATAAGGGCTGGCGAGGGAACCGATGAGTTTCATAGAGGCTTATAGAGGAAGAACAGGCTTCAGTATAACATCGGCGGGGTGGCGGTCCGCCAATGGTAAAATCACGGTCTGCTCTCTCAACTTCCGTTCTTTCGACCATGACCACTACTCCTTACTCCACGCTGTCGGCACTGTCGCCGCTGGACGGCCGCTATGCCGGTAAAACCGATCTGCTGCGCCCGATCCTGTCCGAATCCGGCTTCATGCACCACCGCGTCAAAGTAGAAATCTCCTGGCTGCAAGCGCTGTCGCTGGCCGGTTTCGACGAAATCAAGCCGTTCTCGGCCGAGGGCACCGCCCTGCTGGACAAGATCGCCGCCGACTTCACCGAACAGGACGCCGCCCGCATCAAGGAAATCGAAGCCGTTACCAATCACGACGTCAAGGCCGTGGAGTACTGGCTGAAAGAACAAGTCAAGGATGTGCCGGAACTGGTGGCCGCGTCGGAGTTCATCCACTTCGCCTGCACCTCGGAAGACATCAACAACACCTCGCACGGCATGATGCTGAAGGCCGCGCGCGACAACGTCATGCTGCCGTCGCTGAACAAAGTGATCGCCCGCCTGACCGAGATCGCCCACGCCAATGCCGAACTGCCGATGCTGTCGCGCACCCACGGCCAGACCGCCAGCCCAACTACCCTGGGCAAGGAAATGGCCAACGTCGTGGCCCGCCTGCAACGCGCGATCAAGCGTATCGAGCAAGTTGAAATCCTCGGCAAGATGAACGGCGCGGTCGGCAACTACAACGCCCACCTGTCGGCCTATCCATCGTTCGACTGGCCTGCGTTCTCGAAGAACGTGATCGAGCAGCGCCTGGGCCTGGTGTTCAACCCGTACACCATCCAGATCGAACCGCACGACTACATGGCCGAACTGTTCGACGCCTTTGCGCGCGCCAACACCATTCTGCTGGACCTGAACCGCGACATCTGGAGCTACGTCTCGCTGGGCTACTTCAAGCAGAAGCTGAAAGCCGGCGAAATCGGTTCGTCGACCATGCCGCACAAGGTCAACCCGATCGACTTCGAAAACTCCGAAGGCAACCTGGGCCTGGCCAACGCGGTGCTGAAACACCTGTCCGAGAAGCTGCCAGTCTCGCGCCTGCAGCGCGACCTGACCGATTCGACCGTGCTGCGCAATATCGGCGTCGGCCTCGGCTACACCCTGCTGGCCTACGACAGCTGCCTGCGCGGCCTGAACAAGCTGGAAGTCAACCCGGCCCGCCTGGAAGCCGACCTGGACGCCAACTGGGAAGTGCTGGCCGAGCCGGTGCAGACCGTCATGCGCCGCTACGGCATCGAGAACCCGTACGAACAGCTGAAAGAGCTGACCCGCGGCAAAGGCATCTCGAAAGTAGCGCTGCAAGAGTTCATCAACGGCCTGGCCGTGCCACAGGAAGCCAAAGACCTGATGCTGGCCATGACCCCGGCCAACTACACCGGTATCGCCGCAGCTCTGGCAAAAGCCATCTGATAATAAAAAGCAATCTGCTTTACACTAGCCCCGGTAGCGCTCAGCGCTTCGGGGCTTTTTTTCGTCCCGGCAAGCGCATTCCGGATTTCTTTGGTATATTTAGTCCTAATACGTACTATTTCCTTCGGAGCCGCTTTATGCCACGCTATACCAAAACCGCGATGTTGCTGCACTGGCTGGTCGCCTTGCTCATCATCGCCACTTTCTTCCTCGGCCTGTCGATGGTCGCCATTCCGGGCTTCTCGCCCACCAAGCTGAAATACTTCTCCTGGCACAAATGGATGGGTGTAACGGTGCTGTTCCTGGCCGTGCTGCGCGTGCTGTGGCGCGTCACCCACAAGCCGCCGCCGAAACTGGTCTCGATTCCCGAATGGCAGCACAAGATCGCCGAAGGCATGCACGTCCTGCTGTATCTGCTGATCTTCGCCGTGCCGCTGTCCGGCTACCTGTACTCGTACGCCGCCGGCGTGCCGGTGGTGTATCTGGGCATCTGGCAGATGCCGGCGCCGTTCGCGCCAGATCCTGAACTTAAGGCAACTTTAAAAACTGTACATTATGTTTTGACCATGACGATGGCTGCATCCGTCGTAGCGCACGCCCTGGCCGCCCTGAAGCACCACTTTGTCGACCGCGACGTGACGCTGAAACGCATGTTGCCGCTGTAACCTCACCCACTGGAGCCTGAACAATGAAAACCCTGAACAAAATTGCCATCGTTGCCCTGATGGGTGTCGCCTTTGCCGCCAGCGCCGCCGCGTTGAAAACCGATCCGGCCAAGAGCACCGTCACCGCCACCTTCAAGCAAATGAATGTGCCGATCGACGCCAAATTCAAGAAATTCACCGCCAACATCGACTACGACGTCGCCAAGCCGGACGCCGCCAAAGCCAGCGTCGAAGTCGAGACCGGCAGCATGGACCTGGGCGACGCCGACTACAACAAGGAAGTCGCCAAGAAAGAATGGTTCAACGCCGCGCAATTCCCGAAAGCCACCTTCGTCTCGTCGTCGATCAAGCCGGCCGGTGCCGGCAAGCTGACCGTGACCGGCAAGCTGACCATCAAAGGCAAGACCACCGACGTCACCTTCCCGCTGACCGTCAAAACCGAAGGCAAGACGCAAGTGTTTGACGGCGCCGTGCCGATCAAGCGCCTGGCCTACAACATCGGCGAAGGCGAATGGAAGGACACCAGCATGGTGGCCGACGACGTCACCATCAAATTCCACGTAGTAGCGCAATAAAACCACTGACCACCAGGGAGACCCCAAAAGATGAAAGCACAAATCCTGATCGCCACGCTGCTGGCCGCCTCGGCCACGTCCGCCATGGCCGCGACCTACAACCTCGACCCGACGCACACCTTCCCGAGCTTCGAGGCTGACCACATGGGCCTGTCGGTCTGGCGCGGCAAGTTCAACAAGACCAGCGGCACGGTGAATCTGGATCGCGCGGCCAAGACCGGCTCCCTGGAAGTGAAGATCGACGCCGACTCGATCGACTTCGGCCTGGACGCGATGAACAAGCACGCCAAGGACGACTCGATGTTCAACGTCGCCAAGTTCCCGACCATCAGCTACACCAGCAAATCGTTCAAGTTCGACGGCGACAAGCTGGTGGGCGTGGAAGGCGAACTGACGCTGCTGGGCGTGACCAAGCCAGTCTCGCTGAAGATCGACAAATTCAAGTGCATCATGCACCCGCGCTACAAGAAAGAAGTGTGCGGCGCCGATGCCACCGCCGAGTTCAAGCGCAGCGACTTCGGCCTGAACTACGGCCTGCCGAACTTCTCGCCAGAGGTGAAGCTGGCGATCCAGATCGAAGCCATCAAAGCCGACTAACACCCCGGGGTCAGGTCCCCCATTTCTACACGGTCTCAGCCGCGCGCGGCTGAGACCGTGTAGAAATGGGGGACCTCGTATCTTGAACATACCGCGAGACCACTGGATAA
>CAUPXZ010000057.1:0-35335 GCA_963515135.1 uncultured Duganella sp. | reverse complement strand
GACATTCGGACATTTCGCGCGCGAAATGTCCGAATGTCGGCACTGACCCCGAAGCGGCTGGTCGGCGCTGGGGGGCGTTTTATCCCGCCAATTTGCCGGTCTGTCGCATTCCGCTGGCCCGGCAAGGCCGGCGTCGCTACAGTTCAACCATGCCAAACGGCATGACCACATCAACGAACGGGGTAACGCCATGAACACCAAAGCCAAAAAACTGATCTTCGCCGCCTTCATCCTGCTGCTGGCGGTTGCTGCTTGCCAATCGTTCTTTGGCGACGGCATGCACTTCAACATCGATGGCGATGAAATCGACGGCCCGCTGGGCGCCCTGCTGGCGCTGGCATTCGGCGGCGCCGGCATGCTGCTGGCCGGGGTGATCATGGTCTGCGTGGCGATCTTCCTGTGCGTGTTGTTCGCCAGCCTCGGCATCCTGGCCGTGTTCGGCGTGGCGCTGGCGGCGGTGGTCGCGGTGGCGGCGGTCTCGCCCTTGTTGCTGCCGCTGCTGATCCCGATCGGCCTGTACTGGCTGCTGGTCAGCCGCCCACGCAAGCAACGCCGCGTCGCCACGATCGAACAAGCTGTGTAAGTTTCAACCGGAAGCGGCCGGGACCTGGTGCCCCGGCCGATCCGCCTCCACCAGTTCCACCCGGTTGCGGCCGCCGCGCTTGGCGCGGTACAAAGCCTGGTCGGCGCGGCTCAGCGCCTGATCGCCGCCGGCATTTTTCCCACCCATGACCGCCACGCCGATGCTGACCGTGATGTGCAGCAAGACCTCGTCGTCGAGCCGCATCGGCGCCTGTGCCACCCGCTGGCGCAGGCGTTCGGCAAACACCGCCGCCGCCTCCAGCTCCGTCCCCGGCAGCAGTATCGCGAACTCCTCGCCGCCGATGCGGCCCGGCATGTCGATCTTGCGCTGGCTGTCGCGCATCAGCTGCGCCAGCTGGCGCAGCACGGCGTCGCCGCCGGCATGGCCGTGTTCATCGTTGATGCGCTTGAAGTGGTCGATGTCCAGCAGCAGCACCGCCGCGACGGCGCCGATGTCGCGCTGCAACCGGCCCTGCTCTTCCTCCAGCCGCCCCATGAACTCGCGCCGGTTCGGCAGCCCGGTGAGAAAGTCGGTGGTGGCCAGCACGCGCAGCTCGTCGTTCATGCGGCGGCGCTCGGTGATGTCCAAGGTAGAGACGATGACGAAGTCCAGGCTGTGCGTATGCCCCGGCATCACCAGCAGCGTCAGTTCATTCAGGCGCTCGACGCCGTCCAGCCGCTCGAAGCTGCCTTCGCAGGCGAAGAACTGCTGGCCCTGCGCCAGCGCGCTCACCGCGCGCGCGAAATTCGGCATGGCGGCGGCGTCGAAGTTCTGCGCCAGCGTCAGCTCGCCGACATTCTTGCGGCCCTGCGGCGCCGCCACCTGTTGCAGCGCGGCGGCGTTGACGTCGACGATGCGCACCAGTGAGGCCAGCCGCCGCAGCTGACTCGGATTCGCCAGCAGGTAAGCCTCCAGGTTGTCGATTCCCTCCAGCTCCGCCAGCGCGTTGCGCACCGCCGACCAGTCCTGCTCCCATAACGCCACCGGCGCGTGGTCATACAGGCTGCGGAAGCGCGCCTCGCCGGTGCGCAGCGCCACCGCCGCCTGCGCCTGTTCGATGGCGATGCCGGCCAGCCTTGCGCCCTGTTCGATCAGCGCGATATTCGCCAGGCTGGGCATGCGCGCCTCGCGGTGGTAGATGGCAAACGTGCCCAGTACCGCGCCGCTGGTGCTGATGATCGGATCGGACCAGCAGGAGCCAAGGTGCGCCTGCAAGGCCAGGTCGCGGTATTCCGCCCACGAAGGCGCGCTGCGGATATCTTCGACGATCACGCGGCTGCGCGTCAGCACCGCCTGGCCGCACGCGCCCAGGCCCGCGCTGAGCGGCTTGCCATGCAGCGCCGCATTGAAGAAGCCCGGCAGGCTGGGCGCCGCCCCCACCAGCAGGTGCTCGCCGCTGTCATCCAGCAGCAGGATGCTGCACAACATGTCCTCGTTGTCCGCCTCGACGCCCAGCACCACGCTTTCCAGAATGGTTTGCAGTGGCGCGCCGGTGGCCAGCAATTCCAGCACATGCCGGCGCGTCTGTTCGCGCTGCTCGATGTGGGTGCGCTCGGTGATGTCGCGGAAGGACCAGATGCGCGCCGGCTCGCTGCCCAGCATCAGCCCGCGCGTATGCTTCTCGATCACGCGGCCGTCCTTCAGGTGCAGCACTTCGCTCTGCTCTTCCGGCGCTGCGCCGTCCAGCTGCGGGCCGCAATCCGGATGGTTCAGTTGCGCGCACATATGGCCCATCAGCACCGCGCCGTCATTCTGCCAGTCGAAGTGCTCCGGCACGTTCCACAATTCGCGGAAGCGGCGGTTGGAGTTGAGCACCGCGCCTTTCAGGTTGTCGACCAGGATGCCGTCGACGGTGGAATCGAGGATGCTGCGCAACATGGCCTGGCTGCGCTGCGCGCTGTCGGCCAGCACCATCAGCGTGTGCTGGCCTTCCTTCAGCTCCGCTGTCAATGCGCGGCTGCGCTGCAAACCTGCGCGCGCCTGCACGCGGCCACGCGCCAGCAGCCAGGTGAGCCACGCCAGCAGCACGCTGAGCGCCACGCCGGAAGCGGCGATCTGCTGCGCCTTATCGCTGCGCGCCGGCACCACGCCCGGCAGCATCGAGATGCGCAGCGTCCAGCGATGATTGGCGATGCTGATCTGCTGGCGCATGCTGCGCAGATCGTCGCCGGCATGCGGCGCGCTGTCGTACATCAGCGCGTCATGTTCGATGGTGTCGCCATCGTAGATCTCGACGTCCAGCGCGGCGGCGCGCGGGCCACCCAGCCCCGCCATCAGGTCGCCGGTGCGGAACGGCGCGTAGACCCAGCCGCGAATGGCCGCGCGGCGCTGCGCCAGTGTGGCGATCGGCTGCGGATGGCGGTACACCGGCAGCACCACCAGAAAGCCCGCCTGCACCGGCTCTCCGGCCTCCTGCACCAGGCGGATTCTCGCGCTCATGGCCGGTTGGCCGGAGTCGCGCGCCTGCTCCAGCGCGGTGCGGCGATGGGTTTCAGATGCGGTGTCGTAGCCGAAGGCGCGCCGGTTGTTGTCGTTGAATGGTTCGAGGTAGACGATGGGCGCATACCACGGACGCTCGCCGTCCGGCGCGATGCGGTAATCGGGGAATCCCTCGCGCCGCACGAAGGCTTCGTGCGCCGTGCGCTGTCCTGCGTCGACCAGCTGCATGTAGCCGACGCCGTGCACGCCGGGGAAGTGGCGGTTCAGGTCCTGCCCGGTGAGATAGGTGCGGAACTCGTCGCGATCCACCAGCTGCGAGCTGGCGAACAATCCCTGTACGCCATACAGCACCTGGACATAGGTCTGCATGCGCTGATCGAGATTATTGACCAGCTCACGCACGCGACTTTCGAAATCAGCCTGTACATCCTGTTCGGCGTCGGCCACCGCGCCGCGCCACAGGACTGAGGTGACGCCAAGGCAGCCGCTCAACACCAGCACTGGCAGGATGCCCGGCGAGAGCAGTTCCTGCAGCAGGCGGCGCAGCCGTGCCTGGGCGTCGATGGGCATCTACACCTCGACGCCAACAAACTGGTGGTAACCACGCGCGCGCAGGGCGCAGGCCGGGCAGGTGCCACAGCCATAGCCCCAGTCGTGCAGCGCGCCGCGTTCGCCCAGGTAGCAGGTGTGGGTGCCGCTGCGGATCAGGTCTACCAGCGCCTGGCCGCCCAGCTCCTCGGCCAGTTCCCAGGTCTGCTTTTTGTCGCGCCACATCAGCGGCGTCTCCAGCTTGATGCGGGTGTCCATGCCGAGATTGAGCGCCACTTGCAGCGCTTTCATGGTGTCGTCGCGGCAGTCCGGATAGCCGGAGAAATCGGTTTCGCACATGCCGCCCACCAGCACCGTCAGGCCACGGCGATAAGCTACCGTGGCGGCCACCGTCATGAACAGCAGGTTGCGGCCGGGGACGAAGGTGTTCGGTAGGCCGTTGGCCTGGGTTTCGATGGCGATATCGTGAGTCATCGCGGTCTGCGAGATGGCCGAGATCAGCGACAGGTCGATCATGTGGTCTTCGCCCAGTTTGGCGTTCCACTCGGGCGACTGGTCGCGCAGGCTTTGCAGCAGCTGCGGGCGCACCGTCAGCTCGACGGCGTGGCGCTGGCCGTAATCGAAACCAATGGTTTCAACCCGCGCGTAGTGTTTCAGCGCCCAGGCCAGGCAGGTGGTGGAGTCCTGGCCTCCGCTAAACAGGACCAGGGCGGTATCGGTAGGCAGCATAATTCTTTCCAGATGAAGCAATATTATTAGTACGCCATGTTTCAGGGCAATCCGGTAACATGCGGTAAAGCGTCAACCCTTATGGAGTCTCATGTTACCGGCATCGCCAGCAAAAAAACGGACAGGATCACGAATTTTGGCACAAGTTGTGGCAAAAGGGTCCGCCGGCCTCGTCGCGGCCCTGCTGGCCGTGGCGGCGCAGGCGGCGGAAGGACTGAAATACGAGGTGCGCATCGAGGCGCCGGGCGACGTGCGCGAGCTGTTGCAGGATAATCTGGACCTGGTCCGCTATCGCGGCAGCGACCGCATGGACCGCGAACAGCTGCAACGGCTGGTGCGGGTGACGCCGGAGCAGATTCGCACGCTGGTGGCAACCGATGGTTACTATTCGCCCGAGGTCAGCGCCACGCTGGACCGCGAGTCGTCGGCCACGCCGGTGGTGCAGGTCAAGGTGACGCCGGGCGAGCCGGTGCGGGTGGGCGAGATCGATCTGAGCCTGCAGGGCTTCGCACCCAACCCCGAGCAGGCGGCCGACAAGCAGTTCGACGTCAACGCGCTGAAGGCCAGCTGGCCGCTGAAAAAGGGCGCGGTGTTCCGCCAGGGCGACTGGGAGTCGGCCAAGCGCTCGGTGCTGCGCTCGGTGGTGCAGACCCGCTATCCGCGCGCGCAGCTGGTGGAGAGCCAGGCCACGGTCGATCCGGAAAAGCATCTGGCCAACCTCAAGGTGGTGATCGACAGCGGCCCGGAAATGCGCTTCGGCGAACTGCGCATCGAAGGCCTGAAGCGCTACCCTGCTTCGGTGGTCAGCAACCTGAATCAGATTCATCCCGGCGATTACTACAGTGAGGCGGCGTTGCAGTCGTATCAATCGCGCCTGCAGGACACCGGCTATTTCGCCAGCGTGGAAGTCAGCGCCGACACCAGCGCCATCCTGACCGAGCAGCTGGACGCTGCCGCCATGACGCCCGAGCAGAACGCCGCCGCCAGCATGGCGCCGTTGCCGCTGCTGGTGCGCGTGGTGGAGAACAAGCGCAAGAACGTCAGCGCCGGTGTCGGTTACTCGACCAATACCGGCAACCGTACCTCGCTGACCTATGACGACCTTTCGGTATTCGGCCTGCGCATGAAAAGCGCGCTGACGCTGGAGACCAAGAAGCAGACCGCCACCGGCAACTTCTACTTCCCGGTGACGCCGGAGGGGTATAACGACAGCGTCGGCGCCTCGTTTGAGCGCAGCGATATTTCGGGCGAGGTAACCAGCGTCACCAGCATGGCCGCCAAGCGTGCCTGGGGCACGCCGCTACAGGAACGCAATCTGACGCTGGAGCTGCTGACCGAGAGTAAAACGGTGGGTGGCATTCCGGCCAGCCGCAGCACCAGTTTGCCGCTGACCTACGGCGTCACCTGGCGCAAGCTGGATAATCTGCTGTTCCCGACCAAGGGCTATGCGCTGAACGCGCAGGTGGGCGGCGCGCTGCTGCCGGTGCTGACCGATGAAAAATTCATCCGCGGCTATGCGCGCGGCGTGCTGTATCTGCCGCTGGGCACCAGTTCCAACGCCATCTTCCGCAGCGAGCTTGGCGGCCTGGCGTCGGGCAGCAAGAACGGCGTGCCGGCGGTGTATCTGTTCCGCGCCGGCGGCGACCAGTCGGTGCGCGGCTATGGCTACCAGGAGCTGGGCGTGCCGGTCGACGACGCGATCACCGGCGGCCGCTATGTGGCCACCGCCAGCGCAGAATATCAATACTGGTTCAAGCCGCAGTATGGCGCGGCGGTGTTCTACGATGCGGGCAATGCCGGCGACACCATCAGCGCGCTGCATCCGAAGTCGGGCTATGGCGTTGGCGCCCGCTGGAAGAGTCCCGTGGGGCCGATCAATGTCGACGTGGCGTACGGCCACGCGGTTCGTAAATATCGTATGCACTTCTCGCTGGGATTCACTTTCTGATGGCCGATCAACAAGACACTCCTCAAGAAACCGCTGTTGCACCGCGCCGGCGCTGGCCGCGCCGCGTGGCGATCGGCTTTGCCGTGCTGGCGTTGCTGCTGGTCGGCGCGTTCTGGCTGCTGGGCCGGGAATCGACCTTGCAGCAGCTGGTGCAGCGCATATCTGCCGCCAGCGGTGGGCAGGTCACGGTGACGGGCGTCAGCGGCTCGCTGTACCACCGCATGCATATCGATAAGCTGGTTTACCGCTCGAAGGACAGCGTGGTGACGGCCGAGCAGATCGATATCAACTGGTCGCCATTGCAGTATTTTTCGGAAGGGCTGACCATCAGCGAACTGCATGCGCGCAGTCTGCTGGTGCAGAGCATGGGACCTTCGGAACCGGCCAAGATGCCGGAGTCGCTGGCCTCGCCGATCAAGCTGAGCATCTCCGACGGCCGGCTCGATAAGCTGACCCTGAGCAGCGAAGCCGGCAGCGACGTGATCGAACGCCTGCGCTTCCAGCTCGATGGCGACCGCAAGGAGTGGCGCCTGCAGAACGCCTCTGCGCACACCGCGTTCGGCGACATCAAGGCCGATGCGACCATCGCCGGCAACAAGCCGTTTGCGCTGAAAGGCAAAGCGACGCTGGCGTCGGGCGACGCGCGGCTGGCGGTGCAGGCGGGCGGCGATCTGGCGCTGCTGTCGCTCAAGCTGCAAGGCGCGGCGAATGGCGCCAGCGGCGAGGCGGCATTGTCACTGGCGCCGTTCGACAAGATCATCCTGCGCGCCATCGACCTGAACGGACGCGATCTGGATCCCGCCGGCTTTGACGCCGCATGGCCGCAGGCCAAGCTCAGTCTCAAGCTGAGCGCCGCCATCGCGCCGGACCAGAAGCTGTCCGGCCAGTTCGCCCTCCTCAATCAGGGCAAGGCCGCGCCGCTGGACCAGAACGGCCTGCCGCTACAAGCCTTCAGCGGACGCCTGGACGGCACCCTCACCGCCTCGGTGCTGGACAACGTGCTGCTGGATCTCGGCGCCGCCGGCAAATTCACCGGTGGCGGCAAAGTGGACCGCAGCGGTCCGGAAGCCGGCATCGATGCCGCCCAGTTCAAGCTGCGCACCGAACGCCTCGATCTGAAGAATATTCACACCAGCATCAACCAGACCGCCATCGCCGGCGACATCAGCGCCACCAGCGCGCCGAACAAGCAGACGCTGAACGCCGCGCTGGTCGACAAAGGCATGCGCCTCGACCTGCAAGCCACGCTGGCCGACGCGCTGCTGCAACTGCACCAGCTGCGCCTTCAGGCCAAGAAAGGCACGATTACCGCCACCGGCCAGGCCAGCCTGAAAGACAAGCAGGAATTCAGCGCCAAGCTGACGGCCGACCATTTCGATCCATCGGCGCTGGGCGCCGGCTACCCGATCGCCGACTTGAATGCGGACCTCAACGCCAAGGGCGCGCTGACGCCGGCATGGCAGGTGGCAGCGGCCTTCAATATCAAAGCCAGCAAGTTGATGGGCCAGGCCCTGACCGGCAACGGCAAGCTGAATGCGGACGCGAAACATATCAGCGGCGTCGATGCGCATCTGTCGCTGGCGCAGAACACTGCGGACGTCAGCGGTAATTTCGGCGCGCCGGGCGAGCAACTGAAGTGGAAGATCGATGCGCGCCAGCTGTCGGCTGTGAGCAGCGACTTGCTGGGCGCGATCACCGCCACCGGCGTCGTCACCGGCACGATGGAGGCGCCGCGCAGCAGCTTTGAAGCCGATGCGCGCGGCCTGGCGTTTGCTTCGGCCAAGCGGCCGGCCGATAGCCAGATCCACGCTTCCGGCGATGTGGCGATGATCAAAGGCACGCCGGAGCTGAAACTGAGCGGCACTATTCAGCGGCTGAATCCCGCCAGCTTCGGCGCGGCGCAAGCGGGCGCCATCAACGCCACCTTCGGCGGCGATGCGCGTCTGTCCGGCGACTGGCGCGCGGCGGTGAACCTGGCCTTGCAGCCATCCACGTTTGCCAATGCGCCATTGTCTGGCTATGCGAAGCTGACGGCGTCCAAAGGCGCGATCAGCAATGCGGATATCGATTTGCATCTGGCGTCCAACAGCTTGCAGGCCAAGGGCAGTTTCGGCAGCGCGGCCGACAAGCTGGAGTGGAAACTCGACGCGCCGCAGCTTGGATCGCTCGGGCCGCAGTTCGGCGGCGCGTTGCGCGCCAGCGGCACGCTGTCCGGCACCAGTGCCCGCCCTGCCGTCGCGCTCACGCTCGACGGCAGCAACCTGCGCGCGCCCGGCCAGCAGCAGATCGGCACCATTCGCGGCAGCGCGACGCTCGGCAATACGCTCGCGATGGCGAGCGGCTCGACGTTCGGGACCGGCGGCACGGGTGGTAACGCAGCACGCGGCCCGGCCGGCGGCCGCAGCACGGCACGCGGCAACGCGGCGGCGGAAGCGATGGCGGACGTGCCGCTGGTGAGCGACATCGAAATCACGCGCTACGTGTCGCCCGCCATCACGCTCGACCGCGTGCGGCTGCAAACCAGCGGCTCGCGCTCGGCGCACACGATCCAGCTGAGCGCCGCCAACCCGGACTTCGACGCCGCGCTGCGCGTCAAAGGCAGCTGGGCGAACGACACCTGGACCGGCGCCATCGACACGCTGCAAAACAAAGGCCGCTTCGCGCTGACGCTGGCCGCCCCGGCGCCGCTGAAACTCAGCGCCCCGCAGGACACCGGCGTCGCCGGCCTGCTCAAGCCCGAACAGATAGCGCTGGGCAGCACCGTCATCAACCTGCCGGCCGGCAGCATCCGCATCGACAACCTGGAAAAAGCCGGCGCCACCTGGCGCAGCAACGGTCGCGCCGCCGGCGTGCCGGTCAACTACCTGGCGCAACTGTCCGACGCCTGGCGCGACAACGTCCGCAGCAACATGACCATCGGCGCCGAATGGGGCATCAACCTGCAGGCGGCCACGCGCACGCTGGCCGGCATGGTCCACGTCTACCGCGAACAGGGCGACCTGACCATCACCGGCGCCGACCTGCCGCAAGCCCTCGGCCTGCGCACGCTGGACGCCCGCGCCGACGTCAACGACAGCACACTGCGCGTACAGCTGAACGTCGACGGCACCCGCGCCGGCCAGGCGAAACTGGACGGCAGCGCCCAGCTGCGCGACGGCCGCCTGGCCGACGACAGCCCGTTCACGCTGACCGGCAGCGCCAATATGGGTTCGCTGGCCTGGCTGGCGCCGCTGGCCGGCCAACCGGGCCTGGAAATCGACGGCACCTTCAAGATGGACGTCACCGGCAGCGGCACCATCGCCGCGCCGCAGCTGAGCGGCGACATCACCGGCGACAAGCTGGTGGTCAACTGGCTCGATCAAGGCATCAAGCTGCGCAACGGCCAATTGCAGGCGCGCCTGACCGGCGACCAGCTGCAACTGCAAAAGCTGGCCTTCGACGGCACCCAGGGCCGCGCCCAGGCCGACGGCTGGATACGCTACGCCGCCAACGAGGCGACCATGCAGCTCAAGCTCACCGCCGACAAACTGGAAGTGCTGTCGCGTCCCGACCGCATCCTGGTCATCAGCGGCAGCAGCAGCCTGGTACGCGACGCCAAGCACTTCCAGCTGGACGGCAAGGTGCGCGCCGACCGCGCCAAGATCGAACTGGCCGGCGCCGATACGCCGACGCTGAGCGACGACGTGGTCATCGTCGGCAAGGGCGCGCCGCCGGTGAAAGCGCCGCAAGGCATGCCGCTGAACGTCGACCTCGAAGCGGATCTCGGCAACGACTTTAATCTCAACGGCAAAGGTCTGGACGCGCAGCTGGCAGGCTCGCTGCGCATCCGTGTCGCCGACCGCCGTCCGCCGCGCATCAACGGCAGCATCCGCGTGGTCAGCGGCACCTATGCGGCGTATGGCCAGAAACTGGCAATCGACCGCGGTGTGATCAACTTCACCGGCGCCTACGACAATCCGGGCTTGAATATCCTGGCGGTGCGCCGCCGTCCGGAAGGCGAGGCGCTGAGCGAGACCAATGTGGAAGCCGGCGTCGAAGTGCGCGGCACGGTGCTGGCGCCGCAAGCCAAGCTGGTCTCCACGCCGACCGTGTCGGACAGCGACAAGCTGGCGTGGCTGGTGCTGGGCCACGGCATCGAGAACACGCAGGGCAACGACATGGCCTTGCTGAGCACTGCGGCCGGCGCGCTGTTTGGCGGCGGCGGTGGCCAGGGCAAGCTGGCCAGCGCGCTGGGCGTGGACGAACTGGGCGTCGGCCAGGCGGCCGGCAGCTCAAGCGCCGGCGCTGCCACCGGCTTGCAGAACACCGTGGTCACGGTGGGCAAGCGCATCTCCTCGCGCGCCTACCTGAGTTTTGAACAGGGCGCGAGCAGCGCGACCAGCCTGGTGAAGCTGAAATACAAGCTGAATCCGCGCATCACGCTGCAGTTCCAGACCGGCACCAACAACGCGCTGGATGTGCTCTACACCTGGGCCTTCGACTAGCTCGGGTTGTGGTCCGGCACCGGATCATCCTGCGGCGCGGGGTGCGGCACATGCGGCGGCGAAGGATCATCCACTGGGACGACCGGATCTGGGGCGCGATGGAATAATTTCATGGCTGTCTCTCCTGGCGAAAAGCTCAGCATCCCATTTTACGCCGTCGCGTGGCGCACGTATTTATCCAGCCAGGCGTTGGTCTCGTACAGCATGTGCAGAATCGATTCGCGCGCGCGGTAGGCGTGCGACTCGTTCGGCAGCATCACCAGCCGCGCCGTGCCGCCCAAACCTTTGATGGCCTGGAACATGCGCTCGCTCTGCAGTGGGAAGGTGCCGGAGTTGCTGTCTTCCGCGCCGTGGATCAGCAGCATCGCATCCTTGATCTTGTCGGCGTTATTGAACGGCGACATCGCCTGATATACCGCCGGCGCCTGCCAGTATGGCCGTTCCTCGGACTGGAAGCCGAACGGCGTCAGCGTGCGGTTGTACGCCCCGCTGCGGGCAATCCCGGCGCGGAACAGGCGCGTGTGCGCCAGCAGGTTTCCGGTCATGAACGCGCCATACGAATGGCCGCCGATGGCGATGCGATGGCGGTCCGCCACGCCGCGCCGCACCACCTCCTCCACCGCCGCTTCGGCGGAGGCCACCAGTTGCGGCAGATACGTATCGTTAGGCTCCTCGTCGCCGCTGCCGACGATCGGGAACGATGGATTGTCCAGCACCGCATAGCCCATCGCCAGGAAGGCCGCCGGCCCCCAGTAGCTGACGGCGTTGAAGCGGTACGGCGAGCCGGTGGTCTGGCTGGCGGCGCCGGCGGATTTGAACTCCTGCGGATAGGCCCACATCAGCATCGGCAGCGGGCCGTCGCGCGCAGCGTCATAGCCGGGCGGCAGCGTCAGGGTTGCGGTCAGCGCCACGCCGTCCTCGCGCGGATAGCGGATCTGCTCCTTCACCACGTCCTTCAGTTGCGGCGTTGGATGCGGATAATGCGTCAGCGCGGTCAGTTGCTCGCCTTCCGGCTTGCTCAGATCGCGCAGATAATAATTCGGCCGCTCGGTCGGCGATTCGCGGGTGGTCAGCAGCAGCGTGCCTTCGTCGTTCAGCACTGCCGCCACGTTTTCGAAATACGGCGCGGCGCTCTGGAACAGGCGCTCTTTCTTCCTGGTGGTCAGGCTCAGACGGTCGATGAACGGACGATCACCTTCCGGCGTGGCGCCGGCGCCGTCCAGCAGCACCGTGGTGCCGGGACCGATCAGCAGGCGCGCGAAGCCGTTGGCGTCGGCACGCATCACCGGCGAGCCGGGGCTGTTGTAGCGGTCCTCGTAGGAGCCAGAATAAATCAGCTCGGGCGGCGTTGAAAGATGCGCAGGTTCGATCATCCACTGCTTGTAAACGCGGGTCTTGTGCCAACGCTCGTTGATCAGCGCCACATCGTCGCGGCCCCACGCGATGCCGGCATAGCGCATCGTCAGCCGCGCCAGCACCAGCGGCGGCTCGCGGAACGGCGCCGCGTGCAGCATCACCCGGTCGCGGATGTCATCGATGACTTCGCGCGCCGGATCGCCGCCGTCCTGCGCCTCCGCCCACGCCAGGCTGGCCGGCGCGTCGGCGCGCCAGGAGACATGGCGCACGCCTTCCGATACCGCGTCATTCCCCGGCGGCAGTCCCTCTTCCAGCGGCAGGTTGGCGACGGTGTGCACCACATCGCCAAACAAGTCGCGCACCTCCAGCCGCTCGCCGAAACTGGACGCCGGCACGATATAGGAATACGGCCGCGTGATGCTTTGCGTGAGGATGTATTGCCCATCCGGTGAAATCGAGGTGCGCGAGAATTGTCCCGGCGCTCCCACCAGTCGCGTCTTGCCATGCAGGTCCACAATCGCCAGTTGCACCGTGATGTAGTATTCGAACAGGCGCGCGTCGTCCTCGTTCTTCAGCAAATCCTGATAAGTGCGCAATTGGCGCACATGGCCGTCGGAGCTGCTGTCCTGCTCTATCGGCCCTGATGGAATGCCGCTCGACGCCGGCGCCTTGCCGATGCCTGCCGGGCGCCAGTGCACCAGCAGTCCGCTGCTGTCCGGCAGCCAGTTGAAGCCGCGCGTCAGCACCGCCGACAAGGGCTGCGGCGACAGCTTGCGCGCCTTGCGCTCGGCGATGTCGACCAGCCACAGCTCCACCGAGCCGCTGGCACCCTTCAGCGCCACATGCGAGAACGCCAGGTAGCGCTGGTCCGGCGACCAGCTTAAATCCGACAGCCGCAGGCCGCGCGGCAGACCGCGTATGCGGCTCTCCTTGCGCGTCGCCACATCGAGGAACGACAGATCGGTGCCGAAGGAAAAACGGGAGGAAGAACAGGTGCGCGGATTGATACGCAAGCCGGCCAGCTTCAATTCCGGCTGCGCCACTTCGGCGATGCCGGGCAAGGCCGGCGTCTGCACCACGGCGATGGTATCGCGGCGCGGGCTAAGACTCAGCGCCGGCGCGCGCGCCGCATCGACGATCGCTTGCAAGGCTGCCGGCGGCAGCCGGTAGCCGCCCTCCTGCGCGCCGGCCTGCGGCGAGGCGGCCATCAGGCCCAGGTTCAACGGCAGCACGGATAACGGTTTGTTCATGGATGTCCTTTCGGTCCAGTTTGCTTATGCTAGCCTTGATTGTCAATCCGTGCCGTACAATCACGGTTTTCAGATTTCGCATTTGGACACATTATGGAAATGACCACACTTGTATTGCTGTTGCTGGTGCCGCTGGCAGTGTGGCGCATCTATTCGCGCCTGAAGGTGGTGCTGGGCCGCACCAAGTCCGAACTGTGGCGCCATTACGCCACGCTGGCGGTGATGGTCATCCTGCTGCTGGGGGTGGCCATTCAGACCATCGGCAACTGGACTGCGATGGCGGCATTGCTGGCCGGCGCGCTGGTGGGCGGCATGCTGGGCAAGTTCAGCATGAAGCGCAGCCGCCTGGAGAACCGTGCCGACGGCTTTTTCTATACGCAGGACCGCAAGCTTGGGCTGCTGGTCATCATGCTGTTCATCAGCCGTTTGATCTATCGCCTGTTCGAGGCTTATCTGCATATGCACAACGGCCTGCCGCTGGAGCCGGACTTTCTCGGCCAGCCGCTGACCGCATGGTTGTTCGGCCTGCTGGGCGGCTTCTATGGCGTGTATGCCACGCTGCTGATTCAATGGCGCCGCACGCAGAAACCGGTGCCGCGCCCGATTGATATTTTCGACATCAAGTAAGCCACAAGTGCTATCTTTCAATCTGCCTAAAGCGGCAGATTGAAAAGGGCACCGTCATGAGCACCGAGCGGCAACTAGCGGTTTACGACTTCTACACAAAAACGATCAAAAGCACCATCGGCCTGCGGGGTTTCACCTTGCAACTCAAGGTGGAGAAGGCCGCCACACTCGACGACCTGCGCCAGCTGCGCAATCCCTATGTCGAAGCGGTGCAAAAAGCCAAGGGCCGCGACAAGGCGGCCCTTCTGGCAGAACAGCTGGATCAGCTGCTCGATAATTAGGCGGCTTTCGCCGCCTCCTTCTGCCGGCGTTGCAGCACAAAGATCGGCTGCGCCCACTGCGTATCCTTCTTCTTTTTACTCGTGATGAGCGTCAGTTCGGAAGGATCGTAGACATCGGTATTGTGCGTTAACGGAGTCGTCATCAGGTACTGCGCGTCGGTATTCTTCAGGAACTCGCCGACCAGCTGAATATTGCGGATATCCAGGTGGGCAAACGGTTCATCGATGAACACAAAGCCGCCGGAACCCTCTTCCGATTTCAGCAGACCAATCAGCAGCACCAGCGATTTCATCACCTGCTGGCCGCCCGACGCCTCGCCGTCGTTCATGCCGATCACACCCTTGCCGTCGAACTTGAAGCGCACATGCAGGCCGGCCTGCGCCAGTTGCACGTCGTCGTTCTCCAGGCGCACCGGATCGGCGCTGACCTCGATGCCGGCCAGTTGGCCCAGCTCCTTGATGTTGGCCGCGTAGGTCTTGATGGTGTAGCGCAGACGCTCCATGTAAGCCCCACGCGCATTGCCGGTGGCCTCGATGGCGCGATTGTTCTGATAGCGGCGCTCCTCGGTTTCCGACTGGCGCGAATTGAGCTGGTCGTTGAGGCGCTGATACTGATCGATCACGGTCGCATCCAGCTCCCAGTCGCTGCGCGACAGGCTGGCTTCCAGACTGTGGATACGCAGGTTGACCTGGTGCGCGTTCTGGTGGTCCTTGACCAGCGCCGCACGGCGCGCAGGACGACGCCAGCCTTGCGGCAGGTGGCGCCAGCTCTTGCGCAGCGCCATCAGCGCCTTGGCGTGTTCGGCACGCTGCTCCAGCGCGCGCTTGTGATTCAGGCGCATACCGGCTTCCGCTTCCGACAAGGCGAAGCGCGCGTTCTGCCAGGTGGTGTCGGCGCGGGTGCGCGTGACCACGGCGGTCTTGACCAGGTTTTGCAGCTCACCCAGACGTGCGCCGACTTCGGAACGCTCAGCGCGCAGCGGTACGGCATTGCGCGCCGCATCGTCGAATTCCTCAGCGCGCGCGCCCAGTTCCTTGGCCGCGTCAACGCCGGCCAGGCGGGTTTTCAGCGAGCTGATTTCGGTCGCCAGCTTGGAGACCTGCAGCGTCAGTTGATCTTCCTGCGCCTCCAGCGCCGGCAGCGAACGCTGGATCGCTTCCATCCGTTGCGTGCGGCCGGCGGAGCCGAAGCGGTAGCGCGAAGCTTCCACGAACAGCGAGCGGCCACCGCGACGTTCGCGGTGGTAGGCGTCCGGCGTGATCCACTCTTCGTGGCTGCCCAGCTTGGCGCCGACGTCCACGCTGTCCACCTTGGTGATGCGCGACAGCTGATCCACCAGCCATGCCGGCACCTTGGCCGAGAAGTTCACCACCGACATCAGCGAGTTATCCTTGATGGTCGGCGCGTGCACCAGGTCCGGCACGATGAAGTGGCGATAGCGTTCCTTCTCCGCCAGGCGGTAAGCGGCGGCGGCGTCGGATGATTTATCCAGCAGCACCACCGACGCATAGCCGGACAGCACGCCCTCGATGGCGCCCTGCCATTTCGGATCGGTGACTTCGACGATATCCGACAGCATGGCGTGGCCGATGCCGGCGTCGTTCAGCACCTTGCGCATGGCGCGCTGCGGTTCCGGCTCCGGCATTGCGGTCTTGCCCTGCAACGCGGAGATGGTCGACAGTTCGCCGGCGATCTTGGAGGCGACGGCGTCGCGCGCGGTACGCTGGCGCGCCAGTTCGATTTCCTTTTCCTGCAGCGTCTTCGCCACTTCGGCCAGATCCGAACCCGAATCCGAGGCCAGCTTCTCCAGGCGCAGCTTTTGTTCCAGCAGGCTTTCCAGCGGCTTCAGTTTGGTGTTGATCTGCGTCAGGCGCGATTGCAGCGCGGTCGATTCCTGCTCCAGCACCGTTTCATGTGCTTGCGCGTCCGACAGCGCCTTGGCCTGCGCGGCCAGCAACGAGCGCTTGTCGGCCAGTTGCGAGTCGGCCTGCAACAGCGGCTTGCGCGCTTCACGCAACTGACGGCCTATGTTGGCGTGCTTCTCGCGTGCCTCGTGATACTCCAGCGACGGCAGCACTTCCTCTTGCAGGTTGCGGCGTTCCTTGTTCAGGTCTTCCCACTGGTGGTAGTTGGCGACGCGCAGGCGCAAGCCTTCCAAATTGGTCTTGGAAGACTCCAGCTCCGCCTCGAAGCGTTTCAGCTCGGTCTCGGTATCGCGCTGGTGGCGCTTGGCTTCGTCGTACGCATCCAGCACTTCCTTGTCGCCGAACACCTGGAACACCAGGTCCAGCAACTGGCGCGGCGCGTATTCGCACAGCTTGTCGGTTTCGCCCTGCTCCAGAGCCAGAACCTTGGCCATGGCCGGCGACAGGCCGGCGTTCGCCAGACGCTTACGGTAGTTTTCTACACCCAACCACTCGTTGCCAGCTTCGCCGATGTCTTCGATCTGCACATTACCGGGACGCATAAGGTACTGGCGCTTCCAGTCGCCGCCGTTCTTCTGGATCTGGCAGAACAGCGTGACTTCGTCGTCGCTGAAAAAGCCGGAGCTGCGGAACGGACGGTTGGAAAGCTGGCGGCCCATCGGCTTATTGTCCACCACGGCGCGCAGCCAGGCGGTCTGCTGGCCGCTATGGCGCGCATAGTGCTTGTAGGTGCGGCCCATCGAGCAATCGAGGCCGAACAGCGTGCGCAATGCGTCCAGCAAGGTGGTCTTGCCGGAGCCGTTCTGGCCCGCGATGGTGATGATCTTGGCGTCCAGCGGGATGTTCTTGATGCGTTGCCAGTAATCCCAGTGGACCAGTTCTAGCGATTTAATATGAAACATGGCTTAGTCCTTGGCTGGAGTGTCGTCTTCGATGATCGGTGCCGGTGGCGGCGCGTCGAAGGCAGGCAGAATCTCTTCTTCAATGGTCTCTTCGACCGCAATCGGCGGCGCGCTGCGCGGCACGGCGACAATGGTTGGCGGCGAGCGCTTGAAGACGTCGGCCAGCGCGCCGTTGACGATGCGCTCTTTCAGCAGATCGGTATCCATCAGCAGGTCCAGCAGCGGACCTTCGACGATCACATCGCCACGGCGTTCGATGAAGCCCAGCTTGGACAGGATGCCGAGGTTCATGTCGAGACGCGTCTTCTTGCCCAGCTTATCGCCGAAGTCGGCCAGCAGCGCCTTGTAGGCAATGCCGATCGAGGTGTCTTCCGCGCGCGGCAGCGGCTTGTCGGTGCCGAACATATCGTTCTGGTTGTCCTCCGCATGCTGGTGGGTCTCCTGGCGTTCGCGCTTGGGCAGGATGATCTGCGCCCACAGCACCACCAGCAAAGCCACGCCATCGCGCGACAGGCCGAAGTTATTGTTCTGCCAGACGTCCTTGGCGCCGAAAATTTTCGGCTCGATATTGCGGTGCAGGGCAACGGTAACGTGGTCGGCGTAGACGTTGTCCAGCAGCTTGAGGCCGACCGCCAGCAGGCGGGCATCGACCTCGGTGCGGAACTGTTCATCCGACAGCACGCGCTTGACCAGTTTGTCGTCGCGGCGCAGCGTCTGGTGCGACAGCAGGCGCGCGATCAGGATTTGTGCATCATCATTCATCAGACTTTTTTTCGCCTTCCGGATTCAAAGACAGTGTGAGGGAGGCAAGGGACATCGCCGCGACTTCCAGGTCGGGCAGCTGCACCATTTCATCTAGCGGCGAGAACTTCACCGGCAGGCGCGCCAGTGCGGCGGTGGCGCCTTGCAGGCGCGCCTCGTCGGCGTCGCCCAGCAGCGGCAGCAGCGAGGCGCGGTACGAAGCCACGGCAAAGCTGGCCGGCAGCAGCGATTCGTGCGCCTGGATGGCCTTCGGCGCCTCCTCGGCCACGCTCGGGAAATTGCCCAGCGCGGCGAAGTCGGACAGGCGCGCCAGCCAGTCGTCCAGCTCCTGCTGCATCGCAGGGCCGTCGCTGACGGTGGTGGGCGCGTCCTCGCCGGACGGCAGGCCATTGGATACGGTGGTGTTTACGCGGTCGGCCATTAATTCAGTTTCTGCTACGTCGATCATTTCAGCGGGCGTCATGAACAGCGGGACTACCGGCTGGTCGATGGCGTCGATGGCCAGCGAGGCCAGGTCTTCGTGTTCCAGCAGCCAGCGCTTGATGTCCGTGGTGGACAGGCCGGACTGGCCCAGGTGCACGCGCTGGCGCTCGATCTGGTTCAGGGCGCGCGAGAACATGCCCTGCATGTTCAGCAGCGAAGACTGCGCACGGCCGATGGCCTGCGCCGCCTTGTGGGTGGCACTGTCGGCGTTTTCGTCGGTGGTGATGGCGCGCAGGATGTCCGAACCCTTCTCCACCCAGTCGCACGCCATGTGCCATTTGGCCTGCGAGGCGCGCAGGCGGAATTCCGAACCGGAGGCGATGGCGTCCGAGAATTCCTCGGTCAGTTCCACCAGGCGGCCCAGCAGGTGATTCAGCTGGTCGACGGTAACGCCGCCCATCACCTGGGCGCCGGCCACCTGCGACAGCAGGAAGCCCATGTCCGAGTTGTCCTCTTCCTTGCCCAGCGCCAGCAGCGCGTCGATTGCCGACAGCACGTTGCGCGCCATCGGTGTGACGCGGTACACGGCCTGCTGCGCGTCCCAGGCCAGCAGCTGGTTGGAGCGCAGGCGCATCAGCACCGTCTCCAGCGATTCCGGCAGCAGGTAGCCGAGGCGGGTGTTGATGTCGGCGCGGGTGAAGCTTGGCGACGCGGTGTCGCCGGCCAGTTCGCGCAGCACCAGCAGGCGTACCAGTACGCCGTCGAAACCACCGTGGAACAGGGCCGTAAACACCTGCAGCAGCGGCTGCGCGCGTTTCAGGTGGTAGACCTGCTCGATCTCGTCGGCGGAAATATGCGGCTGGAAGTGGGCCTGCAGGCTATCGGGTACCTGCTGCTCCTGGGTGGCGTCACTAGTTATAGGTTCGATCATTCTTTGCCATTCTGTGCTCCGCTACCTTGCAAATATTGCAATTGATATCTCATTTTCGCGGGGGCGTCAGTATAGCAGGAGCCTACTTCTTCACGATCTTTTCCAGAACCTGATCGACGAAGTCGCCGTCAGGGTCGTTGAAGCGCACCCGCACCGGATACCAGTCCATCGATGGCGCCAGCCACAGGTCAACCTGCTGTCCCGGCGACTTGGCCGGCGGCTCCTTCACCAGATGGACCGCGCTGACCTCGCCGGCGCCGGTCTGGATGGTCTCGATCTTTACCACCTTGAAGTTCCACACCTCGGCATCGCGGCGGCCGGCCACGAACAGATTCCACTCGCTGCCCGGCTTGAACTTGTCCGGCGCGGCGCGCGCGATCGCTGCCAGCTGCCACTGCGCGCTCAGGCGATCCTGCTCGCCCCCCAGGATGGGATAGGTGGTGTCGCTTTCAGTAAACGCAATAGTTTTGGCATCGCGCTTGAAACTGGTGGTGTAGGGGTCCTTGCGGATGCGCTTCTCGTGGAAGCTCACCGGCGCCAGGCCGTAATCGTTGATCGCCCCTTCGCTGTGGTTCTCCACCACCTTGCCGAAGATGGCGGCGCGGCTTTCGGCGGCGATCGAATACTTGCCGTCGCCGGCGCGCCACTGCACCGCAGCCACGCCGTTCAGCGACAGGCCGCTTTGCTTGACCTTCAGGTTGTAGCTCAGGTCCGCCGACGGCGGCGGGTTGGTCGCACGCTTGGCGCTCGGGTGTTCGGGGTCGGCGGCGTGCGCCGCGAAGGCCAGCAGCAGTGCGGCGTTCAGGGTTGCAATCTTTTTCATTTGTCAGTCATCTTTATGTTGGAGACGGTTTGCGTGGTCAGCGCGCCGCTGCCCTCCGTGTTACGTATCTGGACCGGATACCAGTTCAGCCCCGGCGCCAGCCAGATGTCCAGCCGCGACGAGTAGCTGCCCGGCTTGGGTGGACGGCTCAAGTGCCAGGTCACCAACTTGCCCATGCGCGTGTCGATTTCCTCCTCGCCCACCAGCTGGAAACGGAACATGGTGGCTTCCTTGTCCTCGCCCACCTGGATGTCGATGTCGCCGCCGAACTGGTTGACATCGGCGCGGCCGATGCCGCCCAGCTGGAACGGCACCGTGGCCTTGTCCTGCGCGCCGGCCAGCAGCGGGTAGCTGCGCTCCGTCGCCGAAAAGCTGATGGTGCCGGCGTCGCGATTGAAGTGGGTCGCGGTTTCGGCGCGGCGTGCGCGCTTTTCCGTCACCTTCTCCGGCGCGATGCCGCTGTCGTCGATGGCGCCCTCGCTGCGCAGCACCAGCAGGTTGATGCGCGTGACCAGCAGGCTGACGCCCGCCTCCACCGAGGCCTGATAGCGGCTGCCGTCAGTATGCCACGTCATCGTCGCGGCGCCCGTCCATTTGGTGCCGTCGGCGTCGACCCGGTCGACCGTCATGTCGAAGCTGGCCGATGGCGGCAGGTTGACCTTGTAGCGGCGGCCGCCCTGGCGCGGGCCGGCGTCCGGCACAGCTGCCGCCGGGGTGGCGCCCGGCGCCACCTCAGGCGGCGGCGTACCGGTCTGCGCCTGCGCGGCGCCGGCTTGCGGCGCCGCAGCCACGCCGACATCGGCCAGATCGCCGGCAGCCGCCAGCACATCGACGCCGGCGGCCATCTCGCCCGGCGCGATTGGCGCCGGCGTAATCGCCGCCACGCTGGGCGACGCTGCCGCCGGCACAGGCCTCGGCTTCGCCCGTGGCACGGGCCTGGGCGGCGCTTCGGTCAGCGGCTTGATCTCCTCCAGCGGCGCGCTCTCCACCCGCTTGGGCAGCGACAGCTTGAGTTGCGCCGTCATCAGCGACGGCTTGAGCTCCGACTGCCGCTGCGTCTGCGCGCTCAGGCGCCCGCCCACCCAGTCGATGGCAGCATAGTGCAGCGCCAGCGTGGCCGCGCATAATACCCATACGCGCCGGTGTCGGGAGAGGGAGGAGGCAATCGTCATGGGCGCTAGTTTAAACGGGATCGCAGATTCCGGCTCTACAGCAGTAGAAATGTTGTCAAAACCTTTTGAATGCCAAACAAATATCTGCTACGCTAATTGCTCAATCCCACAGGAGGTTTCTCATGGCCCATCCGCAAATGCCTAACATCCCCGGCGCTGGCGTAATGAACGACACGCTGGACTTCGTCAAGAACCTGTGGGGCAGCATGAGCGTGCCGGGCCTCACCGCGCCGACGCTGTCGGTCGAGGAACTGGACAAGAAAATCAACGACCTGAAAGCGGTCGAGTCCTGGCTCAACCTGAATATGAGCATGCTGCGCGGGAGCATCCAGGCACTGGAAGTCCAGCGCGACACCATCGCCACGCTCAAGTCGGTGGGGGCCAGCCTTGCCGCCGGCGTCAGCGACAAGTCGATCTTCGACGCCAATCCCTACGCCTCGGCCTTCTTCCACCATGCGCGCGAAGCCGACAAGGCCCAAGCCGCCGCCCCAACGCCGGCAGCGGCAGCCACACCGGCGGCGCCGGAGGCCAAGCCGGAAGTCAAGCCTGAAGCCGCCGCAGCGGCCGGCCAGCCGAACGCCTGGTGGAACCTGCTGCAAGACCAATTCAAGCAGGCCGTATCGACCGCCATGGCATCCGAATCGATGATGGCCGATGCCGCCGTCAAGTTCGCGGCGGCGGCGACCGGCGCGCAGGCAGCAAGCGCCAAACCCGCTGACGACAAGCCGGCGCCGGTCAAGAAACCGGCCGCAAAGAAGCCCGCCGCTAAAAAAGCGGCAGCCAAGGCACCGGCCGATAAGCCGTAACCGGAACTACGCCAGCCGCTGAATGCGGATGGCGTCGATCAGGCCATCGGCCTGGCGCTGCACTTTCTCGATATCGATCAGGCCTTCCGTTTCGAGCAGCCTGGCGCTGTCGTGGGCGGCCTGAAAACTGTCCAGCGTATCTCCCTTGGCAGCGATCGGACGTATCCACGCGACGCTGCCCACCTTCATTTTTTTATAGACTTCTTTTGCGATATCGCGCATATTTTTGTGCCCTTTAATTTGCCCTCAATATTGACAGCGAATCAAGCGCAGACAGGGCTGCGCCGCAATTCAGTGTAATCATTTGAGGATGCTGAAACAAGCGCGTTGTTGCGTGGCGCCGTCAGCCGTCAATTTAGTTACTGGTAAAACGCGTACTCTCCGGCACCGGGCCATTGCTCGCCTCATACTCGCTGGCGGCGGCAGCCGCCACCACCCCCGACACCGGCGCCAGCATCGCCAGCTGCTCCATCAGCTGCGCAAAGCGCTGCTGCCCCGGCGCGATGGCGTCGACGTGCATCAAGACGCCGATCGCCTCGTCGGCGACGCCACGGTCGTAACCATTCTGCTGCAAATGCGAGAGCAGAATCTGTGCGGAGTTAAACAGTATACGCATATTGTGCGGCAGCGCGCGGCGCGCGGTGCGCATCCATTCGATCGCTTCAATCAGCTTGCCGGTCTTCCACAGCAGCACACCGCGGTTCATCATCTCCGCCGCTTCCAGGCGCGCATTCTTGATCAGCTCCACGCCTTCGTCGCTCATGCGCGCCTTGTCGAAGATCTTCTGCACGTCATCCAGCAGCGCCACGTTGTCGTGGTTATTGCGGGTGACGTAGCACAGCAGGTCGACCGGCGCTTCCTTGACGCCGACCGCAAACAGCAGCGTCGCCATATCGAGGCAGGTTTCGGTGTCGGGCCGCTGGCGGTTCTCGGCCAGCATCGCTTCCAGCTCGTCGCCGGACTTGCGCGCGCGGCGGAAGTCGCCGCTCTCGTGATACACCAGGCCCTCGGTGATCTTGGCGCGCAGCGTCACCTGATCGCCGCCGAACTGGTGGACCGCCGCGTTGAGCAGGCGTATGGCTTCCTTGGTGTCGTTCTTGTGGCCGCACACGCGCGCCAGGCCCAGATAGGCGTCCACGGTTTTGCGCACCGAGAATTCGCCGATCTCGATGCATTTGCGGAAGGCCCGCTCCGCCACCGGAATATTCCCCAGCTTGAGCGCCGTCTGTCCCAGCGCGCGCTGCCGCGGCACCGAGTTGGGCGACAGCTTGGCGGCCTTCTGCAGCACGTCGAACGCTTCTTCGGTCTTGCCCTGCAGCTGGAAAGAGTGGGCCAGCTGGTCGAAGGCGTCGATGTAAAAGCGGTTGTCGGTGATCACCGACTGGAACATCATGCGCGCCTCTTCCAGCTCGCCGTTGGCCAGCCGGATCTTGCCCAGGCCGCAGCGCGCCCAGTTGTAGTCGCGCTCCCGCAACACCTGTTCGTAGACCATGCCCGCCTGTTCCACCTCGCCCGCCTTCAGCAGCAGCGTGGCCTTCATGCGTTGCAGGTCGATCACATGCAGCGGGTGGTGCGCCTCCTGCTCCTCGCACAGCTTGGCCGCGCGCAGATAATCCTTGTCCGCAAAGGCCTGGTCGATTTCGTGGAAAATCTGCTTCTTGACCCACACGCGGTTGAGACGCGTCAGCAGCACGCCTTCGGTGATCGGCTTGATGATGTAGGCGTCAGGCTGATGCTCGGCCGCGCCCATCACCGACTCCACGCTCTTTTCGGCGGAGACCATCAGCCACACGCTGGACGGCAGCATCAGGTTGCGGATGCGCGCCTCTTCCAGCACCTGCTGGCCGTTCTTGCCGTCGCCCAGGTTGTAATCGCACAGCACCACGTCGTAGCGGGTTTTCGACAGCAGCACCATGGCCTCGCCGCCGCTGGACGCCTGGTCGATATGCTTGGCGCCGAGGTTGCGCAGCGACTCGCGCAGCAGCTGCCGGATGCCGACGAAATCGTCGATGATCAGGTAGCGCTTCTCGCCCCAGTCAATGCCGCCGCCGGCCGGATCGGTATGGCTCATCGCATCCCTTCGTTACGGCAAACGCAGCACGAAACAGCCGCCGCCCAGCGCGCCGCCGTTCGCCAGCGCGATGCTGCCGTCGCGCTGGCGGTGCTTGTGCATCCTCGCCACTTCGCTGGAGAAGTACAGCCCAAGGCCGCTGCTGTTGTTGAGGAAGTCGATGGCCGCCCTGGGACTGGCGCCGCTTTCCAGCATCGCGGCCGGAAAGCCGCTGCCGTTATCTTCGACGCGCAGTTCGAGATAGTCGCCGTCGATGGCGATCGCCAGCCGGATGCGGTCGCGCGTGTAGCGCACGGCGTTGTTGATGGCGTGGACCAGCACACCGATGACCAGGTCTTCATCAAGCGTCCAGATGGCGTGCTGCGGATAGTCGGTCTCGAAGGCGATGCCGCGCGATTGCAGCAGCACCTGCGCCTGGCCCGACACCAGTTCCACCAGCTCGCGGATGCTGCGCGGCGCCGGGTCGAACGGGTAGCCCGGCTTGCCGACGTCCTTGTACAGCGCCAGCAGCTGGATCAGGTTGTCGTTGAGGCGCTTGGTCTGGTACAGCATCTGCGCCATCTGCCCGTACTCCGGGGCGGCGTTGGAGGGATGCGCGGACAGCAGATTTTCCAGCGTGCCACTGAGGACGCTGATCGAGTTTTTCATGTCATGCACGGTGGACGCGAGGAACATGAACAGCTCCGGTGAGCCTTCGTTCGGCTGCGCTTCTTGTTCATCCATTTGCAAGTTTCTCCATGGACGGCGGTGTTCAAGCAAGAATTATAGCGTGTCATGCATGGCGTACGAGAAAAAGCATTCTGATTTCAATTTATGCCACAATAGCAGTGATCTACATAGGTTCGGATTCATCATCCGCCAACTGAGCCAAGGAGGACCGAAATGAAACTGCATGATATCGATTCATCCCGCCTCCCTGAAATAGCAGACTCTGTTAAAGAATGTGTCAATATGGGGGAGTGGCTACTTTTTAAAACAGAATCACCAGATGGTAGTGGTGAAGCAGCCTTTTTTCTAAAAACCCCAAAAAGCGTCTTCAAGTTGAGCGATAGTGGCCAAGTGCTGCACGAGGTCAACAGTGGCTTCGAAAAGCTTGAAATCGATGAACTGTTCTATTTTTCAGATGTGAGCAAGCCAGTTTCTTTGAGCAATATGCGCCTTTAAAAAGCGATGGGCCTGATTAACGGTAATACGAGATGGGTATTATTTTTGCCTTCCCAGGCCCAGGCTGAATCACGTCACGTTCAAGACTTGGCATTCGGCGTCATGTGCTTGGAGCAAGCCGGAGTGAGCTGCAACAACATCAACATCTATGTTGATGGCACAGATCGAACTTCAATCGATAACTTCATCAAAAGTGGTACGACTTCGTCTTTCACGGTAAAGCCATCGAAAGATTTCTTCACTGACCAAGCCAATAACACTCATGAAAATCTGGTCATGTTCATCACGGGTCATGGTGGCCTTAAGGGCTTGACGCGACGCCACCCATTACGCCCTATCAACTATTGGATGGCATAAAATCTTCCCCTAATTTAAAACAGGCCATCGTATATCTTGGGCAATGCTACGCCGGAATTTTTAACTATATCGGTGCTGGCAGCAAGCAACTGAAAACCGGCGCAAACGACCCGAATGTCATCTTTATCGGCGCTACGAATCTTCATGAGAGCCTCAGTCATTCGACTTCAGAAAATTTAGCTACAGGGCCTCAGAACTGGCCTGCCAACCTTTTCTTGTTATTTTCCTTTAAATGGTTCCTGACGCCTATGGACGTAGATGGGGACGGCAAATATACGATCATCGATTCATACAAATTTGCAGGTGCCATTTCTAACATGGTGAACAAAGAATTAAAGGCAAAGGCCTTTCCCAAAACGCATTATCTCCAGCAAAAGTGGGAGTCCGCCAAAGTGGCGCATGAGCAGCACCCTACACCAACGACGCTCACAAATCTTGAGGCGGCAGCTACGCTGTATAAAAAACACTTGGAAATTATGTATGTTCATCAAGAATGCTGGGTTCTGAATCCTATTCCATCTCAGAACATTGAACGGTAAGTAATAGCGAAATCATTGCTCCCTGCGTCGCTGCTTGAGCAGGAAGCGGCCGGGGTCGAGGGCGTCGACCAGCGCGGCTTCCAGCGGCAGCGGTGCGTGCTCCAGCTGGGAGACCAGCAGTTCGGCCATCAGCGGCGCCCAGATCAGGCCTCGCGAGGCGTAACCCAGCAGGCAATGCAAGCCTTGGTGGCGCGGCACCTCGGGCAGGAATTCAACACGGCCGGCCTTTGAGTAGTCGGGCAAGGCGCCGGCCAGCGGCAAGCGGTCCGGCGCAGCGCAGCGAAAGCCGACGCGGCCCGCCAGCGGCGCGGTGGCAGCCAGCGCGGCGACGTCCGCGCCGGAGATGATTTCGGCCAGACGAGTGAGGTTTTCCCGCTGGCTGCTGGCGCGCAGGGCGGGATCGTTATCGTTGTCATAGGTGGCGCCGGCGCAGACCACGCCGCCCGACGGTGGCGTCACGTAGGCTTCGCGGCAGACCACCAGCGGCAGCACCGGCGGCGCCGCAGCAGCATCGACCGGCAGATGCGTGACCTGGCCGCGCAGTTTGGACAGCGGCAGTTCGGCGGCTTGGGCGAGCTGGTTGGCGCTGGCGCCGCTGGCGAGGATCACGGTCGGCGCCTGCGCCAGTAGTGCGCCGTTCGCGCCGCTGACCTGCCATTCGTCGTCAACGCGCTGCAGCGACAAGGCTTCGGTGTGGAACACGCGTCGCAGGCGTTCACCGCATGCCGCCAGCATCGCCTCGCACAGGGACGCGGGCCGCGCCCAGCCGCCCTGCGCGAACAACCAACCGCCGTGCGGTGTGTCGGCGCCGATCAGGGCGCTGGCTGCTTCGGCGTCGGCCCAGCGCGCGTATTGCTGGGGATAGTTCCAGTGCGCCAGCACGTCGCGCTGCACCTTGGCGTGCTTCGCGTCGCGCGCCAGTTGCAGCACGCCGCAATCGGCGCCGTCGAACACTTTGCCGGCGCCGCCCATGCGGCGCCATTCGCGCAGCGCGAACAGGAAGGCGGCGCGGCTCAGGCGCGTGGGAATGTTGTCGTCCATGGACAGCAGCGGCATGAAGATGCCGGCCAGATTGCCCGACGCTTCCTGCGCCGGCTGCTCATGACGCTCGATCAGCGTCACCTGCCAGCCGCGCGCGCACAGGCGATGCGCAGCCGAGGAGCCGGCCACGCCAGCGCCGATCACCACCGCGCGCCGCACCGGTGACGGCGCGACAGGGCGCGGCTTGCGGCTGCGGTACTCCGCTACGATGTCCGGTGGCGAGTCCTCCAGCGTGGGCGCTATCAGAATGGCGGTCGCCGTCGCGCGCGGGGCGAGCCTGCACGCAAAGCCCGCCGCCGTCAGCGCCCACACCAGCGCTTCGTCGGGTGCGCGGGCGTGCAGCGCTGCGCCTTGCACCGCAAGCCTGGCGAGCGTGCGCGCCAGCGGCGGTGCAACTGCAGCGTGCAGATGGAATTCATCGACGCGCGCGATCACCTGCGGCAGCACCGCGTCCAGCCGGCCGGCCAGCAGGTCCAGCGTCACGTCGTCATTCAGAATTATCCGGTGGTAGCCGGGCACGTTGAGCGGCCAGGCGGCGCGCAGTTGCGCGTCGGCGATCGCATCGGCCGCCGGCAGCACGGGCAGCGCCGCGATATAGTGCAGCGGCCCGCCGCGCGCGCGCGCTGCTGCAAACCGCTCTTCGCTGAATTCCGTGTCGAGCGCCACCCGCACTGTCACTTGCGCGCCTTCCGGCAGAAGCAATCCGGCGCGTGATCGTCCACCATGCCGATACCCTGCATGTAGGCGTAGATGATGGTCGAGCCGACAAACTTGAAGCCCAGCTTGCCCAGGTCCTTGGAAATCCGGTCCGACAATTCGGTCTTGGCCGGATACGGTCCCTGCTTGCTGACCAGCGGCTTGCCATCCACGTAAGACCACAGCAGCTGATCCAGGCTGCTGCCGCTTTCCACCAGCCGCAGGTAGGCCTGGGCATTGGTGATCGCCGCCGCGACTTTCAGCTTGTTGCGCACGATGCCGGCATTGGCCAGCAGTTCGGCCACTTTCTCCGGACCATACCTGGCGATCTTGCTGGCATCCCACTGGTCGAACGCCTTACGGTAGTTGTCACGCTTGTTAAGAATGGTCTCCCAGCTCAGGCCGGCCTGCGCGCCTTCCAGATTCAACATCTCGAACAGGCGGCGCTCGTCGTGGCAAGGCACGCCCCATTCGGTGTCGTGATATTCGAGGTACAAGGGATTGGCTGGATTGGCCCAGCTGCAGCGTTGCTTATCCATAGTCAGTTCAATTCAAGATCGCTCGACAAACCGATGCGGCGACGCTCGCCGCCCAGCACCAGCGGCCCGGTGAGGTTGGACACCAGCCGCACCTCGCCATCCGTCACCGCCTGATCCAGCTGCTGCATCAGGCGCGGGAACACGCCGTCGGCGCGCGTGGCCTCGGTACTGTACAGCGCCGCCCAGCCGTTGCGGCCGGAGCGCTTGGCGATGTACAGGCCCTGGTCGGCCAACTCCACCACCTGCGACCATGACAGCAGGCGTGGCTGCTCCGGCAGGAACGGGAAGCAGGCAAAGCCGATCGAACAGGTCTTGGACAGGCGCCCGCCGTCCGGCAATGCAAAATCGCGTTCGGCCACCGCGCGGCGCATGCGCTCGGCCACGCCCGGCGCCTCGTCGCGATGGGTGGCGCGCGCCAGCACCAGGAATTCCTCGCCGCCCCAGCGGATCACATAGTCCGACTCGCGGAACACATCGCGCAAGCGCTCCTGCATCTGCACCAGGATCGAATCGCCGGCCGCATGACCATAGCGGTCGTTGACTTCCTTGAAGTGGTCCAGGTCGACCATGAAGAACACCAGGTCCTTGGCCGCGTGCAGGTCGCAATCGTTCAACTCGCGATGCAGGCCGGCGTCGTAGCCGCGCAAGCTCATGGCCACATCGGCGTCCACGTTCTGCAGGAAGAAGCGGCGGTTGCGCAGGCCGGTCAGCTGGTCGGTCAGGCTGACCTCTTCCAGCGCCTTGTAGGCCTGCTCCAGCTCCAGGTTTTTCTCCAGCAGCTGCTCCTGGGTCGCCGCCACCTGGCGGTAGGCGCTGGCGTTGTCCAGCGCGATGGCGCCGTAGGCACACAGCGTGCGGAAGATCAGCCGTTCGCGCTCGCCGTACGAATGCGCCAGCAGCGACTGCACCGTCATCACACCCAGCACGCGCTCGCCGACGCGCAGCGGCGCGAACAGCAGGCTCAATGTCGGCAGCGTGCCGGGAATCAGATTCGGCGTGACGCCCTCCTCGTCCAGCTGCACCAGGATTTCGCGCCGCTCGCGCAGGCAGCGCGCAGTGTTCGCGTTCGGATCGGCGGCGTCGATGCGCACCCGCGGCAGCGGCTTGCCGGCCTCGATGCCGAATTCGCACACCAGCGATTCGCCATCCGGCTG
This sequence comes from uncultured Duganella sp., assembly GCA_963515135.1. Taxonomy (GTDB): domain Bacteria; phylum Pseudomonadota; class Gammaproteobacteria; order Burkholderiales; family Burkholderiaceae_D; genus Rugamonas. The sequence continues at coordinate 5,783 of CAUPXZ010000057.1, read as the reverse complement.
CAGCAGAAAGATCGAGAAGTGCGTCGCGTCCAGCAGGCCGTGCACATGACGGTCCAGCGCGCGGAACACCGCCGCCGCTTCCAGATGCGCGGTGATCTCCTGGCCGATGGCGCTCAAGTGCTCCAGCGTGGCGCTGGTCTGTTGCAGCACCTCGGCGCGCTGCGCCTCGGCGGCTGCCAGCTGGCGATGGTGTTCGCCCTCGGTCTGCGCGCGCTCGGTCTGGTACTGCACCTGCATGGCGATGGCGCGGTTGGTGGCTTCCTTGCTGTGGGTCTGGTCGCGCGCGGCGTTGGCGCGCAGCGCGATGTTGTAGGCGCGCTCATAATCGCCGATGGCGGCGTGCTCGCGCGCCGCCGCATCCAGCAGCGGGCCGGGCACGGTATAGCCCTCGATGGTGGCGGCGATTTCCAGCGCCAGCTGCAGATAGTGCAGCACCGCGTTCGGCGCCGCCATCGGTTCCGGCCCGGGCACCGCGTGGCGCGCGTGGATGTCGGCCAGCACATTCAGCGCGGCGATCTGGCTCGACGCGTCGCCATGCTCGCGCGCCAGCGCCAGCGCGGCCTGGGCCGCCGCCAGCGCATCCTCGGCGCGCCCAAGGTGCGACAGCGCGTGCGCCTGGCCGCGCCGCGCGCTGCTCTGGAAATCGTTCTGCCGCAAGGCGTCGCCGCGCGCGGCCAGGCGCGTGAAGCTGTCCAGCGCCGCCGCGTGATTGCCCAGATCCAGCGCCAGGTCGCCCTGGTATTCCAGCGCCACCGCGTAGGCGCGCGAACCGGACAGCGGCGCCAGCGTGGCCAGCGCCTCGCGCAACAGGCTTTGCGCCGCCTCGCGCTGGCCCAGCTGGCGCAGCGTCTCGGCGGTCTGCATCAGGCACATGCCGATGCTCAGCGGCCAGCCGGTAGGACGGGCAAGATCCAGGCCGCGCTGCATCCAGTCCAGCGCCGCCTCGTGCGCGTTGAGGCTGGTGAAGCCGTTGCCGATATTGGTGGCCACGATGATGGCGCGGCGGATCTGACCGGTGGCCAGCGCCGTTTCAAAGCTCAGCATCAGGTGGCCGATGGCGCGCCCGTATTCGCTGCGCTGAAACGCGCAGGTGCCGAAGAAATCGCTGACCCAGCCGGCGGCGATCGGCGCCAGCCGCTCCAGGTCGTTGCTGGCGGCCGTTCCAGCGCTGCTGCGCGGCGCGGCCGTCGCCGAAGGCGTCGCAGATGCCGGTGGCGGCGTCGATGATGTCGATGCGCACCGGATCGGCCGCCACGCGGGCGGCGGCGGCGGCCTCGCGCAGCCAGGTGTCGCCGTCGGCGCTGAGGCCGCGGTCGTTGCAGACCCAGGCCATGATCCAGCAGGCGTCGGCGCGGCAGGCGGCGGCGGACGCCGGCAGCGTGTCGGCGGCCTGCTCGCACAGCAGCAGCGCCTGTTCGGCGTGGTAGTGGGCGCTATCCAGTTCGCCGCGCAGCCAGGCCGGTTCGGCGGCAACCAGATGCAGGCGCGCGCGCTGCACCATGACGGCGTCCGGTGCCAGCAGCGACAGCAGCGGCACCAGCTCGCTGGACAATTGCTGCGCGCGCGCGGGATCGCGCTGGCGCAAATGCCAGGCCAGCGTGAGCAGCAGCTTCAACCGCTCCGAACCTTGCACTTCAGGCAATGCCGCATCCCAGCCTGCCAGCGCGTCGTCGAGCGCAAACATGTCCACCAAATTGACTTTCCTCTACTGTGTTGCCATAGCGCGCCGTTGCGCTATTACTGCATTATTCCACAGTTTGCAGCCCCCCCTGTGGCCACCCTTTAAGTGCCTGATAACAAAGCATTTTTAGTGCCATTGGGAAACTAGTTTAGTGGAAGCGACACCACCGGCCATAAAAAATGTCCGCAGTCAAGCGATTGTTGAAATCAGCCTGATGGCCGGAAGTCTATATGGGGTGCGGGTTTGGCTCTACTTCGGGCCGCCTTGCGGGGCTGTGGCGTTGTGGGCTGGGAGCCACATAGGAGCTTCGCGGTAGAAAGCCCGAGCGTGCTGCATCGGGGGCGGTTGCCTGCAGGCGGTAGCCGCGTTTGGTCTTCATAGCCCAATCGGTCGCCGTCCTCCAGAATGAAGAACGCGCAGCCTTGGGCTGCGCGTTTGAGGGATGGCCGCCAGCGGAAACCGGCATCATCAGCTTGGCTTCGGCGGCGCGGCCTTGCCCGCGCCTCCCTTCCTGAATCCCCGATCTCCGACCATGAAGGCTTCTAGCATGTGCGGAATTAGCACCGTGGCATCGACCGCCTCGCCGTAGGTCTGCGCGTGCAGCGTAGCGTAGCGGTCGAGGTCGGCTTTCAGGCTGGCCGGGCAAGCAAAAGTCAGCTTCGTGGATTCCGTTTTCGGCAGCGGCCCGAGCCGTAGCTTGCGCGTCGTCATCGCGAAGTCCCCCTGTTGAAGAAAAGTGGCTGGTACGGCCGCAGCACCAGATCGCGGTTGACGATGATGCGAACCGGCAAGCCGGGGCGCTCCGTCAAGGTGGGCTGGATGTTGAGGTTGCGCCGGGTCATCTCCTGACCGACCTGATTGATGCTGTCCTGGGCGCTATCGCGGCCGGCGATGATGACGCGATCACCGTCCTGCCGGTTCTCCGGCGCAGCCAGTTCGGCACCGATGCCCAGTAGCGTCGTCAGTGCCGCACCGGCAAAGACGCGATCCCAATGCCAATCCACATCATCTTCCAAGCCGGCGTAGCCGGCCGGATCGGTGCCGGCCAAGTTGTCGAGCTTGAGCGAAGACGTGTCGGGCAGGATGATCCGGTTCCACACCACTTGCACGCGGCTCTGCCCGTAGCTGACCTGGCTGTTGTATTTGCCCAGGATGCGTGACCCCTGCGGGATCAGCAGGAACTTGCCGGTAGCCGTGTCATAGACCGGCTCCGTCACTGTGGCGATCACATCGCCCGGCAAGTCCGACTTGATGCCCGTCACCAGCGCCCCGGCGACCACCGTTCCGGCCATGACCTGATACGGCGACGCCGGCAGCGTCAGGTTGCCGGAATCACGGGCTTCCGTGGTTCCGGCTTTCTGGAATGCCTCTTTCTGGTCTTGCCGGTTCTGCACGGCGGTCGGGTCGGCGGGCTGGGCCGCCGTCGACGCAGGCCCGGCCGCCAGCGGGTCGAAGGCCGCATTGGCGGTGAAGCCCGGCGCAGCGGCTACCTGTGTCTGCGCCACCGGCGCGGCCTTCTGCGAACCAGAGCGGAAGAACACCGCCGATGCCGCTGCTGCTTCGGCTTCCTTGCGCAACGCGTCGTTGGGGTCGTTGCCGGGGGCCGCGTAGGCGGCCGTCACCGGCTGCTGCGACTTCACAATGGCCGGGCCAAGATCGCCTGGCAGCGGCGGCCCCAACTCCGGCACGGATGCCGCCAAGGGGGGCGGCAGCTTCGAGTAGTCCGCCGGCAGCGCGTCCAACCCTTCGGACTTCGAGACGCGATCGACGTTGTAAAGCTCGGTCTGCTCGCCTGCACCGCGCCGCTGCGGTTGCAGCGACCACATCAGCGCGCCGAGCACAGCGACCGAGAGACCGCCGACGAGGATGGCCAGCGTGCGCCGGTTCAGGCGCGTGACCGGGCGCGGTTGGGCGCGCAGCGCAACTGCCTCGGGTGCCACCTTGCCCGCATGCGGCGTGGCGAGGTCGGGAGTGTCGTCCTGGCTCATGGTCAGTTCCTCCGCGCCAAGCCATCCGTGCGTTCGATACGCACCACGTCACCCTTGTCGCCGCCCAGGCGCAGTTCGGCCGCGCCGAACAGCCGATCCACGATGTAGTAAGGCGAGCGAAAACGGTAATTCACCAGTTGTCCGTCGCCCTGCGCGCCGATGACGAACAGCGGTGGCAGCTCGCCTTGGGCGATTCCCGGCGGGAACTGGATATAGACCTTCTCGCCATCGTCGAAGGCGCGCAGCGGCTTCCACGGCGGATTGCTGCCTGAGACGGAATATCGGAAGCGGATCTTCTCCAGCGACAGTCCGGTATCGACCGGTGCGGCGGCGCTAGCCGCCTGCGACTGGCGCTGCAAGGCCAACATCCGGTCTTTTGGGTAGTCCCAGGACACCGACGCCATCCATGCCTTTTCCGTCGAGGTCAGTTCCAGCAGGTATGTTCTGCGACTGGTGGTGATGACCAAATTCGTCTTGAGGCCTGAGCGGATGGGCTTGACCAGCACATTGATGCGCATCGCGTCGCCGCTGCCGCTGGACGTGTCACCGACGATCCAGCGCACGGTATCGCCGGCTGCGACCGTCACTAGTTCCTCGCCCGGCTGCAAGGAAACCACGGTCACGCGTCCCGGCGCGGCATAGACTTGGTAGAGCGCACCATCGGTGAAGGGCCACACCTGAATCGCATTGACGTAGCCCTCGCGCGTGGGCGCGATGCGCGCCTCGGCATTGGCACGGGAAACGCGCACCTTCTCATCGGCCGGCTCCGGCTTAGCCGGGGCCGCGTCCAACTCGTGCAGCGGCTTCAACTGCGCTGGCAGCGCCAGCGGCTCGGGCATGGCGACGACTTCCACTGGAGCAGGCGGCTCCGGCAGCGGCTGTGCCTGCACCGGCTCATCGAGCGAAATGGACGGAGGCGGCTTGCCCTGCGAAGCGCAGCCCGACAGGGCCACCACGGTCAGCGCGAAAGCGTATAAGCGGAAAGACAGGTTCATGGCTTGGCTCCTTCAGAAGAATCCAGTTCGCGGCTCCACGACAGGCCGTTGACGTAGATACCCAGCGGGTTCTTGCGCAGGCGCTGTTCGGTGCGCGGGGTTTGCAGGACGGTGGAAAGCACCGCGTTCCATCGCTCGGTCCCGGCGGGGGCACCGTTGATGAACCGTTGCTCCGTCCAACGGACGTTGAACGAGGCATCGCTGGCGCGTACCACGCTGGTGATCTGCACCGTCACCGACTCGCGGCCAACACGGGCGAAAGGATCGTTCTTGCTGGCGTAGTCGTTGAGCACCGCCGCGCCTTTGTCGGTGGTGTAGTCGTAGGCGTCCAGCCAGTTTTGCCGCACCACGATGGGATCGATAGACAGCGAGCGCACCAGCGTCACGAAGCGCGCCAGGTGGTGCGCGATCTGCGCATCGGCGGGCCGGTACGGCGTGGCGGCTTCGCCGACGGCGCGCACCTGCCCCGACTGATCGACCTCGATGACATAGGGCGTGACGATGGACTGCGCCGAGCGCCACACCAGGCCGCCGGCCATCAGCAGCGCGAGCGTGAGGCAGCCGAAGGCCATGAAACGCCAGTTCTTGGCCTGCACGCGGGCCGAGCCGATCCGGTCGTCCCACACCTGCGCGGCGGATTGGTACGGGGTGGCAGGCTGCGGCGTGTCGGCATAGCGCACCTGCGGGCGTTTGAATCGCATAGGGTTCTCCTTGGTGGTCAGGTATCGGGTCACGCATCGGGGCGCAGGCTTGGGCCTTGCCCTGAGCCGCCGCCGTCGCCACTGCGCAGCGTGTGGGCTGCGGTGGTTGCGGCATGGGTGATCTGCTGGCGGCGGTGCATCCGCTTTGCCCAGGCGGGTTGCTCTTGCTTCGGCGCGCTGGCTGCGCCTTCGCCTGCGGCGGCCTGGCCGGAACCGGCAGCGCCGACATCCGCACCGTTCCATCCTGCCCGGAAGGAGTCGGCCACCTTCTGACCGGCAGCGGAAGCGCCCGATGCAGCTCGGCGGCCTGCCGCTTGCGCGCCGGTCTTGGCGACATTGCCGAGGCCCGCAGCCGCGCCTTTAGCCCCGCCGCCCGCAGCGGCGGAACCGGCCTGGAATGCGGACTTGGCGCTGCTGG
>CAUPXZ010000056.1:0-35343 GCA_963515135.1 uncultured Duganella sp. | reverse complement strand
TTTTTTACCGTGCTTTGCCCCTGAGCCTATTTTCGACTTTATTTGGTTGGATTAGTGATTACGATTTGGCGAAAGCCAGGAAGTCGTTGTTGAACTTGTCTTTGTGCGTATCGGTCAGGCCGTGCGGCGCGCCGGGGTAGACGATCAGCTTCGCACCTTTGACGATCTTGGCCGAGGCGATGCCGGCGGCTTTGATCGGCACGACCTGGTCGTCATCGCCGTGGATGATCAGCGTGGGTTTGTCGAATTTTTTCAGGTCTTCGCGGAAGTCGGTTTCCGAGAAGGCCTTGATCGAGTCGTAGGTGTTTTTGAAACCACCCTGCATGCCCTGCGCATACCAGGCCTGGATGATGCCTTGCGAAGGTTTCGCGCCGGCACGGTTGTAGTTGTAAAACGGGCCGGAGGCGATGTCCAGGTACAGCTGGGCGCGGTCTTTGACCGAAGCGGCGCGGATGCCGTCGAACACTTCCAGCGGCAGGCCGTCCGGATTGTCGGCGGTTTTCAACATCAGCGGTGGCACGGCCGAGATCAGGCCCAGCTTAGCGATGCGCTTGGTGCCGTGGCGGCCCACATAGCGCGCCACTTCGCCGCCGCCGGTCGAGAAGCCAGCCAGGATAATGTTGTGCAGGTCCAGCGCTTCGATCAGCTGCGCCAGGTCGTCGGCGTAGTGGTCCATATCGTTGCCGTCCCAGGGCTGGCTCGAACGGCCGTGGCCGCGACGGTCATGGGTGATGACGCGGAAGCCGTTATTGGCCAGGAAGAAGGCCGCCGATTCCCAGCTGTCCGCATTCAGCGGCCAGCCGTGGCTCAGGATCACCGGCTGGCCGCCGCGCGGACCCCAGTCCTTGTAATAGATCTCAACGCCGTCGCGGGTGGTAATGGTGCTGGCGGTTTTGCTGACCGGACCGGTGGCGGCGGCTTGCGCTGCGGAAGCGGTGCCCAGCGCGGCCAGCGGCAGGGCCACGGCAGCAGCGGCGGCGCCGACAGAGCTGAAGAATGCGTTACGGCGGGACTGGTTGACGTTGGCGTTCATGATCTTCTTCCTTTTAGTCGATGTATGGATATGCAGTAGTTGTGCTACAGTCATTTGGTTCTGCAGCTGCGATGGAATGAATCTTAGACCGCGCAAAACCTTTGTGGAACGGACAACACTGCAAGCCCACTTTGCAAAAATGCAGACCCCTTAATGCCAACTAGCAACGACTTCGACTGGAACGACATTCCGCTGATCCTCACGCTCGCCCGCAGCGGCAGCATGAGCGCCACCGGCCGCCAGTTGGGCGTCGACGCTTCGACCATCAGCCGCCGCATCGCCGCCGCCGAAAAAGCGCTGAAGCTGCGCCTGTTTATCCGCGATAACACCGGCTACCGGCTGACCGACGCCGGCCAGGTCTTCGTCGAGCATGGCGAGGCGGTCTACGGCAATGTCCAGAGCATGCTGCAAGCGTCGTCGCAGGAAGCCGACGCCACCGCCGGCCCGGTCAACATCACCTCGATCGACTTCCTGTTCGATTACTGGCTGCTGGAACACGTTCCCGCGCTGCACGCCCAGCACCCTCATCTGCAACTGACCTTGCAGGCGGAAAACCAGAACCTGTCCTTCACCCGCCGCGAAGCCGACTTCGCGCTACGCCTCGGCAAGCCGGGCGAAGACGCGGCGCTGGTCATGCGCAAGCTGGGCGACATGGGCTTCGCCGTCTACGGCCACGAAAAATTCGCCGGCACGCCGCGCGCCTGCTGGGGCACGCAGCCATGGATCGCCTATGACGACACGCTGGCCGGCACCGGCGAAATGCAGTGGCTGGCGGCGATGGAGCCGCAACCGCGCAAGGTGCTCAAGGTGAACAGCCTCAGCACGATGGTGCGCGCCGCCCGCGCCGGCGTCGGCATGGCGCTGCTGCCGTGCATCATGGGCCAGCAGGAAGGCCTGCAGCGCATCGGCGCCAATGTCGAGGTGCAGCGCGATATCTGGCTGCTCAGCCATCGCGACGCCGGCGGCATCGCCCGCTTCAAAACCGTCTCCGCCTGGCTATCCCAGGTCTATACCGCCAACCAGCACCTGTTGTGCGGCGCGGCTCTAAACCCTTAAAACGCATTCTGCCCCCCGTTTTTTGCAGTTCGTCACATGCCGGTGGATGGACGGCTAGCCCTTGTCTATAGTTCACTCAACGCAACGAACTAACCACCCACAAGGAGCTCAAAATGAACATCGCAAAAAACATGGAAATCATCTTCGCCGCTGCAGTCATCGTCGTCAGCGCCACCTCGTTCGCTACCGCCGCGATCAACCCGCCGGTGATCAATATCAAAGCGGATTCGGTCAGCATCCCAAGCGTGACGGTAACGGCCAAGCGCCTGACCGCCGCTGAAAAAGCAGCCCTGTAATTCCTACTCGATAACGACGGAGCGCACGATGAAAAAATATCTGAAGGCCGCGATGCTGGCGACGGTACTGGGCAGCGGCGCACACGCCGCGCTGGCCGCCGAGGTAATCAGCGAGAGCCGCAGCATTGATGCACGCGCCGTCAAAATCGAACTGGATGGCGTGATCAGCCTCAAGGTAAAGCAAGGCGCGACTGCCGCGCTGACGATCTACGGCGAAGCGGACGCCGTCAAAAAAGTGGTGGTCGAGCAGAGCGGCGAAACGCTGCACATCGGCACCACCAAAATGAACAACATCAGCTTCGGCAACAAGCGCGAACTGCGCGCCGAACTGACGCTGCCCAATCTGCGCACGCTCACTTCCGGCGGCGTGGGCTCGACCGAAATCAGCGGCTTCAATGGCGACAATCTGCGCCTGGCGCTGGAAGGCGCGGGCTCGGTGAAAGTCGATGCGCAGTACCGCAACATCGACGCGCGTCTCGGCGGCGTCGGCGGCATGACCATCAACGGCGGCAAAAGCGACAACGTCGACCTGCAACTGAACGGCGCCGGCCACATCGAAGTGACCGGCCAGACCAGACAACTGAACGCCAGCCTTGGCGGCGTCGGCAGCCTGGACGCGGAGCAGCTGCGCGCCGACGCCATCGACGTCAGGATGAGCGGCCTGGGTAGCGCGGCGGTGTACGCGAAAACCAGCGCCAGTCTGAAATTAACCGGCATGGGTTCGGCCAAGGTGTACGGCAACCCGGCCACTCGTAACGCCAGCGCGCGCGGCATGGGCAGCGTGAACTGGCAGTAAGGAACGCTCCGGCCTGCGTGGCCGGGCTATCGGAAACACATGGGTGTGTTTTTACCGTCCCAAAGGAGACCCCTCCTTTCGGACGGTTTTTTTATTTCAGGTAGCGCACGTCGTGGCCGAGCACAATGCGCATGTCGGCATACGCCGCGCCGCCGCTGCGCTGCTGTAACGGCATGCGCAGGCGCCGGGCCAATGCCTGCGCCGCCGCGTGCTGCTCGCGCGGATATTCGATGCGGCTCTGCGGCACCACAAACGGCCGCATATTCGACAGGCGCACGGTTTTCATGCCGTCCAGCTCCAGCGAACGCGCCAGTCGTGCAGCGGCGCCGGCGATGCCATTACCGTTGCTGATCTCCAGCCGCAGCGTCGCCGGCGCAGCCGCTGCCTCGCTGGCACCGGTGCGCACCACCTCCACCAGCGCCGGCCCGAGACGGCGCAGCTGCGTGCGCGGCATGTCGGCGAAGGCTTGCTCGCGCGCCTGCTCCAGCACCGCGTAATCCTGCCGCACATCATGCGCGCGCAGCGACGCCGCCTGCTGGTACATGGTGGCCGCGCGTTCACGCTCGCCAGCCACCGCCAGCGCCGCCGCCAGCCGTTCCCAGTTATCCGGATCGAGCGGATCGCGCAGGCAGGCCTGTTCCAGCGGCGTGATGGCGTCGGCCTGTATCTGCACGCTGCCACAGGCGGCCAGCAGCACGCAGCCGGTGGCGAATATTTTTTTCATCGTAGCCTCCTAGTGAGGTTGCATCATGCGGTAGACCTGGATGGCGGCGGGACCGATCAGCACCAGCATCAGCGTGGGAAAAATACAGAAGATCAGCGGGAACAGCAGCTTCAGCGCGATCTTGGCGGCGGCCTCCTCGGCCAGCACGCTGCGCTTGCCGCGCAGGTTCTCGGAGTGGATGCGCAGCGAATCGCCCATGCTGGTGCCGAAGCGTTCCGACTGGATCAGCATCGCCACCAGCGTGTCGACATCCTCCACCCCGCTGCGCAAGGCCAGGTTGCGCAAGGCGCGTTCCTTGGTGAAGCCGGCGCGCATCTCCATCAGCACCAGTTGCAGCTCCTGCGCCAGCGCCATGCTTTTGATGTGAATCTCGCCCGCCACCTTGGCCAGCGCGCGCTCCAGGCTCAGACCCGCCTCCACGCAAACGGTGAGCAGATCCAGCGCGTCAGGAAAATTTTCGAATATCTCCTGGCTGCGTGCGGCGGCCCTGTGCGACAAGACACCGTTCGGCAGGTAATAGCCTATCGCCGCCACCAGCAACAGCAGCGCCATAAAGCCCTTCTGCGGCCCCTGCAACGCCATCGCACCGCACAGCGCCGCGATGGCCGGCAAGCCGAGCGCCAGCAGCGTCTTGGTGGCGAAGTACAGCGACGGCGCCGACGCGCCGCGCCAGCCGGCGTTCATGAAGCGCGTGCGCAGCGGCGACTTTTCCCAGCCCTCCTCCGGCAAGGACAAGCGGGAAAACGGCAGCGCCGCCTGCGCCACCTTTTCCACCCAGCCGGCGCCGGCCGGATCTGGCGCCGCGCTGGCCGGTTCCACCACCTCGTTCAGGCGCTCGCGCAGCGCCACCGACGAGAACACCAGCAGTGCCGCCACCGCAACCCCGGCTGCCACCAGGAACACCACGGCCAGGAAGATGATCTGCGATCCATTCATATTTCCCTCCTGTTCAGACGCGGATGCGTATCACCTTGCGCATCCACAGCACACCGCCCACCGCCACGGCCAGCGCGTACCACATCAGTGTGATGCCGATGGGGTCCGTCCACAACACCCGCACATACGCCGGATTGGCCAGCGTCATCACCGCCATCACGCCCAGCGGCAGCAGGCAAAGCACCCAGGCGGACATGCGGCCCTCGGCCGACATCACCCTCACCTGCGACAGCAGCTTGAGGCGCGCGCGTATCAGGCGGCTGATGTTGTCGAACACCTCGGCCAGATTGCCGCCCGATTCGCGCTGGATCAGCACCGCGATCACCAGGTAGCGCAAGTCGGTCAGCGGCACGCGCAGCGCCAGGCTGTGCAAGGCTTCGTTCATCGGCACGCCGTAATTGATTTCCTCGTAGGCGAACTTGAATTCGCCGGCGATCGGCTCCGGCATTTCCTCGCCCACCATCTGCATCACATTGGCGAAGGAATGGCCGGCGCGCAGCGCGCGGCCGAGGAAATCCGCCGCTTCCGGCAATTGCGCCTCCAGCTTGCGCAGGCGCGCGCTGCGGATCCGCATCAACGTCAGCCACGGCAAGCCTGTCGCCAGCGCCAGCACGCCGATGGCGGGCAGCAGTGGCATGCCGAACAGGCGTGGCAGCAGCAGGCCGGCCGCCATCAGCGCCAGCGAACAGCAGCAGAACTGCGCCACCGACCAGCGCACGCCGGCCTGCATCAGCAGACGGTCCAGCGCGGCCAGGCGGGCGACGCGGCGCAGCTGTTTTTCCAGCGCCGGATTGGCGCTGTACGTGCGGCGCTTGAGAATATCGACCCGCTCGATGCCGCCCTGCCCGCTGGCGGCCATCATGCGCAGCCGCCGGGAGATGCGCCGCGCGGCGCCGCCATGCGCGCCCGACCACCATAGCCAGGCGCCTTCCACCATCAGAATCACGGCCGCGAACAGCAGCACGGCAAAGGCGGTGAATATGCCGTCCATGGCGCCTACTCGTAGACCCGGTCCGGATCGAACACGGCATCCGCCACCGGCACGCCGAACATGCGCAGGCGATCGGCAAAGCGCGGCCGCACGCCGGTGGCGTAAAAGCGGCCCTGCACCTTGCCCTGCGCATCGACGCTCTTTTGCTCGAAGCGGAAGATTTCGTGCATGGCGATCACCTCCCCTTCCATGCCGGTGACCTCCTGCAGGCTGACCAGCTTGCGGGTGCCGTCGGTCAGCCGCGACACCTGCATCACCACCGTGACCGCGGAGCAGATCTGCTGCCGCGTGGCGCGCGGCGTCAGGTTGACGCCGGCCATGCCGACCATATTCTCCAGCCGCGACAAGGCGTCGCGCGGCGTGTTGGAGTGTATCGTGGCCAGCGAGCCTTCGTGGCCGGTGTTCATCGCCTGCAGCATGTCCAGCGCTTCCGGCCCGCGCACCTCGCCGAGGATGATGCGGTCCGGGCGCATGCGCAACGCGTTGCGCACCAGCGAACGCTGATTGACCTCGCCCTTGCCCTCGATGTTCGGCGGCCGGGTTTCCAGCCGTACCACATGCGGCTGGCGCAACGCCAGCTCCGCCGCGTCCTCGATGGTGACGATGCGCTCGTGCGCCGGAATAAAGCCGGACAGCACGTTCAGCATGGTGGTCTTGCCGGAGCCGGTGCCGCCGGAAATCAGGATGTTGATCTTGGCCTGGCCCAGCGCCTTCAGCACTTCCACCATCGGCGGCGTCAGGCTGCGATAATCGAGCAGGTTGTCGATGCTGAGCGGATTGACCGAAAAGCGGCGGATCGACAGGATCGGCCCGTCGATCGCCAGCGGCGGAATAATGGCGTTGACGCGCGAGCCATCCGGCAGCCGCGCATCGACCATCGGGCTGGATTCGTCCACCCGCCGCCCGACCCGCGAGACGATCTTCTCGATGATCTTCATCAGGTGGGCGTTGTCGTTGAAGGTGGTCTCGGTCAGTTCCAGCTTGCCGGCGCGCTCGACGTAGACCCGCGCCGCCGTGTTGACCAGGATGTCGGACACGCCGGGATCGGCCAGCAGCGGCTCCAGCGGGCCGAAGCCCAGCATCTCGTGCTGGATGTCCAGCACCAGGTTGTGCCGCTCGTGCTGGTTGAGCACAATGCGCTCGTCCTCGATGATGCGCTGGACCAGCAGCGCTAGCTCGTGCTTGAACTGCTCCGGCGTCAGGCGCTTCAGGCGTTCGAGGTCGATGCGGTCCAGAATGGTCTGGTGCATGCTCTTCTTCAGTTCCTGGTAAGCGGCGGCGGCCAGGCCCGGCGGCCCGGCGGCGGCACACTCCTGATCCACATGCGACAGGCGTTCGCGTAAGCTCATTATCATCCTCCCTCGTTGCGGCCAAAGATACGGTCGAACAGTCCCTTGCTTTCGGCGACGCGGCGCGCCGCCACCAGCTCCACCAGTTCCGCCAGGCTGCGCGAGACCGCGCTGGCGCGCGACAGCTGCAACACCGGGATGCCCTGGTTGACCGAGTCGGTCGCCGACAGATAATCGTTGGGCACCGTGTGCACCACGTCGGCGCCCAGCGCCTGTTCCAGGTCCATCAGCCGCAGCTTGCCGCCCTTCTCGTAGCGGTTGACGATCAGGCGCGTGCGCTCGCTCGGGTAGCCCAGCGAGCGGAAGATGTCCAGCAGCCGGCGGCCGTCGCGGATGTCCGGCAGCGCCAGCTGCAGCACCGGGTAAATGGTGTCCGCCTGGTCCAGCGCGCGCAGCGAGATGGCATCGATCTGGCGGCCGACGTCCAGCACCACGAAGTCGTAATGCTGGCGGGCGACGCGCAGGATGGTGTCCATGTGTTCCGGCTTCATGTCGACCTTGCGGTTGGGATCATCCGCCGCCGCCAGCACGCCGAAGTTGGACGCCACATGCACCAGACAGGAAGCGAGGAAGGCGCCGTCCATGCGGCTGATCTGCGCGCAGATGTCGGACAGCGTCATGGCCGGCTTCTGGTCGGAGACGTACAGCGTGGCGTCGCCAAACTGACCGTGCAGGTCAATCAGCAGCACCTTCTTGTCGGCCAGCGCGGCCAGCGCGTAACCGAAGTTGGTCGACAAAAAGGTCGCGCCGCTGCCACCCTTGCAGGAGATGAAAGCCAGCACCTTGCCTTCGCGCACGGGACTCAGGCCAGCCGCCACTTCGATCCGGTCCATCGCTTCGTGGAAGGCGCGGTGCACCAGCGGCAGCGGCAGCACTTCGCGCATGCCGGCGCGCATGGCGCGTATCAGCAGATCCTGCTGCGGATCGCGCGTCAGCAGCATGAAGGTGGCCGACGGGTATTGCTTGCCCAGGCGTTCAACCAGTTCTCCTTCCTCGCCGGTGACGTCGCTGGCGTCCAGCACCACCAATTCCGGCGCTTCCGGCAGCAGGCGCTCCACCGCGTCGCGCAGGCCGTTGCGCGAAGCCACCAGTTGCACCGCCGGCATGCGCGCCGATCCCTGCGCCGCGATCTCCGCGTGCAGCAGGCTGTCCTTGCTGATCATCAGCGCTTTCATTTGGCACCGCCGTTCATCAGCGACGGCGACGACGGTGACTCGCCGGCGGCTTTCTGATAGCGCTCGTAGGCGGCGCGCGCGCTGCGGCCGTCCATGCCGGCCACCGGGTCGGTGTTGCGCGACGCGGCCGGATCGGCCACCTGCTGCCGCATCGCCAGGCGCGTGGCCAGGCCGAAGCGGCTGTCCCAGTGCGGCGTGGTGCCGGCGCAGGCGGACAAGGCGCCGGCCAGCAGTATCGATAGATAGCGCATCATCACTCCTTGGGTGGTGGCTCGGGCGGCGCCTCCATGCGGCCGCCAAGGAATAAGCTGGCGCGGCCGGGCGGAGTGACGCTGTCGGTGGGCAGTTTGTAATTGGCCGGCAGCGGCCGCACCAGATGAGGCGTGACGACAAACAGCAGTTCGGTGCGGTCCTGCTGGAAGTCGGTGCTGCGGAACAGCGCCCCCAGCACCGGCAGTTCGCCGAGGATGGGCAGGCCGTGGATGTTGGTGGTCTGCGTGTTGCGGATCAAGCCGCCGATGGCGAAGCTCTGGCCGTCGTACAGCTCCACGGTGGTGCTGGCGCGGCGCGTGGTGAACAGCGGCAGCACCGCCGAACCCAGAATGCCGGTCGCCGAAATGCCGATGCCTTCACGCGATATCTCGGAGACCTCCGGCGCCACGCGCAGGTTGATGCGGCCGCCCGCCAGCACGGTCGGCGTGAAGCGCAGGCCGATGCCGAACTCCTTTTCGTCCAGCGTGATTTTGTTATTGTCCTGCGCCACCGGTACCAGGATGCGGCCGCCGGCGAGGAAGCTGCCTTCCTGGCCGCTGATCGCCATCACCGTCGGCTCGGCCAGCATGCGCACCAGCGCATCCTTCCGGTCAGCGGCAATGGCGCCGCGCGTGCCGATGTTGAGCAGTCCTTTCAGCGTCTGGCTGACGAAGCTGGTGCTCAGCGTGCTGGCCCAGCTGCCGCCGCCGAAGCTGAGATTGACGTTGGCTTCCAGCTTGTCCAGCAGGGACTTGGAGACCTCGGCGATTTTCACTTCCAGCATCACCTGCTGCGGCGCGCTGATATTGAGGAAGTTGACGATGCGGGCGCTGGCCTGCGCACCGGCGCCCGGCTGCGTCGACGCGGCAGCGCTTTCGCTGCGCTTGCCGTCCAGCGCCAGCGGCTGCGCGGGACGACGCACGAAGGCCGCCGCCAGTTCCAGCACGCGCGCTGCGGTGGGCGCATCGTCGACGCTGCCGCTGATCACCAGCGTATCGCCGGCGGCGCTCACCTGCAGGTCTTTCTGCTCGGGCATCAGCGTGGCCAGCGCCTGTTGCAGGCCGGCCGGGTCGATGCCGACCACCACCTCCACCACGTTGCACAAGCCGCTGCGCCCTTGCACGATCATGTTGCTGGTGCCGATGTCGGCGCCGACCAGGTACAGCGTGTCCGGCGCCACCAGCATGGCCTGCAGCACGGCCGGGTTGCCGACGCTGCGTGCCTGCACCGCCTCCGGCATGCGCATCAGCGTCGATTTCCCCAGTTGTAGCGCCAGGCTGCCCGGCTGCGCGGCCTGGCCGGTGCAGCGCAGATTGCCGTTATCATCCGCTGCGGCCCGCAGCGGCGCGGCCAGCGTCAGCGCGGCGCATAGAACCCAGGCTTGGAGACGGGGGGCCATGGCGCTCTCACAGGCATTCCTGCGAGCGTTGCACGCCCGCGATGACGCCGATCCAGGAGCGCACACGCGGCGCGGCGGCGGCAAGCTGCGCGCGCGGCCTGGCGCCCGCCGCCGGCGCGGCCGGCGATACCTGCGGCGCGGCCGCCACCTGCGGCGGCCCGGCCGGCGGCTCGCGCGTGCCCAGCAAGCTGCCCTTGGTGGCGCCGTCGGTGGTGCCGGGACGCGGGTCCACCTGATTGCGCAGCACCAGCGACAGGGTGCCGACGCTGCGCGCCAGGTCCAGGTTCTCGGCCTGCGCCGGCGTCACTTCCAGCGTCACCGCGTTGACCACCCGCGGTTTGGTCTCGTCGCGCCCCACTTCCTGCGCCACCGCCAGCACCAGTATCCGCTCCAGCACGATCTTGGAAATCGCGCTGTCGTTGGCCTGCGTGTTGACGAGGATGTCGACAAAATTCCCCGGCAGCGCGAATCCGGCCACGCCCACCACATCGTTGACGCGCACCGTGATGGCGCGCTTGCCTTCGGCGATCAGCGCCGACAGCCCGCCCAGCGTGCCGGCCGGCGCCAGCTTGGCTTCGCTCAGCGGCTCGTCGCGCAACACGCTGGTCTTCAGCACCCGGCCGACCAGCTTGCCGCTGTCGGTCAGCGCGCCGCGCGGCAGCGCGTCGGCCGGCCAGTCGATCTGCTTCAGCATCTCCGGCGTCAGGCGCTGGCCCAGGCTGACATCGCCGGCCGCCACCACGATCTTGTTCGCTGCGCCCGGCGTCTGCCGCAGCAGCCAGCGCGACGCCAGCAGCACCGCCGCCAGCCCGAACGCGACGGCCAGCGCCATCATCAGCAATGCGCGCCGGTTCTTCATGCTATCCGCGGCTCCATCTCATCGCCGGCGCGTTGGCCGGCGTCGGCGAACATGCTGATCCAGGCCTGCTCCAGCGTCGCCACCGACAGGCGCGCCGGCTGGCCCAGATAGCCGGCGAAATCGGCCACGCGCGCGGCAATCTCGTGCGGATAGCAGGCCAGCAGCGGCAGGCCGCTACCCGCATGCAGTTCGTCCAGCAGGTAGCGCAGCGCGGTTTCATCGTACGCCACGCCCTGGGCCAGGCACTGCTGGCGCAACAGCGTGCGATAGCCGGCCGCGCTCAGCGCGCCAACCGGAATCTTGTAGCCGACGCGGCGCAGCGTGGCGTCATCCAGCAACGTCGACGGCGGGCGGCTGGTGACAAACACCAGCCGCAAGCGGCACGGCACATGGAAGTGATAGCTGCCGGCCAGCGACAACACGCTGCGCCCCGCCTCCTGCGCCTGGGCGAAGCGGTTCAGCAGCTCGGCGGCCGGCATGCTGTGGCGGCCCAGGTCATCGACGATCAGCAAGCCGTTGTTGGCCTTCAGCTGCGGCGGCGCCCGATAGCAGCCGTTGGCCGCATCCGCCTGCAGGTCGAGCATTTCCGGCCGCAGCGCGCCGTCCAGCGCCACCACCGGACGCTGGCACAGCACCCAGCGCGGATCGCTGCCGCGCCGCTCCGACGGTTGCGCCAGCCGCGCCTGGCGCGGCAACGGCGCCAGGTGCACCGCCGCATCGTGCACCTGCACGATGTCCTGTCCCACCAGCAGCGCGTGCGGCACCGCCACCAGCCCTTGCAGCAGGCCGCCCAGGCGGCGCGCCAGCAGCGACTTGCCGCTGCCGGAGGGGCCATACAACAGCATGCTGCGGCCCGCGTGCATGGCCGTGCCCAGCATGCGCTGCACCGGCAGCGCCAGCAAGTCGTCCGAAAATTCCGCCGCCAGCTCGTCGGCCGAAGGCTGAGGCGCCTGCAGCATCTGGCGTTCGACCATGGCGCGGTAAGCCTCCAGCGTCACCGGCGCCGGGCCAGCGTAGGGGCAGCGCTCCAGCCAGGCGCCGGCGCGCTGCTTGCCACCGCCGGTCAGCTGGTACTGCACGTCGATGTCGGAATCGCCGCGCCACGCCACTTCCGCCACATGCTCGGCCACCATGAAATCCAGCACCTCGCGCAGCACGTTGATCGACAGGTGCAATTTGGTGGTCAGCACCGGCAGGTGGCTCTTGCCGCCAAGGTACAGCGCCTTGGCGATCAGCTCGACGATCAGCTGCTGTGGCAGGCCGCTGTCGCGTACCGACTTCGGCTGCGGCGGCAGCAGCGCCTCCGGCTCGGCGTCCAGCAGTTGGGTGTAAGGGGATGGCGGTTCCAGGGCAAGCATCGTTATCTCCGCAAGGCAATTGTTCGGCGTGGAAATAACTCTATCCGGCCCACGCGCTGCGGACATTGACGTGCAGCAAGCTCCGTTCAGTGATGCGCCCAGGCGATGAAACCCAGTGTGCCAAGCGCCACAGCCACACCGTAGGGGATGCCGCCGGCACTGGCCGACGGCGGCAGCGCCACCGGCAGCAATGGCACGCCGCACAGGCGCAGCAGCAGCGGCTTGCACAGCAACGCCAGGTTGCGCATGCCCTGCCGCCAGCGCCCGCTGCACAGCAGCAGCGCCAGCGCCATGACGCCGCCGATCACATAGGCCAGCGCGGCGATCTGCAGCGCCGCCCCCGGCCCGGTAAAGCAGCCGACCATGGCCATCAGCTTGACGTCGCCGGCGGCCATGCCGCGCAGCAGATACAGCGGCAGGAACAAAAAAAAGCCGGCCACGGCGCCGGCGAACCACTGCGACAGCGGCGCCCACGGCGGCCCCGCCAGCAGGTGCAGGATCAGCGCCAGCAGCAGGCCGCTGAGGATCAATACATTGGGAATCTTGCGCATGGCCAGGTCGGTCAGCGCCGCCTGCGTAACCAGGCAGATCAGTATCACTTCGATGGCATTCAGCATGGGGATACTCCCGCGAAAGCCTTCCGGCCCGGTTGCGGCCGGAAGGCTGGGCTGCTTACGTCACTTTGATTTTGTCAGCGATGGCCTCGAAGGCATCGCCCAGCGCCGGCCCCAGGTAGGCGAACGCCACCCCGACAGCGGTCACCATGGTTGCCGCGATCAGGCCGTATTCGATGGCCGTGATCCCGTCTTCGTCGCGCGCAAACTCTTTTGCCATTGCAATCAGCGAGTTCATGTCGTACTCCTTGGTTAGTCCATAAAAGAGCCTCTGGCACCATGCTGCGCACCATTGCCTTCCACTATACGGACGCAGGATTTATTCGAGTTGACGCTACGCAAGTTTTCCGTACGGAATCTTTTTTGGTCTATGATGAAGATGACTGTCGGAAAAAGATCGCATTCTTTAGGAATGTAAGTTTTTTTTCGCACACATGAATTGCCTCAATTGCAAAAAGCTATTATCCTGATCAGCTGTTTTTTGGAAAGGCATATGGATTCCCTACTGAAACACATGGTGGACATGACCGGTCACCGCGATCACACGATGCTCGACATCTCGGTGATTTCGGCGGTGCAGGAGCTTGCCCGCGCCAGTCAGGTCCGTGTGCTTACCCTGGCCACGGTCAGGGGACAGGTGTTTGTGCGTCCGCGCGCCGTCATCCGTGCCGGCCAGGCCGCGCAGATGGTCGACACCTCCGACCAGCAGCACCCCGGCGATCCGCTGGTCAGCCTGCCGGCGCTGGCGCAATGCATCGCCCGCCACGAATCCAGCGCCGACATCGCCAACGCAGCCGGCGAGCACACCCTGTGGCTGCCGATCTGGCTGGGCGACAAGGCCGATACCTGCCTGGAAATCGTCAACCCGACACCGTACACCACCGAAACCGTGCACGTCATCGGCGGCATCGTCAGCGTCTACCGCAATTTTCAGAACCTGCTGGACTACAGCGAGCGCGACTCGCTGACCGGCCTGCTCAACCGCAAGACCTTCGACGACCAGCTGTCCAAGATGCTGGCCGCCAGCACCGAGCAGGACGCGCTCACGCTGCCGGGCGAGCCGGAGCGCCGCACCCACAGCGACGAGGAAAAGCAGTGGCTGGCGGTGGTGGATGTCGATCACTTCAAGCATGTCAACGACCGTTTCGGCCATTTGTATGGCGATGAAGTGCTGATCCTGATCGCCAACCTGCTCAATTCCTCGTTCCGCGCGCAGGATCGCGTGTTCCGTTTCGGCGGCGAGGAATTCGTCGTGCTGCTGCGCTCGGCCACGCTGGACAACGCCAAGAAAATCATCGAACGCTTCCGCATGAACGTGGCCGCGCACGACTTCCCGCAAGTGGGCAAGGTGACGGTCAGTGTCGGCTTTGTCAGCATCAGCGCGCTGGAAGCGCCGGTGATCATTCTCGGCCACGCCGACCAGGCGCTGTACTACGCCAAGAGCCACGGCCGCAACCTGGTCTGCCACTACGACGAGCTGGTCGACGGCGGCCTGCTGCAGACCATCGAATCCAACGATACGGCCGAATTCTTCTAGGCCTGGGCCACGCTCAGGAAGCGCATCGGATCGACGTTCCACTTGGCCGGCGATTCGTGGCCGACGATCTTGTCGCCGCCGCCGAAACCCAGCCCGCGCGACAGATCGATGGTCTCCGGCTTAATGTAGACGTTGTTCTTGGTATGGAAGAACACGTTGACCTTGGGCGCCAGCAGATTGGTTTCATGCGGCTCGATCACCACGCCCAGCCGACCCGACTCCAGCAGCACCATGGTGCCCACCGGATAGATGCCGACGCAGCGCATGAATTCCTGCGCATACTGCGGGTTGAAGTGGAATTTGCTCCACTCATAAATCTTGCGCAGCGCCGCCGCCGCCGACATGCCCTTGTGATAGCAGCGGTCCGCGGTGATGGCGTCGTACACGTCGACAATCGCCGCCATCTGCGCCAGTTCGCTGATCTCGTCGCTGGCCTGCTTGCCGGGATAGCCGCTGCCGTCGCGGCGCTCGTGGTGGCGCAGCGTGATATCGAGCGGAATCGGGCCGATCTCCGGCGACTGCTTCAGGATGTTGTAGCCATCCTGCGGGTGCTTGCGCACCACTTCGAATTCCTCGTCGGTCAGCGGACCGGGTTTGTTCAGGATGTGATCCGGCACCAGCGCCTTGCCGGTGTCGTGCAGCAAGCCGCCCAGGCCGGCCTGGTGGGTGATGTCGGCCGGCAGGTTGCGCGAGCGGCAGAACGCCACCAGCAGCGTGCACACGCTGACCGAATGCAAAAAGGTGTAATCGTCCTTGTTCTTGATGCGCAGCAGACCGACCAGCGCGCCCGGATTGCGCAGGATCGACTCGGTGATGTTCTGCACCACCGGCTGCACCTGGTCCAGCTCGATCGCCTTGCCGAGGCGGGCGTCCTGCATCACGCTGCGCACCAGCGTCGAGGCCTGATGGCGGATCTGCACCGCGCGCTGCATTTCCTCGCCCAGCGAAACGCGCGTCGGCACCGGCGCCTTGGCGACGATTTCCACGATCTCGCGCTCGGTCGCCGCTTGCGCCTCGGCCAGCGTCGGCGCATCCTGTACGTCCAGGCCCCTGGCGCTGTCGATGACAACGTCGTGGATTCCGGCATTGATGATCTTGCGGATTTCGTCCTGGCTGGACAGCAGGAAGCGGTTGCGGATGAAAGGATGGGTCATCCAGTCGCAGCTCAGGTCATGGATATACATGCCAACTTTCAGCTGGGATGAATCGACTTTCTTTAACATACGAATACCCGTCAAAATAGAGCTGGACGCTACGCCGTCATGCATCCAGTATAACAAAACGTTTCCCACCGGGACTTAAATTTACATGGAACTACGTCAGCTGCGCTACTTTGTTGCAATCGTCGACCACGGCTCGCTGTCGCGCGCGGCGCTGATTTTGCATGTGGCCCAGCCCGCCCTGACCCAGCAGCTGCGCCAGCTGGAAGAAGAACTGGCGGTGCAATTGCTGCACCGCACCGCCCAGGGCGTGCTCAGCACGGACGCCGGCAAGGTCTTTTACGAACATGCTCAGGCCATCCTCAAGCAGGTGGCCGACGCCCGCTCGGCGGTGGCGCAGTCGGCCGAGCGGCCCAGCGGCAGCGTCACGCTGGGCCTGCCGCAGAGCATCTCCGGCGCGCTGGCCCTGCCGCTGCTGAAGGCAAGCCGCGCCCAGTATCCGGAAATCACGCTGCAGCTGACCGAGGAGCTGACCGGTAGCCTCAGCGACCAGTTGAAATCCGGCCGCGTCAACCTGGCGGTGCTGTTCGACGATGGCCAGCTGAGCCAGTTCGCCACCACCCCGCTGGCGGAAGAGGAACTGCGGTTCATCTGTCGTCACGATGCAGCTTATGCTAAAAGTGAGCAATCACTGACGCTGCAACAGGCGCTGGACGCCACGCTGATCCTGCCGGGACTGCAGCATGGCGTGCGGCCGCGCATCGAAAGCGTGGCGCGCTTGGCCGGCCTCAGCGTTGGTCCTGTCATCGAGATCAATTCCATCGCCATCCTCAAATCGGCGCTGCTGGCCGAAATGGGGGCGACGATCCTGCCCTCGGCGCCGGTGCTGGACGAACTGCATCGCGGTACGCTGCGCGCCCAGCGCATCCATAGTCCGTCGATCTCGCGCACCGTGGTGCTGTGTTCTTCCCGCAACATTCCACTGACCAATGCCGCTGCCGCCATCGGCAAACTGGTGCGCCAGGTCAGCGCGCAATTGTGCGCCGATGGCTTGTGGCCCGGTGCGACCACCCTATAAGATTCTCTTATACCCCTATCGGAATTCGGTATTTCCGTATACGTCAAGTCGTGTCCATACTGGGAGCAAGCCGCCAACCAGGCGGCGTTGCGGCTTGAGCCTGGCACGTCCACCCGGCGTCTCCCTGTTCAAGCGCGATCCAACGACAAAAACGGAGACACCGCCATGCCAGACGGCACCAGCTCGCTCACGTCCGTGAGCCTCGACGACAAATACACTTCCACCAATGGCAAGATTTTCCTGTCCGGCATCCAGGCGCTGGTGCGCCTGCCGATGATCCAGCATGTGCGCGACAAGACTGCCGGGTTGAACACCGCCGGCTTCATCTCCGGCTATCGCGGCTCGCCGCTGGGCGGGTTGGACGAAAACCTGTGGAAGGCCAAGCCGCACCTGGAGGCGCACAACGTGCAGTTCGTGCCGGGTGTAAACGAGGATCTGGCGGCGACCGCCGTATGGGGCTCGCAGCAGGTGGACCTGATCGGCGAATCGAAATACGACGGCGTGTTCGCCATGTGGTACGGCAAAGGGCCGGGCGTCGACCGCTGCGGCGACGTCTTCAAGCACATGAACCACGCCGGCACGTCGCAACACGGCGGCGTGCTGCTGGTGGCAGGCGACGACCATGGCGCGTATTCGTCGACGTTGCCGCACCAGTCGGACCACATCTTCTCGGCCTGCATGGTGCCGGTGCTCTACCCTTGCAATGTGCAGGAGTACCTGGACCTGGGCGTGCATGGCTGGGCCATGTCGCGCTTCTCCGGCTGCGCGGTGGCCTTCAAGGCGCTGGCCGACACGGTGGAATCGTCCGCCTCGATCGACGCCGACCCGTTCCGCGTCGACGTCAGGCTACCGAAGGACTTCGTCATGCCGCCGGGCGGCCTGAACGCCCGCCTGTCGTCCGTGCCGCTGGGCCAGCAGGCGCGCAATCAGGAAGCGCTGATGCAGGACTACAAAATCTACGCGGCGCTGGCCTACGCGCGCGAGAACAAGCTGAATCACACCACCATCGATTCGGCCGATGCCAAGCTGGGCATCATCGCCTCCGGCAAATCGTATCTGGATGTGCTGGAAGCGCTGGAAGAACTGGGCATCGATGAAGACATGGCCGCCAAGGTCGGCCTGCGCCTGTTCAAGGTGGCGATGCCATGGCCGCTGGAGCCGGACAGCGTGCGCGAATTCGCGCAGGGCCTGGACGAAATCCTGGTGGTGGAAGAGAAGCGCCAGTTCGTCGAATACCAGTTGAAGGAGCAGCTGTACAACTGGCGCGACGACGTGCGCCCGCGCGTGGTCGGCAAGTTCGACGACAAGGGCGAATGGGTGGCGCCGCGCGGCGAATGGCTGCTGCCGCCGAAAGCCGACTTCTCGGTGTCGCAAGTGGCGCGCGTGATCGCCAGCCGCGTGGCGCGCTACATCAGCGATTCCAATATCCATGCGCAGATCAAGGCGCGCCTCAGCTTCCTCGATGAGAAGGACGCGGTGCTGAAGAAGGCCATCAACACGCCGTTCCGCCCGGCCTTCTACTGCTCCGGATGCCCGCACAACACCTCGACCAAGGTGCCGGACGGTTCGTTCGCGCTGGCCGGCATCGGCTGCCATGTGATGGCGACCTCGATCTACCCCGAGTACAACAAGCTGACCACCCACATGGGCGGCGAAGGCGCACCGTGGATCGGCCAGGCCGCGTTCTCCAAAGTGCCGCATGTGTTCCAGAATCTGGGCGACGGCACCTACTTCCACTCCGGCTACCTGGCGATCCGCGCGGCGGTGGCGGCACGCGTCAACATCACCTACAAGATCCTTTACAACGATGCGGTGGCCATGACCGGCGGCCAGCCGGTAGACGGCCAGACCTCGGTGCCGATGATCGCGCAGCAGATGGCAGCCGAGGGGGTAAAACGCATCGCGCTGGTGACGGAAGACCTGTCGCGCTACGCCGACCGCAGCGCCCTGCCCGCCATCGTCACGCTGCACGACCGCAAGGACATGGACGCGGTGCAGCGCGAACTGCGCGACATCGGCGGCGTGTCGGTGCTGATTTACGACCAGACCTGCGCCGCCGAGAAACGGCGCCGCCGCAAAACCGGCGCCTATCCGGACATCGCCAAGCGCATGGTCATCAACGAAGCTGTGTGCGAAGGCTGCGGCGATTGCGGCATCCAATCCAACTGCGTGTCGATCCTGCCGAAGGAGACGGAATTCGGCCGCAAGCGTACCATCGACCAGTCGTCGTGCAACAAGGACTACTCTTGCGTGAAAGGCTTCTGTCCGAGCTTCGTCACGGTGGAAGGCGGCGCGTTGAAGAAATCCAGGGCCGGCGCCGCGCAAACCGATGATGGCTGGGACGTACTGCCCGCGCCTGCGCTGCCGGAATGCGATCGCCCGTACAACATCCTGATTAATGGCATTGGCGGCACCGGCGTGATCACCGTCGGCGCGCTGATGGGCATGGCCGCGCACATCGAAGGCAAAGGCGCCTCGGTGCTGGACATGACCGGCATGTCGCAGAAAAACGGCTCGGTCACTTCGCATGTGAAGATTGCGCGCACGCCGGCGCATCTGCGCGCGCAGCGCATCGCCACCGGCGAGGCGAACGTCATCCTCGGCTGCGACATGCTGACCGCCGGCGCCGCCGATGCGGTTTCCAAGATGCGTCCCGGCCGCACGCTGGCCATCGTCAACCTGCACGAGCAGCCACCCGGCACCTTCGCGCAAAACGCCGACTGGCAGTATCCAAGCGCCGACGTGCGCGCGCTGATCGAGGAATCGGTGGGTGCCGGAGCGGCCGACTTCATCGACGCCACCAAGCTGGCCACCGCGCTGATGGGCGACTCGATCGCCGCCAACCTGTTCATGCTGGGCTACGCCTGGCAGCGCGGCCGCATCCCGCTGAAAGAGGAATCGCTGCTGCGCGCGATCGAACTGAATGGCGTAGCCGTCGCTTCCAACAAGAAGAGCTTCCTGTGGGGCCGCCGCGCCGCCGTGGACCTGAAACGGGTGGAGCGTGTCGCCACGCCGGCGCAGCCTATCGTGCTGCAAATGCCGCAAAGCCTGGATAGCATCGTCGCCAGGCGCATGGAGTTCCTCACGTCGTACCAGAACGCCGCCTACGCCAACACCTATTCGGAACTGGTGGCGCAGGTCCGTGCGCGCGAAACGGCGCTGGGCCTGAACAACAAGCTGTCCACCGCCGTCGCCAGGTACTACTTCAAGCTGATGGCCTACAAGGACGAATACGAAGTGGCGCGCCTGTACACCGATGGCCGCTTTGTCGAACAGCTCAAGCAGCAGTTCGAGGGCGACTTCAGCGTGAAGTTCAACCTGGCGCCGCCGCTGTTTGCCAAGAAGGATGCCAAGGGCCGCCTGGTGAAGGCGGAATTCGGTTCGTGGATGTGGGGCGCTTTCAAGCTGCTGGCCAAATTCAAGGGCTTGCGCGGCGGCGCGTTCGACATCTTCGGCTACACCGAAGAGCGCAAGATGGAGCGCGCACTGATCGCCGAATACCGCGAACTGGTGACGACATTGATCGACAAGCTGAGTGCAGACAACCATGCCGTAGCGGTGGATCTGGCCTTATTGCCGGAGAAGGTACGCGGCTTCGGTCATGTCAAAGAAGCGGCCGTCGTCGCCTACCGTGCCGACAAGGCCCGGCTGCTGGCCCAATTCACCCAACAACGCGCCGCTTGACGTTAACGTAAACGTCATATAATCGACAAAAATATTATTAGGGACACCAATGAACGACCTCTCCACTCCGAAAATCGCGGCGGTGCAGGATCAGCCACGCCTCGCCAATAAAATCCGCTTCGTCACGGCGGCCTCGCTGTTCGACGGCCACGACGCCTCGATCAACATCATGCGCCGCATCCTGCAATCGAACGGCGTGGAAGTCGTCCACCTCGGCCACAACCGCTCGGTGGACGAAGTCGTGACCGCCGCGCTGGCCGAAGACGTGCAAGGCATCGCCATCTCCAGCTACCAGGGCGGCCACGTTGAATACTTCAAATACATGATCGACCTGCTGCGCCAGCGCGGTGGCGCGCACATCAAGGTGTTTGGCGGCGGCGGCGGCGTCATCGTCCCGCACGAAATCGAAGAGCTGCACGCCTACGGCGTCACCAAAATCTTCAGCCCCGAGGACGGCCAGCGCATGGGCCTGGTCGGCATGATCCAGTGGATGGTGCAGCAGTGCGACATCGACCTGTCGCAATACTCGCCGACCTCGCTGGCGCCGCTGCAAGAAGGCGCGGACATCGCCGCGCGCCACCGCCCCTTGGCGCAGCTGATCACCGCGCTGGAAAACGAAAAGGCCGCGCCGATGCTGCGCGCCGAACTGCTGGCCGCCGCCGAAGACCTGCCGGTGCCCACGCTGGGCATCACCGGCACCGGCGGCGCCGGCAAATCCTCACTGACCGACGAGCTGATACGCCGTATCCGCCTCGACCAGGGCGACGCTTTGAATATCGCCATCATCTCGATCGACCCGTCGCGCCGCAAGTCCGGCGGCGCGCTGCTGGGCGACCGTATCCGCATGAACGCCATCAATCCATGGGCCGGCCAGTCGCGTGTGTTCATGCGCTCACTGGCCACGCGCGAAGCCGGCTCGGAGATCTCGCAGGCGCTGCCCGACGTCATCGCCGCCTGCAAGGTGGCCGGCTTCGACCTGGTGATCGTCGAAACCTCCGGCATCGGCCAGGGCGACGCCGCCATCGTGTCGCACGTCGACCTGTCCATGTATGTGATGACGCCGGAATTCGGCGCCGCCTCGCAGCTGGAAAAAATCGACATGCTCGATTTCGCCGACTTCATCGCCATCAACAAGTTCGACCGCAAGGGCGCGCAGGACGCGCTGCGCGACGTCGCCAAGCAGTACCAGCGCAACCGCGAACTGTGGAGCAAGCGTCCGGAAGAAATGCCGGTCTACGGCACGCAGGCCTCGCGCTTCAACGATGATGGCGTGACCGCGCTGTACCAGGGCCTGCTGCCCAAGCTCACCGAATTCGGCCTGCGCGCGCAGCCTTCGAAGCTGCCGGCCGCCGACCTCCGTCACTCCAGCGGCAAGCACGTCATCGTACCGCCGGCCCGCGCGCGCTACCTGGCGGAGATCGCCGACACCGTGCGCGGCTACCACCGCTTCACGCGCAAGCAGGTCACGCTGGCGCGCGAACGCCAGCAACTGAGCGAAGCCAGACGCATGCTGGCCATCGCCCACAAGTCGACGGACTTCGATGACCTTATCGAAGAACGCGATGCCGAAATGGACGCCGGCGCGAAAAAGCTGCTGGCGCAATGGCCAGATATGCAGGCTGCCTACTCTGGCGACGACTACGTGGTGAAAATCCGCGACAAGGAAATCCGCACGCGCCTGGTGCAGCACACGCTGTCCGGCACGCGCATCCGCAAGGTCGCGCTGCCGCGCTACGAAGACCATGGGGAAATCCTGCGCTTCCTGATGCTGGAGAACGTGCCGGGTTCCTTCCCGTTCACCGCCGGCGTGTTCGCCTTCAAGCGCGAAGGCGAAGATCCGACCCGCATGTTCGCCGGCGAAGGCGATGCATTCCGCACCAACCGCCGCTTCAAACTGGTCTCCACTGGCATGGACGCCAAGCGCCTGTCGACCGCGTTCGACTCGGTCACCTTGTACGGCGCGGATCCGGCGCTGCGTCCCGACATCTACGGCAAAGTCGGCAACTCTGGCGTATCAATCGCCACACTGGACGACATGAAAGTGCTGTACGACGGTTTCAACCTGTGCAGCCCAAGCACCTCGGTGTCGATGACCATCAACGGCCCGGCGCCAACGATACTGGCGATGTTCATGAACACCGCCATCGACCAGCAGATCGACAAGTTCGCCGAAGAGAACAAACGCCAGCCCACCGCCGACGAAGCATCCAAAATCAAGGCGTGGGTATTGCAAAACGTGCGCGGCACCGTGCAGGCGGACATCCTGAAAGAGGATCAAGGCCAGAACACCTGCATCTTCTCGACCGAATTCTCGCTGAAGGTAATGGGCGACATCCAGGAATACTTCGTCCACCATCAGGTACGCAATTTCTACTCGGTGTCGATCTCCGGCTATCACATCGCCGAAGCGGGCGCGAACCCGATCTCGCAGCTGGCCTTTACGCTGTCGAACGGCTTCACGTTTGTCGAAGCCTACCTCGCGCGCGGCATGCACATCGACGACTTCGCGCCCAACCTGTCGTTCTTCTTCTCAAACGGCATGGACCCGGAATACACGGTGCTGGGCCGGGTCGCCCGCCGCATCTGGGCGGTGGCGATGCGCGACAAATACGGCGCCAACGACCGCTCGCAAAAGCTCAAGTACCACGTGCAGACCTCGGGCCGTTCGCTGCACGCGCAGGAGATCGACTTCAACGACATCCGCACCACGCTGCAGGCGCTGATCGCCATCTACGACAACTGCAACTCGCTGCACACCAACGCCTACGACGAGGCTATCACCACGCCGACCGACGAATCGGTGCGCAGGGCCTTGGCAATTCAATTGATCATCAACCGCGAATGGGGCCTGGCCAAGAACGAGAACCCGAATCAGGGTTCGTTCATCATGGATGAACTGACAGATATGGTGGAAGAAGCGGTGCTGCAGGAATTCGAACGCATCGCCGAACGTGGCGGCGTGCTGGGTGCGATGGAAACCGGCTACCAGCGCGGCAAGATCCAGGAAGAGTCGATGCTGTACGAGCACCAGAAGCACGACGGCACGCTGCCGATCATCGGCGTCAACACCTTCCGCAATCCGAAGGGCGTGGAAGCGCCGGCGCAGATCGAACTGGCGCGCTCCACCGACGACGAAAAGCAATCGCAGCTCACGCGCCTGGAAGGCTTCCATCATCGCCACGCGGCCGAAGCGCCGCAAGCGCTGGCAGCCCTGCAACAAGCCGCCATCGACAACGCCAACGTGTTTGAAAAGCTGATGGATGCAGTGCGCGTTTGCTCGCTCGGCCAGATCACCACCGCGCTGTTCGAAGTCGGTGGCCAGTATCGGCGCAATATGTAAGCGAGGCCTGCATTAGACCTATATCAAGTTGCGATTCTCCTCCGCCCCATCGAATCAGTATCAGTACTACACTGTTTCGATGGGAGGAGAACAGCATGATCAACCTGAAGATTGCCTTACCAGAAGAGCTGGCTCGTGATGTCGAAGAGCTAGGTCTGCTTGAGCCCGAAATAATCGCGGCAATCCTGCGCGAAGAAGTCCGCCGACGCGCCTTTGACCATCTCTTGGGAATTGCGGACAAGTTAGCTGCTGCTGGCGACGTGCCCATGACGACACAAGAAATCCAAGAAGAAATCCGCGCAGTCCGCAGAGACGTCCATGGTACTCGTACTTGATACGAACACGATCGTGTCTGGAACACTTTGGCACAAGTTTGCCGGGATCCCGAAGATAACGTGATACTTGCTTGTGGCATTAAAGCAGCGGCGGACGCCATCATTTCTGGTGACAAAGATCTGCTAAGCCTCAGCCACCGCTGCGGCATCCCTATTCTTACCGCAGCACAGGCACTGTTAAACATGCCATAAGACCAGCTTATTGGTGAAGATCAACCGCCCATCATTGCACCGGAAGGAACAGATGAAAATCTGGTCGTGACCACGGCCGAGGAAATCGAAGGGCTTCATACTCTCGCTTGGCCTGTTCAACGATAAAAAAGAAGAAGAAAAGGTCGCATTGACTCATCTTGATGACCTTTACAAATATGCCGACCAACTGAAAGCCACCATCTCATTCCATATCCCCCAAGAAGCACCGGGCGGATAACATTGGCCGGTCCTCACAACTGCGGGAAGTGAGGGCCGGCGCCCTGGTACGCCATCGCGTCACCAGAATTACGCAAAGGGCAGGCTTTTAACGACAGGCATCCACAGCCGATGCAGCCGTCAAGCTGGTCGCGTAGCTGGGTCAGGGTCTTGATGCGTTCTTCCAGCTCCTGTTTCCAGGCAGCCGACAAGCGGCGCCAGTCGGCCACCGTTGGCGTGCGGCCGGAGGGCAGCGCATCCAGCGCTTGGGCGATTTCCGCCAGCGGCAGGCCGACGCGTTGCGCGACCTTGATCACCGCCAGACGGCGCAGCACCGAGCGCGCATAGCGGCGCTGGTTGCCACTGCTGCGCACCGAATGAATCAATCCCTTGGCCTCGTAAAAATGCAGCGCGGAGACGGCCACGCCGGAACGCTCCGCCAGCTCGCCCACGCCCAGTTCTTTGGGAATCATAAAACCTCTTGACCTCAAGTTAAGTTGAGATTTTATAGTGTCCTCACATTCACTGCACAAAGGGCACCATGAAGTTCATCAATCCTGAAGGGCTGTACGATCCGCGTCCCAACGGTTACAGCCACGTTGTGATCGCGGATGCGCCGGCACGCATCATCTACATCGCCGGGCAAGGCGGTGAAAATGCGGAGGGCGAATTATCCGAAGACTTCGCCGGGCAGGTCGACCAGGCGCTGCGCAATCTGCACACCGCGCTTGCGGCTGCTGGCGCACAGCATACCGATGTCGCCAAGGTCACGGCACTGATCGTGGATCACAGCGAAGCGCGGCTTGCCATTTTCAGCCAGGCATTGCGTGCGATGTGGGGCGATCACCCTGCCCCGGCCTGCACGCTGATTCCCGTACCGCGCCTGGCGCTCGACGGCATGCTGTTTGAAATCGAGGCGACCGTCGTCCAGCAGGACATTTACTGAGCGTGACAGCGTTCCGCGCGATAGAAATAGAAATTATCGAAGTTGAGGAAATCGGTCGCCGCGCCAAAACGGTAAGTAATCTCACGGCGCTTTTCGTTGTAGCCAGTCAGGCCACCGATTTGCTTGGGTAGCTGTTCCTTGTAAAGCGCTGCAGGAAACGGCGTCTTGCCGCCGACGGTAATCACCAGCACATCGCCATCGCGGCGCCAGGCACTCGGATTATAGAAATCAAAGCCGCCTTTAAACAGCAGGCTGCCGTCCGACTGCAGCAGCATGCACATGGTCGGAAACTCTGTGCCGGTATTCTCCAGAATCTGCACCGTACGCACGGACGGCGTGCTGGCGCAACCGGCCAGCAGGAGCACAATCGAACCGTAAGCCAGAGAGGATTTCATGCGAAAACCCGGGAAGGTGGCAAAATAGCTACTTTACCCTATCGCTGCCAGGCCTTAAGTGACCCGGCCCACAGTTCCGCCTTCCAGCAGTACCGGTTGCCACAGTTCTTGCAGATCGCTGGCGGGCGTGCCGTCCACCAGCGCGAGCAGCATTTCGACCATGCGGGCGCCGGCCTTGCTCGGATTGGGCTGGTCGATGGTGGTGACGTTGGCGCCGGCCAGCGTGTCGGCCATGCTGCCCCAGACGATGACGGAGATGTCTTTGCCGATCTCGATACCTGCGTCCAGCAGCGCGCGCACCGCGCCCACGCCGGACAGGTGATTGTCGACGATGACGGCGGTCGGACGCGGCGAGCAGGCCAGCAGCTGCTGCATGGCCTGGTAGCCGCTGCGGCGGTCCAGCGTGTTATCGATCAGGTAGCGCGGATTGGCCTCCAGACCAGCCGCCGCCAGCGTGGCGACAAAGCTTTGCCTGCGCTGAAGGGCGAAGTTCAGTTCCAGCGGTGCGCTGATCAGGGCCACGCGCCGATGGCCCATGCCCAGCAGGCGCTCCATGGCGATGCGGATGCCGGCCTCGTTGTCGTAGTCAAACCACGCATACGGCGCCTTCAGCCCGGTGCGGCCGTGGGCGACAAACGGGAATTTGGCTTTGCTCAGAAAGGCGATGCGCTCGTCGCGCACCAGCGTGCGCCCGACCACCAGGCCATCGACACGCCGTCCGCGCACGATTTGCTGATACGCCGGCTGCTCCGCCGCCGGCGACACCGGCGCGATAATCAGGCTCTTGCTCACCGCTTCCAGCGCGGCCGACATGCCGGCCACCACATCCAGGAACATCGGGTCGCCGAGGTCCGACGGCAGCAGCGGATAGATGATGCCGAACACATTGGTGCGCCCAAGCGCCAGCGAGCGCGCCATCGGATTCGGCTGGTAGCCGACCTCCTTGGCAGCCTTCAGCACGCGCTCGCGGGTGCGCACATTGACCTCAGGGTAACCGTTTAACGCGCGGCTCACCGTGGTCTTGGACATACCAAGGTGATTAGCAAGATGCGCGAGGTTCATAGCCGATTGTTCAATGTTGACTGCTGATTATAGCGTTTGCATCGAATCCGCCGCCACCGTCATCGACTGCCCTTTTGAAGAAATACAACATAACCAGCACAATCGAGATGGGCACAAGCGTCAGATAGAAGGCGAAATGACCGCTGAAATTGCCGAACACGTAACCGGTAATCAGCGATCCGGTGGTGCCACCCAGTGCTGAAAAAATCACCAGCAGACCGGTCATGGCCGAGTGCTGGTTCTTCGGCAAAGAACTCAGCATGACCGAATTGATGCCGGGATAGATCGGCGCCATGAACAGCCCGATTAGCGGGAACAGGAAGGTCGCCAGCGGCGCGGTGGCCCAGGTGATGTGCGGGTCGGCCACCACGTCGTGCGTCAGCGGCAGAGCCAGCAGCACTGTCGCACCCATGCCCAGCACGCAGGCGTTCATCACCGGATACCAGTTCAGTTTGCGCATCAACACGCCGGCGGACAGACGGCCTACCGCGAGACATGCGGCGAAGATGCTGGTCACTTCCACGCTCATCGCTGCCGGCAGCTTGAGGATTTCATTGTTAAACGTCGGCAGCCAGGTGCCGACGCTTTGCTCGATCAGCACATACAGGAAAGCAGTAATCACGAACACGCACACCAGCGGCTTGAAGAACAGCTTGAGCATCGCGGCGAAGTCCTGCGCGATACCGCGTCCTGCCGGCAGCGCCGCCGAGGATTCGTTGAAAGGCGTGGACAGGATCAGCACAAACGTCAGCGCGCACAGTACCGCCAGCACCCAGTAGGTTTGCAGCCAGCTTTGCGATTGCGGATTGTGCGAGTCGATGAAGTAGCCGAACACCCAATAAGCGCTCAACACGCCGACCATGAAGAAACCCTCCAGCAGATTCATGGTGCTGGCGTGCTGCTTGCGGTCTTCAGCGATCAGGCCCAGCGTGGAATACACGGAGACCTTCACCAGCGCGAACGACACACCGACGCAGAAGAACAAGGCCTTGGTGGTGGCGAACGATGGCAGCAGCGGCATCGCCACGCATGCGGCGGTAACGATGGCGAGGCCGATCAGCATCGCCTTCTTGTAGCCTACGCGCGGCAGGAAGGACGCCACCAGAAAGGACACCACCGCAATCGGCAGATCCTTGAAGCCTTCCAGCACGCTGGCGGCGGACTTGCTCACGCCGTAGTTGCTGATCACCTGCAGGATCACCGTGCCCACGCTGTTCAGCAGAATGGCGAATACAAAGTAAATCAGGAATAGCGCAAAGAGTATTTTGTTGTTCTTCATGTGCTGCCGTCTCCGTTTTTATAGATACCCCGTCATTCCCGCCTGCGCGGGAGCGACGCTAGTAGGCCTTGAGGTTGAATTCCTTCAGGCTGGTGATCACCACATCCGCCTCGGTCAGCACAAAAGGATGTCCTATCCCTAAAGCGAACATGCCGGCCGCCTTGATCGCCGCCACGCCGGCCACCGCGTCCTCCACGCCGAGGCATTCGGCCGGCACCACGCCCAGTTCGCTGGCCGCGCGCAGGAAGATTTCCGGGTCCGGCTTGCTGCGCGCGATGCTGGCCGCATCGACCACGTAGTCGAATTTATCGGTGATGCCCAGGCGGTGCAGCACCGTAAAGGCGTTCTTGCTGACCGACGCCAGGCCGATACGCAAGCCGGCGCGACGTACCGTATCCAGCGCCTCCACCGCGCCAGGCAGCAGATCCTTGGACGACATGGTGGAGACCAGTTCCTGATACTGCCGGTTTTTCGTGTCGGCCAGCGCCAGCTTCTCTTCAGGCGTGTAGCTGCGCGAGGACGAAGCCAGGATCAGATCCAGCGACCCCATACGATCGATACCTTTCAAACCCTCGTTGAACTCATGGTCGAAATGCACGCCCTGCGATTCCGCCAGCTGCTTCCAGGCCAGGTAGTGATAGTGCGCGGTATCGGTAATCACACCATCCAGATCGAAGATCACTGCTTTGAAACGGCTCATGCCAAACTCCTTGCTTGCTTGGGTTGCGACGCGGTCAGCGCGACCGTCTCGCCGCCATGGGTAAAGTCCAGCACCTCGCCTTGCAGCAGGCGGTATTCCACGCTGCCCGGCGCCACATGCACTTCCAGCAGCGCGCCGCGGAAGTGGATCTTGAAGCTGTAGTGCTGCCACTGCTTCGGCAGCTTCGGCGCGAAATGCAGCTCGCCGCCGATCACGCGCATGCCGGCGAAGCCGTACGCCACGCCCATCCAGGTGCCGGCCATCGCGGCGGTGTGCACGCCGTAGTGGGTATTGCCGTGCGTGTCGTCCAGATCAAGGCGCGCGGTCTCCATGAAGTAATCGTAGGCCTTGTCCTCATAACCGACTTCCGCAGCGATGATGCTGAAGATGCAGGTGGACAGTGACGAATCGTGCGTAGTCACCTTCTCGTAGTAATCGAAATCGCGGCGTTTGTCGTCCAGCGTGAATCGATCGCTCAATAGCAGCAGCGCCAGCACCACGTCCGCCTGCTTGCACACCTGATGGCGGTAGATCACCATCGGGTGATAGTTCAGCAGCAGCGGATAGTTCTCTTTCGGCGTGTTGGCAAAGTCCCACACTTTCTTGGACAGGAAGCTGTCGTCCTGCGCGTGGATTTGCAGCGCCTCGTCGTACGGCAGATGCATCAGCGACGCGGCACGGCGCCATGCGGCCGGCTCCCCGGCGTCCAGTTGCATGGCGGCGGCGATGCGCGCGAACTCGGAAGGCGCCTGCGCCAGCAACTGTTCTGCGATGGAGGCTGCGAAGTTCAGGTGCATCTGCGCCATCGCGTTGGTGTAGTAGTTGTTGTTGACCAGCGCCGTGTATTCATCGGGACCGGTCACCTGGTTGATGCAGAAGCGTCCCTCGCGATCATATGAACCGATGCCGGCCCAGATGCGCGCGGTCTCCATCACAATCTCGGCGCCGGCCTGGATCAGGTAATCCTGATCGCCGGTCGCTTCCATGTAGGTCTTGATCGAATACGCGATGTCGGCATTGATGTGATATTGCGCAGTGCCGGCCGGGAAATAGGCCGAGCATTCCTCGCCGGCGATGGTGCGCCACGGGTACAGCGCGCCTTTGTCGTGCGACATCTGGCGTGCACGCTCGCGCGCTTTCGGCAGGCCGGCGTAGCGGTATTCCAGCAGCTTGCGCGCGATCTCCGGTTTCGAGTACAGGAAGAACGGGAAGATGTAGATTTCCGTGTCCCAGAAATAATGGCCTTCGTAGCCCTCGCCCGTTACACCCTTGGCGGAGATGTTGGTCTTGCCGTCGCGCCCCACCGATTGCAGCAGGTGGAACTGGTTGAAGTGCATGCCCTGCTGAAGCGCGTCATCGCCGGCGATCTGCACGTCGGCCTGCTGCCAGAAATCGGCCAGATAGCGCGCCTGCTGCGCGCACAGCGCTTCAAAGCCGGCGGCCCTGGCCTCGGTCAGCGTGGCGCGGGTGCGCGGCAGCAGTTCATCGGCCGCGTAATCGCGCGAGCTGTGATAGCTGCCGAATTTATCCAGCGTCGCCGACTGGCCGGCTTGCAGCGCCAGCGTCCACGTCTGCGTCAGGCGCAGGCCTTGCTGTTCCTGCACCGGCGGCTGCGCCCCCTCGGCAGCGATCGTCGCGTCGGTGGCGCTGACCAGCGTGAAGCCGCTGTTGTGGGTCTTCTGCACCAGCGCCGCAAAACCGTCCTGCTGCTCCACACCGACCAGATGCAGCGTCGGGCCGGAGACCGCCGAGCCAACGCGCGGATCATCGCCCGCTTCCAGATTTTTCACCGCGCCATCCAGCACCGCCACCAGCTTGATGCTGCCGTTGAAATTCAGCGACGTCACCTCCAGCTGCTGCGCGAACAGATGCTTGTTGGCGAAGCTGACCACGCGGCGGCTGCGCACCCGCACGCGGCGGCCGGACGGCGAGGTCCACTCCACCACGCGCGTCAGCACGCCGGTGCGGAAGTCCAGCACACGTTCGTAAGCCTGAATCGCACCGCTCAGCAGATCGAAGCGCTCATCCTCCAGCCACAGCTCGACGCCTTTGGCGTTCGGCACGTTCAGCATGAACTGGTTGACCTTGGCCAGCGCGTACGCCGTCTCCGGGTACACAATCGGCTCGGACTCGTAGAAGCCGTTCAGGTAAGTGCCGTCCAGCGAGGTGCCGGCCGGGCCGCTGTAGCCTTCCTCGCCGGTGCCGCGCAGGCCGATGTAGCCGTTGCCCAGCGCGAACAGCGTCTCGTCGAGAAAGTGGGATTCGGTGTCGAAGCTGGTCTCGCGGATACACCAGGCTTCCAGGGGATAAGTGTGTTGTTGCACAGCGAATTCCTTAAATGAGCGATTCAAAGCGGTTTGAATTTGAAAAAACACCTGTTTTTGACTGGTTTTTGGTGATTTTCGGGGGGAACTAAGTCTGGCGCACCATCAGGGTGGTCGGCAGCATTTCAGAAGCGACCGGGTGGCCTTCGATCAGGCCCAACATTTTTTTTGCCAACAACACGCCACCATCGCGCAGATACTGGTGCACGCTGGTCAGCGGCGGCACGAAACTGGCCGCGCCGGGCGTATCGTCGTAACCGATGACGGAGACATTCTCCGGCACCCGCAAATTCTTCTCGGCCAGCGCGCGGATCGCGCCCATGGCCAGCAGGTCGCTGGCGGCAAACACGCCGTCGAACGACGCGCCCTTCTTCTTCAACAGCGACGAAATGCTGTCGAAGCCGGCTTCGAAGGTGAACGCCTTCGGCCGGATGATGTGCACCGTGGCGGCGCCGCCCATCGTGTCGATAAAGCCGGCGCAGCGCTCCTGCACCTCGGCGTGATCGACGTCGCCCAGGAACACCAGCTTCTGCCTGCCCTGCGCGATGAAGCGCTCGGCGGCGCTGACGCCGCCCTTGCGATTATCGGAACCGACCACGATGTAATCGCTGTCCTGTTCCGGCGCGCCCCACACCACCAGCGGCATGCCGGTCTGCTGCAGGCTGCGCACCGCCTCGCCGTGCGAGCCCTGGCCCAGCAGGATCAAGCCATCGGCGCCCATCACCGGCGCAGTGTTCATCAACTGCTTTGACGTTAAAACAACACTGTAGCCGGCGGTGGTCAGCTCCTGCGTAATGCCGCCCAACAGCTCCAGCGGATACGGATCGGACATCGGCCGGCCGCGCACGGGTGTCATTTCCACCACCACCGCCACCGAATAACTGCGGCCCATGCGCAGATTGCGCGCGCTGACATTCAGCCGATAGCCCTGCTGCTCGGCCAGCGCGCGGATCTTTTCGCGCGTCTCGGGCGTCACCAGCGGACTGTCGCGCAATGCCCGCGACACCGTGATCTTGGACACGCCGGCCAGCTTGGCCAGGTCTTCCATCGTCATTGATGCTGCTACGGTCTTCTTCGCGGCCATGTTGTTCTAAGAGTAAAAAAGCGGAAGTGCGGACGCATTATGACAGAATTTTTTCATTTGTCGGAAAAAATGACATCGATAACATTTCAATTGACATCGATATCATTTCTTGTTTCAATGACTAAATCGGCGATGGCGGCACGCTGTCTCCGGGAGACGATAGACCCTATAAGAAAGAAGAGACACGATGAAAAACCCGTTCCTGCCATCGGCCATCGCGGCCGCCGTCCTGATCCTGGTCCACCAGAGCGCCGCCGCACAAACCGAGCCTGCCTCCGCTGCGGCTGCGGCCGCGGAGCCATCCACCGAAGTTTCCAAAGAAATCCAGCAGGTCGTGGTGACCGGCGTGGCCTCGGCGCGCGGCGTGCGCAAGGTCGACTCGGCCTTCTCGATCACCACCGCCAACGAAGAACAGCTGAAGCAGGCCTCGCCCAGCAGCACCGCCGATATCATGAAACTGGTGCCGGGCGTGTATGCGGAATCGACCGGCGGCCAGTCCGGCGCCAACATCGAGGTGCGCGGCTTCCCGTCCGGCAGCGACTCGCCGTTCGTTTCGGTGCAAATGATGGGCAACCCGATCTTCCCGCCGCCGACCCTGTCGTTCTATGAAGGCTCGTCGGCCTTCCGCCTGGACGACACCGTCGAGCGCGTGGAAGTGCTGCGCGGCGGCCCGTCGACCATCTGGTCCAACGGCCAGCCGGGCGCCACCATGAACTTCATCCTCAAGGAAGGCAGCGACACGCCGGAAGGCTCGGTGCGCTTCAGCACCGGCACCGGCAGCCTGCGCCGCGTCGACATGTTCTACAGCGGCAAGATCAGCGATGGCTGGTATGGCTCGGTCGGCGGCTTCTACCGCAAGACCGACGGCGTGCGCGACGCCGGCTTCCCGGCCGACGACGGCCACCAGATCACCGCCACGCTGACCCGCAACCTCGACCAGGGCAAGCTGACCCTGTATGCGCGCAGCACCGACGACAAGAACGCCTTCTACACCGGGGTGCCGCTGATTTCCAGCAACGGCGGCCGCACCATCTCCGCCTTCCCCGGCTTCGATCCGCTGACCGGCACGCTGATGAGCGGCGAAATGCGCAACTTCACCATCGAAGCCGGCCCCGGCCGCACGCTGAATAAAGACCTCGGCGACGGCCGTGGCCTGAAAGCCAATGTGTTCGGCGCCAACTTCGACCAGAAAATCGGCGATTGGAGCATCTCCAACAAGTTCAACCGCTTTGACGGCGACCTGAACACCATCGCCATGTTCACGGGTAACAACCCGCTGTCGATGAGCGACTACATCAACGCCGCGATCGCCTCGGCCAACAGCAACCCCGCCGTGGTGGCGGCGGCCGGCGGCCTGGCGACTTCGGGCACGGCCTCGTTTGTCAAAGGCGGCGCGGTGGCCGGCAACCTGCAAGTGGTGCAGGCCGGCCTGTGGGCGGTCGAGAAAAAGCTGAAATCGTTCACCGACGAGCTGCGCGTCAGCAAAGAGCTGTTCAAGGGGAACACCATCACGGTGGGCGGTTACTTCGCCGACTATTCGTCGCACGACGTCTGGTTCCTGGGCAATAGCCACCTGATGACGGCCGTGCCGCAAGCCAGCCTGATCAACGTCACGCTGAACAATGGCGTGGTGGTGTCGAAGAACGGCACCGACGGCCCGGTCAACTACGCGCCGGTGGCCTCGTATGACGGCCGCAACACTGCCGGCTTCATCTCGGACGAATGGCAGATCACCGACAAGATCAAGATGGATGCCGGCATTCGTCACGAGAAGCAGAAAATCAGCGCCACCATCTCCAACCTGACCACCGGCGATACCGATGGCAACCCGCTGACCGTCTATAACAACGGCACTTCGATGACCACCGGCAGCAACACTTACCTGAGCCGCAGCGACAGCGCCAACTCCTTCACCATCGGCGGCAACTACAAGCTGGGCAAGGATTCTTCGGTCTTCGTGCGCGCCAACCGCGGCCACACCTTTGTCTCGTTCGACGATATCCGCGGCGCCGGCAACCAGAAGGACGCCAACGACAGCAACCTGCTGCCGACGCCGAAGATCAGCCAGTACGAAATCGGCTTCAAGACGGCTACGCAGCTGTACACCGCGTATATCAACGCCTTCCACACGCAATTCGACGGTATTGCGTTCACGCAAATCCTCTCCAACGGCCAGGAATTGCGCTCGGTCAGCGGCTCCAAGGGCAACGGTGTGGAATTTGAAGTGGCGGTGCGCCCGATCGAGAACCTGCAACTGCAACTGACCGGCGACTATCAGAAATCGGAATACAAGGACAATCCAGCCACCTCGGGCAAGGTGGTGCAGCGCCAGCCGAAGCTGCAATTCCGCTTCACGCCGACCTACCGCATCCCGTTTGGCGACGGCCACTCGGCCAAGCTGTACGCGACCTACACTTCGATCGGCGAGCGTTGGGCGGACCAGGCGAACCAGCAATATCTGCCGTCCTACCGCACCATCGACGCGGGCGTGCTGTTCTCGCTGGGTGAAAAAATCGAAGTGCGCCTGGCCGGCACCAACCTCAACAACGAACTCGGCCTGACCGAAGGCAACTCGCGCCTGACCACCGGCAACGTCGGCCCGATCAATGCCCGTCCGCTGTTCGGCCGCACCTGGGAGGCATCCCTGCTGTATCGCTTCTAAGAAGCGTGTAACGTCCCTCTTCAGGCAAGGCGCGGTTAGCCTTGCCTTTTTTGTTTTGATGGCCTAATCTGCAATAAATGCATCATCCTGCCTGAAGGAATGCCATGGCCTTGTCCATCAACGCGCTGCAAGCCTCTGTTGTACAAGCCGAAAGGCAAGTGCAGCAGGATCGCGTGCGCGTCAATCAGGACACCAGCCGACTGGACGCCAGCCGCGATCAACTGGCCAAGGACAAGCAGAAACTGTCAGACAACCAGCGCGAAAGCGATCAAGCCACTCAGGCGGCAGAAAAGCCGCTACCCACCGTCAATCTCAACCGCGCCATCGAAAACCCTCCGCGTTCGGCGCAGGTGCTGCCGCCGGATCTGGTCGCCCCTAAGCCTCAGATCAACACGCTGGGGCAGACCATCGGCCAGTTCATCAACGTCAAGGCCTAAGCGCGTCATTCCCGCGCAGGCGCACTGGTGTCCGGAATAATTTTATTGACGTCATGATCAAAAAAGGCTGGATT
>CAUPXZ010000055.1:0-36571 GCA_963515135.1 uncultured Duganella sp. | reverse complement strand
CGAGCCCAGCCGCGCGCGGCTGGGCTCGTGTAGAAATGGAGGACCTGACCCCGGGGTTTAATGCGCGTGCTGGCGGCGCTCGGGTTGGGTTGCTTCGTTGGCGGCGTCGGTGCCTTGTTCGAACAGCAGGCGGCGGGTGGGGGCGTTGGCGTCCACGCCCAGTTCGGCGAATACTTCAAGCGCGCCCAGCAGCACTGCCTGCTGGGCGTTCATGTATTTGGCGTAGGCGGCATTCAATACGTAGAACACCAGCTCGAACTCCAGCGCGTCCTGAGTGACCGACTTCAGGTGCACGCGGTCGGCGCGCACATCCGGCTGGCGGTCGATTACGGCGCGCAGTGCGTCGGGCACCTGGGCGGCCAGCGCGGCCGGCGTCGCCGGGTTGATGCGCAGCGAGAACTGTACGCGGCGGGTCTGCATGCGCTTGTAGTTGCGCACGACGTTTTTCAGCAGCTCGGAATTGCCGATGATGATTTGCTCGCCGCTGTCGGCGCGGATGCGCGTGGTTTTCAACCCTACATGCTCCACCGTGCCGGAGACGTTGGTGATGGCGATCGAGTCGCCCACTTCGAACGGTTTGTCGACGGCGATCGACAGCGACGCAAACAGGTCGCCCAGGACGTTCTGCACCGCCAGCGCGACCGCGATGCCGCCGATACCCAGGCTGGCCACCAGCGCGGTGACGTTGATGCCGAGATTGGACAATGCCGCCAGCAGGAAAATCACCCAGATGGTGGTCTTCAGCGCCCACACCATCAGCGTGTTGGCGACAGTGGTCGGCGAGTCGGGGTTTTCCGCGTGGTTGCGGAAGTAGCGCCGCGCGCCCAGCGTGGCGGCGCGGTCGAAATACAGTACCAGCTGGAAGCCCAGCACGATGAACCACAGGTGGCCGAGGCGCTCTTCCCAGAGCGGCGGCAGCTCCAGCGTCTTCAGCCCGACCAGCAGCGAGATGGCGGTTATCGCCAATATGCTGGTGCGGTTGAGCGTTTCCTTGAGTAGCTGCGCGACCGGACGGTCGGCGCGGCCGCTTTCGTCGTGGCGGCATAGCCGCTTGCGCAGCAGCCGCAGCAAACCATAGATGGCGATGAAGGTCAGGGCGGCGACGCCGCCCGCTACCAGCAACTCGTCGAAGTCTACTTCGTTGAACTGCGCCAGAAATCGTTGGATAATCAAATCGGGCTCCTATTCGATATGGCTGAAGTGCCTCATCCTAGGCCGCCCTGGCTATACCCTCTGTTCGTTGCATCACACCGCTACCGGATTACGCTTTCTGGTCAGCAACTCCAGCCAGGCGGTGCAGGATGGCGCAGTCGCGCGCCGCCAGGTCCTGGCCGCATAAACCACGGATGTCTTTTAACTGCTGTTCCAGCGCGCGCAATTCGGCGATGCGTTGTCCGACATCGCTGATGTGTCGGTCCAGCGTGGCGTTGACCGCGCCGCAGCGCTGGTCCGGCGCGTCGCGCACCGCCAGCAGGCTGCGGATCTCGTCCAGCGCCATGTCCAGCGAGCGACAATGGCGGATGAATTGCAGCCGCTCCAGATGCTGCGGCCCGTAGTGCCGGTAGTTGCTGGCGGTGCGGGCGGGCTTGGGCAGCAGGCCGGCGTGCTCGTAATGGCGGATCGCTTCGACGGTGTAGCCGGTGTGCCCGGCAAGTTCTCCGATTCTCATCGCTTGACCTTGTAGTAGCTTCAGGGTTTGTAATGGCGACTATACATCAAGGGAGGGACTATGTCTGGATGCTGTTGCGCACCGCCCAAGCCGGCGGTAGATCGCCGTTATCGAAAAATTCTGTGGATCGCGCTGGTGCTGAATGCGCTGATGTTCTTTGTCGAACTGGCCGGTGGCCTGGGCGGCGATTCGGCCTCGCTGCTGGCCGACGCCGTCGATTTCCTCGGCGATGCCGGCAACTACGCGCTGTCGCTGATGGTGCTGGCCGCCGCCGCGTCGGCG
Source organism: uncultured Duganella sp. (assembly GCA_963515135.1). GTDB lineage: Bacteria > Pseudomonadota > Gammaproteobacteria > Burkholderiales > Burkholderiaceae_D > Rugamonas. The sequence goes on along the minus strand of CAUPXZ010000055.1, from coordinate 34,620 downwards.
CGCGCCCGCGTGGCGCTGGTCAAGGGCTGGACCATGGCGGCCTACGGCGGCTTCGTGCTGGCCAAGGTGGCGTGGGATGTGGCCACCGGCAGCACGCCGCAGCCGCTGGTGATGGGCGCGATCGGCTTCACGGCGCTGCTGGTCAACGGCGGCGTGGCGCTGCTGCTGTACGCCTACCGCGACGGCGACGCCAATATGCGCTCGGTGTGGCTGTGCACCCGCAATGACGCCATCGGCAATCTGGCGGTGATGCTGGCGGCGCTGGGCGTGTTCGGCGCCGGCAGCGCCTGGCCTGATCTGGCGGTGGCGCTGGTGATGGGCGGACTGGCCATCAGCGGCGCGCGGCAGGTGATCGGCCAGGCCAGAATGGAGCTGAAAGCGGCATAAACATAGTCGGATTTGGTGATTTTCATAATTGCTTTGTTGAAAATGAAGAAGCACAATGCTTGCACATCTCCATTTCAAGAGAGGCTTATGAGACAGCTCGCCCACACGCCGGTATGCACCGCGCTCGCATCCGTTTTCGCAATTTCCACTTGCGCCTTCGCCGCGCCCATCGCCACGCTGGACCGCGACGGCGCCTTCGTGTCAATCGAGGCCTATGGCCCGAACGTGGTCCACGTCACCATCGCGGTTGACAAAGCTGAGGTGCTGAAAGGCCCCGGCTACGGCATCCTGCCGAAGAACGCCGACAACCAGGCCTTCCGCCACGCCGGCGGCAAGGACGGCGATGTCTTTAGCTCGTCCGCCATGACGGTGCGGGTGAATCCGGCGCCGGCGCCATCGGTGCCGACCCAGGGTCAGAAATACTTTGCGCCGTCGCTGGCGCCGGTCGGCCTGCAGGTGCTGAATGCCAAGGGCGAGCAGGTGGTCAGCCTGACCGGCTGGGAGATGTCGCCGCAAACCGTCAACACCGAGAAGACCTTCCAGGTCGGCGCCTCGTTCTCGGTGGCGCGCGATGAGCATTACTATGGCATGGGCCAGAACCAGGAGTCGCTGGGACCGCTGGACCTGCGCGGCCGCGTCCTCGATTGCAAGCACTGGTACGATGCGCCGGCCGGCGAGAGCGTGTGCGTGCCGTTCATGGTGTCGTCCAAGGGCTATGGCATCGTCTGGGACAATCCGTCCGCCACGCACTTCGTCGCCGGTGTCAACGGCCGCACCGGTTTCCAGTCGAACGTCGGCGAGCGTGTCAGCTTCTTCATCATCATCGGTGCGACGCCGGAAGAGATTTATTCGGGCTATGCGCGCGTGACCGGCAAGACGCCGATTCCGCCGAAGTCCGCCTTCGGCCTGATACAGTCAAAAGCCCGCTACGACAGCCAGCAGGAGCTGATGCGCGTGGCGAAGACCTATCGTGAAAAGAAGTATCCGCTGGATATCATGGTGCTGGACTGGTTCTACTGGACCCGCATGGGCCAGATGGATATCGACCCGGCGCAGTTCCCCGACCCCAAGGGCATGAACAAGCAGCTGCACGACATGGGCATGGAGTCGATCATCTCGATCTGGCCGCGCTACGAGACCTCGGGCCGCTACTTCAATGAGCTGGACAGCAAAGGCTATCTGCTGAAGGACAAGGACGGCAGGACCGTCGACGGTCTGCCGTTCCGCTCCGACCGCACAGGCGGCCTGATCGACGCCACCAATCCGGCCGCCCGCAAGTGGTTCTGGGAGAAGGCGCGCGACAACATCCTGTCGCAGGGCTTCGACTATCCATGGCTGGACGAGACCGAGCCGGATCTGGTGCCGAGTGGCTTCTTCTATTCGATCGGCTCGGGCGACCGCTATCACAACCTGTTCCCGCTGCTGCACGTCGAAGGCGTGGCCGAGAACCTGCGCGCGTGGAAGCCGAACAAGCGGGTGCTGATCCTGTCGCGCGCCGCCTATCTGGGCTCGCAGCGCAGCGGCGCGCTGTTCTGGTCGTCGGACATCAAGCCGACCTGGGAAGCGCTGGCGCGCCAGGTGCCGACCGGCTTGAACATGACCGCCTCCGGCATCGCCTACTGGGGCAACGACATCGGCGGCTGGCAGAAACTGACGCAGGTGCAGTCCGACGTGCAGAATCCGCTGCTCGATCCGTCCGACGCGCTCAATGTGGTCGGCAACTACCGCGACTACCCGGAGCTGATGACGCGCTGGTTCCAGTACGGCACCTTCCTGCCGACCTTGCGCCTGCACGGCGACCGCAAGGAGGGCGAGATCTGGTCCTTCGGCAAACAGGCGGAGGCGGTGATGGCGCGCTTCAACAAGCTGCGTTATGAGCTGATCCCGTACATCTACTCGCAGGCCAAGTACACCCACGATACCGGCGCGCCCTTCATGCGTCCTTTGTGGATGGACTTCCCCAACGATGCGAACGTGGCCAACATCGGCACCCAGTACATGTTCGGCCCGGCCTTCCTGGTGGCGCCGGTGACGGAGCAGGGACAGACCTCGAAGGAGGTCTACCTGCCGGCCGGCGCCGACTGGTATAACTACTGGACCAACGAGAAGCTGAGCGGCGGCCGCTGGGTCAAGGTGGCTGCGCCTATCGATCAGATTCCGCTGTTCGTCAAAGCCGGTTCGGTTGTGCCGGTTGGCGCCGAGATCCAGTCGACGGCGACCAGGCAGGCCATCGCCGGCATCAACGTCTATCCGGGCAAGAGCGGCGAGTTCCGCCTGTATGAAGACGATGGCGTCAGCTATGATTATGAAAAAGGCAAGTCGACGTTAACCGTCCTCAAATGGGACGATGCCACCGGCAAGCTGAGCGGCGGCGGCTCGGCAAAGGTTAACGTCATCGGCAAATAGGCAACATCCTGTGCGCGCTTTGTCCTGGACGATTCGGTAGGCGCGCACAGTTCACCAGTTTTCCTTTGCTCTAAAGTAAAATCAGTGTCAAAGAGCTAAAAAGGATCACAATGCAGCCGAATGCACAGTCCAATGTAGACGCGATTGAAGCCGAGCGGTTCCGCCAGTTCATCATGGGTGTGACCGACTACGCGATCTACATGCTGTCGCCGCAGGGCGTGGTGGTCACCTGGAACGCCGGTGCCCAGCGCTTCAAGGGCTATCATCCGGACGAGATCATCGGCCGCCACTTCTCCATGTTCTACACCGAGGAAGACCGCGCCGCCGGCCGCCCGGCGTACGCGCTGGAGGTGGCCCGCACCACCGGCAAGTTCGAGGACGAGGGCTGGCGCGTGCGCAAGGACGGCAGCCGCTTCTGGGCCAACGTGGTGATCGATCCGATCGTCAATCCGGACGGCGAACTGCTGGGCTTCGCCAAGATCACGCGCGACATCACCGAACGACGGGTCGCCGCCGAGCAGCTGGAACGCGCGCGCGAGCAGCTGTTCCAGGCGCAGAAGCTGGAAGCCATCGGCAAACTGACCGGCGGCATCGCGCACGATTTCAACAATCTGCTGAACGTCATCATGAACGGCCTGGAACTGATGCGCCTGTCGCGCGATCCGGCCATCGTCACCAAATCCATCGACACCATGTCGCGCGCGGCCCAGCGCGGCGCTTCGTTGACGCAGCAACTGCTGGCCTTCGCCCGCCAGCAGCCGCTGCGCCTGGAGCCGCACGACGCCGGCCGCGTGATCCGCTCGTTCGAAGCGGTGCTGCGGCGCGCGCTGCCGGACGATATGCGGCTGCACCTGCAACTGGACGCCGATCTGCCGCAGGCCATGATCGACCCGACGCAGTTCGAGTCGGCGCTGCTCAACCTGGTGGTCAACGCCCGCGACGCGATGGACAACCACGGCGAGGTGCGGCTGGACCTGGCGGCCGTCACGCTGGCCGATGGCGAAGTGGAGCGCCTGCCAGCCGGCCGCTACGTGCGCGCGGTGGTGCGCGACAGCGGCAAGGGCATGACGCCGGAAACCATGGCACGCGCCGTCGAACCCTTCTTCACCACCAAGGAAATCGGCAAGGGCACCGGCCTGGGGCTGAGCCAGGTGTATGGCTTGATGCAGCAGTGCCAGGGCGCGCTGACGCTGGAGTCACGGGTGGACGAGGGCACGGCTGTGTCGCTGTACTTTCCCGCTGTCGCCAGCGAAGCGCCTCCCAGCGACCCGGCGCGGCACACCGAAAAAGTGCTGCTGGTGGACGACCAGCCGGATGTGCTGGAAACGGCGATCAGCCTGTTCACCCACCTCGGTTACGAAGTGCTGGCGGCCGACAACGGCGCGCAGGCGCTGGAGACGCTGCGCCTCAATCCCGACATCGCCATTCTGTTCAGCGACGTGGTCATGCCGGGCATGAGCGGCGTGCAACTGGGCCGGACCGCATTGCAGGAGTTCCCGCACCTGAAAGTGGTGCTGGCTTCCGGCTACGTGCAGGCTACGCTGCGAGAGCAGATGCCGGACATCGGCAGCTTCGAGCTGATCGCCAAGCCTTACCGCCTGAGTGACCTGATCCGCACCCTGAAAACCCTCTGACTTTTTCGATGCTATGTGCGCCAGCGCACCCAGGCTGGCGGCATTCTGCGCGACTATGGTTGTTTCATAGGAGCGCTGTGTGATCCCGAACGACATCCCCAATCCGCTAACGGTGCAACAGCAGGCCATGCTGGCGCTGGGCGCCGCGCTGCGCGCGCGCAAATACCGATTCACCACCGTCACGCCGGCCACGCAGGCGCGCGTGCTGGCGCGTCCGGCCTCGCCGCAGCAGGCCAGCCTGCGCGATATCTTCGGCTGGAGCCGGCCCTTCACGGCAGACGCGGTCGATGCCGAACTGCTGGCCTGCATGCGCGCCGCCGGCATCGTCGAGGAGGAGCGTGGACTGCTGCGCAGCAGCGTGCGCATCTCGACGCTGGCCGGCGAATGGCTGTTCCATTCGGCCTACCCGACCACGCAGTCCGACGCCGTGTTCTTCGGCCCGGACACCGCGCGCTTCGTGCGCGCAATGGAGCAGACGCCGGCGCCGGCGCGCGACCCGCTGCGGCGCATCGTCGATATCGGTTGCGGCAGCGGCGTCGGCGCGATCACGCTGGCGCGGCGCTTTCCACAGTCGGAGGTGCTGGCGGTGGACATCAACCAGCACGCGCTGGCGCTGGCCGACATCAACATCCGCCTGGCCGGCGTGAGCAACGCCGTTTGCCACCACAGCGATCTGATGAACCAGCTGGACGGCGTGTTCGACCTGATCGTCGCCAATCCGCCCTACCTGCTGGACCCCGCCGAACGTGCTTACCGCCATGGCGGCGGCGAGCTTGGCGCCGGCCTGTCGATGCAGATCGTGCAGGCGGCCATCAATCGGCTGGCCGGCGGCGGATCGCTGTGGCTCTACACCGGCGTGGCGATCACCGATGGCGACGATCCTTTCCTGCGCCACGCCACCGCGCTGCTGGACGAAGCGGGGCTGCGCTGGACGTATGAGGAAATCGATCCCGACGTGTTCGGCGAGGAACTGGAGACGCCGGCCTACGCGGCGGCGGACCGCATCGCCGCCGTGTGGCTGGTGGCCAGCAGGGAGCTGTAACGATGCGCGTACTTCAACAACGGCTGCTGCGCGGCGCCAATCTGTATTGCCCGTCCCCGTGCATCGTGGCGCTGCTCGAATCGCCGGCGGACGAAGCCGGGCAGCAGGCTGCCTATACCACGCGCTTCCTGCAGCAGGCCTGCGGCGAGCCGGTGGAATTCATGCATGTCGAAACAGTCGCCGGACAGCCGGCGCAATGGCGGGTGGTGGTGCAGTACACATTGGAGCATCTGGCGCAGGCGGCGTTGCAGGCCGCCGTTGATCTGGTGTCCGCCACCGAACGCGGCGAAGATCCGGACGTGCCGGCTGCGGTCGACAAGCTGCGCGCGCTGCTGGCTTCGATGCAGTTGCCGCAACCCGCGCTGGCGCTGATGCGCGAAGCACAGGCGCTCGGCATTCCGGTGCAGCGCATCAGCGAGCATGGCGGCTTGCTCCGGCTGGGATGGGGCGCGCGCCAATGGCGCTATGTCGAAAGCGCCGGCGACGACAATCGCCTGCTGACCAACACCTTGCTGCATGACCGTCAGCTGATGCGCTCCCTGCTGATCGAAGCGCAATTGCCGGTGCCGGCCGAAGATTTCCTGAATCCGCAACGCCAGCCGGGCGAACGGCAGCGCGTGCAGGTGTTCAATGGCGAAGCGCAGCACGCCGACCCGCAGGTGCGCCAGCTGTGCGAGCGCGCCGCCGCCACGCTCGGCCTGGCGCACGCGCAGGTTGACCTGGTGCCGGGCCGGCGCGGACCCAAGGTGGACGCGTTGCTCGGCGCGGCACCGCCCAGCGGCGACCAGCGCTCGCTGCTGCGGGCGCTGCATGCGGCACCGGAGCAGCTGCGCATTCCGGTGATCGGCATCACCGGCACCAATGGCAAGACCACCACCACGCTGATGATCGCGCATGCGGTACAACTGGCCGGCTACCGCACCGGCTGCGCCAGCACACAAGGGCTGGCGCTGGACGGTGTGCGCTACGCGGAAGGGGATTGCACCGGCTACTGGTCGCATCGCAGCATCCTGGCGTCGCCGCAGACTGAATTCGCGGTGCTGGAAACCGCGCGCGGCGGACTGCTCAAGCGCGGCCTGGCCTACGACCGTTGCAGCGTCGGCGTCATGCTCAACGTTTCTGACGACCACCTGGGACTGGACGGCGTGGAGACGGTGGAGCGGCTGGCGCGCGTCAAATCGCTGGTGGTGCGCGCCGCCGCAGTGGCGGTGCTGAACGCCGACGATGCCCATTGCGTGGCCGCGCGCGCGCGTCTGGCCGCCGATGCCCGTGTCGTCTACTTCTCCATGAAGGCGGACAACCCGGTGCTGCAAATGCACTTGCAGCAGGGCGGCGATGCGGTCTGGCTGGAGAATGATGTCATCATGCTGAGCCAGCGCCAGGTGCGCCAGCGGGTGATGCCGGCCGCGCACATTCCCGCCACCTGCGGCGGACTGGCACGCTACAACATCGCCAACAGCATGGCGGCGGCGGCGGCGCTGATGGCCAGCGGCTTCAGTGCGGCGCAAATCTGCGCCGGCCTTTCCAGCTTCGAGTCGGACGCGGCCACCAATCCCCTGCGTTCCAATGTGTTCGAACTGGGCGAGATCCGCATCCTGCTCGATTACGCCCACAATCCGGCCGCATACGCGGCGCTGGCGACGCTGGCGCGGGGACTGGCGCAAGGGCAGGGGCAGAGCAAGGCCACCGGCTATGCGCAGGGCAGGGTGCTAGCGGTGGTGACCTCGCCGGGCGACCGCCGCGATGAAGACCTGGCGCGCACCGGCGCCACCTGTGCCGCCCATTTCGACGAGCTGTTCGTGTATGAATCGCAGAGCCGCACGCGCCAGCATGGCGAGGCGGCGCGGCTGATCAGCGAAGGCGCGCGCGCCGCCGGCGGCGCAGTGGTGCGGGTCTATGAAGGGGATGCGGAGGCGGTGCAGGCGGCGTACCGCGCCTGCCTGCCGGGCGATGTACTGGTATTCGCCTGCGGTACTGAAGTGGCGACGCTGATCGAGGCGATCCGCGCCATCGATGCGCCAGCCGGGGAACGGCTGGCGCAACAGGCGGCGCCCGCCGCCTGAGTTGCTGCCTACACCAGCGTGGCGTCGATGCGCGCCGCGCTGACCGGATCGACCGGGCGCAGCGCATCCACCAGTTCCGACACCGACGAACCGCAGGCATAGGCCAGCACGTCACCCGGCCGGCATTGCGACAGCGCCAGGCGCAGCGCCTGCGCCGGATCGATCTCCAGTAGCGCGCCCGATTGGCCGCCGCGCGCGGCCAGTGCGGCGGCCTGCATCATGCCGGCCCGTTGGCCCGGCGTACGGCCGCGATGCTCGCTCTCCCACTCGTAAAACACCACGCTGTCGAAACCGCCGCCGCAAATCTGGCCGATCTGCTGGAAGTCGTGCTCGCGGCGGTCGCCGGGCGAAGTCACCACCGCCACCGTGCGGCCCTGCGTCATGGCGCGCGCGGTGGCGGCCAGTGCGGCGAAGGCGGCCGGGTTGTGGGCGAAATCGACGATCACCTTGACGCCGTTGACGTCATACAGGTTGCCGCGCATCGGGTTGCGGCGTGCGTCTGAAACAAAGCTGCGCAAGCCGGCGGCGATCGCGCCGTTGCCCAGATCGCAGGCCATCAGCGCCGCCGCCGCAGCCAGGCCGTTGGCGATGTTGTGGCGCGCGCAGCCGCCCAGCGTGGAAGGCATCTCTGCGGCCGCCAGCAGGTGATGTGGCTGGCCGGCGCCGTCGGCCGTCATCAGCGCGCCGTCCTGCAGCCAGGCGGCGCGGCCGCCGGCGGCCACGTGCCGTACCAGCGCCGGGTGGCTGGCGTCGCAGCTGAACAGGATGCGTTCAACGTCGCCATCCAGCGTCGCGCCAATCTCCATGCAGCGCGCGTCTTCCGCGTTCAGCACCACGGCGTTGGCCGCCGCGTTAAGCACCACGCCCTTGACCGCCGCCAGCTGCTCCAGCGTGTCGACGCCTTCCAGTCCAAGATGGTCCTCGCTGACGTTCAGCAGCACCGCCACGTCGCAGCGGTCGAACGCCAGGCCGCGCTTGAGGATGCCGCCGCGCGCGGTTTCCAGCACGGCGAATTCCACTTCCGGCGCCGACAGCACGGTGCGCGCCGACCAGTAGCCGCTGCAATCGCCCTTGCGCACTTCCTGGCCGTTGATGAACACGCCCTCGCTGGTGGTGCAACCGGTGCCGATGCCGGCTTCGCGCAACACATGTTCGATCATCAGCGTGGTGGTGGTCTTGCCGTTGGTGCCGGTGACGGCGATCACCGGAATGCGGCCATCCTGCTTGCCGAACATCGATTCGACAATCGCCGCACCGGCGTCGCGCGGCACGCCGGCGCTTGGATATTCGTGCATGCGGATGCCCGGCGCGGCATTGATCTCGATGACCGCGCCATTGCGGCCGTTGAGCGGCACCGAAATGTCTTCGCACACCAGGTCGATGCCCGCGACGTCCAGTCCGATCTTGCGCGCGGCGCGCACGCACATCGCCAGTGTCTGCGGCGGCAGGCGGTCGGTCACGTCTTCGGCGGTGCCGCCGCTGGACAGATTGGCGTTGCCGCGCATGAGCACCCGGCGGCCGGCTTGCGGCACGCTGTCGAAGTCCAGCCCCTGCGCGGCCAGCGTGGTTTCGGCGTGGCCGTCCAGCGGAATGCGGGTCAGGATGTTGGTGTGGCCTTCGCCGCGCGCCGGGTTGCGATTTTCCAGTTCTACCAGCTGGCGCACGCTCGATGCGCCGTCGCCGATGACGGCGGCGGGACGGCGCAGCGCTGCGGCCACCACGCGTTCGCCGGCCACCAGGATGCGGTAATCGTCGCCGGGAATATAGCGCTCGACGATGATGGTGCGGCCGTGTTCACGCGCGCGCTCGAAACCCAGCTTGACTTCTTCCGGCGTGCCGCAGCGGGTGGATACGCCGCGCCCATGGTTGCCGTCCAGAGGCTTGACCGTGACCAGACCTTCCAGCTCGCGTGCAGCCCGCAGTGCCTGTTCCAGCGTACGCACACTCACGCCTTCCGGCACCGGCACGCCGGCTTCCTGCAACAGCGACTTGGTCAGCTGCTTGTCCGAGGCGATGCCGACCGCGATATGGCCGGTGTCGCCGGTGATGGTGGCCTGCAAGCGCTTTTGTTGCGCGCCCCAGCCCAGCAGGAACATATTGGCGTCCTCGGTCAGGCGCTGGTAAGGGATGCCCTGGCGGATCGCGGCGCGCAGGATGGCGCCGGTGCTGGTGCCGATGGCGTGGTGCTCGGCGGTGTCCTTCAGCGCGGCGACGCCGTTCTCCAGCAGTTGCGCCAGTTCTGCGCTGCCGGCGCCTGTCGCCAGGCCGCGCACCAGCGTGATCGCCATATCGACAGCGTCGATGGCGACATGCTCCGACTCATACGAGCACACCACGCGGTAGTGGCCAGGCGCGTCGCTGACCTGGTGCGTGCGGCCCAGGTAGGTCGGCGTGCCGGCCAGGCATTGCAGCGCGATGCTGACGTGTTCGACCACATGCGCCAGGTTGGCGCCGTTGTTCAGCGCCTGCACGAAGCCGCCGTACTGTCCCACCGAACAGCGGTGGTCGTATAGCGACGGCAGCAGCTCCAGCAGACGCGCGTTGAAGCCGTCGATGGCGGCGGTGTCATGGTCGCGCAGCGCCGCCAGGTCGAGGATGGTCAGCAGGCATGGCTGTTTCGAGTACAGATTCGGGCCACGCAGCACGTGTTGTTTGACGATGTTCATTGCTCTAAAGTCCTGTCGGTTAAATATTGGATGAAATCCGCCAGCGGACCGGCTTCCGCCGCGCTGGAATAACTGGAGCCGGACGGCAGCACATGCAGGCGCACATCCAGCAGTTCCGGTACGCTGCCGGCGCGCAGCTCGGCGATGTTGGTGCGCGCGTGGCGGCAGTCGGCCACCGTCACGGTGCCGTCGCCCACCACCTCGATGCCGCCTTCCTGCACCACCAGCGCGGTGTCCTCGTCGATGCCGGCGCCCAGCAGGAAAGGGCTTTGCGCGATGACGCTGAGCAGGCGGTTGAGCCGGTGGCGCTGCGAAAAGTGCTGGTCGATGATGACGCGGCTGATGAAGCCCAGGCCCGCGCCCAGCCGCACCGCGCCTTTTTCCGGCGCCAGTTCGGCTTTGCCCTCGGCCAGCATGTGGGTGCACAGTCCGGAGGCGCCGGCGCTGGTGCCGGCGATGCAGGCGCCGTCGCACCAGGCGGTGCGCATCGCCCGTTCCAGCCGGGTGCCGCCGACGAAAGTCAGCAGGCGTTTCTGGTCGCCGCCGGTCATGAAAATGCCGCGCGCCAGCGCCACGCGCTGCGCCAGCGCCTCGTCCTCCGCTTCCTCGCGGCTGGTCACGCGCACATGCTCGAACTGCTTGACGCCCATGTCGGTGAAGGCCTGGTCGTACATTTCCCAGACTGCGTCCGGCACCGTGCTGGCGGCGGTGATGACCACGATGGGCTGTTGCTCGCCGCCCGCCAGTTCGATAAATTTGTGGAGTACGTCTTTGTTATCGGTACGGTCTTCATTGCCGCCGATGATCATTAAACTGCCGGTAGCGTTCATGGATTCAATCGATGAGTTGTCGGTACAGGCGGGTGGCCATCAGGCCGAGCGGGTGGTGATGCTGGGCCGGCGTCATGTGGGCCTGCAGCAGCTGCATGGCGGCCTGCTTGCTGCCCAACGTCGCGATCTGCTGCTCCAGCTGGCGCAGCGGGCTGTGGTTGCCGTCGTCGCCGTGATGGCGCACAATGCCGCGCGGCGGGCCGCGACGCGGCGAGTGATGCATGCCCAGCGTGTCCAGCGAGCGCTGGCGGGCGCGGAAGCTCGGTACACGCGGCGGCGTTACGATCCAGTCGCGCAGCACCTGCTGTTCGTAGGCGCTGAAGACACCGAACATTTCGGCGCGTTCGCTCTGGATCAGGCGCCAGAAGCGGCTGTTTTCCGGCGGCTGGCCGCGCTGGATCCAGCCGGCGGTCTCCAGTTCCGCCATCAACTGCGGAATCTGCTGCGGGTCGCTCAGCCATTCGTTGATGCTGCGGCCGGCGACGCGGCAGTAGTCCGAGTGCATATTGCAGCCGGCCTGGCTTTTCGCCGCCATGATGTCCATCAGCTCATCGTGCAGGTCGAAGCCCTGGATGATGGAGGTGGTGCAGGCGCCCAGGTCGTTCAGGCGGTAGCCGTCCAGCACGCGCTGCCACACGCTGGCGTGGTCGCCGAAGCGCGGCAGCAGTTGCAGCAGCGCCTGCACCGCCTTGTGCGCGTGGCCGGTGCTGCCGTTGTCGACCGTGATGTGCAGCGTGAAGTAATACGGATCGATGCCAAGTTCGTTCAGTTCGTAGGCGGTGATCAGCAGGTGCAAGGGCAGTTGTTCGTAGCCGAGGTTGTAGCCGATGATCTCCGGCAGGTAACGCTCGGCATCGTAGGCCAGCGCCAACTGGATCGCCCCCTGCTCGAAATACGTTTCCGGCAGGTGCTGCCAGTCTTCGCAGTCGTGCGCCGCCAGCAGCTTTTTGTACAGCAACACATGATTCTTCTCCGGCATGCCGTCGCCCAGCTCTTCCAGGTAGGTCTGGATCAGCGGGCGGAAGTCCGGATCGTCCCAGCGCGCCAGTACGCCGTACAGCCAGGCGCCGTCCACCAGTTTGGTGGGGGCGGCGTGCTTGAGGAAGTACAGCGCGTGCGACTGGTTGCTGAAATAACTGCGCGGCGCGCCTTCGCGGCGGCCTTGCAGATAGGCTTGGTATTCGACGCCGACGGTGAAGGCGCGGCTGGCCATCCAGGGCGCCAGCTGTTGCGGATCGTCCGGCAGTTCAACGTGCAATTGCCGCGCGGCCTGCAAGCGCTGCGCCAAAAAGGTGCGAGCTTCGGCCAGCGCTTCGGCGTCCGGCGGCCCTTCGTTGAGTGAGCGATAAATCGCCGCCGCACTGGCGGCGGCGGCTGGCTCGGCGGCGGAAGTGGCGAACGCAAGCTGTAACATGGTGGTCCCGATATGGAAGAGAGTTGTCGTTCGATGATTATCGACGCGACGTTCGCTGCCCCACATCGGTGCGCCTCTTGTGTTTGTGTAAGAGTATGCTGACAGCAGCGAGCGCAGCCCCCGTGCGCGGACGCCGGTGGCTGGTCAAGAAAGGGCGGGATTGCAGCGGATCAGTGCGGCTGGACGCACTGCGATGGGGCAGGACTCAGTCGGCGCTGTCGGCCGCTTCGAGGTTGTCGCGGATCTGTTGCAGCAGCGCCTGCAATTGGGTGAGCTGCTCGCCGCTCATGCCATGCACCGCCATGCCGGACGCCTGCGTGCCCAGGTCGTTCAGGCTATGGAATACGCTCGCGCCCTGTGCGCTCAGCGTCAGCCGCGTGACGCGGCGGTCTGCTGCATCGGCGGCCGCGTCCAGCAACTGCTTGTCGCGCAAGCCCTTGAGCAGACGCGCCAGCTGCGCCTTGTCGCGCCCGGAATGGGCCACCAGATCGCCTTGCGTCGCTCCCGGGTGACGGGCGAAGAAGCCCAACGCCTTGTATTCCATGTGCGTCAGCTCGTGCTGCGTGTCGCGCAAACCGCGCAACTGGCGCGCGCGGAACAGATGCATGATCGAATGGATGGCGTCGAACACCTGTTCCGTTTGGTTGACTTTATTAACCTTGTTCTTCATAATGTGGACATTATCAACTAATTCTGGAGCGGATGATGAGTGGACGGATTCAACGCGTGCGGCACGAGCTGAAACTGCGTGAACTGCAGGTGAGCAAGGTTGATCGATTAACACCAAACTACATCAGCGTAACATTTAAAGGCGAGACCTTACACGATTTCGTCTCGGCCTCCTATGACGACCATGTCAAATTCTTCGTCAGCGAAGAAGCCCGCCGCGATTTCACTCCGCGCAGCTACGACAACGTGGCCGGCGAATTGACCATCGAATTCGCGCTGCACGACACCGGCGCCGCCTCGGATTGGGCGCGCCAGGCAGCGCCGGGACAGATTGCCAATATCGGCGGCCCGCGCGGCTCGATGATCATTCCGATGGATTATGCCTGGCATGTGCTGGCGGGGGACGTCACCGCATTGCCGGCGATCCGCCGTCGCCTGGAGGAACTGCCTGCGGACGCCAGGGTGCAAGTGCTGGTCTGCGGCGAAGAAGCGGCCGCGCTGCCGTTCCGCAGCGAAGCGCAGGTGGCGCTACAGCATTACGCCGGCAGCGGTGAACTGCTGGCCGCCATCCGCGCGCTGCAACTGCCGGCCGGCGAGGGTTTCTTCTGGTTCGCCGGCGAGGCGGCGGTGGCCGCCCAGGTGCGCGATGCCGTGTTCACCGACAAAGGCCATCCACGCGACGCCTCCCGCATCTCGGCGTACTGGAAGCAGGGCGCTTCGGGGCATCACGAAGACCTTTAAGCTCCCAGGACGGCGGTAGAACTCAGCTTGAACACGGGGTGCGGACCTCGCTGGCCACCATCGCGAAACCGCGTCCTTGCTCGTCGGCCCGGGTCGCTTCCACGGCGGCGTTCAGCACCAGAATATTGGTCTGAAAGGCGATGCCATCGATCATCGCGATGATTTCGACGATGTTTTGTGAGGAGACGCCGATGGCTTGCATGGTATCGACAACCTGGTCCACCACCGCGCCTATCTCTGCACCGGCAGAAGGAGACTGCCTCAGTTGCCGGGCTTGGTGAGCCGCCGGAAATAGCTGCGCCGATATTGTGGCCCCATCAGCACGCGCGCTGAAACGTGCTGGGAGATGCCTTTTCTATGCATGTAGTACAGCGCAGCGCCCTCGCCGGACTGCATTGCCAGCCAAATGGCGTTCTCTACGACCATGGCGTCGGTGGCGCGCTCGCGCCGTTCAAAGAAAGTCATGGTGAGCCTTAGGGGGATGAGCAAGCTCGCAAAGTACCAGCGTGATCCACCCCATTCAGTACGCGCGCGCACCATGAGGAGGACCGCGTGACGTTGTACGAAAGCCACGATTTCATTTTTGCCGACCGCTAAATCTGCTACTCCGGCTACCATTACGAAAAAAAGCGCTGGCTAGTTGCCTGGCCAAGGATTACATTTAGCTTGGCGGTGCAAAAATGTTACCGCAAACATTTTTTCTCACCGCTAACATTGGACTCCCACACCAAGTTTTTCCCTTGATGATTCTTGCCTTTTATTTTTTGATCGCTAATGTTAGCGCTAGCAAGAGCCATTTTAAAATTGTCACATAACGCCCACGGAGGATCTGGTCACACAGAGAAACAAGCAAAGCGGTTTGCAACAAAGGTTGATCGTCTGACCACACGGACGGCGCCACTGATTACAAAAACGGAGACTACTATGCAGACACCATTTCAGAAAAAATTGATGAACCTCGCCGTCGCGGGCGCGTGCGCCATGCTGGCGGCGCCGGCCTTTGCGCAGGCGCAGGCGGACACCCCGGCCGCAGCGGACGCCGCCCCGCCGGCCGCCGAGCCGACGCCGGAAACCACGGTCGTCGTGTCCGGCTCGCGGATCGCCGCGCGCGGCTTCAGTCAGCCGACCCCGACCACCACGCTGACTTCCGCCGATCTCGACAAGGCAGCCAAGCCGAATATGTTCGAGTCGCTGATTGAACTGCCGGCGCTGCAGGGCAGCACCGGTCGCACCACCAACACCTTCAGCACTTCCAGTGGCATCCAGGGCCTGTCGTCGCTGTCGCTGCGCGGCCTCGGCACGCTGCGTACCCTGACCCTGCTGGACGGCCAGCGCGTGGTTGGCGCCAACGTCACCGGCGTGACCGACGTCAGCCAGTTCCCGCAACTGCTGGTCAAGCGGGTGGACGTGGTGACCGGCGGCGCCTCGGCGTCCTATGGCTCGGACGCCATCGGCGGTGTGGTCAACTTCATCACCGACAAGAAATTCACCGGCTTCAAGGCCAATGTCTCGGGCGGCATGACCAAGTACCACGACGACAAAAGCGGCACGGTGCAGGCCGCGTGGGGCAAGGGCTTTGCCGACGATCGCCTGCATGTGACCGTGAGCGGCGAATTTACCAAGCAAAACGGCATCGATTCGCCGGGCTTCGGCCAGGTGGGGCCGAACGGCCGCAGCTGGTACAACAATCCGGCGTTGCAAGAATCGACCAAAGAGATGCAGGCCGCCGGCGCGCCGCGCTACAAGAGCATCATCAACGCGCAGCATATTCAGTACGCGAAATACGGCCTGATCACCAACGGTCCGCTGCGCGGCACGGCCTTCGGCCCTGGCGGCACGCCTTACCCGTTCCAGTACGGCACCGATTGCGTCGGCAACTTCTGCATCGGCGGCGACCGTTCCGGCAGCGTCGGCGCCGGCACCAACCTGGCCATGAACTTCAAGCGCCAGGTGGCTTACAGCCGCATCTCGTGGAACCTCGACGCCGATAATGAGATCTACGTCACCGGCAACTGGGCGCAGGTCACGTCAGTCTTCTCGCCGAATCCGGGCGCGGCCAAGCAGGGCAATCTGTCGATCCGCTGCGACAATGCCTATCTGCCGGCATCGGTTGCCGCCGGTTGCGCTGCCGGTTATCCCACCGGCGTAATGTCGGTCGGCACCGCCAACGCCGAGTTCCCGGCCAATATCAATGTGCATCCGACCCGTACGCAGCGCCGCGTGGTGCTGGGCGCCAACGGTAAATTCGGCATGTTCGGCAAGGAATGGTCGTACGATGCGTATGCCGAGCACGGCGAGAACAAGACCATCATTGACGTCAAGGACATCACGCTCAATCCGCGCTATAACTTCGCGATCGACGCGATCAAGGATCCGGCCACCGGGCAGATCGTGTGCCGCAGCGTCGCCGCCCGCGCCGCCGGCTGCCAGCCGATCAACATCTTCGGCGAGGTGCCGATCAATCTGGCCGGTTGGAACTATATCGCACCGTCCAGCGGGCCGCGTCAACATACCGATTCGACGCAGAATGTTGTTAGCGCTAACATAAATGGCGAATTGATGCAAGGCTGGGCTGGCCCGATCGCCATCGCTTTCGGTGCCGAATGGCGGCGCGAGGATTACTCGGTGTATGGCGATCCTTACGGCGCCGGCGTGGCGCTGGAGTCGCCATACAGCGCCAACTATCCCGCCGATCCGACCTTGTCGACCACCGGCGACAACTGGTTCGCGGGCAACTACCACAACGGCAAGGGCGCGTTCAACGTCAAGGAAGCCTATGTGGAACTGAATATTCCCTTCCTGAAGTCGGACACGCTGGGTGAGGCGAATCTGAACATCGCCGACCGCGAAGAGAAATACAGCACCGCCGGCAAGGCGCGCGCCTGGAAGCTCGGCGCCACCTGGCAAACCCCGATCGACGGCCTGCGCCTGCGCGCGGTGGCGTCGAGCGATGTGCGTGCGCCGAATCTGTCCGAGCTGTACGCCGCCATGACCGTGACCAACCAGGCCGTCAACAACAACCAGGGGCAGTCGATCCAGATCCAGCAGCGCAACGTCGGCAATCCTGCGCTGAAGCCGGAAGAGGCGCGCAACAACTCGTTCGGCATCGTGCTGAGCCAGCCAAGCTGGGCGCGTAACTTCAACTTCTCGGTCGATTACTACGACATCAAGGTGCAGAACGTTATCAGCTCGCTCAATCCGCAGCAGGAAGTCGATCTGTGCTACGGCGGCAACCAGCAGGTCTGCTCGGCGGTGTCGATCAACGGCCCTACGGGCACCAACTATGTGCTGGCGCAGAGCTTTAACTTTGCTTCGCTGCATACGCGCGGTATCGACTTCGAGATGGCCTATCGCAAGAACATGAGAGACTTCGGTCTGCCGGGCAGCGTTACGCTGCGCGGCCTGGCTTCGCGCATGATCCATTCGATCTCCGATCCGGGCGTGCCTGGCACCACGCCGATTGAAGGCGCCGGCGCCATGACGGGCGCCACGCCGAAGTGGAAAGCGCTGGTGTCGCAGTCGTGGGATGGGTTGATGGGCGGCAAGCTGAGCCTGAACCTGAGCGAGCGCTGGATTGGCGCCGGTGTGTTCAACAATGAATACATCGAGTGCCAGACCAATTGCCCGCTGCCGACCGCAGCGCATCCGACCATCTACGACAATCACATGCCTGGCGCGGTGTATATCGACTTTGGCGGCAGCTATAACGTGTCGAAACAGGTATCGGCTTACTTCAAGGTCGACAACCTGGCCGACCGCGCCCCTGTGATGGTGCCGCAGACCAATCTGAGCCTCGGGCTGAATCCTGCGCTGTATGACTCGGTGGGCCGCACCTACCGGGTTGGCGTCCGTATGAATTTCTAACGGCGCAGCGGCGGTGCGGAGCGTTTGCTCCGCACCGCCTGGCGTGGATTAATCCGCCGTGGACAGCAGCGCGGCGTCACCCCAAGAGACCGGCAACTGTTCGTTCTCTGCTGCCGTGCTGCGGGCCACCAGTTCAACGATCTTGACGCCCTGGACGTTGGCGTTCAAGGCTTGTGCCGGCTGGCCCCAGCGCAGCGATTTGCTTTTGGCCAGCAGCTTGCCATCGCCATAGACCATGAACGTCACCGTGCTGCGGTTGTCGCGCGCCGAGTCGTCGACGCCGACTTTGGCCGTCAGGCGGCGATGGCCGTGGTTGCGCACTTCCAGCCGCGAGTTGGCCAGCACGCCGATGCCGGCGGCATAACCGACGCCGGCGATCTGCAGCGTTTGCCCGTACGGCGTGCTGTCGGCGCGTGCGCCGCCCCAGCCGGCATACATCGGCCGTTCGCCCGCGCCCTTGGTGCCGAACCATCCCGCCGACGAACGGAACACGGTAGGATCGGCCTGTGGCCGGGTCACGCCATCGACTGCCGGATTCACGCTGCCCGGCTGCTCCGACAGATACACGCCTTGCGCCAGCACTCGTTCGCCGCTGGCGCGGAACACTTTGGTCTCGCGCGGCGCCACGCGCAGCTTGGTGGTGCCGGTGAAGGTGCTGCTGGCGTTGGTCCACAGATCGGTCAGTGTGATCGGCGCGTCCTTGCGTAATTTCAGGTGCTCGGCGGTCAGGTCGACCTCGATCGGCGCCAGTCCCCGGTTGAAGATCGCCACCGCCTGCCGGCCGGACGCCAGCCGCTTCACCAGGATACTCAGATCGTCGGCGTCGTACGCCAGCGTGGCCTGGTTGCCGGCCGGGTCCTGGTTCAGCGCGATGATTTCAGCGTTGCCGACGATGTCCATCAGCGCCGGCGCCGTGGTGCGCAGGTCGGTGCCCAGCATCAGCGGCGCGTTCACCATCGCCCACAGCGAAAAGTGCGAGCGCGCCTCGGTCAGGTGATCGGCATCGAAATCGCCTTTGCCGATGAACAGCATGTCGGGATCGTTCCAGCTGCCGGGATGGGCGTACAGTTCGCGCCGCGAAGCGCTGTCGAAATTGGTCAGCATGCGGGTCCAGGACGGTGTGATGTCGTCGCTGGTGCGCGAGATGTTGCCGTAGTCCTTGCCCCAGGCGCGCACATTGGCGGCGCCCCAGATGCACAGCGATAACAGGAAATCGCCGTCGGGATTGTGGCGCAGCAGCGCCGCGTTGATCTGCTTGAACTCATCCTGCACCGCCGCGATGTCGCTACGGGTGACCGATTGCAGGTCGAGCACCGGCGCCAGCGCGCGGTATTCGCCGGCGCGCACCTTGGCGCTGTTGGCGCCGTAGGCGCGCAGGCCGCAGCCATCCACCTTGATGAAGTCGAAGCCCCAGTCGGCGAAGTACAGCGCGATGTCCTGATCGATATGGCCGTACAGGCCGATCTCGCGTTCCAGCACGCTGCCCTTGGGCAGGTCGGTATCGTCGTTGGAGTACGCCTGTGCGCAGGTGTTGCGGCCCAGGTCCGAGTAGATGCCGGCCTTCAGGCCCATCGCGTGCAGCTTGTCGGTGAAGGGCCGGAAGCTGCTGCCGTTGCCGGAGGAGGGGAAGCGGTCGGGCCGGATCACCATGCGCCCATCCGGTTGCTGGCGGCGTATCGCCCAGCCGTCATCGATATTGATGTAGCGGTAGCCCTTGGCGGCCAGGCCGCTGTCGACGATGCGCTGCGCCGAGCCGAGGATTTTGGTCTCGTCGATATCGGTGGCGAAGGCGTTCCAGCTGCTCCAGCCCATCGGCGGCGTGTCCGCGCGGCCGATGTTGTAGGCGCTCCAGCGCGCAGTGGGCGCCAGTGGATCGGCCTTCGCTGCGGCGGCGGCATCGCCCAGGAAAGCGCACATGACCAGTGTGGAAATCAGCTTGGCTTTGGTCTGCATGGCGCGGTCGCTCATTGGGCTGGAGGCGGCAGCGTGACGCCGGCGCTGGTCTGCACCACCGGCTTCATGGTGCCGTCGGCGTTGTATTGCAGGTGTTCCACCGTGACCGCACGGCGGCCAATGGCGCCATTCAGGTCGCCGATCGACAGGGTGGCGTTGTGCAGGAATAGATACCAGTTGTCCTTGAACTGCACGATGCCGGGATGGATGGTGAAGCTGTATTTGCCGGAGCCGGTCAGCAGGCCGCGATAGGTCCACGGGCCGGTGATGGATGGCGCGGTGGAGTAGGAGATGTGTTCGTCGCGCTGCGTGCTGCGGTCCAGCGAGGCATAGGTCAGGTAGTACAGATTGCCGCGCTTGTGCAGCCACGGGCCTTCTTCAAAGTGCGGTGGCGTGATCTCCTGGATAGGGCCATCCAGTTCGATCATGTTCGGTTTCAGCTTGGCGATATAGCACTGGCGATTGCCCCAGGCCAGCCAGCTGGTGCCGTCATCGTCGGTGAAGACGGTGGGATCGATGTCCTCCCAGCTGTGCGTGCCTTTCGGCGTCATCTGGTTGGTCACCAGCGCCGAGCCGCGCGCATCGACGAAGGGGCCGGTGGGTTTGTCGGACACCGCGACTGCGATTGCCTTGCCAGGATGGGTGGCGTCATGCTGTACCGCTGCATAAAAATAGAACTTGCCGTTCTTTTCAATGGTCTGCGCAGCCCAGGCATCGGCCTTGGCCCACTTGAAATCCTTGACGTTCATAATTGGCGCGTGGCTGGTCCAGGTACGCATGTCCTTGGTGGAGTAGACCAGCCATTCACGCATATTGAACATTTCGTCGCGCTGCGCTTCATCGTGGCCGACATACAGATACAAGGTATCGCCGACCACCAGCGGGGCGGGATCGGCGGTAAAACGGTCGCGAATAATGGGATTGGAACCGGCAGCGGTGCCAGGTGCTTCCTGCGCCATCGAAGGCAGCGCCAATGCCATCAGCAGCGGCGCGAACGCCAGCCGGTTTTGCCAGCGCTTGGTCTTTTCTTGCATAAAGTCTCCAGGTTTTAGTTTTGACAATTGTTGTAGCAGCGCTGAGGAAAGACCAATAACATTTTTCAATTGGCTGATATTAAAAGCGGTATCTCTGCGCGGCTTGCTGAAGCAGGGCGTCTGGCGACGATATGGACGTGCTCAAGAAAACAAGATGATAAGATCGGTGAAGAGCTAAGGGCTACGAGAACAGCTCAGAGTGTGTACCACTACGGACGAACACGACAAAGTTGCTTTTTCCCAAGCCGTCGAGCTTGTATATCAGCAGGAAGTCGCCGCCGATATGGCACTCACGATAACCTGCCCACTCACCCGTCAGCGGATGGTCGAGCCATTCAGGTGCCAGCGGTTCATTGTTGGCAATGATCAGCACCATCGCCTCTTTTAGCCGGTTCATGTCGTACCGGCCAGAGTGCGACAGGCGTTGCCAGTCCTTGAGGAAGCCCTTGGTGTAGTCTGATGTCCGGGGCAGGTTGGTCCGCTTACTTGCGGCTGGCTTCTTCGAGGTCATTCAGCAGAGCATCAGAAGTTGCAAAGCGAGCACGACGGCTCTGAATGATTTCATTGGCTTCCGCGATGGCAGCAAGGCTGGCGGCGTTCGGTGCCTTGATCGCGAACGGTAGTTCCTTGTCGGCGACGATACGTGTCAGGAACACGCGGACAGCATCCGAGACGGTGAGGCCCATGGATGCCAGCGTTTCCGTAGCCTGCGCCTTGATTTTTTCGTCCACACGAACGTGAACCATAGTGGTGGTAGCCATAGCGGCCTCCTGTTTGGTAAAATTGAGATACATTGTATCGCACATTGCGCCATAGCTCGAGACACGCGATATAGACAAATGTCAATCTATGCGTCACGCGACGCGGGCTGACTCGGAAGCATCAAAAAATGACGGGCTACCTTCGCAGCGCGTCCACGATCACCTTGAAGGCCAGCGACGACTGGCGCCGGCTGGCGTAGTACAGATGGTAGCCGGGCCACAGCGGGCACCAGTCGCGCAGCACGCGCACCAGCGTGCCGTCGTTCGGTTGTTCGGTCACCATGTCTTCCGGGACGTAGGCGATGCCGTAGCCGGCCAATGCCGCGCGCAGGCGCGAGGAGGTATTGTTGAACACCCACTGGCCATCCACGCGGACGTTCACCACCTCGCCGTTCTTTTCGAATTCCCACAACATCAGGTTGCCGTGAGTGGGCAGACGCAGGTTGATGCAGCTGTGCTGCTGCAGGTCGTGCGGCGTTTGCGGCTTGCCACGGCGTGCGTAGTAATCCGGCGTCGCCACCAGCGCCATGCGCATGTCGGGGCTGATGCGTACGGCGATCATGTCCTTTTCCACCTGGTCGCCCAGCCGCACGCCGGCGTCGAAGCGTTGCTGGACGATGTTGGTGAAGCCGTAGTCGATATTGATTTCGATCCTGACATCCGGATAGTCGTGCATGATGGGCGCCAGCTTGGGCCACAGCACATGGTTGGCCGCATGCTCGGCGGCGGTGATGCGGATGGTGCCGGCCGGTTTGTCGCGCAATTCGCTCAACCAGGCCAGTTCCTGCGTGATCTCGTCGAAGCGCGGCGCTGCCGTTTGCAGCAGACGCTCGCCGGCCTCGGTCGGGCTGACGCTGCGCGTGGTGCGCGTCAACAGGCGGATGCCCAGGCGTGTCTCCAGCCCGCGTATGGTGTGGCTCAGCGCGGACTGCGACACGCCCAACTTTGCCGCCGCCTTGGTAAAGCTGCCTTCGCGCGCCACCATCACAAACGCCAGCAGATCGTTGAAATTCTCATATTCCATTAATGATCTTTCTTCATAAGCTCATGCCGATTATAGCGGCTTATCAATGCAATGATGCCGCTCTACACTGTCCGCCATCTATGGAGAAGAGTATGAATAAACGTGCCATCCTGGCCATCATTCTGGTCAGTTATGTGATGATTGTGCTGGATACTTCGGTGGTCCTGACCGGCCTGCCGAAGATCCACCTTGAACTGGGCTTCAGCGACAATGGCCTGGCGTGGGTGCAGAGCGCCTATACGCTGACCTTCGGCGGCTTGCTGTTGCTGGCTGCGCGCGCTGGCGACATTGTCGGCCGCCGCCGCATGCTGGTGGCGGGACTGGCCTTGTTCACGCTGGCGTCGCTGGCGATCGGCGCTGCGGCCACGCCGGCGCAACTGGTCGCGGCACGCGCGGTGCAAGGCCTGGGCGCGGCGATTCTTGCGCCGTCCACGCTGGCGCTGCTGCAAACCACGTTTGCCGACGGCGCCGAGCGGACGCATGCGGTATCGCTGTACAGCGCCACTGCCGGCATCGCGGCCAGCGTGGGCCTGGTGCTGGGCGGCGTATTGGCCGAGTGGATGTCGTGGCGCGTCGGCTTCCTGGTGAATCTGCCGATTGGGATGGCGATGATCTGGGCAGCGCTGCGCTACATTCCTGAAAGCCCTCGCAGCAGCGGCCATTTCGATGTGGCCGGCGCGCTGACGTCGACCATGGGCATGAGCGCGCTGGTGTATGCGTTCATCCGCTCGGCCAGCAGCGGCTGGGCCGATCCGGTGACGCAAGGCGCTTTGCTGGCCGGCGTTCTGCTGCTGACTGCCTTCATCATCAATGAACGCGGCGCGGCGCAGCCGATTATGCCATTGCGCTTGTTCGCAGACCGTCGGCGCGCTTCGGCGTATGCCGCGCGCGTGCTGTTCCTCGGCGCGATGATAGGCTTCTTTTTCTTCACCACGCAGTATTTGCAAGCGGTGCTGCACTATCCGCCATCGTTGACCGGCATGGCTTTCCTGCCGATGACGCTGGTGAACTTTGCGGTGGCGCTGCAAGTCCCACGTTTGACGCGCAGCTTCGGCAATGCGCGCCTGCTGGCGCTTGGGCTGGCGGTGTGCCTGGCCGGCATGGCGTGGCTGAGCCGCGCGTCGCCGGCGGCGGGGTACTGGCTGGCGGTGGCGTTGCCGATGGTGCTGATCGGCGCGGGGCAGGGCATGACGCTCAGTCCTCTGACGGCTGCCGGCATCGCCGGCGTAGCGGCGCAGGATGCCGGCGCGGCGTCGGGCGTGGTGAATGTGGCGCACCAGCTGGGTAATTCGCTAGGCCTCGCCGTGCTGGTCGCGCTGGCCGGCGCCGCGCCGCTGGCGCAGCGTGTGACCAGCGCGCTGACCGCGTCCAGCGTTATGCTGGCACTGGCCTTGCTGCTGATGGCGCAGGCCGGACGAACAGCGCCGTCAGCATGCCTATCAGGCACACGGCGATGACGTAGTACGCCGGCGCCAGCGGATCGTTCTTCAGCATCAGCGTGACCATCACCGGCGTCAGTCCGCCGAAGATGGCGTAGGAGACGTTGTACGAGAACGACAGGCCGGAGAAGCGCACCTGGGCCGGAAACGCCTGCACCAGCACGCAAGGCACGGCGCCGACCACGCCAACCGCAAAGCCGGTCAGCCCATACAGCGGCAGCAGCAGTTCCGGCTGCGCGCGCAGCGTGGTGTAGAACAGGTAGGTGCATCCAGCCAGCAGCGCCGCGCCGACCAGCAGCACCGGTTTGGCGCCGAGACGATCGGCCAGCACGCCGTAGAAGATGCAGCCGAAGGCCAGGCACAAGGTGGCGACGGTATTCGCGACCAGTGAAGTGCGGGCGTCGATGTGATAAATCTTTTGCAGCAGCGCGGGCGTCATCAGGATCACCACCACGATGCCGGCCGACAGCATCCACGTCAGCAGCATGGAGGTGACGACGGCGCCGCGATGATTGCGCAGCACGGACTTCAGCGGCATCTCGGCGGCCAGCGCCTTGCGCTGCGCCATCTCGGCGAACACCGGCGTTTCGTGCAGCCAGCGGCGCAGGTACATCGCGCCCAGGCCAAACACGCCGCCCAGCAGGAACGGCCAGCGCCAGGCGCCGGCCAATACCTCATCCGGCTGGTAGACAGTGTTGATGCCGGTGGCCACCAACGAGCCAAGCAGGATGCCGAAGGTGAGGCCGGCGGTCAGCGTGCCGCAGGCATAGCCGGTATGCCGCGCCGGTACGTGTTCGGAGACGAACACCCAGGCGCCCGGCACTTCGCCGCCCACCGCTGCGCCCTGGAACACGCGCATCAACAGCAGCAGCAGCGGGGCGGCCAGGCCGATGCTGGCGTAGGTCGGCAGCAGGCCGATGGCCAGCGTCGGCACCGCCATCAGCAGGATCGACAGCGTGAACATGCGCTTGCGGCCCAGCAGGTCGCCGAAGTGCGCCATGACGATGCCGCCCAGCGGCCGCACCACATAGCCGGCGGCGAAGATGCCGAAGGTTTGCAGGGTGCGCAGCCAGTCCGGCATCTCGGGCGGGAAGAACAACTGGCCGATGGCGTTGGCGAAGAAAACGAAGATGATGAAGTCGTAGAACTCCAGCGCGCCGCCCAGGGCCGCGAGTGTCAGGGTTTTGTAGTCTTGGCCGGTGAGTGGGCGGGCGTCGGTCATGGGCGCGGTTTCCTGTTGTTGGTTGCCTAGCATAGCAGGAAAGCTTGCGCGCGTTGCAAGGTCGCGACGGCCGTTGTGCAATGCGCAATGGATACTTCTTTACAAATTTTCACAATAGGCTAAAGTTCACAAAAATGATAACGCTATCTTTGCGTTGAAAAGATTTCCTGAATATCAGTTGTTGGGGGACTGTGTCTTTAGTCCCTGGCTCTGCCATAAAAATGTTAGCGCTATCTATACTTGGAGGATGGATGCGAAATACCCGTTGGGTGGTGATGGGCGTGAGCGGCTGTGGCAAAAGCACCGTCGGGCAGGCGCTGGCGATGGCGAATGGCGTGCCTTTCGTCGAGGGCGACCAGTATCACCCGCCGGCCAATGTGGTGAAGATGTCGGCCGGCCTGCCGCTGAACGATGACGACCGCGCCGGCTGGCTGCAGGCCTTGCAGGCGCAGATCAGCGCCGCGCGGCATCGCGGCGAGGGCCTGGTGGTGTCGTGTTCCTCGCTGAAGCGACGCTACCGCGACCTGCTGCGGCAGGGCGATCCGGCGCTGCGCTTCGCGCACCTGAGCGGCGCCCAGGAGCTGATTGCGGCGCGCATGCAGGCGCGCGTGGGCCACTACATGCCGTCGTCCCTGCTGGACAGCCAGTTCCGCGACCTCGAACCATTGCAGCCCGACGAAGCGGGCGTCACGCTGGACATCGATACGCCGCCCGCCGGGCTGGTGACGGAAATCCAGAGGCATTCATTGTGATGACGATGACCAGTCCCCTGGCAGCGCTGCTGGGCGTGACGCCGGCGGCGTGGGCGCTGATCGCGGTGGCCCTGTCGGTTGGCTCGCTGACATTGCTGATCGCCTGGGCCAAGGTGCAGCCGCTGCTGGCGTTTGTGGCGGCCGCGCTGGCCGCCGCGCTGCTGCTCGGCATGCCGGTCGAGAGCATCCCCAAGTCGATCGACAAGGGCATCGGCGACCTGCTTGGCTCGCTGATCGTGATCGTTTGCCTTGGCGCGGTGTTCGGCAAGCTGATCGCCGACAGCGGCGCGGCGCAGCGCATCGCCAGTTACCTGATCGGCGTGTTCGGCTCGGCGCGCATGCCGGTGGCGCTGACGCTGACCGGCTTTGTGGCCGGCATTCCCTTGTATTACAACGTCGGCTTTGTGCTGCTGGTGCCGCTGGTATTTTCGCTGGTGTACCAGAGCGGCCGGCCGGCGGTGGCGATGGCGATACCGCTGCTGTGCGGGCTGTCGATCGCGCACGGCTTCCTGCCGCCGCATCCTTCGCCCACCGCGCTGGTGGCGCAGTTCCATGCCGATATGGGCCGCACGCTGTTCTACGGGATGATGGTCGCCGTGCCGACACTGATCATCGCCGGGCCGGTATTCGCGATGACGCTGAAACGCATCGCGGCGGCGCCGGCGCCGATGTTTCGCGCCGGCTTGCGCGACGAAGCCGAACTGCCGGGCGTGTTCAACAGCTTTGCCACCGCGTTGCTGCCGGTGTGGCTGCTGGCGGCGGCCACCGCCGCCAGTGCTCTTACGATCGCCGACCCGCAATTGAAGTCGGCGGTGGCTTTCCTCGCCAATCCGATGATCGTGATGCTGATCGCCTTGATGGTGGCGGTGTTCACGCTGGGCGTGGCACGCGGGCAGAAGCTGCCGGTGCTGATGGCTGGCGCGCAGGACGCCTTGCGCGATATCGCGCCGATACTGCTGGTGATCGCCGGCGCCGGCGCGTTGAAGCAGGTGCTGGTGGATTCCGGCGTCAGCGCGCAACTCGGCACGCAACTGGCCGCGCTGCCGGTGCCGCCGCTGGTACTGGGCTGGATCGTGGCGACGCTGATCCGCATCTGCCTGGGTTCCGCCACAGTGGCGGGGCTGACGGCGGCCGGCATCGTGGCGCCGGTGGTGCAGGCGTCCGGCATTGATCCGGCCTTGATGGTGCTGGCGATCGGCGCCGGCAGTTTGATGTGCAGCCATGTGAACGACTCCGGCTTCTGGATGTTCAAGGAGTACTTCGGGCTGTCCTTGAAAGACACCTTCCGTTCGTGGACGCTGATGGAAACCCTGGTCGGCGTGTTCGGGCTTATTTTCGTGCTGATTCTTTCTGCCTTTTTAGGATAAACAGATGAAACCAATCTTGAATATGCTGGCGGCGGCAGCCATCGCTGCGCCTTTACTGGTGCAGGCCGCGTCGATTTCCGCCTATCAGAGCATGCCGGACGATCCGCGCGCGGTGAAAGTCAACGCCGTCGGCGACGGCCGCGCCGACGACAGCGCCGCTATCCAGGCCGCGCTGGACGCCGCCGCCAATCACGGCGAGGGCGGCGTGGTGTTCCTGCCGTCCGGGCGTTATCGCATCACGCGTTCGCTGCTGGTGCCGCTGGCGGTGCGCCTGTACGGCGTCGGCCCGACGCGGCCGGTCCTGCTGCTGGGCGCGAATACGCCGGGTTTCCAGAAGGGCGTGGCCAATATGGTGGTGTTCACCGGCGGCGACCAGTACACCGTCGGCAAGGTGCCGGTGCCGGTGAAGAGCGCCGTCCCTTACAGCGACAAGGTACGCGACGGTAATTCAGCGACTTTCTATTCGGCGATGAGCAATGTCGACTTCGAGATCGGCGATGGTAATCCGGCTGCCGCCGCAGTGCGCCTGCGAACCGCGCAGCACTCGTACCTGAGCCACATGGATTTCCATATCGGCTCCGGGCTGGCCGGCGTTTATATGGTGGGTAACGAGAGCTTCGACCTGAAATTCTACGGCGGCCGTTACGGCATCCTTACCGAGAAGACCTCGCCGGCGTGGCAGTACACGCTGATGGATACGACTTTTGACGGACAGCGCGAGGCGGCGATACGCGGCCACGAAGCCGGGCTGACGCTGGTGAACACCACCATCCGCAACACGCCGGTCGGCATCGATATCAGTCGTGGCTATGGCGACTGGTTGTGGGGCAAGGACGTCCGCTTCGAGAACGTCTCCAAGGCTGCGGTGGTGATCAGCAACGAGGATAACGTCTATACGCAAATCGGCTTCGATAATGCGCAGGCGAACAACGTGCCGACCTTTGCGCGCTTCCGCGACAGCGGCAAGACGGTGGCCGGCTACGGTCCCCAATACCAGATCAGCGAATTCAATTACGGCCTGATGCTGCCGGGCCTGAACAGCGTCGGCAAGTTCGGCACGCATGTCAAGGGCGCGGCGCTGAAGGCCTTGCCGGCGCCGCGCAAGCCGGTGATGCGCACCCTGCCGGCCACCGGCGAGTGGGCCAGCGTGCGCAGCTTCGGCGCGGTGGGCGACGGCGTCACCGACGATACGGCGGCGGTGCAGAAAGCCATCGACAGCAAGCGGGTGGTGTATCTGCCGCAGGGCTTCTACCTGGTGCAGGATACGATACGGCTCAAGGCGGACACCGTGCTGATAGGCCTGCACCCCGGCGTGACGCAGCTGGTGCTGCCGAACGGCGCCTCGGCCTATGCCGGCGCGGCGGGGCCGAAAGCGCTGCTGGAAAGCGCCAAGGGCGGCGACGCCATCGTCACCGGCTTTGGCCTGGCGACCGGCGAAGTCAATCCGCGCGCGACCGCCTTGCTGTGGAAGGCCGGCGCCGATTCGCTGGTGGATGACATTCGCATCCAGGGCGGCCATGGCACGCGGCTGTATGACGGCAAGCGCCGCGATCCATATCAGAAGACCGCCAATTTCGATCCGGTCCAGCATTGGGACCGCCAGTATCCGAGCATCTGGGTCACGGATGGCGGCGGCGGCACCTTTGTCGCCTGCTGGTCGCCGAGCACTTTCGCGCAAGCGGGCTTCTACGTCTCCAACACCAGGACGCCGGGCAAGGTGTACGAGCTGTCGGCCGAACACCATATCCGCGCCGAGATCGTGCTGGATAATGTGGAGAACTGGGAGTTCCTGGCGCCGCAAACCGAGCAGGAGGTGCGCGACGGCATGGATGCGATCTCGCTGGAGATCCGCAATTCGCGCAATATCACCTTCGCCAACTATCATGCATACCGCGTGACGCGCTCGATCAAGCCAGCCGTGTCGGCGGTCAAGATGAGCAACTCGGAGAATATCCGCTTCCGCAATGTGCATGTGAACGCCGAAAGCGGCTACGCCACCTGCGATGATAACGGCTGCGCCACGTATCTGCGCGCCAGCAAATTCGCGTTCGAGAATACGCTGCAGGACCTGACCCGCAAGCAGGAAGTGCGCGAGCATGAATTCGCGGTGCTGGATATCGGCGCGGCCAGCGCGCCGGCGCCCATGCCGTTGCAGGCGCCCGCAGGCCCGTTCGCGGCCGCCAGGGTGGAGAAGCTGGAAGGCGACTTCTACTCCATCGCCGGCGCGGTGGCGGACAGCAAAGGCAAGCTGTATTTCGTTGACCGCCGCTTCAACCGCATTTACAGCTGGACCAGGGAAGGCGGCCTGGCCGTGGTGCGCGATGCGCCGCTGGATGCCGTCAATCTCGCCATCGACAACAGCGGTGCGATCATGGTGCTGTCGTCGTTCGGCCCGGAGGGCACGGTGTACTCCTTCGACCCGGACCAGCCGGCAGGCCCGATCACCATGATCAAGCCAACCCCGGTCAAGGCCAGCGCCGGTGCGCGCACGGTGGTGCCGGTGAACTTCTGGCAGAACGGCGAGTTCCGCGACCAGCTTGACTTCGACACCTACGAATTCACCACGCTGGCTGAAATGTTCGCGCGTGACGTGGCAGTGCCGAAGCAGCGCGAATACGTGTCG
This sequence comes from uncultured Duganella sp., assembly GCA_963515135.1. Lineage (GTDB taxonomy): Bacteria > Pseudomonadota > Gammaproteobacteria > Burkholderiales > Burkholderiaceae_D > Rugamonas. The sequence goes on along the minus strand of CAUPXZ010000055.1, from coordinate 4,729 downwards.
CCGGATGGCAGCCTGGCGCTGCCGGCCTACCGCGTGCTGAAGCAAGGCCCGGCCGATCATCTGGGCTGGCGCTGGTCCGACACGCTGGATAGCTATGGACTGGTTGCCGCCGGCGCCAACGGCCGCGTGGTGTTCACCAACGGTTCCGAGAACCGCACCTTCAGCGGCGTGATCGGCGCCGGCGGCGGCATCACGGATCTCAAGCTGGCGGCCAAACGGGGGGGCGAAAGCGCGGCGGTGGACCGCAAGGGCAATGTCTATGTCGCCAACGGCCAGGTGTTCATCTACGCGCCGGATGGCAAGGAGATCGGCCGCATCGATGTGCCGGAACGTCCGCTGCAACTGATCTTCGGCGGCGCCGATGGCCGCACCCTGTTCATTCTCACCCATCATTCGCTGTACGCGGCGGGAGGCTTCGATGCATAAGCAAATCATGATGCTGCTGCTGGCGGCGTGCGCGCACGCCGGCGCCCAGCAATTGCCGCTGTGGCCCGACGGTGCGCCAGGCTCGGCGCAGCGCCGCAACGAAGCGGAGAAGGTCGACAACGTCTATATCAGCAATGTGCACGCGCCGTCGCTGACGGTGGCGCGCGCCGATCCGCGCCACGCCAATGGTGCCGCCGTCATCGTCGTGCCGGGCGGCGGCCATCGCATGCTGGTGTTCCAGAACGAAGGCATGGTCGCCGCCAGGTCGCTGAACCGCGTTGGCGTCACCGCCTTCGTGCTGAAGTACCGGCTGGCGCGCGATCCGGGTTCCGGCTATTCGATCGAGAACCACGCCGCCGCCGATCTGCGCCGCGCCGTGCGCTGGGTGCGCGCGCATGCGGCCGAATATGGCGTCGATCCGCAGCGGCTCGGCGTGATGGGTTTTTCGGCCGGCGGCGAGCTGGTCTCGCTGGTGGCCGACAATCCCGCGCCGGCGCCGGAGCCGGCGCCGGCGCACGCGCCGGACGCGATCGACACGCTCAGCGCGCGGCCGGATTTCCAGATCCTGGTCTATCCCGGCCCGCTCGGCTCGCCTGGCAAGGCGGTGCAGAATGCGCCGCCGGCTTTCATCGTGGCAGGCTCCAACGACAAATGCTGCATGCCGCCGGCGCTCACCTTGTACCAGCAATTGATCGCCGCCGGGGTCTCGGCCGAGCTTCACTTGTATGCCGATACCGATCACGCCTTCAATATGGGCCAGCGCTCCGAACGCCTGTCCGATGTGCACTGGCCGGATCGATTGCATGACTGGCTCAGCGACAGCGGCTGGTTGATCCCGCACCACGGCGCGGTAGCACAAGGTGTACCATCGCCAGCGCCATAGTTGTAACAGTGCGTTACCGCACGGCAGTCACCACGGTAGAATCCGAGAATTGGATTTCGTCCATATTTGAGGAGGCAGCAATGTCTACCACGCAAACTTTCCGCCCAGACTATCAATCTTCTGCGGTGGTGGAGGCCGGCATAGAGCGCGCCGACCGTTTGGGCCCCCAGAGCGGGGCCGAGTACCTGAGCCAGCGAGGGGTTCTGCAGAGCGTCATCCAGCGCGTGATCGCCGAGCCGGAGCATCGGCGCAATCCCGGTCGCCTGCGGTCGCGCGACGAACGGCTGGCCGAGGAAGCCTCGCGCATTTCCAAGTTTATGCCATAAGGCAACGTCCTACCGAGCGTAGGATCAGGCTGACAAAAGGTTATGTTCCCAACCTACATAAGGCGTGACAGTGCTCCTATAATCGACCGAACATAGCGCGACTATAGTGTTAATCATCGAACACAGACAACAGATGAGGCACACCATGTACGCAGCTAACCAGACTTCCGTTTCCGCCAGCATCCCACGCGCCATGCAGCAAACCGCTGCGCCGGCCGTCAGCCTGATCGGCGCCCAGCAGAATGAATTGCTGCGCGCACTGTCGCGTGAAGAACTGCTGGACCTGTTCGTGCACCTCGACCTGGTGCCGCTGGAACCGGGCAAGCACCTGTTCGATACCGGCGAAGTGATGGAATACGCTTACTTCCCGACCAACGCCATCGTGTCCCTGCAATACGTGACCGAAGAGGGCGGCGCCGCCGAAGTGGCCGTGGTGGGCCGCGAGGGCGTGGTGGGCGTATCGATGTATGAAGCCGAACGCGCCAACTGCTGCGCCGTGGTGCAGAGCGCCGGTTACGGCTACCGCATCAAGGCCTCGGTGCTGCGCCAGGCCTTCTTCAGCGGCGGCGCACTGGCGCAGCAACTGATGCGCCATACCTCGGCCCTGTTCGCGCAACTGGCCCAGACCGTCGCCGGCGTGCGTCACGGCAGCATCGAGCAGCGCCTGTGCCGCTGGCTGCTGGAACGCCTGGACCGTTCGCTGTCCAACGAACTGAAAGTGACCCAGGAGATGATCGCCAACATGCTGGGCGTGCGCCGCGAATCCATCACCTGCTGCGCCGGCAAGCTGCAGGAAGAGGGCTTGATCGAATACCGTCGCGGTACCGTCACCATCATCGACCGTCATGCGATGGAACGCCGCGCCGGCGGTTGCTACTCCCCAGCCTAATGCAGATAGCGCGGCGCATGCTGGATTTCTTCCAGCTTGCGCTGCACCAGCTGATACCACGCCTGCGCCCAGCGCGCCGCTGCTTGCGACTCTTCTACCGTCGCTGCCGAAATCGTCCTGCGTACCGCCACCATCTGCCTGTGCAGCGCATAGGCGGCGGGTTGGTATTTGCGGGGCCTGATGAGGTTGGTGTGCGTATCCATAGACTTTATTTTGCGCGTAGCCCGTCGCTGCGGCTGTACGCTGTCTCACCTAGCAGGCCACGCAAAATCCGCATAAACATGCTTGTTTAAATTCGTTTCCCGCCCGGTTAGCCCTGCTTATACTCGCCCGCAAGGGAGAATTTATGCAGGCTTGGATAGACGACGCGCAGCGGCACGAGGTGAAGGCGGAGCGGTCGCGCCCGCTGTGGCGGGCCGAGTGGCCGACCTGGCTTTTGATATTGACTATTCATGGCGGCTGGCTGGCCACGCTGTCGTCATGGCCGATCCTGGGCGCCGGCTGCGGCACCCTACTGATGATCTGGTGGTGCGCCTGGTATATGTCGCTTCAGCATGAGCTGATTCACGGCCACCCGACCCCCTGGCCATGGCTGAACCGGCTGTTCGGCTACGTGCCGCTGGCGGTATGGTATCCGTATGAGATTTACCGCGAGAGCCATCTGCGTCACCACAACGATTTCGATCTGACCATGCCGGCGCTGGATGCCGAGAGCACCTATGTGTCGCCGGCCGAGTGGGCGGCGTCCGGCCGACTGATGCGCGGCCTGCGCTGGCTGAACAAGACATTCTGGGGGCGCATGCTGGTCGGTCCGGCGCTGGCGATTGCCTCGACCTGGGGTGGCGCGGCACGCAGGCTGGCGCGCGGCGACCTGCGTGATGCGGGCGTGTGGCTGCGTCACCTGCTGCTGCTGGCGGCGTTACTGTGGTGGGTGCAGACGGCGTTTGGCGTGTCGGCGATCTGGTATCTGCTGGCGATTTCGTATCCGGCGCAGTCGCTGGCGATGATACGTTCCTACTACGAACACCGTCCGGCCGAGGATCACAAGCAGCGCATCGTGCTGAATGATGCGGGCCTGGTGTTCCGCGTGCTTTATCTGAACAACAATCTGCACCTGGTGCACCACGACCTGCCGTCGTTGCCGTGGTATCTGCTGCCGCGCGTGTATCGCGCCCGGCGCGAGGCTTATAATGCGCGCAGCGGCGGTTTCCAGATCGATGGATATGGCGAATTGATGCGCCGCTACGGTTTCCAACCCATCGACGCGCCGGTCCACCCACGCATGCCATGATTGTTTCCCTGCCCATGTATAACGTCTCGCCGCGCCTGCAGCGGGAGTACGAGGCGCTGCTGGCCCAGGTGCTGGCAGATGCCGGCGTGCGCGAGCAGGCGACGGTGTTGCGCGAGCCGGAGTTGCCGGCGCTGTGGCATCGGCCGGATCTGTTGCTGGGGCAGACTTGTGGCTACCCCTATGTTTCTTTCCTGCGCGGCGTGGTGAATCTGCTTGCCACGCCGTGTTTTGATTTTCCCGGCTGTGACGGCAGCGATTATTCCAGTGTGATCGTTACGCGCGCGGTGGATGGCGTCAGTTCGCTGGCCGAGGCGCGCGGCTTGACTGCTGCCGTCAATGAGCGGCATTCGAATAGCGGCATGAACGTGTTGCGGCACGCGGTTGCGCCGCTGGCGCGCGATGGGCGCTTCTTCGGCGCGGTGAAGTGGACTGGCGCGCATGCGGCCAGCCTGCGCGCCGTGCGCGAGGGCGAGGCGGATATCGCCGCCATCGATTGCGTAACGTTCGGGTATCTGCGCAGGGAGTCGCCGGATAGCTTGCAGGGGATAAGGGTGTTGCAGTATTCGGCGTCGTCACCGGGGCTGCCGCTGGTGGCCGCCAGGGGCGTGCCGCTGGCGCGGCAGGAGCGCTTGCGCGCCGCGTTGCTGGCGCCGTCGCCGCAGTTGCGCGCGCATATGGATGTGCTGCGCATCAGCGCATTCCAGCACCGCAGCGACGAAGACTATAACCGCATCAACCGCCTCGAAGCCGACGCGGTCCGCGCCGGCTATCCCGCGCTGGCTTAAGGGAACCTCGAATAGCCGCCGATTCGTCATTCCCGCGCAAGCGCACTGGTGTCCGGAATAATTTGCTTGATTACCGTAGGGAGGGTTGCAGGGATTGGAAAAGGGGCGTATACCCCTAGTCGCCAAACT
>CAUPXZ010000054.1:0-37692 GCA_963515135.1 uncultured Duganella sp. | reverse complement strand
TTCTCCTTTGCCTAAATTATGGCTCAGGAGCGTCTACAATAGTCGTGGCGATTCAGCTTTCGCCATCTTTCGCCCTAAGTCCTACCATCACTCTTGGGGGCGAGCACTCGTTGTTGTCCTTACCTCTTTTGGTTTCTTTATCTTTGCGGCTTTAGGAGCCATGCACGCGCCGCCATCGCATACTGTCTACCTGTGGTGGTTATTGGCTTTCTGGGTAATCGCGGTGGGGCTGTTCCTTTGGTCTGCAACTTGTGCCGTGCGCGGACACTTTTGGCCCAACAATTCATTCAACTCGGACGCGCCAGAGCGCGCCGGTTAATTCACAAGGTGGTGGATAAAATGCTGCTGACAGATCTTCCCTTTCCGGTGGTGATCGTTGCTCCGACTGCCTGGGCGAGCTACTTTCAAAAGGCCGACGATGTTCGAGCATGGAACTCTGTCGCGATTCGAAAGTACTCGCGAGATCGATTTATCGTCGCAGATGCTAACGGCGGAATTTGGAATTTGCTTGAGCTTATCCCGACCGAAGTGGTTTCGTTTTTTGATCGCTTTCGGCTTCAACCTCGTCCGATACCAACGCTCGTGCATCTTGAGGCTGTCGAAGGTCCACCCCTGGAGACCTTTCAGGAACGGCTGCGGCACGCGCTGGAGCATGATTGCTGCCTTATGACCCAGTTCAAATCCAAGGAGGAAATCCTTAAGTGGATTGAGACGGCGGAATCAGTTGAATCGCTCACGGCAAAACTTCACAAGATGCAGGTCATATGATTAGGAATTTGTCCCCCAACCACGCGCTACTGAGAATGGTCTACGGACCCCGCTGAGCTTGACGTTATGGGCAGCTAAGACGTCGAATTCAGAATTTACTTTGGTAAGTCTCGGCCAGTCTGCAGCGTTTGAAGTGAACTTCAGTGTTTTTTCGCTGTCCAAGCAAAAAGGAGAGCACCATGAGCACTCTCTACGATGAAGACATCGCCGCTTGGGCTGAGCAGCAGGTAGTACTCTTGCGTGCAGGCCAGTGGGCTTTGCTCGATATCGAGCATATCGCCGAAGAAATAGAGGACATGAACATCAGCCATCGCCATCAGTTGGCACATCGGATGGCGATTCTCATGGCCCATATGCTCAAGTGGAAGTATCAGCCTAACCGCAGGGTAAGAGCTGGCTCAACACAATGAGAACTCAGCGTGAAGCAATCGCAAAGCTGTTTAAAAAGATGCCTAGCTTGCGTAAATTACTTGAGGACGGCGAATGGGATGAGCAAGTTTGGCTGGACGCGGTCGAGATCGCCGGACGCGAAGTCAATTTGATGGATTTGCCTGGTGACCGAGAGTGGCCCTTTACGCGCGTTCTGCAAGCAGCTTATTTGCCGTCTTAAATAGGAAGTAAAACTGGTAGGTCAAGGCTCGCGAATAGAGCCTTGACCAAGTGCTGGCGCTGGATTACTTGCCGTCGTAAGTCACGCGGAAGATGCGGCCGGCGTAGTCGTCGGAGATCAGCAGCGAGCCGTCGGCTTGCGTGACCACATCAACCGGGCGGCCGACCACTTCTTCGCCGCGCAGGAAGCCTTCGATGAAGCTGGTGTCGCTGACCATCTTGTTGCCGTACAGCGTGATCAGGCGGACGTTGTAGCCGATCTTGGTCGAGCGGTTCCACGAGCCGTGCTCGGCTACGAAGATGTTGTTGCGGTAGGCTTCAGGGAATTGCTTGCCGGTGTAGAAGCTCAGGCCCAGCGGCGCCACGTGCGGCCCCAGCTTGGCGACCGGCTCAACGAACTCTTCGCAAGTGCGGCCCTGGCCGAATTTCGGGTCCGGCACCACGCCGCCGTGGCAGTAAGGGAAGCCGAAGTGCTGGCCGAACTTGGTCAGCACGTTCAGTTCGCACGATGGCGTGTTGTCGCCCATTTCATCGCGGCCATTGTCGGTGAACCACAGCTGTTTGGTCGTTGGATGGAAGGCGAAGCCGACGGTGTTGCGCACGCCGCGCGCGATTTCTTCCAGCTGGCTGCCGTCCGCGTTCATGCGGTAGATCTTGGCGCTCTTGGTGTCATCGGTGTCGCAGATGTTGCAGGGGGCGCCGACCGGGATGATCAGCTTGCCGTCCGGGCTGGCTTTGATGATTTTTTCGCCGTGCCATTTGTCGGTAGGCAGGCTGACTTTCACCACTTCATACGACGGCTTCTGCGCGTACCGCTTGTCGATATTGTCGAAGCGGATCACGCGGCTGATTTCGCCCACGTACAGCGCGCCGTTCAGCAAGGTCACGCCGATCGGGTTGTCCAGGCCTTCGGCGATGGTTACCACGTCGGCGGTCTGCTTGTCCGCGCGCGGCACCAGCGCGTACACCTTGCCGGCCTTGCGCGAGCCGACGTAAACGATGCCGCTGTCCGACACCACCATGCTGCGCGCCGTCGCCGCGCCTTCTGCGTACACGCTGATGCGGAAGCCTTTCGGCAGCGTGAAGCCGCTCAGCAAGTCGGAAGCCGGTTTGACCGCCGGCGCCGCAGCCGGCGCAGCCGCCAGCTTCTTGTTGGCATTGGCCGCAATGTAATCGGCCAGCAGGGCAATCTGCGCAGAACTCAAGGCCGGCGCCCAGGCCGGCATATTCTTGTCCGGCACGCCTTTGCTGATGACTTTGATCAGGTTGGCCTTGGTCGGCTCGCCGTGTATCCAGGCGTGCTGGCCCAAGGTCGGGCCGACCGCGCCTTCCATTTTGGTGCCGTGGCAGGCGGCGCAATTGGCTTGGTACAGTTTGTCGGCGGCTTGCACGGATGCTGCCGGCAGGGCGGCGGACGCGGAGAAGGAAGCGAACGCCATGCCGATGGCGGCGGCTTGCAGAGCGGTCTTGAACATTGGAATTTTTCCCCTGGTAAATGATGGCGTTATTGTACCGTCAGCGCAGGGGAGTGAGGCGGCGCATTGGCCGCCTCATGATGATCAGCTTGCCAGGCTGTTGCGCAATTGTGGCAGGGCGTGGGCAGGGGCCTTCGGCGCACGCGCAGCGGAGTTGCGGGAGGCGCCGGCCGATGCTGTCGCACCGTCCAGCTTGAACACGCTGACCAGTTGCGCCAGGTGGGTCGACTGGCCTTGCAGCGACTCCGCTGCTGCGGCGGCTTCTTCCACCAGCGCGGCATTCTGCTGGGTTACACCGTCCATCTCGCCGATGGCCTGGTTGATCTGCTCGATGCCGGCTTCCTGTTCCTGGCTGGCGTTGGCGATCTGTTCCATGATCTCGCTGACGCTGCGCACGCTGGCGACGATCTCGGTCATGGTGTTGCCGGCCTGGTCCACCAGCGCTGCACCGCTTTCGATTTTCTCCACCGAATCGCTGATCAGTTCCTTGATGTCCTTGGCGGCGCTGGCCGAGCGCTGCGCCAGGTTGCGCACTTCCGACGCCACCACGGCAAAGCCGCGGCCCTGTTCTCCGGCGCGGGCGGCTTCCACCGCCGCATTCAGCGCCAGGATGTTGGTCTGGAAGGCGATGCCGTCGATCACGCCGATGATGTCCACCACGCGCTTGGACGAGGTGCTGATCGATTCCATGGTGGTCACCACTTGCGCCACCACGCCGCCGCCGCGCACGGCCACGTCCGAGGCGCTGGCCGCCAGCTGGTTGGCCTGGCGCGCGTAGTCGGTGTTTTGCTTGACGGTCGAGGTCAGTTCTTCCATCGACGAGGCGGTTTCTTCCAGCGAGCTGGCCTGCTGTTCGGTGCGCGACGACAGGTCCATATTGCCGCTGGCGATTTCGTCCGAGGCGGTGGCGACCGCTTCGGTGGTGCTGCGCACTTCGCCAACGATGGCGGCCAGACGGTCGCGCATGGCGGCGATGCTGTACAGCAGGCTGGTGTTGTCGTTGGCTGCCAAGTCCACGCGCACGGTCAGGTCGCCGGCGGCGATGCGGTCGGTGATACCGGCCGCGTAGCTAGGCTCGCCGCCCAGCTGTTTCAGCACCGAGCGGGTGATCAGCCAGCCCAGCAGAATCGCCACCGCGATCGACACCACCGCCAGAATGGCTGACAGCGAAATGCCCTGGATGCTGCGGTCGTGTACCGCCTTGCCGGTTTCGTCGATGGCGGCGCGCTGGCGTTCGGCGACAGCGCCGATGCTGGCCAGGTAGCGTTCGCTGGCGGGCACGAACGATTCGCGGATGCGTTGGGCGGTCAGTGCGGCGTCGCCGCTGTCACGCGCTTCCAGCACGCTTTTGCGTGCGGCCTGGTAGGCGTCACGATCGGTCAGCGCCTTGGCGTACAGCTCCTTGGCGCGCGCATCGACCAGGCGCTCGTTCAGCAGCTTCTGCACGTCGGTGTTGCGCTGGATGGCGCGCGACAGGCCGTCGTCAAAATACTTGCGGTCCTCCGGGTTGCTCAGCCGGGCAGACGCTTGGGCGCGCTGGATATTGCTCTGGATGCTGGCCTGCCATTCGTTCACCAGACGCTCGGTTTGCAACTGCTGTTCGAGCAGGTTGTCGGTATCCTCGGTAATGCTGCGCAACGTCAGCGAACTGCCGACCGCGATCACCAGCAATAGCACCAGGCAGGCGCCAAAGCCGACGGCCAGGCGATTACCCACTCTCATTTTGGCAAAATTCATGTGTTTCCTTGATAGTCAAATGTGGTGGATAAAAAATTATATTATTTATAAAATATATTGTGAATGGGAAATTCTATCACTGATTTGAGAATTTGTGCCTGGTGGAAATCCGTAGCGTGCGCGCCATGAACGCTGGCAGATAGACGGAGATGGAGTGAAATATGGGGGTAAATCGCGTGATTAAGATTTACTTTTATTTACATAGCCACACGGCTGAGGTAGGCTCAGTACATGACTTCCATCATCGACTTTGACGTGCCGTTCGACGGCCACCTGCTGAAAGCGGACCACTATGACGGGCGCGACAGCAACCGCATCCTTTACCTGCACGGCGCCGGCAACAGCACGCGTCGCGGTCATCACCTGCTGCGCTCGGCGTTGCAGCAGCGTGGCCTGGGCAGTGTCTGTTTTGATGCGATCGGCCACGGCGAGACCGGTGGCACGCTCGCGCAATCGTCGGTAGCCAGCCGCACGCGGCAGGCGCGGGCGGTGCTGGCGGCCAGTCCGCTGAGCGGGCCGCTGGTGGTGTTCGGTTCCAGCATGGGCGCTTACAACGCCATCCGGCTGACACAGCTGGAAAAGGTCGATGCGCTGGTGCTGATCGTGCCGGGTGTCTACACGCCGTCTGCTTACGAGGTGCCATTCGGCCCCGAGTTCTCCGGGGTGATACGCCGTGAGCGCAGCTGGATCGACAGCGACGCCTGGGACATCCTGTCGCGCTTCGAGGGCCGGCTGCTGATCATCCACGCCGAGCACGACGCCGTGATCCCGCTGGAAATCTCCGATCGCCTGTTCGGCGCCGCCACCCGCGCCCAATCGCGCCAGCTCTGCATCGTTCCCGGCACCCATCACAACCGCCTCTGGGCGCTGTTGGCCGAAACGCCTGCCGACTTCGAGGCGGCGTTGGACATGGTCGTCCGCACGATTGAGTAAGCTCAAATTGGCCAGTGCAACGCTGGCTCATCCTCTGGATTCGTTTGAAAAACGTCTTCAGTCGGGATATCTTGATCATGATACAGTCCTTCGCCAGCAGGGATACCGAACACCTTTTCCATGGACATTCAGTTGCGCGGTTTAGAAGCTTTGAAAGAGCTGCGCGTAAAAAGCTGCAGATGGTTCATGCGGCCCAGCATGTGAATGACTTATTGATATTTCCCGGCAATCACCTGAAGGTCCTGCAGGGCAATCGGGCCGGGCAATACAGCATTAGGATTAATGCTCAATGGCGGATTTGCTTTCGGTGGAACGGTGTCGACGCATTAGATGTTGAGATTGTTGATTATCACTAGGCGGGAATATGAATAGCTCTCTAATTGAAATACACCCCGGAGAAATCCTGCGTGAAGAGTTGATGGTGCCGCTGGGCTTGTCTGAGAGCGCTCTTATTGGCGCGCTGGACGTGCCGCCAGAGGAGCTTTCGGCGCTCCTGGCGGAAACCGGGCCAATTACAACGACGTTGGCCCATGCACTGGCTGTCCATTTCAAGACGAGCGTTGGATTCTGGATGAATTTACAAAGTGCCTACGACAAGCGCATGACGGGAATTGGCGGAAGGCAGTAGGAGTCGAACTTACGAGGGAGCGTCTGACGCCCCCCACCGGGTTTGAAGCCCGGCCCCATCACCGGATGAGTGTGCCTTCCGTTGCTTGCTACGCGCTGTATGCCCACACGGCGTTCGGGCGTATCAGGTGGATATTGCCAATGCGGCGAGTATAGCCGACCCGGTCAAAGAACTCCAGGATCTGTATCGCCCGCTTGCGTCCGAGACCGGTGGCGTCGCGGAAGGACGCCGCCTGCACTTCGGGCAGCGTGGCCACCAGCCGCGCCAGTTCGTCCAGCTGCTGCGGGTGATAGAACAAATCCTTCACCACCTGGCTCAGCTCTCCGGTCTTGGACAGCTTGAGCAGCAGGCGGCGCACTTCGGCCTCCGGCATCTGGTGCTCGCGCATCAAGTCGCGTACCCATGGCGGATCGAAGCGGCCCGCCAGCAGCGACGCCATCAGCGGCGCCGCCAGCACCTGCTCTTCGGCGCTCAGCTCGACGCTGTGCGCCGGCAGGTGCAGGCTGCGGCCGCGCTGCCGGATCGCGCCATCCTTCAACAGCGTGTCGATCAGACGGCTCCACAGCCGGTCTTCCATGTCGGGCGAGACGATGCGCTTGAGGCGCCATAGCTCCGGCCCCGCATCGTCCGGCGCGCGCGCGTGGAACTCGGCCAACGCGGCCAGAATGCGCGCTTGCAGTGTCTGCACTTCGGCTGCCGCGATCAGCAGCGTGTCGCCGCCTTGCAGCGCCACTTCCACCGTCCCGGGCGGCGTCTTGATCTGGTCTGCCGGCAGTTGTGACAGGCGCACCAGCGTCGATGCGCGCAAGCCCAGCGGCCCGCGCGCCAGCAGCGCCGCCATATCGCCATTGGCGATGAAGTCGGACAGCGCATCCAGCCAGGCGATGCGCGTCGCGCTGCGCCGCTTGCGCGCCGGGCCGAACGGATCGAGCACCACGCCGCCGCCGATGGTGGCGGTAGCGTGTGCGTTGCGGATCACGAAGCGGTCGCCCGGCACGGCATGCACCGGCGCGTCCAGCACCAGCTGCACGCGTCCGGTGCGGCCCGGCGCCAGCACTTCGTCATCCAGCATCACCACATTGGCGGTGTGATGCGCCGCGCCCAGGTGCACATGCACTGGCGACCAGGGCTTCAGTGTCAGGCCGCAGTCCGGCGTCAGCGTCAATTGCACGTCGACGCGTTCCGCGCATTCGCCCAGCGCCGGCGCCACCACCCAGGTGCCGCGCGCGATATCGTCCTTGGCTGCGCCGCTCAGATTCAGCGCCAGCCGCTGGCCCGCGCGTCCCGACTCGGCGGCGCGGTTTTGCGCGTGGATGCTGCGCACGCGCACCTGCTGGCCGCCGGGCGCCAGCTGCAAGGTATCGCCGACGCGCACGCTGCCCGCCAGTGCGGTGCCGGTGACGATGGTGCCCTGTCCCGACAGCGTGAACACGCGGTCCACGCCGAGGCGGAACAGGCGCCGTTCATCGCTGGCCGGCAGCGTCTGGGCGATCTGCGACAGATGCTGCAGCAGCGCCTTGACGCCGGCATCGGTTTCGTCGGTGGCGTTGGTGCGGAACACCGGTGCGCCGGCGAAATCGGTGGGCGCCAGCAGCGCCTGGATTTCCTGTTCCAGCTGGTCGAGGCGCGCGTTGTCGGCGCGGTCGATCTTGGTCAGCGCCACCACGCCGCGCCGGACGCCCAGTAGGCGCAGAATCGCCAGGTGCTCCAGCGTCTGCGGCATGATGCCGTCGTCGGCGGCGATCACCAGCAACGCGACGTCGATGCCGGTGACGCCGGCCGCCATGGTACGGATGAATTTCTCGTGGCCCGGCACGTCGATCACGCCCAGCACGTCGTTACCCAGCGGCGTGTAGGCGTAGCCGAGTTCAATCGAGATGCCGCGCGCTTTCTCTTCCTTCAGACGGTCGGTGTCGACGCCGGTAAGGGCGCGCGTCAGCGTGGTCTTGCCATGGTCGATGTGGCCTGCGGTGCCGACGATCATGCTGTGAGCAGCGACAGTTGTTCGATGAAGCGCTGCTGCTGATAGTCCTGCAGGCAGCGCAGGTCGAGCCACAGCGCGTCCTGCGCCACGCGGCCGATCACCGGCAGCGGCAGCGCGCGCAGGCGCTGTTCCAGCACGCCCAGCGCGTTGCTGACGCGTCCCGCCGCAGCCGGCCGCACCACCAGGCCGTGGCTCGGCAATTGGTCCACCGGCAGCGCGCCGCTGCCGATCTGGCTGGTCATCGCTGCGTCGCTGACCTCATAGCCGGCGCCCAGCGCGGCTTGCAGCAGCGGCAGAATGGCTTGCGCCTGCGCGCGCATGTCGGCGGCGGGGCGGGTCAGCAGCTTGAGGGTGATCAGGCGCTCGGGCAGCAGGTCGGGGGCGCGGTATAGCGCGAGCACCGGTTCCAGCGCGGCCAGCGTCAGTTTGCCGACGCGCAGGGCGCGCTTCAGCGGATTCTTTTTGATCTGTGCGATCAGGTCTTTGCGGCCGACGATGATGCCGCACTGCGGGCCGCCCAGCAGCTTGTCGCCGCTAAAGGTGACCAGGTCGGCGCCGCCTTCAATCGTCTCGCGCACGGTGGTTTCGTGCGGCAGGCCGTATTGTTCCAGGTCGACCAGCGTGCCGCTGCCCAGGTCCACCGCCAGCGGGATGTTGTGCTTCTTCGCCAGCGGCGCCAGTTCATCCAGTTCGATGCTCTTGGTGAAGCCGGTGATGGCGTAGTTGCTGGTGTGGACCTTCATCATCAGCGCGGTGTCCGGGCCGGCGGCTTCGTCGTAGTCCTTCAGGTGGGTGCGGTTGGTGGCGCCGACTTCGCGCAGCACCGCGCCGGCGCGGGTCATCACGTCCGGGATGCGGAAGGCGCCGCCGATTTCCACCAGCTCGCCGCGCGAGACGATCACCTCTTTGTTCAGCGCCACGGTGTTCAGCATCAGCAGCACGGCGGCGGCGTTGTTGTTGACGATGGTGGCGGCTTCGGCGCCGGTCAGTTCCAGCAGCAGCTCTTCAATCAGGTTGTCGCGGTCGCCGCGTTTGCCGGTGTCGATGTCCCATTCGAGGTTCATCGGCCAGCGCATCGCGTCCACCACCGCTTGCACGGCGGCGTCCGGGAGCAGGGCGCGGCCAAGGTTGGTGTGCAGCACGGTGCCGGTCAGGTTGAAGACCGGGCGCAGTGGCGAGGCGTTTTGTTCCTGCAGGCGGGCCGACAGCATTGCCAGCAGGGACGTGATGCTGGTGTCCGTGGCGGGCGTGGCGGCCGCCACGTCGCCGCCTTCGCGGGCAGCCAGCAGCATGGCGCGCAGTTCGGCCAGCAGCGTGCGCGCGGCTTCCAGCGTCTGCACGCGGCCATACTGCGCAATCAGCGGTTCGCAGCCGGCGTCGGACAGGATCAGGTGCACGGCCGGCAGACGGATTGCGCCTGCCGTTGCTGCGATGGCGGGCGACACACTCATTCGGCGTTGAACCACAGCAGAGGGTTGCCGCTGGCGCGCGAGTAGCCGGCTTCGCCGACCAGCAGGTCCAGCGCCAGGCTGGCCAGATCGTCGGCCAGCGGCTCGACGAACAGGTCGTGCTCCTGGTTGAAGATATTGCGGTAAGTGTGACATTCCTCGCAGGTTTCGGCGCGCGCCACCTTGCTTGGATCATTGGCCTTGTTGACCGGCTCCGTCGCCGCCGGCATGCCGCCTTCCGGTTCGATGCTCTGGTAGGCGATCTTCGAGGTGCTCTCGCAGCACGAGCATTTCACGCGCACCATGTGCCATTCGCTGGCGCAGCAGGCGCAGTGCAGATAGCGATACCCCTGCGATTGGCCGCCGATGCGGATCACGCTGGCCACCGGATGTGCGCCGCACACCGGGCACAAGGTATTGGTCACCAGCGGCTGCACTTTCGGTGCATCCAGCTGGCTGGCGCGCATGGTCCACATGACTTGCAAGGCCGCAGCCACAAACGGTGCGTGCAGCGGATGCACGCCTTCCGTCAGCTCGGCCAGCACCGCGTCGGCGCAACCTTCCAGTTGGGCGCTGTCGAGCGAGCGCAGTTCCGCCAGCACTGCCGCCAATTGCGGCTGGCTTGCTGCAAGCGGGTCCAGTTCATTCAGGATCGCGTCGAACACGCGGCGCCAGGTGGCAGGACGCTCGCCGTTGACCGGCAGCGGCGGCATGTGATGGTCGATCGCCATCTGGATGCCTGCGGCATCTGGCAAGGCGAAAGTCTCTGCCGGCAGCGAACGGATCACTGCGGCTTGCGCATCGACCAGCGCCGCCATCATGCTCAGATAGCCGCTCATGGTCTCGCCGACCGGAATGCCCTTGATTTGATTATCCGCCAACTGGCGGAGGCGCGTGGCGCGCGCGGTGAACAGACTGCGTGCTTCCGGGAGCAGCAGGCGCGGTATGGCGGTGTGGTCGAGCGACTCGATTTCGCCAGGTTCTAGCAAGCGTTGTACCAAAAAAATCTCCCGTATTGCCGGCGGCGGAATCGCAGCCGGCTCAGGGCGTATTTTAATCCAAATTGGCCTGGTTGCTGGCTTGCCACCGTAGTTGTTAATGCTTAGTCAAGCTTGCTTCCGCCCTTGCGGATCACTTGCTCAAACCAGCGTGGATGGTGTTTGCGCGCCCAGCCATAGGTGACCGTGCCGCGCACCATGGCGCCGATCGAACCTTTGACCCAGAGCGCCGCATAAATATGCACGATGATCGACATGATCAGCACCGTGGCGCAGAAGGCATGCAGCAGCGCGCCGAGGCGCACGATCCCGATCGGGAAGTAGAACGCGAAGTAGGCACGCCAGATCACGATGCCCGACAACAGCAGGCCGGTCATCGCGGCGATCAGCACGAAGAACAGGATCTTCTGGCCGGCGTTGTACATGCCGATCTTGGGCAGCTTGTCTTCGCGGTTGTTGAGTACATCGTCCATTTGCCGTAGCCATTGCTTGTCGCTGGTGTCGATGTGGTTGTGGTGCCAGAAACGCAGCACCAGCCCGGCGAACGACAGGAACATCACCAGCCCGATGAAGGGATGAAGGATACGCGTCCACTGGCCGCCGCCGAGGAACATCGCCATCCACGACATCGCCGGATGAAACATGGCGAGGCCGGAGACGGCAAGCAGGATGAAGCAGATCGCCGTCACCCAGTGGTTGCTGCGTTCATTGGCGGTGTAGCGCTGGATCAGCGGGTTGCCGTCCTTGTCGCGATTGGCGTGACTCATTTTGCTTCCTCCCTGATGCGTTGTGCCTCGGCCAGCGCCTCGGCTTCCTCTTCCTTCGACACCTCGTTGGGACCAATGCGCGAGTAGTGGAACCAGCCCGCCAGCGCGGTGACTGCCATGCCGGCCAGTGCCAGCGGCTTGGTCAGGCCTTTCCACAAGCCGACGGTGGCGCTGATGCTTGGATCTTTTTTCAGACCGTGATACAGCGACGGCTGGTCGGCGTGGTGCAGCACGTACATGACGTGCGTGCCGCCGACGCCTGCAGGATCGTACAAGCCGGCGTGCTCGAAGCCGCGCGACTTCAGATCTTCGATGCGCTCATCGGCATGCGCCTTCATGTCTTCCTTGGTGCCGAAGTTGATCGCGCCGGTAGGGCAGGTCTTCACGCACGCAGGTTCCTGGCCGACCGCCACCCGGTCCGAGCACAGGGTACATTTGTAGGCGCGGTTGTCCTGCTTGGAAATGCGCGGCACATCGAACGGGCAGCCGGCGACGCAGTAGCCGCAGCCGATGCAGTTCTCCTGATGGAAATCGACAATGCCGTTGGTGTACTGGATGATCGCGCCCGGCGAAGGGCAGGCTTTCAGGCAGCCCGGATCTTCGCAGTGCATGCAGCCGTCCTTGCGGATCAGCCATTCGAGGTCGCCTTTTGTGTTCTCGTATTCCGAGAACCGCATGACGGTCCAGGATTGCGCCGTCATGTCGAGCGGGTTGTCATACACGCCGGTGGTTTCGCCCACCTCGTCGCGCAAGTCGTTCCACTCCATGCAGGCGGTCTGGCATGCCTTGCAGCCGATGCACTTGGAAACGTCGATCAGTTTGGCGACGGTGCCGGTGACTGGAGTACGCGCTTGCGGCGGTGTCACGGTGGTCGCCGACATGCGTTTGATATCGAGTGATTGCAGGGACATGATTTAGACCTTTTCCACTTTCACCAGGAACGACTTGTATTCCGGCGTCTGCGAGTTGGCGTCGGCCGTCACCGGCGACAGCGTGTTGACCAGATAACCGGGCTTGGTGGAGCCGGTATAACCAAAGGAGGTTGGCAGGCCGACGGTGTGTACCGGCTTGCCCTCGATCTTCAGCGCCTTGATCCGCTTGGTGACCACCGCCTTGGCGACGATGTGGCCGCGCTTGGACGACACCTTCACGCGGTCGCCATGCACCACGCCGATTTCCCTGCCCAGATCCTCGCCGATTTCGACAAACTGCTCCGGCTGGATAATCGCGTTCAGGCGCGCATGCTTGGTCCAGAAGCCGAAGTGCTCGGTCAGGCGATAGCTGGTGGCGACATGCGGATAATCCTTCACCGTGCCGAGGCGCGCGCGATCATTGGGGAACACGCGGGCGCCGGGATTATTGGTGGCGCGCGCATTCTTCGGATGCAGCGGGTTGTAGCCGACCGGCGTTTCAAACGGCTCGTAGTGCTCCGGGAACGGGCCTTCGTTGTAGGCGCCGCGCGCGAAGAAACGTGCCACGCCTTCGGCCATCATGATGAACGCGCCCATGCCGTTTTCCGGCGGTTCGTCCAGCTTGAAGTCCGGCGTGTCCATGCCGGTCCAGGCGCTGCCATTCCAGCTGATGACCGGACGTTTCGGATCGAGCGGCTTGCCATGCACATCGCACGAAGCACGGTTGTACAGGATGCGGCGGTTGGCCGGCCAGGCCCAGGCCCAGTTCAGTGTATTGCCGCTGCCGGATGGATCGCTGTTGTCGCGGCGCGCCATCTGGTTGCCGGCCTGCGTCCAGCAGCCGGCGAAGATCCAGCAACCGCTGGCGGTGGTGCCGTCGTCGCGCAGCTGCGCAAAGCCGGATACCTGCTCGCCTTTTTTCAGCAGCGTTTTGCTGGCGTCTTTCGGATCTTGTACCGTGGCCAGCGCGCGGCCGTTGAACTCCATGGCGATTTCTTCCGGCGTCGGCGCATGCGGACGCGCGTAGTTCCATGCCAGGTTGACGATCGGATCGGCGTAGGCGCCGCCTTCGGCCTGGTACAGCTGCTTCATGCGCAGGTGCAGCTCGGCCATGATGTCGATGTCGGTGCGGGTCTGGCCCGGCGGCTCGGCGCCTTGCCAGTGCCATTGCAGCACGCGCGAGGACGACACCAGCGAACCGTTTTCTTCGGCGAAGCAGGTGGTCGGCAGGCGGAATACCTCGGTCTGGATCTTGCTCGAATCGACCACGTTGAATTCGCCGGCCGGCTTCCAGAATTCGGAGGTCTCCACATTCAGCGGGTCCATCACCACCAGGAACTTCAGCTTGGACAGTGCCTCGCTGGTCTTGTGCTTGTCCGGCGCCGAGCCGAGAATGTTGAAGCCCTGCGCGATGTAACCGTTCATCTGGCCGTTGTGCATCAGCTCAATCGCCTGCACCATGTCGTACAGCTTGTCGAGCTTGGGCAGGTAGTCGTAGGCCCAGTTGTTGTCGGCGGTGGCGGCGTCGCCCCACCACGCCTTCATGAAGCTGACGTGGAATTTCGGGTAATTGCTCCAGTAGCTCAGCTGGTTCGGACGCAACGGCTTCAGCGTGCGTACTTCCATGTATTTGCGGTAATCCTGCTCGTTCTCGTAAGGCAGCGTCAGATAGCCGGGCAGGGCGCTCGACAGCAGGCCAAGGTCGGTCAGGCCCTGGATATTCGAGTGGCCGCGCAGCGCGTTCATGCCGCCGCCCGAGATGCCGATATTCCCCAGCAGCAGCTGCACCATGCAGGCGCTGCGGATGGTCTGTGCGCCGTTCGAGTGGTGGGTCCAGCCCAGCGCGAACAGGATGGTGCCGGCGCGGCCCGGCTTGGCGGTGGAGGCCAGCGCGTCGGCCACCAGCAGGAACTTCGCGCGCGGCACGCCGCAGCTGCGCTCGACCATGTCGATGGTGTAGCGCGAGTAGTGCTGTTTCATCAGCTGGTAGACGCAGCGCGGGTGTTGCAGCGTCGGGTCGATTTTGGCGTAGCCGTCGGCGCCCATCTCGTAATCCCAGCTGGCCTTGTCGGTGTACTTGCCGGCTTTTTCGTCGTAGCCGGAGAACAGGCCGTCTTCAAACGAAAAGTCTTCGCGCACGATGAAGGCCATGTCGGTATTGGCGTGCACGTAGTCGTGGTTGATCTGGTCGGTGGTCAGCAGGTGATTGATGATCGCGCCCATGAACACGATGTCGCTGCCGGTGCGGGTGGCCACGTAATGGTCGGCCACCGAGGCGGTGCGGGTGAAGCGCGGATCGACCACGATCAGCTTGGCCTTGTTGTGGGCCTTGGCCTCGACCACCCATTTGAAACCGCACGGGTGAGCTTCAGCCGCATTGCCGCCCATGCACAGGATGACGTCGGCGTTGCGGATATCGACCCAGTGGTTGGTCATGGCGCCACGGCCGAAGGTCGGCATCAGCGCTGCCACCGTCGGTCCGTGGCAGACGCGCGCCTGGTTATCGAACGGCAGCATGCCCATGCTACGGATTACCTTGTGGGTCAGGTAGCCGGCTTCATTGCTGGCGGCGGAGGCGGCCAGCATGCCGGTGGTCAGCCAGCGGTTGACGGTCTTGCCGTCGGCGGTCTGGTGGACGAAGTTGGCATCGCGGTCGGCCTTCATCAGCTTGGTGATGCGGGTCAGCGCGTCGTCCCACGAAATTTTGGTCCATTCGGTGGCGCCTGGCGCGCGGTATTCCGGTTCCAGCAGGCGGTGCGGCGAATGGATGAAGTCGATCAGCGAAGCGCCTTTCGGGCACAGCGTGCCGCGATTGACCGGATGGTCCGGATCGCCTTCGATGTGGATGATGCTGGAAATGGCGTTCTTGGCATGGTCGCCCAAGCCGTACATCAGCAGGCCGCAGCCGACCGAGCAGTAGGGACAGGTGTTGCGTGTTTCGGTAGTTCGGCTGAGTTTGTACTGGCGGACTTCGGCGAGGGCGGTAGCGGGCATGAAACCGAGCGCAGCAATGCTCGATGTGGCGATGGTTGCGCCTGTGACCCGCAGAAATTGGCGCCTAGACATATGCATGGGTAGCCTCTTTATTTCACTGATGAACAATGTGCGCGAGGTTACGCCTTTTTTGATCTAACCGCTAGTTACAAATTGGTAAGTGCTACTTAGGAGATAGGGCAAACTGGAGGGCGAACGAAGCCAGACCGGGCGCAACTAAAGCCGCGCCCGGGTCCGGGATGAAACTAGGTGAATGCGTTAATTAATGTGGATCGTGTTGCTTTTTAATTACGTCTTCAAACCAGCGTGGGTGGTGTTTGCGCGCCCAGCCGTAGGTGACCGTGCCGCGCACCATGGCGCCGATCGAGCCTTTGACCCAGAACGCCGCGTAGATGTGGACGATGATCGACATGATCAGCACCGTGGCGCAAAACGCATGCAGCAAGGCGCCCAGACGCACGATCTCGATCGGGAAGTAGAACGCGAAGTACGCGCGCCAGATCACGATGCCCGACAACAGCAGGCCGATCATGCTGGCCACTAGCACGAAGAACAGGATCTTCTGGCCGGCGTTGTACATGCCGATCTTCGGAAGCTTGTCTTCGCGGTTGTTGAGCACATCGTCCATCTGCTTGAGCCACTGCTTGTCGCTGGTGTCGATATGGTTGTGATGCCAGAAGCGGAACACCAGGCCGGCAAAGGACGCGAACATCACCAGTCCGATGAACGGATGCAGGATGCGCGTCCACTGGCCGCCGCCAAGGAACACCGCCATCCACGACGTCGCCGGATGGAACATGGCGAGGCCGGAGACAGCCAGCAGAATGAAGCAGATGGCCGTGATCCAGTGGTTGCTACGGTCGTTGGCCGTATAACGTTGGATCAGCGGATTACCGTCTTTATCATGGTTGGGCGAGCTCATTTTGCTTCCTCCCTGATACGTTGGGCCTCGGCGACTGCTTCGGCTTCTTCTTCCTTCGACACTTCGTTAGGACCCACGCGCGAGTAGTGGAACCAGCCGGCCAGCGCCGTCACTGCCATGCCGGCCAGTGCCAGCGGCTTGGTCAGACCCTTCCACAAACCGACCGTGGCGCTGATGCTCGGATCTTTTTTCAGACCGTGATACAGCGTCGGCTGGTCGGCGTGGTGCAGCACGTACATGACGTGCGTGCCGCCGACGCCGGCCGGATCGTACAGGCCCGCTTGCGCAAAGCCGCGCGACTTCAGATCCTCGATGCGCTCCTCGGCGTGATGCTTCATGTCCTCCTTGGTGCCGAACACAATGGCGCCGGTAGGGCAGGTCTTCACGCACGCCGGCTCCTGGCCGACAGCCACGCGGTCCGAGCACAAGGTGCATTTGTAGGCGCGGTTGTCCTGCTTGGAGATACGCGGAACGTCGAACGGGCAGCCGGCCACGCAGTAGCCGCAACCAATGCAGTTCTCCTGATGGAAATCCACAATGCCGTTGGTGTACTGCACGATCGCGCCCGGCGAAGGACAGGCTTTCAGACAGCCCGGATCTTCGCAGTGCATGCAGCCGTCCTTGCGGATCAGCCATTCGAGGTCGCCTTTTGTGTTCTCGTATTCCGAGAACCGCATGACGGTCCAGGATTGCGCCGTCATGTCGATCGGGTTGTCGTAGACGCCGGTGGTTTCACCCACCTCGTCGCGCAGGTCGTTCCACTCCATGCACGCCGTTTGGCAGGCCTTGCAGCCGATGCACTTGGAAACGTCGATCAGCTTGGCGACAGTGCCGGTCACCGGCGTGCGAGCCACCGGCGTTTGCACCGTCGTCGCCGACATGCGCTTGATATCAAGTGATTGTAATGCCATGTTATCTCTCCTCCGGCGTTAAGCTTTTTCCACTTTCACCAGGAACGATTTCGATTCCGGTGTCTGTGAATTGCCGTCGCCTACAGTAGGCGTCAGCGTGTTAACCAAGTAGCCCGGTTTGGTGAGCCCCTTGAAGCCGAAGTTGATCGGCAGGCCGACGTGATGCATCGGTTTGCCGTCGATGGTCAATTGCTTGATACGCTTGGTCACGACCGCTTTCGCGATGATGTAGCCGCGCTTGGACGATACCTTGACCCGATCGCCATGCACCACGCCCACTTCCTTGGCCAGCGCTTCGCCGATTTCGACGAACTGCTCCGGCTGCACGATGGCGTTGAGGCGCGCGTGCTTGGTCCAGAAGTGGAAGTGCTCCGTCAAACGGTAACTGGTGGCCGCATGCGGGAACTCGTCCTTCTTGCCCAATTTCTTGCGGTCGTTCGGGAACATCCGGCCGGCCGGGTTGTTGAAGGCCTTGGGATTATTCGGGTGCATCGGGTTATGCCCGATCGGCGATTCGAACGGCTCGTAGTGTTCCGGGAATGGACCTTCGGCCATCGCGTCACGCGCGAAGAAGCGTGCCACGCCTTCGGCCAGCATGATGAATGGACCCATGCCGTTTTCCGGTGGTTCGTCGGCCTTGAAGTCCGGCACGTCGGCGCCGCCCCAGTTGGTGCCGTTCCATGCGATCAGCTTGCGGGTCGGGTCGAACGGCTTGCCCTTGACGTCGCACGATGCACGGTTGTACAGCACGCGGCGGTTGGCCGGCCAGGCCCAGGCCCAGTTCAGCGTATTGCCGATACCGGTCGGATCGCTGTTATCGCGGCGCCCCATCTGGTTGCCCGCTGCGGTCCACGAACCGGCGAAGATCCAGCAACCGCAAGCGGTGCTGCCGTCGTCCTTGAGTTGCGCGAAGCCAGCCAGCTGCTCGTTCTTCTTCAGCAGAACCTTGGTAGGATCTTTCGGATCGGTGATTTCCTTCAGCGCTTTACCGTTGAATTCCATCGCGATCTCTTCCGGCTGCGGCGAGTGCGGCTGCGCGTAGTTCCAGGTCAGGTTCAGGATCGGATCCGGGAACTTGCCGCCATCTTTCTTGTACGCCGCTTTCAGGCGCAGGAACAGGGCCGACATGATTTCCAGATCGCTCTTCGCCTGGCCCGGTGGCTCAGCGCCTTGCCAGTGCCATTGCAGCACGCGCGAGGACGACACCAGCGAACCGCGTTCTTCTGCGAAGCACGAGGTCGGCAGGCTGAACACCTCGGTCTGGATCTGCGTCGGATCGACTTTGTGGAAGTCGCCGTGCGGTTTCCAGAACTCGGCCGTTTCGGTCTGCAGCGGGTCCATGATGGCCAGCCACTTCAGCTTGGACAGGCCGTCGGTGATCTTCTGCTTGTCCGGGCCGGAGGCCAGAATGTTGAAGCCCTGGCAGATGTAGCCGGTCATCTTACCTTGATTCATCAGCTCGAAAGCCTGCATCATGTCGTAAGGTTTATCCAGCTTCGGCAGGTAGTCGAAGGCGTAGTTGTTTTCCTCGGTGGCGGCGTCGCCCCACCAGGCCTTCATGAAGGAGACCAGGAACTTCTTCGAGTTGCTGTAGTAGCTCAGCTGGTTCGGACGCAGCGGCTTCAGCGCACGCTTGGCCACATAGGCTTCCCAGTCCTGCTCTGCCTCGCCTGGCAGGCTCAGATAGCCCGGCAGCATATTGGTCAGCAGGCCGAGGTCGGTCAGACCCTGGATGTTGGAGTGGCCGCGCAGCGCATTCATGCCGCCGCCGGCGATGCCCATATTCCCCAGCAGCAGCTGGATCATGGCGCCGGTACGCAGGGTTTCCGCGCCGGTCGAGTGCTGGGTCCAGCCCAGTGCGTACAGGATGGTCGCGGCACGGCCCGGCACAGCGGTCGATGCCAGCGCTTCCGCCACCAGATGGAATTTCTCCGGCGGCACGCCGCAGGCGCGTTCCACCATCTCCGGCGTGTAGCGCGCGTAGTGCTTCTTCATCAGCTGGTACACGCTGCGCGGGTGTTCCAGCGTCGGGTCGACCTTGGCATAGCCGTCGTCGCCGATCTCGTAGTTCCAGCTGCTCTTGTCGGTGTACTTGTTCTTTTCGTCGTCCCAGCCGGAATACAGGCCGTCGTTGAAGGCGAAATCTTCGCGCACGATGAACGGCATGTCCGTGTAATTGCGGACGTACTCGTGCTGAATCTTATCATTGGTGAGCAGGTAGTTGATGATACCGCCCAGGAACACGATATCCGCGCCGGTACGGGTAGGGACGTAATGGTCCGCCACCGAGGCCGTTCGGGTAAAGCGTGGATCGACCACGATCAGCTTGGCGCCGCGATGCGCTTTGGCTTCCGTGACCCATTTAAACCCGCAAGGGTGTGCTTCTGCTGCGTTGCCGCCCATGACCAGGATAACATCAGCATTCTTGATGTCTACCCAGTGATTCGTCATCGCACCACGTCCAAATGTCGAGGCAAGACCTGCCACCGTTGGACCGTGTCAAACACGTGCTTGGTTGTCGAATGGGAGCATGCCGGTGGCACGCATCGTTTTATGGGTTAAGTAGCCGACTTCATTGCTGGCCGCCGAAGCGCACAGCATGCCGGTGGTGGTCCAGCGGTTGACGGTTTTGCCGTCTTCGGTTTTTTCGATGAAATTGGCGTCACGGTCCTCTTTCATCAGTTTGGCGATGCGGTTCAGCGCGTCATCCCACGAGATCGGGCTCCAGTCCGTCGCGCCCGGGGCGCGGTATTGCGGCGCCAGCAAGCGGTTAGGCGAGTGGATGAAGTCGATCAGCGAAGCGCCTTTCGGGCACAGCGTGCCGCGGTTGACCGGGTGGTCGGCGTCGCCTTCAATGTGGATGATGCTGGCGGTGGCGTTTTTGGCGCCGTCGCCGAGGCCGTACATCAGAATGCCGCAACCGACGGAGCAGTATGGGCAAGTGTTGCGGGTTTCGGTACTGCGTGCCAGCTTGTACTGCCGGACTTCAGCCAAGGCTGTAGCCGGCGCAAAGCCGAGTAACGCAATGCTCGAACCCGCGATGGTCGCGCCGGTTACCCGAAGGAACTGGCGTCTCGACATCTGGTTCATGGGAATACCTCTCTTGTTTGTCTTGTGACCTCCCAAGTTTATCATCTGGAGAAAACTTGATGTGAGTGCTGAATTGTATTAATTGTTGCTAACACGCCAGAAATGCCTTTTGGTAGGGGGAATTGCTGTGAGATTTTGCGTATTTTTTAAGATGGTCAAGATGCTATTCTTGCGGCTAATCCAAGGTCGATGCTCGAATCAAAGGAAATATTGATGATTACTTCAGCTGTCAGAACATGCCTTTGCAGCGCGGCCGTCTTGCTGGACACGATGGCATTCGCATCTGCTGAGCCGCCATTCAAATTTGAATCGGTGGTGGGGTTGGATGAAATGGCAGCGCTGATCCAGACCAGATTCCCGCTGGGAAGCTCTCGCGAAAACTTGCGGCGGGTATTTGTTGACGAAGGCCATGCAACGATCAAGGCCAAAGTGGGTGATCCCGCTATTGAAAAGTACATCTAACGATCAGGCACTTATCGGCACCGGGCCTAGCCGTGCGGACCCGGCGAACATGGGGAAAATGGTCGCGTACACGGACATCGATCCTTGGCGCTCTATCTTCGATTTCGATAGCGCCGATCGGATCGAGCCGTATGCGGGAGATTGCAAGAATGTCGATGCGCTGATGGAAGCGCAGCGACAAGCAGTGAAGCGGTGATATTCGCCCAACAGCGCTAGCTGTTCGTCAGGCTCTCGATGTCGCGCAGCGACGGCGGCGAGGCGCCGGCGCCCAGGCAGGCGGCCGCGCCGGCCGCCACCGAGAATTGCAGGTGCTGCAATGGCGTGGCGTCGGCGCGGTGCATCATGCTCCAGGCGAGCGCGGCGATGCTGGCGTCGCCGGCGCCGACCGTGTCCACCACGGCGATGCGCGGCGCCGCTTGCGACCAGCTGTCGGCGCCGATATGCAGCGAGGCGCCGTCGCCGCCCTTGGTGTACAGATAGGTCGCTTGCGGGTTCCAGCTGCGCAGCGTGGCGAAGGCGCCGTCGATATCGTCGGTGCGGAACAGGCCCGCCAAGTCTTCTTCCGATACCTTGACCACATCGGCCAGCTGCGTCATGCGGCGCAGCGTGGCGTCGTAGCGCTCATCCATCAACAGCCGGTAGTTGGGGTCGTAGCTGATGCGCACGCCTTCCTGCTTCAGTTGCTCGGCCAGCGCCACCAGCTTGCCGGCCAGCGGTTGGCGCGCCAGGCTGATGCCGCCGAAGTGCACCCACTTGCAGTGCTGGCGCCAGCCATGCGGTAACTGCGCCGCATCGAAATGCAGGTCGGCCGCGTCGTCGCCGACGAAGAAGTAGGCTGGCGGGTCGGTGCGGTGTACGATCGCCAGCAGCGGCGATTTCGGGTAGCGCTGCAGGAAGCGCAGGTCGAGCCGTGCTTCCTCGCTGGCCTGCCACAGCGCGTCACCGAAGACGTCCTGGCTGATCGCGCCGGCGAACGCGGTCGGCACGTCCAGCCTGGCCATCGCCCGTGCCACATTCCAGGTCGAGCCGCCTGTGAGGCTGCGCCAGTGCTGCTGCGCGCCGTCCTGCACCACCATGTCGGTCAGCGCCTCGCCCGCCGCCACAAATAACGGAAATGCCGTCATCTCAGTCCTTCACCACGTTCAGCACTTCGTAGCACGCGCCCATGGTGTGGTAGTCCACCTTGCCGGCGGGGCTCTTCTCGTCGGTCAGCTTGCTGTTGTCCGGGGCGAGGATGCGATACCACGCGCCGTACTGGTGATCGACGAAATGCTCCCAGCTGTAAGACCAGATCTTGTCGTACCAGGTCCAGTAGCGTACTTCGCCGGTGCGTGCGGCCAGCAGCGCGGCGGTGGCCATGCTCTCGGCCTGCACCCAGAAGTATTTGATATCGTCGCAGATGCTGCCGTCCGGCGCAAAGCCGTAGTAGATGCCGCCGTGCTCATGGTCCCATGCCTTGGCCAGCGCCGCGTCGAACAGCTCCACCGCGCGCGGCAGCAGCCAGTTCGGATTCAGCGACAGGTGCGCCGCATGGCGCTCCAGCAGCAGCAGCAGCTTGGCCCACTCGGTCAGGTGACCCGGCTGGTAGCCCCAGGGGCGGAAGATATTGGTCTTGTCGTTGCGGTTGTATTCTGCGTCCACCGACCAGTCGTCGTGATAATGTTCCCACACCATGTTGTCGGCCAGCGCCGCCTGGCGGATGGTGATGTTGTGCGCCAGCGTTTCGGCGCGCAGCAGGTAGGCGCGTTCGCCGGTCGCTTCAAAGGCGGCGATCAGCGCTTCGCAGGCGTGCATATTGGCGTTCTGGCCGCGATAGCTGTCGAGGCGCGACCAGTCGGCGCTGGCCTCGTCGGCGTACAGGCCGTGTTGCGCTTCCCAGAAGCGCTGTTCCATCAGCTCGAAAGTCTCGGCGATCCATGGCGCGGCCTGGGTTTCGCCGGCCATCAGCGCATGGCTGTAGGCCAGCAGCACGAAGGCCAGGCCGTAGCAGTGGTTGGTGCCGTCGGTGACGCGGCGCGTGCCGTTGTTCCAATCCAGCTGCCACGCGTAGCCGCCGGTGGACGGATCGCGGTGCGCGTCGCGCAGGAAGGCCAGCGCGTGCCGCAGGCGCTGACGGTCTTCCACGTCGCCGAACTGCCGCCACGCCATCGCATAATTAAAGACAAAGCGCGTGCTGCTGACCAGATGGCGGGTATGCGCATCGTAGACGGTGCCGTCGTCTTTATAGAAGTGATACAGCCCGCCGCTTGGATCGACACAGCGCGTGTCGTAGAAATGCTTGGTATGGCGGATGTGGTTCAGCAGGGTGGTGCGGGATCGGAAATCAGGGGCCATCTTCAGGTCCGTTTGAAGTTTATAAGGTTTTTCGGTCGCCAGCCATCCGTCACAGTGCTGGCGCGTATGATCAATTCGACCGGTGAAACCTTCTCCACCGGCTCATCGTGCGGGCCGTTGAGCAGCATATCCACGCCCAGCGCGCCCAATGCTTTTTTATCGATGCGCAGCGTCGTCAGCGGACGATGTCCCAGCACGGCGGTCGCGATGTCGTCGAAACCGACGATCGCGATGTCGTGCGGAACCTTCAATCCCTTGGCGATGCAGCAGCGCATCGCCACCAGCGCCGCGCTGTCGTTGTAACAAAACACCGCGTCCGGCGGATGGGATTGCGTCAGCAACTGCTCCATCGCCTCCCATGCGCCGGTTTCCAGATCGACGCCGTCCGGCAGGTAGGCCTCCATGCGCGGGTCGGCCAGGATGCCTTCCTCGAACAGCGCCTGGCGGTAGCCGCGCGCGCGTTCGCGGATCGAGTAATGGCCCAGCGGGCCGGAGATGAAGCCCACCCGGGTGCGGCCGGTGTCGATCAGGTGCTTGGTCGCCAGATAGCCGCCCATCATATTGTCCGGGTTGACCGAGCTGTAACCGCGCAGCTTCATGTCGATCAACACCAGCTGCTTGCCGGTGGAGCGCAGGGCGCTCAGCGTTTCCGGCTCAAAGAAGCCGGCGCACACAATGCCGTCCGGCGCATGCATGCGGATCTGATCGATCAGGCCATCGGCCGGCCCCACCGCCATGAATGACAGCACAATGCCCTGCTTGCGGCAGGCCTCTTCCGCACCGTGCAGCACCGGCGAGTAAAACGGGCTGCTGGCGGCGGTGTTGTGCTGGCGATGCAGCAGGAAGGTCAGGCGGCGCAGGCGTTTCGGGCGCAGTTTGCAAAAGTCGTAACCCAGGCCGCGTGCTGTTTCCAGCACCATCTGGCGGGTGGCTTCGGTCAGTCCGGGTTCATTTTTCAGCGCGCGGGAAATCGTGCCCGCCGATACGCCGGCGGCAAGGGCGATATCCCTGATCGTGATGTTGGTCCCCATGGTTTTTATGTCTCCTACGCTTTGATTGAAGTCTTGCATTAGTGTCTATTGACGGTCAACCGCGACGTCAAGTTGGGCTTTGAGTTTAGCGTAGTTTAGTAAACTGGTTTCGTTTAGTGAATGTAGCTAAACTACGACTTAAATACCGATGTTGTTTGACCGGTCCGCGTCGAATGTGTTTTTATCAATACTATAAAAAACCATTACATACGAGGAGACCGTTCCATGGAACACGTTGCACCGGCAACCGCGCACCCGCACGCCCATGCGGAAGGCGGAAACACCGTTCCGCTGATTATCATCACGCTGCTGTTTTTCATGTGGGGGCTGCTGACGTCGCTGAACGACGTGCTGATTCCGCATCTGAAGTCGATCTATACGCTGAGCTATGTACAGGCGATGCTGGTGCAGTTCTGCTTCTTCGGCGCCTATTTCATCGTTTCGCTGCCGGCCGGGATGCTGATCCGGAAAATCGGCTACCAGCGCGGCGCGGTGAGCGGCCTGGTGCTGGCGGCATTCGGCTGCGCGCTGTTCTATCCGGCGTCGACCAGCGGCTATGCCTTGTTCCTGCTGGCTTTCTTTGTGCTGGCCAGCGGCATCACCATCCTGCAGGTGGCGGCCAATCCCTTCGTGACGGTGCTGGGGGCGCCGGCCACCGCCTCCAGCCGCCTGACGCTGACGCAGGCGTTCAACTCGCTGGGCACCACCATCG
The DNA here is from genome assembly GCA_963515135.1 of uncultured Duganella sp. Classification (GTDB taxonomy): domain Bacteria; phylum Pseudomonadota; class Gammaproteobacteria; order Burkholderiales; family Burkholderiaceae_D; genus Rugamonas. Next base: position 12,978 of record CAUPXZ010000054.1, on the reverse strand, counting down.
CGCCGGCGGTGGGCGGCATTCTGATCCTCTCCGAGGGCGTTCCGGCGGTTGCCGGCATGATCCGCAGCAAGGCCGAAGAGGCGGCTGCGGTGCAAGGCCCATACCTGGTGCTGGCCGCCGCGTTGCTGGCGCTGGCCGTGCTGTTCGCGCTGGTGCGTTTGCCGAAGATCAGCCATTCCGAGGATGAAGTGGCAACCAGCGTGCAAACCGGCGTGCTGGCGCACCGTCACCTGCTGCTGGGCGCCATCGGCATCTTCTTGTACGTCGGCGGCGAGGTCAGCATCGGCAGCTTCCTGATCAACTTCCTGGGCGAGGCCAATATCGCCGGCCTGTCGCACGGCGACGCCGCGCACTACGTCAGCTATTACTGGGGCGGCGCCATGATCGGCCGCTTCATCGGCTTTGGCGTCATGCGCTATGTCAGCCCCGGCAAGGCGCTGGCGTCCAATGCCATCGCTTCCATCATCCTGATCCTGGTGGCGATCTTCGGCCATGGCCAGTTGGCGATGTGGTCCATCATCGCCGTGGGCCTGTTCAACTCCATCATGTTCCCGACCATCTTCAGCATGGCGCTGCACAAACTTGGCAAGCAGACCGGCCAGGGCTCGGGCATTCTGTGCATGGCGATCGTCGGCGGCGCGCTGGTGCCGTTCGCGCAAGGCCTGCTGGCGGACACCATCGGCCTGCAACTGTCGTTCTTTGTGCCTGCCGCATGCTATGTGTTCATTCTCTACTTCGGCCTGAAATACGCCGGCATGTATAACGAAAAATAAACCGAGGAGCGAGACGTGAAACAACTGTACAAATTCTGTGCTGCGGCACTGATGGTCGGTGCCTGCGGCGTGGTCGAAGCGGCGCCCGCTGCCAAGGGCGATTTCGTCACCGTCAAGAACACCCACTTTGCGCGCAAGGGGCAGGCCTATTACATCGCCGGCGCCAACTTCTGGTACGGCGGCTACCTCGGTGCGGCCAGCGGCGTGGGCGACCGCGCGCGGCTGGTGAAAGAGCTGGACAACATGAAGGCCATCGGCATCAACAATCTGCGCGTGCTGGCGGTTTCGGAAAAGACCGAGATGAAGAGCGCCGTCAGCCCGGCCACCACCAGCGCCCCTGGCCAGTACGACGAAAACCTGCTGGCCGGCCTGGACTTCCTGATGGCGGAAGTAGCCAAGCGCGACATGACCGTGGTGATCTACCTGAACAACTTCTGGCAGTGGTCGGGCGGCATGACGCAGTACCTGAACTGGTTCGAAGGCACGCCGGCGCTGGACCCGAACGTGACCAAGGACTACGATACCTATATGCAGAAGACTGCTGGCTTCTACCGCAACGCCGCCGCGCAGGCGGAGTTCCGCAACGTCATCGCCAGGATCGTCAAGCGCGTCAACACCATTACCGGCAAGCCGTACACCGAAGACACGCACATCCTGTCCTGGCAGCTGGCCAACGAGCCGCGTCCGGGCAACGGCAAGGCGACGTCGGAGGAGAAGGCGGTCTACGTGAAATGGATCGACGAGGCGGCAGGCTACATCCGTAGCCTGGACAAGAACCACCTGGTCAGCACCGGCAGCGAAGGCCTGGCCGGCTCGGCGCAGGACGCCCAGCTGTTCCTTGACGCGCACCGCACTAAAAACGTCGACTACCTGACCTATCACCTGTGGCCGAAGAACTGGGGCTGGTTCGATTCCCACAACCCGACCGGCAGCTGGGACAACGCCATCGGCAAAAGCCGCGATTATCTGAATTCGCACATCGAGCTGGCCAAACAACTCGGCAAGCCCATCGTGCTGGAGGAGTTTGGCCTGGACCGCGACGGCCCGTCGTTCAGCATCAAGGCCGGCACCAGGATCCGCGACCGCTTCTACCGTGAAGTGTTCGAGATCGTCACCACGCGCGCGCAGAAGGGCGATCCGATCGCCGGCTTCAATTTCTGGGCCTGGGGCGGCATGGGCCGCGCCGCCAATGCGGATTACTGGTGGAAGCCTGGCAACGATTTCATAGGCGATCCGCCGCAGGAGGAACAGGGCCTGTACGCGGTGTTCGATTCCGACGTCAGCTCGCTGCTGCTGATTAAGGAGTATGCCGACAAACTGCACGCGATCAAGCGATGAAGCGCCTGCTCATGTTGCTGGCGCTGGTTGTCAGCGCCAACCTCCACGCGCAGAAATTCGACGGCCTGGCCGACGCCCCACAAATGGGCTGGAACAGCTGGAATTCGTTCGCCTGCGATATCAACGAGCAGCTGATCCGCGACACGGCGGACGCCATGGTCAAACTGGGCCTCAAGGACGCAGGCTACCAGTATGTCAACATCGACGATTGCTGGCACGGCAAGCGTGACAAGGACGGCTTCATTCACCCCGATCCGGAGCGCTTCCCGTCCGGGATGAAAGCCTTGGCCGACTATGTGCACGGCAAAGGCCTCAAGCTGGGTATCTATTCGGACGCCGGTGCCACCACCTGCGGTGGCAAGCCAGGCAGCCGTGGCCATGAGTACCAGGACGCCAAGACCTACGCCGACTGGGGCATCGACTACGTCAAGTACGACTGGTGCGACACCAAGGGCCTGAGCGCCATCGGCGCCTACACCACCATGCGCGACGCCATCCGCGCCGCCGGCCGGCCGATGTTGTTCAGCATGTGCGAATGGGGCGACAACAAGCCGTGGGAGTGGGCCAGGGACATCGGCCATTCGTGGCGCACCAGCGCCGACATCTACCCGTGCTGGAACTGCGAGCTGAATCACGATGCGTTCTCGCGCCTCGGCGTGCTGCGCATCTTCGACCGCCAGGCCGGCCTGCGCAAGCATGCCGGACCCGGACACTGGAACGACATGGACATGCTGGAAGTCGGCATGGGCATGACGGCGGACGAAGACCGCGCGCACTTCGCCATCTGGGCGATGATGGCATCGCCGCTCATCCTCGGCAATGACCTGCGCAAGATGCCGGAATCCACGCTGCGCATCCTCAGCAACAAGGACGTCATCGCCATCAATCAGGACAAGGCCGGCATCCAGGCGTGGAAGTTCTTCGACGACGGCAAGCTGGAATACTGGGCCAAGCCACTGGCGAACAACGAGTGGGCGCTGATGGTGCTGAATCGCGGCGAGCAGGCGGTTAGCCTCAGCTATGACTGGAAAGTGCACTTCGTCAGCGACGAGTTGAGCAAGCGGGCGGTCGATTTCAAGCAGGCCACCTACGAATGGCGCGACATCTGGGGCGGAAAATCCGGCGACACCGGCAAGAAGTTGAACGCCAGCGTCACGCCGCATAGTGTATTGCTGCTGCGTTTGAAAACCAAGGGATAGGAAGATGCGTAAGTTAGTGATTGCCGTGCTGCTGGCGCGCAGGATCATGCAGTGGTGATCAGATGACCCAAAAGCGGCGCCATTAGCACCATCAACACGCCGCTGAAGATCATGGTCAGGCTGGCGACCGCGCCTTCCTGCGGCCCGATCGAGCGGGCTTTGCTCAAGCCGAAGCCATGCGCCGCCGCGCCGTACGGCGCGCCGCGCGCAATGCGCATGCGCAGCGGCAGGCGCGCCAGCAGTACCTGCCCAAGCAGGATGCCGAACAATCCGGTGATGATGACGAACACGCCGGTCAACTGCGCCGAGCCGCCGAGATGGCGCGTGGCCTCAAGCGCGAACGGCGTCGATACCGACCGCGCCAGCAGGCTTTGCGCCATGCTGCCGTGCAGGCCGAGCAAACGGTCCAGCAGCAGCGTGCTGCCCAGCGAGGCGGCGATGCCGGCCACGCTGCCCAGCGTTAAAGCCAGCCAGTGTTCCTTCACCAGGTCGCGGTACTGGTAGATCGGCAGCGCAAACGCCACCGTCGCCGGACCGAGTAGCCATGACAGCCAGCGCGTGTCGCCAAAGTAGACCGGAAAGGGTGTGGACGACAGCTGCACCACCGCGATCAACACCGCCGAGGTGGCGATGGCGGGCGTCAGCCATAAACGCGGATAGCGCTTGTGCAAAGCCTGATTCGCATAGAACAGGCCGAGCGTCAGCAGCAGGAACAGCAGCGGCTTCACGCGGCGCGCTCCGCGCGCAGGCGGCGCAGTTTGCGGCCGCGCTCGAAGCGGCACACCCATTCGACGGTGAAGGCGGTCGCCAGCAGCACGCAGGTGAAGCCGATGCCGATGGCGGCGAACAGCCGCAGGCCGTCCTGCTCCAGCAGGCCGGTGAACTGCACCACCGACACCACCAGTGGAATAAAGAACAGCAGCATATTCGACAGCAGCCAGTCGGCGCCATGTTCGATGGCGGCCGGACGCATCACGCCGCTCAGCAGCAGCACGACCATGACGATCAGGCCGACCACGCCGCCGGAGAAGGGCAGTCCAAGCCAGGCCGAGAGGCGGTCGGCGGCATACCACGCCGCGATCAGTCCCAGCACCTGCGCCAATGTGTAGACAATACGTTTCATTGTGCCATTCTAGGCGGCGAAATATAAAAGATAAAATGAATTAAAATTATCAAAACCATTCTTAACTGGAATAGATGATGGACATTCGCGCGCTGCGTTATTTTGTCGCGGTGGTCGACCGGCAAAGCTTTAGCCGCGCCGCCGAGGCGCTGCACGTCACCCAGCCCACGGTCAGCAAGATGATTCAGCAGCTGGAGCAGTCGCTCGACCTGACGCTGCTGGAGCGCGTCGGCAAGCGCTTCACGCTGACCGACGCCGGCAACGTGGTGCTGCAACGCGGCCGGGCGCTGCTGGCGATGCATGAAGAGATGAGCGTGGAACTGGCTGACTTGCAGCAACTGCGGCGCGGCGACTTGCGCATCGGCGTCACCCAGCAGGCGCACGCGCCGCTGGCGCCGTTGCTGGCCGCTTACCATAAACGCTATCCGCAGATAGAACTCAAGCTGTTCGAAGGCGGTTCGCAGGGCATCGAGGCGGATCTGCGTAGCGGCGTGCTGGAAATGGGCACGATGCTGGACTATCCATCCAACGCCGCCGCATGGCAGGACTTCGACTCCTTCCCGCTAACCACTTCCCCTATGTGCCTGCTGGCGCCCAAGGATTCGCCGTGGCGCGGGCGGCGCGGCGTGGCGCTCGGCGAACTGGCCGAATGCGCTTTCATCTTCTACGGCGAAGGCTTCGCGCTGAACGAAGTGATCGCGGACGCCTGCCTGCGCGCCGGCTTCACGCCGCGCATCAGCAGCCGTAGCGGTCAATGGGATTTCGTCGCCTCGCTGGTGCGGCTGGGCGTGGGCATCACGCTGCTGCCCAAACTATTCTGCGATACGCTGGAAAAGGGCCAGTTCACGGTGGTCAAGCTGCAGGAGCCGGCGCTGGACTGGAAACTGATGCTGGCCTGGCGGCGCGGTGGCCACCTGTCGTTCGCCGCGCGCGCCTGGCTCGATCTGGTGCGCGGCAAGACCTGAAAAAATGATGCGGCCGCGCTCAGGATGTGGCAATCTGATGTTTTGATGTCAAGGTTTGTTGAATATGAAGAGCTACCACCTTGCAGCCTGCTTGCTGGCTTTGAGCGCGCTGACTTCCTCCACCCACGCGGCGCCACAGGAGCCATTGCAGATGCGCTGGGAGGTGCTGCGCAACGAGCTGGCAGCCCCCCACTCGCGCACCAGGGCGCGCATTAGCGTCACCGCGCTGAAAGGAAAGTCGTTGCCGGCGCAGGGCTGGTCGCTGTACTTCAATACCGCGTACGGCATCGTTACCGGTCCGCTGGACGGCCAGCTGCTGATGGAGAAGGTCGGCGGCGGCTTGTATCGCGTGCGGCCGGCGGCTGGCTTCAGGGGACTGAAGGCGGGGCGCACGCTGCACATCGATTATTATTTTTCCGATGTGCTGATCAAGATGGAGCGCGCGCCGGCGGGGCCGTACCTGGTCTACGATGCCGAGCCGGATGTGGCGTACGCGGTCAGCGATTATCAGATCCAGCTGCCGAACCGCCCCGAGCAGCTGAAGCGGCCGGGGGATCGGCATGTGCTGGTGACGCCGCAGGATACTTATCGCCGCAATGCGCAGGCCGACGTGTTGTCCGCCGGCGCACTGCCGCCGGTGTTCCCGACGCCGCTGGAACTGAAGACCGGCAGCGGCCGTGTGCAGCTGGCGCGCGCGCCGCAAGTCATTTCCGGGCCGGGCCTGAAATACGAGACGGCGTTTGCCCGCGCCCTGTTTGCACGCTATCTGCCACAGGGCGATGCGTCGCGTGCGCCGGTGCCGCTGCGCCTGCGTATCGGCCAGGTGGATGCGCAGCAGTCGCCGGAGGCGTATGAGCTGGGCATCAGCGCCGACGACGGCATCAACATCACCGGCAATACGGCGGCCGGCGTGGCGCGTGGCTTGCAGTCGCTGCATGATCTGCTGCCGTTGCCGTCTGCGGCCGCCACGCAAATTGAGTTGCCCGAGCTGAATGTGATCGATGCGCCGCGCTTTGCTTATCGCGGCTTCCAGCTGGATGTGGCGCGCAATTTTCAGCCGAAAGAGGTGGTGCTGAAGACGCTGGACCTGATGGCGACCTATAAGCTGAACAAGCTGCACTTCCATCTTACTGACGATGAGGGCTGGCGTCTCGAAATCGGCGGCTTGCCGGAGCTGACCGGCCTGGGCGCGGTGCGCGGCCATAGCGCGCAGCAGGGTGTGCGCCTGCCGCCCGCCTATGGTTCCGGCCCGCGCATGGATGATCCGCATGGCAGCGGCTATTACAGCCGCGCCGAATATATGGAAATTCTGCGCTATGCTGCTGCCCGCCATATCGAGGTGATACCGGAGGTGGAAATGCCGGGTCACGCGCGTGCTGCGGTCAAGGCGATGGAGGCGCGTTATCACCGCATGACGGCGGCGGGCGAGCAGGGCGCGGCGCAGTATCTGCTGAGCGATTTCGACGACCGTTCGGTCTATCGCTCGCCACAGCAGTACAACGACCATGTGATCAATCCGGGTCTGGAGTCCAGCTATGCGTTCATCGAGCATGTGGTGGCGCAGATCGCGGCGCTGCACCGCGAGGCGGGCGTGCCGCTGAAGACCATGCATGTCGGCGGCGATGAGCTGCCGCACGGCGCCTGGGAGCAGTCGCCGGTCAGCCTGGCGCTGATGCGGCGCGAGAAACTGGCCAGCGTGGCCGATCTGTGGGATTACTTTTACGACCGCGTCGACGGCATCCTGCGCAAGCATGGCATGACTGCTTCCGGCTGGGAGGAACTGGGCGCGCGCCGTTCGGCGCAGGAAGGCGCGCAGCAGTTGCCGAATCCGCGGTTTACGCAGCGGGGTTTCAGCCTGTATGTGTGGAATAACACGCCGGGCAACGAAGACTTCGCGTACCGGGCGGCCAATGCAGGTTATGACATCGTGCTGGCGCCGGTGACCAATATGTATCTGGACATGGCGGCCAACGCCAATCCGGAGGAACCGGGCGTCAACTGGGGCGCGTATCTGGAACTCGATACGGTGTACAACTTCAAGCCATTGAGCGCGCAGTTGACGGAGGCGGGCAGGAAGCGCATCCGGGGTGTGGAGGCGACGCTGTTTTCGGAGACCATCCGCACGACCGGCCAGCTGGATTACCTGATGATGCCGCGCCTGCTGGCGGTGGCGGAACGCGCCTGGGCGCCCGATCCGGCCTGGGCGCAGGCAGGCGATCCGGCACAGGCGGCCGCCTTGCAGCGCGCCGCGTGGTCGGGCTTCGTCAATGCGCTGGGCCAGCGCGTGCTGCCACGCCTGGATCTGGAGCGCGGCGACGTCGCCTATCGCATCGCGCCGCCTGGGCTGGTGGTGGAGGGCGGCAAGGTGCTGGTCAACCATGTGCTGCGGGGGCTGACGTTGCGCTATACCACCGATGGCAGTGCGCCGACTGCGCGCAGCAAGCCGGTTGCCGGGCCGATCGCCGCCAAGGGCACCATCTCGGCCGCCGCCTTCGATCGCACCGGCCGCGCCGGCATGGTGGCGCGCATCGTCAACCGCTAGGCGGGCATCGTCATTCCCGCGCCGCGGCCCATGCCGGGTTGGGAGCGCAGGCGTTCCATGGTTCCCGCGTGCGCGGGAACGACTTTTTGCCGTCCAGTCGCCATTTTGTGCAGTTCGTCGCAATCCCCGGTGGCTGGCCCGCGCGCGCGGGCTATGATGGCTGTATCAACATCAGAGGATTCGATATGAAGAAGCTTTTCCAGTTCGGCTTGCTGTTTGCCGCGTTTTGCGCGCTGTTCGGCCGCGCCGGCGCCGCCGAGGAGATCACTGAAACCCGCGTGATTCCGATCGACGCCCGCGTGGTGCGGGTCAAGATCGACGGCGTCATCGATCTCAAGGTGCGCCAGGGCGACACGCCGGCGCTGCGCATCATCGGCGAAAAGCGCTACCTGGACAGGCTGACTGCGTCGCAGTCCGGCGACATCCTGCACCTGGAAAGCGAAGGGCGCGGCATCAAGATCGGGCGCGGCACGCGCGCCGAGCTGGTCCTGCCCAAGTTGCGTGAAGTGGTGTCCGAGGGCGTCGGCCAGACCGAAATCAACGGTTTCAGCGGCGATAAACTGGACCTGACCATGGACGGCGCCGGCAGCATGAAAGTCGTCTGCGATTACCGGATGGTGAAGGCCAACCTGGGCGGGGTCGGCAGCATGAACGTGTGGCTCAGCGAGAACGACGAGGCGGACCTCGACCTGCGCGGCGCCGGCTATATCACGCTGGGCGGACGCAGCAAAATGCTGAAAGCCAACCTGGGCGGCGTCGGCGGCCTGAACGCGCAGCAGTTCCAGGCTGATTCGGTCGATGTCGACCTGAGCGGCCTGGGCAACGCCACGGTGACCGCCAAAACCAACGCGACGCTGAACCTCAGTGGCCTGGGATCGGTCATCGTGTATGGCAAGCCGTTGAACCGCAATGTGTCGGTCGATGGCCTGGGCAAAGTCAGCTGGAAGTAAGAACACACCTTATATATAACGCGATATGAAAAAATTCATACTAGCGATCGTCATCGCCCTGGGCTGGCAGCAGGCCGCGATGGCAGGATTCGCCGAAGGGGCGACCGCGTACAACAGCAAGAATTATGCGGTGGCATTGAAAGAGATACGGCCGCTGGCGCAAGCCGGTAACACGGATGCCGAGCATCTGCTGGGGCTGATGTACTACATGGGGCGCGGCGTGCCGCAGGATTACAAGGCGGCGCTGGAATGGCATCGCAAGGCCGCGCTGAAGGGCAAGGCCGATGCGCAGTACGTGGTGGGCGCCATGTATTACACCGGCAATGCGGTGATCCAGGATCACAAGCAGGCCGTGTCGTGGTTCCGCAAGGCGGCCGAGCAGGGGCATACGCAGGCGCAGCAGGTGCTGGGGCTGATGTACCGGTATCACATGGGGGGCGTGCCGCAGGATAATGTGATTGCCTATATATTATGGAATCTGGCGGCGGCCAACGGCTCTGCCAACGCGGCTGAGCAGCGCGCGGCGGTGGTCAAGACCATGACTCCGGAGCAGCTTGAAGAAGGGCAGGCGCTGTCGGCGGCCTGGCGCCTGAATACACCGCTGCCGCAAAAATCGCGCACCGGCGGCGGCTGATCGTCGTCCCGCCTGCGCGGGAACGACGGCAGGGGTAAAATCGCGTTTTACCTATAAAGGACAAGCGATGCGCGCGATTGAAATCACCCAACCCGGCCCGGCCGATGTCCTGAAACTGTGCGAGCGCCCGATGCCGGCGGTGAAGGCCGGCGAGGTGCTGATCAAGGTGCACGCCGCCGGCGTCAACCGCCCCGACGTGTTCCAGCGCCTGGGCAATTACGCGCCGCCGCCGGGCGCGTCCGACATCCCCGGCCTGGAGGTGGCCGGCGAAATCGTCGATGGCGATCTCGACTACACCACCCTCGATATCGGCGACCACGTCTGCGCTTTGGTGCAGGGCGGCGGCTATGCCGAGTATGTTGTTGCTCCGATACAGCAAGTTTTACCGGTGCCAAAAGGCTGGTCGATGCTGGAAGCGGCGACAATTCCGGAAAATTACTTCACAGTCTGGAGCAACGTTTTTGACCGGGCGCAGCTGACCGCCGGCGAGACCCTGCTGGTGCAGGGCGGCAGCTCCGGCATCGGCGTCACCGCCATCCAGCTGGCCTCGGCGATGGGGCATCGCGTGTTCGCCACCGCCGGCTCGGACGACAAGGTCGCGGCCTGTGTGCAGCTCGGCGCCGAGCGCGGTATCAACTACAAAACCGAGGACTTTGCGGCCGTCGTCAAGTCGCTGACCAACGACCGCGGCGTCGACGTGATTCTGGACATGGTGGCCGGGGACTACCTGCCACGTGAGGTCTCCTGCCTCGCCGACGATGGCCGCATCGCCATCATCGCCACGCTCGGCGGCGCCAAATCGACGCTGGACATGGGCCAGGTGCTGCGCCGCCGCCTGACCGTCACCGGCTCCACCCTGCGCCCGCGCTCGGCCGAATTCAAAGGCGCCATCGCCAAAAAACTGAAGGAAAAAGTCTGGCCGATGATGGCCGAGCGCAAGCTCAAGCCGGTGATCCACACCGTCTTCCCGCTGGAGAAGGCGGCCGCCGCGCACGCGCTGATGGAGGGCAGCTCGCATGTCGGAAAAATCATGTTGCAGGTGATCTAAGCGTGATTTCGTTGTAAAATGCGTAGTAAATTTACGGTTTTAAATAGCCGGGGAGAGGCTTTGCCTGTTTGACCACGTGTTTTTTAGCGCGGTAAAATGGTGGGTTATCAAACCCCACTAGGCAAGCTATGCGTCACAAACTCGTTATCGGCAACTGGAAAATGAACGGCAGCCGCGCCGCCAACACGGCACTGTTGTCGGGGATCGTCGCCGGTCTGAACGACTTTGGGGCCGACTGTGCGGTATGTGTGCCGGCGCCGTATCTGGCCCAGTGCCAGGATGAGCTGGCCGGCACCGCCGTGGCGTGGGGCGCACAAGATGTGTCCATTCACGCCAGTGGAGCGTATACTGGCGAAGTTTCCGCAGCGATGCTGCAGGACTTCGGCGCCACTTACGTTCTGTGCGGCCACTCCGAGCGCCGCTCCTATCACCACGAAAGTAGTGAGCTGGTGGCGCAAAAGACGGTGGTGGCGCTGGCGGCCGGCCTGACCCCGGTGGTGTGCGTCGGCGAATCGCTGGCCGAGCGCGAAGCAGGGCAGACCGAGGAAGTGATCTGCGCCCAGCTGCAGGCCGTGCTGGATGTGCTGGCGGCGGAAGATGTGACGAAGATCGTGCTGGCCTACGAGCCGGTATGGGCGATCGGCACCGGCAAGACCGCCACGCCGCAGATCGCCCAGGACGCGCATCGCTTCTTGCGTGAATGCCTGGCGAAAAAGCACGCCGCTGCGGCAGCGGAAGTGAAAATACTCTACGGTGGCAGTATGAAACCGGAGAATGCAAAAGAATTGATGGCGCAGCCGGATATTGACGGCGGCCTGATTGGCGGCGCCGCGTTAAAGTCGAGTGATTTCCTCGGGATTATTCAGGCCGTATAAATTGCAGTGAATTGCAGTAGAAACACGCAGTAGAAACAAAACGATACAAAACTTTTAATTTGGAACGGAATAACATGAACTTCTTTAATCTGGTTATCGTAGTGCAGGTGGTTTCCGCCATCGCCATTATCGGCCTGGTGCTGCTGCAACACGGTAAGGGCGCCGACATGGGTGCGGCCTTCGGCTCCGGCGCTTCCGGCAGCCTGTTTGGCGCCACCGGCTCCTCCAACTTCATGTCGAAGTCAACCGGCGTGGCAGCCGCGATCTTCTTCATCGCTACGCTGAGCCTGTCGTACATCACCACTCACCGTGCCAACAATGTCAGTGGTGGCGTCATGGATCGCGCGCAAGTGACCGCACCGGCTGCGCCTGGTGCAGCCCCAGCTGCCGCGCCTGCCGCCCCAGCCGCTTCGGCGCCAGTTGCACCGGCTCCAGCAAACTCTATTCCAAAGTAATATAATCTCTGTAGTAATTTAGTGCTGTTGATAATTTTTTAAGTTGTTTGCTCATAGTTTTGGCAGTATCTTTGTGAGTAGAAAAAATAGTTAAAGATTTATCGATTTTTCCTTGTTTTGACGCAATACGGGATTAACAACCGCGTGAAAACGAAGTAAAATAACGGCCTTATGCCGACGTGGTGAAATTGGTAGACACGCTATCTTGAGGGGGTAGTGGCGCAAGCTGTACGAGTTCGAGTCTCGTCGTCGGCACCAGAACATAGGCCAGCAAGGGTGGTACCAAGCTGGCTTTTTTACGAGGATGTGTCGTTCGATCCTGGTCTGAGCAGTTTTACGATTGGGGCGAACGTTAAGCGCACCGCAGAACAGCGCGATGTGTCCTTTAATCTGATCGTTCAACATAAGCTCTTCAATCGTGAACCTCGAAAATTATCTCCCCGTCCTGTTGTTTATCCTCGTCGGTCTCGGCGTAGGTATCGCTCCCCAAGTGCTGGGCCACATCCTGGGCCCGAAAAAGCCTGACGCAGCCAAGCTGTCCCCGTATGAATGCGGCTTCGAAGCTTTCGAAGACGCGCGCATGAAATTCGACGTGCGTTACTACCTCGTCGCAATTCTCTTTATTTTGTTCGATCTGGAAACGGCATTCTTCTTCCCATGGGGCGTATCCATGCGCGAACTGGGCTGGCAGGGCTTCGTTACGATGATGGTGTTCATCGCCGAATTCGTGGTCGGTTTTTGGTATATCTGGAAGAAAGGTGCCCTTGATTGGGAATAAGCCATGGCTATTGAAGGCGTATTAAACGAAGGTTTCATCACCACCTCGGCCGACAAGCTGATCAACTGGGCGCGTACGGGTTCGATGTTCCCGATGACGTTCGGTCTGGCCTGCTGCGCGGTCGAAATGATGCACGTGGGCGCAGCCCGTTACGACATGGACCGCTTCGGCGTGGTGTTCCGTCCATCGCCGCGTCAATCCGACGTGATGATCGTGGCCGGCACGCTGTGCAACAAGATGGCCCCGGCACTGCGCAAGTTCTACGACCAGAATCCGGAGCCGCGCAGGGTCATCTCAA